>CAWCKU010000027.1:0-103674 GCA_963796215.1 uncultured delta proteobacterium | reverse complement strand
ATACCAATGACGAAACCGGCTATACCATCGCCAAGGTCAAGGTGTATGGCTGCCGGGATCTGGTGACTGTGGTGGGAAACTTTGATGGCCCCAATGCCTGGAGAAATTTTAAAGATGCAGGGGGAATGGGGTAATCATCCAAAATTCGGTGAGCAATTCAAAGTAGTCCATTACAAGTCCCTGGTGCCGGCCTCAGTGGCTGGCATTGAAAAATATCTGGGGTCCGGGCTTATCAAGGGAATCGGTCCTGTCATGGCCAAGCGGATCGTCAAAAAATTCGAGAAAGAGACCCTCGACATCATAGAACAGGAGGTTGAAAAGCTCACTGAAATAGATGGCATTGGCAGAAAACGGATTGAGATGATCAAAAAAGCCTGGGCCGATCAGAAGGAAATCCGCCAGGTAATGATCTTCCTCCAGTCCCATGGGGTCAGTTCCGCTTATGCCACCAAGATTTTCAAGACTTACGGCAACGAGTCCATCGAGGTGGTTCAAGAGAATCCTTACCGCCTGGCCACGGATATTTTTGGCATCGGCTTCCTCACCGCTGACCGAATTGCCGAAAAGTTGGGGTTTGCCAAAGACTCGGAACTCCGGGCGGAAGCAGGCATCCTCTATGTCCTCCATCAACTTGCCGATGAAGGCCATGTCTATTATCCTTTCCAACCTCTCGTAAATAAGTGCCAGGAGATCTTGGAGGTTGACCAGGAGATCCTGTCAAGGGCTTTAACCTCTTTAAATGCAGAGAAAAAGATAGTCATCGATGACCTTCAGGAGAAGGAATCTAAGGCTGATTACCTGGCGGTTTACCTGGCGAAATTCCATTTAAGCGAAACCAATATCGCCGCCCGGATGAAGGTCTTGGTTAACGCCCCGAAGTCCATAAGGCCTTTCGACCCTGACAAGGCACTCAAATGGGTGCAAAAACAGTTGGATATCGCCTTGGCACCCAAACAGATAGACGCAGTAAGGCGGGCGGTTACGGATAAAGTCTTGGTCATTACCGGCGGGCCTGGCACCGGGAAAACGACCATTGTCAATGCCATTCTGAAAATCTTTGTTAAAAGTGGGGTTAAATTATTGCTGGCTGCTCCTACGGGCAGAGCAGCGAAACGGATGAGCGAGGCTACCGGTTACGAGGCCAAGACCATCCACCGCTTGCTGGAATACAGTATCCAGAAAGGAGGCTTCCAGAAAAACGATCAGACCCCTTTGAGGTGTGATCTGCTGATTGTAGATGAAGCCTCCATGATCGACACTATCCTGATGCACCACCTCCTGAAAGCCATTCCACCCAGGGCTACCTTTATCCTGGTGGGTGATGTCAATCAGCTGCCCTCGGTTGGTGCCGGAAATGTACTCCATGACATCATTGCCTCCGGGGCAGTGCCGGTCATGGAATTAAATGAGATCTTCCGCCAAGCCAAGGAGAGCTTGATCATCGTCAATGCCCACAAGATTAACCAGGGTCTGATGCCTGCATTCAAACCTTCCGGCCATAAACTGGCAGATTTTTATTTCATTGAGCAGGAAGAACCGGAGAAAGTCCTCGGCATTATTTTGGAGCTGGTCAAGGAACGTATTCCAAAGCGGTTTGGGTTTGATCCCATCGACGACATCCAGGTGCTCACTCCCATGCACAAAGGGATGGTGGGAGCGGGAAACCTCAATCTGGAACTTCAAAATGCCCTTAACCCTGGACCAGACAGTCTATCCCGAGGTGGTAAAAATTTTCGGATCAACGACAAGGTCATGCAGGTTCAGAATGATTATGAGAAGGAAGTCTTCAACGGTGATCTCGGCAGGATCGTCAGGATTAACCTTGAGGCCCAGGAGGTGACCATCGACTTTGATGGCAAAAAAGTGCCTTATGATTACCCCGACTTGGATGAGGTTGTCCTGGCCTACGCCATCTCCATCCACAAATCCCAGGGCTCCGAATACCCGGCCGTGGTTATCCCTATCCTGACCCAACATTATGTGCTCCTGCAGCGCAATCTGATTTATACGGCGGTTACCAGGGGAAAGAAATTGGTGGTCATGGTGGGTTCCAAAAGGGCCTTGGCCATAGGGATCGGGAATGACAAGACGAGAAAGCGCTATACGTATCTGCGGAATAGGTTGAGGGTTAAAAACTCGGAAGTTGAGATATGAAATAGGCGATTGTGAGAATCGCGGAGCGCATTCTCATAATCGTCATCATGAACTAAACCTGGGTTTGGAGGAATCAGTACGGTTTTTGGCTATGGGGATTCAATACAAGGTGTTTGGGGTTGCATGACGGATGGTTTGAAGGCCCTGGGCCTGAACAGGCCGTGGCGTGAGAGATATTTTGAGCCCAGGAGATGAGCCCCGAGAGTAAGGGGCAGGCGCGGATAGGGCCGGGGATGGATTTGGGGCGAACGTGTCCCTCTCATGCTCTGCAAGGCACTCTGGGCAAGGCTAATAAGGCTTAAACGGGTCAAGCAGTAGTTCATGAGGAATCCCAGACGGCGCCGGCGCCAGGGTGCTTCACTGCCGAGTAGCCGGCAGCGGATCAGCCGGCCCTGGCCGCAGTTCGGACAGATGGTGAGATCCACGCCGGTGAGGGCCCGCAGCATTTCCTGCCAGGTTTTGGCCTCGCTTGGGGGGTCAAGCTCTTGGTTTTTGGGTTCCTCAGGGCTCCCGGAGCTCTGAAGACTGAGGAGGGCCCGGGCCTGCTCCAGTTTGGTTTTGGCGTTGCCGGGGGCCATGAGGCCGAAGTGACGGATTTTGACGAACCGGGGCGGCAGAACGTGTAACAGGAAGCGGCGGATAAACTCCGGGGCGGTGAGGGTCACCAGCCTTTTGTGCCCGGGCCGGCTATTGTCTCGGGCCTGGAAGGAGACCTTGCCCTCAGCCAGGCTCACCAGGCGGTGGTTGGCGATGGCCACCCGGTGAGTGTAGCGGCTGAGGTAATAATAGGCCTTCTGGGAGCCCCCGAAAGACCCTTTGGCATAGACCACCCACTTTTTCCGGCTGAGTTTCCGGGTTAAGCGCCGGAACTGCACCGGGTCTGCAAGACCGGGCACCTGGCCCCGCAGTCTGCCCTCACGGCAGGCCTTCTCCAGGGCCTCGAGAAACTTACCCCGGATGATCTTCGAGAGCGCCCGGACCGGGAGCAGGAAGCTGTTGCGGCCGGCGATCCATCTCTTGCCATCGTCACTGAGCCCGCCCCCCGTTACCACCAGGTGCAGATGGGGATGAAAGTTGAGCTCCTGATCCCAGGTGTGCAGTACCGCGGTAAAGCCGATCTGGGCCTTAAGGCGCTCATAGTCCCGGGCAAACTGCAGAAGAGCGCGGGAGACGCTGGCAAAGAGGAGATTGAGGATGAGTCTCCGGGTTGTAGAAGGCCAGCGGGTTGAGTTCGTGGGGCAGGGTGACCACCAGGTGGAAGTAGTGGGTGGGCAGAAGCCGCTCCAAGCGCTCGGCCAGCCACTTGGCCTGCTGGAGGCTCTGGCACTTGGGACAGTGTCGGTTGCGGCAGGAGTTATAGGAGATGGCCAGGTAGCCGCAGCCCTGGCTGCAGATGTCCACGTGGCCGCCCAAACGGGCGGTGCGGCAGCGTTCGATATCCCGCATGGCCTGATGCTGTGCCGGGCTGAGACGCTGGTTTTTCCGGTAGTCCGGGCCATGGTGGCGAAAGATCTGGGCCACCTCCAGGGCTGGTCTGGACATGCGCCGCCCCCTTACGAGGCGGGCTGGATCATATCCAGGGGGCTCACCAGTTTCTGGACCAGCCGGTCGGTGATGTGAGTGTAACGCAGGGTGGTGCGGATGGAGCTGTGGCCCAGGAGGACCTGCAGGATGCGGATGTCCGTGCCGGCCTCCAGCAGGTGGGTGGCAAAGCAGTGCCGCAAGGTGTGCATGGAGACCCGCTTGCTCAAACCCGTCTGGCGGACGACCTTCCGCAACACCTGGCTTACTGCCGTAGTGCAGAGGGGGCGTTGGGGGTTATATCCCGGGAACAGATATTCTCCTTTGGGCCGTACTTTCTGGTAGTACTGGCGCAACAGGTCCAGGAGGCTCTCTCCCAGCATGACATAACGATCCTTCTTGCCTTTCCCGGAACGGACATGGATGCGCCTCCTCTGGCTGTCAATATCGGCGATGCGCAGTCCGCAGACCTCGGAGATCCTGAGACCGGCAGCATAAGCCGTGGCGATGATGGCCTTGTGCTTCACCGACCGGATGGCTGCAAAGATCCGGAGAACTTCTTCCGGGCTGAGAATGACCGGCAGGGTGTTCGGTCGTTTGGGATGAGAAATCCCCTTGACGACCTCGGGTTGTTTGAGGGTGATGTTGTAGAGGAACTTGAGGGCGTTGACGTACATGTCCAGCGTGGCCGGGGAGGCTTGCCGGTCCCGGACCAGGTGGAGAAGAAAACCGCGCACCTCCTGCTCCCCCATTTCCTCCGGAGACCTCATGTAGTGCCGGGCGAAATGGCGGGCGCAGCGCAGGTAGTTCCTTATGGTGTGAGGGCTGTAGGCCTTGAGGAGCAAATCCTCTTTCATCTGATCGTGTAGCTTTCCCATAGTCTTCCTCCTGGTTGGATTAAACGCACTATGGGAGAAAACTACACGCAACTATGCGGGGATACGAGAAAAAAGGTGGGGTTTTGCTTCCGGAAGGACTACGGTCTAAGGCTGGATTAAAACCATGGAGTCGGCCGGCTTACCACCACGCGAAGCGTTTAGTTCATGAAGTGGATAGCTTGATATTTCAACAGCTTGATAAGTTTCTGGTCATAGCAGTTAGCTGGCATTGCTTGTATCGACGGGGGAAACATTTACTTTGATCATAATAAGGCAGAAAATTCGGTAACGCGCCGCTGGCCGGCGGCGTTACCTCTGCCCTATCTGACCATCAACACTAAGTAACCAGCATTTTCTTTAATTAAGCAACATTAACGATGTTGCCGCCTGGCTATTGGGGACCAGGGGGAAGGGGTTACTGGTGCAGGTCAGCGTCCCAGTAACATAATTTGCCCCGAAGTTAGCGCCGTCATACCAGCTGTTGATCTGCCAAAAAGTGGCGTTAAAGGTGGTTTGATTAATGGTTACTCGCATTATACTGACGGCTTTTAAAGCCCCACTAGTAGTCTCCGTTACGTTCGCCGTGAGTTGCAATTGGGTTCCTACCAATAGTCCGCCTCCGACAAGAATATCCGTCTCACCCGAATTCGTGGTTGCCTGCCCCTGGGCTTCATAATAGGGACCGTTGATTCGGCTGATGGCGGCCTTTGCGGTAATAGTTTCGCCCTCGCTGTTCGTGCCCGTCCAACGAATCTCCCCCAGATATTGGGAGGCTTGAAGCGGGGAAACGCTCAACCCCATAATTAGGAAAGCTACTGCCGCCATCATTAAGACCGAAATGGATTTTACCTTCATGATGTTTCCTCCTCCGTTAAATTTTTTATGGTCTATCCGCAGTTCCACAAGTCCCAGCTTAACCCTTCTAATCCGACTTCACCTTATCCGAGATTATACAGCAGCCTTGGCCACCGCAATAAAAAATGGTTTTGGAACCTTCAAATGCGGTCACAAAGCAAAAAAGACCTTCACGACGAAAAATACCACAGACCAGGAGAAGAACAGATGGCCTGATTTAACCCCTCTCAGTCCAATAAGAGGGAGTTTTGCGAGGACCACGGTTCTATCCTGGTAGGCTCGCACAATCAGAGTAGACTGTTGCGCTTGTCCGGTAGTATAGTCCACGTAATTTCCGGTTACGAAAAACCGATTTGGCAAGCTCTGGAAAACCGGAGTGTTGGGTACAGTAAACCCCGAAGGACCAAAATAATCCTCAGGGTTTTCCCATAAAAGGGCCCCGGTGTCGGCATTGTAGGCCTGTATGACAGTCCTAAATAGGGAATAAGGCAGAGCTGGAGGCGCTTGTCCAGTAGGGGTCATCGAAAAGTTTCTCACCAGGCAAATATTGCCATTAAGGCCCAAGGAGTTGATCGAATTAGTAGTACCAAGGGTTAAATCCCCGCCCCATTTAAAATTCCCTGTGGCCACATCATAAGCCTTCAGGAAGGCGAGCTGCCCCCCGGTACCATCAGCATTTTTAGCGTACCCCGTAACAATGAAAGAGGTTGGCGAAGCTATCGATCCTCCTGAAAATACTTGGTTGTATTGCGGGGCATAACTGATGGTTTTTTCCCATAGTATATCCCCTCCTACGGCCCCCCAAACCGCAGTACCCATAAGCATACTCATGGCGATAGCCATAACAATACAAACTATTTTTCTTATCTTCATGGGCAATTAACTCCTTTCGGCAATCTTTCTTTTGGGTCGGGGTTTTACTTCTGCGCCGCCTTTAAAGGCGCCTGTAAAGCCGCGGGATTCGGGAGGTTAGGGGCTGCCTCCAGCCGGGTATTTTCAAAGCCCTGGCGCTTGGCCACCACCCGGTAGGTGAAAGGGGCCCTGGAGGCGCCGCCGCGCAATTCCACGACCTCAAACCCGGTGGCCTGCCTCTGGACATAGACCCCGTTGCAGTCATCGTTGAGCTGCACAAAGACTTTCATGGGGTGCTGGTCGTCAATGGTGACGGTTTCGAGGAAAAGGGGGTCCAGATCGATATGCGCCGTGCCGCCTACGAGCTGCCCTTCGCCGAAGTCTTCAAACCAAACCTCCGGGCTCTCCTGGGAGTAGAGCTTCCGGTTGCCCTGGGAGGTGGCGACAATGGCATTTTTGGTATGCCCGGGGGCCACGGCAAAATTCCCTTGAGAATATACTCCATATCCACCCGGGCTTGGGCAGGTTCCGAACACACCATAACCATAAGATGCATTGTTCTCACCATTCACCCCTTTCCCATAATCAGCGCGTAGTATAACCATACACTCCGGATGCACCACCGGCGGCGGTAATGCCAATTCCTGCAGCTCCACTAGCAGAGCTGATACCAGTAATTGCACTTCCGAAACTGCTGCTGACATACAACGAGGGGTTAGCGTTGCTGGAAATTGTCAAGGGGTAAGCGGGGTTGTTCGTGCCGATGCCCACATAGCCCTGCGTGTAGTAAGTGCTGAGTCCACTGAGCCCCCATGGGGAGGCGCCGGTGGCTCCCTGAATCCCTTGCGGTCCCTGGGGACCGGTGGCTCCGTTACTCCTTGCGGTCCCTGGGGACCGGTGGCTCCGGTCAATCCGGTGGGTCCAGTGGCTCCAGTGTCACCTTTAAGTCCCTGTGGGCCGGTGGCTCCGGTAGCCCCCGGGACTCCTTGCAGTCCCCGGGGGCCGGTGGCCCCGGTCAATCCGGTGGCTCCGGTAGCCCCGGTATCGCCCTTTTGGGCCAGCAGGGTCCAATAGTTGGGCGAGATATCAGGGAAATGGTCCAGATTGTTCCCGGCCAGGCTGAACCAGCTCGAACCTTGGTAGAACACGATGTCCTTGGCGTTGTAAGTCTTGGCGCCGTCCCAGTTGCCTTTAAAGGTGCCCGAGCTGGCCGCAATTACGTAGAAACCGTCATCACCACATAAAGGACCGGCCGTTCCTAATAACGCTGCGGTGCACAACATAACTCCCAGGAGCGCCAAGCAAATTCTCTTTTTCATGGTCATCTGTTTCTCCTTTTTGCTTTTCTGAAGACCCCCCTGTCCTGGGGGTGGGTTCCTTTATCAAGAGCCGCCCGGCTCCCGTCCGCAGGCCTCCTGGCTGGCGGCCTTAAGCATAGATTAAGCCCGTCTTAGGCCGGCTGTCTGAAAAGGTTTGGACCTCTATCCTTGAATGAAATACCGGCCTCTCCCCGCGGAACTCCGGGAAGAAACCCGAGAAATCTGAGGGATTGGCTGACTGGGGAGTTACAGGGAAATGGGCGGGGCCCGCGGTCCCGAATCCAAAAAGTCCGAGTTGGCGATGATAGGGGTGGGGCTGATAAGGACAGCTAATCGAACCTGGGTGGCGCAGTCCGTAAGCTGTGGCAAGGTAAAGAAGCCATAATCCTGAAAGCTTGAAAACGCCCGGCAGATGGGACACGAGTTACTGTCGTGGTAAGGCCCAGGCGGTTTTTCAGGATGGGTCCCGATGGCCAGGGGTCCGGCTCTGGGGTCCCCCTGAAAGGCAGGCAGGAACGCCGCGGTCAGATGGCTATAATAGACCGACGGCTGGAGGAGATAAGGCAGGAAGACGACAAAGCATAGGAGCGACAGCAGGGACGACTGCCTGTGGACGAAAGTCCTGTTGGGGTGGCTCTCCATCCCCGCCTCTGGTAAAGGTTTAAAGCGCAATCAGTTGCATTGGGGAGTATCAATATTGCATGAACTGAAGAGAATGTCAAAAACTTTATCAATAAATTTCCTCTATTATGATTTCTTATTTACCGCCACTCAGCTCTGCTCATCGTTTTAGAGCAAGGACAGCAGGCAGTATTTAAATGAGGCTTAAAGAATAATTAGAAACAGGGAGCGCGTACAGCTTGCCAATAGCCGCTCCTCCCTAAAGTCGCAACCAATTGAAGATATGATCCTCAGATCAATAAGGCCCCAGGCCATGCTGTTCGATTTCCTGGTGGAGCCGGGGGCTGAGGTAGTGCACCAAGGCAGCGCCCCCCCCAGATCCCACCAAGACCATTGCAACCCTTTAAAATTTTTACGCAGCCCAGCATCGTTTACAGCCCAAATTTCGAACGATAACTTCCTACCCATGACTTTCCCTTCCTTCATCCATCAGCTCTCAAATTAGGCCCGTTTGACGGCCCTTATAGGGCAGAATCTGAAATAAAATTTGCAGGGTCGAAAATCCCAAAACCGTTTCCCAAGTACCCCTCCGTAACAGCCCTTATCCTCAGAAACCTAAACATCCTGCTTGGGCTCCAGGAGTGATGGTGGGACCCAGACGATGGGTCCCTCTTTCGCGTTGCGAGCCCCCACCCCTTCATTATGGGGGCAATCAAGTCGGCCCGACCTCCAGGCATTGCAGGCCCTGGAGGTTAGCCGCCCAAGTCCGTGAGGTAATCGGTCGAAGCTGAGCGGGAGAAGCTTGTCTGATCTTCCGCCGGCCCCCCTGTGGAGCAGGGCTCCCTCTGTGAGGGATTGATAGCCCCTGGTGCAGGTTATTGGGGTCGTAAAAGGTTAGAGGCTGCGTAACGTAGGTTAAGTGTGATTTGACGGCCGCCGTTCTGATGACGGATACCGGCTCTGTCCTGGTATCGTTGCGGCTTAATTCTTAAGACAAAGGGAGGTGAACAAGTTGTTGAACAAGATCATGTCGATTCTGGCTGGCCCTTCAAAAAGGTCATCCAGGGTGTGGTCTACGTCCGGGAGTATCGGGCGGAGATCCAGGCGAAGGCCGAGGTAGTGGTGGCCAAGGTTCGTGAGGTGGTGCTGACCGCTCACCGTTGGTTGGTGGCGAAGGCTTACCGTCTCAACCTGGTTTACAACTACACCATGACTTCTTGGGTGGGAAAGAGACCATCCTGAAGGCATTGGCCGAGGCTAAGGCGCAGGTCAAGAAACTGAGCGATGCGTTTATCGCTAAGATTCAGACCGTGGCTTCTACGCCCGCCGAGTAAGTAAACCCCACGGCAGTTGATGGAGGAAGGCCCATCGGGACGGACAGATCCTGGTGGGCCTTTACTATGTGACTTGGACTGTAATGAGTTTAATTGATCTTGGATGGCCGGCGCCGGGTAGCGAAAGTACCCAAGGCAGGAGCCGGTCTACTCCTTCTGTGAAGGGGCCCATGCATAAATCCTTGGGAGGATCTGATGAGCTTGAAAGAGCGGATTGTTGGCGCCTTGTCCTATGCCAAAGAGCAGGCCGTGAAGGCCTGGCTTACGGTACAGGAGCAGGCTGATGAAGGCTTGGGAATGGGTGGCTCAGCAGGCGAAGACGGTCGAGACCTCATCTCGAACCTGGTCTCCACGGAGCCCGGGTTTGAGATCTCCAAGCGGGTGATCTCCTCCATGCCGCAGGCGGCGATTACGGTCATTGCCATTCAGATGGCGATGGTCGGCGCCGGGATCGGTGTGGTGAGCGATCACCATGTTGGTCAGTGTGTTCTTTCGCTGTCGGCTATCTGGGCGACCAAGGCCCGTAACGAAGTCTTGATTGCCAAGGCCTTAACCCTTAACCAAACCCAGGCTCTGCTGAAGACCGTAGGGTCTGGGACTGTTGAAAGATGGAGGCCGGCGCCAGTATGGGTCGGCCTCTTGTTTGAGCAGGTAAATAAAGAAGAGGAGGCTGTCATGGCAACCGTGGTGCCGGTAGTCCGAGTAGAAGTCCTGGAGTTCTACAGAGGAGAAGAAAATGGAACTGTTGATGGAAAAGTTATGCCTATGGCTGCTGCTCGGGGCTACGGCCCTGGTGGGCAGCGTGGTGTTTATCGTGGCCGCCTGGGCGGCCTATATCCTGTTCCTGGCCTGCGGCCTGGAGTAAGGGAGGATCACATGGAAGCGATAGCTGCTTCGCAACAAATTAACGAATGGGCCCGGACCTGGCATTTGTGGTGGTCTTGAACAGCGATGAGTCTCAGGACTTGGGCGGCGTGAGTGAGGAAGATGATGCAGCAGAGGAAACAGACGATCTGCCCATCGGCATCTTCCCCGAGGCCCACCCGGAATCCTGTTACCACGCCCTGAGGCGCCATGACCTGGCCTGCACCCGGCTCAATGCCGAGTTGTTCTATGAAATGAATCAGTTGGGCCGGAATCGGTTAATGGGCTGCTCCACCGAAGAACTGGGTGAGATTGATCTCTGGGACCAGCTGTCAGGTGCGTCGATCTGGGATGAGCCCGTGGGGCGGCTGGAAGGGCGGCTCCTGACCCCGGAGGAGCAACTGGATAACCTAAACCGGGAAGTGCGCTGGCGGCATGTCGAGCGCTTCCTGAAGGAAGTCTATGGCTGGTGCCGGCATAATCAGGCACCAGATATTGTGGTCCATCGAAACAGGCAGGGCCGTTCCACCTGGCGCTTCCGAAACTCTGAAATGGACGGCAGACGGCATCATTCATGATGACTCCGTCCCTGCGGTTACGGCAGATCCCAAGGAAATCCTGCATGCGGCCTGGAATTTCTTGTTCTGGTGCCGCCGGCGCTGGCTCCAGGCCCACCCGGGAAAGGTCTGGCTCTCGGAGCACTGCTTGCATCTGATCCGCCACGCCTTCCGGGCTTTGCTAAATCAGGTTTGAAGTGCCTGAGAGTGACTGGCCGGAGATCAGGGAGGAGCCGAAGCCGGCCTGGCCCAACAAACTGGAGGCCAAACTGGCGGACCTGGTGGACCAGGAACGGCGGGGTCTCAAGCGACTTAACTATCTGTGGCGACAGCGGCTGCTGGATAAGGTGAAACTCCGCCGAGCTATGGTCTTCTTTGATGACCTGGCCGAAGAGTTAGCCATGACCCAGCGGCGCATGGATGAAGAGATTATCAAGCTGGCCCGGAAGAACGGCTATGACCATGATTATTGGGGCACCCGCCTGGACTTGGCTGACCTAACTCCGGATGAACTGCTGGAATTGAAGGAAGAGATGCGGCAAGTAGCAGCTGTTGAAGAGGAACCCAGCGTAAGTCCGCTGTAGTTATCGCCCTGCACCAAACCGGCTACCATATCGACCAAGCTCAGTATCCCTTACTTTTAATCTAGCTGTCTGACCAAACCCGACCAGCCCGTGAGGATGACGGTGAGATCGAACCGTTGCCGTTTGAGGTTACGGAATACGTTCCTCCACAAGACAAAGCCGGTTATATCGGGCTACTCCTGCATATCTAAGTTCCAATCTGGTAAAGAACCGCCAAAAGCGTAAATACTCACGCGTGAGTATTTTTGACCTGCATTTTTTTTGCATTTTTTTTAGGAGCTGCCATGAAAGCCTTTGAGGACCTATGCGTCAATCCGGACTGCATCGCCTTGCCGGCCAAACTGATGGGCTTTTTAGGACAGGTGAAATTTAAAAATACTAAAAGGAGGAATCACCATGCTCAACCAATGTGTTCTCAGCGGCAACCTGGGCCATGACCCGGAGACCAGGTACTACGGGGAAAGCCAGGACCAACCCGTAACCACGCTTCAGCCTGGCCTTCCGGGCCTCCCGGACCCGGACCGGCTGGATCAGGGTGGTCTGCTTCCAGCGCCTGGCCGAGGTGGCGGAGCAGTACCTGCACCGGGGCGCCAGGGTGGCGGTCATGGGCACCCTGGACCAGATGGAGTGGGAAGGCGAAGACGGGCAGAAGCGGAATGGCTTCCAGCTCATCGCCCAGTCCCTGGAATTCATCAAAACCAACGAAGCGGCAGCGAGGCAGAGCAGCCAGCGGTTGATCTGCCATTTTAATCAAAGGAGGATTGCACCATGACAGCCAAAGAAATGCAGCGGCGCAACGGTAAGGCCCAGCAGTTGCGGGTCATCCAGGTGGAGGAGGGCCACTATTTCGTGGAGAGCTCCGACGGTAAGGTGGCCTACAAGGCCATGCTCACGGACGAGAAGACCTTCTGCACCTGCCTGGATTACCAGAAGAACCAGCAGCGATCCCGACTTCCGGTGCAAGCACCTGCTGGCGATCCTGAACTGCCTGCCGGAGGGCTCGGCCCAGAAGAAGGATTTCCTGAAGAGGCGCCAGCCCAAGTTGGATGAGCGGTTCATCAAGAACATCGAGGGCAAGGACTTCGTGCTTTACGCCGGGCTCCTGGACCTGGCCCACCAGAAGGGCCTGGCCAAGATGCAGGTGGAGATTCTCCAATATCCCGGCACCGACAACGGCCACATGGCCATCGTCCGGGCCCAGGCGGAATCCAAGCTGGGGGAGCTGTTCGTGGACGTGGGCGACGCCAACCCCACCAACTGCAACGCCAAAGTGGCCAAGCATCTGCTCCGCATGGCCAGCACCAGGGCCAAGGCCCGGGCCTTACGGGACTTCACCAACATCGGCATGACCTGCCTGGAGGAGTTGGGCGACTTAAACGAAATCATCGAGGAGGGAAGCGTTCAGTGGTAAAGCGAAACCACGAGACCGAGCCTGCCAAGAAGGGCAAGGCCGACAAAGCGAAACCCGAGGCAAAGCCGGCCCCAGCGGCAGCCGCGGCTCCAGTTACGAAACCCGTGGCCAAGGCGTCCGAGGCCCAGAAACGGGCCATCCATAATCTGAGCAAGCGCCGGGGCCTGTCCCTGGAGGAGCTGGAGAAGCTGGCCCTGGAGGCCTACGGCACCGTTCTCAGTGAGCTGTCCACCGCGGATGCTTCCCAAATGATCCGCCACCTGCAGCAGTCGGCTTAATCAATCCTGACAACCTGGAATTAACCACCTGACCCGAGGGGCAGGATAGGGACCAGTGCGTCCTTGTCCTGCCCCCGCATTTTTAAAAAGGAGATCTTGATGGATATCAGTGAACTCAGGCAGCAGCCGCACCTGTCGGCATCAGGCATCGCCGACTACCTGGAATGCGGTCTGCTCTATAAATTTGCCCGGATCGACAAGCGCCAGCCGGAGCGGATCGCCGATTCCCTGGTCCTGGGCAAGGCCATTCATGCAGTGCTGGCTTACTTCTACCTGGAGCTCAAGGGCGGCGGCCGCCTCACCCAGAAGCACCTGGAAGAGGCCTTCGACCATCACTGGGATAGCTCAGGCCCATGGGCGCTACGACATTCAATACAAGCCCGGCAAGAGCTACCACTCCTACCGGGATGAAGGCAAAGCGCTGCTGGCGGCGTTTCTGCAGCAACTACCCCAAGAAGAATGCGCCGTCCTGGGAATAGAGCAGCCCTTCACTTTTGAAATGGCGGGCCTGCCCGTGCCCCTCATCGGCATCTACGACCTGGTCCTGGAGGACGCCGCCGGCGTCATTACCATCGTGGACCACAAGACGGCCAGTCAAGGCCTACTCCATGAATGAGGTCAACCAGAATCTGCAAATGACCATCTACCATCTGGCGGCCCGGGCCAATGGCTATGGCGACCGGGAGATCCTGCTGCGGCTGGACTGCCTGATCAAGACCAAGGTCCCCAAGTTTGAACAGTTTTACACCACCCGGGCCGACTGGGACGAACGGAAGATGGTGAAGAAGATCATGGCGGTCTGGGACGGCATCACCAAGGGCGTCTTCATTCCCAATGACACTTCCTGGAAATGCAAGGGCTGCGGCCACAAGACGGCCTGCCGGGAGTGGTTTGCTGAAGGTGGGAGCGCTGTAGATCAACAAATATCCTTAGGAGGAAAAGACTATGAAAGGCATGACTACCCTTGGGAAAGTTTGGAACCGGGTCGATGAGCTGTCCCGGAATTGCACTGACCAACTCATCGCCACCCCGGATATCAACTTCGACAATCTTAAAGACGGTCAGGATCGCCGGGGAGCCGCACTCCTTGAGGCCCACGGCTCAAAGCCTGATCGCCTCCCGGCTGGGCATCCCTCACCAGTACCTCAGCAAATGCCCCGGTGAGGTCCAGGCCTACAACCTGAATTACTGGATTAGCCGGGAGCGTAACCCGGAGCTGTTCTTCCGCTTCGACGGCGACGAGGTCCGGGCCATCTTCACTCCCAAGATACCGGCCCATGGACAACTTCGAGGTCCTGGAAAGGCTGGATGGTCTGGGTATTAAAGCAGAGACCCGGGTGCAGTGCTGCCTGGACAGTGAATTCATGTCCTTGAGCATCCCGGACAGCACCAAGACCTTTGCCATCGACGGCGACCGGCTCACCCCGGGCATCTCCATCTCCAACTCCGAGGTGGGGCTGGCGTCGCTGCGCATTGCCGCCTTTTATCTGCGGCTGGTCTGCACCAACGGCCTGATCGCCAAGACCCAGGTCGCCACCGCCTACCGGCACATTTCCCGGCGGATCCTGGATGACTTCCCTGGTGTGTTTAACCAGGTCTCCCAGCATCTGCTGCGGCAGCGGGACCAGTTCCGCATCTCCATGGAGAGCCGGGTGGATGATCCCGTGGCCACCATGAAGTCCTTCAACCGGCAGTTTCAACTTGGGGAACGGGAGGTGGAAGCCGCGGATTGGGGCTGGATCTGGGAACCGGGCAACACCATGTTCCACATCGTCAATGCCTACACCCGGGGCGCCATGTTCAATGGCTTGCCCGCCGGCTCCAGCTATAAGCTACAGACGGTGGGCGGCCAGATCCTGGCCATGATGAAGTAAACCAATGAAGGCCCTCGATTGACATATTCCGTTCATCGGGGGCCTTCAACATAAATAAGATAGAGGTAGATGAATATGCAGTTAGACTCGGCAAAAGGCAGCCTTGCGATATCTCCGTCGCTAACGCTTACCTCCGCCCATGCCTTCTATAATTCCTTATATATGGCAACTTGAACCCATCAGAGTCGACCTCCAAGATTATTGCCCGGTAGAGAGACAACTGCTCCCTGGCCCAGACCGGCACCTTCAAAAACAAGCAACTCATAGGAATGTCGAGCTATTAAGGCCACGACCCTGGTGGTCCAACTCTGCGGCAGGCACCCAGCTTGCCAACATAGAAGTCTATGTAAGAATGAAATAAGGGGCGGATACCAGCCCAAAGATTGATGCCGGCAAGAAAGGATTTGGAGTTTTGTGCCTGGCGTAGAGCTGAAGTTTTTTAGGCTCGGTGCTATTTCTTGCCGGCGGGAAAAATGGCCAGGAATCTTTGCCAAGAAGGAGGCAGGGCTAATTTTATCATCATTATAGATCCTTAGCCGATAAGCCTCCGGGGTTTCGATGGTGCAAATCACTTGGGTTGACAACTTTTCAGACATAGGAGGATAGATCATGCAAGGAAAAAACCAGGCACGACCGCCAGGAATAATTCTGGATCTGCGCTGGGCAACCAAAAAATCTGGTTCTGGCGCCTGTTCTGTCTGCTGAGCAAGAAAGCCTGCGGGCCAGGGACAGGCGAGTGAACACTCGGAGCATTATCCGTACGGCTTCAGTGCACCGTACCGGGCGACCATCGAGGAGGTGATTTTTAATTGGCCATGAGGCATCTGGGACATGGGCCCGGATCATAAATGCCGCAGCTGTTGGGCATGCTGACCGGCTGTTAAGGCTAAAAACTCTTAATCGGACAAGGAGGATGACTTTGAATCAACGGATTGGAAAATTACCCGACCTTGGCAATGACCTGGCGGGGCTTGCCCTTGAGTATGCTCGGCATTGGCTCGTGCTGGTACTGGCCTGGATAACCAATGAGGGCGACTGTGGCTGCTATTTGGGTCCTGATTGTCACCGTCCTGGGAAGCACCCCTTTCACCAGAGGCGGCCTTTACAGCGCCACCCAGATACGGCCACTATCAGTGGCTGGTGGGAGAGGTGGCCCCAGGCCAACATCGGTATCCGCACCGGACGGGAATCCGGCCTCTTGGTTTTGGATGTAGACCCCCGGAACGGCGGCAGCGAGTCCCTGAAGAAGCTGCTATCCCTCTACGGCGAGCTGCCAGACACCCTGGTTTGCGCCACTGGCGGCGGGGGCTGGCATTTTTACCTTACAATATCCCGGCCCCGGCCAGGTCCAGCTTGAAGGGCAAGGTTACCGGACTTCCCCGGCTTGGACATCAAGGCGGATGGCGGCTACGTGGTAGCACCGCCATCGCGGCACCTCAGCGGCGGGACTTACCGGTGGCAGTCAGACGACTGGCGCACCACTGCCATTGCCCCGGTACCAGAGTGGCTTTTGGAGTTGATCCGGGTCGAGGAGACTTCGGGCCGGCAGAAGAAGCCTGTCACCAGGGGAGAAGCACTTGAGTTGCCGCATGCAGAGATGACCCCGGCAGACCTGGAGCTCATCCAGCAGCTAAAGGCAGGCCAGCATGGCGCGGCTGTACCGGTCCCTTTTCATCGGAGACCTGGAGGGAGCAGGCGACTTGCGGAAGGACGGGGCTTACCGTTCCGCATCGGAGGCCGACATGGCGCTGCTAAACTGTCTGGCCCGGCTCACCAGCGGTGATCCCGGCCGCATGTACGCGGTCTTCCGAGGAGAGCGGGCTGTTGCGTGATAAGACCCAAGACCATCCCACCTACCTGGCCCGGACTATCCAAAAGGCCATCGACGGTTTGGGGTGGCGGCCCTCTTCGATGGGCAGACAAGGACCCCGGTTGCTATCAGCGGCCAGCGAGGTTGTAGTAGGCCGTCAGGCCCTTCGATCTGAGACGGCTGTTGAAGGTGAGCAACGCCGTTTGGTTCAGGTAGTTACCGGACCGGGAGCACGGATAGGAGAGTGGGGCATGGTTCAAACGGTTGATGGTGGTGGTGGTTTAAAAAACCCAGGACCTGATAGTTCCGCCTGCTCAATCGACGGACAGCAGAGACTCGGTCGTCACCCCGGATGCCCAACGGCCTGAAGGAGCTTGCGGGCATACCCCCACACACCCGTGTGGACCTCTATGAAATAACCTGAAGGTGGGAACCCATGGTCTACCCCGTTGAGGGGGAGACCATGGGCATTCCGCCTTCTTAAAAATACATTCTTATATAAAGGAGCGCAGATGTTGACACTATGTCGGCATCTGCTCTTGGAGGGTAAATGCAATTGACAGACCACTGTTCCGTATCAGCTACCCAGCTCGAAAGAGGCAACTCAGGTTTTAGTTTTCCAAGACCTTGAAAACTCAAATGATCCTCAATCATTCACTGTTATCTCGGGCTTCAAGGAAGAGGCTCTTAAGGCGGTGCAGGAGTCCAAACAACCTCTTTCCGACCTGGTGAAAGGGTTCGTGGACCAGACCTCAGATTGGTTCTCGTTGACAGATGTCGTCACCAACCTGGGGTTGTTGACCGGCGTTGACAGCGAAGACCGGACCGTAAGACAGAACGTCTCTCAAATCTTGGGGCGGCAGGTGGACAAAAAGCGGCTCGTCAAAGGGAACAGGCGGGGGACCTACCGCCGTCCTACCGATGAAGCCGACGCCCCCAGAATTGATTTCCTGAATGCCTCCACCGACCCCGTTGAGGTGAGCTGGCCCCTGGACCTGGATGAGTTCGTTCGGGTCTACCCGAAGAATATGGTGGTGATCGGCGGCTCGCCCAACGCCGGCAAGACCTCCTTCATGTTGAACTTCACGAGGCTGAACCTGGGGAACCACCACAAGATCCGCTATCTCTCTTCGGAAATGGGGCCGGAAGAACTCAAAGGGCCGCCTGGAAGACTTCCAGCTGCACTACGGGATTCCGCTTGAAACCTGGGACAGGCATGTGGATTTTCGGGAATGTTCCTGTGACTGCCTGGAGGGTCGGTCACTAAACATCCTCCTGGACCTTATTGACCCGGACGGAATCACCATCATCGACTATCTGGAGATCAGTGACGCTTTCCATAAAATCGCCGGCCCTCTGCGGCAAATCTTCGACCGGCTCAGGAGTGGGGTGGCCCTCATTGCCCTGCAGAAGGACCCCGAAGCCAAATGGCCTCGGGGTAAGTCCTTTGCTTTGGAGAAGCCCAGGCTGGCAATAGCCCTGGATTATGACCAGGACAAGCGGCTGCACAAGCTCAGCTTTATGAAGGCGAAGGCCCGGGCAAATAAGAAGATCAAACCGGAGGATGTGGAGGTATGGTTCGACATTGAAGATGGAGCCAAACTGGTTCTCAAGGAAAAACGCCATCTTGGTAATACGTTCCGGCCATAAAGGATGCCGCTGAGCTGCGGTGGCAATTCATCAACCCAGCTTCAGATTACCAATCCACGCTGGTAGAGCCTGGAAGTTAGGGGCTGTTAAATTATCCAATCCATTGCAGACTACACCGAAAATTCTTGTCCAGAACGATAGGAGGTGGAGTCTACAATTTGGATTTCAAAAGGAACCTCTTTCTCGGGGGGTAGTCACTGAGGCTATAGCCGCAATTTTAAGACGTTTGCCGAAACGAAGTAGAGCGCTGCCTGCCAGTGATAAGGACGGGCAGGCGGTGAGAGGCAACAGTATCTGGACGCAAAGTCCCTAAACGCGGCTTCCCGACTTAAACCAAGTCAGAAACTTGCTGCCGCTTGCACAGCGGCAAGCCACACCGGCGCCGTAAGGCCGGATGAATTAACTTCGGGTTCAAGGAGAATTTTTCTTTCATATGATCGAACCGGAATATCTATCCTTGACTGACCTGGTCACCTATGCGTCGGCAAGCAAGAACACTTTGAAAAAGTGGCTGACCTATGGTATGCCTTATTATCGGGTTGGCCGCTGCCTGCGGGTGAAGAAGGGCGAGTTTGACGCGTGGATGCAGCAATTCCGCAACGGCACCTCTAATAACCTGGACACCATCTGGGACCAGGTCATGGAGGAGGTGACATGTTGAACTATTCAAAGAAGGAGGGCAAACACGGCCCCATTTATCAAATTTCGGAAGGGCTTTATGTAACCCTTAACGAGTATGGCAGTTGGACGGTGATATTCAAGCGAGGAACGGAGCGGAAGAAAAAATCGTTTGGTAAAACCGAAGAAGACCTGCAATCGGCCATTAAAGCCGCCGAACTCCTGGCGGCCAAGTTGGGCTTAACCTCGGAGAAACAGACATCGGCAATAACTTTCGGCAACCTCATCGAGGAATGGTATACCCTCAATGAGCAACGCTGGCAGCCTGGGACCAAGGAGCGGTATCAATGTATCATCCGGGATTTTCTCCGGCCACTCCATAATCTGCCCATGGAACAGGTTGACCGGACCAGGGTTAAGCGGCTGCTGGTGGACTTGTTGAAGATCAGGTCGGCGAACACCGTGGAAGTGGTCCACGCAGTGATCTCGGGCATCTTCTCTGAGGCCATCGACTTGGGCTACACCGAGATTAATCCGGCCTATGGCCTGCTCAAGAAGATCCTGCCGCCAAAGAACAAGCGCAATCTCACCGAACCAGACCCCTTCAACCGGGAAGACCTGGGAGCGTTTCTTGAAGCGGCCTGGGCCAAGCTGCCAGAGCCGTTTCCCCTGATCCTGGAGGTCATGGCCATGTCTGGTATGCGCTTGGGGGAAGCCCTGGCGATGTGTTGGGAGAATCTGGATTCCCGGAACTGCCAATACAATGTAGCCGAAACCACCAGGCATGGCCGTTTCGGACCACCGAAGAGCGGCAAGAGGCATATCGATCTGGATGAAACCCTGGTGGGCAAACTGGACACGCACATCAAGAAGCTGAGGAAAGATTGTATGGCGGCAGGCGTTCTGCCCCATTATCTCTTTCCGGGGATCACCCAGCGCATGGTGCAAGGGGCCGTGCGGCGGGCTTGCATGGCCGCCAGATTGCGGACCCGCAGCCCCCATGATCTCCGGCATACTTACGCCACTCTGCTCTTGATGGACCACTACTCCCCGGCCTATGTCCAAAAGCAGTTAGGCCACCATTCCATCAGCATGACGGTGGACATTTACGGCCACTGGATTCCGGGGGAAGGCAAGAAAGATCTGGACAAGACTCTGCGGGGCCCGAAGACCCGTCCGGGACGGACCCTATCAGTAGTTACCGGGGACTGGCGGTCCCCGGCGTCCCCGGTGGAACCATCGAGGGAAGAGAGATGATTCCAGTATTACCGGGGACGATACCGGGGACTGAGCGGTGCAAACAGCCAAAACAAAAGGCGTAACCCCTTGAGATTACGCCTTATTTAATCAAATGGTGCCGAAGCGGGGATTTGAACCCCGACGAGGAAACCCCCACTGGACCCTGAACCCAGCGCGTCTACCAGTTCCGCCACTTCGGCCGAATGCCAGCAACCTGTTTGGCATTTTTTATCCATTTAAATTATAATATGCCATTATTCTTGTCAAGGCCCCCTGGCCGGGCTGAGTTAGCGGGCCTTTAGAGGCCCGGCCCCTGCAAACGACTATTTGCCAATTATATTATGCACACTAACCCGAAGCGCAGGAAAAAGGTGTTCCCGGTGATGGTCTTTTATGATCTGCCCCCGGGGAAGTCGCCCTTCGCCCGGACGGTGATCACCATCGGCAATTTTGACGGGGTCCATCTGGGCCATCGCGCTATCCTGGCCCGGGTCGTACAACGAGCCCGGGAATTGGGCGGGCAGGCGGTGGCCGTCACCTTCGACCCGCACCCCCTGAAATTTTTGCGGCCGGAAACAGAGCTGCCGCTCCTCACCACTCCCGAACAGAAACTGAACCTCCTGGCCGGCTGCGGCCTGGACGCGGTGGTGGTGCTGCCTTTTACCCGGGAATTTGCCGCCCTGCCGGCCCGAGATTTTGTCACCGGCTATTTCTGTGACCGCCTCAGGGTCAGGGAAGTGGTGATCGGCCACGACTACGGTTTCGGCCGGGGCCGGGAGGGCAATGTCGATCTCCTCCAAGAGATGGGAGCCGGCTGCGGTTTCACCGTCCAGGTGGTCTGGGCCGTGGCAGCCGAAGACGCGGTGGTGAGCAGCTCCCTGATCCGGGCCCTGTTGCGCCTGGGCAAGGTGGCTGAAGCCGGCCGCCTCCTGGGGCGCCCCTATGGGGTGGCGGGCACGGTGGTCCGGGGCCAGGGCCGCGGGGCTAAACTGCTGGGGGTGCCCACCGCCAATATCCGGCCGGTGAACGAATTGCTGCCCGCCTCGGGAATCTACGCCGTCCGGGTTCGCCGGGGGGCGGAAATCCTGCCCGGGGCGGCCAACATCGGCACCTGCCCCACCTTCGACAATTGCGACTTCACCCTGGAAGTGCATCTCCTGGAGTTCAGCGGCGATCTGTATGGCGAGGACCTGGGAGTGGACTTTATCGCCCGCCTCCGGGAGGAGCGGCGCTTCCCCTCCATCGAGGCCCTGGCGGCCCAGATTCACGCCGATATTGCCGTGGCTCGGAAGGTTCTGGCAGAGCCATCCCAGCAGTAGTCAAGTTTGAAAAATGCTAAGACATCGCGCCAAATGCAACCAATGCGGCCAAACCTCTCATTGGTGCCGGGACCTGGAAGAGAGCCGGCGGGAAATCCTCCGGCATCTTAAGGAGGCTCACGGCTTTGGCGCGGCCCAGGAGCCGGGGGCTTACCAGATCGCCGCCGAGCGGCAATGCGACACCTGCCTGGAGCCCTACATCGACCACTGCACCAAGTGCGACGGGGATTTTTGCGTCTTCCACGCCGGCGACATCGACGGCCTGTGCGGCGGCTGCATCTTGAGATCTGGTAGGGCGGGCGTCTCGCCGTCGCCGCTTCAGGAAGGCGGGCACGGAGGCCCGCCCCACCAACATCTTCAGGAAATAGGCCTTGACTTATAGGCTTAAATTTTATACATTTTACAGTTGAGCGGGCATAGCTCAGCTGGTAGAGTACAAGCTTCCCAAGCTTGGTGTCGCGGGTTCGAATCCCGTTGCCCGCTCCAGCCTTGGGGGCGAAAAGATGCTTTAGGGTAAGATGGCAAACCTTGAAGCAAGATGCCCGCCGAGGAAGACCCGCTTCCCCCATCGAGGTGGCCGGCTGTAAGGGGCAGAATGGCCGGTTGACTTTGAGGGCGGAGATAAGTATCGAGCTCTGGGCGCCCCGAGATTAAACATTGTCTTGGATTTTCCCGGAAGTGGGCGAAGTGCCCGCTTTTTTTTATTTGGGGAAAATTATGATAGGTAATTTTTATTGAAGTGAGCATTCATGAAATATCTAAAAATTTGGGTCTTGAACAATTGGAAACGACAAATAACAGTAATCTTATAAAATTAATTAATCTCTTTATAATGAGCATCGTCATTGTATGATATTTATCATAAGATGTTATAAATATTATTTAATATTGACTAAGAATTATTTTATATATAACGAGATTCGAAAAATACCAGTATCAAGATCTTTTAGAAAATCAATCGATTACCTTGGATGCTCATAGTTGGTAGATGACCGGGTTAAGAGTATTAGATATATATTTTGCAAAAGTATAGCAATTCTCTTAAGTTAATGAACTTATTAGATGAATAATTTAAGACCACAAATTTGGAAAAATGAGATCTTAATTAGATGCATTTGATACCGCAATAATTGCTCAGATCACTGATTTTGAAAATTAAATTGCTTGGAATGAAATGAAAGTATATTGATAAATTAATAGATTTAGAAAAGATATCTTTTACCTCAAACAAAAGAACTAAGCGAATAGTTATTGCAAATATTTGAAATAAAGGATAAGTTTGATTTATAAAGGATAAGAATTTGACGAAGTTATTTAGATTGATTTATATCTGAGATAGAGAGATTATTGGAAAAATATTAATAGAATATTTATCGATGACAAAGACTAACAAATAGATTCGCATTTTCGAATTAATTGGATTAGACAAATGTATAAATAGAAGTTAGATTAATGCGCATCTGGGATCTCGAACCGGAGCGGCTCTGCCGCCAGCATCTGTTGGGAGAACATCGGGAGCTGCACGCCCTCTGGGTGATTCTGACTCAGGATAAGCAGGGCTTCTCCCGGCACCCGGAGACCTTGCGCTGGCGGGGCAAGCTTCAGGCCCTGTATTTCGGCATGAAGGCCTGGTCGCCGAAATGGGCCGCCGGGGTTATCGGCATAACACGCCGCTGCCCGCGGCGCAGGCCACCGGGTTGGCGCAGCAGGACGAATACAAGGATTCGCCGGCGGAGCAGGTGGAAATATTGAGGCGCAAGGGCTGCGGCTGCCGGGTTTGAGTTTTAAGTTTGAGTTTTGCAGAAACAGACTAAAGGTTGTCAGTAACAGAATTGCCGACGATAAACGCAGATGCTGATCTTCAGCCATGCAGAATACTTCGGCCTCATTGCCCTGGGGATCGGGGTGGGGCTGTTCGGCACCCTGATCGGGGCCGGGGGCGGCTTTGTCCTGATGCCGGTGCTGCTGCTGTTATACCCGCAGATGCCGCCGGAGCACCTGACGGCCATCTCCCTGGCGGTGGTCTTTTTCAACGCCCTGTCGGGCTCCGAGGCCTACGCCGTGATGAGGCGCATCGACTACAAGTCGGGCCTGATGTTTGCCGCGGCCACTATTCCCGGGGCCATCATCGGCGCCCTGAACACCGGGCGGTGTCCCGGCACGTGTTCAACGGCATCTTTGGCGGGGTTTTGCTGGCCGGCGCGGTTTTTTTGTTGATCCGCCCCGAACATCGGCGTTGGCCAGAATGAGAGGCCGTGGACACCTTCTCCATGGGTGACGGACCTGGAGGTGGAACGCCATCTGGTGGAGGCCAGCGGCCAATGTCACGATTATACTTTCAATCCGGTTTTGGGGATCGGCCTCAGCTTCGGGGTGGGTTATGCCTCCAGCTTCCTGGGCATTGGCGGCGGCATCATCCATGTACCGGCGCTCATTTTTTTGCTGAATTTTCCGGTGCACATCGCCACGGCCACGTCGCATTTCATTCTGGCCATCATGGCCTTGACCGGCACCCTGGTGCACCTGTGGACCGGGACCCTGACCCATGCCGCCCGCCAGACCCTGTCCCTGGCTATTGGGGTGATGCTGGGGGCGCCCCTGGGGGCGCACCTGTCCAACCGCATCCAGGGTCCCTGGATCGTCCGCTGCCTGGCGGTGGCCCTGGGGCTGGCAGGCCTGCGCATCTTCTGGATGTTTGTTCGGCAATGAGAGTTGAAGGGCACTAAACCGGCGGTCCCCGCCAACCAAAAAATATTTAGGCGCCGGTCTTAAAGGAAAGATTTTCCGCATGGCGGATAAAGGCGAAACCATAGCCCGGGTGACGGAGCTGATTCAGCCGCTGCTGGAGGCCCAGGGCGTGGAACTGGTGGAACTGCAATATACCCAGCCGAAGCGGGGCCGGGGCACGCTGCGCCTTTTCCTGGAGCAACCCGGCGGCGTCACCCTGGAGGTCTTGACCCGGATCAACCGGGTGGTGGGGCAACTCCTGGAGGTCCACGATTTGATTCCGGGATCCTATACCCTGGAGGTCTCTTCTCCGGGGCTGACCCGGGCCCTTGAAGCAGCCGGAGGATTATCGGCGTTACGCCGGCCGGCTGGTGCGGATCACCACCCGCACTCCCTGGGAAGGGCGCCAGGTGCACCGGGGCATCCTCCAGGGGCTCGAGGACGAAACGGTTTGTCTGCAAGAAGGGGAGACGGCGATCCACATCCCCCTGGCGGAAATCGCCAAGGCCCGGCTGGATCTGGATATTAAAAATAGCGGCAAGGAGGGCTAGCACCTCACATGAACATAGAATTGAGACGGATCATCGATCAGGTCAGTCGCGACAAAGGCATCGACAAGGAGCTGCTGATCAGCGCCATCAAGGACGCCATCCGTTCTGCGGCCAAAAAGAAGTTTGGCCCCCGGTTGGAAATCGAGGTGGAATATAACGATGACACCGGTGCGATCGAGGTCTTTCAATACAAGGAAGTAGTGGCAGCTGTGGAAGACCCCAGCCAGCAGATTTCCCTGGCAGAGGGCAAGAAACTGGACCCGGAATGCGAAGTGGGGGACAGTCTGGGGATCAAGATGGACGCCTCCGCCTTCGGCCGCATTGCGGCCCAGTCGGCCAAACAGGTGATCATGCAGCGCATGAAGGATGCGGAGCGGGACCTGGTGTTCGAAGACTTCAAGGACCGCAAGGGCGAGATCATTAACGGCATCGTCCAGCGGGTGGACCCTGAGGGGATCATCGTCAACCTGGGGCGCACCGAGGCTCTGTTGCCGCCGTCGGAGCAAGTGCCCCGGGAGATTTACCACAAGGGCGAACGGATCCGGGCCTTCGTCCTGGATGTGAAGCGCCAGACCCGGGGCCCCCAGGTCATCCTGTCCCGCACCCATCCGCAATTCCTGGTAGCCCTGTTCGAGGCCGAGGTTCCGGAGATTTCCGAAAGCATCGTCCAGGTGCTGGGCTGCGCCCGGGAACCGGGGAGCCGCTCCAAGATCGCGGTGGCCTCCCGGGATTCCGACGTGGACCCGGTGGGGGCCTGCGTGGGCATGCGGGGCTCCCGGGTGCAAAACATCGTCCAGGAACTCCGGGGCGAGAAGATCGACATCATCCCCTGGCATCCGGACCCGGCCAAGTTTGCCACCAACGCCCTGTCCCCGGCCCAGGTGAGCCGTATTGTTTTGAACCAGGGCTCTCAGAGCATGGAGGTCATTGTCTCCGACGACCAGTTGTCCCTGGCCATCGGTAAGCGCGGCCAGAATGTGCGTCTGGCCTCCCGCCTGGTGGGCTGGAAGATCGACGTCAAGAGTGAGTCGAAGTACTCCAAGTCAATGAAGGAAGGTTATCTTTCTCTGCTAAGGATTCCCGGGGTGGGTGAAATTACGGCCAACCTGTTGCACGAGGGCGGTTATAACTCGGCTCGGGAAGTGGCGGAAACCAGTATGGATGAATTGCTGCAGGCCACCGGCCTGAGCGAGAAGAAAGCGGCGGCTCTCATTGCCTCGGCCCAAGAAATGGTACAGGGCGGGACGGCGGAAGAGGCCGGCGAAGCAGCCGTCACGGACGAGGTCCAGGACGCTTAGGATATGACTTGAAGCGCCGCGGGCGCATTTTAGTTTTGGGGGTAGGGTTGGTATATGGCGAAGACCAGAATTGTCAATTTGGCCAAGGAATTAAAATTAGACGTCAAGGAGCTGATCCAGCGCCTTAAGGACGAGTTGGGCCTGCAAGAGCATTTCACTTATCTCAGCTCTCTGGATGAGGCGACGGTGAACCGGGTGCGACAGTTCATCAGCACGGCGGCGCCTCAGGTGGAGGAAATGCGGGTAGGAGAAAATGTCAAGCGTCGCCGTCGAGTGGCGCCGGTGCAGGTTGCCGCGCCGGAACCGGTGCCGGAGGAGGAACCTGCACCCCCGCCCCCTGAGCCTCCTATGGAGGCGGCGGTCAAGCCGCCCAAGCCCAAGGATACAGCTCGGGTCGTGGCCCTACCCCACAAAGAAAAGGCGCCGGAAGAAGTTCCGCCGCCGGCCGTGGCGGAAATTGCGCCGCCGCCGGTGAAAAAGGCCAGAGCTCCGAAGGGGCCGAAAGGTGCGGTAGCCGCAGCGCCGGCGCCGCCCCCGGAGGCTCCCAAAAGTCCGGCCGCGGCTCCGGTGACCGATTCCGGCACCGCCTTGAAACGCCAACGCGGCAAGGCCAGAAAAAGGGAAATTCCGGCCCGTATCATCAGCCTGCCCCCGGTGGAAGTTACGCCTCCCTCCCCGCCGCCTCACTATGAGGCGCCGGCGGCCGGGGCCAGACCCCGGGCGGCGGCGGGCAGACCTATGCCCGGGACCGCCAGGCCTATGCCCGGGGCGGCTAAACCGTCGCCGGGAGCGGCCAGGCCGCAGGCCGGCGCAGTCAAACCCGGTCCGGTGGAAGAGAAGAAGGATCTCAAGGGCAAGAAGAAGCCCACCAAACGTCCCGAAGTTCCGGAGGCCGTCCGGTCTAAACCGGTGAAGAAGAGAGAAGTTCGGGAACGGGCCGACCTCTATGGGGTAGCCGAAGGTGAAGGTCGCGGGCCGCGGCGCCGGGGGATGAAAAAGGCCATCAAGAAGGTCACCAAGTCCGAACTCACCGTTCCCAAGGCCATCAAACGACGCATCAAGGTGGGCGAATCCATCACCGTCGGCGAACTGGCCAAGCGGATGGGCATCAAGAGCGGCGAAGTCATCAAGCAGCTACTGCAGATGGGGGTGATGGCCAACATCAACTATCCCATCGACTTCGACTCCGCCGTCATCGTGGCCGGCGAGTTCGGCTACGAGGTGGAGCATGCCTCCATGCAGGAAGAGGAACTGCTGTCCCTGGGGACCCGGAAGGAGGGAGTATCCATCCCCCGGCCGCCGGTGGTCACTATTATGGGCCACGTGGACCACGGCAAGACCTCCCTGTTGGATGCCATCCGCCAGACCCGGGTCACCGAGGGCGAAGCCGGCGGCATCACCCAGCACATCGGCGCCTATCACGTGCAGCTCCCTGGAACCCAGGGCGAGGTGGTCTTCCTGGACACCCCGGGCCACGAGGCCTTTACCGCCATGCGGGCCCGGGGCGCCAAGGTCACCGACCTGGTAGTCCTGGTAGTGGCTGCGGACGACGGCGTCATGGAACAGACCGTGGAGGCCATTAACCACGCCAAGGCCGCGGGCGTTCCCCTGGTGGTGGCGGTCAATAAGATCGACAAACCCAATGCCAGCCCGGAGAAAGTCAAGCGGGAACTGGGCAACTACGGCGTGGTCTCCGAGGAATGGGGCGGCGACGTCCTGTTCGCCGAAGTCTCCGCCAAGAAGGGCATCGGCATCCAGGAACTGCTCGAAAAAATCCTGCTGCAAGCGGAAATCCTGGATCTGTCCGCCTCACCCGACGTGCCAGCCACCGGCCACATCATTGAGTCCCGCCTGGATAAAGGCCGGGGCCCGGTGGGCACGGTCCTGGTGCTGCAAGGCACCCTGAAGGTGGGAGACTACTTTGTCTGCGGCTCCCAATACGGCCGGGTGCGGGCCATGTTCGACGACCGGGGCCAAAAGGTGGAAGAGGTGACCCCGGGGATGCCGGTGGAGGTCCAGGGCTTCAACGGCATTGCGGATGCCGGCGACGAGTTCATGGTGCTGGAGGATGAGCGCAAGGCCAAACAGATCGCCATGATGCGCCAGCAGAAACTGCGGGAAGCCACCCTGGCCCGCATCAGCCGGGTGACCCTGGAGAAGCTCTACCAGCAGGTCAAAGACGGGGCGGTCAAGGAACTGAAGATGGTGCTCAAGGCCGACGTGCACGGCTCCATCGAAGCCCTGGCCAAGGCCCTGTCCGAACTGGGGTCCAAGGAGATCAAGGTCAGCCTGATCCACAGCGGCATGGGAGAGATCACCGAAAGCGACATCATGTTGGCCTCCGCCTCGGATGCCATCGTGGTCGGCTTCAATGTCCGGGCCAACCCCAAGGCCCAGTCCCTGGCCGAACAGGAACAGGTGGATGTGCGCTACTATGACGTCATCTACAATCTGTTACAGGACGTCCACGCCGCCCTGGAAGGCTTGCTGGAGCCCATCGTCGAAGAGAAGGTCTTGGGCCGGGCCGAAGTGCGCCAGGTCTTCACCATCACCAAGACCGGCACCATTGCCGGCTGCATGGTGCAGGACGGCAAAATCGAGCGTAACGCCCTGGCCCGGGTGCTGCGGGGCAGCAAGACGGTCTCCGACGGCGGCAAAGTCAATTCCTTGAAACGCTTCAAGGAGGACGTCAAGGAAGTCCTGGCCGGCTACGAATGCGGCATCGGCATCGACCGGTTCAACGACTTCAAAGTCGGTGACATCATCGAAGCCTACGTCCAGGAGAAGGTGAAGGCTCTCTTGGAAGCCCTGAGCACCAGGGCCCAGAAAGAGGAGTAGGGTAGGGGGCTGACCCTCTTGCTTTACCGAGGTTAAAATGATCGTCGCCGCCGCTCGCCTCACCTTGATCATCCCTGATAACGACTCGTTGAAGGGTAAGCGCAAGGTGGTCAAAAGTCTCATCGAAAAGGCGCGGCACAAATTCGACGCGGCCATGGCCGAAGTGGGGGACAACGACCTGTGGCAAAAGGCCCAGGTCGGCGTGGCCCTGGTGGGCAACGACCCCCAACTGCTTGAGGCCCGTATGCAACAGATCATGAAGTTCATTGAAAACCAATACGTAGTGGAGATCATCGACTCCCAGATGGAACTCTGCTACCTGAAGGAAGAGTAGGGGCGAACTTTATGTTCGCCACAATTCCAGGGCGAATACCAGGTTCGGTACGAAAGATATGGGTAATGGCGACTTAACATGATGCGGCAGCGACCACCCACCGGCCGGTCCATTCGGGTAGCGGAACTGCTTCGGGAGCGCCTGGCCCTGATCCTGCTGCACAAGTGCGCCGATCCCCGGCTCCAGGAACTCACGCTGACGCAGGTGGAGATGAGTCCGGACCTGAAGCAGGCCCGGGTCTATTACGTTACCCATCCCAATGCCGACACCACCCTGGTGCAGCAGGCCCTGGACAAGGCAATGGGTTTTATCAAACGGGAAGTGGCCCGGGAGAACCTGTTTCGCTTGCTGCCGGAAATCATCTTCCTGCCGGATACTGGTCTGGATCGGCTGGCCAAGCTGGAAGAGTTGCTGCGCCAGGCTGGGGTGTCGGCCAAGGCGGATGAAAATTCGGATAGGTAGGACTATTAGAGAGCATCATGGGACCTCGTCTCAAAATTATCGCCCTTTTCACCGGCCTCTGCCTGCTCGCCGGGGGTCCGCCAGCCCTGGCCGCGGAGCAGGCCAAGCTCGCCTTTGTGCGGGGCGGCAACATCTGGATCGCCGACAGCGATGGCGCCAACGCCCGGCAGTTGACGCACTCCCACAAGGACCGGGGCCCGGCCGTATCGCCGGATGGCAAATGGGTGGCCTTTTACTCCGGGGTGGGGGAGGAAACCGGCTTCGGGCAGATCTTCCTGATCCCCAGCCAGGGTGGCATAATCCAGCAATTTCGCCACCCGGAGATTCAGGGCGGGGAGCACCCGACCTTTTCCCCGGACGGCAAGAGCCTGCTTTTTGTGGGGCTGTCCGACTTGAAGGTGAAAAAGGAGAGAGGCTCAGAGCTGAGCTTCGCCACCATGTCCCTGAGCCTGGCCAACCTGGCGAGCGGCGCGGTGCGGCGGATTACCAGTAATCCCAATACCTTGTTGGATACCGGTTATGTTTATAGCAATCCGGCCTTTTCACCCGACGGCAAACTCATCGCCTATCAGGAAAGCGGCAGCGACGTCTCCGGTGGCTTCGAGGTGCTCAACCTTCAGGGCCAGAAGATTTTTCGCTTCCCCAAGAATTCCCGGGATGCCACCCCTTACTGGCGGCCGCAGTTCACCCCGGACGGCAAGGAGATTCTCTGTTACTCTCCGGCCACCGACTCCGGGAAAGAGGACGCTCATTTATCATGGTTAACCTGGCCTCGGGCCGGAAGACCACGGTGGCCTTGGGCAGTAAACCCACCTTTGTGGACCACGGCAAGGCCATCGTCTATGAGCGATGGCCCAAGGAGCGCTGGACCGCCGCGACTCCAGTAAAGCCCGACCTCTGGCGCCTGGAACTTGAACCCGGGGGCCAGACCCCAAAAGATCGTGGCCGGAGCCGAGGAGCCCGCCGGACAGATGCCGTGAAGGACTTTTATCACAGAGACGTCAGAGAGCCCATAATTAATGATCTCCGGCATCCTGTTAATCGATAAGCCCGAGGGCCTCAGTTCCTTCGACGTGGTGCGCCGGGTCCGCCGGGCCTTGGGGGAGCGCAAGATCGGCCACCTGGGCACCCTGGACCCCTTCGCCACCGGGCTTTTGCCCCTGTGCCTGGGGGAGGCCACCAAGCTGGTGCCGTATCTGCTGCCGGAGGCCAAGACTTACCGGGCGACCCTTAGGTTGGGAGTGGCCACCGACACCCAGGACCTCACCGGCCGGGTGGTGTCCCGGACGGAGACGTGGCCTGCGCCCGAGCAGGTTTACCAGGCTGCGGCGAGATTCGTCGGTGAGATCCAGCAGGTGCCGCCCATGCATTCGGCCCTGCACTATCAAGGTGAGCGCCTCTACAAACTGGCCCGGCGGGGTGAGACGGTGGACCTGCCGCCCCGGCCGGTGACGATCTACCGCCTGGAGGTGGAGGAAGTGGACCTGCCCCGGGTCACCATTACCGTCCGCTGCTCCCAGGGGACTTACATCCGCACCCTGGCCGCGGATTTGGGCGCGGTCCTGGGTTGCGGGGCGCATCTGACGGCCTTGCGGCGTCTGGAGGTGGGACCATTCAAGGTTGAAGACGCCTTGAGCCTGGCCGCCCTGGAAGAAGCCGCCCCGGAGGCGCGCCTCACTCGCGATCATTCCCCTGACCGCCTGTCTGCCGGGAATGCGGCAGGTGCGAGTCGGACCCGAAGCAGCCGGGAAATTGCGCCGGGGTCAGGCGGTGGCCTGGCCGGATGCGGGCTTTCAACCGGAGGAACTGGTACAGGTCCTGGCCGCCGGCGAGTTGCTGGCGCTGGCCCGAGTCCGATGCCAGGAGGAGCGAGTGGTATTGGCCCCGGTCCGGGTCTTTGCGCTGGTTCTGCCGGCTGCCAGGAAAGGAGTGCAGTTGAACCCTGCCAGTCCGCCTGGCGGCGGGCGAAAATAAAATGATCGCAAAAATAGTCAGCCCGGGCAAGAAGGGGCAGCAAAAGAATATCCTGCATTTTTTTCGCTGACCGCTGACCGCTAAATGCTGACACCAACAAAGGAGGAAGTCGTGGGCTTAACTACCGAACAGAAGCAGGAGATTATTGACCGTTATCGGCTGCACAATTCCGATACTGGCTCTCCGGAAGTGCAGGTGGCCATTTTGAGCGAGAGGATCACTTACCTGACGGACCACTTCAAGACGCATGCCAAGGATCATCACTCCCGTCGAGGTCTGATCAAGCTGGTGGGCCAGCGCCGGCGCCTCCTGAACTACTTGAAGAATAAGGATATCGAACGTTACCGGACCCTGATCGAGCAACTGGGTCTGAGAAGATAGGAGGCTCATCTGACTGATATGTCGAAAACATTTAAGGTGGAAGTTGGAGGCCGTGACCTCACTTTCGAAACGGGCCATCTGGCCCAGCAAGCCAGTGGCTCCGTTTTGGTAAGATACGGCGAGAACGCGGTATTAGTCACCGCAGTCATCTCGGACGATATGCGCGAGGGCATCGACTTTTTGCCCTTGACCGTGGATTATCTGGAAAAGGCCTATGCTGCCGGCCGGGTCCCCGGGGGCTTCTTCCGCCGGGAGATCGGCCGCCCCAGTGAAAAGGAGACCCTCACCTCGCGGTTCATCGACCGGCCCTTGAGGCCGCTGTTTCCCAAGGCGCTGAGGAACGAAATCCAGATCATGGCCACGGTGCTGTCCGGCGATATGGAGATCGACCCGGACATCGTCGCCTTAAACGGCGCCGCCGCCGCCCTGGAGATCTCCGACGCCCCCTTCCACGGCCCGGTGGCCGCAGTGCGGGTGGGTAAGATCGGCGGTCAACTGGTGATCAACCCCACCAATTCCCAGCAGAAGGAGAGCAGCCTCAACCTCATCGTGGCCGGGGCGCCCCAGGGACTGGTGATGGTGGAAGCCGGCGCCGCCATGATCCAGGAAGACGAGGTGCTGGAAGCCCTGTTCTTCGCCCAGGAGCAGCTCAAGCCCATTCTGGACCTGATCATCCAGATGCGCCAGGAGATCGGCGTGCCCAAGCGTCCGGCGCCGGAAGCGCCGGATTACGGGGAACTGCCGCAAAAAATCGAAGCCCTGGCCAAGGACCGCATCCTGGAGGCGGTGAAAACGCCGGAAAAGAAGGCGCGCAATAAGAGAATGGCCCAGGTTTTTCAGGAAGTGCTGGCCGATCTAGGCGAAGAGGCCGTCGGCCAGGAAAAGGCGGTCGCCAATCTCTTCAAAGAGACCCAGAAAAAGGCAGTGCGTCACATGGTGCTGGCCGAGCAGCGGCGCATCGACGGCCGCAGCTTCAACCAGGTGCGGGAAATCAGCGGCGAAATCAGCATGCTGAGCCGCACCCACGGCTCCGCCGTCTTCACCCGGGGCGAGACCCAGGCCCTGGCGGTGGCCACTCTGGGCACCCCGTCCGATGAGCAGAAGATCGAGACCCTGGTGGGCGAGACCTTTAAGTCTTTCATGCTGCACTATAACTTCCCGCCCTACTCGGTGGGTGAAACCCGGCCGCTTCGGGGTCCGGGACGCCGGGAAATCGGCCACGGCGCCCTGGCGGAGCGGGCCATTTCCCAGGTGCTGCCGTCGGCGGAGGAGTTTCCTTATACCATCCGCATCGTTTCGGAGATCCTCTCCTCCAACGGCTCCTCCTCCATGGCCACAATCTGCGGCGCCTCCATGGCCCTGATGGACGCCGGCGTGCCCATCAAGTCCGCGGTGGCCGGCGTAGCCATGGGCCTTATCAAGGAAGGTGACCGGGTGGCGGTGCTCTCGGACATCCTGGGCGATGAGGACCAGATCGGCGACATGGACTTCAAGGTGGCCGGCACCGCCCAAGGCATCACCGCCCTGCAGATGGACATCAAGATGACCGGCCTTACCCGGGAGATCATGGGCCAGGCCCTGACCCAGGCCCGGGAAGCCCGGCTGCACATCCTGGGCGAGATGGCCAAGGTTATCTCCGAGCCGTCACCGGAACTCAAGGAGCATGCCCCCAAGATCATCGTCCTCACCATCAATCCCGACAAGATCCGGGAAGTCATCGGACCCGGCGGCAAGATGGTGAAGAGTATCGTGGCGGCCACCGGCATCAAGATCGACATCGAGGACGACGGCAAGATCCACATCTCTTCGTCGGATCAGAAGGCCGCGGAGGAAGCCATCCGCATGATCAATGAGATCATCGAGGAGGCTGAGATCGGCAAGGTCTACCACGGCATCGTCAAGAAGATCATGGACTTCGGCGCCTTTGTGGAGATCATCCCCGGCACCGACGGCCTGGTGCACATCTCGGAGTTGGCCCACGAGCGGGTGGCAATACCGTCACCGATATCCTGAAGGAAGGCGACGAAGTTGGATGTCAAGGTCCTGGACGTCGACCGCCAGGGCAAGATCCGTCTCTCCCGCCGGGCGCTGCTGCCGGTGCCGGAAGGCATGACGCCTCGGGAGCCGGATAGCAGGCCGAGTAGATCGGATCGAGATAGAAGACCCGGACGTGGAACAAAAAACCGTTCTTGATAACGGCCTCAGGGTAGTTTCCGAAGAACTGCCCTACTTCCATTCGGTAGCCGTGGGGGTGTGGCTCAACGTGGGCTCCAGGGACGAGACCCGGGACGAGAACGGGCTCAGCCATTTCCTGGAACACCTGGCCTTCAAAGGCACCCCCAGGCGCACCGCCTTCGACCTCGCCCGGGAGATCGACCAGATCGGGGGCGTCTGCAACGCCTTCACCAGCAAGGAGCAGACCTGCTTCCACGGCAAGGTGCTTTCGGAGCACCTGCCGCGCCTGGTGGACCTGCTGGGCGACATGGTGCTCCATCCCGTCTGCGCCCCCCAGGACCTGGAGAAGGAGCGCCAGGTTATCCTGGAGGAGATCTGCGCCCAGGATGACAATCCCGAAGACCAGGTCCAGGTGGCCTTCGGCCGCAATTTCTGGGGCGACAACCCCTTGGGCAGGCCCATCCTCGGGGAGGCCGACCACATTGCCGGGGTGAGCCGGGAGGAACTGCTGGCCTACCGGCGGACCACCTATCGCCCGGAGGAGACGGTGGTGGCCGCGGTGGGCCGGGTCGACCACCAGCACCTGGTGGATCTGGTGTCCACGCATTTCCAGGATTTCACCAACGGCATACCAGCCCGGGAGCGCCGGCCGGCGTCCTATCACCCCGGCATTTATCCCCTGGCCCGGGACCTGGAGCAGGTCTATGTCTGTCTCGGCGCCCGGGGCGTGGCCGCCGGCGATGCCCGCCGCTTTACCGCCACCATGCTGCAGTTGATCCTGGGAGGCAACATGAGTTCCCGCCTGTTCCAGGTGATCCGGGAGCAACTGGGATTGGCCTACTCCATCTACTCATTTCTCAGCTTTTTCAGCGACACCGGCCTCTTGGGCGTCTCCGCCGGCGTCAGCCCCAAAAACCTGGAGGCCTTGCTGGCCGCGGTGTCCCGGGAGTTAAAGAAATTAAAAGAAGAACCCGTCCTGGACGAAGAACTTCAGGCGGCCCGGGAATACCTGCGGGGCTCCATCTACCTGGGGGCCGAAGACGTGGACCACCTGATGATGCGCCTGGCCAAGAATGAAATTAACTTCGGGCACTACATCCCCTTGGAGGATATCGTCAACGGCTTGCTGAAGGTCACCCCGGCCGAGATTCAGGAACTGGCCCGGGAACTGCTGCGGCCGGAAGACTGGGCCCTGACCCTGTTGGGACCGGTGGCCGCCGATTTAAGCGGCGCCCTGGATTTTTAAGGTAGGGTGGGCCCTGCCTGCCATGAAACACAGGGTGCGCCCGGCGCCCCATCTCCGAATGCTCTGGTAAAATCATTTTAAGGAGTTCCTCATGAAACGAATCTTTACCTCTCTGATAATTGCCGCCCTATTGCTGCTTCCCACCCTGGCCGTCGCCCAGGCGCCGGCCCCGCCCGCGGCTCCGCAAGCGGCAGCGGCCCCAGCGCAGCCTCAGGCGCAACCGGAAGCCAAATCGGCGGCGCAGCCACAGGCAGCGCCCCAGCCATGCCAGCCCGGGCCGGGTGGGACTTGCCCCATGATGAGCCCGGAGCAGATGAAGCAGATGCAGGGGAAAATGGGCCAATGCTGCATGCAGCCGGGCCAGGGCTGCCCCATGCACCAGCAGATGCAAAAGCAGCTCGACGATTTGCAGAAGCGCGTCGAGGCTCTGGAGGGCAAAAAGAAGGGCAAGAAAAAGTAGGCGACGTCAGGCCCAGGATCAGACTGATGCACGACAAAAGGCGACCTGCGACGGGTTCCCGCCTTTCTATATTGTGCTTTTATTCTTAACCGAAAACTAAACCGTCTCTAAAAATCCTCCCCGTCTTCCAGGATGGCCTTGTTGATGAACTTATAAAGGCTGCCGATCCATTCCAGTTCGTTTTCCAGCTCCGAGTTGGCGAAGATCCACTCGCCGTCCCGGTCTTTGGCAATGATGACGATCTCCTCAATGTCATCCAGGTCCTGGTTGAACTTCTCAACCACCTCCTTGACGGAACGCTGGGCCCTGGCAAAGGGAATGATGTTTTTTTTCATGTCTCTGCGGCGGGTTAAAACCCCGTCACCCTCCCGTGGTTTAATCCCTCCAAAACGAAGGGCAGGGCACTTCCCCTATGCTAATTGTTTAATGAACCGGCCAAAAAAGCAACGATAATCTTAGTTATCTGGGCTGGGAGCTTCTTCCTGGGGGACCTGGCCGATTTCCACTCTTCTCAGGGGAGCCTTACCCGGCAGGGGAGGGCGGGCGGGGATGTTTGGAGGTAATCAGGGGAAAGGGGGTGCCGTGGAGCACCTTGTCCTCAACCAGACCGTGCCGCTCTTTAAGTTCCTCGATCAGCTGCTGCCCCCGCGTCAAGGTGCCCCAGACCCGGCGCCGGAAGGAATTTTCCGGCGGTAGCGGCCCGGCCGCCAGTTTCTTGAAATAGGGGTAGTTCAAAAGCTCTTCCCAGAGGCTGAGGCCTTTGGCGAACAGGTCGGGATAGAAGTAGGTCAATTCCTCCTGATTAGCCTCCAGGAAGGCCACGGCCTGAGCCAGGCGCTGGCCGGGCCCCGGCATCCGCCGTTTCTCGTCCCACTGCACCAGCTTTTCCAGAACCTGCAGCCTCTGCGCCTGGCTGAGATAAGCCACTTTATGCAGCACCTCCTGGTGCAGGTCCGGATGTTTGATAAAGGCCTCCCGGTATTCCCGGTTGAGCAGGTAGCTGTTCAGGAGCTTTTTGGTAGCCTCGAAGGACTCCTGGCCATACCGGCCCAGTCGGCGCATATTCTTAGCAAGCCAGGCTGACAAGAACTTGAGACGGTCTTCATGGGTCTTGGTGGAGACGATGAGTTCGCTGCGTTGGTAGGAAATAGAGCCGCTGTGTTCCCCCCGGACGATGTCGGTCAACTCTTTCAGGCTGCGGTGGGTGTCCTTCAAGATGTTAAGACTGGGCTCCCGGCCGCCATTCACCGGGTGGATGAGTTCCTGTTTGACCACCGACAGGGCCCGGTCCTCCAGGACATTGAAACGGTTGTATTTGTGCTGCTGGTAGGTGACCTTGAAGATTACCACCCGGCGCTTCGGGTCCAGATAAAAGCCCTGTTTGCCAAGCTGGGGGTTGGCCTCCGCCAGCCCCGGGGGCAAAGAAATGAGGGCGGTCTTTTCCACCAGGGGATATTGCTTCTGCTCCAGGCCGCTGAGGCTGGTGATGGTCCGGTCCGAGGCTCCCAAAACCTTGATAAGGTAGGGTTGCTTCAGGTGGCTCAGCTTGCGGGCGAACAAGGCCGCGGAGGTGCGGCGTTCGGCGGCGATGGGGAAGCCGTAAAGCTCCATGAGAAACTGGTAGACGAACTCTCTTTCCCGCTCGTAGGAGGTGCTGTCCAGGGCCTTGAATTTACCCAGCTTGCGGCCGAATGACTTGAGTTCAGTGTCCAGATCCGATGGAAAAGAGGCATAAACTCCCAGGAGACGAAAATCACCCTGAGGCGCGTCCCGGGCGATGACGTGAGCCCGGTCCATGCGGCTGAGGAATTCCATCAATTCCTCATAGTAAGCCAGATCGGTGAGATCGCGGGGGGTAAAACGCGCCTTGAAAACGGCCCGGCGCTCCCGGTCCAGGTGCGGCGCGATTCTCTCCAGGTTTTCCCGGCCGCCCCGGCGCTTGTCATCGCCCAGCGGATGCATCAGGTCGAACTGGAAGACCTCCTCCTGGTACGACAGCGGCCGGTTGAAGGCGACCATACTGAAACTGGGGAGGTAGTTGTATTCGGCAAAATTCTTTTCAAAGGATGGCAGCAACTCCCGGGGCTCGACCAGTGGGTAGTGGGGGTCGTAGGGCTCCAGCAGTCCCTTTTTAATGTGAACGTATTCCAGGAAGTCCTTCAGGAGTTGGCGGTCACGCAGGGTGGCCCGGCCCAGCTTGAGGTCGGCCAACTGGTGGCCGTTTAGCCGCACTTCGGCAAAGAATTTCTTCCTCGGTCCCATCAATCTGCCACGACCTTGAGGTGAAGACGCCGGGAACGGGGTCCGTCGAATTCACAGAAATAGATGCCCTGCCAGGTTCCCAGCACCAGGCGCCCGCCGCTGACCAGCAGGGTGAGCTGCGGGCCGATCAGGGAGGCCTTGATATGGGCCGGGGAATTTCCTTCCAGATGCCGGTAAGCCTCCTTATCGCTAATAATCTGGTTCAGAACCATCAGAATGTCGACCCGGACGCTCGGATCGGCGTTTTCGTTGATGGTTACCGCGGCGGTGGTGTGGGGCACGAAGAGATGGCACAAACCTTCCTGGACGCCGCTCTCCCGCACGGCTGCCTGAATTTGGCCGGTCAGGTCCAGAAATTCGGTGCGGCTGCTGGTGCGCACCGTCAAGGTGTTAAACATGACTACCTCCGGGTGAGGTGCGGGGCGCCGGGCAAAGTCAGTAATCCGGAGGCGTTTTGAGCCTCCTGGCTTTTCTGGGTCTGATCCCAGGCCAGGCGCAGGGCTACCTGCACCAGACTCTTTAAGAAGGGGTTTTCGCCGGCCACGGCGCTGCGTTCGAGATCGCCGAGGTCGTCCGCCGCGGCCCGGGCCATCCTAGCCTCTTCCGGGTGCTGCCCCAGGTCCAGGCAATAAGACATGGCCAGAAGCCGGCGGCGCCATAAGGGCCGGGCCTCGGGAGGGTAAAGAACCAGGGTGGCCTCATCGACCACGGCATCGCCGCGCGCCTGCTTCTGCGGCTCCGAGAGAATCAGGGGGCTCTTCTTAATTTCCTGGAGCTTATCTACCCAGGGGGTCAGCTCCTCCAGGGCCGGCATCCAGGTGTGGAACAGGGGTTGCATGGCCAGTTGGCGGGAGTGCTCCAGAAGGCGGCGCCGTTCGTCGGACTCGATGACCGGCAGGACTTGCTCCAGGTCCGGGGCGGCCTCGGGGCGGCCCCAGTTTTTCCAGATTTTTTCCCGGAGGCTCCCATAGGTGCTCTTGGCTGCGGCAACCGCGGTTTTCGCCTGATAGGCTTCTTCCAGGAGGCGCACCGCGTACGGTCCGGGCACCGGATACCATTCCGTCAGCCCATGTTGCCGGTAGTGGTCCCAGAACTCCATCTGCTGTCTGCTTTTCAGATTGAGCAGATGGCATTCCTGGAGTCCGGCGGCATCGTTAACAATGGCCACCAGCAAGTTGCCTCTCAGGATTTCCTTGGGACCTTCCAGGACGAGGTAGGCGTCGCCGTTGCCCAAAATGGGAGAGATCGTGCTCTTGACGGCCGGGGGGCGCACCGGGGCGAAGGCGGGCTCCTCCCCGGCCAATAAATCTCCGGGCACCGGCACGCCCCGAGTCTTGAGAAGATGCAGGACCCGCTTCAAGGCCTTGCGCCGGGCCTTGTCCGGAGAGCCTCCGAACCGGGCCGCCAGGAGGGGCGGCACCAGCGGGTGGAGGATATTTCCCAGGGACGCCATGAGGTGCAGGTCCCACTGGGGATCTTGGGGATTGGGGGTGACCAGGCGTTTGAGACTCTCCAAATCCTCGCCGGCTTCACAAGCCGCCGCCAACGCCGCTACCTGGCTTTGCAGGGCGGCGGCGGCCTCAGGCGGCAGGGGAGACAATTCTGATTTGGGCTTGGTTTTAGAGGTCTTGGGCGCAGCCATTAATGAACCTTTGACAGGCATGGTGCCAATGAACAGCAGTTAGGCCACGGTGCCCACCTTACCTCCTTTTCTCGAAACTCAAACCTCAAAACTCGAAACTTAAATTACGGCCTTTCCGGCGGCCCCGCCTCGATGGCCACCGCATCAAGCCGGCCCATCTCGGAAAAATAGACGTTGACCCGCTGCCCCGGGGGAAGCTTGACGGTCTGGCCCACGAAATCCGGCTGGATCGGCAACTCCCGGCCGCCCCGGTCAATGAGGACCGCCAGTTCGATCCGACGAGGGCGGCCATAATCGATGAGGGCGTCCAGAGCCGCCCGGATGGTGCGGCCGGTGAACAGGACGTCATCCACCAGCACCACCTCCTGGTCGTCAATGGAGCCGGGTAGTTCCGTCTTGCCCACCAGGGGTTTGTGACTCAGTTGGGTCCAATCGTCCCGGTAGAGGGTGATATCCAGAACCCCGACCCGCATCGGCTTGCCGGTGCGCTGGCCGATCCTGTCGGCCAGACGCTGGGCCAGAAAGGCGCCGCCGGTGCGAATGCCCACCAGGATCGTCTGGTCCAGATTTCGATGTTGCCCGACGATCTCGTCGGTGAGGCGCTCCAGGGTCCGGTCCAACTCTGCCGCACTCATGCCGGTTGGTTTCTTGCGAGTCATGTAAGATCCTTGCTGCCGATTAACTGCTTGAGTCAAATTTCAGGGGTCCGCCGCCAGACATCCAGGCCAAATTATCTATTAACTTAACACGCTTGCCCCGGAAAGACAAGCCGCCTAAGGATTTCACCGACGTTTATTTGCCAGGCAATATAACCTGATTTGCCCTACGGCAGAAACCCGGTTATAATTGGGTGAATTGAGGTAGATAATCAAATCGGCGCCTGCCGCGGGCGAAACCATGACCTTAGAAGAAGCCCGAGCCTTGTTGGACCTGGCTCCCAAGGCCAGCCGCAAAGAAATCCGGTCCGCTTATCGCCGGGCGGCGCGGCGCTGGCATCCCGACCGGGCCCCGGCTTCCGAGGAAGCGGAATTTCGCGACCGCATGCAGCAGGTTAACCTTGCCTACCAGCGGCTACTCCAATTCATTGAAGACTATCGCTTTGAGTTGACGGAACCGGAGGGTTCGGAGGACCTCATGAAGTGGTGGCATAGCCGTTTCGCCACCGGGGTTTGGAGCCCACCGCCCCCCAATGATCCGGAGAAAGACTAGGATTGAGGCCGACTTGGTGGTTGAGGTTATGGAAAATGGGCTTCCGGGCCTACCCAGGATCTCTCTCCATTCAAGCGAAACAAACGCAAGGAATATGATTCTATGGCAATAACGACGCGGCCGGCTGAAACCGGGCGCCTGATGAGGCAGCAGCCCCAAAGAAATTTGCGGCTGGTCATCTTCGCCCTGGCCGCGACCCTGGCGCTGCTGGCCTGGCCCTGGACCCCGACGCCGGCCTCGGTGCCCAAAGCCCAGATGCTGGAGGACTTGCACTTCCGGGTGGAGTACCTGCTGTGGAAAGATGTGGCCCGGGCTCAACTGACCCTGAAGAGCCTGGGGGATGGACGCTACCAGGCAGAGATCTCCGGGGAGCCCCTGGGAATGCTCAAAGTATTGTCCGGCAAAGACCGTCGGGAAAGCTACCGGACGGAAATGATCTGGCGGCAGGGAAAGCTCGTGCCCTTAATTTACCGCGAAGAGTCTCTGAAAAGGGGCAAGCGCTCCTTGAAGGAATACCGCTTCGACTATGACCAAAGCCGGTTGGAGTTGTGGCAATTAAAGGAAAGCACGGGCGCCATGGTACGCAAATGGGAGACCGCCATCAAGGCCCCCATCACCGACCCGCTGAGCGCCTTCTATAACTGCCGCCTGGGCCTCCTGGGACCGGTTGAAGAAGGTCAAACCTTCAAGGTGAGCGGAATACCTTACCCGACGCCGGAAGAGATCGAGGTTAGGATCGGCCCAGAAACCGAATCGGGTCGTAAAATCATGATCACCATCAACAATAAGGCCTTTAATAATGACCGGGGCGTGATCTTTGCCTACCTGGACGGGAATCGGGTGCCCAAACAGGCCTGGACCAGCGCCAGGGTGGGCACCATCAGCGGCGAATTGCTGCCCGGCGGCCAGGCTCTGAACGATCGCTTGTTGAAATTGCCCGGCAAGCCGGCCGCCGGCCAGACCAAAGATATTACGGCTGCTTTTCTCTATCCCAGGTGATACCTTTGACTTCGACCAAAATGAGGTAACACCCTGTCTTGATCAATTCTGTAAATAGCCTTGCCCTGGTTGAAACTGCTTGAATGAGCTTTTAGGGGCAGTGATAAAGTTAATTTTTCAGCCCCTTGATTTTCTCAAAAGGATGATTACCTAATAGGTAGTAGCCTGAGGACCGGAAAGTCTGCCGCCGGCCCCCCGAAGCACTGCGAGGAGAAGGGGCGCGATGTGGGGGTTGCAGTCCCACCAGGCTGTGTGAAGCGGCCATGCCCTCCATGGAGGGCGTGGCCCTTTTTTATTTAACTTTATTCGAACCGCCATGGCGCGGCGCCGGAATCTTGTTCCAAATAGCAAAATCTTGACAAAATCTCCAGGCTAAGATATTTAATATCAAGTAAATTGTGGAGAAGACCTGATGGCTGCAAATCAATATCATTCTCTAATTCTGGTAGCCGGCGTAGCTGTAGGCGCCGCGGCCTGCCGGTCGGCTTCGGGACAGGGAGGGATTTTTTCGACCTAGGCTTATCCTTCATCATCCCGAGACTTCCAGGCAGGGCCGCAAGCGGCCCTGTTTTTTTTGCCAGCGGGGATGGGATTTTATCCGATTCAAAGGCTACCGTCAATTGACAAAGATGTCCCATTATTTTAATATCCTCTTTGAAATATTTGAGAAATTTACGCGCAGGGGCGACAACCAGCATGGAGAGAGCAGACCTGGAACTGATAGAGGAATTGACGGACAAGGACCCGGAACTGAAAAAGTTTTGGGACGAACATCTCGAGTTGGAGCGGGCGGTGGCTGAATTCAACCGCCGGCCCTACCTGACGGCGGCGGAGACCCTGGAGCGCAAGCGGCTGCAGAAGTTGAAGCTGGCCGGCCGGGATAAGATGGAGCAGATCCTGGCCAAATATCGCCAGAAGGAAAAGATGCCATGAAAATGACCGGGGCCCAGATTTTGCTAAAATGTCTGGAACGGGAAGATGTTAAACACATCTTCGGTTACCCTGGGGGTGTGGTCCTCGATATCTATGACGAGTTGACCCGGACCCCCCAGATCAAGCATATCTTGGTGCGCCACGAACAGGCCGCGGTCCACGCCGCGGACGGCTACGCCCGGGCCTCCCGCAAGGTCGGGGTGGCCCTGGTAACCTCGGGTCCCGGGGCCACCAATACCGTGACCGGTATTGCTTCGGCTTATCTCGACTCCATCCCCATCGTGGTCATCACCGGCCAGGTGCCCACCGCCCTCATCGGCAACGACGCCTTCCAGGAAGTTGACATTGTCGGCATCACCCGGCCCTGCACCAAGCACAATTACCTGGTGAAAGACATCAACCAGCTGGCTACCACTATCCACGAGGCCTTTCACATCGCCCGGTCCGGACGGCCGGGGCCGGTGCTGATTGACCTACCCAAGGATGTGGTGCAGGCCAGCATCGTGCCCAAATTCCCCGACGAAATCAAAATCAAGAGCTACAATCCCACCTACCACGCCAATCCCCGGCAGGTGAAGCGGGCCCTGGATATGATCCGGGGCGCCAAAAAGCCGCTGCTCTACACCGGGGGCGGCATCATCCTGTCGGACGCCGCCGAAGAACTGACGAGGTTCGCCGACACGCTGCAGATCCCGGTGACCAGTACCCTTATGGGACTGGGCGGCTTCCCCGGGAACAACCCCCTGTGGCTCGGCATGCTGGGGATGCACGGCACCTATTGCGCCAACATGGCGGTGTCCCAGGCCGACGTCCTGATTGCGGTGGGGGCCCGGTTCGATGACCGGGTGACCGGCAAGTTGTCGGAATTCGCCCCCCACGCCAAGATCATCCACGTGGACATCGACCCCAGTTCCATCAGCAAAAACGTGCAGGTGGATGTGCCCATCGTCGGCGACTGTCTGGATACCTTGAAACAGCTCAATGACCTGTTGCACGAGCTGCCCGCCAAGGACTGGGCCGCGGCCAGACGACCCTGGCTGGAAACCGTCGCCGCCTGGGAAAAGGAACACCCGCTGACCTATACCTGGAGCGACACCGTCATCAAGCCCCAGTATGTCGTGGAAAAGTTGTGGGAACTGACCAAGGGGGATGCCTTCATCACCACGGAGGTGGGGCAGAATCAGATGTGGGCCGCCCAGTTCTACCGGTTCAACAAGCCCAGAAGGTTGATGACCTCCGGCGGCCTGGGGGTCATGGGTTACGGCTTTCCCGCCGCCATGGGGGTGCAGGTGGCCCAACCGGACGCCATCGTCATCGACATCGCCGGCGACGGCAGCATCCAGATGAACATCCAGGAGTTGATCACGGTGGTGGAAAACAACCTGCCGGTGAAGGTCGCCATCCTGAACAACACCTTCCTGGGCATGGTGCGCCAGTGGCAGCAGCTCTTTTATGAACGGCGCTACAGTTCCACTCCCATGGGCGCCCCTGATTTTGTCAAGCTCGCCGAAGCTTACGGCGCGGTGGGCCTCCGGGCCACCAAGCCCGAGGAAGTGGAGCCGGTCATCAGGGAGGCCCTGAATACCCCTAAACCGGTGATCATGGACTTCCGGGTGGAACCGGAGGAGTGCGTCATGCCCATGGTGCCCGCGGGCAAAGCCATGCACGAGATGTTACTGGCCTAGGAGATACAGATGGAGCCGAGACATACCATTTCAGTCTGGGTGGACAATATTCCTGGAGTGCTCTCCCGGGTGACCGGCCTGTTTTCCGGCCGGGGCTTCAACATCGAGTCCCTGTGCGTGGCCGAGACCATGGACCCGGAGGTTTCCCGCATCACCATCGTCTCCACCGGAGATGAGCAGATTACCGAGCAGATCATCAAGCAACTGCACAAGCTCATCAACGTCATCAAAGTGGTGGACCTGAGTGAAGTGGAGCATGTGGAGCGGGAGATGGCCCTGGTGACCGTGAAGGCCGATGGCGCTTCCCGGGCTGAAATCCTGCGGCTGGTCGATATCTTCCGCTGCCGGGTGGTGGACGTCAGTCCCACCACCTACAGTCTGGAGATTACCGGCAACTATGCCAAGATGCGGGCGGTATTGGACAACCTCAAGGTGCACGGCATCCTGGATATCGTGCGCACCGGGACCCTGGCCATCCAGCGGACCAAAAAGGATTAATAACAAAGCTATCAGCTATCAACTTTCAGCAGTCAGCTTCATAGGTGCGTCTCACGCGCCGTTTTTGGTGCCCAAGACGCACCCGACACAACTTGAAAAGGAATAATTTGCCATGAAGATGTACTACGATGCAGACGCGGATCTGGGGCTGTTAAAGGGCAAAAAGGTCGCCATCATCGGCTTTGGCTCCCAGGGGCACGCCCAGGCGCTGAATTTGCGGGACAGCGGCGTGGACGTTATCGTCTCCGAGATGCCCGGCACCCCCAATTATGAGCTGGCGGTGAAGTACGGCTTCAAACCGGTGTCGGCCTCCAAGGCCGCGGCCGAGGCCCAGGTGGTGCAGATCCTGACTCAGGACCACGTCCAGGCCATGCTCTATGAAAACGACCTGAAGCCGCACATGAGCAAAGGCAAGACGCTGCTCTTCTCCCACGGCTTCAACATTCACTTCGGCCAGATCTTGCCCAGCCCCGAGATCGACGTCATCATGGTGGCGCCCAAGGGCCCCGGCCACCTGGTGCGCAGCGAATACGAGAAGGGCGCCGGCGTTCCCTGTCTGGTGGCGGTGGAGCAGAACCCCTCGAAGAAAGCGTTGAAGACCGCCCTGGCCTATGCCAAGGGCATCGGCGCCACCCGGGCCGGGGTCTTGGAGACCACCTTTCGGGAAGAGACCGAAACCGACCTGTTCGGGGAGCAGGCGGTGCTGTGCGGCGGCGTCTCCGAACTGGTCAAGGCCGGCTTCGACACCCTGGTGGAGGCTGGCTATGCCCCAGAGATCGCCTACTTCGAGTGCTTCCATGAGTTGAAGCTAATCGTGGACCTCTTCTATCAGGGCGGCCTCGAATATATGCGCTATTCGGTGTCTGACACCGCCGAGTACGGCGACTACACCCGGGGCAACCGCATCATCACCGAAGAGACCCGGGACGAGATGCGCCAGATCCTCTATGAGGTGCAGAGCGGCGAATTCGCCAAGGAATGGATCCTGGAAAACCAGGCCAGGCGGCCGGTGTTCAACGCCTTACGGCGTCAGGAAGCGCAGCACCCCATCGAAGAGGTGGGCAAGAAGCTGACGCGCCATGATGGGCTGGCTGCAGCGGAAATGACCGAAGGCAAAAGCAGAGTTATATCGCCGCGCCTGGCTATTCTTTTCTGGCCGCCAGCGGCCTGCTGATCTTCCTGGGCTGGCTCCTGAGTTGGGGCTGGCTCGGGGTGGTGGGCCTGGCGGGGTTGGCCTTTTTCGGCTATTTTTTCCGGGACCCGGAGCGGGACATCCCCCGGGAGCCGGGAGTCGTCGTCGCCCCGGCGGACGGCAAAGTCATTCTGGTTGACGAAGTTCAAGAAGACCAGTATTTACAGGCCCCGGCCCGCAGAGTGGCCATATTCATGAACGTCTTTGACGTCCATGTCAACCGGGCCCCGGTGGCTGGCACGGTGGTCGTGGCCCAGCACCGGGACGGCTGTTTTAAGGCGGCCTGGCGTGAAGATGCCTGCACCCTCAACGAGCAGATGGCCCTGGTCCTGGAGGCCAAGGGCCGCCAGGTCCTGGTGGTGCAGATCGCCGGACTCCTGGCCCGGCGCATCGTCTCTTATGTGCAGCCGGGCCGGCATCTCGACAAAGGGGAGCGCCTGGGGATGATCTGCTTCGGCTCCCGGGTGGACCTCTACCTGCCGCCGGAGGCCGAGCTTTTAGTGAAGGTGGGCGACCGGGTCAAGGCCGGCAGCAGTATCGTAGCCAGATGGGAATAAATCCTGTATAATGTGAAAGGCGGAATAACCCCGCCGCTAGGCAGCAACCTCGGGGGCATGCGACATGGCCTTTCGCCGAAGACGTAAGAAAAGAGACCGGCGCCGCTTTCGGGGCGTCTTCCTGCTCCCTAACCTCATCACCACCGCCAGCCTGTTCGCCGGTTTCTACGCCATCATTGCCGCCATTGACGGGCGTTTCTTGGCCGCGGCCTGGGCCATTTTCGTGGCCCTGATCCTGGACGGTCTTGACGGCCGCATCGCGCGCATCACCCACAGCACCTCCGGGTTTGGCGTCCAATATGATTCGCTGGCGGACCTGGTGTCCTTCGGGGTGGCGCCGGCGTTACTGGTCTATCTCTGGGCGCTGAAAGGGCTGCCCTATAAGCAGTTCGGCTGGGTGGCCGCGTTTCTCTTTGTGGTGTGCGGTGCCCTGAGGTTGGCCCGCTTCAACGTCCAGTCCGGCTCCATGGACCCTCGTTATTTCAATGGGCTCCCCATCCCGGCGGCCGCCATGGTCGTTGCCACGGCCATTGCCTTTTACTACCAGATCGGCGAGTGGGCTCCAGAGAAACACGTGTACGTTCTGGTGACCATCTATCTCCTTTCCTTTTTGATGGTTAGCAATATCAAGTTTTTCAGCTTCAAGAAGGTGGAGCTCTTCCAACGCCATCCCTTCCAAACCCTGGTGGCCTTGGTGCTGCTTTTCGTCGTGGTGGCCACCGCGCCCGAGGTCATGGGGTTTCTGCTGTTGGTGGTTTATGTGGCCTCCGGACCTATCAGCACTTACATGTACTACCGCCGGCCGGCCTTGGTGGAGAAACCGGAGGGCGAAAACCAGACCCCGAAACCCTCCAGCCCCTAGCGCCTCAGGCAGCAAAACCTTCCCCGGCGAATCAGGTCTTTTAACCCGTGAAAAATCTTCTATTTCGCTTGATTGCTGTAATCATCGGCTTCAGCGTGGCCTATGGCCTGGCCGAAATCGCCGTCCGGATCGTCAACCCCCAGGAGACCGGACCGCCGCGCTTCGCCTCTGACCCGGAACTGGGGGAAATTCCGGTGCCTTTGCAAAAAGGTCGTCAGCGACACCCCGGAGGCTACGATTTCACTTACAGCAACAACTCCCTGGGCTTCCGGGGCAGCCGGGAGGTTAGCCTCGAGAAGCAAGCGGCTGTTCGCGTCCTTTTGCTGGGCGATTCCTTTACCTACGGACTTGGGGTGGACGACGACCAGACCTTCGCCGCGGAGCTGGAGCGGGAACTGGGGGAACGGTACCTGCCCGCCGAAGTTATTAATGCGGGCAATCCCGGCAAAGGCACCGATTACGAATTGAAGTTATTCCAGACCGTTGGGGCTGGGTTAAAGCCCGAGGTGACGGTCCTCTGTTTCTTCTCCAATGACTTCCAAGACAACGCCCGGGGGGAGTATTATGATGTCGATGCTGGCGGCGGGCTGCGAGCTAAGTCCCTGGACGGCAATCGGGGGTCCATTAAGACTTTTCTTTTGCATCTTCCCGGTTATAATTGGCTGATCTCTTGGTCCCAGGCGGCCAACCTGGTCAAACAGGCCGCGGTGGATTATCTGGTACAGGCCGGCAAAGGCCGGAAAGGGCAGGTAGGCGCGGCTTCCGGGCTAGTGGTCTCCTATGAGACAGGCTATGATGGCCTCGGCTACTCCAATGAAACCAACCGGAAGCTCACCGCAATCTATCTGGATCATTTAAGGGAAGCCGTAAAACAAGCAGGCAGCGAGCTGCTGGTCGTCTATATTCCCCTGGCCTCGGAAGTGGAGACCTATCGCCGGAAGCAGGAAATCTCCAGGGACGAACAGGCCCTTAAGGAGATCATCGAGGCCCGGGGGGGTACGCTCAAGTCCCTAACGCCGCCTTTGGCCTCTGCCCCGGTGCCCATCCGGGAGCTGTATTACGCCGAAGGTCATTGGACTCCCCGGGCTCATTTACAGGTCGGGAGATATTTGGGGGATTATATTGCCAGCCAACTACAGGCAAAACGTAGGTCCCGGAGCGACAAGCCTTAGTCTTTGGTGCCTTGACCCTGGCAGCGAATCAGGTGGCCGGAAATGGCACTAGCGGGGAGGAGGATGAGAAATACCGTTTTAATAATCGTCTGCCTGGTTATCAGTTTGACCTTTGCCTTTGGAGTTACTGAAGTGGCCGTGCGGTTCATTGACCCACAAGAGGTGGCCCCCATTCGGTTTAGGTTTGATCCCCAATTGGGTGATATTCCCACGCCCGATCAGAAAGGCCGGAAAATTAGGCCCGGTTTGTTCGATCATACCTATAGCCACAATTCTTTGGGGTCCCGTGGCAGTAAAGAATACAGTTATGAGAGACGGACGGAGCATCGCCTCTTGTTTTTGGGCGATTCTTTTACTTACGGCTTCGGAGTGAATGACGACCAGACCTTTCCTTATCTAACTGAAAGACATTTATTGGCAGATCATCTTTCCGCCGAGGTCATAAATGCAGGGGGTTAGCGGCAAGGGGACCGATTACGAGTTGAAATTCTTCCAGGTTCTGGGATATAAATTCAAGCCTGATTTAACCGTTCTTTGTTTTGCCGCCAATGATTTTATCGATAATGAGCGAGGCGAATATTTTTCAATTTCTCCGGCTGGAGAAATTTTCCCTAAAGCTTTGCAAAATAGTAGAGGACTTATTAAGACTGCACTTTGGTATCTACCCGGCTATAATTGGTTGGTTTCATGGTCTCAAACAGCTAATCTTATTAAGGAAGCAGGTATTAAGTGGTTTTATAGAAATACCAATCCCACGGCGCTTAAAGAAGGCGGATTAATTATAACTTATCCGGTATATCAGTAAGGCTATGCTAATGATGAAAATAAGAGACTAACGGATATCTTTATCAAACATATTAAAAAATTGGTAAACGGGGCTGGAGGTTCATTAATGATTGTTTATGTCCCCGTGTCTGCGGAAGTAGAAGCCTACCGAAATAACCGCCAGATTTCCCATGATGAAACGGCTCTGACGGAGATTGCCAAAAATCATGGGGAAATGATCTTCCCTTTGACCCCTGCTCTGGCTGCTTCTGCAGAGCGGCTCGACCAGCTTTATTTTGTTGGCGACGGGCATTGGACGGCGTTAGGTAACACCGTGGTGGCGCAATGCCTGAGTGACCAGATAGCCCGCCGTTTTAAGAGCTATTAAGCAGCCAAACTCTGCCTGGAAGCAGGCCCCCATGGTTGGAAAAAATCAGGCCTGCATTTTGCCCTTGTTTTTTCAATTTCGGTTTGGATATAATAATACATCCCTTGATGGTCAGGCAGTCACATGAATTATTTCCAACCTCACCGTCTTCCCCTTCTGGGCCTAGCCTTGCGGCCGCTGCTGCCTGCCTAGGCAGGCATCTATTTATTCTTCCTAACAATTCCGGCAAAGTATAGTTTTAACTGCTTCTTTTTCGTGGAGACAGTGGTATAATACCATTGCTTTCCCTGGAGTCCTTTTGGGAAAGGAGAGCCTAATGTCTAAGAAAATCTATATTTTTGACACCACCCTGCGGGATGGGGAGCAGACCCCCGGGGCCAATCTCAACGTCGATGAAAAACTGCAGATTGCCCGGCATCTGGAACTCCTCAACGTGGACATCATCGAAGCCGGTTTTCCCTTCTCCTCCCCCGGTGATTTTGCCGCGGTGCAGGCGGTGGCCCGGGAGATTCGCGGCCCTCAAGTCGCCGGTCTCGCCCGGGCTTTCGAGAAAGACATCGACGCTTGCTGGGAGGCGGTCAAGGAGGCCACTAATCCCCGTATCCATACCTTCATCTCCACCTCGGACATCCATCTGCAGCACCAGATGCGCAAAGGGCGGGATGAGGTCTTGGAGATGGCCGTGGCTGCGGTGAAACATGCTACCCGCTACACCTCCAACGTGGAATTCTCCGCCATGGACGCCTCCCGCAGTGACCTGGCTTACGTGGCCCAGGTGTTCACGGCGGTCATTGAGGCCGGGGCCACCACGGTGAATTTCCCGGACACGGTGGGCTACGCCATTCCCCACGAGTTCGGCGCCATGATCAAGTACCTGACGGAACACATCCCCAATATCCACAAGGCGGTGATCTCCGTGCACTGCCACAACGACCTGGGCCTGGCGGTGGCCAACACCCTGGCGGCCATCATGAACGGGGCCGGCCAGGCGGAAGTGACCATCAATGGCCTGGGCGAACGGGCCGGTAACGCCTCCGTGGAGGAAGTGGTCATGGCCCTGGCCACCCGGAAAGACCTGTTGCACTATCACACGGATATTGTCACCCAGTATATCTATCCGGCCAGCCGTCTGGTCAGCAAGCTGTCGGGCGTGCCGGTGCAGCCCAATAAGGCCATCGTCGGGGCCAATGCCTTTGCCCATGAGTCCGGCATTCACCAGGACGGGATGCTGAAGGAGGCCAGCACCTTCGAAATCATGACCCCCACCACGGTGGGCATCAAAAAGAGCCTCCTGGTGCTGGGGAAACTTTCCGGGCGCCACGCCTTCAAAAACAAGCTCCAGGAGATGGGCTACTACCTCTCGGATGAGGAGTTGATCCGGGTTTTTAGAACGGTTTAAGGAACTGGCCGACCTGAAGAAGAAGGTCTTCGACGAAGACCTTATAAGCCTGGTGGAGACCGAATCCATCTATAAGTCGGTGCCCGAGCACTTCCGGCTGATTGAACTGGTGGTCCTCACCGGCACCACGGTCAAGCCCTCGGCCACCGTGAGATTGGAGGTGGGCGGGGAGGTCAAGACCCTGTCGACCTTTGGTGACGGCCCCATTGACGCGGCTTTTCGCGCCATTACCGACCTGGCCAGGTCGAAGTGCCGCCTGCTGAAATTCGCGGTGAGTTCCATCACCGGGGGCACCGAGGCCCTGGGCGAGGTGTCGGTCCGGTTGGAGGAAGACGGCCACGTGGTCACCGGCCAGGGGGTGGACCCCGACGTGGTCACCGCCAGCGCCCGGGCCTACATCAATGGCTTGAACCGGCTGCACTTTTTGCAGGAGATGGGCCCGCGCTCCAAAGAGAAGCCGGTGAAGTTATAGTAGCGGTCAGCTTCTTTACAGGCGCGGTGTTCCGTAGGGTGCGTTCTACGCACCATTAATAGGCTCGGAAAACAGGGGAGGGTGGGCCCGGCCCACCCCGCCTCCTTATGTGATTGCCGGATAACTCGATTCTAAAAGGATTTGAAACCAAAACTCGAAACTGGAAACTCAAGAAATGAGCAAACCGCAAACCATCACGCAAAAAATCCTGGCGGCCCACGCCGGCAAGGAATATGTAGCGCCCGGGGAACTGATCCTGGCCAAGGTGGACATCGCCCTGGGCAACGACATCACCGCCCCCTTGGCCATCAAGGCCTTTCGGGACGTCGGCGCCAAAAAGGTCTTCGACCGGGAGCGGGTGGTCCTGGTGGCGGACCACTTCGCCCCCAACAAGGACATCGCCTCCGCCATCCAGGTGCAGACAGTGCGCCAGTTCGCCCAGGAGCAGAACCTGGTCCATTTCTATGACGGCGGCGACATGGGGGTGGAACACGCCCTGCTGCCGGAGAAAGGCATCGTGGTCCCCGGCGATCTGATCATCGGCGCCGACAGCCACACCTGCACTTACGGAGCCCTGGGGGCCTTCGCCTCCGGGGTGGGCTCCACCGACCTGGCCGCGGCCATGGTCAACGGCGAAGTCTGGCTCAAGGTGCCGGAGAGCATCAAGTTCGTTTATCAGGGGCAACTGGGGCCCTGGGTCACCGGCAAGGACCTGATCCTCTACACCATCGGCGATATCGGGGTGGACGGGGCCAACTACCGGGCCATGGAGTTCACCGGGCCAGCCATTGACCGGCTCCCCATGGCCGACCGTTTTTCCATGGCCAACATGGCGGTGGAGGCCGGGGCCAAAAACGGCATCATCGCCCCGGATGAGGTGACCCTGGCCTATGTCAAAGACCGGGGCCTGCGGCCGTTTGATATAAAAAACCTTTACAGCGACAAAGATTCGGCTTATGCTCTTGTGAAAACCTACGACGTGGGCCGGCTGGAGCCCCAGGTGGCCTGCCCGTCGTCGCCGGGCAATGTCAAGCCTTTGTCCCGGGTGGGAGAAGTCACCATCGATCAGGCGGTGATCGGCTCCTGCACCAATGGCCGGCTGGAAGACCTGCAAGTGGCGGCCAAGGTCTTAAAAGGCCGCAAGGCGGCCAAAGGGGTGCGTCTGATCATTATCCCCGCCACCCCCCTGATCTACCGGCAGGCCATGGACCAGGGCTTGCTGGCCATATTTATGGAGGCGGGTGCGGTCATCGGCCCTCCCACCTGCGGGCCCTGCCTGGGGGGACACATGGGCATCCTGGCCCCCGGCGAGGTCGCCATTGCCACCACTAACCGTAACTTTGTGGGTCGCATGGGCCATCCGCAGTCAAAAGTTTATCTGGCCAACCCGGCGGTAACCGCCGCGTCCGCCGTCACCGGGCGCATCTGTGGCCCGGACAGCCTGTAAAGACGGCAACCGGCGTTAGAATATGAACTTCGTGCTCAGTCCAGATCCATTAGGAGTGGATGGGAGGAAGTTATGCGCCGAGAAAGATGGGTTTGGCTGGCAGCCGCAGCTTTGGCCGCCATGTTGTGGTGCGGCTGCGCCGGGATTATCTCGGAAAAAGTGGACGACGAGGGCAAGTCGGAAAGGCTTCGCCTGGGCACCACCGACAGATGGAGTACCTGGGATCAAAACTCTACCAAAAAAGACGAATCTGTCTTCCTATTAAAAAAAGAGTCGACTTTTTAGTTGGCTCATGGCATAGTACATGCCAAATTGTTGCGCGGGTATTTAGTGCTTATCCGTATATAACTTGACATTTATCAAATAATATGGCATGCATACCCATAAAACAGCTTATAGGAGGTGCGCATGCCAAGGTTGCCATCATGGGCTGTTTCCGATGCTTTTTGGCAGCGAGTGGAGCCTCTCTTGCCGCCACCGACCAGGGACCCAAACAAATCTTATATCCGGAAAAAGGGCGGTGGCAGAAAGCCGTTGGATTATCGCAAGGTCTTTGAAGGTATTGTTTATGTTCTCCGCACCGGCTGCCAATGGAAGGCTCTCCCCAAAGAGGTATATGGTAGCCCCAGTTCCGTCCATGCCTACTTTCGCCAGTGGGAAAAGGCCGGGGTATTTCTGGCCATGTGGCGAGCCGGTTGGCGGAATATGATGAAATGGAGGGCATCTCCTGGTTATGGCAGAGTCTTGATAGTGCCATGACCAAAGCCCCTTTAGCTCAGGAGGCGGTTGGTCCGAGCCCGACGGACAGGGGGAAAAAAAGGAAGCAAACGCCATTTGCTGGTAGACGAGCTTGGCGTCCCTCTGTCGATCGTCGTAACCGGGGCTAATAGGCATGATGTAACTCAACTGGAAGCCGTATTGGATAACATTGTCATTAAGCGACCAGAGCCAGCGGCAGACAAGCTTCAACATCTTTGCGCCGACAAAGGCTATGACGGTAAACCTGCATACCAAAGCATAGTCGACCGGGACTATATCCCCCATGTACGGCGCCGCGGCGAGGAAATCGAGGCGAAAAAAACTGTTCCCGGCTACCGTGCACGCCGATGGATCGTAGAAGTCTGCCATTCATGGCTTAATAGGTTTCGCAAAATCTTGGTTCGTTATGAAAAAACCCTTTCCAGTTATATCGCCTTGATCCATTTAGCAGCAGCCATAATCTGCTGGCGAAAAGTTGGATTATTTACGGATAAGCACTTAATGAACAAATTGTTAGCCCTAACAATGGCCGGGCTCTTCTTTGTGGTGGGCTGCTCCGGTGTCCTCTATGAAAAATCGAATGCTGACGGCGGAGTGCAGCGGCTCCGCGTTGACAGCGCCGAAGGCTGGAGCGACTACGACACCACCCCCCGCTATCGCAGTCAGAAGAGCAAAGATGGCGATGGTTATGGTATCATGCTGAAAAACGAGGCGATTTTTTAATCAGCGCCGCCGGCCCCGCACCACTCGCTGAATCCCCTGATAATCCGCCAAGGCTCTCCAACCGCTCATAAGCCTCGGTTTCCCGCAGTAATTCCAGGACCTGTCCCGCCTGCCCGTCGCCCACTTCCAGGGCGAGGCACCCGCCGGGATGCAAATATTGCTGCGCCTGTCGGACCAAGGGCCGGATGAGGTCCAGACCGTCCTCGCCGCCCAGCAGGGCCTCCGGTGGGCTCAAAATCCTTAATATCCTTGGGAAGCTGCTCCCATTCGGCCCGGGGCACATAGGGGAGATTGGCCACCAGCAGGGCGAACCTGGGGCCTGGTTTGAGCCCGGAGACGCAGGTCGCCCTGGACGAAGTGGATACGCCCGGCCACCCCATGGCGCCGGGCGTTGTCCCGGGCCACCGTCAGGGCCGCGGCCGACAGGTCCAGGGCCAGCCAGTCCATCTGGGGCAGTTCCTTGGCCAGGGCCACCACCACCGCGCCGGAGCCCACCCCGATTTCCAGTCCCCATAAACGCTGGTTTCCGTTTTCTGGTTTCGGTTTGCGGTGGGTTGCAGCCCCGTCCCGTCACGGCATTTATATTCCTGGCCGCTTCCAAGGCCGCGCTTACCAGGATTTCGGTCTCCGGCCGGGGAATCAGGACCCCGGGGGCGACCTGAAAATCCAGGGACCAGAACTCCCGGTGGCCGGTGAGGTAGGCAACGGGTTCACCCTGCGGCGGCGCACCATCAGGGCCTTGAAGCGGGCCAACTCTTCCGGCGCGAGGGGCTGGTCGTAGCGCAAGTAGAGGTCCAGACGGCTCAGGCCCAGGACGTGGGCCAGGAGCACCTCGGCGGAGGCCCGGGGCTCCGAGACCCCTTTATCCCGGAAATAGTCGGTGGTCCAGCGCAGGATCTTGAGGATGGTCCATTGAGGGTCGGTCATGGCGGTTGTCAGTAGCCAGTATTCAGTAGCGATACCAAAGTAAGAAAATATTCTAGTGTAGGTTACACATGCCACGTATGAATAGATGGCACCTACGTCCACGCATGGCTCGGATGTACAGGTTTGCAGTGCTACCCTGGATGGTCCATTGAACGCATTGCTGCATTTTGTCCTGATCACATTTTACTGACTACTGACTACTGGCTACTGGCAACTTTCATTTATCCCTGTTCCAGGGCCTGGGTGCGGTAATGGGCGCTGAGCCCCTGGAGGAGTTCGTCCAGGTCGCCGTCCAACGTGGCTTCCATCTTAAGGCCATGGATTGAAAGGCCGATCCGGTGGTCGGTGATGCGGGATTGGGGAAATTGTAGGTGCGGATGCGTTCGCTGCGGTCGCCGGTGCCCACCTGGGATTTGCGCTCCTTGGCGATCTGCTGCTGCTGCTCGTGCTGCTTCAGGTCGAAGAGGCGGGAGCGCAGCACCTTCAGGGCCTTGGCCTTGTTTTTGTGCTGGGATTTTTCGTCCTGGCAGGAGACCACCAACCCGGTGGGCAGGTGGGTGATCCGCACCGCCGAATCGGTGGTGTTGACGCTCTGGCCCCCGGGGCCGGAGGAGCGGAAGACGTCGATGCGCAGCTCTTCCGGGCTGATCTGCACGTCCACCTCTTCGGCCTCGGGCAGGACGGCCACGGTCACCGCCGAGGTGTGGATGCGCCCCTGGGACTCGGTCGCCGGCACCCGTTGCACCCGGTGGACGCCGCTTTCATATTTGAGCTGGCTATAGACCCGCTGGCCGGAAATGGCGGCGATGACCTCCTTGAGGCCGCCGATGCCGGTGGTGGAGTGGCTCAGGATCTCCAGCTTCCAGCCCTTGCGTTCCGCCAGGCGGGTGTACATGCGAAACAGGTCGGCGGCGAACAGACCCGCTTCCTCGCCCCCGGTGCCGGCCCGGATCTCCAGGATGACGTTCTTCTCGTCATAGGGGTCCTTGGGCAGCAGCAGGAACCGCATCTCTTCTTCCAGGGAGGCCGCCTGCGCCTTGAGGGTCTCGATCTCCTCCCGGACCATGGCCTTCATCTCTTCGTCCGTCTCTTCCTTGAACAGGCCCTGGCTGTCTGCCAGGTCCTTCTGCACCAGCTGGTAGCGCCGGAAGACCTGGATCAGGGGGGAGAGTTCGGCGTGCTCCTTGCGGTATTTCTGGTAAAGCTCCTGGTCCCGGATGACCTCGGCATCGGTGAGCCGCTGCTCCAGATCCTCGAATTGTGTTTCCAGTTTTTGCAGTCTGGCAATAAACATAAGATTATCTCAAGCGGAGCCGGCCTGGAAGGTCATCCCACCAGCGGCCCCACGGTAGTCCAAAGGTTTCTTGGGAATTGATTATTGGTTGGGCACTTAATCTTTTAATTATAAAGGAAAAACCGCCGCAAGGCAATGAACCGCAAGGGCTAAAGCGCCGAAAATGAGCCAACCGGTAGCCCAAGCTTTCCAGCCTAGGCCGGCCTAAAAAAAGCCAAATCCGGACGACCTTACACCTGGTGCTGATTCCGGCAGGGGAGGGGAGGTTAGCTGACGCTTTGTTTGGCGCAGGCTGTATAGCCTGCGCCAAGCCGGGCACGGCGAGATGTGCCCTGAAAAGCCTCAATCTGACCAAGGGTGTCGTCGCGAGCCGCCCCTAAAAACCTCATAACACTTCTTAATTTTAAGCCTCCGCCAAACGGCGGATGATCTCCGGGATGGTGGCGGTGGCGATATGCGACAGCGACCCGCCCCCCAGGACCACCTGCAAGGGAACATTCAGCTCCGCCGCCGTGCTAATCATCAGGTCGCAGATGGCGAAATAGGCCGCTTCGCGTGAGGCCCACGGAGCCGTAGTCCTCCTCGTGGGTGTCGAAGCCGTAGTACCAGACGAGGAGGTCCGGCTTGAATTGTTGGACCAGAGGCAGGTGTTGGCGCACCTTCTCCAGGTACTGGGAATTGGCGTCGGCGCGCCCATTGAGGCGCTGGACGTTGACGTCGACTTCGCCGCCGCCCTGGGCCTGGTAATCGACTCCACAAAAACAGAGCAAGAAGACTTCCGGGTCTTCCCGGATCAACTGGCTGGTGCCGTCGGCGTGGTGGGCGTCGGTGTCGACGATGGCAAAGCGCCTGAACCGGCTGATCTCCCGGGTGTGGGTCAGGGCGATGACCACGTCGTTGAAGCAGCAGGCCCCCCAGAACTGGCCGTAACCGGCGTGGTGGCCGCCGGCCCCGATGAAGCAGAAGGCCCGGTCGATCTCGCCTTTAGCCAGGGCCGTCATGCCCGCCACCACCGAACCCACGGATTCGTAGGCCGTGGAGCAGAAGCCGTCCCGGGCCACCAGCTCCAGCATCGCCGGGTCGTGCACCTTGAGGATGAGTTCCTCCGAGACCCGGGGCGCCTCGAACAGCCGCACGTTGGGCCGTTGCCGCAAATGGTCCAGGGCCTCGGGGAAATCCCGCAGGCGGTTGCCCACGGTCATGTAGCTCTTGCGGCTGAAAGAGGGATGGTAGAAGACGCCGACGTTTTTCATCAGGAGATACGTAGTATCAAGCAGTTGGATTCGTTGAATATTCCTGATCCAATAACTTTTCCCAATTGGCATATTTAGGATAAAAGAGGTAAAAGTATAACAGAGAAAATCAACATGAAAATAAAAAAGTCATCGGATTTGCCGGTTAAGAAAAAGACCACGAGGCCATAGATACTGACAGCTTCGCACAAGGCAAAGGTTAGGATGGCGCCGGGAGGAAGATAAGCCACTGATTTAAAGGAGAATTTCTGGAAAAAATTGATGACGAAATACTGCAATATTGCCAGGACCAAGAGAATATACTTTATGTTGGTGAAGGTAGCGATATTGGCGCCGGGCTGCGCTTTATAGGGAATGTATCCTTTATCGATTGCTATCACGATAACGGCATAAAGAAATACCGAGGCCATCATGGCCAGGCCGATATAGTTGGTCGTCTTGAATTGCTGCTGCAGGGTTCTTGGGGGGATTTTGGTCATAGTATAAAACAATCCAAAGTGTTGGGGGCACGAGCTAGCTCGTGCCCCTGCGATCAAGCAGTATCGGCAAGACGCTGCCATACGCCCCGAACTTCTCGCCCGCCTGCGGCTGTTTTGGCGGCGATAAAGTCGGGCGCCTTCACCTTCCCCAACTCCTTGGTGCGGAAACGGCTGATGAGCAGGGCCCCGCCGGCCACCGCCACCTTGAGGCCCTTGTCGGTCACCGCCAGGATCTCCCCGGCCGGGGCGTTATGGGATTCTGCCAAAAAGGCGGCATTGTAGAACTTGACCTTTTCGCCCCGGAAGGTGGTGGTGGCCCCGGGCTGGGGGTCGCAGCCCCGGATGAAATTGAAGACCTGGTGGCCCGCCTTGTGCCAATCCAGCCCGGCCACCTTCTCGTCGCAAGGTGGATCGTAAGTGCCTTTGGCTTGGTCCTGGGGGATCCGGGTGGTCGGGCCTTGGGCGATCCGATCCACTGCCTCCAGGACCGCCGCCACCCCCATGGGGTAAAGCTTATTGAAATAGACTTCCCCGGTGGTTTCGGCGGGGCCGATCTCCACGGTCTTCTGCAGGATGATGTCCCCGGTGTCGATGCCCTGGTCCACCCAGAAGATGGTGAGCCCGGTTTGGGTTTCACCGTTGATCACCGCCCAGTTGATGGCGCTGGAGCCCCGGTACCGGGGCAGGATGGAGGGGTGATAGCAGATGGAGCCCTGTTTCGGGGCGTTGAAGACCCGGGGTGGGATGATGTCGGTGACAAAGGCCAGGACTCCCAGGTCGGCGTTTAAAGAAACCATGGCCTCGTAGGCCTCCTGGTCCCGCATATGGCCGGGCTGGAAGACCGGCAGCCCGGCGGCCAGGGCCGCCTCCTTCAAGGGGTCTTGCTTGGCGCCCCGATCCGGCGGGCAGAAAACCCCCGCCACCTCATGACCGTTTTTCAGCAACCCTTTCAAAACATCTGCGCCGAAAGCCGCCTGACCGATTAAAGCAATTCGCATGGTACCCCTCCTTTCGGGGTGGGATGGGGTCCGGGAAGGGGAGTTGATACCAGGGAAAAAGGGGAAGAGGGTAAAAGATTAAAGAACAATACTGCTGCTTTGTTTTCCCTTTCCCCTTTTCGCCTTTTTCCCCCAATGCTTTAAGAACCCTTCCGCGGAAAACCGTTAATGATGGTGCTCGTCGGGTTTCTTGGCCGGTTCCAGGGTGGAGGCCCAGAAGGCGATGCCGCAGGCCGCCAGGATGGAACCCACGGACACCGCGGCGCTGCCGAAGAAGATGGCCACCCCGAAACAGGCAAAGATCGCCAGGACCAGAAAAGCCTGTTTTTTGCGATAACCCTGATTTGCTTCCGCCATATGCCAAACCTCCTTGAACTGGTCGAATTATATTCGAGTTGCGATTAATTTCCAGGAGTTTTTAGGTGTTGCCTGCGGCAAAGCTGATGGCCGTCCTTATTCTTTGCAAGGTTTCCGGGTTTCCCAGGATATTGATGATCTCAAAGAGCCCGGGACTGGCGGTGCGGCCGGTGAGGGCCAGGCGCACCGGCTGGGCCAGGTTGACCATCTTCAGGCCGGTCTCCGCCGCCAGGTCGTGAAAGAGCTGGTTGATGGCGGCTTCGGAGAATTCCGGCAACGCTTCCAGCCGTCGGGCCACCTCCTGTAAAATAGGGGCGGCCTCTGCAGTCAGAAACTTTTTGGCGCCCTTCTCTTCGTAAGGGCGCGGGTCCTGGAAATAGAAACGCGCCGCCTCGGCCATCTCCACCAGGGTGTGGCAGCGGGCGCTCAGGGTGGGCACCGCCCGGGCCACATACTCCTGCTCCGGCGCCTCGATCCCGATCCCGGCCAGAAACGGGGTCAGTTCCCGGGCCAACGCGGCCGGCGGCATGGCCTTCATCTGCTGGCTGTTGACCCACAGGAGCTTTTCTTCGTCGAAGACCCCGGGCGAGGTGGTGGCGTGTTCCAGGGTGAAGTATTGAATCAGCTCTTCCCGGGTAAAGATTTCTTGATCGCCGTGGGACCAGCCCAGGCGGGCCAGGTAGTTGCACAGGGACTGGGGCAGGAAGCCCCGCTCCCGGTAGTCCAGGACGGACTTAGCGCCCCGGCGCTTGGAGAGCTTGCCCCGATCCGTGGACAACATCAGGGGCATGTGGGCGAACCCGGGTAGTTCCGCTCCCAGGGCCTCGTAGATCTGGATCTGCCGGGGGGTGTTGGGGATGTGGTCCTCACCCCGAATAATCTGGGTGATGCGCATGGTGATATCATCCACCACCACCGCGAAATTGTAGGTGGGGATGCCGTCGGTGCGCAGAATCACCAGGTCGTCCAGTTCCTGGTTGTCAAAGGCGATGTGGCCCTTGATGAGGTCATGCCACCGGGTGACGCCGGTCTCGGGCCCTTTGAAACGCACCGCGGTGTGGGGGCCGGGTTTGAGGTTCAGGTTCCGGCAGCGGCCGTCGTATTTGGGCTTCTCGCCCCGGGCCAGGGCCGCCTCCCGCCGCACCTTCAGGTCTTCCGGCTGGCAGTCGCAGTAATAGGCGGCTCCCTTGGCCAGGAGGCGCTCGATATACTCAAGATAAATGGGCAGCCGCTCCGACTGGCGGTAAGGGCCTTCATCCCAATTAAGCCCCAGCCAGCCCATGGCGTCGAGGATCTCCGTGACAAATTCCTCTTTGGAGCGTTCTTTATCGGTGTCCTCGATGCGCAGGACAAAGGCCCCCTGGAAATGCCGGGTGATGAGCCAGTTGAACAAGGCGGTGTGCGCCCCGCCCAGATGCAGGGAGCCGGTGGGGCTGGGGGAGAAACGAGTCCGTACTTCTGACATTTTAACCACCTTTAAAATTGCTGCATTTTTACCATAACTTGACCGCCAAGGCCAGGGTTTTCCCCGGAATAATCCCTTGACAACCAGTTGCTGAACAGATTATAATGCACTTAGGTTCATTATGTTGAAGGTTAAAACTGAGATTCTGTTAAAAATGGAGGAACGCCTGCCTCAAGGATCTGGTATGGAAAAAAGCCCGGGGCAAGGTTGTGGCTGTGGCTGCGGCGGCCCGGGCAGCGAACCTCACGGCAATCCTGACCATGTCTGTGTCTGTTCGGCTTGCGGCCAACTGATGGTGCATAATCCCGGAGACCCCTGCAGAATGGGCAAATGTCCCCATTGCGGGGGCGATATTGTGCCGAAGGTTTAGGTCCTCTAACCCTCAAGTAATCTGGTTATCGGTTGGCGGTAGGCCTTGAAGTCGCGTTCGGCAACCTCTGCTCCCGGCCAACCGATTTACTCCCCGCCAGCCTCCCCATCGTCTTGCCTCATAACCCAAAAACTGTTAGAAAATAGTGCGGTACCGGAACTTCTCTCTGCACCCTTTGCCAATTTGGGGGATTAGATGGCGGACGCCAAGCCACCCACCAAGGCCCAGCCTCAGGACTGGTCGCGTTTCATCGTCCAGCACACTCCCGGCGCGGTCATCACCACGGACGCCCGGGGCCGCATTACCGAATTCAATCCCGCCGCCGAAAAGATCACCGGCTACCGGCGGGAGGAGGCCATCGGCCAACCGGCCGAAACCATCCTCTACTGCCAGGGGAGCGAGGCGGGCAGCGCTTTGCACCAGGTGATGAGTGGGGAACTGGAAGTAACCCAGGAACTGGTGCTGCAGAACCGCACCGGCGAGCAGGTGCCGGTCATGGTCAGTTCCTTTGCCCTGCAGAACGAAGACAAAGCCCTGCTGGGGGCGGCCATCATCATTCGGGACCTGAACCTGGTCAAGCGCCTGGAGACGGAGCGGCGCCAGCTGGTGAGCATGTTCGCCCACGACCTGAAGACCCCGGTGGTGGGCATGGCGGGGCTCATCCGGCGGCTGCTCCAGGGCAAGGTCGGCCCCCTGTCCCCGGAGCAGACGGCCTATCTGGACACCATCGACCGGGAGATGACCCGCCTGGAGAAGCTCATCACCAGTTTTCTGGAGTTCGCCCGGCTCGATTTGCGCCTCATGACGCCGCAGCCGGAAGTCATTCAGGTGCAGGATGAGTGCCGCGAGGTCGTCACCCTCCTGACTCCCCTGGCGGAAGCCAAGGGGATGAAGCTCCAGACCGACATTTCCCCGCAACTCCCATCCCTGCGGGTGGACCCGCTGCTATTACGGCGGGCGCTGGAAAACCTCCTGGGCAACGCCATCAAGTTCAGTCCGCCCGAAAGCACGGTGCTCCTGCAGGTCTCGGAAGAGGCCAACGAGGTGCTCTTCGCGGTAAAAGACCAGGGCCCCGGCATCCCCCCGGAAGACCTGCCGCACCTTTTCGAGTTCTTCTACCGGGGCAAGGCCGCCAGCGGGGCAGAGGGCTTCGGCCTGGGTCTGGCCACGGTGAAGCGCATCATCGACTCCCACGCCGGCCGCCTTTGGGTGGATACCGCCCCGGGTCAAGGCGCCACCTTCTATTTTACCCTGCCCAAGGAAGCATAATCGTGGCCCTGGACGGCTCAGAAACCGCCGGGGCGGGTTAAAAACCCGCCCCGGCGATCTTTCCTCTATCCTGAATTATTCCCGACATCGTCTAAATCTTGGCTATCTAATTGACCTTACACCAAATATTAATTGTGTAAAAAAGCCGAGTTCTTTATGGAGGACAGCCGCCCTCGGCTGTGCTTTTGCCCGCGAGGGCGCCTGCTCTCCATTTTCGGCGTCCTTCTTCTGAGTTGACATTTATCTGACTTTTCCGGGATAGGTTTTGTCGCCCAGGCTCCCCGCCTGAGTTCTTTGCCGCGGCAGCCTAATCCTCCGCCATTGGCAAGGCGAAGTAGAAAGTGGCGCCTGCGCCGACCTTCCCTTCGGCCCACACCCGGCCGCCGTGGCGCTGCAAGATGCGCTGGACGATGGCCAGACCGACGCCGGTGCCCTCGAAATCCTTGCCGCCGTGCAGGCGTTGGAAGACTCCGAATAATTTATTTTCAAAGCGCATATCAAACCCGACGCCGTTGTCTTTGACATAGTAAACGTTCTCGCCGTCGGCGTGCCAGCCACCCACTTCAATGCTGGCGGTTTCCTCAAACTTGGTATATTTGCAGGCGTTGGTCAGCAAATTCACCATGACCTGGTTGAGCAGCGAGGGGTCGCCGAAGGCCGGCGGCAACTCTTTGATGGCCAGGTCAAGGTGACGTCCCGGGGCCTGGGCCTTGAGTTCCCTGAAGGCATTGGCGCTCATCGCCGCCAGGTCGATCCGAGCTTTTCTGAGCTCATGCCGCCCCAGGCGGGAAAGAGCCAGCAGGTCATCGATCAGCCGGGCCATGAAGTCGGTATTGTGGCGGATGACCTCCAAGAAGCGCAGCGCCTCGGCGTCAAGTTGGGCCGCATGCTCCAGCATCAGCATGCGGGAAAAGCCGTCAATGGCCCGGATGGGAGCCTTGAGGTCGTGGGACACGGAGTAGGAGAAGGCTTCCAGTTCCTGATTAGCGGCCTCCAACTGGGCGGTGCGCTCCCTCACCCGCGCCTCCAAATCCTCGTTGAGCTTGCGGACTTCCTCTTCAGCCCGCTTGCGCTCGGTGACATCCCGGGCTGCGGCAAAGACCCCCTGCACTTCGCCCGCCTCGTTCGTATAGATGGTGGCATTGTACAAGACCTCCATTATCCGGTCCGACGTATGGCGCAGCGCCAGAGGATAATCCCGGACAAAGCCTTGTGACAGCACCTGCTCGTAACCTTCCCTGGCCTTCGCGGGTTCGGTGAAGTAATCCGAAAAATCACTGCCAATCAGACGCCCACGGGGAATGCCGGTGGCCTCCTCCGTGGCGCGATTGACGTCGGTGATTTTGCCGGTGGGGCTGATGGTGACCAGGGGATCGAGGCTGGCTTCAATCAGTCTCCGGGCATAAGCGGAAACCGCCTGCAGGGCCTTTTCCGCCGCCAGGCGCTCCGCCACTTCCTCTTGCAGTTGCGCCACCGTCTGCTGCAACTCGGCGGTGCGCTCCGCCACGCGGCGCTCCAACTCGTGGTGAGCCTGATGCAAGGCTGCTTCGGCCCGCTTGTGCTCCGTGATGTCCCGGGCCACATGGACGCTGCCCAGAAGCCTGCCCTGGTCGTCCAGGATAGGTGATACGGTCACCAGCAAGTCCAGACCCAACTCCCGGAGTTCGGCGGCATGCCCCTGGCCGTCCTGGAGCAGCCGGCTGTGAGGGCAGATGTCCGGCGGACAGGCGGTCCGATGCATCTGTTCGTAGCAGAATTTACCCACCAGGTCCTGAGGCTCCATCCCCAGGGCCTGGGCCATGGCCCGGTTGCCCCGGAGGATACGGTGGTCATTGTCCAAAATGGCAATCAGGTCCGGCACCGCGTCGAAGGTGCGTTCCCATTCCTGCTTGGCGCGCATCAAGGCTTCTTCGGCGCGCTTGCGCTGGGTGATATCAATGGCGTAGAGGCGCACCGTGTTGAACATTTCGAGTAAGAAACGGTCACGAGAAAATAGGCGTCCGCGACCTGCACCTCACGCCGGAAGTCCTTTTCTCCCGTCATTCTGGCAGTAGCCACAATTTCGTCAAAATCGCCGGGCAGGAAATCGCTGATAACCGCGGCCCCGCCGAGTTTCTCAATGGTCTCGCGGGCCGCCTGATTAGAATAGGTAATTCGTCCGGCGGTGTCCGCTTCCAGGACCGGGCTGGGATTCACTTGGGGAAACGAGGCCTGGCGCAGGATTTCCCGCTCCCGCTGTTTGCGGGCCGTAATGTCGCTATAAGTGGCAACCGCGGCGATGATCTCCCCGTTGGCGTTGCGCACCGGTGCGGCGCTCACCTGGATTACTCCCCGGGAGCCGTCGCCCCGGATAATACTGACCTCTTCCTCGAAGAATTCTCTCCCCCCTCGATAGACAACGGGCCAGGGGATAATCCTGGGGCTCGTAAGGCCGGCCATCCGGATGGAGGCCGTGGAAATGGGCATAATTTTCCAGGCCATCGGCCAATGGCACCGGGCGGCCCAGTATGGCTGCCAACTGCTGATTGGCCAGAAGGAATTTGCCGGAGGGGGCCTCGGCAACGATTACCCCGCCGGGCATCTGCTCCAGCACCGTGCGCAACAGGGCCCGCTCGGTTTCCAAATCCTGGGACAGGCGCTCCAGTTCCTCGTTTTGCGTCAACAGTTCTTCGGCTTGGACCCGAAGTTCTTCAGCCTGCACTTGAAGTTCTTCGGCCTGCACCTGCAACTCTTCGTTGGCCGTGCCCAGTTCTTCCACCAGTTGCCCGCTAGGCTCCTGGGCCTGCTGGGAGGCGGTGAGATTGCCGGCCATCTCCCGGACGGAGGCAGCTCGCGGCACTCCGGCGGCGGCGGCGTGCCGTAGGGCCTCTATGGTGGACTCCGCTTCCTGGAGGCGCTGCTCCAGATCGCTAACCCGGCGAAGCAATTCTGCCTTAGTCGGTCCTGGTTTGTTCATGTGCCACCTTGCTCAGATCGGCTCTTTCAGGTGCAATGATAAGGAAATGTTTCCGGTTGCATTATCTTACCTCAATTTTTTATACATGGAAAGAATCTTGTTTAGATTGATGACGGCACGCCGTCCGGAAGCGCTTGGGCGGCAAACTCACTGCGGGCAGGGTTTGGGCGGGATTTTTCCAAAGCTGAGGCCTTAATAAGGATAAACCTCCGGGTTGCCGGTCACCTGGCTCCGCTGGAGATTCCGGGCCACGCCTTGCCGATCAAAAGTAAGCGTCAGTACCTTGGTGTTCTGCTGAAAACCTGCCACGCCAAGCCGTCCACCACGGGAATGAAATCGGTGGCCGTGGGATATTCCGTCACATAGTAATAATTCCAGGTCTCCTGCCCCTTCTCGCCGTAAGTGACGATGGCGGGGAATCCCAGCAGGGCGCTGACCTCGGCCTGGGTGGATTTACCCGCCTCAATCCCGGCGGTGCGTCCGGCTGCGTTAATCTCCTGGCTGCCGGTGGCAACGCAGCCATAACCCAGCAGCAAGAAAAAAAAGAGCGGAAAAACCTTGAACCACGTTGTCATGTCTTCCCCGAGATTTTTGGTTATTTTCATCCCCGACCCCCGCCAGGGAAGCTGCTATAAAATAAGCCTTTGACTCCTTTCGGATGCATAACATAGATGATTTCCACCCTCAATAAAAAACCGCCGCCTTTCCGGCCCCGGGGCAATTGAAAGACAGGGCCGTTAATGTATGATATCAGTAAGAAGCTAACCTGCCGAAGGCAGGCCATAATCCAAGGCTCGAAGGAGCGGCGTCATGCGCTATCGTATCCTGGGGAAAACGGGACTGGAGGTCTCCGAAGTCGGCTTTGGCTGTATTCCCATCATTCGCCTGTCCATGGACGAAGCCATCCTGGTGCTGCGGCGGGCCCAGGAGCGCGGCATCACCCTGTTCGACACGGCCAACGTCTACCTGGACAGCGAAGAGAAGATCGGCCGGGCCTTTCAGGGCTTGCGGCAGCAGCTGGTCCTGGCAACCAAGAGCATGAAGCGCGATCGCCGGGGGCTGGAAGACGATCTCGATCAGAGTCTGCGGCTGCTAAAGACCGATTATCTGGACCTGTATCAATTTCACCAGGTCTCCCAGGAGGCTGATTATCAGGCCCTGACCGCACCGGATGGGCCTTTGGAAGTGGTGCTCCGGGCTCGGGAAGCCGGGAAGATCAGGCATCTCGGGGTTACCTCCCATAACCTGGAGATGGCCGTCAGGCTGGTCAAGACCGACCTGTTCAGCGTGGTGCAATTCCCGTTCAACTTCATCGAGACCGCGGCGGGGAGCGATCTCCATCCCCTGGCCCGGGAGCGGGGCCTGGGACTGTTGGCCATGAAACCGTTTCTGCGGCGGCCAGGTGGACAATGCCCAGGTGGCCTTCAAATATCTGCGCCAGTTTCCCGACGTCATCCCCCTGGCCGGTTTCGACTCGGTGGCCGGCGTCGACGAGGTGATAGACCTCTATCAGACGGATAATCAGGTCACCGCAGAAGACCTGGCCGCCATGGAGCGCTACCGGGTGGAGCTGGGAGATCGGTTCTGCCGGCGCTGCGAATACTGCCAGCCCTGCCCCCAGGGGGTCATCATCACCCCGGCCATGCTGTACGGCATCGTCGCCCACCGCATGGGGCCGGCCAAGGCCGCCGGCTTCTCGGCCAAATTCATGGAGACGGTGCGCCAGTGCGAAGAGTGCGGCGAATGCGTCGACCGCTGCCCCTATAATCTGCCCATCCCGGAGATGCTCAAGGAATATCTGGCCCTTTATGACCAACATCGTTTAGCCGGAAAAGAGGAATCCGAATAACCGACGGCACCGATAGTTGCAACCTTAACCTTTTCAGCTAACCCCGGCGGTGCTTGATAAAGGTGCCGTTTTGGTATTCTTCAAAGGCCAGGCGCAGTTCTTCCTCCGTGTTCATCACGATCGGGCCGTACCAGGCCACCGGCTCGCCGAGGGGCCGGCCCGAGATGAGCAGAAACCTGACCGCCTCGTCTTCGGTGGCGGCCATTACTTCATCGCCATCCTCAAAAAGCACGAGCATGCCGTTGCTGACGAAGGGCTCCCGCTGCATATCGAAATAATTGACTCCCTGGACTTCGTACGAAAACGGGTTCTTCTCCCGGCAAAAGTACCCCCGGCCCTCGATGACATAGGCGAACACGGTGTGGCCGCGCCTGGTGGGATGCCGGAATTCCGACCCTGCCGGCATCGAGACCTCGAGGTATTCCGGGTCGGTGACGATGTCCCGTACCGGCCCTTGCTGGTCCTGGACCCGGCCGCAGATGATTCTGATCCTGGTTCCGTCCTTCAGAACCACGGTCGGGATTTGCCGGTCCTTTACTTCCCGGTAGCGGGGCTCCATCATCTTGTGGGATTTGGGAAGATTGGCCCAAAGTTGAAAACCGTACATCCGGCCGTCCGGGTCCCCTTGGGGCATCTCCTGGTGGATGATGCCGCTGCCGGCGGTCATCCACTGCACGTCGCCGGCGGAGATAACCCCCTTGTTCCCCAGACTGTCGCCGTGTTCCACGTCTCCCCGGGTGACATAGGTGATGGTTTCGATCCCCCGGTGCGGGTGCCAGGGAAACCCCTTGAGATAGTGCTCCGGAATATCGGCGCGAAAATCGTCCAGTAACAGAAACGGATCAAACTTCGGCACCTGGCTGTAGCCAAAGACCCGGTTGAGGTGGACCCCGGCTCCTTCGATGGTGGGCTTGGCCTTTAAAACTTGGCGGATCATTCTGGTTTCCGGCATGGTTGTCCTCCCTCGCGCTGGATTGGCATAGCTCTCAATTATCTCGCCCACCTTGGAGATCGGCAATACGGACAGCACCTCTCTGTATCCGGCCCGGTCGCCGCTGCGGCTGCTCAAAGTAAGATCATCCCGGCGAAAATCAAAATTGCTTGGTACTTTTATTCCCGCATTGCGAGTTCCTGCAATTACCCTTTTCCAGACAATATCTGTTCCCAGAGCTTTTTTCCCGAAAACCCCAGGCTCGCCGACATGCTATCCGGGCCTTGACCTGCAAGCCATTTTGCCGATAAATTAACCGAGACGTTCGAGAATAATTGATGAAAAACCTGCGCCTGAGCCTCTATTGCCTGGTTCTGATAATTTTTCTGGCCGCGCCCGCCGGAGCCCGGGAAGCCGGCCTGCGCCTCCTGTATGTCAATGATTTTCACGGCTTTGCCGAGCCTTATCAACCCCTGGGATCCACCGAACTCCTGGGTGGCGCCGCCTACCTGGCGGGGGCGGTGGATCGCCTCAGGACTGGGCGGCCCACCCTGCTGCTGGCGGCCGGCGACATGATCCAGGGAAATAACTGGGCCAACCTGTTTCAGGGCAAATCGTCCATTGAGCTGATGAACGCCATGAGATTTGACGCCATGGTGGTGGGCAACCATGAGTTCGATTACGGCCAGCAGGTCCTGCAACAACGGCTCAAGGAAGCCCGGTTTCCGCTCCTGGGCGCCAACGTCCGGGGCCTGCCCCTGCTTAAGCCTTATGTAATCAAGGATGTCCAAGGAGTCAGGGTGGCCATCATCGGGGTGGTCACGGCTGACACCCCCACCTCCACGCACCCCCGCAACGTGGTCGGCCTGAAATTCTCTCCGCCTGACGCCGCCGTGGCCCAGCTGTCTGAAAGAATTGCGGGGCCAGGCCGACCTGGTGGTGGTCCTGTCCCATATCGGCTACGCCGAAGACCGCGCCCTGGCCCAGAAGGTTCCAGGCATTGACGTCATCATCGGGGGCCATTCCCACACCAAACTGGAGGCCCCGGTGTTGGTGAACCACACCATTATCGGCCAGGCCTGGGAACATGCCAAGGCCCTGGGGGTCCTGGACCTGGACCTCAAGGACGGTAAAATCGTCAAGTTCGAAGGTCACCTGGAGGAGATTAAACCCAGCCTCGGCGGCGCCGATAAAGAGGTCCAGCAAATTGTCCGCCAATATTCCCAAGAGGTGGACGCCCGGCTGGATCGGAACGTGGGGGAAACCGCAGTGGACCTGGACGGCGAGCAGACGCGCCTGAAGGAGACCAACCTGGGCGATCTGGTGGCCGACGTCATGCGAGCCGCAACCGGGGCCGACGCCGCCCTCATCAACGGCGGCAGCATCCGCGCCGGCATCCACCAGGGGCCGATCAAGGCCAAGGAGGTTTATGCGGCGCTGCCCTTCGACAACTACCTGGTGGCCATCCGCCTGACCGGGAAGCAATTGCGGGAGGTCCTGGAACATGGGGTCTCCGGCCTGGAAAAAAAGGCCGGGACGGTTCCCCCAGGTCTCGGGCCTCACCTTCACCTTTAGCCGCACCGCCCCGGTGGGCCAAAGGGTCAAGGACATCACCGTCAACGGCAAGCCGCTGGACCCCGGCCAGGAATACGTCGTGGCTACCAATGACTTCCTGGCTGTCGGGGGCGACGGCTACCGGGCCTTCGGCGCAGCCCTCAAGGCAGGCTCAGGCTACCGGAAGCAGGGCGGCGCCCTCACCAGCAAAAATCTGGCCTACATCAACCCCGGCGCCTGGCTCCGGGACCTGGTGATTGACTACATCAAGAGCAAAAAGACGATCTCGCCCCAGGTCGAGGGCCGGATCAAGGCCCTGGATTAAATGCGAGTCTATGTGAATCAGCAGGCGGTGGAGGTGCTCCCCGGCATGACGGTGCGTCATGCCCTCATCAACGCCGGCTTGCTGGACCGCCTCAAGGCCGGGCAAAAGCCCTATGACCAATGGGGCAACGAAGTGGGATTGGACGGGGCCCTGGCCCCGGAGATGAAAATCTACGTCAAGTGACCGAACTGAGAGAGGACTGTTGCCATGTCTGAGGTGGAACTCCCCAACCCGGAAGAACTGGAAGAGATCAAAGGAAAGGCCTTTACCCGGCACGTGGCCCTCACCACCGCCATCTTTGCGGTGCTCCTGGCCATCACCTCCCTCGGGGGCAACAACGCCATGAAGGAGATGCTCCTGGCCCAGCAGCAGGCCTCGGATCAGTGGGCCTTCTACCAGGCCAAGAACATCCGGGAGCATTTCTACCGGGGCCAAAAGCAGCGGCTGGAACTGGACCTGCTGGAAAAGGAGTCCCTCAAGCCGGAGATCAAGAAGCGTTACCAAGAACTGCTGCAGAAGACGACCGAGGAAGAAAAGCGCTACAATGTCGAAAAGAAGGATATTGAAAAGGAAGCCAAGCACCTGGAACACGAGCGGGATCTAAACCGCGGCAAGGACCCGTACTTCGATTACGCCGAGGTGTTGCTGCAGATCGCCATCGTCATGTCGTCCATCGCCATCCTGGCCCATTCCCGGTTGATGTTCGGCTTCTCCTTGGTCTCCGCCACCCTGGGGGCGCTGTTGGCCGCCAACGGTTTTCTGATGATCGTGCGCCTGCCGTTCTTCGGGCACTGAGGTTAATGAAAGGCCAGAAGGGGAGGGTAGGGGCGGACCTGTGTGTCCGCCCAGCCTGAAGCCCGAGACCCAACGAAGAATTTCTCACCGGAGAAACCCAAAAACGAAGTAATATAACCCCCAGCCCCCCAGGATCAGGCCCAGCAGCCACATGATCTTCTTTTTAATCAGCGCCCCCACCGCCGAGCACATGATGGCGATCTGCAGCAGCATCACCGCCACGGCAAAGTTGCCGTTCTTCTGCTTGTAGACCTCCTGCTCCTTTTGGATGTCTTCGGCGCCCTTCTTTATCTGCCCCTTTTCCTTATCATAGCGGGCCACTTCACCCTCATATTCCTTGATCTTGTCCGTCAGGAACTTCTGCAGCCTTGGGGTTTTTGGTCTCTTGCAGCCGCACCGCCGCCAGAATGTCCCGGTTTAAGGCATAACTGTGTTCTTTGATGCTTTTGGCCTGGTAATAGGCCCACTGGTTCGCCTCTCTGGTGGTGGCCAGTTGGACCTTGGTGGAGTAGCTGGTGGCTCTTAACGCGGCGATGGCCGCCAGGACCGCCAGCACCGTGGCGGTCAGGGCCACCCACGTAATCCAGGTTTCCTTTGCTGCTTCCGGCATGGCACCTCCCATTATAAAATAGCCTTCAGCTTTCAGCTCTTCAGGCAAATCAAGAAATGCGCGGTATGACCAAATGTGTCGCTGGGCCCAGCCCGCTAATCAAGGCTGTAGCTCAAGGCGGGGAAAAAGTCAACGGCAGAGATGCAGCAGAAATCTTAGCATCGGTAAATGCTGAAGAGAGTCTCTAAGATTAATGAACAGTAATATCAATATGATATGCCTTTAAGCTGCCAGGGCGCGCCTCTCCCCTTATGTCCAGGGCTGACCGGCCCGGTGCTCTTCCGCCACATAACGCCCCATCACCTGGGTGACGAAGTTCTGGGTCTCTTTGATGGGCGGCACCTGGAAGCCGCAATTGATGACCCGCTGGTAGCCGGCATTATAGGCCGCCAGGGCCAGAGGCACGTTGCCCCCAAAAAGATTGATGAGATCCCGCAGATAGCGACAGCCGCCGTGGATATTTTCCCGGGGGTTGAAGGGCTCGGCCACCCCCAACAACGCGGCGGTCCCGGGCATGAGCTGCATCAGACCCATGGCCCCCTTGGGGGACACGGCCCAGGAACAAAAATTCGATTCCGTCTTGATCACCGCCCGGATGAGGGTAGCCGGTAACCGGTGGACTTGGGCGGCCTCGAGAATGAGTGGCTCCAACTCTGCGGGCGCGGGAGCCGCCCCGCCCGGCGGCGGTTTTGCCAAATTAACTGGGGCATCATTGGTAATCTTCAGGCGTCCTCGTGCGTCCCGGAAGGCGGTGATGGTGGGGACCCGCGGTGCGTCGGGAGCCAACGAGGGGACCGGGCTGGCTCCGGCCGTGGCCCCGAGGGAACCGACAGGCGCCGCAGCAGTGGCGGTCTGCGTTGAGAGATTAAAGCCGGGCTGGCGCGGCGGCAGTACCACCCCTGCAGGCAGGGGATACTCCACCGTCTCGATGTGCCAGACCCCCTTCTTGTCCCGCCAGCGCTTGATGCCGCCCTCGGTGGTGATGGCCGCGCCGGGAGAAGCCCCGGCCTTCGCTGGCTTCAGCAGCTTCAATCCTTCTTCTCCGGACCAGGCCACTCGTTTCAGGGCCAATGGAGCACTCCCCTCTACCGGGGATGGGGGCCGGCGCCTTGCCGAGGGAGCGGCTTCTTCCTCCGGCCTGGCCCGTGCCTGCAAGGTCGGCACGGGGGCTTCCGCAGCCGGCTCCACATTGTCGATGTGGATCACGCCCTTGCTGTCGCGGTAGTGTCGGATAACATTCGCGGCCTCGGGGGTGGCTGTCCTGACCTTGGTCTTCGTCGTCGGCAGTGTTATTAATGGATCATCCGGGTTCCAGGACACCTTTTGCAAAGGCAGACCTGCCGCCGCCGCCGCCACCCGAGTCGGTTTCTCAGGGGTTGCCCTTTCCGCACCGGAGGGTTTGGCAGCCTCCAGCCAGCCCGGGCCGGCGCCTGCAGCTGCCGGCGACACGTTGGAGATGTGGCAGACTCCCCGGGCGTCCCGATAGCGCTGGATGCCTCCCGCCGTGACCATTTCCGCGGCTTTGGGGGCGGCCGGCTGCGGCGCCGGCCCCGGGGAGGTCTCGGCCTCGGCCGCCTCATAGGACACTTTTTTCAGAGGGTCGGGTCCGGACTCGACTAGTACTTTCGGCGGCGGCAGTAGCCGCGGGTTCGGCCGCAGCAGGGGCCGCGGACTTGGCGGCGGCAGTGGCCGCGGCCGCGAACATGCCGATAATTCCAGGGACTGGCGGGTTGCTGGCAACAGCCGCGGGGGCCTGACCGACCTGGTCGGCAGCATCTTGGGCCGGTTGCAACTTTTCACCGTTATCCTTCTGACCATCGGCTGGCGGGGAAGTCGCAGGAGCGTGGGGGTTGGCGGAGTCCGCCGGCCGCGGTGCCTGTGCTTCCGTTCTGGCCGGAGGAGGCGCCGGCGCAGGCAGGCTTGCCATTTCGGGGCCGGGGTTCTCAGCCAGATCCCCCTGGTGGCCCGGCGCCGCCTTAACCGGACCGTTGCTGATGTGGATGACACCCCGGCTGTCGGTATGGCGCTGGATGGCCGCGCCGGCAGAGCTGGCTAACAACAGCCAGGCCAGGAGCGCCGCCATGATTCCAATTCGCCAGGGCATAACTACCTTAATTAATTAATATATTATAATAATGGGGCGCACCTCGCGCTTCGATATTTTACCCCACTTGGATACTAAAAGGGTATTGAACAAATGTCAAGTTAGTTTGTAGATAAATCGGAGGCCTAAATACCATGCTGTTCATTTCAGAACTCTATAGGGGCGGGGTCTTCCCGCCTTTGTTTGAGAGGGTGGTTAATCGGCCGGGAAGACCCAGCCCCGACACCAAAGAGAAATCCCTAATGCTTAAGTGAACCGCCTTGGGTTGATGCTTTCTTCAGGGGGTGGCAGGGGAGGGCCGGGCGTTTCAGCAGGTAATCCCGGCGTTCAGAAAATCACCTTAACGCGGCCTCCACCCGAGCCACCATTTCCGGGGCCCGGATGCTGGTGAGGGAGTGGTAGCTGCCGCCCATAATACGGCTCAGCTCCGGGAGGCACCCCAGGTCCAGGCAGGGGGCGAAGGCTTCGGTGTCCAGGATCAGGGAATTGACCCCCAAGGTTTTGATCTGCGCCGACAACTCTTTCACTTCGGCCATGGGGCGCCGGGCCCCCAGGCTGATGTTGGCCCGGCCGTCGGTGACGAGCACCAGCAGAAAAACGTCCTGCGGATGCCGGACCTTCTCCTGCTTGAGCACCTCCAGGGCCAGCTTCAGGGCGTGGGGCAGCGGGGTTTTGCCGCCGGTGGGCAGCAGCGTCAGATGCCGCTGGGCCATCTCCACGCTGTGGGTAAAGGGCAGGGTCAGCCGGGCCTCCCGGCCCCGGAAGATGATGAGTCCTACCCGCTCCCGCCTTTGATAGGCGTCGATGAGGAGCGACAGGATCGCCGCCTTGGTCTCCGCCAGACGCACGTCGGCGCCCATGGAGCCGGAGGCGTCCACCACGAAGAGGATATGGCGGCCGATGCGGCGCTCCCGCACCTTGTAGCGCCAATCCGGCTCACAGATGGCCAGGGCCAGGTTGCCTTTCTCCCGCACCATTTGAAACGGCGCCGCGGCCCGGATGGTGGCGTCGAGAGCCAGATCCGGCGGCCCGCTCTGGTGCAGGGAGGGGCGCACGTAGCGTCCGCGGCGGTCATCACTCTGAGCCCGAGTGCGGTGGCCCGGCGCCTTTTGGATCTTGCGTTCCGGGGCCAGCTCCAGGGGCTTCACCGGAAAAGGAGCCCCCGGCGCCACCGTCACCTCGCCGATGAGCTGTACCTCATCCGGGTCGCCGGCCGCGGCGCCGGGCTCCGGCTGGGGCTGCGCCAGGCGGCGCTGCTCCATCTCCTCTTGATGCTTCCGAAAGGTCTCCTCCAGCTTATTCGTATCCATCTCGGAGTCGCTGAAGGGCTGGCGCCGCAGCCGGTGGGGCAGCACCAGCTCCGCCGCCTCTCGCACATCGGGGTCCGCCACTGCCAATCGGCCCCGGTAGGCCGCTAAGGTCCGGGCGACCTTGAGCATGTAGATGTCGGCCCGATGGCCGTCCACCCCTTGGTCCAGGCAAATGGCGGTGATGAGTCGCAGGATGTCGGCGCCATAGCCTACCCGGGGGAGCAGCTCCCGGGCGGTGAGGATCGCGGCGCGCAGCGCTTCCTGCTCGCCGAGCCAGCCGGCCGCGAACTTTCTCGGGTCCGCCTCGAAGTCCAACCGGCGGGCCACCACGTCCATGCGGGCCTGGAGATTGTGCAGCCCCGTTACCTCGACGCACAGGCCGAAACGGTCCAACAGCTGGGGCCGCAGTTCCCCTTCCTCCGGATTCATGGTGCCCACCAGGATGAAGCGGGCCGGGTGGATGAACGAAATCCCCTCCCGCTCCACCACGTTGACCCCCATGGCCGCAGCGTCCAGGAGCACGTCCACCAGATGGTCGTCCAGGAGATTCACCTCATCGACGTATAAGATTCCCTGGTTGGCCGCGGCCAGCAGGCCCGGCTCGAAATGCTTCTCGCCGCTCTTGATGGCGCGTTCGATATCGATGGTGCCCAGCAACCGGTCCTCGGTGGTCCCCAAGGGCAGGTCCACCACCGGCATGGGCCGGTCGCGCCGGGGCAGCACCTCGCCCTGGGCCTGGCGCCGGCGGCAGGCGTCGCACATCAGCTCGAGCTTCTCGGGATCGCAGTGATACGGGCAACCCGCCACCATGGGGATGGGAGGCAGCAACTCCGCCAGGCCCCGGGCCGCGGTGGACTTGGCCGTGCCCTTCTCGCCGCGGATCAACACCCCGCCGATCAAGGGATTGACGGCATTGAGGATCAGGGCCTTTTTGAGGCGCTCCTGCCCCACCAGGGCGGCGAAGGGATAGACCGGACGTTTAGGAGTCATGAGTTGCATACTATCGGTTTTTAAGTGTGATGGCAAGCGCTTGAGTCCTTGCCAGGCTTACAAGCATTGACAACGTCATGGTTTATGGCTAAATTTAATCTATCACAAGGGAACAAAGGGGCTGGCGCCATGGAAATCAGAGAGTACTGCGACTCCATGTATGCGGAGCTGACCGGGATGAAGGCAAAGGTTTACGACATCCTCCGGGTCATCGAGCGGATGCCCCGGGAAGAAAGGGCCAAGATCAGATTCCAGACCGACGAACTCCAGATCCTGATTGGTGATCTGAGCCGGAGAATCGACCGGCTCATGCAGGAATGTCCGGCCGACTGGAGCAAGGCCAAGATGGAGATCGAAGAACTGAAAGAGCGGCTGGTGGAAAAGATCGACTGGTGGGACGCCTCCCACATTGCCGGGGGCTACCTGGGCGGTTGAATTAAAGGACCCCAAATTATTATGAAGCCAGACCAAAAAGAGGCAGGGGTCGTCCCCTGCCTCTTTCATTTTCTCTAAGGAAACAGGCCCGCTCTTATCTGGGGGCCGGCGTTCCGGGTTTGGGACTTGGTGGTGCAGGCTGCGCCTTGGTCTCAGGAGCCGCCTGGGGTACTGGAGTTGCCTTGGGCTGAGGTGCTGCCTGCGGTCCTGGAGCCGCCTGCGGCCCTGGAGTCGGATGAGGCGCCGGCGCCGCTTTGGATTCTGGAGCCGCCTGGGGTTCCGCCGCCTTCATGGCCGTGGCAACTTCCTTATAGACCTGCGGCATGACCTCGGACATATAAGCCCCCATTTTCTGGCGGATTGATTTGCCCTCAGGTGTGCTGTAAAACGCGGTCATGGCCTTTAATTCATTGACGGTAAATTGTTTCACCAGGGCCTTCAAGGTAATCTGATACGTGCTATCCTGCAAGTCCTTGCTGGCCATAACTTCGTTAAATTTCTTCTGAACCTGATCCGGCAGCTTACCCGCAAACGAGGTGGTCATCTCTTTCAGCAGGTCTTGGGCCGGGGCGATCTTCAGGTATTCTTTGGCCGCGATCAGACGATTTTCTTCGTTGTCGGTCATCGGCGCCCCCGTCTGGGTCGCTTTTTGCTCCGTGCACGCCGCCGCCAGGACCAGAATGAGCAGAAGTAGCAGAGATTTCATTTTTATCATCAGGGATCCCCCGGGTTACGAGATTGAACTCTCTTAAATGGAGTTCCGGCAATCTGGTAAACCCTACTAAATCTACCACCAAAGTGCAAGTGCCGCCGGGCTTCGTTCGGGGGGATTCAGCGCCTTGGTCTTCCACCGCCACCGCTCGCCGCCGCTGCTGGCCAGAGGAAATTTTACGGGAAAGTGCCGCACAGGGCTGGTCAGCTCAGGCATTCCACAGGACAATCTCATGTTCCCGACGGTTGACCAACCCCGCCTCCACCGCACCGTCGCAATGGACCCAGCGGCGCAACTGGGCTGGCACTTCGTCATAGCCGCCTTGATTGAGCCGTCTCAAGAGGGTGCTGTTTTTGAAGGCCGTGGCCCCCACGTTAAAGCAAAAGGAAACCAGGGTATCAAACTGGTTCTGCTGCAACTCAACCTCAACGCCCTCATTGACGGCGTTTTCCGCCCCTTTCAAGTCCTGGCCCAGCAGGGCTAACACCTGCCGGTCGCTCAGGCCGGCGGCATATCGCACCGCCTCCCCCTGAATCCAGATCTTCCCCGAAGACAGCTCGCTTCGGGTCAGCAGATGGCCGACGCCGATGGTGAGCTTGCCGGCCGCGTCATGATAGGCCCGGAGCTTGAAGCCTTCCCAATCGGCCAACTTTTTCTGTCCATTTTCGCTCATTTGCATTTTGCGCCCCTCCTTGAATTATGCCCGGAATGCAATGGGAGCCTTATTAATAACCCTTCTCATTTTCTTTTGAAGAACGGTTAAACCGAATGGCAGGCTTTCATAATTTCAGGAGCATTACCCGTAGGGGCGCACCTGCGTGTGCGCCCTATTTTGAGGGCGGACACATAGGTCCACCCCTACAGGGGATAATTTACTTTTATGAACGCAACTTGAAGAGCAGCAGGGTAGGGGGGCACACGATATCTTTGACCAAGTTGCCGCCAGCCCTAGGAAGGAGGGCGAACCCAAGATTCGCCCTAAGGGATCAAATTTTCAGCTCGATGAATTCAACCTTCAGCAAATCCCCCGTCACCTGGAGGAGGGCCAGGCTGACCGGCAGAGAGAAACGCCGCGGCCCGGCACTGCCTGGGTTCAAATAGAGGACCCCGTCTTGGCGCTCCTGGGAGGGTTCGTGGGAATGGCCGTAAATCACCGCGGCCAGGCCGGCCGCTCCGGGGTCCAGATCCAGTTCGTAGAGGTTGTGCAAGACATAGAGCTGCACCTGGCCCACTGCCACGACCCGGTTCCGTAGGCAGTGGCCGGGCCCAATCGCCCTTATCGACGTTGCCCCGCACCGCCTGGACCGGGGCGATCGCCGTAAGCCGCGCCAGCACCTCCGGACCGCCGAGGTCTCCGGCGTGGATGATGAGGTCCACGCCGCCCAGGGCCTTAACCGCCTGGGGCCGCAGTAACCCGTGGGTGTCGGAGATGACGCCGATGAGATGATGAGACATAGAGCCGCCGCTTATGGGATTATTCTGGGAATAACTACAGTTTTTTCAAGGAAGATGCAAGCAAAGGTAGGGGGAAGGCGATGGAGTGTAGGGGCGGCTCGCGAGCCGCCCCTGCGGGCTATTCCCTTTCACAAACCACCGGCTGGCCTTCCAAGGGCCCCGGGGCGCAGAGGTCCTCTTCGAAGCAGGTCTTGGAGAAATCGGACTCCAGGAGCACGGGGTAGTCCCCGGAAAAGCAGGAGAGGCAAAAATTATCATGGTCCATCTGGGTGGCGGCCACCATGCCGTCCAGGCTCAAGTACCCGAGGTAGTCCAGGCCCAGGAAATCCCGAATCTGGTCAACCTCCTGCTGGGCGGCGATGAGCTCCCCCTTGCTGGAAAAGTCGATGCCGTAGAAGCAGGGGAAGCGGTGGGGCGGACAGCTCACCAGCATGCTCACCTCGGTGGCGCCGGCCTCCCGCAGGGACTTGACCCGGGAGCGGGTGGTGGTGCCCCGGATGATGGAGTCTTCGATGACGATGACCCGCTGGCCTTTGAGGATCTCCCGCACCGGATTGAGCTTGACCCGCACCGAAAAGTCCCGCATGGTCTGGGAGGGCTGAATGAAGGTGCGGCCCACGTAATGGTTGCGGATCACCCCCATCTCAAAGGGGATGCCGGTGGCCGCGGCGAAGCCCAGGGCGGCGTAGGTGCCGGAGTCCGGGAAGGGCATCACCAGGTCGCCCTTGAGTAGGATGCTCCCGGGCCAGGGCGGCGCCCAGGCGCTTGCGCACCAGATAGACGCTCTGGCCGAAGATCTGGCTGTCCGGCCGGGCGAAGTAGATAAACTCGAAGATGCAATGTTTCGGAGGCGCCGGGGCGAAAGGCTTGTGGGAATGGAGGCCGTTTTTGTCCATGACTACGATCTCGCCGGGCTCCACTTCCCGCCAGTAGTCGGCTTGCACCAGGTCCAGGGCGCAGGTTTCCGAGGTGGCCAACCAGGAGCCGTTTAACTGCCCCAGACACAGAGGCCGGAAGCCGTGGGGGTCCCGGGCGGCGATGACCTTGTCCGCCGTGGCAATCACCAGCGAATAGGAGCCCTTGACGTGCTCCAGGGCGTTGATCAGCGATTCCACCACGTCGGCGCCCCGGTGCCGGGCCATCAGGTGGACGATGACCTCGGTGTCCATGGTGGACTGGAAGATGGAGCCGGCGTCCTCCAGGCGGCAGCGAATCTCCCGGGCGTTGGTCAGGGTGCCGTTATGGGCGATGGCAATAGACTGGCCGCCGTGCTGCACCAAGAAGGGCTGGGCGTTGATCAGCACCGTGGAGCCGGTGGTGGAGTAGCGCACGTGGCCGATGCCCAGGTGCCCCGGCAGGCGCTCCAGGATGTCCTTATTGAAGACCTCGGGCACCAGCCCCAGACCCCGGTGCTGGCTGACCCGCTGGCCGTCGCCGGTGACGATGCCGCAGGACTCCTGGCCCCGGTGCTGCAAGGCATAAAGCCCGAAATAGGTCAGCCGGGCCGCCTCGGGATGCCCATAAATGCCGAAGATGCCGCAGTGCTCTTTGGGCTTGTCGTCGCCATCCAGCCGGACGTCCGGGTCTTCGGTTTTCCGTTCCCCCCTTGGTAAAAGGGGGGTTAGGGGGGATTTTCGGTTTTCGCTCTTCAAAATCTTGCCCTTTGCCGCAGCGGCCTTATTTTTGGCGGGTTTAGTAGCCGCAGGCTTCAGCCTGCGAAAAAAAAAGCGGCACAGGCTGCCAGCCTGTGCAAATAACCTCAATATCCCCAGCGAAGTAAAGTTATCTAGGCGATATATGTTCTAGATTAAGATATTTCGCGCCTAAAGTCGAATAATAATTCTTGGTTCAGCCGCTTTAAGTTCTCTGGATTTGCCGCACCCGCTCCCGGTCTTCCAGGATATAGGCCAGCAGTTCCTGGGCGAAGGGCGCAAAGAGCCGGATGCGCTCCAGGTCCAAGGCGGCATTGAGATATTGCAGCCGCAAGAAGTCGCCGTCGGGGGCGAAATGGGGCCGGACCCCGGAAAAAAAGAAGCCGTTTTCCTCGGCAATGTCGCAAAGATAAGGAGTGCCGCCCTGGCTCAGCGGCAAATCGAGGCCGACCACTGCGGCGCCGGCCAGTTCGCAGAGATCGCGCCGCGCCTGGCAAATTTCCGGCAAGGTGTCGATGCCGATGCGGTTGACCTGGATGGACCCGACGCCAACGGCCTTGTCGTAGTGTACCGCCACCTCGCCTCGGCCTGTGGGGCCGCTGGGTTCCAGGAAGCGCAGCGGCAGGGCCAGGTTTTCGTAAATCCGGGTCAGCATGCGGTGATGCCGGGAAGGGGCGCAGACCCGCGCCGGACCCTGCGGCTGCAGGTACTTGAAATAAAAAACCATGCTCTCGCGCTCCGGAGCGTTCTCCGGCGCCAGGCCGGGATGGAGGCCTTCGACCCGTTTAAATTGCGCCTGCCAATCCAGGAGCTTGAGGGCCGAGACGCGCAAGCCGCGACTTTCGCTGGCCTGCTGGCTGATGGTGTGGATGGTGACCGCTTCACCAAACAGGCCGATGAGACCCAGCCGCTGGATTTCTTCATGGAGCCGGACGCTCATGAGCTTATGCAAGTCGTGGTGGCGATGGGCCGGGGCCACCGCCATTTGTCCCAATTCGGCCAGGGGCCCCAGGTCCGGACGCTCGATGCCGGCATGGCCCACGATCTCGCCGTCGCCGGCCACGGCCACCACGCCCACGTGGCGGCCGGTCTCCAGGTCGTGGTCGAGCCGGGCGGGATAGTAGAAATCTTCGTTGGAGTAGGAATAGCCGTAGACCCGGTACATCAACTGGGCCACCCGGGGGCCGTCTCCGGGCCGCAGCAGGCGAATGGTGTAATCCCGGGCCGAAAGGACGCAGGCCTCGTTTTGGTGGTTGGCAGCCCGAACCGAAGGCGCCTCCAGGCGGCAGACCCCGGCCAGGTATTTGGTCAGGCGCAGTTCGTTGCCTTCCAACCCGTGGTTGAGCCAGCGGACCTCATCGGCGCAATGGTTAAGCAGGTCCAGGCCATAGCCGTGGGCGCACGCCGTTCCAGCGGCTTCGGCCTCAGCCTGCGCTGCGGCCTCCTCCAGCCCTTCGTCGGTGGGGAGCCCCTGATCGCAGAGGGAGAGGTTCAAGGCAGTGGGAGTCAGTTCGCCCACCAGCATACAGGCTCCGGCGTCATCGGCGTCGAAGGCGCATTCGAGGCGATGCTGGCAGGCCTCCGCAATCCCCAGGGCCAGGGACTGGGCTTCCTCCGCCGGCAGCCCGGCCAACTCCGCCAGACCGCGCACATAATCCTGCACCAGCCGCAGCAGGCGGGCGATCGGCGGGCAGCTTCAATTCAGTGTGGATGGCGTCAGGCATGGGGGGAATTACAAAACCTCAATTTGAAAAAAAATATAGGTGGCACCGGCTGGAAAGCCTGTGCCACCTAAAGTATTTACCCTTTAACGGCCCTTAATTTCGCCACGGATTGTTTCACCATGGCGTGGTATTCCTGCAAGCTCTTCACTTCCAGTTTGCCCCGCTTCATGGCCCGGATGGCGTCCAGGGTGGCCCGGGCCGCGGCCACGGTGGTGGTGTAGGGGATGTTGTATTCCAGGGCGGCCCGGCGGATGGAGTAGGAGTCGGCCGGGGTGTAGCGGCCCTCCGGGGTGTTGACCAGCAGGTGGATCTCGTTGTTCTTAATGTGGTCGATAATGTGCGGCCGCCCCTCCCGGATCTTGTGCACCCTGGTAACCGGCAGGCCGTGCTTCTCGAGGTAGGCGGCGGTGCCGTCGGTGGCATAGAGGCGGAAACCCTGGGCCTGGAAGCCCTTGGCCAGTTCCAGCGTGGCGCCCTTGTCGGCCTTCTTGACGCTGAACAGCACCCCGCCCTCCAGGGGCAGCACCTGGCCCGCGGCCAACTGCGACTTGGCAAAGGCGAAGCCGAAATCCTCGTCGATCCCCATGACTTCGCCGGTGGAGCGCATCTCCGGGCCCAGCAGCGGGTCCACCCCGGGGAAGCGCCGGAAGGGGAAGACCGACTCCTTGACGGCAAAGTAGGGCGGCTCGATTTCCTTGGTGAAGCCCAGTTCTTCCAGGCTATGGCCCAGCATCACCTTGGTGGCCAGCTTGGCCAGCGACACCCCGGTGGCCTTGCTGACGAAGGGCACGGTGCGGGAGGCCCGGGGATTGACCTCCAGGACGTAGACTTCATTATTCTTAACCGCGAACTGGATATTGATCAGGCCGATAACCCCCAACTCCGCGGCCATGGCCCGGGTCTGGGCTTTGATTTCTTCCTGAATCTCCCGGGACAGCGAATAAGGCGGCAGCACACAGGCCGAATCCCCGGAATGGATGCCGGCCTCTTCGATGTGCTCCATGATGCCGCCGATGACGGTTTGCCGGCCGTCGCAGATGGCGTCCACGTCCACCTCGATGGCATCCTCCAGGAACTTGTCGATGAGGATGGGGTGGTCCGGCGAGGCCTCCAGGGCCCAATTCATGAAGTTCACCAGACCGGCATCATCGGCCACGATCTGCATGGCCCGGCCTCCCAGGACGTAGGAGGGCCGCACCAACACCGGGTAGGTGATCTCATGGGCGATCTCCAGGGCCCGGGCCACCGTGGTGGCGGTGTCGTTGGGTGGCTGCTTCAGATTCAGTTTGGCCAGCATCTGCTTGAATAGTTTGCGGTCCTCGGCCCGGTCGATGGCCGTCGCCGAGGTCCCCATAATCCGCACCCCTGCCTTCCCCAGGGGCACCGCCAGGTTCAAGGGGGTCTGGCCGCCGAACTGCAGGATCAGGCCCTTGGGGTTTTCCGTGGCCACGATGTTGAGGACGTCCTCCCGGGTCAGGGGCTCGAAATAGAGCTTGTCCGAGGTGTCGTAGTCGGTGGAGACCGTCTCGGGGTTGGAGTTGACCATGATGGACTCCACCCCCATTTCCTTCAGGGCGAAGGAGGCCTGACAGCAGCAGTAGTCGAACTCGATGCCCTGGCCGATGCGGTTGGGGCCGCCGCCCAGGATGGCGACCTTGGGCCCCTCGGTCTTGCGGGCCTCGTCTTCCCATTCGTAGGTGGAATAGAAGTACGGGGTGTAGGCCTCGAACTCGGCGGCGCAGGTGTCCACCAGCTTGTAGACCGGGGTGACGCCCAATTCCCGCCGCATCTGGGCGATTTTCTCTTCGCCGCCGCCCCAGAGATGGCCCAACTGCACGTCGGAGAAGCCGTATTCCTTGGCCCGGCGCAGCGTCTCTTCGAGCTGATCCTGCCCCCGCCCCTGGCGCAGCAGCTCGCCGAAGATCGCCAGTTCCTCCGTAAAGGCCACCAGGTCCTGAATCTGGTGCAGGAACCAGGGGTCGATGGCAGTGAGCTCATAGACCTCGTCGACGCTCAAGCCATTCCGAAAGGCCTGGCGCAGGTAGAAGAGCCGCTGGGAGTTGGGGACCCGCAGTTTGGCCCGCAGCTCATCAGGGCCCACCTCCGGCAGGTCCTTGCCGTCTCCGCCCAGGCCGAAGCGGCCGATCTCCAGCGAGCGGATGCCTTTCTGCAGGGCCTCCTTGAAGGTGCGGCCGATGGCCATGACTTCGCCCACCGACTTCATGGCGGTGGTAAGAAAATCCTCGGCCCCGGGAAATTTCTCGAAGGTCCAGCGGGGAATCTTGACCACGCAATAGTCGATGGTGGGCTCAAAAGAGGCGTAGGTCTCCCGGGTAATGTCGTTGTGGATTTCATCCAACGTGAAGCCCACCGCCAGCTTGGCGGCGATCTTGGCGATGGGGAAGCCGGTGGCCTTGGAGGCCAGGGCCGAGGAGCGGGACACCCGGGGGTTCATCTCGATGACCACCATCTCGCCGGTTTGCGGGTGGATGGCGAACTGGATGTTGGAGCCGCCGGTCTCGACCCCGATCTCCCGGATGATGGCGATGGCCGCGTCCCGCATGGCCTGGTACTCCCGGTCGGTCAGGGTCTGGGCCGGGGCCACGGTGATGGAGTCGCCGGTGTGCACCCCCATGGGGTCCAGGTTTTCGATGGAGCAGATGATCACCACGTTGTCCCGGAAGTCCCGCATCACTTCGAGCTCGAATTCCTTCCAGCCCAGGACCGACTCCTCCAGCATGACCTCGCTGATCATGCTGGCGCCCAGGCCGTCGGCGGCCATGACCTTCAAATCTTCCAGGTTATAGGCGATGCCGCCGCCGGTGCCGCCTAAGGTGAAGCTGGGGCGGACGATGACCGGGTAACCGAGCTCCGGCGCCGCGGCCACGGCCTCATCCAGGGTGCGGACGATGGCGCTTTTGGGCACCCGCAGGTTGATGTTGGCCATGGCGTCCCGGAAGAGTTCCCGGTCTTCGGCCTTCTTGATGACGTGAGGGTTAGCCCCGATCATCTCCACCCCCAATCTCTCCAGGATGCCGGTTTCGGCCACGCCGATGGCGCAGTTGAGGCCGGTCTGGCCGCCCAGGGTGGGGAGGATGGCGTCGGGGCGCTCCCGCTCGATCACCTGGCAGACCATCTCCGGCGGTGATGGGCTCGATGTAGGTGCGGTCGGCCATCTCCGGGTCGGTCATGATGGTGGCGGGGTTGGAGTTGATCAGCACCACCTCGTAGCCCTCCTCGCGGAGGGCCTTGCAGGCCTGGGTGCCGGAATAGTCGAACTCGCAGGCCTGGCTGATGATGATGGGCCCCGAGCCGATGATCAGGATTTTCTTGAGGTCAGTGCGTTTCGGCATAATATTTAAATCGCTCTGCTCCGAAGCCGCTTTGGTGAGCAGCCTCTGCGTCGCATCCTTTCTCTTTACCGGCCGTTGCTCCGGTCTCTCTTCTCTTCAGCCAGCCGACTTTTCTGAAATTATTTTTAGCGAAGTGGTCTAACCAGGCTTTGGCCATTAATTTATGTCCTTCGAGATTAAAATGAATATCACCTGGGACATAATATTTTTCTACGATCTTCTGGGCTTGGTCCCCAGTGAAAAAATAAGGATAGCAGTTTAAAAATGTAATTTCTCGCTTATGACAAAAATCCTTCCATAATGAAATATTTATTGAATTAAAATTATTCCTGAGAATTTCACTCGGCCAGGGATATACCGCAATAGTTAACTTGATATTATGTTGTTGACATAATCTGTATAATTTATCCATATTATCAATGGCGAGAGAACAACCCTTTTTCCCCCATTTTTTCATGGTATTTTCATCATAAGTCCACGCGCCTCGATATTTTAGATAATCATCCTGGTTTTCCCACATTACTTCATTTGGGGTAACCTGTTTTATTTCTGCATTTTTATGTTTCGGAATAGATACCGTCCCAATACTTTTCAACAACAATTCTCGTTTTATTTTGATTATTTCTCTAATCGCCACATTACCGGTAAAGGAATATCTTTTTAGCAAAAAGTTCAGCCGGTTTAAAAACGATAAAATGTAGGAGTCGGATGGTTGAAAACTCTCATATTCGATTTCATCCTGAACGTCGGAGATATCGAAATACACGCATAACTCATCAAATTTCAAGCCAACATTTTCGACCAAGTATTTAATCTTGAGATAATATAATTTAGGAGAATATGATGATACGCCGGCATTCAATACCTCATAGTCTGAGTTATTTAATTGTTGGTCAATTAATCCAACAAACGTTTCATCATACGGAAATCCAACCCCTTCTGTAAAAGAGTCACCAATAAATATAATTCTATACTTATTGTTCTTGAGCTTAACGGCTCGATTGTTCCTGTCTTTAAATCCCAATGAGTTGGTCTGGAATATATAGTTCTTGGTTCCCCAAGTCACTGTGCCGCGATAATTGGCCTCAAAGCCATGATGGTAGTGGGTATCTTTAATGTTTGGGATTCTTTCTGCAAAAAATGGCGCTAAGATTAAATCCAGGAAAATAACCACGAACCCCACCAAAAAAATAATGGTCTTCTTGGGGTTTCGTTCAAACCAATTGCGGCTGTGGCTGTTTGGTACCCTCGAACTGTCTCCCTCTATTTTGGTCATATAAACGCAGTTTTTCCCCCAACCATCCTTTCCCGGAGACCAACGCGAAAATGACTGGCCGCCCATTCTTTAGCGGCCCGTCTTCCTCCTGGAAGGCGATTACTTAAAAGATCTTAATCTTTTGGGAGCTTTTAGGCCAGCAGATTTTTCTTCCCACCCCCCGGCGTCTCACTCCGGGGGCGCATCGGGTCCGACAGAAAATAATACCATAGAATAAACCGGCTTGCAGCCCCCCTAACCAGCCGTCGGGCCGATCATCTTCCGGCTGGCGGGCTGGGTGCGGGCGCTTGTTGTGGTTGGACCGTCGGGGCCAAGACCTGCGGCACCAGTTTGGGCGGAATCACCGGCTGCATGTAATCCGGCCCCCCCGGGAATCCGAGCATTTCAGGGATTTGCGGCCCGCTCCCCAGGCTGGGTCCGCCGCCGACGCCCAGAAAGGCGGTGTCTTTAAGGCCGGTGTTCATCAGGGTTTTCAGCATCTCCAGCATGGCCGGGGTAATCTTTTTGGGCAGCCGGGGGGGCTGACCCCGGGAAATCAAGGTGAACTCCATGGGGTTCAGCAGGACGGTCTCCGGGATTTGCGGGTTATTAGAGCGCCCCTCCAGGAGGCCGCTGATCAGGTACGCCCCGGTGGCATTGGGCAGCAAGACCGTGTATATTTCGGTGCCGCGCACTCCAAACACCGCGGTGTGGGTCTCCATGAGGAATTCCGGCTGCTGCACCTGCTCGACGCGGGTCACCAGGGTGTGCATCACCCCTTTGAAGAAGCGCAGCACCGCATGGCGTTCTCTGCTGGCGGCATCATAGGTGAAGTCCGCCACGGCGATGCGGCTCTCCGGCGCCATGGTGACGAAGGAGTCGTCCACGAATTTCACCTGGGCCTTGGCCTGGGACTTGGTGCGGATCACGTCCCCGGGCTCCACCCCGTCGCCCATCTTGGCCGCGGCAGCCGGGACCTGGCCGTGCTTCAGCACGTCCACCTGGCCTTCCACCAAAGTGAAGCGGCCCACCGCCGCGGCGTAGGCGCCGGTGGCCACGAACAGACTGAAGAGGAACAGTGCGACAAAGGGTCCACAGGTATTTGCCTTTCATTGCCAAGACTCCTTCGGTTGGGTTTGGTCACCTTCCCCAGCGCCAGGCCCAAGAACCTGGGTCGCGGACCACCATTTTCCTTTAGTGGCACAGGCTTACAGCCTGTGCTTCATGCCGATAAGCCTGCTTTAATTTGTCATTCCGAACAGAGCGAAGAATCCCTTTACTTTTTCGTGCCGTTATAAACCACCCGATAAATCACCCCGGCCTTATCATCCGAGATAAAAATCACGCCGTCGTCCGTGATCAGGATATCCACCGGGCGGCCCAGGGCGCCGTGAGGCGTCAGCCAGCCGGTGATGAAGTCCTCTTCCCCCAGGACATTGCCGGCTTCGTCCAGCTTGTAGCGCACCACCTTGTAGCCCGTGGGCGTGCTGCGGTTCCAGGAGCCGTGCAGGGCCACCAGCAAATGATAGCGGAACTCCTTGGGCCACTCCTCGGGAAAGAAGGCCAGGCCCAGGGGGGCGCTATGAGCCGGAATGTCGATGTAGGAAGGCACCGTCTCTTTGCAGAAATCGCGCTTTTCGCCCTCGGGGTCGAACTTGTCGTCGTGGACCCGTTTGCCGTAGCAGTAAGGCCAGCCGTAATCCTGGCCTTCCAGGATGAGGTTGATCTCATCCGGCGGCAGGTCGTCCCCCAGGTAGTCCCGGCCCATCTCCGTGGCCCAGATGTGCCCGGTCACGGGGTGGCTCGTCAGGAACACCGAGTTGCGCAGGCCCGCAGCGAAGGTCTTGAGCGAGCTGCCGTCAGGCTCGGCCACCAGGATCTTGGCGTAACGCCAATCCTTTTCGACGCAGACGTCGCAGTCGGAGCCCACGGCGATCAAGCAGCCGCGGCCTGGGTGGCGGCGACATGAAGTGCAGGGTCCGGGTGAAATGCCGCCCCCCCGGCGGCAGGTCGATAATCTTCTGCTTATTAGTGGCCTTGAGGGTCTTGCGGGTCATAGTCATACATCGCCACTTCCGTGGTTTCGGCCACGTAGAGCTGCGGCTCGGTCCCGGGGCCGAAGGCCAGGCCGTGGGGCCACTTGAGGCCACTGACCACCGTCACCGCCTCAGCGGCCACCCCTGTGCCGCCCCGGTCCGGCAGGGCCACCACCCGGCCCTGGGACGGGATGCTCACCAGCAGCGTGCCTTCCGGGTCCAGGGCCAGGACCCGGGGCGCCTCCAACCCTTTGGCGAAGATGGAGATGGCGAAGCCCGGCGGCAATTTCAGAGGCGTCGCTGGGATCGTCCAGTGGCCGCGGCGGGGTAGGGGAGGGCGGGGGCGCGGCCGGCAATAGTTTGGCGATATCCTGGGGCGGGGTCTTGAGGGCCGGGCCGGCGCCGCGCAGATTTTCATAGTAGAAAATCCCGGCCCAAGTAAGACCGGCTACTACAATGAGGATAGAGATGAGGATTAAGGGTTTTTTCATCTCCGGGACTCCAGCAAATCGAGGTGGAGAAGAGCATCCGAGCCGTAGACCCTTGAAGAACTTGTAACAAAGGGCGACCCAGCGGGTCGCCCCTACGGAACCTTCTCAGGCATGTTCTACCATCTGTAGGAACTCTTCAAACAAATAGTCCGCGTCATGGGGCCCCGGCGAGGCCTCCGGGTGGTATTGCACCGAAAAGGCCTTGAGGCCCGGGTGGCGCAGTCCTTCCAGGGTATTGTCATTGAGGTTGATGTGGGTCAGCTCCACCGCGGCGTCGGGGATGGACTTCAGGTCCACCGCGAAGCCGTGATTCTGGGAGGTGATCTCCACCCGGCCGCTGACAAAATTCTTCACCGGCTGGTTGGCGCCCCGGTGGCCGAACTTGAGCTTGAAGGTGCGGCCGCCCAGGGCCAGGCCCAGGAGTTGGTGCCCCAGGCAGATGCCGAACAGGGGGGCGGCTCCCAGACATTGGCGCACGTTGTCCACCGCATAGGTGACCGCGGCCGGGTCGCCCGGGCCGTTGCTGAGGATGATGCCGTCGGGCTTGAGACTGAGCACCGCCGCCGCCGGGGTGGTGGCCGGGACCACCAGGACGTGAAGGCCGCGTTCGATTAAGCTCCTGATTATATTAAACTTTACGCCGTAGTCGTAGAGCACCACCTTCTTGCCGGAACGCTCGGCCCACAGGGTATTAAGGTCGGTGTCGGTGCGCGGCGTCCCCCTGCCTTCCGCCGGAAATTGCGGCCACCAGTAGGGGCGTTTACAGGTGACCAGGGGCACCAGGTCCTGGCCCTCCATGCTGGGGAGCTCCCGGGCCCGGCGCACCAGGGACTCCGGGTCCAGGTCCACGGTGGAAATGAGGCCCCGCATGGCCCCCACCTCCCGCAATCTCTTGGTGATGGCCCGGGTGTCGAAGCCCTCCACCCCCAGCTTGCCCGCGGCCTTGAGGTAATCGGCCAGCTTACCCTGGGCCCGCCAGTTGGAAGGGTAGGGGTGGTACTCCTTGACAATGAAGCCCTCCACCTGCAGCCCCCGGGATTCGATGTCTTCGGGATTGATGCCGTAGTTGCCGATCAGGGGATAGGTCATGGTGACGATCTGGCCCTTATAAGAGGGGTCGGTGAGGATCTCCTGATAGCCGGTCATGGCGGTGTTGAACACCACCTCGCCGGCGGATTCGCCCTCGCCGGTAAAGGACCGCCCCCGCAGTACCAAACCGTCTTCCAGCGCCAATAATGCCTTCAAATTAATGACCTCGAAACGTTGAATTATTTGTTAAATATATCATATCCGGAGCTGCGTGCGGCCTAATATTTTCGCCGGCAGGGTAGGGGCCCGTGACCCAAAGAGAAGGCGCACATCTATGACACATTGACGAACTGAAATAGAACTGCGGAGGAAAAAGGAAGCCCGCCAAAGAAGGAACCGCATCTAAGGCCCGTGGCAGGGCGATTTCGGGGTGGGCAAGGGTTTTGTCGGGGGTATGGTGGACCTGCTTCGCAGCCTTTGCCACCAAGAACCGCGGGGGCAACTGTTCCAAAATATTATTTTCCGCGTCTTAGCGTGATATATTTTTCGCTTTGTTCTGATTATCTGTCGCCTTGCTTTTGCCAAAGCTCGGCGATCAACTCCGCCTGGCGGCGGGCCGCGCCCTGGTGCGGGGTCAAGGCCGCCTGGGCCTTAGCCCCCAGGTCCCGGCGCCGCTCCGGGTCCTGAAGCAAGTTGGCGGCCGCGGCGGCCAGGGAGGCGGCGTCGGTAACCGTGATCCCGGCTCCGGCCTCCTCCAGGATGGCCTGGGCCCAGCGGAAGTTTTCCAGGTGCGGCCCATAGAGGGGAGATAAACCCCAGGCGGCGGGCTCCAGGAGGTTCTGGCCGCCGTGGGGAATGAGGCTGCCGCCCACGAAGGCCAGGTCAGCGGCGCCGTAGAGGCTGAAGAGGTCGCCGATGGTGTCCACCAGCACCACGGGATGGCGCCGGGTCTCCTGGCCCGCTTTCAGCGCGCTCCACAAATGATAGGGGAGGCCGCGGCTCGTCAGCAATTCGCCCAGGGCCGCGGCGCGCTCGGGATGCCGGGGGGCCAGGACCAGCAGTAGAGCAGGGTAGGGGCCCCGGAGTTGCTCATAGGCGGCCAGCACCACCTCTTCCTCCCCCGCATGGGTGGAGGCGGCCAGCAAGACCGGCGCCGCCGCAACAGAGGCCGCGTCAGCGCCTTGCAGCAGCCGCTGAAATTCCCGGGCCCGGGCCTCATCCCGAGCCTTTAGCCGGCGGTCGCATTTCAGGTTGCCGGTGAGATGTAATCTCTCCGAGTCCAGGCCCAACTCTCGCAGGCGCTGATAATCTTGGGAAGTACCGGCGGTAACCAGATCATATTTACTAATAATATTATTAGAATACCAACTATATCTCAGATATCTTCTGAAGCTTTGATCCGAGATCCGGGCGTTGGTCAGGACCAGCAGGATCCGGCGCTGATGGGCTAACTCCAAGAAATTAGGCCAGATTTCCGATTCCAGGGTAACGGCCAGATGAGGCCGCAGCCGCTCCAGGTAACGCCGCACCGCCCAGGGAATATCCAGGGGAAAGTAACAAACCAGCGCCCCCAGAGGAGCGAAATGCTTGCGGGCCAGGGCCTGGCCGGTTTCGGTGCCGGTGGTGACTATTAGCCCTGCCTGGGGCAACAGTTTTTTGAGCTCCCGGGCCAGGGGCACCGCCGCCAGGATTTCCCCCACGGAGACCCCATGCAACCAGATCCGGGGATACCCCGGCGGCGGCCCGGACGGAAGTTCTAAACCCAAGCGGGGCCGAAAGCTTTCGCCCTGGCCCCGGGATTTGAGGTGCCAATAAAACCAGGGCCAGCCCACCAGACCGGCCAGGTTGCTCAATCCCCGATATACCTGTAATAATGCCTGATTATAAACCATTACTAGTAAGTCTTATTAAGTTTTGAGAGCCACTGGTCCCGGACCTTGCGGTAGTCCGCCAGGATCTGCCCGTGGTCAAAGGCCAACAACTGCGGCAAGTCTTCGGGACGGAAAATCTCCAGGCTCCGGGCGTCGTCCGCGGCCCGGGGTGTCCCAGACGCCTGGGCCACAAACACGGTGCTGATGTTGTGTTGTCTGGGATCCCGCCGCGGATCGGAATAAGTGTGGAATTGCCCCAGAAGCTCAACTTCCAGACTCGTTTCTTCCCGGGCCTCCCGCCTGGCCGCATCTTCCAGTGATTCGCCGTAGTCCACGTAACCTCCGGGCAAGGCCCAGCCCAGCGGTGGATTGACTCGTTGAATCAGAATCAGGCCCTGATCCGGGATTTCGATGATGAGGTCCACCGTGGGCACCGGATTACGGTGGCGTTGGAGGACATTACCACATTTCGGGCATTTTTCTTCGGTCCACATGTGTTAGTTTACATAATATATATTATCAGACGTTATGATTAGTGCCCCTGAAACTCACGCTTGGAAAATTTTTTAAGATCCTGATAATTTACCGAGACAATTTGCCAGGTACCCGTCTCAGGCTGCCGCCTCATCTGAAAGTGGAAAGGTTCATGGCTTTTGGGATCCACCAGGGTCACCCCGGCCTCCTCACCCTGAACCTCGATCTGCGCCGTCGTCGCCGCCGCGGCGATGGCCAGGATTTGAGTGTTATCCAGATTTAGCAGGTACTTTTCCATCATCCCCCGGATGTCTTTTTCAAAGCTTGCAAAAAGCTTGGGTAAGAACATCCGGGCGAATTTATTTCCCAGTTGCCGGTGTAACCGGCTCCAATCGTCTTCTTTTTGATCTTTTTTGGCTTTTGGTTCATCCAGGTCTTGGCCGGCGCAATCGATGAAATTATTAAAAATAGCCTTTAAATCCAAATACTTTTGGAATTGCGGCATATCTTTAGTCTTGAGGGCCAGGGCCATGCGCTGCAAGGCGTACCGGGGTGAATTAGCCCAATGCCAGTAGAGCCCACCGGCCAGAGCGCCGCCCAGAACCACGATGGTGAGAAGGATCAACCAGGTCCGACGGCGCATGTGACCTCCCTATGGTTACTTGGTTTTAACATCGTTTTGAGGTAGATATACTATAACCCGAAGATGGAATCGAGACTATGACACCGGAAAAAATATTCTCCCGACACCCGCTGCATAACGGGTTAATCCTGGAATTTTGGGACCTGTCCCGGCCGATGGCCGGAGACCGCTGGCTGGTGGTGCTGGAGGCCCGCCTCGCTATTCCCGTGGGCGCTGCGACCCTGCCCCCGGACCTTTTGAGCCAGGAGGCGGAAATCAGCCGCGCCCTGGGACCGGAGATCGTTTTCTCTCAACGACATGAGCGCATCTTCATCGCCGCCGCCGAATATCCCGCCACCTTGAAAGAAATCGAGGCTCGGCTGCTCGCCCTGGCGCCATCCTACCTGGGCCATCCCGAATTCGCCGGCCGCTTCATTCGGAAGAGATTTGCGGAATTCCAGGAAAAAGAGCGCTGGCACCGTCAGCAAACCCAGCAATGACAAGGGTTTTGAAGGCCGACCGCATATAACGCCCGTAGAGCGTCGATTTTCCGGCAGGCAATGGTTTAGCCTTGCCTCAACCAACCCCAACCTGCGAGTTCGGTGATTTTACCGAACACAGAAAATAGGAAACTGTATGGATTATTGGTCAACAGGCAAATCAGAATTGCCGGTGGTGCGGATAACCGGCAAAGGGATGCGCTGGCAGCGCACCGGCCACCCCTGGCTATACCGGGACGACCTGGTCGGCGAGGTCAAGCTGCCGCCGGGTGAACTGGCCGCGGTGTTGGGTCCTGGAGACCGTTTTCTGGGTCAGGCCTTTTACAGCGCCGCCTCCCGCATTGCCCTGAGGTTCGTCACTGAAGGCGAGGAATCGGTGGACCGCGATTTTTGGGAGCGGCGCCTTAATCGGGTCATGGAATACCGTCAGCGAGTGGTCCAGGACAGCGACGCCTTTCGGCTTATTTACGCCGAGGCCGATGGCTTTCCGGCCCTGGTGGCGGACTCCTACGCCGGCCATCTGGTCCTGCAGGCCAATCACCCGGGCCTGGCGCGGCGCTTGCCGGAAATCATCGATTTGCTGGAGCACCACCTGCATCCGCAGTCCATTACCCTGCGCCACGATGCTGAAGTCCGCCGGCTGGAGGAACTGCCCCTGGAAGTCAAAACGGTGACCGGGGAACTGCCCTCCCGGGTGGCGGTCCAGGAAGGCGGGGTGCGCCTCTGGGTGGATATCCGGGGCTGGGCAGAAGACCGGGCTGTTCCTGGACCAGCGGGAAAACCGGGCCGCCGCCGCCCGCTACGCCCGGGGCCGGGTGCTGGATGCCTTTTCCTACCAGGGGGCCTTTGCCATGCACCTGGCCCCCCTAGCCGAGCACGTCACCCTGGTGGAGAGTTCCGTCGCGGCCCTGGAGATGGCCCGGGAAAACGCCGCCCTCAACGGTTTGGACAACCTCGAGCCGGTTAAGGAAAATGTCTTCGCCTACCTGAAAAATGCGGTGGCCGCGGGGATGCGCTTCGATTGCATTGTCCTGGACCCGCCGGCCTTTGCCAAGAGCCGGGGGGAGCACGCCGCGGCCGTCAAGGGCTACCGGGAAATCAACCGCCGGGCCTTCCAGCTTCTCAACCCCGGCGGGGTCTTGATCACCTGCTCCTGCTCTTACAACCTGAGCGAGCCGGATTTCCTGGGGATCGTCCGGGAGGCGGCGGCCGAGGCCCATCGGCAGGCCAAGCTCATCGAGCGCCGGGGCGCCGCCAAAGACCACCCTGCCCTGCTCTCCCTGCCGGAGAGCCTGTATCTGAAGTGCTTTATCCTGATGGCCGATTGAATTTTAACTTATAGGTGGGGGCCGTCCCTGGCCGCCCAAATAGAGGCGGGCCCGGAGGCCCGCCTCTCTTTTTCGCATTTACCGACCCTAACCCCTGCTCGACGAAAGTTTGGACCGCCATTTATAGCAAATTGCGCTTGACAGATCATACCAATTATACATAATGATACATATAATTATACATATTTTAGAGGGCGATGGCATGAGAACAACCCTGAACATCGAAGACGAATTGCTGGCCAAGGCGGCGAAATTGACCGGTATCAAGGAAAAGACCTCTTTGGTCAGGCTCGGTCTGGAAGCCTTAGTAGCCAGGGAAAGCGCCAAGAGGCTCGCGGTTTTGGGGGGAAGCGAACCGAACCTGGAGATGATTCCCCGCCGAAGCATTGAAGAATCATAACATGGTCCTGGTTGATACCTCGGTTTGGGTGGCTCATCTGCGGCAGGGGGCTATTGGATTGGAAACCCTGCTGCACGAAGGCCGGGTGGCGTGCCATCCCTTCATCGTGGGCGAACTTGCCTGTGGTAACCTCCGGAATCGGAATGAGATTATTTCTCTTCTTGAGACGCTTCCCGGGGCAATCCGGCCTGAACATGAAGAAGTAATGCAGTTTATCGAAAATTATCGCCTTATGGGAAAAGGTTTGGGCTACATTGATATGCACTTGCTGGCTGCGGCCAGGTTGACCGGGGTTCCCCTCTGGACCCTTGACAAAAAGCTCCATGAGGTTGCCCAACAACTGCGATTAGTCCCCTGATTTTCTCTATCAGGCTGTTTCTGCACTGCCCTATCCCCTCCCCTACCGTTTCAGTAACCCCGCATTGACTGGACCGGCCACTTCCAATAGAATGAAGCATGTCCGCAAAGATTCCTGGCTGGAGCCTGGTTCCGGCCCTGTTCCTGGGTTTATGCCTGGCTGGGGCCGTCCCGGCGCCCGCGGCCGCCGCCCCTTCCCCGCCTCAGCCTCAGATTCTGGAAGCGTCTTTGGCTCCTCGCAGCGCCAAGATTCTGCGCCGGGTCGCCTTGGATTATAAGCCCCAGATGTCCCCGGCTGACCGCGACCGTGACTGTCTCCAGAAGATCGCCCTGGCCAAGCGCTTGTTGGACGTGCGTAAGCTCGTGGAACTCCGCCGCGAGACCCAGGCCTTGCTGCCGCCAGGAATGGAGGTTTCCTGGGAATACTTTCTTCGTCGACAAAGTGAAGCGCTGCTACGCAGGCTACTACCACGAGATCTTCAACGAAGTCGGGAGGACGGTCGTGTTCGGGGACCTCGCCACGTGGCTGGACGGACACCTCAGCTCGAGTCTCGCCTGACCAACGGGCAGGCTACGAGTGCCGGTCACCGAGCCTGCGCCCGTTGACGTCGGCGGTTTCCCGTTGCTTCTGCCCGGCCGAGGGTATATTATAAAACCGACAGTCGGTCTATTATTGGGGAGAGGGCCGGGAAATGGCACGCACGCTCAACACCGAGGCTCACGCCATTCGGCGCGAGGCGTTTGTCGACGCCGCCCAGCGGCTGATTCAGGCGAAGGGCTACGACCAGATGAGCATCCAGGACGTCCTCGACGAGCTGGGTGCCTCGCGCGGCGCCTTCTACCACTACTTCGATTCCAAGACGGCCCTGCTCGAGGCGGTGGTCGATCGCATCGTGGATGCGGCGCTCGCTTCGGTGGCGCCGCTGATCGACGACCCGGACTGGCCGCCCTGACCAATTCGAGGCGTTCTTCGGCGGCATCGCACAATGGAAGCTGGAGCGCACCGAGCTGATGCTGGCACTCACGCGGGTCTGGATCTCAGACGAGAACACGATCATGCGCGACAAGATCTGGCAGGGCCTGATGACCAGCCTGGCGCCGCCGCTGGCCACCATCATCCGCCAGGGCAAGGACGAGGGCGTCTTCACGGCCAGCTCCCCAGACGACGCCGCCCGGGTCATCGTCGCGCTGATCCACGGGCTCAACGACACCGCCGTGCGTCTCTTCCTGGCCCGGGAGACGGGCGGCGTCACGCTGGCCGCCGTGGAAGAACGCTCAGACGCTACCTCGAGGCCATGGAGCGCGTCCTGGGCGTGCCCGCCGGCTCCCTCGTCCTCGTCGACAGGGAGGCGCTCGCAGATGGTTCGCATGAGCGGCGGCCGGGCGATCCTGCGCTCACAGACCGAGCAGCTGACCAAGACCTACGGCAAGAGCCGCGGGATCGTCGACTCGACCTCGAGGTGCGGACGGGCGAGGTGTTCGGCTTCCTGGGCCCCAACGGGGCCGGCAAGACGACCACGATCCGTCTGCTGCTCGACCTCATCAGGCCCACGGCCGGTCGCGCGCTGGTCCTCGGCCGCGACAGCCACCGCGACACGCTCGCCATCCAGGCGCGCAGCGGCTACCTGCCCGGTGAGCTCAGCCTGTACCCCAACCTCACCGGGCGCGAGACGCTGCGCTACCTCGCCAACCTGCGCGGCGGCGCCGACTGGGACCGCGTGACCGAGCTCTGCGACCGCCTCGACTGCGACCTGGGCAGAAAGGTGGCCGACCTCTCGACCGGCAACAAGCGCAAGCTCGGCCTCGTCCAGGCCTTCATGCACCGGCCCGAGCTGCTCATCCTCGATGAGCCCACCTCGGGCCTCGACCCGCTCGTGCAGCACGAGTTCTACGCGCTCGTCGACGGGGCGCGCGACGCCGGGCAGACGGTCTTCCTGTCGTCGCACGTGCTCCCCGAGGTGCAGCGCGTCTGCGACCGCGTCGCCTTCATCCGCGAGGGGCGCTGATCGCGCTCGAGGACGTTTCCGACCTCACCGGCCGCGCCGTCCGTGAGATCGAGGTCGTGTTCGCCCAGCCCGTCCCGCCCTCCGCGTTCGAGGCTGTCCCCGGGGTCACCAACGTGGCCGTGAACGGCAAGGGCGCCAATGTTCTGCGACTGACGGTCACCGGCTCGCTCGACGCCGCCGTGAAGAAGCTGGGCGAGTTCCCCGTGCTCGACCTCACCAGCCGGCTGCCGGACCTCGAGGACGTGTTCATGACCTTCTACGCCGGCCGAGGCGGTGTCGGCGAGGCCGATGCACAAGGAGGCGACGATGCTGAGTAACGTCTTCTCCAAGAGCCTGCGCGACCAGGCGCGGCCGCTCGTTCATGTGGGTGCTCGGCGTGGCCTTCTACGTGGCCCTGCTGCATCTCCATCTATCCGAGCATCAGGCACAGCGCGAAGTCACTGCAGGGTACATCGACAGCCTGCCGACCGCCGTGCGCGCCGCCTTCCTGGGCCCCGGCGGCGACTTCTCCACGCCGGTCGGCTACGTGAACGTGGAGCTGCTCTCCTGGCTGGCGCCGATCGTGCTCATCGCCTTTGCCGTCTCCATCGCCGCCCGCTCGCTGGCCGGCGAGGAAGAGAGACGGCACGCTCAGCCTGCTGCTGGCCCACACCGTTGGGCGGCGGCGCCTGGTGCTGCAGAAGTACGCGGCCATGCTGATCGCCGTCGGCGCTCCTCGGAGCCGCCTTCTGTCTCTCGCTCATCATTGCGCCACGGATCGCTGGCACGCCGGTCGGCGCCGGACAGCTCGCGGAGGCGCTGCTGCGCCTCACGCTGCTGGGCCTCGCCGTGGGCAGCGTGACGTTCGCCGTCGGCGGCGCGACGGGCGGCGGCAGGTCGGCGTCGCGGCCGGCGCCGGCGTGGGCGTCGCAATGTACCTGGTCAACACGCTGGCGGCGATGAACGGGACGTTCCGCCCGCTCCGCTACCTCTCGTTCTTCCACTACTCGGGCGGATCGTCCCCGCTCGGCGAGGGGCTCGACCCCTCGGTCTCGCGGTGCTCCTCGCCACTTCGGCGGCGCTGCTCGTGGCGACGCTCGTGCTCTTCGAGCGGCGCGACGTGCGCGTGTGAGCCCGGCCGCTCGAGCCGACCAGCGCCGCACCGCCGACCGGCGAGAGCTTCTCAGCGCCGCTCGCCGCGAGCTTCTTCGATGACGCCGATCAACTCGGTCAGGTAGCTTTCTGGCGAGAATTCCGCGCGAATGTGCGACTGCAGGGTCTGAGCCGCGGTGAGGATCTCGTGTTCGTCGTGCCACAGACGGTTGACGGCGTCGACGATGCTGCGGCTGTCCGACAGCGGCACCAGCAGATGGCCGCACTCGGGCGGGTAGTACGGCTCGATCTCGGGCGTCCGCGTGGCGATCGACGGGCTTGCCCGCCATGACGCCGCGAATGACGACGATGAGGGCGAGGTTGCCGCCCGGCAGCGACGGCACGAGGGCGAACCGGCTCTCGCGCAGCGCCTTGAAGAAGTCGGTCACCGGCGTGTCGAAGCGGACGTGAGCGTTTCGCGGAGGCGTGAGCCCGCGCGGCCAGTCGGTGCCTCGCGCAATGATCTCGAAAGGAACGTCGGGGCAGGCTCTGGCGGCGCCCATGACCGTGGACCAGTCGCGGCGCTTGCCCCCCACGAAGACAAAATCGCCCTGCGCCGTCGGTGGCTGGAACGCCGCACCCGCAGGCCAGCAGTCACGCAGCACGGCAAAACGGTGACGCGAGACGCCCAGCAGGGCCGCGTACCTGTCGGCGAGCTGCTGGGAGTTGACCGTCACGATGGTTCCGGGCTTGCGCAGCGCGAGGCGATGCAGCGCGACGCCTGGGCAGAAGGCCCGAGCCATCGTGCATCAGGATCATGTTGAGACCGACGACCGGTGCGCGCCGGTACCCTCGCGGAGCCGGAACGAAGACGCCCAGCATAGCCGCCATGTAGTTGTGGGCGACAAAGACGGCGCCGGTGGTGGCAGCGAGCCGGGCGCCCTTCCAGCTGAGCCAGAGGCTCGCCGCCTTCTCGACGACACGACAACGCGCCGCTGCCTTGGGCGACACCGACGAGCGCGAGTCGACGGCCACGACACGGAAACCTCGTTCACGCAGCCCGTCGACCAGCCAGTGATCCGCGGCGCGCTGGCCTCGCATGGTGATGACGACCGACGGTCTGGTCCGGCCGGCCGGCGCAGGGTCGCGGTGCGATGCGGACGACGTCGGGGTCGCGACGGCTTCCTGCTCGGCTGCTCGATTCGGGATGCTCAGGAGAGCGCCGTGTCGAGCCTCGGCGTGCTCGTCGTAGTCGCGCTGAAGTGCGGCGTTGGTGTCCATGCGCCCCCAGACCGCTCGGTGGACGTGGCAGTGCTGACCCACGACCCTCGGGCACGGGCGCGCGTTGCGTCAAACGCTCATTCAGGTCCTGTTCAGGTAGCAGCCGCGCCGCCAAATCTGGCAACGCTTTGCGGGTCTCGTGCCGTGAAGGTCGCCGTATACTCGCCCTGTCGAGTTGGGGGGGTACCATGCCGCGCAAGAAGCTCACGTTCGCACTCGCCTTCCTTTGCCTCTCCGCTGCCTTGCTGGGAACGGCCGCGTCGGCGCAGGCCCGGACCATCCTCAAGGGGACTGAAGATGCGCGAGTGTTCAACAAGGGAGCCACGCAGCCGACCGCGATGGTCGGGTTCCTGGCCACGAAGCTGCATGCGCAGCTGCTCCGGGTCGACCTGCGATGGAGCAAGCTCGAGCCGCGGCAAGACCGGTACCGGACCCAGACCTACCTGGACCGGCTCGCCACAGACCATCCACACAGCCGCGGGCGATGGACTGAAGGTCATCGTCACCCTCGGCGACACACCGCTCTGGGCGTCCGACCAGACCCTGTGGCGGTACGCCCCGACGAGCTACAAGCCGGGCGTCTACCGCGCCTTCTACCCACCGGGGCCGGGTCACCTCGTCGACTTCCAGAAGCTGGCGACCAAACTGGCGAGCACGTTCGGCAACGACGTGCTGGGCTACGAGTGCCGGAACGAGCCCAACGCCCTGGTTTTCGATGTACCCTCAGCGTACGTCGTCGGACGCCGCGTTCGCCGTGCGTCGCTACGCGGCCATGCTGACGGCCTTCTCAAAGGGCGTACGCGCCGGCAACCCGAATGCTCTGGTCATCGCCGGCTCGACGGCGCCGTCGGGCACCAACAATAGCCTGGGGACGAGCCCGCAGCGTTTTGCCAGGCTGCTCAAGACCATGGTCAGCTCGTCGGTCTTCGACGCCTATTCGCACCATCCCTACACGGTCGGAGGCACGAGCAACATCGCGCCCGAGGCCATGCCACCGCAGCCCCTCACACACCGTCTCGCTGGGCAACATCTCCACGCTGCTCAAGATCTTCCCGGGCAAGCCGTTCTACATTACCGAGTACGGTTACTACACCCGGTACAGGATCGCCATGGGAATCTGCGTGAACCAGGTCACCCAGGCCCTGTACCTGCCAAGGGCGTACAGGTACGCGGCGCGGTTCCCGCAGATCAAGGCGCTCATCTGGTTTCCGTACCACGACGCCGGGCCTGCCGATCCTCCGCCCGACAACGGGGGCGTCTACTCGGGGCTCGTGACCACGACGGGAGCCTTCAAGCTCTCGTGGTACGCCTTCGCCGGCGGCAACAAGCTCACGCTCGCCGCCTCGAAGCCGCTCCACCACTCCGTGCGCCTTTCGGGCCGCCTCAGCTCGGCGTCCATGGGCGGGCTGAAGGGCAAGTCCGTCGTGCTCTATCGCCGCACGGCGGGCGGCGCGTGGCGCGCCGCGAAGAACCTGACGACCGGAACGAACGGCTCGTATCACGCGCTCGTCAACGTGTCGGGCACGGTCTTCTTCAGGGTCGCCTGGCTTGGCGGCCCCCACAGCGCGACGCTCTCCGTGAAGGGGGCGTAGAGAGGGACTATCAGCCGTGCTACTTCTTCTTGCTCTGGTCGCTGAGCGTGCGCAGGCCGGCGACGAGGCCTCCGACCGTGGCCGCGACGGCGACCGCCATCGCCGGCCCCAGCAGCAGCGCCCTGCGCCCGGCCGCGATCGTCTGGTTGTCTGCCGCGGCCGCCTCGCTCAACTCGCCGCGCAGGGCATCGTAGGCTTTGCCGAGCTGCGCCCGTTCGTTGGCGATGTCGCCGGCGATGCGGTCGGGGCTGCGTTGCGGTGTCTTGCCCGTGTCGGCCATCAGCGCACCTCGTCGTTCGAGGGTGGAACGTCGCGCGGTGTAGGCGTCGGCGCCCCGGGCGGCGTGGTGGGCGGCGTCGACTGCGGCGTCGACGGCGGCGTCGTGGGCGGCGTCGACGCAGCACGTGGTGTCGGTGGGGGGCTTGCGGCAGGCGGAGGCATGAGCGGCGGCGATCCGCCGCCGTTGCGCCGCGGCGTAAGGTCGTTCGCCGTCTGCTGCAGGTTGGTCTTCATTGTGTCGACCGTCGCTTTGGCCTCGGCTATCGCGCGCTCCGGCGACGGCGATTTGACGCTCCCGCAGCCGGCTGCGACCCACGAGCGCGAGGATCAGGACGATGAGCAAGAGGACCACCGTCACGATCAGCAGCGAGAGCCACAAGGCAAGCCAGATATGGAGCACGACGGCGATGGTCGTCAGGGCGAAGCCGAGCGCGTAGAGAGCCAGCACGCCGGCGCCGACGAGCATGCCGATCGCCGAGCCGTACACCTGGCCCTTTTTCTTGAGCTCGGCGGTGAGGAGCTGTACGTTGAGCTCGACGAGCCGCTGGCTGCGCGTGCGGATCTCGGCGGCCGACGCGACTAAGCGTTCACGAAGGCCCATGGCGGCACCACTCCCATTTCCGATCCCTCCCCCGTTCGGACATGCCGGCGTCCGGCATGGCTACGACCGTACCCGTAGCGGCCGTCGGCTAATCAGCACTCCCGCGAACAGGCGTGACTCGCGCCCGCCGTCAGGCCGGCGGGATCACCGGCAGCACGATGTGGGA
>CAWCKU010000026.1:0-72765 GCA_963796215.1 uncultured delta proteobacterium | reverse complement strand
AAAATCGCCCTGGCCAAGCGCTTACTGAACGTGCGTAAGCTCGTGGAACTCCGCCGTGAGACCCAGGCCTTGCTGCCGCCAGGAATGGAGGTCTCCTGGGAATACTTGCGTACCCGCCGGCTGCCCGGCGGCGACCGGGTGGGCGTCACCCTGAGCGTGCCGGTCTGGGTGCCGGCCCGGGCCCAGAAGCTCCAGACCTACTGCGGCTTTGAGAAGAAATGGCAGACTGTGGCCCAACCACGCCCCGGAAATCGGGCTACGTCTGGTTCGACGCCTACATGGCCGATATCAATAATAAGTCCGCGTTACCGGGCCGAAACCATCCAGTTCGAGGTGAACAGCAAGTTCGCCCCCCTGGTGGCGCCTGCTCCTGGAGTACATCTTCCGGGAGGGCTATTATGACCCGGCTAAACGGGTGCCGCTCATGACGGTGCGGGGCGGCGAAGACACCTTTGCCGTCAGCGCCCGGAGGCGCCGGTGACGGCGGAATGCCTTAGTTTTCCGGACAATGAGGGCGACTCCCTGGCCGCCACCGTGGCCCTGTGCCACTATCACAACCTCTCGGAGATCTTCCACGGCCACCATGCCCCCGTCTCCAATCACCGCCTGGGCCTGGCCCTGGACCTCAATGACTTCAACTACCCCGGGGTGGTGGACGGCGTCCCCAACCCCATCAGCCGCGCCATCCGCCAGTACAACCGGGACGCCATGCACAAACTCGACGCCCGCCAAATGCCGGGCTGGGTCTACCGGGCCGCCAAGTGGAGGGCCTGCGCCTCCCCCAGGAATGGACCTACGAGGCTATAAAACCGACTGGGAACATGTGGACGTGGGCACGAAGTGAGGCAGTTGTCAGTGGCCAGTGGTCAGTAGTCAGTTGGTGAGTGTTTCGGCGCCACCGCCCTAATTTCCTCACAAATAGGTTATAATTGTAGCCGCAGGCTTTAGCCTGCGCCGCACAGCTCTTTGCCAGGATTATTTATGAATCAACGCCCAAAAAAAACTGTTGGTTGGTACTGGTTGCTTTTATTGACATTCTAGGGCAGCGCCAACTATTAAGACAGATGCATGGTATTCCAGAAAAGAACAGACCAGAAAAAAAATGGCAGAATTTATTGCCTTACTCAAAAAAACTGCCGGTACAGTAATGGGGATGCGCGATTTATTCCATAGTTATTTTGAAGGTTCAAGCAGGTTTAAATTTAATTTATCTGAATTTACTCCTGACATCAGAAACTTCTCATACAATTAAAAAGCAATCCCCTAAAATCGTATATGTTTTCTGATTCCGTAGTACTTTTTCTTCTTTGCGCGATGAAATCAATAAAACCCCTGTTGGGGGAGTACATTCAGCTCTTTCATCAATAGCAACTACTTTTCTATGTATGTTAGCTGCCGGTCACTCGATAAGAGGTGGGATAGATATTGGTGTGGGTATTGAATTATCTGATGACGAGGTTTATGGCGCAGCCCTTTCTAGGGCATATCAGCTTGAGAATAGAATGGCGCAATATCCGAGGGTCGTATTAGGAGACGAACTTATGACTTATATTTATCAGAAGCAGTCAATGTCAGGGGATGATTTTTTTACGAAAGCCAACAAAAAGATGGCTGGTCTCTGTGCCAGACTTATTGCAATCGATACAGATGGCTTGCCATTCTTGATTATCTTGGACAAGGCTTCAAAGAAGATATCGCCAAAGATAGTATTCCTGATATTGTTAAAAAGGCATATGATTTCGTAATTCAAGAATCAGCCAGATGTCAGGAGGTTAGATGATTTTAAATTAGCTTTTCGTTATACCTTATTGCGAAACTACTTCGAAGCCCGCATGCATATCTGGAGTAAAGAAAGACACAAATTAAACGGAGAAGCTTAATACTCAAACAAATTGATCTTTAGACCCGCACAATTTCTTTATATGTAAATATGCTACAAGACTTCATCAACCAACTCAAAGCCTCCGCCGATCATCGGGATATCCTGACCCATTACCGGCATTTGCCCGAACAGGCGGCGGATTATGGGGATGACCACCCTGCCGCCGGACCTTGGTGGCGGCCCTGCAGCGCCTGGGCATTCCCCGCCTTTACCGCCACCAGGCCGAGGCCCTGAGCGCCATCCGGGCCGGCAAGAACCTGCTGGTGGCCACGCCCACCGCCAGCGGCAAGACCCTGATTTATAATTTGCCGGTCTGGAGTCCTGCTCAAGGACCCGGACGGCCACGCCCTCTATCTCTTCCCCCTGAAGGCCCTGGAGCAGGACCAGCTCAAGGCCCTGAAGGAACTGGACGCCGCCCTGCCCTCCCCTTTTCTCTCAGGCCGCCATCTATGACGGCGACACGCCGCCGTGCCAGCGCCAGGCCATCAAGGCCAAGCCGCCCCATGTGCTCATCACCAACCCGGACATGCTGCATCTGGGATTAATGCCGTTTCACGCCTCCTGGTCCGGCTTTTTTGCCGGCCTCAAGTTCGTGGTCATCGACGAAGTCCACACCTACCGGGGCATCATGGGCAGCCACATGGCCCAGGTGCTGCGGCGGCTGAAGCGCATCTGCGCTCACTACGGCTCCCGGCCGCAATTTATCCTGTCTTCCGCCACCATCGCCCAGCCGGAGTCTTTTGTCAGGCACTTAACCGGCCTGGAAGTGGAGACGATCTCCGAAAGCGGCGCCCCCCAGCCCGGGCGCCACTATCTCTTCCTCAACCCGCCGGCCGGGGCGCCCTCGGTGGCGGCCCAGATCTTCGCCCGGGCCGTCCGGGAGGGCCTCAACACCATCTGCTTCACCCAATCCCGCAAGCTCACCGAGCTCATCCACGTCTGGTCGCTGCAGGATGGTGCCGGAGCTGAAACGCTACATCAGCTCCTACCGGGCCGGGTTTTTGCCGGAGGAGCGCCGGGAGATCGAGCAGGCCATGGCTTCGGGCAAGATGCGGGGGGTGATCTCCACCAGCGCCCTGGAGATGGGCATCGACATCGGCGGCCTGGACGTCTGCATCCTGGTGGGCTACCCCGGCACCATGGTCACCACCCGGCAGCGGGCCGGCCGGGTGGGCCGCCAGGGCCGCGATTCCCTCATCGTCCTGGTGGCCCAGGCCGACGCCCTGGACCAGTATTTCATCAAGTACCCGGACGAGTTCTTCGGCCGCCCCCTGGAGACCGCGGTGGTGGACCCGGACAACCCTTACGTGGTCAAGGCCCACCTCCCCTGCGCCGCCCAGGAATTGCCCCTCCAGGTCAACGGCTGAGGCCTATTTCGATCTTAAGGCGCACGAGCCGGTCATCACTGAGCTGGCCCGGGAACGCCGTCTGCTGCACTCCGCCGCGGGCGACGCCTGGTTCGCCCGGGACCGCTTTCCCCAAAAGGAAGTAAACATCCGGGGCGTGGGCGAAAGCTTCGCCATCTTCCAGGTCGGCAAAAAGCGGCCCCTGGGCTCCGTCGACGGCCACCGGGCCTTGCGGGAATGCCACCCGGGCGCGGTCTATCTCCACAAGGCCCAGACCTGGGGGGTGGAGCGCCTGGACCTGGAGCGCCGCAACGTCTGGGTCAACCCCATCGAGCCCAATTATTTCACCCGCATCCAGACGGACAAAGAGACGGAAATCCTGGAGATCATGGAGACCCGCCAGGTAGCGGCCTTCACTGCCCGCACCGGACGTCTCAAGGTTACCGAACACATTATGTCCTACGAGAAGCGGCGCCTGCCCGGCCAGGAGCTCTTGGGAATGGTTTCCCTGGACCTGCCGCCCCAGATCTTCGAAACCGTGGGCATGTGGCTGGAGATCCCGGACGCCGTCAAAAACGCCATTTACGCCGCCGGGGGCCACTTCATGGGCGGCATCCACGCCCTGGAGCACGTCCTCATCAGCATGTTTCCGCTCTTCGCCCTGGCGGACCGCTACGACATCGGCGGCATCTCCCACCCGGCGCACCCCCAGGTCGGCCGGGCCGCCATCTTCATCTACGACGGCTATCCCGGCGGCGTCGGCCTGTCAGCCCGCGCCTTTGAGATCGTGGAAGACCTGCTCAACCGCTCCCAGGAGGTTACCGATGCCTGCCCCTGCGAGGACGGCTGCCCCTCCTGCATCCACTCCCCCAAGTGCGGCTCGGGCAACAAACCCCTGGACAAGGAGGCGGCGGTAAGCATCGCCGCCATGCTCCTGGGGTTGGAAGAGCCTGCAGGCGTCGCCGACGTCCCCTATGCGGAGGCCGCCATCCTCCCTGCCCTCAACGCCGACGAACCCGTCACCGGCGGCACCTGGCTCACGCAGCGCAAGATAGGAATTATGGACCTCGAAACCCGCTGCTCCGCCGCCGACGTGGGCGGCTGGGGACAGTGCCACCTTATGGGGGTCTCGCTGGCCGTGGTGCACGAAACCCATACGGGGGTCGCCACCACCTACCGGGAACACGACCTGGAGCGCCTCGGCCAGCGCTTGGCCAAGCTGGACCTCGTGGTGGGCTTCAACATCAAGCGTTTCGATTACCGGGTGTTGCAGCCCTACACCAAGATCAGGCTGGCGGAGGTGCCCACCCTGGACCTCCTGGAGGAGATTAACATCATCCTCGGCCACCGGCTCTCCTTGAACCACCTGGCGGAGCATACCCTCGGGGAACAAAAGACCGGCGACGGCCTGCTGGCCCTGGAGCTCTTCGCCGCCGGGAAATGGGAGGAACTGGAATCTTACTGCCGCCAGGATGTCGTCCTCACCCACCGCCTCTTCGAATACGGGGCGCAGCATGGCCACCTCCTTTACCAACACCGCCAGGGTTCCCTGGTGCAGGTGCCGGTGGACTGGCGGGAAGAGCGCTTTTTTGCCAAGTCCGCCTAATAATCCTCAGCCTCTTACTGTCAGGCCGGTTCGGCCAGCCCCAAATTCCGACTCGACCTCCCAAATTGCCGGCGTATTTTGGCCAAAATATTATAATTTTAACCCCTCTTTCCCTTGCCCTTTGTCCCAAGGTGCTTTATTATTTGAGAAAACTTTTCCCAGTAAGGGGGCCACGATGAAATTGAGAAATAAGAGTATTGCGTTGGGCTGTTGTCTGGCGCTGGTGATCTTTTTTTGCGCCGCGCCGCTGTTGGCAGCCGAAACGGAACCCAAAGTAGGCCAGACGGTTGGAGCCGGTAAAGTTTGCCAAACCCATCTCCGACGAGGACGCCAAATACCTGGGGCTGCCGAAAGCTCAAGAATTTACCCTCAAGGATGTCACATCGCCTTATGTCTATGTGGAGCAGTTTAACACCAGTTGCCCCCACTGCATGCATCAGGCCCCGATCTTGAATGAGCTCTACAACAAGGTGCAGCAGGACGCCGCCTTGAAGGGCAAGCTGAAGTTCATGTCCGTGGGGCAAGGCAATGATGAGATGGCGGCGAAGGGCTGGAAGGCCATTCAAAAGGTGCCCTTCCCGGTGATCCCGGATCCCAGCAGTGCCCTGGGTAAGGCCATAAATTTCAGCCCTTATCCGGTCTCCATGGTTGTAGATAAGAACGGCAAGATCCTTTGGGTTGAGGTCGGCGCCTTTGAAAGCGCCGACGAGGCCTTGAAGGCCATCAAGGCCGTAGTGAAATAGGACTGCGCGTTTTTCTATCAGAAATCGGACAGGCCAGCGGGGTTTCTCGCCGTTTGGCCTGTCCTTTCCTCGTATTTGACTTTTGCCACAATCGACCCTAAATTAACCCTAAGCTCAGCGAAGCATCTCGACTTGTCAAAATGCTTCGGTCGCCTTGCTCCCTCAGAATGACCGCGAGCCTAAATTATCCATAAATTTATCAATAACTGTATCGTTGCCGGGAAAACGGTTCCCATTTTTTCTTTGCTTGAAAACTGAAAACTGCCGAGTTTATTCAAGGACTCGAGACATGGATCTGCAAGCCATTCTGGTAGCTACGGATTTTTCCGAGTGCTCCGGCGCCGCCTTTCAGCTGGCCAAGAAGCTGGCCCGGCGCTTTGGAGCCAAGATCATCCTGCTGCACGTCATCAATCAGCGGGTGGTGGAAGGTCTGGCCGAACATTTGCGCGAGGAGCCCGAGGCTCTCTTGCCCGAGTTCCGGGAGCGGGCCCAGCAGCAGTTGAGCCAATTCCTCAAGCGCGTCAGGCCCGAACAACTGGTGGTGGATAGCATGGTGGCGGTGGGCCTGCCCTTCCAGGAGATCGCCGTGGTGGCCCGCGACCTGGCGGTGGACCTGGTGGTCATGGGCGGCTACGGCCGGGGCGGCCGGGGCCCCATCGAGAAGGTCTTTTTCGGCTCCACTGCCGAAAAGGTGGTGCGCCTGCTGCCCTGTCCGGTGCTGTGCGTCCCGCCGGCCGCAGAGGAGAAATAATTGATGCGCCTGTTCATTACCGCGATCTGCCTGACTTTAAGCCTTGCCTTGCAGCCGTCGCCGGTCCGGGCGGACCTGGCGGTGGGCCAGTCCTTCCCGAACCTGACCTTCAGCGGCGCCCTCTCCGGCGCAGACCGGGCCTATCTGGGCCTCACCCGTCCCGGTCCTTTCAGCTTGAAGGATATCCAGGCGCAATACGTGCTCGTGGAAATCTTTTCCGACAGTTGCCCCCATTGCATGCTGGCGGCCCCTGGCGTCAACCGGCTCTATCGCTTGATTGAAGGCAATCCCAAGTTGCGGGGGAAAGACGGCCGGCCCGCGGTCTTAAAAATGATGGCAGTGGGCTTCTATGGCAAGGCGGCGGCCATGGAGGTTTGGCGGATAAAATATGAGGTGCCCTTCCCGCTGATCCCGGACCCCCAGGCCGAGGTGGGGAAGGCCCTGGACATCCCCGGCACCCCCACCTATGTGGTCCTGGACCAACAGGGGCGAGTTCTTTTTGTGCAGGCCGGTGAGCTGGGCAGCCCGCAGAAATTCTTGCGGCAGATTTTGGCTAAACTGGGATTTTAGCAGGTTATTGAAAAGACCGGCGACGACGGGAGACGGGAGAAAATCAGGCCGGTCTTCGGTCTTTTTTAAACCGGAAAATCGACCTTGATCTTGAAGATCTCTTGGGCCGGCAGGCTCAGGACCTCCACCCCGGAGGCCTCCGAGATTTCCGCCAGGATCTGGTCCAGCCGCTCCAGCGACTCGGCGATGAGGGTAAACCAGACGTTGAAGTGGTGGCGCCGCAGGTAGTTGTGGGTCACCCCGGGGTAGCGGTTGACCACTTCCACGAAGTGCGCCAGCCTCTCCGGGGCCACGTGGGCGGCGCACAGGGTACTGGTGTAGCCCAGCTTGCGGGAGGTGAAATTGGCCCCGAGGCGCCGGATGACGCCGCTCGCCGTCATGGCCCGCACCCGCCGCACCACTTCCGCCTCCGGAGCCCCTACCCTGCTGCCCACCTCCTCATACGGCCGGGAGACGATGGGAAAATGAGACTGGATTTCGTTCAAGATGGCCTTGTCCAGGTCGTCTAAAGCCCCGGTTGCCGCTTTCCGGTTTTCGGTTTTCGGATTCTTCATAAATTAACCAACCGGTTCTTCATAAGGGCAAATGGGGTCTTCCGCCAGGACGTCGCCGGTCAGGGCATAGGCCCGGGCCCGGCAGCCGCCGCAGACCTTGCGGTACTGGCAGGTGTGGCACTTGCCCCGGTAGTCGTCCACCCTTCTCAGTTGCTGAAATAGTTCGGAATTGGCCCAGATTTCCGGAAAGGGCGTCTCCCGGATGTTTCCCGCCACCAGTTCCAGGTAGCCGCAAGGCTGCACCTCGCCCCTATAGGAAACGAAGGCGAAGCCCTGGCCACCCAGGCAACCTTTGGTCATGGCCTCCATGCCGTGGGTGGCCGGAGAGATCTTCTCACCCCGCTCAGCCGCGTCCTGGCGCCACAGCCGGTAGAACTGCGGAGCGCAAGTGGGCTTGATAAAGAGCCGGCCTTCCTTTTGCCGTGCCAACAGCCAGCGCAAAGTCTCTTCGTATTCCTCGGGGTTAACCACCTGGTCCCGGATCTCCTCGCCCCGGCCGGTGGGCACCAGCACGAAGACGTGGTGGGCCGCGGCCCCTAACGAGATGGCCAGCTCATGAATGGCCGGCAGCTCCTGCCGGTTGGCCCGGGTGACGGTGGTGTTGATCTGGAAGGGCAGCCCCGCCTCCCGGGCCGCGGCGATGCCGGCCAGCGCCCCTGCATAGGCGCCGGGCACGGCCCGGAGCTGGTCGTGGCTGGCCGCGCTGGCCCCGTCGATGGAGATGGACAGCCTTTGGATGCCCACCTCTTTGAGGCGGGCGGCGATCTCGGGGGTCAGGAGCGTGCCGTTCACCGCCATGACCATGCGCAGGCCGCTTGCCAGTGCCGTGGGCCGCCAGGTCGAAGATATCGTCCCGCAGCAAGGGTTCGCCGCCGGTCAAAATCACCACCGGCTGGCCCATGGTGGCCAGGTCGTCCAAGAGGGCGAGGCCTTCAGCCGTGGTCAGCTCCCCGGGATAAGGCCCGGAGCCCGCCGCGGCCCGGCAGTGTAAACAGGCCAGGTTGCAGCGCCGGGTAGTCTCCCAGGCCAGCAGGCGCAGGGTAGGAATTTTATTGGGTTCGGTCATTGATAAGTCCATAAACTTGGTGGCACAGGCTTCCAGCCTGTGCGCTTTAACTCTTATCCTATTTCAACAAAGCCGCAGCCTGTTTGGCAAAATAGGTCAAAATCAAATCTGCCCCGGCCCGCTTGATGGCGGTCAGGGACTCCAGCATCACCGCGGTTTCATCCAGCCAGCCCTTTTGGGCCGCGGCCTTGATCATGGAGTATTCGCCGCTCACCTGGTAGGCCGCCACGGGCAGGTCGAACTCCGCCGCCACTTGGGAAATGATGTCCAGGTAAGGCAGAGCCGGCTTCACCATGAGGATGTCGGCCCCTTCCTCCACGTCCAGGGCCGCTTCCTTCATGGCCTCCCGGGCGTTGGCCGGGTCCATCTGGTAGGCGCGCCGGTCCCCGAAGCTCGGGGCGCATTCCGCCGCCTCCCGGAAGGGCCCGTAAAAAGAGGAGGCATATTTCACTGCATAGCTCATGATGGGCACCATCTCGAAGCCCCGTTCATCCAACCCCTCCCGGATGGCGCCGACCCGGCCGTCCATCATATCCGAGGGGGCCACCATATCGGCCCCGGCCTCGGCGTGAGACAGGGCTACCTGGGCCAGGGCCTCCAGGGAAGCGTCGTTGTCCACTTCGCCCTGATGGATCAGGCCGCAGTGGCCATGGGAGGTATAGGCGCACATACAGACGTCGGTGATCACCAGCAGTTCTGGCACCTCTTTTTTCAGGCGGCGCACCGCCTGCTGCACCGCGCCCTTGGGGGAGGCGGCCTCGGAGCCGGTTTCGTCCTTCTTTTGGGGCAGCCCGAAGAGCAGCAGCGCGGGCAAACCCAGGTCCCTGATCTCCCGGGCCTCCTTAACGAGCTGATCCACGGACAGGCGGAAGACCCCCGGCATGGCCTCCACTGCCTGGCGCACCCCCTGCCCCGGGGCCACGAACATGGGATAAATGAAGTCTTCCCGGCGCAGGTGGGTCTCCCGCACCATTTTTCTTAAGGTTTCACTGCGGCGGAGCCGACGGGGGCGAAAAACTAGTTCCATAGCCTCTACCTTCCTTGTCAATTAGCCGTCCGTAGGGCACCGCACGCGGTGCCCCTGCACAACAGTCTTATATTATTAACATATCACCGCCCCATTAATTTTCCAACTCGTAAGATGCAGGCGGCTGGTTTTTCGACTCTCCCGGAGCGACGACCACCAGCCGCCCCAGCCGCACTTTCATTTTTTTTTATTAATCGCCCGGTGACTTGTAATCCTATGGATCTGATCTATACTAATCGAGTAATTTTCAAATCAAAAAATCTGACTGAGATAAACATGATCATATCGAACTCCTTGAGAGAACCGGTCGCTCCCGAATCGGCCATAAATATCGGTCAATTGGACCGCTCCCTGGCCCTGGAGATCAAAAAGCGTACCGGTGAAAATGTGGGACTTTGCTTTCAATGCCGCACCTGCTCCAATGGCTGCCCTTTCGTGGAGGCCATGGATTATTCGGCCAACGCGGTGCTACGGATGATCCAATTGGGTTTGCGCCGGGAGGTCCTGGGGTGTTCCGCCATCTGGCTTTGCGTGGGTTGTAATGCCTGCTCCAGCGAGTGCCCCAATGCCATTGACGTCGCCGCGGTTATGGATGCCTTGCGACTAATGGCTCAGGAGGAAGGGGTGGCCAGTGCGCAACCGGATATTCTCTCCTTTCACCAGGCTGTGTTGCGGTCCCTGAAGCGGTACGGGCGGGCCTACAAGCTGGGTATCATATGGCACCATAAGCTCAAGAGCCGCCGCTGGTTCACCGACATGGACGTGGGCTTAAAGATGCTGTTCAAGCGCAAACTGGAGCTGAAACCGTCCCGCATGAGAGCCCTGGGAGAGATTGAGTCGTTCTTCATGCTGCCAACAGGGGAATTGCCATGAAGCCTGCTCAGGATCTTTCCTATTTCCCGGGCTGCTCCCTGGCCACCACCGCCGAGGAGAGCAACCTCGCCATGATGCAATGCAGCCGGACCCTGGGTCTCAATCTTATTGAGTTGGAGGATTGGAACTGCTGCGGCTCGTCTTCGGCCAAATGCCAGGGCCCTTCCTTGAACCTGGCCCTATCGGCCCGCAACCTTTCCCTGGCCGCGCCGGACCGGCCCCTGGTGGTGATGTGTCCCCGCTGCCTGCATCAGATGCGGTACGCCCAGATCCGCCTCAGGCGAGATCCGGAGTCCCGCCGGAGCCTGGAAGCCCTCTGGGGCAGGAATATCCCTATGGAGTTGGAGATCGTCCACTTTATGGAAGTCCTGGTGCGCCTGGGCCTGGACCATCTCAAAAAGCACGCCACTCGGAGCCTGAAGGGTCTGAGGTTCGCACCCTATTACGGCTGCACCTTGTTTCGCCCTCCGGTTTTGAGTCGGGAAAGGTGTTTCCAGGGAGATATGGAAAACATCTTGACCGCCTTGGGTGCAGAAGCGGTGCACAGCGCTTATACCAACCGCTGCTGCGGCTCGTTCCTGTCTGCGGCGCGGCCGGACATTGTCACTCCACTGGTCAACGAAATTATTGACAGCGCCGCGTCCATGGGCGCCCATTGCCTGGTGACCGCCTGCGCCATGTGCCAGATCAACCTGGAGATCCGCGGTTCCGCCAAGATTAAACTCCCCATCTTACATTTCTCGGAAGCCATAGCCCTGGCCCTGGGGGCCGTGGATTACGCGGCCTGGTTTTCCCGCCACCTGGTGGACCCCCGGCCCATCCTGGAGCACCTGGACCTGGTGGCTTAACCTTCGGTCTTACCGGAGCCCCAAAGTTAGCTGGGGCTCCGGGATTTTTTTGACCATTTGTCCGATCTTTATAAAGCTAATGAACCACTACGGGTAAACCGCCAGGTTTAGCATCACCGGTTCCAGGGCCTCCCCGACCAAAGTTAGGGTCCCCATTCCGCCTGAGAAAGGGGTCAAAAAGAGGTTGACGCCTCTCCCGGGTATGGGATACTAATGGCTGAAATCTACGGGGTGAGATGCGGGTTGCCTAAGGAAAAACTATTAAGCCTGTTATTGGCGGCAATGCTCTTGGGAGGCCTGGCGGGCTGCGGTTCGGCCCCGGTGCCGCTGCCGGCGGAGGCCCCAGCCCAAGCGCCGGTGCAGGCGGAAAAACCAGACCAGGCCAGACTCAGAGACGGCCTCACCGGACAGCAGTTGACCCCGGCGGAAGTGGCTGATCTCAGTGACCGCCTCCTGACCGCTGGCAATGAAGTGAGCGATCAGGATATGGCCCGGCTGGAACTGGTCCTCCTGAAGGCCATCAAGTCTCCGGAGAAGACCTACCAGGCGGTCTTGTGGCGCAACCTGGGCATCATTCATTATAGCCAGAAAAAATACAAGCAAGCTCGTCAGGAGCTCCAGGCCTCCAATGAACTGAACCCCAAGAATGGGCGGACGCATTACTACCTGGCCCGGCTGTCGATCTACCAGGGGGAGATCTACGAACGCCAGGGGCAGAAAAGCAAAGCTCGGCAGCAATTCAAGCGGGCCGCCATCGAAATGGAATTGGCCCGCAAGTTAGAACCCAGCAACCCCATGTATCGCCAGGATGTCAAGCAACTAATCGGCCGGGAATAGGTGGCGCCAGGATGAAGGTTTCCTGTCCTTACTGCGGCAATGACGCAGACTTTTATGAAGTGGCGGAAGGCGTCACCATCACCACGTTTTACATTCAGAACGAGGATGGCAGCTTTTCCGCGGTGAGCGACAACTCCAAGATCCAGGGAGAGGTCAGCTTCTTTTGCGGCGAATGCCACAAGGAGCTCAAGGACTACCACGATCACTTCCTGGACATGCTTTTTTAGTTTCGAGTTTCGAGTTTCGAGTTTTTAGTTTTTGGCTTTAAAGCTTTTCAGGTCTCAACAAATCAAAAAAATCTCTGAGGTTTTCTTACCCACTAATGCCCCCGATCTCGACCAACTCGAAACTCAAAACTCGAAACTCAAAACTCCATCATGCCTGAACTTCCCGAGGTAGAGGTCGTCCGCCTGGGTCTGGCTCCCCGACTGGTGGAACGCCGCTTTGTCCGAGTGACCGTGGGGGCAAAGTCCCTGCGGCGGCAGTCGCCGGTCCGGGACCTGGAACACTGGCTCCTGGGCCGGAAACTTACCGACCTCAGCCGCCGGGGCAAATATCTGGTCTTTGCCCTGGAGGGCGGCGTCACCTTGCTGGTTCATCTGGGCATGACCGGCCATTTGCTCCTGGGCTCGGAGTCCAAGCCCCTACCCCAACTGGATCACGTCCACCTAATTTTCCACCTGGATAACGGTCTGGAACTCATCTACCAGGACGTCCGCCGCTTCGGCCAGGTGTTGGTCTTTCCGCCAGGGGTGCCGCCCGCCCCCCTCCGGGAGGTGGGCCGGGAACCTTTCTCCCGGCAGGTAACCCCGCAGTGGCTGTCGGCTCAGGCCCGGGGCCGGAGCCGGCCCATCAAAAACTTCCTGCTGGACGGCCGCATCCTGGCCGGGATCGGTAATATCTACGCCTGCGAAATCCTCTTTGCCGCCGGCGTCCACCCCGCCACCCCGGCTGGCCGCCTCTCCCTCAAGGACTGGGGCCGGATCCTCAAGGATACCCGGCGCATCCTGAAAGAGGCCATTCGCCAGGGCGGCACCACGGTGTCCAACTACCTCAACAGCCACGGGGAAGCCGGGCTCTTCCAGGTCCGGCTGCTGGTCTATGGGAAGGAAGGCGAGCTCTGCCGGCGCTGCGGCGTCCCCATCGTCCGCCTGATCCAGAGCGGGCGCAGCACTTTCTTCTGCCCTCAGTGCCAAAAAATGCCCGATTAACTTCTGGCAGATTCTCTGGCCGGCAGTTTTTTCCGTGGCATTTGCGGAATTTTAAGTTAAACTCATAAATTCAGGTAGAAATAGTAAACGGAGTCGCCATTATGAAAACCGATATTCATCCCAAATTCAAACCGACCACGGTGCGCTGCGCCTGCGGCAGCGAGTTCGTCACCGGCTCCACCAAGGACAATATCCGGGTAGAGATCTGCTCCAAGTGTCATCCTTTCTTCACCGGCAAGCAGAAGTTGATGGACACCGCCGGCCGGGTGGAACGCTTCCGGCGCAAGTACGCCCATTTGCAAAAACCGGTGGCCGAAACCCCCGAGACGGCCGAAAAGGCCGAATGAAACCGGCGGAAAACCATCTGGCGGTGGGTGGCCAGGCGGTGCTGGAGGGCGTCATGATGCGCTCCCCCCATGCCCTGGCCATCGCCGTACGCCGCCCCGACGGCTCTGTGGTCCTCAAGGATGAGCCCTACGAGTCCCTGGCGGATCGTTACCCGCTCTTGAAGCGCCCGGTTCTGCGCGGTCCGCTGATCCTCATCGAGGCCATGGTGACCGGGGTCAAGGCCCTGACCTTTTCGGCCCAGGCCGTTCTGCAAGAGGAGGAGACAGACGAACCTCCCCTGGGCTGGGGCAGTATCGGCCTGACCTTGGGGGGCGCCTTCCTGCTGGCCTTCCTCTTTTTCGGCTTCCTGCCCCATTGGCTCAGCGGCCTCGCCGGCCGTTTGGCCGGGACTACCCTCACTCCGGCGGACCTCTCCTTTCACCTCATCGACGGGATTATCAAGACCTCTTTTATCCTGCTGTATATCTGGGGCATCTCCTTTTTCCCCGATATCCGCCGGGTCTTCCAATATCACGGCGCCGAACACAAGTCCATCTGCACCTTTGAGGCGGGGCAACCCCTGGAAGTGGAGTACGCCCGGCGCCACCCCACGGCGCACCCCCGCTGCGGCACCTCTTTCATCCTGGTGGTGCTCCTGGTGAGCATCTTCATCTTCGCGGTCTTCTTCCCCCTGTTTCCCGGCCTGACCAAGACCGGCCTGGCCAACAACTTCCTGCAGGTGGTCATCAAGGTAGGCCTGATGTTCCCCATTGCCGCGGTCTCTTATGAAATCATCCGCTGGGGGGGCAAACATGGCGATAGCCTCGTGGCCCGGGTCCTCCTGTGGCCCGGTCTGGCCACCCAGCGCCTCACCGCCCTGGAGCCGGATGATTCCCAGTTGGAAGTGGCCCTGGAAGCTTTGAAGGCGGTGCTGGTCCGGGAAAAGCTGCCGGAGGCCGGCGCGGAGCCGTCCCTGGTGACTGCCGCGGCCTGCGCCCAATGTCAGCATTGATGGCCACAACTGAGCAATCCGACTCCTCCAACAGAAAACAGCAAACAGAAAACAGAAAACTCTATATCGGGCCGGCCGGCTGGGATTACGCCGACTGGCAGGGAGTGGTCTATCCCCCGGGAGTTAAGGGCGCCGGCCGCCTGGCCTTCCTGGCAACGCTGTTCAACGCGGTGGAGATCAACGTCACCTTTTACCGGCCCATCGCCCCCAAGGATGCGGACCGCTGGCTAACGGCGGTGCCGGCAGGACCGGATTTTCGCTTCACGGCCAAACTCTGGCAGGTCTTCACCCACGAACGGCGCCTGGACGCCCCGGAACTGGCGCAATTCCGCGCCGGCCTGGAGCCCTTATTGGCCGCCGGGCGTCTGGGGGTGCTCCTGGCCCAGTTCCCTTATTCCTTCCATAATACCGAAGAAAACCGCAGCTACTTGTTGCAGCTCAAATCCGGCTTGGCTGATTTTCCCCTGGCGGTGGAGGTGCGGCACCGCTCCTGGCAGCAGCGGGCCGTGCGGGAGTTTTTGGCCGGCGCCGGCCTCGAGTTCGTCAACATCGACCAGCCGCTGGTCTCCTATCCCATGGGGGCCACCCGCTGGGTCACGGGGACCAAGGGCTATCTCCGCTGCCACGGGCGGCGCAAGGAATCCTGGTTCGAATTCGGGGAGGATCGGGCCGCCCGCTACGATTATCTCTACGGGCCGGAAGAACTGGCGGACCTGGCGGAGCGGACTAAAGAATTAATGGAGAAGGCCCAGGAAGTCTACGTCATCTTCAACAACCACCCGGCCGGCCAGGCGGTGGCCAACGGCCTGGAATTACTGCATCTCCTGAAGCCGGACTACCGCCCTACCCTGCCCCCGGGCCTGCTGGCCGCCTTTCCCCGCCTGGCGAAGTTGACGGAAGAATAACGACTTGGCAGGCTCGGAGTTAAAATCCACCCCAAAGAACTACTTGGTTTGGATTATTTTTTATGCTAATTTTCTAAGTTAATGTCAATAATTCGAATCGGTCATAATGGAGTTTTTACCCTCTATGCGTCAAGCAACCTCAACCGTTTCCCAGCCCCCTGTTTCTCAGCCGGAAGTATTAAAACCGCCCACCCCTCGATGGAAAGAAGGACTGAGCATTGACCTCGCCATCAAGTTGCTGGTGCCCCTCCTGCTGGCAGTCGCTGTCGTTTTAGCCATTAAATGGGGCTCGCTCAGCGCCTATTGGCAAATGCTGAGCGGCCGCACTTACAGCTCCATGCTCCCGGCCCTGGCCGCCGGCTATACCGTGGTGATGCTGGCCTTCCAGTTACTCCGCACCATCCTCTGGGCCGGCTACCGGCCCTACCCTCTGGCTTCGGCCCCCTTACCCACCCTGACCGTCATCATCCCGGCCTATAACGAAGGGGCCATGGTGGAAAAGGCCATCTACTCGGTGGCGGCCGCCGACTATCCGGCCGAGAAGCTGGAGATCATCTGCATCGACGACGGCTCCCGGGACAATACCTGGCTCTACATCCAGCGGGCCCAGAAGCGCTATCCCCACCTGGTCAAGGCCATCCGCTTCCCGGAAAACCGGGGCAAAAAAGCGGGCCTCTATGCCGGGTTCACCCAAGGCCGCGGCGAGATCTTCGTCACCGTGGACTCCGACAGCGTCATCGAGCCCGACGCCTTGCGCCATCTGGTGGCGCCCTTGCAGCAGGACGAGCAGATCGGGGCGGTCGCCGGCAACGTCAAGGTCTACAACCGCCATCAGAGCCTGATCGGCAAAATGCAGGGGGTGCGGTTCGTCAATCTCGATTACCTGCGGGCCTCCCAATCCCGCTATCGCACGGTGATCTGCACCCCGGGATCCCTGTCGGCTTATCGGCGAGAGGCGGTGCTGCCCATCCTGTCGGCTTGGCTGACACAAACCTTTCTGGGGGCCCCCTGTCCCCACAGCGAAGACCGGGCCCTGACCAATTTCATCCTGCGGGGCGGCTATTATACCTGTTATCAGCGCACCGCCCTGGTTTATACCCTGGTGCCCGAGACTTACCGGGGGGTGTGCAACATGTACCTGCGCTGGGAGCGGGGCAACGTGCGGGAATCCTTCGTCCAACTGGGCTACCTGTTTACCCGCTACCGCCCCAAGCACCGCCTCCTGCCCATCGTGGAGTTCTTCCTGGCCCAGCTGGAATACCCCTTGACCCTGCTGTTTTTAGGGCTGCTGGCGGCCTCGGTGGTGGTCTATCCGCCCCTGCTCTTCAAGGTGCTGGCGCTTACTGGCGGTCGGCTCCCTGCTCAACCTGATCTATTACCTCTGGCTGGAGCGGGACCTGGAGTTCGTTTACGGGGTCATCTACAGTTTTTACGCCTTCTTCCTGCTCCAATGGATCTACCCTTACGCCTTCGTCACCGTCCGGGACCGCCACTGGCTGACGCGGTAGGACACTTTATAGATGAGTTTAGGGGAGGGGGCAAACGGCGCGAACCCTTTCCCTGACAAAAAACTCCCCCGAACCCCCACCCCCAATCCCTTAGGTAAAAAAGTAGGGGCGACCCGCTGGGTCGCCCCTTTTTGCTAGGTAATTTATTAATTGTGCCGATTAATAGCTCATGAACCGCCCACTTCCCCTTAACATCCTCAGGGTTCTGGTCGTCTAATTAGCAGAAAGAACGAAGATCTTTCCCATTTTTATAAAAGAAGGTGACGACCATGAATCCCTCTACCATTGTCTGTATTCTCCGGCATATTTGCCCTGGCCTGCTGCGTTTTCAGTCTGGTGGACCATTCCAAAAAAGGGGCAGGTGCTCGGTTCGGCAAATAAGGGATGAGATAATCCGAAGGTCATCGTCATATAGGTGTATCGACCTAGATCATCTATATGCGAACATGACGGAGGTTCATGCCATGACCGGCAACAAGTATAAGGGCGACCCAACGGATCAACCTGCAAGAGTTTCTTTTGCAGTCCATAAAACGGGTCGAAAGCACTGTTGCAGGATGCGCTCCAGCCGGTTTTGGAACCGGCCATGACCGACGCCATCGCGGTTAACCCAAAGGAAAGTCAGAAGTCCCGGGCGGTTGGGTTATCGCTCCGGCTATGTACAGCCGAGGTGTCGGTGCCCGGGCAGTAAAACTCGAACTGCCCGGATTCCGCAGGATCGTGTAGTGACAGTTTTCCACCCAGATTTTTGAGAGATATCAAATGGTGCCGATGAAAATCCCTGGTTTCAGCCCTGGCCGAGATGTACATCCAAGAGGTGTCCACCCGCAAAGTGAAGGCGATTACCGATGAGTTGTGCGGCCATGCCTTTTCGGCTTATGCCATCAATGCGGTCAATTAGTCTCTGGATTAGAATCTGGAGCGTTTTGCCAAGCGGCCCTTGGAGGAAGCCTATTCCTATCTGGTGCTGGACGCCCGCTACGAGAAGGTCCGGCAAGACGGGGTAATCCGCTGCCAGGCGGTGCAGATCGTCATCACGATCAATGTACTAAGTGCCGGTGGCAGATCCTGGCGGTAGATCTGGCCAACCGCGAGAGCCAGACGAGTTGGCGAGATGTGCTTCTGGAGCTGAAAAGCCGAGGCTTACGGGGGGTGGAATTTGTGGTGTCGGATGATCACCCGGGACTCAAGCGGGCCATTGCCGAAGTGCTGCCGGAGGCGTCTGGCAGCGCTGCTATGTCCACTTTCTGAGAAATGCCCTGGATCACCTGCCCAGAAAAGCGGTAGATGCCTCTCTGCAAGAGCTGCGCTGGATCTATGACCGCCGAGATTTGGCCGAGGCGCAGATAGACTGGCGCCATCGTCTTCAGCGCTGACGACCATATATCCTACACTAGCCACTCAGGGATAGCCGTTGCGAATCTCCTAACATTTTACCGGCTGCCGCTCTCGCATCACAAACATATGAATTCCATAATTATTGACGGTAGCGTTAGGCCCTGGTCCGTTCAGCCGAAACCCCATCAGGTCAAGGGTGACGTCGTCGCTGCTGATGGCTAATGCCGTTACCGCTGCCGGTAAGGGAGAGGTTGCCGGCGAGGTAATAGAAGCCCGGCGTCGAGATGGTGTAGGGCAGGCTGGTGATCCTGGTCGCCCACCCCGCCGCCGGCGACTCACGTAGAAATCATCTTGCGCCCAAACCGGGGCGGCGCTCAACAGGAGCACGCTCAACCACCAAGGCCAAAAGCCATAGTTGCCTTTTCATGATCGAGACCTCCTGTGATGCTAACTTAGGTTATTTAACTAACAGAGAGAACGTAATATTTGTAAACGATACCGGGCAAGTCAAGTGACATCTTGATATTGTCTCGATTTTGTCGTCAATATTAGACATGCAAGTGCCGCTCCACTTGGGACAAAATAAAGGGGCGACCCAATGGGTCGCCCCTTTTTTATCGGGGGTTGGGAGGGGAGTTTGAGGGAGGGCGGGGGATCACTTACAAAAAATCCTCCGGCCCTCCCCTCAATTATTCCTTCTAAAACACCAACGCCCCAAAGCCTCGGGTCAGCAGGGCCAGGATCGTGGCCAGGGCCAGGGTGCTTATCACTGCGGTGGCGGCCCCTTTCCAGCCGATCTCCCGGCTCAAGGCGGCGATGGTGGCGGCGCACGGGATATAAAAAATGACGAAAACGGTGAAGGTGAGGATCTGGGTGAGGGTCAGCGCCGCGGTGATGTGGGTGGTGCCCAAGGCCTCGGTGAGCATGATGAGGGACAGTTCCTTGCGCATGATGCCGAACAGCAGGGTGACCCCCACCGCCGCGGGCAGGCCCAGGAGCGCGGTGAAGGGGCGGCAGGCCTCATTGACATAGGTCTCAAAGCCGTAATATTTCAGCAGGCTCAGGACCAGGCTGCCGACGATGAGGATGGGCCAGGCCACCACGATAAATTCCTTCAGGCTGTGCCAGGACTTGCGGGCCACGTTGGTATAGGTCGGCATTCTATACTCCGGGAATCTCCATGAGCAGGCCCGGGGAGACCTCCGGCAGCAGAAGGGTGGACAGCCTTCCCAAGATGCCGATGACCAAAAGGTTAAAGAAATAGACCCCCAGGGCCCAGTATGGTCCCAGGGCGTAGGCCACCAGGGCGAAGATGATCACCGAGCGGGCCGAACAGGGGATCAGAATGGCCAGCATGGCCACCACCAGGCGGTCCCTGGGGCTTTCCAGGATGCGGGTGGACATCACCGAAGGCACGCTGCAGCCGTAACCCAGGATGAAGGGGATAATGGACTTGCCGTGGAGCCCCAACAGGTGCATCAGGTTGTCCATCAGGAAGGCCACCCGGGGCAGGTAGCCGCTGTCCTCCAGGACGGCCAGGCCGATCAGGAAGGGCAGCAGGTAGGGCAGGACGATGGCCACCCCGCCGAAGATGCCCATGAGCAGGCCTTCGATCACGGTATAGGCCAGGGTTTGGGCCCCCAGCCAGGCCTGCCCCGCCTTCTGGGCCAGATCCAGGTAGGAGGTGAGAAAATTTTCGGCGTACTGGCCGAACCGGAAGACCCCCTGGAAAAAGAGGCCCAGGATCAGCACCAGCAGGACATAGCCCCAAAATTTGTGGGTGGCGATATGATCCAGGCGCTCGCGCCAACCGGGTTTGGCCGCGGGTTTGACCACCGCCACCTGCTCGAAGACGTTGACGCTCAAGGCGTGACGCTCCGAGGAGATGACAATCTCCGGGGGACGGCCGTGGGTCTCGGCCAGGATCTTCTGGTGATTCTTGACCAGCGCCATGCAGTGAGGGTGGCGCCGGCCCACTTCCTCCACCAGATGGGGGTCGTCTTCCAGGAGTTTGACCAGCAGGAAGCGCTGCGGCAGTCCCAGCTCACAGGCGCGGTCCTGGTCCAGGAGGTCGCTGAGCTCGGCAATCTCTTGCTCCACATCGGCGCTGAAGAGAATCTGCACCGGCCGCACTCCGGTGTGGCCGGCCTGGAGCGCGGTCTGCAACAGGTCGGTCAGGCCCCGGCCCACCGCGGCCACCGTGGGCACCACCGGGACCCCCAAGAGGGTGGAGAGCTTGGCGGCGTCGATGCTGATCCCCTTACGGGCGGCCTCGTCCATCATGTTCAGGGCCACCACCAGGGGGCGCTCCAGGCTCATTAACTCCAGGGTGAGTTCCAGGCTGCGCCCCAGAAGCGAGGCGTCGATGACGTTGATGATGACGTCGGCCTCCCCGGACAGCAGGTACTGGCGGGAATTAAGCTCCGCCTGATCGGTGGAGGTGAAGGAGTAAACCCCGGGCAGGTCCACGCAGGTAATTTGCTCGCCTTCGAACACCACCTGGCTGACGGTATATTTTACCGTGGTGCCGGGAAAGTTGGAGACCGCGGCCTTGTAGCCGCTGAAGTAATTAAAAATAGTGCTTTTGCCGCAGTTGGGCTGGCCGATGAGGGCAATTTTCATGGGTTGTGGCCCGGGTTCAGACCTCTCCTTGGAAACACGGCGACCTGACAAACATCAGCATTTTAACCTTAATGAATATCAATTGCAATTAATATTAGCCTGACTGAGAAAAAATCGCGGGAGGGCCGGTGGCTTCCTGTTTCCTGGGTGGCAGGTTTCCTGGATGGTAGGTTTTTCTCCTAATATCTTGACACTCTGATATAGTTCTATATATTAAAATATTTACGGCTCGCGGCCAAGCCTTATTTTGGCTATCGTCCTTGCTCTTAAAATGAAGACCAAAAAGACCCTGCAAATCTCCATCAAGTCCATTCCCGAAACCGGCAAAGACCTGAGTCTGGACCTGGGTAAGGAGTGGTTTGACCGCTGGCGGGAGGAAGACCAGGGCCTGGAGTTCTCGCAAGGGGCCATGCGCGGCACGGTGAGCCTGGCCAAACATGGCCATGATATCCTGGTCCGGGGTCACCTGCAAGGCCATCTTGACCTGGCCTGCGGCCGCTGCCTGGAGCCCTTCGCGGCCTCGCTGGAGACGGCCTTCGACCTCTTGCTGGTGCCTGCCCCTGCGGGTGCAGCCCCGGAAGATGAAGAATTGTCCGCCGCCCAGCTTGACCTCGATTTTTACGCCGGCGAGACCGTGGACCTGGAAGCCATCATCCGGGAACAGATCATTCTGATGGTGCCCCTGAAGCCGCTGTGCCAGGAAGACTGTCAAGGATTATGCCCCGTCTGCGGAGCCAATCGCAACCGGGAAACCTGCTCCTGCCAGGTGGACAAGGGCGCTTCTCCCTTGGCCGCTTTGGCGAAGCTGAAAGAAAAATAGGGACACCTCCTATTTTTCTGGGCAAGAGCTGATAAGACTGGGATAAAATTAGTAAAAATAGGAGGTGTCCCTATTTTTCTTAAAGGAGAAGGCCATGCCTTTACCCAAACGAAAAAAATCCATCGCCAAAAAGAATACGCGGCGCGCCCACGATCATCTGACGCCGGTGCAGTTGTCCAACTGCCCCAAATGCAATGAGCCTCGCCTGCCGCATCACGCCTGCCCTTCCTGCGGCTTTTACAAGGGCCGGCTGGTGGTGCCGAAAGCCGCGGAGTAAGGCGGACCATGGACTATCTGCTCACCGAGGAGCAACGGATGCTCCAGGATCTGGCCCGCCAGATCACCCAGGAGCGCATTAAGCCCATCCGGGCCCAATTGGACGAAGAAGAGCTCTTCCCCTGGGACATCCTGGCCGATCTGGCCCAGGCGGACCTCTGCGGCACCATCATCCCCGAGGCCTACGGCGGCCTGGGCCTGGGGTGCCTGGAGAACTGCCTGGTCCTCGAGGCCCTGTCCGAAGGCTGCGTCGGGGTGGCCACCACCTATGCCGCCAGCTTCCTGGGGGCCTATCCCCTGCTGCTCTTCGGCACTGAGGCGCAAAAGGGCCGCTATCTCCCACCCCTGGCTCGGGGTGAGGCCCTGGCCGCCTTCGCCCTCACCGAATCCCAGGCGGGCTCCGACGCCGGGGCCATCCAGGCCACCGCGGTGAAAGACGGCGACGCCTACGTCTTGAACGGCACCAAGCAGTGGATCACCAACGGCGGCGAGGCGGAGTTCTACACCATCATCGCCCTCACCGACCGCAACAAAGGGGCCCGGGGCGCCAGCGCCTTCCTGGTGGAAAAGAACGATCCGGGCATCTCCTTCGGCAAAAAAGAGAAAAAGATGGGCATCCGGGCCTCGGTCACCCGGGAGGTTGTCCTGGAGGACTGCCGCATCCCCAAAGACCGGCTCCTGGGCAAGGAAGGCCTGGGCTTCATCATCACCATGAAGACCCTGGACCTGGCCCGGCCCGGCGCCGGCTCCCTGGCCGTGGGCCTGGCCCAGGGCGCCCTGGACGAGGCCGGCAGCTTCGCCAAGGAACGCCATCAATTCGGCGCCGCCATCTTTTCCTTCCAGGCGGTGCAGCATCTGCTCGCCAACATGGCCACCCAGATCGAGGCGGCCCGGGCCCTGGTTTACTCCGTGGCCCGCTACATCGACAGCAAGCCCAAGGATTACTCCAAGGAAGGCGCCATGGCCAAGCTCTTCGCCACCGACATGGCCATGCAGGTGACCATCGACGCGGTGCAGGTCATGGGCGGCCACGGCTACATGCGGGAATACCCGGTGGAAAAGATGATGCGGGACGCCAAGATCCTCCAGATCTTCGAAGGCACCAACCAGATCATGCGCAACATCATCGGCCTGGCCTTGAATAAGGAATATTCGAGGAAGAAATAGGGGCCAGGGTTAGGGATTAGGGATCAGAGGGTCAGAAAGGAATAACTCTTTGGTAGCGCAGGCTTCCAGCCTGTGCCATTAACATGTGGCACTGCCACCTCGGCTGTGCTTGATGTAGGGTGGGCACTGCCCACCATTTCCTTTTTCTGACCACTGGCCACTGACCACTACTATATGAACATCATCGTTTGCATCAAACAAGTGCCCGAGACCCAGGAAGTGCGCCTGGACCCGGTGACCCATACCCTGAAGCGTGAGGGCGTCAAGGCCATCATCAATCCCTTTGACCTCTACGCCCTGGAGGAAGGGCTGCGGGTCAAGGACGCCCAGGGCGGCCAGGTCACGGTGCTTACCATGGGACCGCCCCAGGCCGAGGCGGCCCTGCGGGAGGCCTTGGGTTACGGCGCCGACGCCGCGGTGCTGCTTTCCGACCGGGCCTTTGCCGGGGCCGACACCTGGGCCACGGCCCTGACCTTGAGCAAGGCCATCGAAAAATTGGGCCCGGCTGACCTGATCTTCACCGGCAAGCAGGCCATCGACGGCGACACCGCCCAGGTAGGCCCCATGCTGGCCGCCATCCTGGACATCCCTTACGCCGCCTGGGCCCGGAAGCTCACCTTCGGCGACGGACGGGCCCTTGACAGGTGGAGCGCCTCCTGGACCACGGCTACGACGCGGTTGAAGTGAGCCTCCCGGCCCTGATCACCGTGGTCAAGGAGATCAACGAACCCCGGGTGCCCTCCTTCAAGGCCAAACTCCGGGCCAAGCAAGCGGCCATCCCGGTGTGGGGCCTGAGCGACCTGGGATTGGCAGAACCGGACGCGGGCCTGAGCGGCTCCTTCACCCAGGTGGTGAAGGTCTTTCCGCCGCCGGCCCGGGGCAAGTCCGAAGTCTGGACCGGGGAGCCGGCGGAACTGGCCGGCCGCCTCTGGCAGCGGCTGAAGGAGAGGTCCAAAGGCGCGGAGTAGCTCACGCCAAGACGCAAGGTCGCAATGGGTACGCCGAAAGCCTAGGGCGGGCCATGCCCGCCGCTATTTGGCTGATAGCCGCAAGGCTGACCGCTGCATAGCTCTAAAACATGCCCTTACAAGAAGAATTTGACGACCTCGGCAACCGGTTGTTTCGCTGGCGCAGCTATCTGCCGCTCTTCATGGGGGCTTTATTTCTGGCGGCCTTATTGAGTTACCGCCATCCGGAGGCGGCCCCCCGCCCCGACCGCTGGTGGCAGTTGGGCTGCCTGCTGGTCTCCCTGGCCGGCCTGGGTATCCGCTTCTATACGGTGGGCTTTGCCCCCCGGGGCACCTCGGGGCGCAACACCCGGGGCCAGGTGGCGGAGGTTTTAAACACCTCGGGGATGTACTCCGTAGTCCGGAACCCCCTGTACCTGGGCAATTTCGTTATCTGGCTGGGATTGGTTCTGTTCCTTAAAATCTGGTGGGTGATTTTGATCGTTATCTTAGCCTTCACCCTGTTCTATGAAAGGATCATCTTTGCCGAAGAAAAGTTTTTACGGGAAAAATTCGGAGAAGACTTCTTAACTTGGGCCGCCAAGACCCCGGCCATTCTGCCCCGGTGGAAAAATTGGCGGCCGCCGGAGTTGTCTTTTTCCTGGAAGTCGGCCTTCAAGAGAGAATATTCCAGCTTTTTTGCCCTGATCGCCTCTTTTACGGCCTTGGCCGTCATCAGGGATAGCCTGCAGGCTGGGGGAATTATGGTCGATCGAACCTGGTTAATGATTTTCATTTTTGGGCTGATAATCTATCTGACCCTCAGGACCCTGAAGAAAAAGACCAAAATATTAATTACGGTTGATCGATAAGCCTGTTGCCGGCGGGCGCGGCGGTCCCTGGCCGCCACCAAAAACTGAGCAGACTACATGATGGCCGGCGCCCGCCAAGAAACTAAAAACTCCAAGCTCGAACGCGCTATAACATGAGTCTGATCTTTTACTCCGAAAAATGTCTTGCCTGCGGCCAGTGCGTGGAGGTCTGTCCCTTCGGGGTCCTTAAGCTGGAGGGGGAGACCCTAATCATCGGCGACGGCTGCAATCTTTGCGGCGCCTGCGTCGAGGTCTGCGAGGTTGAGGCCCTGGCCCTGCCGGAGGCCGCCGGCCCCAGCCCCCGGCCCGCAGTGCCGCCGGACGGCGTCTGGGTCTTCGCCGAACAGCGGGGCGGCGTGCTGGCCCCGGTGACCGCCGAGTTGTTGGGGGAAGGGCGGCGCCTGGCCGAGGAACTCCAGGTGCCGGTGGCCGCCGTGCTTTTTGGGGACCAGGTGGCGCACCTCTCCCCTGCCCTGCTGGCTGCCGGCGCCCACAAGGTCTATCTGGCGGAGCATCCCCGCCTCCAGGATTTTCTGGAAGAAAGCTATGCCGCGGCTCTGACGGAGCTGGCCCGGCAGTTTCGGCCGGAAATCATTCTGGCCGGGGCCACCTATACCGGCCGGGCCTTCATCCCCCGGGTGGCCGCGGCGCTCAAGACCGGCCTCACCGCCGACTGCACCGCCTTCGCCATCGACCTGGAGCCGCGCCTGCTGCTGCAGACCCGTCCGGCCTTCGGCGGCAACATCATGGCCACCATCATCACCCCTCGCACCTTCCCGCAGATGGCCACCGCCCGGCCCGGCGTCTTCAAGCCTCGACCGCTGGAGGCCTCGGCCACTGGGGAGGTGATCCGGATGGCCACCGCTTTCCTGGACGCCCCCGCCCGCAGCCGCTTCGTCGCCACGGTGGAGGAGATCAAGGAGCGAGTGCCCCTGGGCGCGGCGGAGGTCATTATCGCCGGCGGCCGGGGACTGAAGGAAGGCAAGAATTTTCGCCTGCTGGAAGAACTGGCGGACCTGCTGGGCGCGGCCGTGGGCGCCACCCGGGCGGCGGTGGACGCGGGCTGGATCTCCTACCCGCACCAAATCGGCCAGACTGGCAAGACCGTCGGCCCCAGGATCTACCTGGCCTGCGGCATCAGCGGCGCGGCCCAGCACTTGGTGGGGATGCAGTCCTCCGACTTCATCGTGGCCATCAACAAAGACCCCAAGGCCCCCATCTTCCAGGTGGCCGACGTGGGCCTGGTGGGCGACCTGTTCGAGATCATCCCGGCCTTGATCCAGGAGATCAAGCGGGACCGAGGGTGAGATAAATTAAGGTCGTTGGACACCAAGAAAGGCCTTGGCCAAACTGCTGGGTTAATAAGGGTTACGTGAAAAAAAGTATAAGAAACCTCTTTCAATTTGGCGAAATTCGTTTTATTTAATTAAGCCAGCATAACCTTGCACCCCGAGGCTGAGCCGCGGTGGGTGAAGTATGGCTTAAATTGCTGAATATTTAGTCGGATAACTGCCATGAACGATATCGCTGTAGCTTTGATAACCGGCGCCGCCCGGGGGATCGGCCGGGCCATCGCCCTGGCTCTGGCACGGCCCGGCTTGACCATTTATCTGAACGACATAGCCCTGGGGGAAGAGGCGGCCCGGACCCAAAAGGATGTGGCCGCCAAGGGGGCCGCGGCCAAGCTGATCGAATTCAACGTGGCCGATTTCGGCCAGGTGCAGCGCGGCATCGACGAGATCGTCAAGGAGAGCGGCCGCCTGGACCTGTTGGTGAACAACGCCGGCATCACCCGGGACAATCTCATCCTGCGCATGAAAGAGGATGAATGGGACGCGGTCTTGGCCGTGAACCTCAAGGGCGCCTACAACTGTATCCGGGCCGTGAGCAAGACCATGGTCAAGCAGCGTTTCGGCCGCATCATCAACCTCAGTTCGGTGGTGGGGGTGATGGGCAATGCCGGCCAGGCCAATTATGTGGCCTCCAAGGCCGGCTTGATCGGCCTGACCAAGTCGGTGGCCCGGGAACTGGGCTCCCGCAATATTACCGTGAACGCCGTGGCTCCCGGCTTCATCCAGACTGAGATGACCGAGTCCCTGCCGGAAAAGGTCAAGGCGGAGATGATGGCCCAGATCCCCCTGGGGCGCTTCGGCACCCCGGAAGAGGTGGCCCAGGCGGTGGTCTTCCTGGCCTCGGAGGCCGCGACTTATATTACCGGCCAGGTGATTCATATTAACGGCGGCATGCTGATGGTTTAAGAAAATAGGAGGTTTGGTCTATGGGTGCGATTGAAGAAAAGGTGATTGACATAATTGTGGACAAACTGGGTGTGGAGCGCTCTGAGGTCACCCCGGAGGCGGTCTTCGTGGATGACCTGGGGGCTGACTCCCTGGACCTGGTGGAATTGATCATGGCCATGGAAGAGGAATTCGGCATGGAAATCGCCGATGAGGAAGCGGAAAAGCTGAGGACCGTCCAGGATGTCATCAGTTTCGTCACAGCCCGGGCCGCTTGAGCCTGGAATCGTCGCCATCGGCTGCGACCACGCCGGCTTCGGCCTGAAAAAAGAGATCGTCAGGCTGTTGCACGAACTCAAGGTGGAGGTGGCCGATCTCGGCTGCGCCAATGCCGATGAATCGGTACATTACCCCCTGTTCGGCAAAAAGGTGGTGGACGCCGTGCTGGCGGCCCCCGGCAGCCGGGGCATCTTGATCTGCGGCACCGGCCTGGGAATGAGCATCATGGCCAACCGCTTTGCCGGCATCCGGGCGGCGCTGTGCCATGACCTCTTTGCCACCATTATGTGCCGACGTCATAACAACGCTAATCTTCTGGTCATGGGCGGTCGGGTCATCGGCCCAGATCTCGGCAAAGAAATTGTCCGCACCTGGCTTAGCACCCCTTTTGACGGCGGCCGCCACCAGGAACGTCTGGATTTACTGGAACAGTTGGCCCGGGAGAAAAACCCGGCCGGAGTGGCCCCATGATGGATCAGATGGACGACCTGGCCCGCATCGATCCCGCCATTTACGCCGTTATCGAACGGGAGCGGCAGCGGCAGCTAGACAAGCTGGAGATGATTGCCTCGGAGAACTTCGTCAGTAACGCCGTGCTCCAGGCCCAGGGCTCCATCCTGACCCACAAGTATGCCGAGGGCTACCCGGGGCGCCGCTTTTACGGCGGCTGCGAGTACGTGGACACCGCCGAAACCCTGGCCTTGAGCCGGGTGAAGGAGCTTTTCGGCGCAGCCTATGCCAACGTCCAGCCCCATTCCGGCACCCAGGCCAATATGGCGGTCTATTTTTCCGTGCTCAAATATGGAGACACTATTTTAGGCATGGACCTGGCTCACGGGGGCCATCTGAGCCACGGGGCCTCGGTGAATTTTTCCGGCCGCCTCTTTAAGGCCGTCACCTATGGGGTTGACCGGCAAACAGAAGAGGTCGACTTCGACGCGGTACGGGAAACCGCCCTGAAGCACCGCCCCAAGATGATCATCGCCGGGGCCAGCGCCTACCCCAGGACCCTGGATTTTTCCCGCTTTGCCGAAATCGCCCGGGAGGTGGAGGCCTATCTCATGGTGGACATAGCCCATATCTCCGGGCTCATCGCCGTGGGCCTCCATCCCAGCCCGGTGCCCGTGGCCGATTTCATCACCTCCACCACCCACAAGACCCTGCGGGGGCCTCGCGGCGGCCTCATCCTGGCCCAGGCGAAGTACGGCAAGGCCCTGGACAGCCAGATCTTCCCCGGAATTCAAGGCGGCCCCCTGATGCATATCATTGCCGCCAAGGCCGTTTCCTTCCAGGAGGCCCTGGCCCCGTCCTTTAAACGCTATCAGGCCCAGATTGTCGCCAACGCCCGTACCCTGGCCCAAGAATTCCTCCAGCGCGGTTACCGCCTGGTGGCCGGCGGCACCGACACCCACCTCATCCTGGTGGATGTGAGCGCCATGGGTCTAACCGGCCGGCAAGCCGAAGAGGCCCTGGACCGGGCCGGCATCACCGTCAATAAAAATTCCATCCCCTTCGATCAACGGCCCCCCACCATTACCAGCGGCATCCGGGTGGGCACCCCGGCCCTCACCACCCGGGGCATGAAGGAGAAGGAGATGGTCATTATTGCCGACTTCATGCACCAGGCCCTGACTGCGCCCTCTGACACCGACCTCCTGGCCAAACTGCAGGCCCAGGTGAAAGACTTCTGTTCCCACTACCCTCTTTTTGCCGAAGAATGGAGTGCGGCGTAAAGGGATGGTTTTCGATTTTCGGTAGAGGCGCGGTGAAGGTTTTTCGTATTTTTCGTCTAAGGCAACGCCTCTCAAATTGATGGTTCTCGTCAGGGCGACCCGCTGGGTCGCCCTTTTTTTATTGCCCGGAGGTCTCAGCCGCCAAAAATGCTTAGCCCTTTTCTTGAAACCTGGTATAAAATCAAATAGATATTCAATACGAAGCCATTTGCTTTTTACTGAAAACTAACAACTAAAAACTAAAAACTGTCTTTCACATGCGCTGCCCTTACTGCCACAGCACCAACAATAAGGTCATCGACTCCCGCCCCAGCCGGGAGGCCAACGCCATCCGGCGGCGGCGGGAGTGTCTAAATTGCTCACGGCGCTTCACCACCTACGAACAGGTGGAGGAGACCATGCCCCTGGTGGTGAAGAAAGACGGCCGCCGGGAGCCCTTCCTGCGCCCCAAACTGTACGAAGGCATCATCAAGGCCTGCGAGAAACGGCCGGTCTCCATCGACACCATCGAGAATTTTCTGGACGGCCTGGAACGGGAGATGCTGGAGAGTGGCATGCGGGAGATCGCCTCCACCTGGATCGGCGAGCGGGTCATGAATCAGTTGCGCCAGTGGGATGAAGTGGCCTACGTGCGCTTCGCTTCAGTCTACCGCCACTTCACCGACGCCACCGACTTCATGGAGGAAATCCGCCGACCTCCTGGCCAGCCGGAAGGAAATTCCGAAAAAGAAATGACCGCTTGACCGGAGCCGCGGCTTCCATGAACATCCGCACGCTTGCCTCGAGATCGGAGGGGCGCGTCCGGGGAGAAGACTATTATGAGCACGTCGAGATACGAGCGCGGTTGGGAGAAACTTAAGGAGATCGACGGCGAAGCGGGGGAACGGGTCATGGCCGCCTTGCAAGACATTGCCCCGGACCTGGCTCGCTATACCATCGAATTTCCTTTCGGTGATATCTACTGCCGCCCCGGCCTGGATCTCAAATCCCGGGAGATCGCCACGGTGGCTGCCCTCACTGCCCTGGGCCATGCCGCGCCCCAGTTGAAGGTGCATATCCACGCCGCCCTCAATGTGGGCTGCACCCGGACCGAGATTATTGAGGTCATCATCCAAATGGCGGTCTATGCCGGCTTTCCCGCGGCCCTCAACGGCATGTTTGCGGCTAAGGAAGTCTTCCAAGAGCGCGACGAAAAGGGCCAGGTTTGACCCCAGAGACCTCCTATATGAAACTGGCCCTCCGGCTGGCCGCCAAAGGCGCCGGCTGGGTCTCGCCCAATCCCATGGTGGGCGCGGTGGTGGTCAAGGACGGCCACATTGTGGGGCAAGGGTACCATCGCCGGGTGGGCGCGCCCCATGCCGAAGTGGAGGCCCTGCGGCAGGCCGGGGACGCGGCCCGGGGCGCCGATCTCTACGTCACCCTGGAGCCCTGCAACCACCAGGGCCGGACCCCGCCCTGCACCCAGGCGATCCTGGCGGCCGGCGTCAGCCGGGTGATCATCGCCACCCCGGACCCCAACCCCCAGGTGGCCGGGGGCGGCGCCGCATATCTCCAAGCCCAGGGCGTGGCGGTGGAGGTCGGGGCTACTGGAGGCAGAAGCCCGGCGCCTGAACGAGGCCTGGTTCCACTGGGTGGAGACCGGCCGGCCCTGGGTCATCGCCAAGGCGGCCTGCTCCCTGGACGGCAAGATCGCCACCGCCACCGGCGAGAGCCAGTGGCTCACCGGCGAGGCGGCCCGGGCCTACGGCCACCGCCTGCGCCACCGGGTGGACGCCATCCTGGTGGGCATCAACACCGCCCTGTCTGATGACCCGCAGCTCACCACCCGGCTGCCCCGGGGCCGGGGCCGAGGACCCCATTCGAGTGGTCCTGGACAGCCGCCTGCGCCTGCCCCTGACCGCCAAACTCCTCCACCTGGACTCCCCGGCGCCCACCTGGGTGGCCTGCACCAGCGACAGCCCCCAAAGAAAAAATCAGGGCCATCAAAGACCTGGGCGCCGAGGTCCTGGTCTTCCCGCCGGAAGCGGGCCGGGTCCCCCTAAAACCCTTGCTGGAACTCCTGGGCCGGCAGCAGGTGCAGAGCCTGCTGGTGGAAGGCGGCGCCGAGGTCCTGGGCGCCTTCTTCGATCAGCGCTTAGTCAACCAATTCTACTTCTTCTTCGCCCCCAAAATCCTGGGCGGCCGAGAGGCCCCGGGCGTTCTGGGCGGTCATGGCGTCATCCATCTGCAAGACGCCCACTTGGCCAAGAACCTCAAAGTGAGCCGCCTGGGCGCTGATCTGCTGCTCTCAGGTTATTTGTGACCCTGCCTCTCTCCCAACCGTCTTCAGATTACGAGAAGCCCACAGGTTTTTCAGCCAAACAGTGGGAGTGCAAATCATCGCGGAAACTATTGCAAAACCCCGGTTTGGCTGGAAGTGTCATTCTGAGCTATAAGCCCTATTAGCCTGGCCCCAGTCGGCTCAATCCAGCAGCAGCAAATTAACCGCAGAGACACTGACCTGGCCTTGGTAAAGACCACCATGTCCACCCAGCCGCAATCGGAGCCAACGGCAGAATCCAGGTTCTTGCTGTATTGCCAGGTGATGGTGTGAATGCCGGCGGGAATGGCTACGGTCTGCTGGACCCAATCAATCTCGCCACTTATCCGCACGGGGTTTTCCGCATCGACGAACAGATCGAGAAAGTCGTTGCCGGCTTCGCTGGAGACCTTCCACCAAAAAGAGAGGGTCCCGGGACCAGTAACCGTGGTCTGCAGCCAAGTAGCTTGGTTATTGCCAATATCCCCGCTCCGGGCGGCGCTGCCGCCAAAATCATAGGTGGCGGTCTCGGGGAACCAGTCTGCGTCGCGGCCGGTGGCAAAGCTGAGGCTTGGGGTTATCCAGGGCCTGGTTTAGGCTTAGACCCAAGTTGAACTTGGCATTGCGGTTTTGATCCCATATTCCCCAATGCGGCCCCCAGGCGTTGCCTCCAGGCCCCCAAGGCTCGTCAAAAGCCGCGTAGAGGAAGGTATCCCCCAGTTTAGACGCATTAGCGATTACCTGATTATCAAAGGTTTCCTCGTTAGCCAAACTGGGCACCGCCTGATTGATGGGTTGGTTGGAGGGGGCGCTGGGCCAGCCGGTTTCCCCGATAACGATCGCTTTGCCGGGATACTTGGGGATGAAGATGTTTTTATAGGCGTTGATCAGGTTATTGATGGCCTGATTGTTGTCAATGGAAACGCCTCCATAAAATGGATAAATATTGGCCATAATGACATCGCAATAGGGCGCCACCTGCTGTCCCCGGTTATCAACGCCGGCGCCGTAGGTGAGACAGGTGGTGACTATGATGCTTTTATTGGTGATTCCGGCTTTGACATACTGCAAATCGGCAATCATCTGCGCTCACCGATACGGCCCCGCCCCCGATGGGATCGCCCGGCAGGCACTCATTGCCCACGATGACGGCGCTGACATTGCTATAGGTATTGGCCTGGCTGATGGCGGCATCGAGATAACTCTTGTTGGCCGCGCCGTTATAGAGATTGGATTCCCAGACTCCCAGCCAGATTTTGACATCGGGAGTGTTTTGGGCCGCCAGGGGCACGATGCGGTCGAGCCGGGTGGTGGTGTCCACCCCATAGGTTCTGATTACTTTAAATTTCGGCGACAAGGTCTGCAGATCGGCAATGATCTGGCTATCGGGTATCGGAGTGCCGAAATTAGGACTCTGGCCGGGATAGTGGAAAGGCGAATAATTAATCCCCATGAAGCTAAACGCTGGACTGGCAAACATCAGCAGCGCCGCCCCACAGAAAACAGTGAGGAATATTCTCTTCATGGCCGCCTCCCTTTTATCTAATTTGTACTCACATAAGTACTATAGGCCATTGAGTCAATAGTCAATACTCCTATTTTTTCGAGACGACTGTGAAACAAAATGGCCCCTGGACAAACCACGCGGCTTGCCAGGGGCCGATTAGTAGCCTGTTTGTAGGGAACCGATTAAGCAGGAGAGCGCAAAGGCGCCTTGAGGGCGGCGATGAAATCGCCCACCTCTTTGATCAATTCCTGTCCTTTCAGCCTGGCCACCCGCTGCACGATGGCGCTGCCCACCACGATGCCGTCCACGTAAGGGGCCAGCCACTTGACCTGCTCCGGGGTGGAGATGCCGAAGCCCACGGCCAGGGGGCATTTTACCAGCGACGCGCACTTCCTTCAGCGCCGTGACCAAATCCTGGCGGCAGTTCAGTCCGGGCCCCGGTAATCCCGGTCACCGAAACATAATATAAAAACCCCTTGGTGAGCTGGCCCATGTGTTTAATGCGTTCGGCGCCGCTGGTGGGCGCGGCCAGGAAGATGTTGGCCACCCCGGCCTTGGCCGCGGCCACCCGCCAGGGCCCGGCCTCCTCCGGCGGCAGGTCCGGGATGATGAAGCCGTCCACCCCCAGCGCCGCAGCCTCCCGAGCGGTGCGCTCCAGGCCATATTGCCAGAATGGGATTATAATAACCCATTAAAATCAATGGAATATCCGTTTCCCGGCGTATCTCCCCCGCCAGTTTCAGGACCTCCGCAAGATGCACTCCGCCCTGCACCGCCCGGTTGCTGGCCGCCTGGATGGTGGGGCCGTCCGCCAGAGGGTCGGAGAAGGGAATGCCCAGCTCCAGCAGGTCGGCGCCTTTGGCCGCCATTTCCAGGGCCAGGGCCTTGGTGGTGGCCAGATCCGGGTCGCCGGCGGTGATGAAGGGAATGAGGGCCTTCTCCCCTTTGGCCTTGAGCCGCTTGAACACCTGATCGATCCTAGTCACCGGACACCTCCAGGGCTTCGGCCACCGCGTCCATGTCCTTGTCGCCCCGGCCGGAGAGATTGACGATGATCATGTCGTCCTTGCCATATTCGGGCGCCAGGCGTTGCAGATAGGCCACCGCGTGGGCGCTTTCCAGGGCCGGCAGGATGCCTTCGGTGCGGGAGAGCAGCTTGAAGCCTTCCAGGGCCTCGGCGTCGCTCACCGCCACGTATTCGGCCCGGCCGGTGTCCTTGAAATAGGAGTGCTCCGGGCCGACCCCGGGGTAATCCAGCCCCGGCGCCAGGGAATGGGCCTCCTGGATATTGCCCCAGGGGTCTTGCAGGAGATAACTGAAGGCGCCGTGCAAGCACGCCCAACGGTCCCGGCCACCAGGGTGGCGGAGTGGTGGCCGCTCGCCAGGCCGTGCCCGGCGGCCTCCACCCCCACGAAGCGCACCGGATCCTTGACAAAGGCATGGAACAGGCCCATGGCGTTGCTGCCGCCGCCGACGCAGGCCACCAGGCATTGGGGCAGGCGGCCGGCAATCTTTCGTATCTGCGCCCTGGCCTCTTTGCCGATGACCGACTGGAAGTCCCGGACGATCATGGGGTAGGGATGCGGCCCGCCCACCGACCCAGGACATAATGGGTGTGGCGCACGTTGGTGACCCAATCCCGGATGGCCTCGTTCATGGCGTCCTTCAGCGTCCGGCTGCCGGATTCCACCGGGATCACCTTAGAGCCCAGCAGACGCATGCGGATGACGTTGAGGCGCTGGCGCCGGATGTCCTCGGTGCCCATATAGATGTCGCATTCCATGCCCAGCAGGGCCGCCACCGTGGCGGTGGCCACCCCGTGCTGGCCGGCGCCGGTCTCGGCGATGAGCCGCTTTTTGCCCATGCGCCGGGCCAGCAACCCCTGGCCCAGGGTGTTGTTGATCTTGTGGGCCCCGGTGTGGGCCAGGTCTTCCCGCTTGATATAGATCTGCGGGCCCCCCAGGGCCGCGGTCAGATGCCGGGCAAAATAGAGGGGCGTGGGCCGGCCCACGTAGTCTTTCAGATACCAGGCCAACTCCTCTTTGAATTCCTTCTCCCGGCTGATCCGGCGATAGGCCTCCTCCAACTCCAACAGGGCCGGCATCAGGGTCTCCGGCACAAACCGACCCCCATACCGCCCATACCTGCCATGTCGTCAGGTAACAAGATGCTCCTCCTTATGGATAAGCTGTCAGCTTTCAGCGGTCAGCTTTCAGCTTTGAGTTTCGAGTTTTCGAGTTTTTAGTTTTTAGTTTCTGAGTTTTTTACTGACTACTGGCTACTGACTACTGCTCTAAAAAACGCCCTCAACTTCTCCGGGTCCTTCTTCCCCGGCGCGGCTTCCACGCCGCTGGCCACGTCCACTGCCTGAGGCTGGGCGGTTTTGATGGCCTGGGCCACGTTGGCCGCGGTCAGGCCGCCGGCCAGGACGATGGGGCCGTAACCCTGCGCCTGCCGGGCCAGGTCCCAGTCAAAGGTCTCCCCGGTGCCGCCCGTCTGGCCTTTCTTGTAAGTGTCCAGGAGAAAGGCCTGCACCGCACCCCGGTAAGTCTGCAAATCCTTCAATGATTCTTCATCCTGGATGCGAAAACCCTTCAGCACCCGGCGTCCCAGGCTGCGGCAATACTCCGGGGTCTCGGCGCCGTGGAGTTGGACCCAGTCCAGACCCACCCGGGCAGCCAGGTCCCGCACCACCGCGGCCTCCTCATTGACAAAGACCCCGACGCTCACGACGAAGGGCGGCAGTTGCCGGATGATCTCCCGGGCCGCCTCCGGCGCCACGCACCGGGGACTTTTGGCATAAAAGATAAACCCCAGGGCATTGGCCCCCAGGTCCGCCGCCAGCAGCGCGTCTTCCAGATTGGTGATGCCGCAGATTTTGATGCGTACCATTGTCAAACTCTGATTCAGTAGTTTATAGGGCGGGCTGTGCCCGCCGCCTTTACGGATTATTCTCGGCCGATTCCTTCGGGAATCTCCACTATGTTCTCCCCAATTGGCAGGATACTTCCCCTCTTCCTTGTAAACGATGCAGGCTGGTCCAAGGACCAATCCCTGGCTCTTTCAACTAAACCATGCTTCACCGGATTGTAATGGATATAGTTCATGTGATTTTCAAAGTCTTTTTCATCTATTATTTGATGAGCCCAAAAACGGTTTTGCCAATAAGGAGGTCTTCTATAATTAAATAGTCGTCAATCCCTGGGTAAATTTTCGTTTAATGATAGCCCAACGTCGGGAATAATTTAAATCACTTTCAGGTAATTCCCAGATATGCAATGCTAGGTAGCTCAGGCTTGAAGCAGACAATGACCCATGCCTCTATGCTGAATAGGATATAATTTCTTGACATTCACTTAGCGCTTGGCGCAAAACCGGCCATTGCGTGCAGAACAGTCCTTGGTCAATAAGAGTTACTCGCCGATGAGTAACCACCGTGCAAAATACCAATGTGTTATGCCGAATAGAATTTTAGCGTAGTAACTTGGGCATAAATAACTCCTAATCCGGCGGCCACAGGCCGCCCTATTATTCATTTAATTCCCAAAAATTCCCTTAACTTCTTCCCCGGATCGGCCTGGGTCACCAGCGTCTCCCCGATAAGAAAACCCCGAATCCCCGCGGCCTCGTATCTCTCCACGTCGGCCCGGGTCTTGATCCCCGAGGCGGCCACCAGGGTCACCCCCGGCGGCGCCAGGGGCGCCAGCTCCAGGGCCCGGTCCGGAAACATCTCGAAGGTGTGGAGATTCCGGGAATTGATGCCGATCACCCGGGCTCCCGCCTCCAGGGCGAGGCCCATTTCTATCCCGGTGTGCACCTCCACCAGGGCCTCCAGACCCAGGGAGTGGGTCAAGGACAGCAAAGCCCGCAGTTCCTCCGGCCTGAGCAGACTGACGATGAGCAGCAGGGCGTCGGCCCCCAGGGCGGCGCTTTCCAAAATCTGGATCTCCTCCAGGATAAAATCCTTGCGCAGGATGGGCAGCCGGATCACCGGCCGCATGCGCCGGATGAAATCGGGATCGCCTTTAAAAAAGGCGACTTCGGTGAGCACCGAGATGGCCGCGGCCCCGTTATCCTGATAGATTTGGGCCAGTTCCACCGGGTCCCAGTCCAGACCCAGGTCGCCCTTACTGGGGGAAGCCAGCTTGACCTCGGCAATGATGGCGGTCCCGGGGCCGCCGTCCAGGGCAGCTTTCAAACTGAGCGGCGCTGGGCGCCGGGCGATGGCGGCCTCGAATTCTTCCTTCACCCCCGCCCGCTCCAAACGGAGGTTATCCGCCATCTTCAGCCCGACAATGGTTGCTAAGAAGTCCATAAAATTACTCTATCAGGGCTAACTGCTAACCGCTCTTACTGCTCACTTCTCAAAGCTCTTGCTTTTGGCGATCAGGTCATTCAGTTTCTGCAAGGCCTTGCCGCTCTGGATGGTCTTCCGGGCCAATTTAATGCCGTGGGCAAAATCCGGGCTCAGGCCGGCGGCGATGAAGGCCGCGGCGGCGTTCAGGGCCACCATGTCCTCCCGGGGCCCCCCCTCCCCTTCCAGCACGCCGCGCACGATCCGGGCATTCTCAAAGACGTCGCCGCCCTTGATATCATTCAGGCTGGCCCGTTTCAGGCCGAAATCCTCCGGCGCGATGCTATAGGTGTTCACCTGGCCATCTTTAAGCTGGCTCACCCGGGTGGGGCCGACGATGCTGATTTCGTCAAAGGAGCCCTCGCCGTAAACCACAAAGGCGCTCTTGCCCCCCAGATTCCCCAATACCTGGGCCAGGGGCTCGGTGAGCCGGGCGTCGTAGACCCCCAGCACCTGGACGTTGGCGCTGGCCGGATTGGTCAGCGGCCCCAGGATGTTGAAGATGGTGCGGATGCCGATCTCCCGCCGGGGGCCGATGGCGTAGCGCATGGCCCCATGCAGTTGCGGGGCGAAGAGGAAGCCGATGCCCGACCTCCAGGATGCACCAGGCCACCTGGTCCGGGCTCAGCGCCAGGTTGATCCCCAGGGCCTCGATGACGTCGGCGGAGCCGCAGCGGGAGGAGACCGCCCGGTTGCCGTGCTTGGCCACCTTGAGGCCGGCCCCGGCCACCACGAAGGCGGTGGTGGTGGAGACGTTGAAGGTGCTCGTGGCGTCGCCGCCGGTGCCGCAGGTGTCCACCACCGTCTCCCAGTCCACGTTGATTTCGTCCCGGTCCAGGTCGATGAGGCCGTCCTGGATAGGGATGCGGGTCGCCTTGCTCCGCATCACCCGGGCCGCCGCGGTGATCTCGGCCACCGTCTCGCCCTTGATCCGCAAGGCGGTGATGAAGGCGCCGATCTGCGCCTCGGTGGCCGCACCTTCCATGATGACCTCCATGGCCCGGGTCATCTCCGCTTCGGTCAAATCCTGCCCAGTGACTACCTTTAAGATGGCTTCTTTCAATATCGTACTCCTAATTTTCTATTTTAGCCTGGTATAAACCGCCGCCAGGCCGATGGGGATCAGTATCCAGCCGCAAATCCGCTGAAACCAGAGAAATACAAAAAGATGAAATTCAGGGCTGGTCAAACTTAGATGACCTCCCCAGCCCGGGATTGCCGAGACAAAACTGTACAAGCTCAGGATCAATCTCAGGGCGATGGGGTGCGCGGCGTTATCCTGGTATCCGGCCAGATTATTGAGAAATTCAGGCGGCAGCACTTTCGCCGGATCCAAGAGCAAGGCGCCCAGGATAATCAAGCCCAGACTGATCCAGAGGGTGCGCCCCGGTTTGCGGCCATAGCCGGCCAGCACGCCCCAAAAGAACCGGGTGAGCCAGTTGGCCGGGTGCCACCACTTCATCTTCCCCAGTTCCCGGCGCTTGCCGGCGATACTAACCTTGTCGGCCCATTTCCGCAGGCCGCCGCGCTGAAAAAAGCCGTCGAGCTGCTGGTAATTCTGCGTATTGAATCGGCTCAGTCCCAGCCAGGCCAACAGCTTCGGCCAATCTTCCGCGCTTATCCGGCTCCTTCCTGGTAGTGATGCTCTCGTAGGCCAGCCCATCCAGAAAGACCTTTTCCTTGCCATCCCGCGGCTCGGGCCAATCAATCTCAACGATCTGCAAGATGGTGCAGGGCCGCGTCCCGCAGGTCCGCCTCATCCCTGATGAATAATCTGCTCAGCTCCGCCGGCCCCTTGACCTCCAGATTCCGGGCATCGAATCTCTTGACCTCGACATCTTCAATGGTCAATCTATGGGCGATCCGGGTGCGGTTCAGGACGATTTCAGTCAGCGGCAAGCCGCCCTTCGACAGCCGGTGCAGGCCGCGGATGACCAGATCGGTCAGCTGCCCTTCCTTCAAAACCAGCCCGCCGAAGAAAATCGTGCCGATGAAAAAGGCTCCCTGGCCCACCTTGAGGCCGGAGAAGATCGTGCTTTCGCTCTTAAAAATGGCCTGATCGGCGTTGAAGACCCCACGCACCTCGAGATCGGAGAAATTGGCCGCGCCTTTAAACAGGGTCTTAAATGACTTCATCCGGCCGAAAGGATCGATATAAAAGTTGTTCTTCACCTGCATTTCGCTGAAATAGACCGAGCCGGCAAAGATGGCGCCGCTGGCGTGGAAACTGCGGCCCACCTGCACGGCTTCGAAATTGCTGATATGGCCCAAAAACTGGGCCTTATCCGCCAGCAACTCCCCGCCGATGTCGGCGCCGCGGAAGTTGACGTCGCTGTGAAAGGTGGTGGCCAGCTCCTGGCCGATTTTCAATAATGGCTCCAGATGCAAATCTCCGGCTATCTTGACTTAGGACAAAACTCACCAGCCCATGGAAATCGCAGCCTTGGAAAAAGGCGTCCTGGCCCACTCGCATCCTATGAAAATCGGTTTTATGATTCGATAAAAATTTCGTGCCGTATGCCACAAATTGACCACGGATATCGATACCGCCAAAATCTGCCGGACCTCGAAATTCAGCCTCATCTAAATGAACGTTCTGGCCTATTTGCATATTGATAAAGCTGGCCATGGTCGATTTCAGACAAGAATTTTGCCCCACTCATCACGAACTGGCCACGGATTTCGGCGGCTTCAAAATCCACCGGACCATGAAATTCGGCCCCATTGAAATGTACGGATTGCCCTCCTTGAAGATGATTGAAATTGGCTCTGTGATTCTTCACAGAGAAACTTTGCCCCTTTTGCCGAAAATTCCCTGGCAATATTGGCACCACCAAAATTTGCCGGGCCGGAAAATTTGCATTCATACAAAAAAGATTGACCGCCACTTTTATCCGGTCAAAATCCGCCCTCTTGTAGAAAATGCGAGCCGACCAGGGATAAAGTATTCCTGAAACGGGCATCCCTGAACCCCACTGATTCTTTGAAAATGCAATTATCCAACCCTACATAAAAGCCAATTTCACCACCTTGAAGATTTAACGGCCCTTCGACTACAGCATTTTCTAATATTTATCCCCTGCTGATGAACCTTAACCCCTTGCAATTCCCCGGTTAACAGCTCCTCCAAAAACCGCGCCCGCAGCCGCCGCTCTTCCTCGGCCTCGCCGAACTCCTGTTTCAGGTCGGCGATTTCGCCTTTGGCCACCTGCCGCAGGACAAAGCTGCTCCTGCCGGGTGAGGGGTGAGCCGTCAGCTAGGGTGAACCAGTTGCTTCGGGAGCATCTTGAGTCCTTTTAGTCCTGGTCTCCGGCCTGGGTCTCCATCGGCGCTAAAGTCTAGCCGCTGTTATACAGGCGGGTGAGACTCATCCGCCGCCTCCACGTTACCTCAGTTATCAACCCTTTATCACCTAAACTGCGAAAAAATCGCCGCCAGGCCGATGGGCACCAGGATCCAGCCGCTGATCTTGTGAAAATGATAGTACAGCAGCGTCGGGTACGAGATCTTCGACATCTGCCACAACCGGGCCAGCCCCAGGTCCACCCCGGGCAAAAACTCATCCAGGCTCAGAAAGAAGCGCACCACCCTGGTCCGCCAGACGTTGCCGTTCAACATCCAGGTCCAGCCGCCCAGGAAGGACGGGTCAAAGTTCTGCGGGTCAAAAAACAGGGTGCCCACCATAACGATGATCAGGCTGAGCCAGAAGGTCCGGCCGGGCTTCTTGCCGTAGCCCGCCAGGGCGTCCCAGAAGATCAGGGTGGCCAGGTGGTCCGGCCGCCACCATTTATCGAGCGCCTGCCGGCGCTGGCCCTGGATGTAGACCTCATCCGCCCGCTCCTTATAGCCGCCGTGCCTGAAGTATTCCTCCAACTGGCTGTAATTCCGGGTATCATAACGGCTGTCATTGATCCAGGCAGACAGCTTCTGCCAATCCTGGGGCCCTTCCCCGGCGCTCAGGGCCTGGTAGGTCAGACCTTCCAACCAGACCTGGGCCGGGTTGGCGGGCCAGCCGACCTCGATCATTTTCAAGGAGTAAAAATTGCTGTCCCGCAGGTCGGCCTTTTGGCCGATCTTGAGATTTTTGAAGATCACCGGCCCTTTCACCTGCAGGCGGGTTGCCTGTAGTTTCTCCAGCCCGAGGTCCCCAATGATCAGGGAATATTCCACCTGGGCCCCGTCCAGATTGATCTCGGGATAGGTGAGAGGCGTGGTGGTGCTCCCGGTTATCATGAGATTTTTGAAGCTGCCCCCCAGCATGGAAACACCGCCCAGGAAGACGGTCTCCATGAAAGTGGCGGAATTGTCCACCTTTAGGCCGTAAAATTTGGCGGGATGCCCTTTATCTTCGAAGCGGGCCTCCATGATGGAGAGGGCCCCCGCAAACGCGGCATTGTTGAAGGTCACCGGGCCCCTGAAGACCGAACCGTTGAAGGAGGCCCAGGGACCCACCTTCAGGTTATCGAAGGTGACTGCCTGGCCGGTTGATTCAAATCGGGCGCCTTCGGCGGAAAATAGCCCGGTGATCTCGGCGCTGTCCAGGCTGACCGGCCCCTGGAATTCGGCCCGGTTGAAAGAGGCGACCTGGCCCACTTTCATAGCGATGAAGCTCACATTTTTATCAGGGCTGGGCAAACCTGGCGCCCTGGACGTTTAGTTCGGCGCCCATCCTGGCGCCGGTGAAGTCCACTGCGCCTTCAAAGCCGGCGTTCTGGAGGGACAGACTCCCCCCGACGACGAGCCCGTTAAAGTTGGTCTCCTGGTCCTTGGCCGTGAATCTGGCGCCTTTTAGAGTCAATTGCCCATCAATCTGAGCGCTGCCGAAATTCACCGCGCCCCCAAAGACCGCCCCTCCGAAGAAGGCGTCCATTGCCACCTTCAACCGGTAGAAATCCACCGGCTGCATAAAGACCGCTTCTTTCAGGGAAAGATTCTTCTTAAAATTGGCGCCGTTGCCGTTAACCAACCCCTGGAAACGGCAGCCATGCAAGAAGACCGGATGCTGCACCTCCGCGAATTCCAGGCTCAAGATGTCGGGAATAACGGCGTTGAGCAGATAGATACCGCTCCGGTGCACCTTGAAGCCGGAAAAGCCGTCGGTGAGCAAGGTCTCGACAAACTTGCCCCGCAGCCTGCGGGCGCCTTCAGCTTCTCCGAAGCGCTCGCGCAAATCGGCTATCCGGCCAGCGGCCACGCTCTCCAGGACCCACTGTTCAGCTATGGTCAGGGGTCCCAACCCTGGGAGCACGCCAGACTTCGCCGGCTCCTGGGCCAGGCTGGGGCAGACTCCCGAGCCCACCAGGATTGCCAAGATCATGACGACCGCCTGTAACCCTCTCCTCATAGCTTTACCTTAAAAAGTAGTGGTCCGTGACCTTGGTGGCGCCGGCTTCCAGCCGGTGCTCCCAGGCCGGAGGCCTGTGCCACTTGTCCTTCCCGGCTCGTTCCCAGGCTCCTGCTTGGCCTGTTTTCAGGTCGATCTTTATTTCTTGATATAGCTCCCATCCAGCAAAACTCCGGGGTTCAGATAATCCCGGCAGTTAACGTTGGCATTGCTGATGATGGCTTTATTGCCGTAAAAGGTGATGGTCAACCGGCAGCCGCCGGTTTTATAGGTCGCCTTGTTCCCCTCAAAATCAGCCCGGCCCATCATGGAGCCGGTGAAATCGCCCGCCTCGACATAGAGGGTGAATTGCAGCGAGCCGATCCCCTTCAGCTCGGTGACTGACAGGCGGCGCAGATTGCCTTTCTCCTCAAGTTCATAGACGCCGGTAACTTCGGCCAGGGCAGCAATAGTCCAACCCAGGACCAGGACCAGCGTCCAGCCAATTATCCACCCTTGTCGCCTTAGCTTCATCATCCCCGGCCCTCCCCATTGGTGGCACCGGCTTTTTAGTGGCACCGGCTTCCAGCCGGTGAGCTCACAGGCCGGAGGCCTGTGCCACTTGCGGTTCCAGGCGCCGCCGTGGTTTAAGGTTCAAAGTTCAAGGTTAATCTCCACTCCAATTTTGAACTTTGAACCATTCGGGTTCTCCGTGTCTCGTGGTAAGATTTTGGTCAATCCGCTTCCTCGGCTTTCTGTTCTCCGGCCGTCGCGATCTCCTTCACGCAGATGGCGAAGTCCGGGCAATGGATTTCGCACCAGCGGCAGCCGTTGCAGCGCTTGGCGTCCTTCACCACCGGAGCGCCGTTTTCATCCAAGCCGAGGCACTGCCGGGGGCAAAAGGCCACGCAGATGCCGCAGGACTTGCACCAATCCCGGAAGATGTCGATCTCAAACTCCGGGTGGGGCTTTTCGGAAAGCTGGTCCCCGTTGGGCGCAACGGCGGGCTCCGGCACTTGCCCCGTTTCTTTCTCCGAACCTGCGTCTTGATCCATTACGTCTCTCATTTTAATCAGCGCCGGTTTTTGTAAGCGCCTGCGGCTACCAAATTTCCTGTCTATTTTTCCAGGAGGGGGTTTGGGGGAACCTCGCTTTTTCTAAAAAAGCGGGGTTCCCCCAAATTCTTTATCTCCTCGTCCCCTCCCCTCCCCTCACCCCCGGCTGCGCTTCAAGAAATTGCGCAGCAGGTTCATGCCTTCCACGGTCATGATCGACTCCGGGTGGAACTGCACCCCGAAGATGGTGTATTCTTGATGGCGCATCCCCATGATCTCGCCCACCGCAGTCTGGGCCGAGACCTCGAGGCAGTCGGGCAGGGTCTCCCGTTCCACGATCAGGGAATGATAGCGAGTGGCCTCAAAGGGAGACGGAATACCCTGGAAGAGATCCCGGCCGTCGTGGTAGATGAGGGAGGTCTTGCCGTGCATCAGCCGCGGGGCCCGGATGACGCGGCCGCCGAAGGCGGCGCCCATGGCCTGGTGCCCCAGGCACACCCCCAGGATGGGGATTTTCCCGGCAAAATGCCGGATGGCGGCCACCGAAATCCCCGCCTCGTCCGGGGAGCAAGGCCCGGGGGAGATGACCAGGCGATCCGGTCTGGCCGCCGCCAGCCCCTCCAGGTCGATCTGATCGTTGCGAAACACCCGCACTTCCTCTCCCAACTGGCCAAAGTATTGCACCAGATTATAGGTGAAGGAGTCGTAATTATCGATCATAACTAACATCTTGCCACCTTAGCTTAAACGCTTATATTTTTCCAGGAGGGGGTTTGGGGGAACCTCGCTTTTTTGTAGGGGCGTACCCAAGTGTGCGCCCTGAGGGCGATATGCGGGTCCGCCCGTAAAATACCGGGGTTCCCCCAAATCCTCTTCGCTTCCTACACCAATCCTTCCTCGGCCCGGTCCAGGGCCCGCACCAGGGCCATACCCTTGTTCACGGTCTCCTGGTATTCCGTGGCCGGGTCCGAGTCGGCCACGATCCCCGCCCCCACTTGCAGATACACCTGGCCCCGGTGAATGGCAAAGCTGCGGATGGTGATGCAGAAGTCCAGGTTGCCGCCGAACCCGAGATAGCCCACCGCCCCGGCGTACGGCCCCCGGCGGGTGGGCTCCAGCTCCTCGATGATCTCCATGGCCCGCACCTTGGGGGCGCCGGTGACCGTGCCGGCGGGAAAGGTGGATTTGAGCACGTCCAGGCCATCTAAGCCGGTGGCCAGTTCCCCCTCCACCTGAGAGACGATGTGCATCACGTGGGAGTAGCGCTCCACCGAAAAGAGCTCCGGCACCTGCACGCTGCCGATGCTGGCCACCCGGCCCACGTCGTTGCGCCCCAGGTCCACCAACATCAGGTGCTCGGCTCGCTCTTTGGGATCGGCCAGCAACTCCGTCTCCAGCTCTCGATCTTGAGCTTCGGTGGCTCCCCGGGGCCGGGTGCCGGCGATGGGCCGATAGGTGATGCGACCCTCTTCCAGGCGCACCAGGATCTCGGGGGAAGCCCCCACCATCTGCAAATCTCCCTGGTCCAGATAAAACATGTAAGGCGAAGGGTTGATGGAGCGCAGGGCCCGGTAGAGGTCGAAGGGGTCGTGGCGCAACGGCGTCTGGAAGCACTGGGACAGCACCACCTGGATCACGTCGCCCGCGGCGATGTACTCCTTGGCCTGCTCCACCATGGCTTCGAAGCGCTCCTGGGTGAGGTTGGCAGTCAACGGCGGTCTCTCGGACGGAGGGCAACCCCTGGGCCCGCGGCACCGGCTGTTGCAGGCGCTCGATGAGGACGTCGATGGCCGCCAGGGCGGCGTCGTACTGGGCCTGCAGGGACAGCTCCGGGTCCAGGTGCACCAGGGCCATGACCTTGATGGTCTGGCGCAAATTGTCGAAGATCAGCAGGTTGTCCGCCAGCATCAACCGGGCTTCCGGCATGGGGATAGGCGGAGTCAATTCCGGCAGCCGCTCGATGTAACGCACCATATCATAACCCAGGTACCCTACCAGTCCCCCCCAAAACCGGGGCAAGCCGGGGGCCTCCACCGCCTTAAAGCCGGCCAGCAGGCGGCGCAGGTGCTCAAAGGGATCGATCCCGGCCGCCAGGATTTCTTCCCGGCCCTGTCGCCGGATGGTGCTGCGGCCGCCCTGCACCTGAAACAGCAGGGAAGGATTGAGCCCCAGGAAACTGAAACGGCCCCACTTCTCGCCGCCCTCGACGCTCTCCAACAGAAAAGAACAGCCGGCGCCCCGCAATTTCTTGTAGGCCGACACCGGGGTTTCCAGGTCCCCCAGGATCTCCCGGTAGACCGGGATCAGGTTGCCCTGCCGGGCCAGGTCGCTGAAAGTGGCAAAATCGGGTTGAACCATACGCGCTCCATTCGTTTATCTAATCACTTATTTACCGCAGATAAACGCCGATGAACACAGATAAAGTCAAATAATTTAGACTATCGGAAAAATGCTTGTCATCCTGAGCGCCGCGAAGGATCTCAGCTTTTGGTAGCGCAGGCTTCCAGCCTGTGCTCTTTTTCCGACACAGCCTAGAAAGGCTCTGCTACCCAAAAACTAGCTTCTCCGTGGCGTTACGCTCCTTAAAAATTACCGTTGCCTGGTTATCTCGGTTCATCGGCCGTTAAAAAAAAGCCGTGCACCCCTTTGGGCCACGGCTTGCAACTGCGCCAAAAAAACCGGGGCCCCTCTCGTGAGGGGCCCCAAAATTAGCCAAACCACTGCTGGACGCACCTCACGACTCAGATCACGCGCCACCAGCACCAGTTGTTTTTCGAATTAATATTTTTCATTTTCTTAACCTAATTAATTGTATAATCAAACCACAATTACCTGTCAATAATTTTCTTATCGAGGTGCTCAAGGTGAAATTTCTCATCACCATATTCCAGGATGAAGATGGCATGTATATCGCCGAATGCCCGGCTATCCCAGGTTGCCTCAGCCAGGGACAGACGGAGGCCGAAGCGGAAAAAAATATTCACGAGGCCATCAGGGAATGCTTGGCAGTTCGAGCTGAAAAAGGGCTGCCGCTGACTGTTCCAACTGCGACAGATTGAGGTAGAGATTGAATGGGGTCAATCCCCTTATTAAGACCCCAAGAAGTAATCAAGGCCTTTGAAGCGACTGGGCTGGGAAAGAGAACGCCAGCGTGGCAGCCATATCATCATGACCAAACCCGGCCATCTCGCCACTCTCTCCATCCCTGACCATCCCTATGTTGCCCGCGGTACTCTTACGTGGCCTTATTGGCAAGGCCGGAATATCTTTGGAAGAATTTTTGAATAATTTATCTTGAAGTTTGATCCGCTTTTCCTCTTAAGAGCAATCAAATAGGTTGGCATGCAACACCCCATTGCTCGCCAAAATATTAGGCGAATAAATATCATACTCCCCGCCGTCGAAGGTGGTGACCCGCCCCCCGGCTTCCTCGACGATGCAGCAGCCCCGCGGCGGTGTCCCAGGGCTTGAGGTTTTCTTCATAGAAGCCGTCGAAGCGGCCGCAGGCCACGTAGCACAGGTCCAGGGCGGCGGACCCGCCCCGGCGCAGCCCCTGGGCCGATCCCCATAATTCGCCCCAGCCGGGCCAGGGTCTCGGGCAGGCGCTCCCGGATGTCATAGGGAAAGCCGGTGGCCACCAGGGCCCGTTCCAGCCGGTCGATCGTGGAGACCTGGATGGGCTGGCCGTTTAAGACTGGCCCCCTGCCCCCGCCGGGCCTCAAAAAGCTCATCCCGCAAAGGGTCGTAGACCACGCCGTATTCCAGCCGCCCCGCCGCCTCGAAGGCGATGGAGACGCAGAAGGCCGGATAGCCGTGGGCGAAGTTGACGGTGCCGTCCAGAGGGTCGATGATCCAGCGGCAAGGCGGCGGTTCTGGCGCAGCCGGGAGCCGCCGTGGGCGGCAGCCTCCTCCCCCGGCGTTTCCTCGGCCAGGATGCCGTGGTCCGGAAAGCTCTGCCGGATCAGGGCAATGATCATCTCCTGGGACTGGAGGTCGCTTTCCGTCACCGGGTCGATGGCCCCTTTCATGGTGATCTGATGGGGCTTGGAGTAATTCTGGCGCAGCACCGCGCCCGCGGCCAGGGCCGCCTGCCGCCCGGTCTGGACCACCTTTTCCAGCATCTCTTTATCTATTTCCAAAGCCGCCGTCCCAGTTTGGTGGCACAGGCTTTCCAGCCTGTGCCGTTTAATGTAGGGTGCGTCCTACGCACCAAATGGTGCGTGGAACGCACCTTACAAAGGTAAGGTGGTGGGCCGTGCCCACCCTACAACTTTTATCCTTGGCTGAACGCTGAAAGCTGACCGCTGACAGCTTCTCTCAATCAATCTGCAGCAATTGAAACCCGGTGGCCGGATCTTTCTGCCGTTGGGCCGCTTCCGGCCCAGGATTTCCAGGAGCACCACTTCACCCACCAGCCAGACGTCCACCCCGGCCCGGGTGCAGCCCACCGTGGCCCTGCCCTCCCGGCCGGCGGCGGCGTGCATGTGGAGCACCGGCTCGCCCGCCTCGTTGGGGATCAGGGTCCCCAGGGCCAGGACCTCCTGAGACCCCTGCAGGGCATGGAGCATGGGGATGATCTCCTCCCGGCCGGCCTCCGGTCCCACCACCACCTGGCTGCCGTCGCCGGAGCCCCCCAGGAAGAAGGCCAGCCCATGGCTGAGCTTTTGCTCCCTGGCGAAGTTTTCAATGCTGTCATTGAGCCGCTCCCCATCCTCCAGACGCAGGATAAAGACCCGACCCAACCGCCCTTCGCTGTATTGCATGACGCCCTCCTTATATCAGTGAGCAGTGATCAGTGGTCAGTTAGCCATGTAACAAGCCATGGCTACTTTATCTGACCACTTGACCTACTGACCTCTATCATTTCTTCTTCCCTTTGCCGGCCCGCCCCTTCTTGGCGGCCGGCTTCTGGTTAACTGCGGCCGGCTTCACCGGGGTGAAGAAGTTGACCATGAGCATGCCGATGAAAAAGCCTCCCAGGTGGGCCATCCAGGCCACCGGCCCGCCCTGGCGCAGGCCGTAAAACTGCAGCGCCAGCCACAAGAGCAGCCAGAAAAAGGCCGGCACCTGCCAGATCTCCGGACGCAGGCGCCAAAACACCACGGTGTGGATGGGCGCCTTGGGCAGCCGGATGAGATACCCCCCCAGCACCCCGGCGATGGCCCCGCTGGCGCCGATCAAGGGGGCGCTCAAACTGGATGAAGCCAGGACGTGAAAGAGTCCGGCAAAGAAACCGCAAAACAGATAAAAGGCCAGAAACCGCCGGTGGCCCAGGTCGTCCTCCAGGGCTTCCCCAAAGACCCAAAGGAACCACATATTGCCGATGAGGTGCAGCCAGCCGCCGTGGAGGAACAGGGAACTGAACATGGTGGGCAGCAGCGCCAGGCCTGGTAGGAGGTGACCAGGCTCGGCTGGCTCAGCTTGGCGGCCACCGCCCCCTTCTGGGAAAAGATAGCCGCTTGGCGCCTCGGGGCCGATATAGAGCTGGTACAGGAAAACGGCCACGTTGGCGGCAATCAGCCCCAAGGTGACCCAGGGCCGACGTTGCTTCGCCGGCGCCCCGCGGATGGGGAACATAGATGCTCCGGGAATGTTATTGGCGGGGAGCTGGGGCTGAGGCGCTTGGTCGCCCTCCCCCCCTAATCACTCACCAGAGCGCATTCTACCCCACCCGGCCCCGCCTGTCCAGGGCCGGCGGGGCGGAGTTGACAAGGGAGGGAGTTTCTGAATAAATAAAGGGTATGGCCGTGCCGAAAAAGAAGTTCTACATCCGCACCTTCGGCTGTCAGATGAACGTGGCCGACTCCCAGCAGATGGCCCAGTTGCTGGCTCACGAGTATGAGCTCACCAGCCGGGCCGAGGATGCGGACCTGTACCTCATCAATACCTGCGCCATCCGGCGCAAGGCCGAGGAAAAGGTCAAGAGCCTGTTGGGGAGTCTAAAACTCTTGAAAGCCAGGAATCCCCGGCTCATCCTGGGGGTGGGCGGCTGCGTGGCCCAGCAGGAAGGCGAGCGCCTCCTGGCGGCGGCGCCGCACCTGAACCTGGTCTTCGGCACCCAGGCCAGCCACCGCCTGCCGGAGTTGGTGCGCCGGGCCGCCCGCGGCCGGCGTCTGGTGGACGTGGAGCTTAAGCGCGGTATCCGGGAACTGCCGCCCCGGCAGTGGCCCCAGGGAGCGGTGTCGGCTCTGGTGACCATCATGCAGGGCTGCGACAATTTCTGCACCTACTGCGTGGTCCCGTATGTCCGGGGCCGGGAGGCCAGCCGGGAGCCCGAGGCCATCATCGCCGAGATCGCCGATTTTCTGGCCGCCGGGGGCGTCGAAGTGACCCTGTTGGGCCAAAACGTCAATTCCTACGGCCGGGGGCTGGCTCAGCCCATCACCTTCACCGGGCTGCTGCGGCGCCTGGCCGGGCTTCCCGGGCTGAAACGGCTGCGCTTCGCCACTTCCCACCCCCGGGATCTGTCGGATGAATTGATCGCCGCCTATGGGGAGCTGCCGGCCCTGTGCGAGCATCTGCACCTGCCGGTGCAGTCGGGCTCCAACCGCATCCTTAAGGCCATGAATCGGGGCTACAGCCGGGAGGACTACCTGGAGAAGGTCGCCCGCTTGCGCCGCTCTTGCCCCGATATCGCCATCTCCACCGATCTGATCGTCGGCTTTCCCGGGGAGACGGAGGCCGATTTTGCCCAGACCCTGGACCTGATGCGGGAAGCAGCCTTTGACCAGGCTTTTTCCTTTAAATATTCGCCCCGGCCCCAGACCCGGGCCGCCGGTTTCCCGGACCAGGTGCCGGCAGAAGTCAAGGCGGAACGCCTGATCCGCTTGCAGGCCCTCCAGGATGAACTCACCCTGGCGGCCCACGCCCGCCTGGTGGGCCAGGTGACGGAAGTGCTGGTGGAGGGCCTGAGCAAACGCGATCCTTCGCAGCTCTGCGGCCGCCTCCGAACCAACCAGGTGGTAAATTTTACCGGACCCCGGGAACTGCTGGGCTGCCTCACGCCCATCACCATCACCGACGGCCCAACCCCATTCTTTAAAAGGCTCTTGGGCCCCGGCCCCCCCTGTGACCGTTGGCGGATGCCCCAAGCATCCCCAAAGGAGGCAACATGTTTAGGGAAATGACCGTTTCCGGGTTAACCATCGACCCCTTTACCAACAGCCCCATCATGATCCTCAAGGATGTGGCGTCGGACAAGGCGGTCCCCATCTGGATCGGCCTACTGGAGGCCACCGCCATCGCCAGCGAGTTGGAGAACATCAAATTCTCCCGCCCCATGACCCATGACCTGTTGAAGAACATCATGGAACTCATGGAGACCCAGGTGACCAAGGTGGAGGTCTGCGATCTCCGGGACAACACCTATTTTGCCCTCATCTACCTGAACCGGGCCGGCAGCGAAGTGACCATCGACGCCCGGCCCAGCGACGCCATCGCCCTGGCCCTGCGCGCCAAGGCCCCCATTTTCGTGGCGGAAGTGGTGATTCAAAAGGCCCGGCGGGTGGATCTGTCGGCCAAAGAGGCCATCACCACCGAAGACGCCAAAAAATGGACCGAGGTTCTGGAGAGCCTGGACCCCGATGATTTCGGCAAATATAAGATGTAGTTTCGTAGTTTCGAGTTTTTAGTTTTTATTTTATCCGTTTTTCTTTTTTTCTTTTAACTGGCTACTGACTACTGGCTACTGGCTACTGACCATGATTGACCTGCACACCCACACCCTGAACAGCGACGGCGAGCTCCTGCCGGCGGAGCTGTGGCGCCGGGCCCAGGTGAAAGGCTACCGCTATCTGGGCATCACCGACCACGTGGACGCCTCCAACTTCGAAGTGGTCTTCTCCCGCCTTAAGGCCGCGGCCCTGAGCCTCAACCGGGGCGAGGCGCCTTACCTCATTCCCGGCCTGGAGTTCACCCACCTGCCGCCGGCCCTCATCGGGCCGCTGACGGCCCAGGCCCGGGCCTTAGGAGTGCCCCTCATCGTGGTGCACGGCGAGACCCTGGCGGAACCGGTGGCCCCGGGGACCAACCGGGCCGCCCTCGAAGCCGATATCGACATCCTGGCCCACCCCGGCCTCATCACCCTGGAGGACGCGGCCCTGGCCCGGGAGCGGGGCATCTTCCTGGAAATCTCGGCCCGTAAAGGCCACTGCCTGGCCAACGGCCACGTGGCCCGCACCGCCCTGGAAGTGGGCGCCTCCCTCATCGTCAATACCGACTCCCACGGCCCCGGCGACCTCATCACCACTCAGCAGGCGCGAGCGCATCGCCCGGGGCGCCGGCCTGACCGACACCGCCTTCCAAAACCTTTCCGCCGACGTCGAAGCCCTGGCCCAACGCCTGGCCGGGCTGTAAGATAAGGACGAAGAATCTTGGGGGAAGCCCAGGGATTTTATACCTGCCGCTCCCCCAAACCCCCTCCCAACCCGCATACGTAGGGGCGACCCGCTGGGTCGCCCCTTTATTTATTTACGCCTGCCGACTTGGTGGGGCGGGCCTCCGTGCCCGCCTTCATTTCTTTTGGTCAACATAAAATAGCTTGACAGGTAATTGACTGTCGTCGTTATATTAATTTGGACGAGGAGAGCTTTGATGGCGGCACTCAACCCAGCCTGGCTCAAGCGCTTCAGCCTCACCGTGCTGGAATTCTTCCTGCCGCGGCTCTGCCTCTTCTGCGGCGCCGGGGTCGGGGAGGCGGCGGCCCAGGCGGTCTGCCCGGAGTGCGAGGCCAGGATCGACTGGGTGGCCAGCCCGCGCTGTGCCCATCTGCGGCCTGGTGTTCGAGGCCCGAGACGGCAGCGACCGCCTCTGCGGCGCTTGCCAGACGGAGCCGCCGCCCTTTGCCCGGGCCCGGGCCGCGGCGCTCTATGACCCCGAGGGGCCGGTGGGCCAGGCCATCAAACGTCTTAAGTTCAACGGCCAGATGGCTTATCTGCCGCTCCTGCAAAGCTGGCTGCATCGGCCCGACTGTCTGGAACTGGTGGCCGACGCCGACCTCCTGGCGCCGGTGCCTCTGCACCCGCGGCGCCTCAAGGCCCGGGGCTTCAACCAGGCCTGGCTGTTGGCCCAGGGCTTTAAGGATAAACCTTTGGCCCGGGAGGTTCTCATCCGGGAGCGTTTCACCGTGCCCCAGGTGGGGCTCAACCCCAAGGAGCGCCGGGACAACGTCAAAGGGGCCTTTGCCGTGCCCCAGCCGGAAGCGGTGAAAGGCAAAACGATTTTGCTCATCGACGACCTGTACACCACCGGGGCCACGGCGCGGGAATGCGCCAGGGTGCTCTCCCGGGCCGGGGCCGCCCGGGTGGAAGTGCTCACGGTGGCGCGGGTTAAGCATGAATGAAAGTGATCAGTGATCAGTGAAAACCCGGCATTTTTTCTGATTACTGATTACTGCTTTGGGGCCTGTTTTTTACTGATCACTGGCCACTGACCACTGCTTTTGGGCACTCAGTGTCCTATATGGTAAAAGGTTTTATGAGCGAATGCAACACCAGCCAAAAGGTAGTATCCCGGGGGGCCGCGGCCCGCTGGGTCAAGAAGCTTCAGGCCCAGGGGCGCCGGGTGGTCTTCACCAACGGCTGCTTCGATCTCTTGCACCCAGGCCACGTGACTTACCTGGAACAGGCCCGCTCCCTGGGAGAGGCCCTGATCGTGGGTGTCAATACCGACGACTCGGTGCGCCGTCTGGCCAAGGGGGCAGGACGCCCGGTCACCCCGGAGGCCGACCGGGCCCGAGTCCTGGCGGCCTTAGCCTGCGTGGACCGGGTGGTGCTGTTCGACGAGGACACGCCGCTGGCACTGATCACCTCCCTGCAACCGGATGTGTTGGTGAAGGGTGGCGACTACCAATTGAGCGAAATCGTCGGCCGGGAGGTGGTCGAAGCCCGGGGCGGCCAGGTTCTGGCCCTGCCCTTCATCCCGGGGTATTCCACCACGGAGGTGTTGAGTCGGATTCGGCGGTCAGAAGAAATAGGGACCTACTTATGGTCAAACTGTAATTATCACAGTGCCAAATTAGGTATTTCCGCGCATATAAAATTCGGGCCAAGGGGTTACCTTAACGTCTCCCGCAGTCCCCGGGATTGCGATATGCCTCCGGAGAGGGCTCGCTGGATTGTCGGCTCCTGATCGATTGGTTAAGGGCAGGTACTCCCCTCTCCCCAGACCTGAGGCTTAGACGCCTCAAATATTTTGTGGGAAGGCGGGCTTGGCCCGTCTTCCCAGTTTGTTGGAGAAGGCGCTGGCGCCGCTGACTCCACAGTCCCCTACCTGCCACCTCATCATTCCTTCAACCCCGCGTAGGCCATGGGCAGCAGGGCCAGGCTGATGACTCCTGAGATGATCAGGGGCATCTGGTAGCCTAAACCCGCTCCCAGGGGGCCGAAGATCAGGGACCCGACGAGCACCCCGAGAGTAGTGGTTAGGGAAATGAGGCTGGCGTTGCCGCCGATGCGGTCCACGTGGAACAACCGGGCCACGGTGGTATAGGTCTCCATGAGGATGAGGCCGTCGCCGAAGCCGTGCAGGGCCCGCATGGCAAAGGACCAGGGCAGGTTCGGGTAGGTCATGAGGATATGGCCGCTGCCGGAGGCCAGCAGGGCCAGCGAGAGAAAGCCTAAGGGCTTAAGTTTCCCGGCCCAGAAGCGGCCATAAAGGTAGGCGGTGACCGAAATCACCCCGAACTCCCCCGCCATGTAAGCGCCCACCCCCATGGGTTTAAGCCCCAGATTGTGCTTCAAAAACAGCGCCAGGCTGGTGGCCTCGGCCCCCCAATGCAGGGTGAAAAGAAAGAGCCAGGCCGCGAAGAACAGCACCGGCCCGGTGAAGAAGTCACGGCGATATTGCCACAACGAGGCGCGCCCCCCGCCGGTCAGGGGCAGGCGGGCTGCGGGCCAGACCAGAAGGAATAACCCCACCCCGAAAAGCTGGATGACCCGCGGGAAATCGAGGAGATAAACCAGCACCCCGCCGCCCAGAGCGCCCAGCATCATGCCGCCCATGCGCATGGCGTTGAATTGCCCGAAGCGCCGGGCTGAATCGGCCGGATTCTCTTTAAACAGCAAGATATCCAGTGATTGGCGGAAAAGCGACAGGCTCAGGCCAAAGCCCCAAAAGACCGCCAAAAAGGGCCAGAAATGGGCCGTGGCCGCCATGCCCCAAAGGCAGAGCGCGGTGCCGGCCAGACCCAGCCGGGTGAGAACCCGGGCCGGGTAGCGGTCACCGCTGACCCCCACGGGAAAAGCCACCAGGAGGGCGTTCAGGTTGAGAACCGCGTAAAGGAGACCGATCTGGCCTCCGGAGAAGTTGAGGGTTCCCTGTAGATAGAGGGGCAGGAGGAAGTAGGTGCAGGAGATGACCGCGGAATAGATGCCGATGAAGAATAAGAGCAATTGGCCGCCGATAAATAGCCCGTAGGGGCGAACCTTGTGTTCGCCCTGATTAAGCCACAGATAAGATGGGCGAATACAAGATTCGCCCCTACGAACTTCGAACCTTGAACTTTGAACTATCTTTATAAGGCGCTGCGGTCCAGCCGGACTTCCATGGCCCGGGCCGGGCACACCGGGCAGCAGAGTTCGCAAGCGCTGCATTTGGCGGCGTCAAAGGCCACCGCCATCTCCGGCCGCTCCACGTACAAGGCCCCGGTGGGGCAGACCGCGGTGCAGGTGCCGCACTGGTAGCAGCGCTCCTCAACGCGCCGCACCTGCCGGGCCACCCTTTTGACCTGGACCCCGGATTCCCGCAGATACTTGAGGCCCTTGCGGAAGTTGCTGGGGTGGCCCCGAAGTTCCATGACGATCACCCCTTCTTTGGCAGGGTAAATGGTGGCCTTCAGCAGGTTGAACTCCAGGTCGTAATCTTTAACCAGTCGATAAATGATGGGTTGGTCCACCACGTCCTTGTTGAACCGCAATATCAGCATTTCGGTATGCATGGCATGATCCTATAAAACTTGGTAGCCCTGGTTTCCCCAGTGCCTCGCAGGAGCGACCCAACGGGTCGACCTTACTTGTTCCAATTGTATCAGAAAAATCTTTTGCCTCAAATCAAGTTCCCGAAGCGGCGCTGCCAGGCGATTCTTAGCTGCTCCAGGGAAATCTCCACCAGGTTGCGGTCCTGCCGTTTTATCTTCAGGGTGTTGTCCGGACGCACTTCCCCGATCAGGGTAAGCGGCTGCTTCTTAAAAAGGTCCTCGAAGCGGCTCCGGTGGGCCGGGTCGACGCTCACCAGGAAGCGGCCGGCGGATTCGGCATAAAGGGCGGCGTAGTCCGGCGACCCCTTCGCCACCCCGCTCAGGTCGGCCTCAATCCCTAAGCCCGCGGCCATGGAGGCCAAGGCCAGGTGCACTGCCAGGCCGCCCCGATAGACCCCGTGGCACGAGGCCAACAATTCCTCCCGGCCGGCCTGCTCTATCAGGCGGTAATACGGCAGGAAATCTTCGGGCCGGGCCTCCGGAACGCTCAGGCCCACGTAACCCATAAGTTCGTAGAATTCGGAGCCGCCCAACTCCGGCCGGGTCTCGCCCACCAGGTAGATGAAGTCGCCGGCGTTCTTCCACTCCATCGTCATGGCCCGGCGCAGTTCCGGCAGCACGCTCACCGCGGTGAAAAACAGGGTCGGCAGACCCGAGACCCGGTGTATCTCTCCGAAGGCTCCGGGCAGCAGGCCATCCACGTACATGCTATCCTTGCCGGAGAGCAAAGGGATCTCGTAAGCCAGGCAGAGGTCCCGCAGGGCCCAGCAAGCCCGCACCAGTTGGGCCGCCTTGTATTTGCCGTCGGGGTTGGCCTCCGGGTGGTAAGCCACGTCGGGCCAGCAGAAGTTGTCCACCCCGCCGATATGCGACAGGTCCCCGCCCACGGCCAGGAGGCGGCGCACCGCCTCATCGATGGTAACCGCCACCATGTGGTAGGTGTCGATCTGGGAGTAGGCCGGGTTGAGGGCCAGACTCAAGGCGAGGCCCCGGGGCGATTCCGGCCGGGGCCGGATCACCGCGGCGTCCCCGGGAACCTTCGCCTCCCGACCCACCAGGGGCTTTAAGATGCTGGCCCCCTGGACTTCGTGGTCGTACTGCCGGGTGATCCACTCCCGGGCGCAGATATTGGGGCGCTCCAGCATGGTCCGGAGAAGTTCCTGATGATCCGTGGGGTCCCCCAGCACCGGTTCGCTGAGGCGGCCGGCCGGCGCCAGCCACTCGCAGTCAAACTCCCAGGGCGGAAACTCCTCGTCCAGCAGGGAGAAGTCCATGTAGGCGCAGGTGCGGCCCTGGTGCTGCACCTTAAGGACTCCACGGTCGGTGAAAGCGCCGATGACTGTAACCTCCACCGCATGTTTCCGGGCCAGGTTCTTAAAGAGGTCCTCATTTCCCGGGCCCACCGCCACCACCATGCGCTCCTGGGACTCGGAAATCCAGATTTCCCAGGGGTCCAGGCCCTGGTATTTCAGCGGCACCCGGGACAAGTCAATCTCGCCGCCCCCGGCCATCATGGCGGATTCGCCCACCGCCGAGGAGAGCCCGCCACCGCCACAGTCGGTGATGAAATTGATTAATCCCTGATCTCGGGCCTCCTGGAGGAAATCCAGCATGTTTTTCTGGGTGTATGGGTCGCCGATCTGCACGTGCCCCGCGGGTGTGCCCGGGGAGGCGACTTCCGAGGAGGCGGTGACCCCGTGGATGCCGTCTTTGCCCACCCGGCCGCCGCAGACGATGATGAGATCGCCGGGATAGGCCGCTTTCTTGGCGGCGGGCGCACCGGCGACCTCTTTAGGCAGCAGGCCCACGGCGCCCACGAACACCAGGCATTTCCCCAGATAACCTTCGTCGAAGTAGAGGGTCCCGCCGATGGTGGGCACCCCGCTCTTGTTGCCGCCGTCCTTGACCCCTTCGATGACCCCGTCCAACAGGCGCCGGGGGTGAAGGCGAGGCTTAAGCGGACCGGCATAATCCCGGGGCCCGACACAGAAGCCGTAAATGCCGCCGATGAGCCGAGCCCCTTTGCCGGTGCCCATGGGGTCCCGGTACACCCCGACGATGCCGGTGAGCGAGCCGCCGTAGGCCTCCAGGTTGGAGGGGGAATTGTGCGTCTCCCCTTTGATGACATAGGAGGACTCGTCATCAAACCGCCCCACCCCGGCGTTGTCCCACAGCACCGACACCACCCAGGGCTTCTTCCAGGCGATCTCCCGGGTGGGGGCCTCGATACAGGTCTTGAAGAGGTTATCCACCACCAGGTGTTCGCCATTGGTGAGGTCCCGGTAGTGGAACAGACCCCGGAAGGTATTGTGGTTGCAGTGGTCGCTGCGGGCCTGGGCCAGATACTCCAGCTCCACGTCGGTGGGCGGCCCCAGCCCCACCTCCGCCCGGCGCGCCACCACTTCCGGGCGCCGGAAGTAATCCCGGATGATGGGCAGATCGGCGTCCCGCAGGGCCAGATGGCGCTGCCGGCTCAGCTCCCGCAGGCTCTCCAGGGAACTGATGTCAAAGACCGCCACCTCGGGAGTGTGCGCCAACTGCACCCGGGGCAGAATGATACCGATGCCGTTTTCATGATCCCATTGTTCCCGGGAATAGACCCGGGATTCCTGCACCATGTCGTTGGCCAGGAGTTCCCGGGCCACCATGGCCATCTGGCCGCCCTCCAGATTATCGCCGGAAAAGAGAAAGAGCTTGGAGGTATAAACCGCAGCCGCCGGTGCCAGGGGGCGCCCCAGGAAGGCCTCGATGGCCTCCCGGGCCACGGCCCCGGCGTTGTCCCGCACCCCGGGCTTGAAACCGACCCACACCGCCCAATCGAAGTCGAAGGCCTGGGCCAGGGGCCGAAAGCCGGAGATCTGGGTGGTGGGATGAGTGAAGATCTCGGTGCGCACCGCCTCCAGTTCCCCGGGCGGCAGGTCCAGATCCAGCATCAGGACCCGCAGCACCCGCACTTGGTGCAGTTCCAGGCCGAAATACTCCCGGGCCTGGCGGCGCACCCCCTCCCCTTCCGCGTCCGTCAACTCCGGCCGCCAGCCGACTTCCAGTCGAACCGCCATAACTCTCCCTGTCTGTGCCTCTCAGAATCTTCTTAAATTTTTACTATACCCCAACCCACGCCCGAGAGAAAGACGAAGATTTTGAGACCGGAAAAGATATTTTTTAGCTATCGATAGAAATGAGAAAGGCCAGATAATGGCAAAGTATCAAGTATTCTCGCATTCCAGCATGGCCAGGTCAATATTCCCGAGGATGCCAGTAACAATATTGTTGAATTCGGGGGCGATACCGGCAGGTCGAGCTGATGCAACGGCAGCCATGGCAGAACAGACCACCCGGGCTGAGCCGGACCCGGATTGCCTGAAAGTGCTCCACCGTGTAGAGGGAGCCGGCGCCATCCCGGGCCGCGTGAAACAGGTCGCCCACGATCACGTCATACTTGCTGTCCGTGGAATTAACGAAGCGGCGAGCGTCTGCCACGAAGACCTTGAGGCGCTCTCGACCCAGGAGATCTCCGGAACCAGTTCCACGCCGTCGGCCTGAAGGCCGGAATAGAGGGCAGCGGCGCCGAAGGTGGCTCAGGTGCCGAGACCCAGGAGTAGAGCTTTTGGGGGCCGAGGGTGAATGAGCAAGGGAATGAGGGTCTGACGGGCATCTGAAAAGAAATAGGCGGTGCCACCCGTGACCAAGTGGTTGTTCACCTTGAGATCCCTGTCATAGCCGGCATCCTGGACCACGGTAACCGTAGCCATGACACCCCCGGCGTAGGCCACTATTTTACCACCTGCCGGCAGATCTACCATCGGCAAATGATACAGCCGGGCTAAAGCCTCCCGGTCTTCACTGCCCTGAGTATAGCTTTGGGCCTAGTTGCCGGGCTGGCCTTCACAGCCGAAACAGATATGAGGGGCGGTGCTGTTGAGATCACGAAAGTGCTCGACATTGTAACCGGCGTTGTTTTACCGCCCAGGTCTTGGTACCAGACGCCCTTGCGTTCGCTACGGCCGAAAACCATATAGGCCGAGTACTTGTCCCATCATGTGTGGTTGCGGGGATTAGAGGACGTAGTTCAGGGTAAAGTCCATTTGCCGGGGGTCGAGTTCCTGGTAGCAGTGATCGCAGACTACGAGGGGTTGGAAATCCTGCCCGCAATCACGATGGCGCAACTTTAAGGACGGCTTGCCACCAGCCAGCCACTTATCACCCCAGCGCATCATGGCGATAAAAGGCCCATAAAAATCCTTGCCTTTTTCCGTGAGCCGATATTCGAACCGCTCCGGATTTTCCTGATAAAGCATCTTCACCAGTACGCCTTGCTCGGTTAACCGGTCCAACCGGTCCGTTAAGATATTGGTGGCAATCCCCAGCCGGGCGCGCAATTCTTCATACCGGCGAATTCCAAAAAAGGCATCCCGCAGGATCAGAAAGGTCCATTTATCCCCAAGAACCAGCAGGGTCCTGGCCACCGAGCAGGGGCGGACCCTTTCCAGGGGGGCAGGGTGGGAGACGCGGCGACATCGAGTCCAGTTTACCTCCCGCGGGTTGCTTCCGGCACCGGGGACGTCTCGGTAATGCACCCGGCGAGGGATGATCTCGATGCCGCAATGGGAGCAGACCACCAGGGGAGAGCAATAATAGCCGCATTCCTTGTGGAAGAGCCGTAACGGCGGCGACGACTCGCCGCAAAGCCATTTGTCACCAAACTTCATTAAAGTCAACATGACCGGGTAGAGTTCCCTACCCTTATCGGCAAAACGGTACTCGAACCGCGGCGGTCGCCATGAGTATTGCTCTTTCCGGAGCAACCCCAGAGCCGAAAGCTTTTTCAGCAACTTGGCCAGAGTGGTGCGGGAAATACCGAGCATGCCTTGAAAATTCTCAAACCGCCTGGTGCCGAAGAGGCACTCCCTGAGAACCAGGAAACTCCAAGGGTCAGACAATATTTCGACGGTGCGGGCCACCGAACAGAACCGCTGGAAGGAGGCAGGCATGTCCGCCTCAGGGCGCGCCCCAGGAGCACGCTTAGTGGACTGAGGGGGAGTTAAGGGTTTTTCTTCCATGTCGGACTGGGTTTCGCTAACTTTTTAGAGGTTCAACCAACCCAAGCCTCGGTTGAGGCGCTGGCGAAGTCAAAGGATTTTAGCCAATTATAGATAATCCCTAATATGCAAGTCAAGAGCCGGCCAGGTGGACTATCCCCGTTAAATCTTGGCTGCTGCGGGTGATGGTCACCGAATTACCCCGGACGGGACTGGGCGAAGCTGGTTTTGGCCGGCGTCAGGCGCGGCCCACCGCACCTTTCCTCGCTTCACAACTTTTTACGACCGCGGCAAAAAATCTATTGACTTGCAAATGTGGACTTAGTAAATTGAGGCACCCTCGGGTTCGCCCCTGGATGAGACGCGAGCCGCGCCGGGAGCTGTCCCGGTAAGCCCGGACAGGGGGGCGAGTGGACCAAGGGCAAAGGCTCTAACCGCGTGACCAGAGCCAGGACCGATGAACCGCGCACCGCCGTGACAGAGGAAGGGAAAGAGAATTTTTTAAAAAGGCTCTTATTACATCCTAAGAGAGGAACAAGCTAATGGGTGATACTGGCAAGAACCTTGATCCGACAATTATCAATGCCTTAAAAGAGATAGTCGGTCCTGAAAATGTGACCACATCACCTGTCATCAGGAAATTTTACTCGTATGGCTTGGGGCCGGGCGGGGATTTGCTGGATGGGCAGGCGGATGTGGTCGTCCTGCCCCGGTCCACCCCAGAGGTTGCGGCAGTAGTAAAGCTGGCCAACGACAATAACATCCCTATTGTCCCCCGAGGCGCCGGCACCAGCCAATGGGGCACCAACATGGCGCTGTTCGGTGGCATTTCCCTGGATCTCTGTCTGATGGACAAGATCATCGACATAGATGAAGACAACATGGTGGCGGTGGCCGAAGGCGGCTGCAGCACCTATAAGTTGATGTTTGAGCTGGATAAAAGGGGGCTCGCTTTCCCCGTCTCGCCTTTATATACGACCGGGCCGAGGATTGGCGCGGCCGTGGCCTGTAATATCACCGGCTGCCACATGACCAGGTTTGGGCGGATGGGGGATAATCTGACGGGGCTGGAAGTGGTTTTGCCCACCGGTGAGGTGGTGGTCTTAGGTTCCGGCGCTTATCCCGGGACGGCATTTTATCACCGCTACGTGGGCGGCCCCGACCTGATCGGCCTGTTTGTGAACGCCGGTGGCACCACCGGGGTCTTAACCAAAGTCGCCTGCAGGGTAAAACCCAAACCCGCCCATCAAGAAATCGTGGCCTACGGCTGGCGCCGGGAGGACGCCGGGCCCCTCACCAAGGCCATGTATGAACTGCAAAAGCAATTTGTGTATGATTTCTTTCTGCTGAATGAATGGAACTTCTACTATGCGGCGAAGAAAGAAAAGCGTTTAAATCTTCCTCCCGAAGCTCACTTCATTGCTTTGATAAGCATCGATGGGGAAACGCCAGAACATCTGCAATGGCGAGTTGAAAATTTCAAGAACATCTGCCACGAAAACGCCGGCATCGATCTGGGGGAGTTAGGCAGAGTGGCCATGGGCCCTCCCCATTACCGGATGTGGCACAGCGTCTCCCCCTGGCTGCAACATATGCAAGCCACGTATTTCTACAACCCGATCAATAAATTTCCCCAGGTTTACGACATCTATGAAACCCTAACCAAGGAATTTGGTTTCTGGAATGAGGAGTATCTGCCGACCTGGTATTCCTTTCACTGCCGGAACACCATGAACCCTTACCCTTTGCTCGCCATCAGCAATCCCAAGATCCCGGCGCAGCTTGAAAAAATCAGGACCTGGTGGAACCTGTTAAATACTGAGTTTACCAAGATAGGGTGCTGCCAATACCTGATGGGCGATGCCCTGCCGCCCATTGTCTTTGAGAACCTGGGGCCATTGCATGATTTCATGAAGAAGATCAAACATGCCCTGGACCCGAAGAACATTATGAATCCTCAAATGATTTATGGAGGTCGATAATCATGCCTCTGGATAAAGTTGCTGATTCTTTGCATCGCTGCATCAGTTGCGGCGAATGTGACAGCATCGGTCCCTATCTCCCCTATATAGATGCGCACCAGGTCACGGAAAAATGGACCTGCCCGATGCTTGACCGGTATAAATTTCATGCTTACAGCGCCCGGGGATTGGTGTACCTGGCCCGGGAGATCTACTACAAAGATATGGCCATCGATGCGGATGTTGCCCAAATCTTTTACTCGTGCACGACTTGCGGCACCTGTGACGAGATCTGTCCCCTGCCCCTGCTCGAGATCGTCAAAAACATGCGCGAGGATATCGCCCGCCTGCATCCGGAATTGGTGCCGGAACCGAACAAAAGGAGAAATGACCAGATAAGGTCTAAACACAACATTTTCGGGGCCCCCAATAAAAACCGGGCGAAATGGGCCGAAGGTCTGAACCTGCCCCAAACGGGTGACACCATGTTGTTCACCGGCTGCTACTCATCGTTCCGGCAGCCGGATTCGGCCCGGTCAGCGGTGAAAGTCTTGAGACATCTCGGGTTGGAGGTCGGTTACTTGGGAGACCAGGAGAAATGTTGTGGGCAGCATTGCGGCTGGAGCGGCGAGCCAAACCTGCAAAAAGAACTGGCCCAACAGCTTATCCCCGCTTTAACCGCGGCAGGGGCAAAACGGGTGGTATTTATCTGCCCCAGCTGCTACCGCACCTTTAAAAGGGATTATCAGGAGGCTTTAGGCCAACTTCCTTTTGAGGTGATCCATATTACGGAACTGGTGGACCAACAGCTCACCAGCGGCGCGGTCAAATTCACCAAAAAAATTGATGAGTTTGTGACCTACCACGATCCCTGTCACCTGTCCCGCCAGCACCTGGGCCGGCGCCAGGCGATTTACGACCAGCCCAGAAACATCTTGCACGCCATTCCCGGTCTGTCGTTTGAGGAAATTTCTCCTAATAAGAAATTCGCCCTGTGCTGCGGCAATGGGGCCTTGGTAACTGAGCCCGCCTTTCCCGAGATTGCCGCCAATATGTCTAACCATATATTTACTGCGGTTAATCAACTGAAAAAAGCAGCGCGGCCGACCTTATTAACCTCGTGTCCCCATTGCCATGAAACCCTAACCAATAACTCCCGGCGAACCAAGCAGGGAATCAAGGTGAAAAACCTGGTCGACTTGATGGCGGAGGCTTTATAAGCCCATGCCGGATAGTTAAGGGCTTGCTTGGCCCTTCTAGTTAAAATTCCAACTGGTGGTGGCGATAGATGCCTCTAAAAACTGACCAAGAGTATTTGGCGAGTTTGAGAAATTTAAAGCCCAAAATTTATCTGTTGGGTGAAAGGGTTGATAATTTTGTTGACCATCCGGTGATTCGCCCCTCCATCAACTCTGTGGCCAAAACCTACGAACTTGCTGCCGATGAGAGTTGCCGGGAGCTAATGTCAGCCACCTCCAGCCTTACCGGAGAAACCATCAACCGGTTCACCCATCTGCACCAAAGCGCCGCGGACCTGGTGCGCAAGGTCCAGATGCAGCGCCTGCTGGGCCAGAAAACGGCAGCCTGTTTTCAGCGCTGTGTCGGCATGGACGCCATCAACGCCCTGGACAGCGTTACCTGGGAAATGGATCAAAAACTGGGGACTCAATACCATGAACGTTTCCGCAGCTACGTAAAGTACCTCCAGAAAGAAGATTTGATGGTGGACGGGGCCATGACCGACCCCAAGGGAGATCGATCTCTGCGGCCCCACCAGCAGGCCGACCCCGACATGTATCTCCACCTGGTGAGCGAGTCGGCGGACGGCATCGTGGTGCGGGGAGCCAAGTTGCACCAGACCGGGGCCGTCAACTCCCACGAGATCTGTGTTATGCCCACCATGGCCATGACCGAGGAGGACCGGGATTATGCGGTATCTTTCGCGGTTCCCAGCGACTCGCCCGGCCTGATCTACATTTACGGCCGGCAGTCCTGCGATACCCGGAAACTGGAAGGTTCCCCCATCGACGTGGGCAATGCCCGTTACGGCGGGCACGAAGCCATGGTGGTCTTCGAAGATGTGTTTGTGCCCCGGGAAAGGGTGTTCATGTGCCGGGAGCACCAGTTTGCCGGCGTCCTGGTGGAACGCTTTGCCGCTTATCATCGCCAGAGCTACGGCGGCTGCAAGGTGGGCGTCGGGGATGTGCTCATCGGCGCGGCGGCAAATATGGCGGATTACAACGGCATAACCAAGGCGGCGCACATCAGGGACAAACTCATCGAGATGGTTCACCTTAACGAAACCCTTTATGCCTGTGGTCTTGCCTGTTCGTCCCAGGGTTGCCCCACGGCTTCGGGCACCTACCTGGTTGACCTGCTGCTAGCCAATGTTTGCAAGCAAAACGTCACCAGGTTCCCTTACGAAATCGCCAGACTGGCGGAAGACATTGCCGGTGGGCTGATGGTGACCATGCCCTCTGAAAAGGACTTGCGGAACCCGGTGACCGGGCCCTTGATGGAAAAATACCTGAAGGGAGCAGGTGCGGTGGCCGTTGAAGACCGCATGCGCATGCTGCGCCTGGTGGAAAATTTAACTCTCGGTTGCGCCGCGGTGGGTTACCGCACGGAGTCCATGCACGGGGCCGGTCCGCCGCAAGCCCAGCGGGTGGTGATCTACCGCCAGGCCAACCTGGAAGATAAGAAAAAGATGGCCAGAATCATTGCCGGCATTGAGGAAGATTAGAAAATTGCTCGAAGATCGCTAAAAAATAAGAAATCTATCAAAGGAGGCGGCTCAATATGAACATCCTTGATTATTTAACAGACTTTGCCAAGAAGAGAGGCGACCAGGTCGGCTGGGTAATTGATGAAAAACCATACACATATGCACAAGTGGATGCTTTAACCAATAAATTTGCCAATGCTTTATTAGCCTCCGGATTGAAAAAAGGTGATCGGGTAAGTCTCTTTCTGCCCAACAGCCTGGAATATCTCATCAGTTGTTATGGGGTGGCCAAGGCGGGTGGAACTGTAAATGCTTTAAACACCATGTTTAAAAAGGCTGAAATTCGATATATCGTTAACGACGCCGGCTCGGAACTCATGATAGCCACATCTGAGCTGGCTCAAAATGTCCTGGAGATCAAGGACGAATTACCCTTACTGAAAAAGGTAATCCTTACCGGCGAGGCGTTTAACCAGTTACTGGAAAAAGGGAGTGAATCACCACCGGCAGTTGACATCCAGCCTGACGACAATATGCTCTTGGCTTACAGCAGCGGCACCACCGGCAACCCCAAGGGTGTCGTTCACACCCATTTCTCGGCGTCGGCCCAGGCCATCGGCACGGCTAACCGACTCGGGTTAACCTATAATGACAAAATAATTACCTCTTTACCCCTATTCCATCTTTACGGGGGTAATATTATTCTGGGCGGAGCCATTGTCGCCGGAGCCTGCCTGGTCGTTCACCCGAGATTCGACGCAGAGAAGATCCTGAGCAGCGTGGCCCAACAGAGAATTAACATCATCGCCGGCGTGCCGACGATGTTTGCCTATTTCAACGCCGTGCCTGAAAATGTCATCCAGAAATATGATCTGGCTTGCCTGGATTTTGGCGTCTCGGCCGGCTCCATCCTCTTCCCCAAGGTTTTTTACGACTTCAAAGGATTATATGGGTCTCCCATCCTGGATTGCTACGGGATTACCGAGGCCGCCGGCAATTTATCGGGCAACTATAAATACGGCACAGAAGTGCCCGGGTCGGCGGGGGTGCCTTACCCGTTCACGGATATCAAGATCGTGGATGATCAGGATAATCCCGTGCCGACGGGTGAAGTCGGGGAACTCATCGCCAGGGCGCCGCAGATCATGAAAGAGTATTGGAAGCTGCCCAAGGAAACGGCCGAGGCGCTGAAAGGTGGCTACCTCCATACCGGCGACTTGGCGAAAGTGGATGAGAACGGCTATATCTTCATAGTCGATCGTAAGAAAGACATGATCATCACCGGGGGGTTCAATATCTATCCGGCTGAGGTGGAAAATTATATGAACGCCCATCCCAAGGTGGCGCAATCCGCCATGTTTGGTGTACAGGACGAGGCCAAAGGCGAGGTAGGCTGGGCCGCCATCGTTCTCAAGGAGGGGATGGACGCCACGGAAGAAGAGATTATCGGTTACTGTCGATCGCAAATGGCCACCTATAAATGTCCGCGTAAGGTGGTCTTTCTGGAATCACTGCCCGTCAATGTCATGAATAAAATCCTGCGCCGGAAACTTAGAGATAACTTTTCGAAATCCGGACAGTAGTAATTTTTTCTACCCTTAAACGACCGGGGGACCGGCGGCCGGTTCAAGGAGTCCAAAATATTGCGGCCTTGATCACCGCCGCAAAGGACATTGCATATGCGTTCTGTTTCAATTATCGGCATCGGTTCGACGCCGTTCGGCAAGTTGACCGGCAGAACCATCAAAAATTTGGCGGTTGAGGCCGCTGCTGAGGCGATTGCCGACGCCAAAGTGCCCCGGGAAAAGATTAGCTCCCTCTTTTTCGGCAACTTTTTATCGGGAGTCTTTACCGGTCAGGAAGTGTTAGCCCCCTTGCTGGCCAACGAACTGGGTTTGCGTTCCGCAGAGTGCACCAAAGTGGAGGGTGCCTGCGCTTCCAGCGCCATCGGCCTGCGCCTCGCTTACCTCTTAATAAGCGCCGGCTTTCATGATCTGGCGCTGGTGGCTGGTGCGGAAAAGATGACTGAAGCCACTTCCGATGTTGCCACCACCGCTATTAGCGCGGCCACCGATATTACCACGGAAGGGGCTTGCGGGATGACCTTTCCGGGATTTTGGGCCCTGGTGATGCGGCGTCATATGCATGAATACGGGACCACCCGGGAACAGGTGGCCATGGTTTCCGTGAAGAACCGGGCCAACGGTGTGGCAAATGAGAAAGCTCAGTTTCGAAAAGCGGTGACACTGGAGGAAATAGTGTCTTCGCGCCCTGTCAGTGACCCCATTCTTAAGTTTGATTGCTGTCCGGTAACGGATGGCGCGGCGGCAATCGTCCTTTGCGCCACTGAATTAGCTGGTCAGTATACCGACACCCCCATAGAGATAATTGGGTCGGCGCATACCCTGGGTCCGGTGCGGGCCTGTGATTTTACCGACCTGACCACTTTCCCGGCCACCGTCGAGGCGGCCCGTAAGGCTTACGCCATGGCGGGTATCGGCCCGCGTGATATCGACGTGGTGGAACTGCACGATTGCTTTACCATGGCCGAGATTGTCGATAGCGAGGATCTGGGCTTCTTCCCCAAAGGCAAGGGGGGTGAAGCGATCGAGCAGGGGCTGACGGCCATTGGCGGACAAATTCCCATCAACCCCAGCGGAGGGTTGCTATCAAAAGGTCATCCCACGGGGGCCACAGGTTGCGGCCAGATCTATGAGATAGTCCGGCAGTTGCGCGGTAGCCATCCTAATCAGGTTAAAAATGCCCGAACCGGCCTCACCCATAACGCAGGCGGCACCGGCACCGTTGTTACCGTGCACATCTTGCGGCGTCCGGATTAACCGACCAGGAGGTTGAGCTTGACCACTGCGATAACGATAGCAGCCCAAAAATGCGCTTCCTGCGGCCATCCTTATTTTGATAGGGTAGATTTTTGCAGCCGCTGTGGTAACAAGAACCTGGAGCCCAGAGAATATCGGGGGGAGGGAATCATATATTCTTTTACCACAGTTTATGTGCCGCCATTGAGCAGAAAGGACGATGCCCCCTATGTGGTGGGTATCGTTGACCTGGCCGAGGGCCCCCGGGTGACGGCCCGCCTGAACCTACCAGCATCTGCAATAAAAATTGGCCAAGAAGTCGTTTGCACCGAACAGACTTCCACGTGGCTGGTTTTTAGCTGAAGTAACCGATTCCCGAGCGACCTTGAGCTATTTTTTTTTGGCAAGGATGCAGACCGGGAGCCAATCCCGAATCAGACGATGGAGATCTAGGCCTCCACGCCCGCCAACCAACGCCTCAAGGGAGTCGTTTTTTTTGCCTGGGTTGGCCCGTTCTCACGGATGGCAGATGGAATCAGTTTCCTGCCTGGATGCCAGTTCTTAGGTGGAGCTTGCCGAGGAGTAAAAAAAGTGGACGACCGGCCCAAGAGAAAGAGTGTTATTGCCTCTGAAGAAGAAGCGGTGTCCCGGATCAAAAGCGGCATGACCATAGCCATAGGGGGCTTTAGTGTCACCAACCACCCCATGCCGATTGTCCGCCAGATAATCAGAAAAGGTATTAAACATCTGACGGTAGTTGGCGCCGCTACTGCCGGACTGGACATCGATCTGTTAATCGCCGCGGGTTGCGTTGATAAATTAATTGCCCCTTATGTCGGCGGGGAAAGCTATGCGCCGATAGGGCATGGTTTTCGTTATGCGGTGGAACACGGGGAAATCGAGTTATGGGAGTGCAGCGAGTTTATCCTTTATGCCCGATTACAGGCACAGGCCATGGGCCAGGGATTTATGGCCTGTCGCTGCGGACTCGGGTCCTCAGTTCCGGATTTGAATCCGGAATTAAAGGAGTTTAAGGATCCGATTCACGGCGAAACCTACCTGGCGGTTCCCGCCCTGGAGATAGACTGGGCTATAATCCATGTGGGAATCGCCGATCAATACGGCAATGGACAGCATCTCGGCTCTTGCTTCGGGGACCGGCTCATGGCGCAGGCCGCTAACCGGGTCATCATGGTCACCGAGCAAGTTGTGCCCAATTCCGTGATTAGACGCAATCCCTATCGGACCTCCGTGCCTTACGCCGATGTAGTCGTAGAGGCGCGGTTCGCCTCGCATCCATTTGCGGCCCATGGTTGTTATGCAGAAGATGCCAGTCTTATTGAAGAATATGTTGCCGCCACGGCTGTCCTGCGCCAAGGCAATCGCGCTCCCTTTAATGCTTACCTGGAGAAGTACGTCTACGGACCAAGGGATCACAACGAGTATCTTCAGTTAATCGGCTTGCGCAGGCTGTTTGCTTTGCAAAAGGCCTATGCCGATCTGCCCGGCTATCACTCCCTGGATTGAGGAATTCGAATATTATGGATTATTCGTGGAAAGAAATGATGGCCGTCTTCTTTGCCAGAGATTTGGAAGACGGTGACAGAGTTGCCTGTGGGGCGAATACCGAAATTACTTTTGCCGCCACTATGCTGGCCCAGAAGATGCATGCTCCCAACCTCAAGCTGCAACTGGGCGGAACCTGCTACCTCTGCAATGTTGTTGATCAGGAGATTCCCGAACTTCCCCGGACGTCAGTAGATTATCGGATTGTCCGCTGGGCGGAAGCATATTTTCACCATCCCGAGACCTCACTATATTTTGGGCCCCCCGGGGGCAGGCGCTACCTTGCTGAACATGACAGTTTCAAAGATACGAACAAGTATTTCATGGGTGACAAATTTTTCGTGGGTGGACTGCAAGTAGATATGCACGGCAACGTTAACCTGATAGGTATCGGCCAGGGCAATAACTTCAAGGTCAGGGGCCCGGGCAGTGTAGGCATTTGTGACCTGGTAACTGTCAGACAATTATATGCCTTTTTGACCGACCACCACCCCAGCAAGCTGGTTGAAAAAGCCGATTATATTTCTACCCCTGGCTGGGCAGCTTGGCGTAAATATAATCATCTGGGGGGTGGGGTTAAATTAATTGTTACTCCCAAGGCGGTTTTTGAGCGAGATCCGGAGACGGACTTGGCCTGCTTATCCGGAACCTTCCCTGAAGTTACCTTGGAAGAGGTAAAAAGCCTTACAGGTTTCCCGGTAACGCTTTCTCCAGGTTTTATGCCGGTGTCCCCGCCGAGCCGGGAAGAATTGTCTATATTGCGAGGAGAGGTAGACCGTACAGGGGTATTGCGACGGTAACGGCCTAAAAATATCTATAGAAAAGGAAAGCCTACCTTCCAAAAAGCGGCCTTTATATAACTATCTAGCTAAAAAGGAATAAGGAACAGCTGAGTCCTAATCCCGAGTTCACCTCATTCTTTTCCAGGGCAGCAAGTTGGAGGTGGGCCATAGCCGTGATACATGATAACTGCTGAGGCTGTCGAAAAAGGTACCTCCCGATCATTTCTTTCCTGATGTTTGTCTTCATCGGTCCGCCCAAAAAATTACATCTAACAGATTATAATCTTTAATAAATAGCCGTTGTGTGCTATCCTTGGCCAATGACTTTTTTGGGCGGATAAGCCATGGCCAAATTTAAATCCTATGACTATCGGCAAAGAGTACTCCTCCCGGTTTCTTTGGAAGACCAGTTAATGTCTGGCACTTTGGAGTTCGCCATTCATACCCTGGTGGAGAAGCGCTTGGATATGTCCATTTTTGAGGGCAAGTACTGTAATGATGAGACCGGCCGGGCCGCGTATGACCCCAAGATTCTTTTGAAGGTGGTGCTGCTGGCCTACTCCCGGGGGCTGATTTCTTCTCGAAGGATCGAACAGGCCTGCCGGGAGAATGTAGTTTTCATGGCCTTAGCCTGCGGCCAGCACCCTGATCACAGCACTATTGCCGCCTTTGTTTCTTCCCTGAAGGATGAGATCCTGCCCCTTTTTAGAGATGTGCTGCTGGTCTGTGAGGAGATGAACCTGTTGGGCGGCACCATGTTTGCCTTGGATGGCTGCAAGCTGCCTTCCAACGCCTCGAAAGAGTTGAGCGGCACCTTGGCCGACCTCCGGAAGAAAAAGGAGAAGATCGAGACCAAGGTAGCGCAGTTGCTGGCCGAGCAGGTGCAAACCGACCGAAGGCAGGATAAATCTCCCGGGCCCAGGGCTTCCGGCGCCAACCGGCAGCAGCAGGTGGAGAAATTACAGAGGAAGGCAGAGCTGATTGAGACCTGGCTGGCCGAGAACCAGCCCAAACAGGGTGCGGCTGGCAGAGAAAAACAGAGTAATATTACGGACAACGACTCGGCCAAAATGATGACCTCCCACGGGGCCGTCCAGGGATATAACAGCCAAGCCCTCATTGATGCCAAGCACCAAGTGATTGTGCATGGTGAGGCCTTCGGTGATGGGCAAGACCATGGCCATGTCCCGCCCATGCTTGAGGGTACGCTGGCAAATTTACAGAGCATTGGCTACGAAGCGGCATGCCTTACCGGGAAGATCCTCACCGCCGACAGCAATTATCATACGTTGGTCAATTTAAGGAAGTGCCAGGAGTTGAAGCTTGATGCCTATATCCCGGATAGGAAGTTCCGGAACCGGGACCCGAGGTTCGACACCCAAACACGACGCCGATCCAGGAGATTTACTTTAAAAGACTTTCACCATGATGAGATCTTGGATCAATATAGCTGCCCTGATGGAAAGGTATTAAAGCTGCAAGTCAAAAGATGTGTCAACCACGGCAACGTTTACCGAAAATACGTGGCAACTGAAGAAGATTGCCGGGGTTGCCCGCTACGAATCCGGTGTCTCTATGGGACCGATGCCAAACGCAAACATCTATCAGTCCCCATCGGCACCGAAGGAATTAACCTCTCCAAACAGATGGTAGAGAAAATCGAAACTGAGCATGGTCGCAAAATTTATCCCCGACGTTTGGCCATAGTGGAGCCCGTATTTGCCAATATTCGCATCAATAAGCGCTTGGATCGTTTTACCCTAAGAGGAAAGATCAAGGTGAATATCCAATGGCTGATGTTTTGCCTAGTCCACAATATAGAAAAGATCCTGAACTACGGGTTGGCCTATGCATAAACCTGAAGGTGGATGAAGTTCAGAGAGGCCACAAAGATAAGCGCAGATCAGGAATCAGCATAGCCGCAAAAGATCTTTGGCTCAAAGCTCTCTTACGGGGTCAATCACGATAGATTCGAGCAGCCTTTTTCGACAGCTTCGCTATCTA
>CAWCKU010000025.1:0-148662 GCA_963796215.1 uncultured delta proteobacterium | reverse complement strand
GGGCAATTTCCTGGACGCCGCAGCCGCAGGCCATGGAGAGCACCGCCTCCACCTGGTCGAGGTTCGAGACCAGTTGCTCAACATATTCGGGATCACACTGCCTTTCGAGCGTGATCTCCTGGATTTCTAAAGGCTTGCCTTCTTTCATAAAATGCATCTTGAGCGCCGAGGCCAGGACCCCGACCTCCTTGCGGCCGCCCGCGGCGCACACCGTGACGCACTCATTACAGCCGGCGAGCAGAATGCTGCGATACGGCTTAAGGCATTGGATAAGCTCTTCCATAGGTTTTCGTTCAGCAGTAATCATCTTTACTCAGTCTCCTGTTCCTGGCGAGTCAACCTGCAGCCCGCTGATCTTCATGCCGCGAACCTTGGCGGGATTGGGTCCAAGTTGCCGAATCTTCTCGGTGAAATCTGTGGCGGTTTGAGCAAAGCGTTCTCCCATGCCCGCCGACATGGCGAACATCTCCACGCGCTCGCCGCCGATGCCGATCTCATCGAGGAGCTTCTTGAGGTAATCCACCCGATGGGCTGCCCTGACGTTGCCATTCTTGAAATGGCAATCCCCCTCCAGACAACCGGCCACGTACACCCCGTCAGCTCCCTTTTCCAGGGACTTCATGAGGTGAATGGCATCCACCTTCCCCGAGCAGGGCACTCGGATGATTTTCACGTTGGGAGGATAGCGCAGCCTCATGCTGCCGGCCATGTCCGCAGCCGTGTAAGCACAGTAGTGGCAACAGAAAGCCACAATTACCGGTTCGAAATTTTCCATCACATTATCCCTTCCAAAAGTCCGTCTAATTTGGCCATGATATGATCATCCTCATACTGCATGAGCTGAATTGCCTTGGCGGGACATTCCGAAGCACAGACGCCGCAGCCGTGACACTTGGCCGGATCGATCTCCGAGTACCCCTCCTCATTGATGAACGGCACCCCGAAGGGACAGGCCCGCACGCAGATGAGGCAGGCGGCGCACAAGTCGCCGTTTACCTGAGCCACGGCCGCGCCCAGGTTGATGCTGTCCCGGGCCAGGAAGGTCTGAGCCCGGCCCGCGGCGGCCTGGGCCTGGGCGATGGTCTCCCGGATGGTCTTGGGCGCATGCGCGGTGCCGGCTACAAAGAACCCCGGGATCGGCAGATCGATGGGCCTGAGCTTGATGTGGTCCTCAAGAAAATACCCATCCGAGGTCCTGGGCAGGCGAAAGATCATACCCAGGTCTTCCGCTTGACTCCTCGTCGGCCACCATGCCGGTGCTTAATGCCAGACAGTCTGCGGAGATTTTTACTTCCCGCCCCAAAATCGGGTCGGTAAAGCTAACGCTCACCCCGGCGCCATCGGCCTCGACCACCGGTTTATTTTCCAGGTCATAGGCGGAAAAAATCACCCCTTGCTCGCGGGCCTTCCGGTAATAGTCTTCCTCGAAGCCCGGCGTGCGCATATCGCGATAGAGCACGAAAATCCTGGCTTCGGGATTCAGTTCACGGATATGCAGGGCGTTTTTGACGGCCGCCTGGCAGCACACGCGGGAACAGTTGGGATTTTCGGGAACGCGTGAACCGACGCATTGAATCATGACGACGTTCTGCCAGTTCTTCGCAGCTTCCGGGTTGTCTGCCAGCAGGCCCTCGAGATCGAGTTGCGTCGTTACCGCCTGATGCCGTCCCAAGAGGTATGCCGCGGGACGGTTGGGCAGGGCCCCGGTGGCCAGGATCGTGATGCCGTGCCGGATTTCCCGATAGAACATCTGGGGCCCCACCTGGATTCCGGTCTTGAACATCCCGGCCATGCCCGAGTGGTCCACCACCATCGCTTGCTTCCAAACCTGAATACGATCGTGCCCTGCCGTTCTCTTGACGAGATCAGCGACATGGGCCTGCACGTCTTCTCCCTCGAGCGTCCGGCGAACCTGCTTCGCCACCCCGCCGAGTTCTTTGGAGCGTTCCACCAGGTGGACTTTGTAGCCCAGGTCTGCAAGTCTCAGCGCGGCCGTCATACCCGCAATGCCGCCGCCCACGACCAGGACATCCTTGTTCATCGGCAGAGTCTGGTCGGCCAGCGGCCGGGCGAGACGCACCGCCGACACCGCCATGCGCATGAGTTCGTTGGCCTTTTCGGCAGCATTAACCGGGAGGTCCCGATGGACCCAGGTGTCCTGGTCCCTCAGGTTGGCGATTTCCACCAGGTACTTATTCAAGCCCGCCTTGCGGACGGTTTCCTGAAAGAGTCCTTCATGCGTCCGGGGCGAGCAGGCTCCCACCACCACCCGATTGAGGTTCAGCGTGCGGATGGTGTCCTGGATATGCTCCAGGGATTCGACGACTGCAGCCATGGCCGATGGTTTCGGATACGACCACCTGGGGCAGCAGGCCCGCGTTTTCGGCGACCTTCTCCACGCTGACCACCCCGCCGATGTTGAGACCACAGTCGCACACAAAGACCCCGATCCTCGGCTCTTCACCTGCCACGTCGCGCTCCGGGGGCAACTCCTCCTGCCATTCCGCCACGACCCGCAACGGCGTGAGATCCTTCGAGGCATTGGAAGCCGCGGCGCTGGCCTGGACCATGGTGGCGGGAATGTCTTTGGGACTTTGGAACATCCCGCAGACATAGATTCCGGGCTTTGAGGTGGCCACCGGATCGAAGCTTCCCGTCCGGGCGAAATTGTGCTCGTTGAGGTCGATGCCGATCTTTTCGGCCAGTTCCTTGGCTTCCGGTGACACCCGGAAACCGGTGGAGAGCACCACCAGGTCGAAGACTTCCGTCTGGAAAGAATCGTCGCCCTCCGAGAGGTATCTGATCTGGAGGTCACCCGTTGGGGTCCCAGCCTCTATGATCGGTTCGACGGTATGGGGACGAGCCGCGCACCAGGCGAACGCCGTAATCGTTGATGGCCCGCTGGAGGTAGAGCTCGTAATCTTTTCCCGACGTGCTCATATCCATGTAGAACAGAGTCGTCTCCATATCCTCGGAGAAGCGCTCCCGGGTGACGATCGCTTCCTTCAGGGCGAACATGCAGCAGGCGCTCGAGCAATACGGGACCGCAGCCCTCCTGAATACCCCGGGACCCGACGCACTGAATCCAGGCGATCTTGCGGGGCTTTTTGCCATCGGAGGGCCGCACGAGTTCACCCCTGGTCGGTCCGGAGGCGGAGAGAATCCGTTCGTATTCCAGGCTGGTGACGACATTCGGATTGACGCCATAGCCGTAGGTGTCCAGAACCTGGGGATTGAAGACGTCCGCCCCGGGCGCCAGGATGATGGCCCCGATGTCAATTTCCTGCACTTTTTCGGCGTCGTCGGGCAGGATCGCCCCGGCCGGGCAGATGCCGACCAGCCCCTCAAAGTCGGTGCGCTCATTTTTAATGATGGAATAGGCATACGGGGTCCCCTGGGGGTACCGCATGCAGGTCGGCGCCCGATGATCGAGGCCGGGCGTAAAGCGCACGGACTCGGGAAATTTGCGGGCGCACTCACCGCACCCGGTGCATTTCTCCAGATCGATGTAACGGGGCTGCGTCGTGAGAGCAGCCTTGAAATGGCCTGCCTCCCCGGTAAGGCCGCTCAACTGCGTCATCGTCATCAGCTGGATGTGCAGCTTGCGGCCGCTTTCCGATAGATGGGGTGACAGGGTGCAGAGATCGCAATTATTGGTGGGAAAGGTCCGGTCGAGCTGGGTCATGAGACCGCCGATGGCAAAGTCTTTGTCGATCAGCACCACGTCCCGGCCCGTTTCGGCCAGATCCAGAGCGGCCCTGATGCCGCCCATGCCCCCACCGACCACAAGCACCTTGTTGCTGGATTGGAATTTCTTTGGCTCTGACATGTGTACCCTGATCTTCTCTTTAAGATTTCAATGAGGCTCCGGATGCCTGAGGGCGCATCCGGTATTAAAGGCCCGCATAGTCTAAAATCGCGGGAAGCCGGTGCTCCCAACCCAGGGTGACGATCCGCACTCCCTGGGCGAGTTCCTTGAGAGCGGCAGCAGTCTCTCCGGCCACCCGAATACATTCCATTTCCCGGTCGGAGGCTTTCCGAATCCGCCGGATCAACTCCTCCGAAAGGCCCGAAGCCGGTTCGGTGTTGGCGATGTAGCGGGCCGAGCCCACGGATTTCAGGAGAAATACGGTGGCGATGATCGGCACTCCCAATCCCCTGGCCCGGTCCATGAACGATCTGAAGAGGTTCAGGTCGTAGACCGCAGGAGTAACCACGAACCCTGCTCCGGCTTCCACCTTTTTTCTGGTGACCTCAAGCTCGCGGTCCAGAGCCTGCTCATCCGCACACTGAGCCATGGTGCAGCCCACCATGAAACTCGGGGTGCCATTGAGCTCAAGTCCCGCCAGATCCACCCCCTGCTCCAGGGAACGAATTGCACCTATCAGGCCCAACTCGTCGAGGTCGTTCACGGTCTTGGCATCCTGATGGTCGCAATTGGCCATGTCTTCGCTGCACACCACGATCAGGTTCTGAATGCCCAGGCCATAAGCCGCCAGCATATCGCCCTGCAGCGCCATCCGGTTGCGGTCCCGGCAGTAGACATGGATGATCGACTCAATCCCCTGCTGATTCAGCAGCACTCCCCCCGCCAGGGCGCTCATCCGCATGATGCCGTTGTCCATATCCGGCACGGTGACTGCGTCAACCCGCCCCTTGAGCCGGCGCGCCTGCGACAGCAGCTGCGAGGTGTCGACGCCTTTGGGCGTGTTCATCTCCGCCAGCACGACGAATTCACCTGTCGACAATCGTTTTTGAAAACTCATAGGCTCCTCTTCTTTGCATCGCGTGCCCTATGATTCAGATTTTCTTCACCCGAATTAGAAAGCAACTGGCCTCTCTATTGAACTCCATGTCGATCACTTCACAGGACGCCCCGGGGATCACCTTGAAGATATCCGTCCGGGCATGCCCATCTCTCGTGATGATCTCCAGGACCTCATCCCTATTCATTTCCCGCAGCGCCTGCGTCATCTTGAGCAGCGCCAGGGAGGAGATGGTTTCTCTGAAGTCGAGAATGTAATCGGCTTTTGGCTCCAACGAGTCGATGCTCCTTCGGTTCGGTTCCGCCTACTAAAAATGCATGGGTGGTGCCAGTTAGGAAATTTATGGCCTGGGTGGGCTGGCAGTCTACGCAGGATCGATTTGGTATCGGATATGCAGGGTAAGGGAATGGCAGGGTAAGTGTTAAAAATGCTAAGAGGTGAAATTTAGCAGATGTTCAATTGTGAACAGATAAGCGCTTTTGCCTTGTAGGTGTTAAAGTGCTAAGAAATAAATTTAACACCTATTGCAAATTGAAACAGTTAAATTGAGGGGCTCATGTTCGAAGAGGATCTGGACAGATATTGGAAAACTGTAGTCAGCACCATCCAGGACGGGATAATTATTGTCGATACCACGGGATCCATTGTCTCGGTCAACCAGGCCCTGGAGACGATGACGGGCTATACGCGCGAGGAGCTCATCGGCCAGAAATGCTCGGTATTGAACTGCAGCATATTTAATCTGGCTCGCGAGAAATGCGACGGGCATTGGTGCGTGCTCTTCAAAACCGGAAGTCTGAAGACGCGCCGGTGCACCATTATGAAAAAAGACGGCAAGTATGTGCAGGTGCTAAAAAACGCCTCTCCGCTCCAGGACAGCAAAGGCGAAGTTATTGGCGCGGTGGAAACGGTAACGGACGTTTCGGAAATTTTTGAGAAAAATAAGCAGATAGCCGCTTTTCGTCGGCAGCTCCGATCAGAAGACGCCTTTCAAGGGCTGATCGGCTCCTCGGCCGCCATGCGGCAGGTCTTTGATCTCATCGAAAACGCGGCCCGATCAGATGCTCCGGTGATCATCCTGGGAGAGAGCGGCACCGGCAAGGAACTGGTGGCCAGAGCCATTCATCAACTGGGAGAGCGGAAGAAGGGCGCCTATGTCAAGGTGAATTGTGCCGCCTTGACTGAATCCCTTCTCGAAAGCGAACTCTTTGGGCACGTGAAGGGGGCCTATACGGGTGCTTTCAAGAGCCAGGCCGGAAGGTTTGAAATGGCGCAGGGTGGTGATATCTTTCTGGATGAAATCGGCGACCTGCCCCTCTCTACCCAGGTAAAGCTCCTGCGGGTGCTGGAAGAAAAAGTCATCGAGCGCGTCGGTGACGGCAAGCCCGTACCCGTAAATGCGCGCATTATCTCAGCGACCAATAGAAACCTCCCGGGCCTGGTGGAGAAGGGGTCCTTCAGAAAAGACTTCTACTTTCGGATCAACGTCATCCCGATCTATCTACCGCCGCTTCGGGAGAGGGCCCAGGATATTCCGCTTTTGGCCGAATCCTTCTTTCGGAAGATCCGCCTCAAGAACGGCAAGAACATTGAGGGCATAAGCAATAGCACGATGGAGGTTCTCATGAATTACTCCTGGCCGGGCAATATTCGAGAGCTCAAAAGCGCCTTCGAATATGCCTTTGTAACCTGCCAGGATTCTTTAATTCAGCCCCATCATCTGCCGCCGGATATCCTCAAGGAAAAGAGCGCTGGCACAGAAGCAAAAGCCGTGGCGCCCGACAGGCAGGAGATTAAGAAACGAGAGCTCATCGATGCCCTGGCCCGGGCCAAAGGCAACCAATCGCTCGCCGCGGAAATCCTCGGGATTTCCCGGGTAACCGTTTGGAATCGCATGAAGCGCTTAGGCATCACGAACCTGAGGCAAATCGCATCGCACAATTAGGAGTGTGGAAACGCCGGTCTCGTGACTAATCTCCTGTTTTGGCCAACGGATAGCCCGCTTTTTTCCATTCCTGGATTCCTTCTGGCATTCGGAAGATTTTTTGGTAACCCAGCTTGAGAGCCCAACCAGGCAGCCCCTGGATACTTCGAGGTGCTGCCTAATAAGGTTCCCCATAGATGAAGCCGCAGCCCTCAAAGAAGAAGCGGCCTCCCCGGAGAGGGAGTCGGAGGCTATTCGGAAGAGCCTGGTTGAGTTGGGTACTTCCCAGGCACCTGCTTCAGGTTCTGGAGCCTGAAGACAACGCGCTTGATCAAGATCCGGTGCCGATATTGGCTCGATCTACTCAGGTTAGTAGTTTTGCCCCACCGCAATTTTTCTTTTAAGACCGACCCCATTTTGTTGCAGGCCCAATAAGGCTTTGACCTTTTCCAGCACCTCCGGCCGGGTGGCGGGGTCGAAATCCCACCTGGTGGTCTGTTGGAGAGCTTCTTTGTCGTCCATGCAGTCGCCTAATCCACAGTCTGCCATAGCGGACCGGGGTGGACCCAAGAATTGGCCCAGTTGCCCGTAGATTTGGGTTATCTCGCCTTTGACCGGCCAAAGGCTGAGGACCAGATGGTCCAGGGCCACTCGTAAATGGAGGTTTAGGGCCCCATCAAGATCGGGATGTCCGGCCTCGAGGCCTTCGAAGGTTATGCCGCGTCTATCCTCCCGCACTTGAAAGTCGAATTGGATGGGCAGCATATTTCTCTCCAGAACATCTGACGCCTGGGCTTGCGGGCGCGCTTCAGCCTGCTTCTCATAATAGAGAGATCCCCCCAGCGACACCAACACCAAGATGATTGCTACTTCCCACGATTGGTTCGGATTCTTCATGTTTCACATCCAAATTATGAATTTTCGGTAAGTTTTCGCCATATTTCAGGGACAGAAATCCCTCCCAGGCGCTTGGCCGGAGCCACTTTTACCAGGCGTTGATCAGCGCCTTCAAGGTTTCTGCCAATTCCCGCGGGCGTTGAGGCGTCAGTTGCGATAGCACCTTCTTCTCACACTTAAACAAAAGTCTAGGCGCTGATTGCCATCTCTCCCTACCGGCAGAGGTCAAGGCCAACAGTTGCGCCCGCCGGTCACTGTCCGCCGTTCGGCGATAAAGCAAGCCGTCGCTCACCTTGACCCCCGCGGCTGGCAAAGGTACGGCAGGCCTTGGGGCCGCAGTAGTTCTCCCGGGCTCTAAAACCCTGGAAGGAAAGCCGGGAGGTTAAGAGGGAGGAGGTTGTGCCTCGTGGCAGGACCTGTTCTCCCGGCTTTCCGCCAAGGCTGCTCTCTCCATTGCCTAATCAATTAGCGTGCCAGAAGAGCGCTATCCTTTCTCAGCGGGTTTCTGTGGGGCGAAGAATCTAAACCGTGGAGGCTCATGGGGATTGATGGGAACAAAATGCACCCAAAGAAATGCTTTGGGGCGGCAGATTGTCCCCTTGGGGGAAGCAAGTTTTGCCAAATGAGGAGATTAGCGGGTCAGTTTGGCCAGGTGGTCAGAGCCTGGCGGCACCAGGCCGAAGCGCTTGATTTTCCGGCGCAGGGTGCTGGTTTGAGTCATATCTTCCCTTGTCAGAGTCTCGCCCACCCGCCCCGCTTTCTTTTCCGGCTCACCTGCGGGCTCGAAGCCCGGCGGGTATTTGCTCCATTTATAGCCGGAGCGCGCCAGGTTGTGGGCCAGCTCAAATTCCTGTTTCATATAATTGGTGTCAAATTCCGAGGCCCGTTTCGGGTGAAAATCCTTGGGGATAAATGCCAGGTTATAGTCGATGCCGTCCCGCTGGGCCAGGAGGTAGATGCGGTACAAATCGCCTACGCCCTGGTATTTGGTCAGGCTGGAAATGGCCCGGGTGCCGATGTCCCCGATATAGGGTTTGATGCTTTCATACTCGGGGTATACCTGGGCATTGCGGATGAGGTAGAGCTTGCGGGGGCGGTCGGGTATCAGAGACCCAACCTTGTTCTTGCTGGTAAAGAGATTGAGGGCCGCCTCATATAGCATGACCTCAGCGCGGACCCCGCCATCCACGTGCATTTCGTCGTATTCCTGGCCGCCGGCCTTCACTTTGATGTACACCGGATTGAAGGCCACCGGGATGGAGGCCGAAGCCCGGAGCACCTGGCGGAACAGCTTGGGTGCGTCCGGGTGGCCGCTGGCGGCGATGGCCCCCAGGTCCCAGATCACCTGGCGCTGGGCATCGAGCTGGGTGGTCCCCACTAGCAGGCGCCTGCCCTTGTTGTGCTCGACGGCAATTTTCTGAATCATTTGGTCATCGATGAGGTGTGTCAGTAATTTGGCCAAGGGCTCGGTACTGGCCACCCCTTCGAGCCTGCCAAGGTTCAATAACAGCTTTAACTTGCCGGGAACTTTATAGATATCCTTGTCGGAGATGGTGGTGTAGGCCTCTTTCAGCCTGGCGTCATACTCCGGCCCGAGGAAGGCGAAGGGCGCAATGAGGGACCCGGTGCTGATGCCGGTCACCAGCTTGAAGCTGGGCCGGTTGCCGGCCTCGGTCCAGCCGCACAAGATTCCGGCGCCGAAGGCGCCGTCGCCACCGCCGCCGGAAAGGGCCAGGAAGTTGGCTTCGGGCGCGAGCTTGCCGTGATTGGCGGCCATCTCCTGCTGGATGGACTCGATGGCACTCTTCTCCAGGCTCTCACTAAGGGTGTCGCCCCAGGCCCGGATGCCAGGCAGGCCGGCAACCTCCGCCTGGTCCAGGAGGTGCTCCGGCAACGGGTGGCGCACCTGGAGAGCCATGCAGCCCTGGAGGAGTAAACCACATAGCGCCAAACTGATCAGGACCAAGATGCCTCTGCCAGCTAACCGCTCGCTTCCGACCGTATTTGCCGCTAATTCTTCTCTAATCATATGGCGTTCCCATCCTTGTTCGACTGGTTGCGCATTTATTAGATACGTGGGCCGTGGCCCACTGCTACTGTTGCAGCGGCCCGGGATTACTGACCGAGATGGGCGAGGGCGTTGCCTAGCGGCGCACTGGAGACCTTTATCAGCCCCTCGTATGGGGTGTCCAACTCCAGGATTAGAAAGAGTGAGCCCGCGGCCGACAAAGCGCAGATGAGCAAGACGATTATTACCGTGAGGTTGTGGGGGGAGAACAGGCCAAAGCTGGCGAAAATGACGGTGAGCCAGAAGACCAGCATCACCAAGAACGGCATCGGCATCGACCTCTGCCCTAACTGTTCGATGAGGAGCCAGCGTGCTTCGGCAATATCACCGCTGATCTGCAAGGCCCGGGACTGAAGCCAGCGCTGGGCGTTGTTCCTTGGGGATAGTTGGCGGAGTTGGTCCTGGATCGCTTCGATATTGACCCTTGCCTCAGGGGCCTCAGTAACCGCTTGTCCGACCTTGTCTTCCGGCCATACCCGCTTGATCATGGCGGCGATGGTACGGCGCAGCAGCTCGCGGGTTTCCTTCGTCTCCGGTCCATATTGGGCCATGACGCGGTCGAGCAGTATGACCCGCGAGCCAGCCAGCCTGAGCTCGCTGCTCATCGTGTCAAAATTTCCCTTGGCCGAGGCGATGAGCAGGCCAAGGGCCAGGGCAGCCAGCGTGGCAATCATACCGACTCCCAGCTTCACGGCATCTTTTGAATCATCACTCACATGATGTTCGGGCAAAATAGTGCGCAGAAACATACCGAGCAGCGTGCCGCCGAAGATGCAGCAAAAAGCGACCAAAGAAATTGCCAGTGCGCTCACACTTTACCTTCCTTTCTTGATCCGAGATTATGCGGCAGACTCGGCCACTGCAGCCAGAAAAAGCTATCGGGAATTCTTTCCCGAGTTTAATCACGAGATGACCAATTCTCGGGAAGATGATGTTTCTTTGATAAGCGTGACTTTTCTAAAGTCAAGGTTTCCATAGAATACGGCATCATAGACCATCAATACCTGGGGGATTTTTAATTTTATTAGGAACAAGCGGTGGGAGAGAGGAGCTTGAGGGCGGCAAGCCTCTGGGTTGCCAGTGGTGCGAGGATGGAGGTGAGGCAAAAGGGTGAGAGGGGGTTAGGCGCTGGCTAAAGCCGCCCTGTCGTTACCGCGGGCGGGGCTGATTTTCTTTTTGAGGTTCCGGCTGGCTCAATTTCTGGAGCGATGCGGTCAGCCGAACCCGGTCAGTGGGGGACAGATTTTCTGCCTGGAGGGCCTGGCGGAGCAGGGCCTCGGCCTGGGAGCGCTCCCCCTGTTGCCGGTAAATCTCGGCCAAGAGTAAACAGCCGTCCGTAAAGCCGGGGCGGCGTGAGAGAATATCTTTTAAGGTTGCTGCGGCGCCCTGGAGGTCCCCCTGCTTTTTCTGGTAGAAGGCCAGGGTATAGGCGTACTTGGGCTCCTGGGGATTGAGGGCCACCGCCTGGCGGCACCAGGACAGGGCCTCCTCCGGCCGGTCTTGGCCGGCGAGAATGCAAAGATTATAGGCCGCCGGGGCCATCTTGGGGTCGAGCCGGAAGGCTTCCCGGAGCTCCCGTTCCGCCTCCTGGCTCCGGTTCTGTTCGGCTTTAAGCAGCCCCAGGTTGAAGTGAGCGGCGGCATTGTCCGGAGCCACTTTGATGGCTTTCATGAGGGCTTTCTCTGCCTGCTCTTTCTCCCCCGTCTGGGCGTAAGCCATGGCGGCGTTGACCATAACCATGGCGGCCCGGGGCTCGATCTTGAGGGCGGTGTCATAAGCGGCCAGGGCTTCCTTGACCTCCCCCTGGTTGAAATAGTAGTTCCCCAGGTTGTAATGGGAAGTCCACTGGTCCGGCCGGGCCGTCAGGGAGGCCAGGTACTCCTCGGTGGCCTGCTTCACCTTATCCTGGTCCTCGCCCTGAGACCAGGCGGCGGGATAATGGGCGAGAGAAGCCCCGGCCCGCACCCGCACCAGCCGGTAGCTGTCCCCCGCGGCCGTCACCAGGGCCTGGAAGCCTGCTTTACCAGGCCGGACCGAAAGTGCTTCCGCCGCCGCGGCCCGCACCAAGGGCGAGGGGTCCTCAATGGCTCTGAGCAAAGTGGGGTGCACCCTATCATCCGGGGCGGCCATGGTCAGGCGGATGAGGGAGGCGGCGAAGACCTCGTCCCGGTCTGGGCTCGTCAGGTAAGTCAGCATCTCCGGGAGTTGCTGCCAGTCGCGCTTCCGGGCCGCCTCGATGAGGCCGGCCCGATAAAGCAGCGGGGCCTGGTAATCCCGGGTCCGCCATTTGCGTACCTCTTGGTCGGCCCAGGCCGCGTCCTTGTCTTTGTGGCAGGAGTTGCAGGCGTTGGGCGAGCCGAACTTGATGGATGCGGCCGGCGCCGGCGGCAGCATGGAGTGGTCGCTCCGGTTCATACGGGCAAAGGCGGTCATGGGCATATGGCAGGAGACGCACCGGGTTGGCACCCCCGGCTTGTCCGGCGGATGGTGGCTGTGTTCCGCCGCCTTGGCTACCCGCTCGGCGTGGCAGGGGAGGCAGGCCTCGTTGGCCTTGGCCTCGTCTTTAAAGCGATAGCGGCCGCTGGAGGTGTGGCACTTGATGCAGTCCAGCTGGCCCGCCTTGACGCAGGGGCTCAGACGCCAGGTAGTGTAGGTATAGTTTTCCCCCAGGTCCCGGCCGTCGGGATAGTAGTCCGGGTTTTCCAGGGTCACGAGATCAAAGTGATCGAAGAACCGGTCCCCGGGCGGGAAAACCGTAGTGAGGGGGGACACCTTGGCATGACAGGAGCCGCACAGGGCGTTATGTTGCTCAGTGGTCATCTTTTTGACGCTGATGATCTTGAGGTCCGGGGGCACTTGGCCCTGGGGCGCGGCCTGCATCACTTCGTTGTGCCCCTTGGAGGGGCCGTGGCAGGTCTCGCAGTTGATGCCCGCCTCCGCCCAAGTGGTGCGGTAGGTGTCGGTGGCCAGATCGTAGTTGGTGCTGAGCTGGCTCACATGGCAGTTGAAGCAGGCAGTGTTGAAGGTGTAGGGCCACTCCTGCCAGTGGACCGGCTCTTCGGGCGGCCCGGAGCCGAAGTGGCGCAGCCCGCTGGCCGCGGTGTCAAACCATTGTTTGTTGCGCAGGTCATAGGCCACCGGCAAGGTCTGGAGGCGTCCGCGCGCCAACGGGGTGAGGAAATAATAGACGTTCTTGCCGCCCAGGGCGTGGAGAATGGGATATTTCTTCTTTTTGCCTTTAGGGCCGGTTTCCAGGACCCAACCGGCCTGGGGGGTGAGGTCCGCCCGGTAATGGTACTTGCCGATGACCAGGTCTTTCGCTGGGGATGTCAGGTTGGCCCGGGCGAACTTCGGGGTGTAGGGTTGCAGGGCCAAGCCGTGCCGGGAGGTGGCCCAGAGCTGGTAAAACTTCCCGTGACATTCGATACAACTCTTGGAGCCGGCGTAAAGGGAGAGTTCCGGGAGGAGTCCAGGGTCTGCCGGCTTGACCTGCGCCGCCGCCAAGCCAGCCAGGCAAATCAGCACGGCTACAGCCACTAATGCCGCCCCGACGGTTAAGCTGAAAAGCCTTGGCATTGTGACCTAGCCCCCAAGCGATTTTACCAGGAGTAAAGTTAGAAAGTAAATCGAAATACTTTGGGTCGCGGCGGACAGTAGCTGGTGCTCCCGGTGGGCGAAGTCGGCCGGGAGCAGGGCTGGTTCCCTGCCGGCGGAGAGACAAAATTAATTGCTTTGAGGCCGCAGAGATTGTATTAATTTTAGGGGAAGCCAGAAAGTTAGGGAGTTTTAGGCCATATGGTAAAAATCATTCTGATTCAGCCGCTTCCGGCCAGCAGGCTGGATAGCCGAGAGAACCTCGACCGAGCCCTCAGGTTACTCAATCGCTGCCGCGGACAGAACGCTGATCTTATCTGCTTTCCGGAATATTTTCCCTTCTGGGGGGAAGAAGAAATGGCTCGGGCCGCGCGGGACCTGCAAGCCTATGTGGTCGCCGGTCTGGTGGCGGAGGAACGGGGAAAACGGTACAACACCGCCACGCTGTTTGACCGGCAGGGGAAGCTGGTGGGCCGCCAACCCAAGGTCAACCCCGGGAAACTGGAACGCCGGGCCTTCGGCGTCAGCCCTGGGGATAGCTGGCAATCTTTTGAGACTGATTTCGGCCGGGTTGGTTTGATAGTGTGTATCGATTTCTGGGGGCGGCCCGAAGGGAGCAGGGAGCTCGTGGCTCAAGGGGTGGACCTCATTGTCAACCCCTCCTACTTCCCCGTCATGCGCCGGCACTGGCTCATGGCCTCATTGGCCCGGGCCTGGGACTATTATCTGCCGGTGGTGGGAATAAATACGGCAACTTATCGGGGGGAGATCGGCGGACGCCAATATCCCCTCCAGGGCGGCTGGTCTTTCGCCATCCAGCCCCCGGCTCCTGACAGCCCCAAGGAACTGTCAGACATTGTCAGGCCTTGGGATGACCTTTGCACTTGGGCCACCGTGCAAAAAAGTGAGCAAGAAGAGATTTTCTCCGTCAGCCTGGACCTGGAAGGCGCCCGGAAATGGCGGCCGGTAATCCAGGAGCGTTTTTTCGGGTGGGCTCCACCATCCTAAGAAACCTGGCTGGTTGAGGTCCCTAACCTGGGGAAGACAAGCCAAAGCGCCCGTTGCTGCCAGGAGGGCTCCGTTTCAGCGATTCCCAGGACGGGGTCGAGCCGTCGGGCGAGGCTGAGCCAGGCTATGATCTTTCGAGATAGATAGAGCTCTCTCTCCCTTTAAATCCACCCGGGCCATTTTGGCGTACAGCCAGGTGCGACTGATACCCAGCATTTTTGCAGCTTGAGCCTTATTGCCGCCAGTTTGCTCCAGCGCGGCCAGGATGGCGTCGCTTTCCGCATCTTCCCGCCGATCCCGCAACATCTTTTTGCGTGGACGTCCGTGACTGGCTTGCTTCCCCTGCGTTTCATCTCTCAGGTAAAGAGGGAGTTCTTCAACCTCGATATTAGCCCCCCGGGCAAAGTTGATGGCCCTTTCCACCACGTTTTCCAACTCACGGACATTACCCGGCCAATCATGGGCAGTGAAGATATTTCTCACCTGACTGGAGCATTCTTTTAAGTTAACACCAAAGATCTTATTGTATTTCTTGAGAAAATAATGGGCTATCAAAATAATATCCTGAGGCCTCTCCCGCAAAGGCGGGATGTCTAGACGGATAACATTCAAACGGTAATAGAGGTCGGCGCGGAAGCTACCTTCCTTAATCATCTGTTCTAAATTCCGGTTGGTGGCCGCAATGACACGCAGATCTACCTTGACCGGTTGGTTGGAGCCCACCGGTTCGAAGGTGCCATCTTGCAACACCCGCAGGAGCTTGCCCTGGAGAAACGGGGACATGTCGCCCACTTCATCCAAAAAGAGCGTGCCCCGGTCAGCCAGGGTCAATTTGCCCTGCTTCCCCCCCTTACTGGCGCCGGTGAAAGCGCCTTCCGCATAGCCAAAGAATTCCGACTCCAACAAATTTTCGGGAATGGCGGCGCAATTAACCTTCACCAGAGTGCCCTTGCGACCGCTTTCGCGGTGAATTGCCTGGGCGAGCAGTTCTTTGCCGGTACCGCTTTCTCCCGTGATCAGGATATTGGAATTGCCGCGCCCGGCAATTTGCGCCTCTTTCTTGGTCTTAATGAATTCCGGATCACAGGTAAGGATCTGCTCGAAGCTCGCAATGCCGGATTCTTGAGCAAGCTTGTTCTTATAATATTTCAATTGCCGGTCCATACTTTCCAATTTTTCAGCTAATTCTTTGAGGACTTCCAGATTCTGGAAAAGGATCCGGCCCACCGCGCCAATCACCCGGCCATCACGCATGACGGGCTGTCTGGAGACGATGTAAGGTTTTCTGCCATCGAAAACATGCACCTCGTTTTTTTCGGCGATGCCAGTCTTGACCACCTGGGGCAGACCGCTATTCTTGACGAACTGGTGAACCGGCTTGCCGATCATCTCGTTCGGCTGGGCCTCCAGAAACTTCGCCATCGCCTCGTTTACCATGGTAATGCGGCATTTCTCATCCACCACCAGAATGCCGTCATAGGCAATATCAATTACCGATTGCAAGGTTTCATAGAGCTCGGTAACCCGCTCCAGTTCCGTCAGATCTTGAAAAACCACGACGGCCCCTTCAATTTCTTTTAAGCTTCCCTGCCCTTGCCCGACAATGGGGGTGACATTGGAAACCAGCCGCAGATGTCCGCGGCGCTGTTCAACCCCTATTAGGCTTTGGCCCCTCAAAACGAGGTCAAGATCCAGACCGGGTAAGATAGCATCGGCGCGTTTGCCTACCCCTTCCGAGGGGGTTAAGCCTAGAATGCGCCGCGCCGCGACGTTCACCGAGGTAACGCATCCCTGTTTGTCAATCACGATTAGACCATTGTGCATGCTGTCATAGATCGCCCGCAACTGGCTGTTAAGATAGGATTCTTCCCTAAACATGGCCATGATCCAACTGGCCTTGGTGACAATGCCCCTGACCTTGCCAAGGTCGTCCACCACCGGGGCGGAGCCTATCTTGGTACTGCGAACGGTATCCGCGGCCACACTGTAGGGCATTGATTCCCGGAAAGCCACCGGCTCCCGCACGAAGTGTTCGGTGATGGGGGCGTGGAGGGGAAACCCCGCCCCGAGGGCAGCAAAAAGGTTGGTTTTGGGCATCATGCCAATCAACTTCCCGTCGGCATCGACCACCGGGAGACCGTCAAGTTTGGTCTTCCGCATCAGTTGGATAACCCTTTGCAAACTGTCATCGGCTCGGACAGTTTCGAAGGACTTGCTCATGATATGGCGGACTAACAGCTCCTTCATAACCCCACCTCTTGCCGGGCCGGTTCAAGCGCTGATTTACCAAATAATTTCTAAATCCAATATACCCTCAATGGAATTTATGTCAACTATAGTTAACAGTTCTTGAAAAATTTACATTTTAGTTGTCAATCGAGGCAGCCTTTCAAGGCCCATATTAACCTTGTATCTCAGTCTATTAGCCCCAAGAACCGTCTCCCTTGGTTTTGGCATATTTAATGCTTTTCCTACAGATTACAGGGCAGGGGATTGGCTGCCTGGAAAGGAGAGCGATCTATGGAAAAGGTGAAAGTCAAGATCCTGGGCATCAGCTGTCACCATCGCCGGGCCCGAAATACGGCCTGGTTGACATTGTTTGCTCTGAAGGCGGTGGAGAAGTTCGGCAAAAGGATAGCCGAAGCCGTGGACCTAGAGATCGAGTTTATCGACCTGAGGGAGCGAACCAAGAAGCTGGCAAGTTTTGCGGCCTGCAAGAAGGTCGATGGCCACTATGAAAGCGATGAGGAAGACTACATTTTAAGCGAGTTGATTCCCAAGATGGCCGAGGCCGACGGCTTCATTTTCGGTTCACCGGTGTTCACCGGCTCCTTTACCAGTAAGTTTATTACCTTGTGTGAGCGTTTGCGGGTGGGAGTCAAACACGGCTACTTCAGCGACAAGCCGGCAGGATGCGTCTCGGTGGCCACTATGCCGATGGGAGGGCAGGACCGCTGTCTGGAGGGCATGGAGATTTGCACCCGAGCCCTGGGAATGATGCCGGTGCATCCACTATTCGGCTGTTCGGGCACCAGCGGGGTACCATACGGTCCAGTCTGCGGTGATGACGACGGCACGGTGATCGCCGTTAAAAATGACCGTTTTGCCCAATGGACTGCGATTCTCGTGGGCAGACGGGTGGCCGAGGTGGCGGTGATGCGGAAACTGGCCAAACGTCGCCTGGGGAATCTGCACGCGCAAGAAATGATCCAAAGATACACCCTGCCCTTCGGCAAGGAAAGCTGGGCCTGGACGGACCTGGATGAGCAGGACCGACGTTTCATGGACGGTTTGAACCAGGAGGATCTGAAGCAATTGGATGGCAGCATATTTAAGCACCCGAGGCCAACCGGAGGAAATGGGCTGTCGTGCAAGATCGTCGGCTTCGGCTGTGATGATTCCCGGCAGGGTGACACCAACTGGCTCATCGTCAATTCACTGAAAGCCGTGGAGAAGTTTGGCCGCCGGCTAGGGTCGGTGGCGAACTTCGAGTGCGAATTCGTCGACCTGACCGACAAAAAGATCAGGGCCTGCCTCAATTGCGACAAATATCCGGATATGCCCCATGGGGGCAAACGCTGGAAAGGGGCTGAATACCCCGGCCAGGACACCTACGGCTGCATTCTGAAAGACGACTACTTCAGCAAAGAGGTAATGACCCGGTACGCCGAGGCTGACGGCCTCATATTGGGCTCATGCGTGGTGGCCATGGCCCCCAGCATTACCTTCAGGCTTTTCGCGGAGCGGGTGGTCACCGGCATCTGGACGGGTTGGAACAACCTGAAACCCATAGCCAACATTGCGGTTTCTTATGACCAGGAAGGCGGCCAGGAGTCCTGCCTGAATATCATGAACACCTGCAACCGCTGGAACGAATCTCTGCCGGTGTCCTGGCCCCACGGGACGCCAGCCTCAGGAAATTCTGCGGGCGCCGGGGAGATTACGGTAAAGGATGATGCCCAGGCCCGCCTCCTCAGTGTGGTCAATGCCCGGCGGGTGGCCGAATTTGCCTTGATTAAAAAACTGGCCAGGGAAGAACTGGGGGAGGTCTACAAGCGAGAGTTCTATTTTGTCATTCATCCGCCTCACGGAGACGCCTCGTGGGAATGGTCCAGGCTGGATGAGGCTGAACACAAGTATATGCATGAGTTAGATCCCAAAGAGTTGTCGAGATTGGGGTCCGGATAAACTGCGGACCTGATTACCGCTGACCTCATTAAACCAAGAAGGAGGAATGACACGGTGGCACTGACGATAAAGCCTCTCCTGCTGGGCAAAATGCGGATGAATTTGTCGCTGATGACCTACATGATGAATTTCCCTAAGGAGATCTGGGTCCCCATCGTTTGCTGGTACCTGCGGGTCGGCGACCGGCACGTCCTGGTGGACACGGGAGCGCCGGCGGAAATGATGCGCAAGTACTGGTATGGGGAATATGAAGAAATCAAAACCTTTGCGGAGGCCCTGGCCGCAGTATCAGCCTCAGCCGAGCAAATCGATGTGGTCATCCAAACCCACCTGCATTTCGACCATTGCGGCAATACCCCCGAATGCCGGAATGCCGAGGTGATTGTTCAGGCCGACGAACTCCAATTTGCTAAAAACCCCCATCCCTTATTCCTGGGCTCCTATCTGCGGGGCGGGGCCCTCGATGGGGTGAAGTTCAGAGAAGTGGAAGGAGACGTGGAGTTGCTCCCGGGTGTCAAGCTGCTCAAAGTTCCCGGCCATAGTCCAGGAACCCAGGCGGTGGCAGTGGAGACGGCGGCGGGCACCGCGGTCCTCAGCGGCTTCTGTGCGGTGGCGGCCAACTTCTCGCCGCCGGAGAAAATGCGGAAGGTCTGGCCCGTGTTGACTCCCGGCGTTCACACCGATAGCCTCGCGGCCTTTGCCAGCGCCGTGCGAGTGCAGGAAATTGCCGATATCGTCATCCCCATCCATGATCTGGAGTTTGCTTCCAAGCAACAGATTCCTTAAGGGGCTTACTAACCAAGGAGAAACCATATGCCTTTAATGACTGGCCAACAGTATCGGGACAGCATCAGAGACATGAAGATTAACGTCTTCTGTTTTGGCAAGCGCATCGACAATCAACTGGAGCATCCCATTACCAGACCGGCCATCGACGCGGTGGCCCTGGCTTACGACCTGGCTCTTGATCCCACTTACCAGGACAAGATCACTGCCATCTCCCACCTCACCGGGGAGCGCATCAACTACTTTACGCATCTTTATCATAGTCCGGAAGATTTCGTGAAGCGACTGGACCTCATGCGGGACTTGCTGCACCACCATGGCATGTGCACCGGCGCCCGCTGCGTCTCGGGCAACATTGCCAACGGGCTCGAATCGGTTACCTACGAGATGGACAAGAAATACGGCACCGGCTACCTGGAGAGATTCCGCAAATACTGGGCCAAGGTTCAGAGTGAGGACCTCTCGGTGGGGGGCTATATCACCGATCCTAAGGGTGACCGCAGCAAAAGGCCCGCGGAGCAGGAGGACCCGGACCTCTACCTGCGAGTGGTGGAGGAGAAAAAAGAGGGCATCGTCGTCCGGGGAGCCAAGGTCCTGATTTCCGGGGCTTCCATCGCCCACGAGGCCTTGATCATGCCGACCCGGGCCATGAAAGAGGACGAGAAACAATATGCCCTCGCCTTTGCCATCCCCACGAATGCGCCTGGTTTAACCCTGCTGCACCAGTTTCCCAGTCCCGACTTTCGCCGCTGCGTCCCCGGAGCTAAGGGAATCGACTTCGGCAATGAGCAGTATGGTGTCTATAATGCCTGCTTCATCTTCTTCGATGATGTGCTGGTTCCCTGGGATCGGGTTTTCATGTGCGGAGAATACGAGTTTACCGGCCCCCTGGTCGGCCGCCTGTCTCCCTGTTTTCGCTGCGTCACTGCTGCTTGCAAGTGCGGACACCGGGACCTGTTGATCGGCGGCGCCGCAGTAATCGCGGAATACAACGGCGTCGCCAAGGCTGGCCACATCACGGAGAAGCTGTCGGAAATGAGCTATGAGAGCGAACTCTCTTACGGCTGCATCCTGGGAGCGGCCTACCGCGGCTTCAAGTCCGAGTCCGGAAACTACTTCCCCAACGGCCTCTATGCCAACGTGGGCAAGTACCAGGCGAGCAAAGCCCTGTGGTTCGGAGCGCGTATGGGAGTGGATATCAGCGGCGGCCTGGTCATGAGCATGCCCACCGAAGCCGATATGGAGCACCCGGAGCTGGGGGCTCTGATCCAGAAGTATTTTAAGGCCAACCCGGCAGTGCCCACCGAGAACCGGCTGAAAATGATGCGGCTGATGGAATACCTCACCGGCATTGGCAATATCCTGGTGGCCGAGTCCTCGCAAGGAGGGGCGCCCACCGCCAGCCAACAGATGGTCGTCACTGGGGATCTCCGGAAGAACCTGGAAGAATACAAACGCAAGGTCCTAAAACTCGCGGGCATCAAGGAATAACCCGCCGCCCAAATTCTGCTTGGCCGGCACGGCTCCAAGAAAGGAGAGGGGAAAGATGGCAATTAAGAAAGTTGGGGTGATCGGTACGGGTGTTATGGGTCATGGCATTGCCCAGCTCTGCGCGATGACCGGTTATGAAACCAAAATGTACGGGCGCAGCGATGAGTCGCTGAGCAGAGCTCTGAAAAACATTACCAGGTCTCTGGATGGCTACTATGTGGCCAAGGGAAAAATGACGGAAGCCGAGAAAGAGGTGACCCTCGGCAGAATCACCCCTACCAAAGATCTGGCGGCGTTGTCCGACTCCGAGATCATTATCGAGTCCATCATCGAGGACCTTAAGATCAAGCAGGAGCTATTTGCCCGTCTGGATAGCATTTGCCCGGCAGCTAAGGTCGCGGCCACGGATACCGCGGGCCTTTCGGTTACCAAGATTGCCGAAGCGACGAAGAAACCGGACCGGGTGGTCGGCATCCATCTGCTCAGTCCGGTGGCCCAAAGCAGGGCGCTGGAACTCATTCGACCTTCCTATTGTTCGGATGAAGTTTTTGCGATCTCCATGGAATTCTGCCGGTCTTTCGGCAAAGAAGTGTTGCTGGCTAAAGATACTCCCGGCTTTATCATCAACCGCCTGTTGACCCCCTTCGTCCTGGACGCGGTGCGGCTCTGGGAAAGTGGAGTAGCCAGCAAAGAGGATATCGATCAGATGATGAGAACGGGTGCAGGGCACCCGGTGGGGCCCATTCAATTGATCGATTTGGCGGGACTCGACAATTACTGCAACCTGGCTGACAACCTCTATGAGGCGCTAAAGGATGAGAAGCTCATTGTTCCTCAGTCCATGAGAAAGCTGGTGCAGGAAGGCCACTACGGCCGGAAGACCGGCAAGGGCTTCTACGATTGGTCCAAGAAATGATCGCCGGGCTTTCTCGATCTTGGAGCCCGAAGACAGGCAGGCTCAGGCCGGGTGATTGCTCAATCTAAGTACCGGGACCAGTCCCAGTGCCAGCAAAGGAGTCAGTCATGACGACAAACTATGCAAATATTCTCTACGAAGTGCAGGACGGGATCTGCATCATCAAGTTCAACAGGCCCAAGGTCTTGAATGCCCTCAACACAGAGTTGTTAAAGGAATTGGCGGATTCTCTGCGAAGAGTGGCCGCCGACTCGGATATCCGGGTGCTGGTATTGACCGGAGAGGGGGAGAAGGCCTTTGTGGCCGGCGCCGATATTGCCCCCATGAAAGATTTTACTCCTCTTGAGGCAAGGCAGTTCAGCCAGTTCGGCCAGCGGGTCTTCTCCCGGCTGGAATCACTGCCCATACCGGTGATCGCCTGCGTCAACGGGTTCGCTCTCGGAGGTGGTAATGAGGTGGCGATGGCCTGCGACCTGATCTATGCCGCGGACACGGCCAAATTTGGGCAGCCTGAAATCAACCTGGGCCTGATCCCCGGGCTCGGCGGAACCCAGCGGCTGCCGCGCCTGGTGGGTAGGAATCGGGCCCTGGAGTTGTGCCTGACCGGCAGAACCATTGACGCCAAAGAAGCTTGGACCATCGGCTTGGTCAACAGGGTCCTGCCTGCCGACCAGCTCTGGGAAGAGACCATGAAGGTGGCCCGATCCCTGGCGTCCAAGGGCAGGGTGGCGGTCCGGGCCATAAAAAGCGTCATCAGAGGCGGGGTCGATCGTGATGTGGAAGTAGGTTGTCAGTTGGAATCCGACGGTTTGGCGCTCTGCTTTTCCGGTCAAGATGCCAAAGAGGGCATCAAGGCTTTTATGGAAAAGAGAAAACCCGCCTTCAAAGATACCATATAACCGGGATGAGGGTTTCGCTCAGGATAAGTCACGTGCCAGCCACAAGCTGGTCCTGCCTCAAATTCTCTCTGAGCCAGCCAAAGGCTAGCCGGTTCACGCCTGGCCTAGTCGGGTTTTCAACAGGCTGGCTTCAGGGAGATGCAGACAAGTGCAGGTAGCCGTCTGAAACGCAAAGAGAAGGTTTAAAGAGGAGGCTCAATGCATGGGTAATCTGACTACGAAGATCTTGGGAATTTCCGGGACGCCGATTAAAGACGGCAATTGTGATAAAGCCGTGCAGGCCGCATTGGAAGCCGCAGCACAACTTGAAGGGGTGGAGACGGAGTTCATAACCCTGGCAGATAAGAACATAGCTTCCTGCATGCACTGTCAGGATTGCATCCTGAAAAAAGAACCCTGCAAGTTCAAAGACGACGCCAACTGGATCATCGACAAGATGGCGCAAGCCGACGGCATGATTTGGGGCGCTCCGGTCTGGACCCACACCATTCCGCCGCAGCTCATCAACCTGACCTCCAGGTGCAGATATCAGGTTTTTTTTACCGGCGACTTCCGCAATATCGTCTTTGGAACCCTGACCGTATCCTGGTTTGGGGTGGGAGAAGAATTCGCCCTCATGACGATGGAGGCCATAGCCGGAAACTGGTTGATGCTGCCGGTGGGGCGGGCCTGGGCGAAGGTGAGCACCGCGGCTTACGGCCAAAGGCCCAACTACCTGGAACATGGGGTTTTAGACGACGCCGCCGGCATGGTCCGCATCCGGTTGGTCGGCAACAGAGTGGCGGAGATCGCCAAGAAGATGAAGTACGCCGATGCGGCCGGCATCGGGATCCCCCCGGAGGAACAAAGAAGCATCACTTGCGGCAAGTTTCCCCTTTGGCAACTGCGCCGGAAGGTGCAGCAGCAATCGGCCTGAAAAAGGAGAAAGTCAACTTCGCCATGAGGCTCATTCGGATTTCCACCCCCAAACAGCCCAGAGAGGAATACAGACAGGCAGGGATCGTGGGTGTTTTCGTTGGACAGATCCAGACGACCGATCTGTGTCCGGGCTGAGAAAACTAATTAAAAGGAGGAAGTGAAGATGGGCACGGTGAAAGAAAGCGGTATTGAACTGCCGGAAGGGTACCTCCAGGTGCCGGCGAGGTTCAATATGGCGGTCCACGCGGTGGATCGCCACGTGAAGGAGGGCCGCGGCAACAATGTTGCCATCTACGACGGCGAGAAAAAAATCACCTATGCCGAACTGATGGCCCTGGAAAATAAGTTTGGTAACGTTTTGAAGAACCTGGGGGTTAAGAAGGACGACGCCTTCGTCATCCGCTCCAGCAACTGTGTGGCAGTCTTTGCGGCGGTGCTGGGGGGGATGAAAATCGGCGCCGTGCCGATTCCCACCAACACCATGTTCAGAACGCGGGAGATGGAGCACATCCTGAAAAACAGTGACGCGGTCCTGGCGCTTTCCACCCCCGAGCTGGTGGACGTCATCGAAGAAGTCAAGGACAAGTGCCCCGCCCTCAAACACATCATGCTCATCGGCGGAGAGAAACCGGGATGTCTTTCTTACGATAAACTGATGAAGGATGCGTCCCCGAAACTGGAAGCCGAGGACACCAGCAAAGATGACCGCTCCTACATTCTCTACACCTCGGGAACCACCGGCAATCCCAAAGGGGTGGAACATGCCCACCGGTGGCTCATAGGCTCCGGTGACCCCATTGCCAAACTGGCGTTGCGCCTTACCCCCCAGGACATCGTGTTGCATCCCCAGGAAATCAGCTTCATGTTTCCTTTCGGGAACAGCTTCTTCTACCCGTTTCATTGTGGCTCTGCGGTGGTCTTGTATTACGGGCGCTTCAATCCGGACACGGTTTTCAAATTTGTCCAGAAATACAAAGTTACCGTGTTAAACGGGGTGCCCACCATGTACCGGATGCTGCTGGCGGAAAAGGGGACTGAAAAGAAATACGATTTGTCGTCCCTGAAACTATGCCACAGTGCCGGGGAACCGCTGCCGGCTGAATCCTTCAATGAATTCCTCCACAGATTCGGCGTGAAGATTTACGACTGCCTGGGCCAGACCGAGCCCCACGAGTTCGTAGGCAATATCCCGGGCTGGGAGATCAAGCCCGGGTCCATGGGAAAGCCATTTCCAGGGGTTGACGTCCGCATCCTGGACGATGACCAAAATGAATGCGGCGTGGGCGTGACCGGAGAGGTTGCCATAAATAGGAATCATCCCGGCTTGTTTCTATCGTACCGGAAAATGCCTGAGCGGGAGGAGCAGGTCTTGCGGGGCGATTGGTATTACACCCAGGACAAGGCCTACAAAGACGAGGACGGGTATTTCTGGTATGTGTCCCGGTCCGACGATTTGATCAAGAGCCGGGGTTATCTGATCTCGCCCAAAGAGGTGGAAGAAGCCTGTGTGGAACTCCCCTGGATACTGGAAGCCGCGGCGGTGGGAAGTCCTGATCCGCTGATGGGACAGAAAGTGAAAGTTTTCGTTACTATGCGAGAGAAAAGGAAGATTTCCCCGGAACTGGCAGAAAGCGTCATCGAACATATAAAAGCCAGATTAGCTCCCTACAAGGCGCCGAGGGAGGTGGAATTCGTAGAGGAATTGCCTAAGACCGCCACCGGCAAGATTAGGAGAAAGGTTCTCAAGGAACTGGAAGAGCAGCGCTACAAGGAGAAGTTGGCAGAAGCGGCACAATGATCAAAAGGCATTAGACCTTGCTCTCCGGCAACCTCTTTGGTGGGTCTGCCGGTGCAGGGGAAGCAATATGGCAAAGATCTCCAGTCGGCTGCAAGTTAACGTCTGATCGCCTCTAGTAAGATCGTGGTTGGGGTGCTTACTAGAGGCCGAAGACGCCCCCGGAGCAGCTGGGGGCTTGGGGTTGTGCAACTGCCTTATTTTCTAGATCGGAGGAATAACTAATGAATACCAGAGTAACTGGAGCTATCCTCTTTGCTTTAATTGGATTAATTGTGGGGGTAGTGCAGCCCATTAGCGCGCTTGGCCCGCACCGGCAACATGGCTGCCGCGTCCATCATCATTGCCCTGGGCCTGTGGGTCTTCCGTCCGGGTGGGCTGCCCTATACCGCCGGCTGCGCGGTGTTGCTGGGCGGTTGCCTCATCGCCGGACTGAAGTTTCCGGTGGTGATGAGCGGGTTTAGCAGTCCGGCGCTGTGGGTGCTGATTCCCGCCTTATACTTCGGGTTTGTCTTACAAAAAACCGGGTTGGGAAGGAGAATAGTTTTCTGGGTCCTCAAAAGTTTCCGGCCTTCTTATTTGACCATAGTGATAGGGTGGGTGATCGTTGGCGTCATTTTATCACTGCTCACGCCCTCAATTACCGTGCGGGTGGCCACCGTCATACCCATTGCTTTAGGGACTGTCGAAGCGTGCCGCCTGAAATTGGGCAGCCGTGAAGCGAGCCTCATTACTTTAACAGCCTTTGGGATGGCTCTGATCCCAGGGGTCGGCTGGTTGACCGGTTCTCTTTGGGGGCCGATCTTTACCGGCATGTTTCCTGCTGAGGTAAAAGCCCTGGGAAACTCCAGCGACTGGTTCAAGGGTATGGCTCTGTATTGGCTGGTAGTAACCGTGGTGTACGTTACCTTGCTATATCTAATGTTAAAGCCAAAGCAACCACTGCAAATGGATCGTCATGCCTTTCATGAAGAATATAATAAGTTAGGTAAGATCACTCGTAACGAATTGGCGAGTTTGTTGATTTTGATCGCGGCCTTCCTGATGTTTGCCACCGAAAGCCTCCACAAAATCCCTACCGCCGCTACTGCATTGGCGGCTTTCTTTGCTTTAACCATCTTTGGGGTGATTACCACAGCCGATATCGGCACCGGGGTGAATTGGGATATCATCCTTTTCTTAGGTGCAGCCATCAGCCTGGCCTCAATTACTGCGGGGGCCGGTATTGCCAAATGGCTGTCACAGCTCCTCGATCCGGTAATAGCTAGTTGGGCTCCCAACCCGCTGGCATTCTTGCTGATGTTTGTGCTAATTTACTGGTTGTTCCGCTTTTTCGACGTAGGTTGGGGATTTACCACTGCCGCCTTAATAGCACCTCTCATGGTGCCTTTATACACTCAGCATGGCATTCACCCCATTATCATTGCCGTTGTCTTCACCATCGGCGGCAACTGTTTTTTCCTGGCCTATCAGCAACCCTTTGCCATGATGTCCCAATCAATTAACAAGGACGTCTGGGATGCCAAACACCTCTCCATGGGGGGTATGGCCTATGCCGTAGCGTGTATTATAGCAATCCTGGTTAGCATGCCGTACTGGAGGGCCATAGGGTTTATTCGCTAGCCTGGGATTCTCGCCCGTGGGTTACATGATGTGGCTGGTTAGTGGAGGCGGAAGAACCTTTTAATATAATAACCATTGGCCGTAAAACCAGTAATTCCAACTTATGGGGGTGATTTATCTCGTCCTTTTGGGCGCAATAAATTGTGCTATTAAAAGAAAAATAATCAAATCTTACTTCTGTGAGCGCCATATGCTCTATAACACCCAGAGGGACATAATATGACCCCGGAACCCCGGTCTGCGGCGGCAAGCAATACCGAAAATCTGCTCCCCTATTTGACCCCGACGGCCATCATCGATAGCGGTCATCCCCTGGTTCAGGAGTATGCCCGGCGGGCCGCCAATGGGGCCACAGACCCGGTGGAAGTGGCGGTGAAGCTTTACCTGGCGGTGCGGGACGGTATCCGCTATGACCCATACGCGCCCTTTCATCTACCCCAGCATTATCAGGCCAGCCAGGTCATCAAACGGGGCAAGCAATTCTGCATCCCCAAGGCCGCGCTTCTCTGCACCCTGGCCAGGGCCGTTCGCATACCCAGCCGCCTCGGCTTTGCGAATGTCAAGAACCACCTGGCCACCCGACAACTGCTGGAATATTTGGGAGCGGACCTCTTCGTCTTTCATGGTTTCGTGGAACTGTATCTGAATGGCATCTGGGTCAAGGCGACCCCGGCCTTCAATCGGGAACTGTGTGAACGGCACCGGGTGCCTCCCCTTGAATTCAGCGGGCGGGAAGATTCTCTGTTCCAACCGTACAATGAGGAGAACCAACGCTATATGGAATATGTCGAATTCATCGGCACCTATGCGGATGTTCCCTAGCGGAAATCGTCTCAGCCTGGCGCCAGACCTACGGTGAAGAACGGGTTGACAATTGGATTCGAACGTCTGAAGAGCGAAGTGGGGAAAGCGTGGCTGATTTTGAACGGGAGGATGTCTGGAGAGAATAAGGACTTATGCGGTTTGGCGATGAATTTTGAAATGCTTCCTGATCTCCACTGGGTCTAGTTAACCGATAGGCTACGAAGGGAAAGCTCGGCGCCTGGGGTTTGGCCGAGGAGGGGGCAGCAGGGATCACAAGGTATAGCGAAGGGTATAGCCCATTTGCCGGGGATCGAGTTCTTGATGGCAGTGATCGCAGACCACCACCGCGTGAAAGTCCCGTCCACAATCCCGATGGCGAAGTCTTAACGGCGGCTTGCTGTCGGACAGCCACTTGTCACCCCAACGCATCATCACCATAAAGGGTTCATAAAAGTCCTTCCCCTTTTCGGTAAGCCGATATTCGAACCGCTCCGGACTCTCCTGATAAAGCGTTTTCACTAATATGCCTTGCTCCGTCAGCCGCGATAGCCGATCCCTCAGGATATTGGTGGCAATCCCCAAGCGGGTGCGCAGTTCTTCATACCGGCGAATGCCAAAAAAGGTTTCCCGCAGGATCAGGAAGGTCCACCTATCCCCGAGAATGAGGAGCGTTCGAGCCACTGAGCAGGGGCGGCCGCGTTCCAGAGTAGCCGGATCAGAGACCCGGCGAGATCGTATCCGGTCCGCCTCCCTCGGGCTGCTGCCGGCTCCGGGACCATCCCGGTAGTGCACGCGGCGCGGCAGAATCGTGGTGGTGCAATGGGAACAAACCACGAGGGGGGAGCAGTCATGGCCGCATTCTTGGTGGTAGAGCTGCAGCGGTGGAGGCGACTCGCCCCGGAGCCACGTGTCCCCAAATTTCAAGAGGGCCAACATCACCGGGTAGAGTTCCCTGCCCATATCCGTAAAACGATACTCGAACCGTGGGGGCCGGGAGGAATAGAGTTCCTTCCGGAGCAAGCCGAGGGCCGTGAGCTTCTGTAAGAGCTTGGCCAGAGTCGTCCGGGAAACCCCCAGCACACTTTGAAATTTCTCAAACCGCCTGGTGCCAAAGAAGCATTCCCGCAGCACCAGAAAACTCCAGGGGTCAGACAAGATTTCGACGGTGCGGGCCACCGAACAGAACCGCTCGAGGGAGGAAGGCCGCTTTCCCTTTAAACGCCGGGGCGAGGCGCTTTTGGTGGACCGCGGTGGGGCTAAGAGTTTTTCTTCCATCTCGGAGTAGGTTTCTCTTATTTTTTAGAGGTTCAACCAACCAAAGTAGCAGTTGAGGCGCCGGCGAAGTCAAAAAGATTTTGGCTAAGTATAGATAATCCATTTATGCAAGTCAATAGCCGGCCAGGCTGATTATCCCCGTTATCTCTGATACGAGGCGGTATTAATTGCCGAATTATCCCAGCTGGGACCGGGCGGATCTCGGCCGGGTCAGGTGCGGCGGAGCGCCACCTGCCCCAGATACCCTGGACTTTTTACGATGGAGGCAAAAAAAAGCTTGACTTGCATAAATGGACTTAGTAAATTTCTGTCACCCTCAGGTTTGCCCCGGGGTGAGAAGGAAGCAGGTCGGGCCGCGGCTCGGGCGAGCCCGGACGAAGGTGCGCCTCTTGGCTTCTGGATACCGAAAAGTAAGGGAGGAAGGCAAATGAGCGAAAAACTCAAACCCGCCGTTCTGGTCCCCGCCTATAGAGCGGTCAACGTCAAGCAGTACGAACAGGTAAAGATTACCAAGAGCCATGGCGGCCGCGTCGCCACAATCTCTTGGAAGACCAAGAACAAGAAGCTCAACACCTTGACCATCGCCATCACCGATGAACTGCGGAGCGCCGTTTCAGAGGTGGGCGCCGACGAGTCGGTCCATATCGTCGTGTTCCGGGGCGAGGGCGGCAACTTCTTCGTTGGCGATGACTTGATCGAGATGCACGAGGGCATGTGGGGCAACCCCAACCAGGTGATGAAGCGGATTCGCTACTATCAGGACTTTGCCCAAAGCATCGAAGAGATGGACAAGGTGACCCTGGCGGTGGTGGAGGGCTACGTGCTGGGTGGCGGGCTTGAAACCGCCATGGTCTGCGACTTTGTCCTGGCCGGGGAAAGCTGCCAGTGGGGCTTCCCGGAAGTCGATAACGCCATGACGCCCGGCTGGGGCGGCACGACCCGCATGATTCGGCTCATTGGGCGCCGGCGCACCAAGGAAATCTGCATGATCGGCGCGCTTCATTCCGCGGCGAACGGAGTCGAGTGGGGCATGTTCAACCAGGCGGTGCCGGATGCGCAGGTGGACCAGGAAGTCGAAAAGTTCATCCAGATGATGCTGGTCAAGAACCAGCAGTGCCTGCGGCAGCTCAAGTTCGTCCTCAATAAAAACGCCGATGCCGACGTAGCCACAGCCCTGGCCTTCGAGGCCATGAATGAGGTGATCACTTCTTCCAATAACTGGCGCCCTGAAACCCCGAAGATCCCCGATGCGGAACCGGGAGTGGGACTCAGGGCCTTTGCGGAGAAAAACGAAGTCTGGAATCGCCGCCGGCAACTGGCCCTCAATTTCTGGTCCAAATAGAGAGTTTGAGAGCCTCGGCAAAAGGTTTTTTGGGGTAGGGCCAGGGGTAGGGGCGGGGTCACCCCGCCCTACCTGCCTCCCCCAAACCCCCTCCCCCAACCCCCATCTGGGAGGTCAACCATGCGGAAGATGGAACAGTTGTTCATTGGCGGCAAATGGGTCAAACCATCGAGTGGTGACGTTATCGAAGTGATCGACGCGGGGGATGAAAGTCTCCTGGGTACGGTCCCCGTCGCCAAAAAAGCGGAGGTGGATGAGGCGGTCCGGGCAGCCCGACAGGCCTTGGGAAAATGGGCGGACACGCCGGTGGCGGTTAGGGCCGAATTGCTGGAGAAAGCCGCAAATAATCTGAAGGCTCGCGGGTCCGAGATCGCCGAGGTCATCAGTCGCGAGGTGGGCATGCCCCTGAAGATGTCCCAGCGGATCCAGGCGGCGCTGCCCGTGATAGTGATGGACAGCTGCGCCAAAGTCCTCCGGGAATTCCCCTTTGAAGTCCAAATCGCTAATTCCCGGGTATTTCGAGTACCCAAGGGCGTCGTGGTGGCCATCACTCCCTGGAATTACCCCTTGCATCAACTGGTCGGCAAAGTGGCGCCGGCCCTGGCGGCTGGTTGCACCGTGGTGGCCAAGCCAGCCAGTGAGGCGCCCTTATCTGCCTTCATGCTGGCCGAGGCGCTGGAGGCCGCCGGGCTGCCCCCCGGCGTGTTTAACCTCCTCTCCGGAAACGGCCCGGAAACCGCAAACCTGCTGGTTCAACATGATGAGGTCGACATGATCTCGTTTACCGGGTCCACCACCACCGGCACCAAAATTGCGGCCACGGCGGCAGCAACCGCCAAGCGAGTCACGCTGGAGCTGGGGGGCAAGTCGCCCTCCCTGGTCCTCGATGACGCAGATTTCCCTAAAGCCCTGCGGACCACCGTCAACAATTGCTTTCTGAACTCGGGTCAGACCTGCAATGCCCTGACGCGCCTGTTGGTGCCCAGGAACCGCCTGGCTGAGGTGGAAGAACTAGTGCTGCCGCTGGTGGCCGGGATGACCTTGGGCGACCCCGGCGATCCCGCCACCAAACTGGGGCCACTGGTATCGGCCAGGCAGCGGGATCGGGTCCGGCAATATATCAAGGAGGCCATCCAGGCGGGCACGCGGCTCCTGATAGGAGGGGACGCACCACCCGAGGGACTAAGCCGGGGGTTTTATGTGCGGCCCACGGTGTTCACGGAGGTGGACCCCGGCGCGGTGATTGCCCAGGAGGAGGTCTTCGGGCCGGTCCTTTGCATCATCGGCTACCGGGATCTGGAGGAGGCGGTGGCCATTGCCAACGGGACGCCCTATGGTTTGGCGGCGGCGGTGTGGTCGGCGGATACCGACCGCGCGCTGCAGGTGGCCAGGCGGATTCGTGCGGGGCAGATTGATATCAACGGCGCCCCCTTTAACGCCCTGGCCCCCTTTGGAGGATTCAAACATTCCGGCTACGGGCGGGAGCTCGGGGTCTTCGGGCTGGAGGAATTTCTTGAGCCGTTGTCGATTCAGCTCAGCGCCTGAGCCTTAACGAGGCGGACAGACCCTTGGCGAGCCAGCCTTAAATGCGGCTGGATCAGGAAGGAGCTAGCTAAATGATCCACATTAGCCTTATCAAACCAGTAGCTGAGCATCTCCGGGAGAAAGCCCAAACGCAAGGCAGCAAGACGGCGTTTGTGGACGCGCAGACCTCGATCACTTATGGGGATCTGGACCAGCGGACGGCCCGGTTAGCCACGGCGCTCCAAGAAATGGGCATCAGGCCGGGGGATAGGGTGGCTATCCATTTCCCCAGTTCGGTGCCCTGGATAGAAGCCTGCCTGGCCATAGTGCGCCGGGGTGCGGTGGTCGTGCCCATAAGTTATGACGCCACGGATGATGAAGCGCGCTACCGGCTGGAGGACTCCGGCAGTCGCGTCATTATCTCCACCGCGGAGCGGGCCCAGCGCCTGGACAAACTTCGCTCTCAAGTTCCGTCCGTCAAAACCGTGGTGCTGCGCGGCCTGGCCGCGGTCGGCGCAACCGCTGATGTAAAAAGTTATGAGTCTTTGTTGGCAGGGGCCGCGAGCCCGGATGCCGACCAGGGCGCCGACCTCGATGCTCCCTCGTTCATCCTGTATACCTCCGGCACCACGGGGAAACCCAAAGGTGCGCTCCTTACCCAGAGAGGCATGCTCTGGGTCGTTGCCGCCTGCTGGGTGCCTATTGCCGGATTGTCTGCTGATGACTACATGCTTACGGCTCTGCCCCTGTATTTTTCCTATGCAGTTGATTTGCCGGTCCTGGGGACGCTGGTGACCGGGGCCACTGCCCGGGTCATGGAGCGCTTTTCGGTCACCGAGGCGCTGGAGCTGTTAAACAGCGGCGAGTTCACCCTCTTCCCGGGCGTGCCGACGATGTTTCACTACCTGCTGCTCAAGGGTGGAGATGGCCCACTTAATTTCGGCAAGCTGCGGCTGTGCATCTCGGCGGGGGCCATCATGCCGGCGACGCTCAATGTGGAATTCGAGCGGCGCACCGGGGTTCCCCTGGTGGACGGCCTCGGCAGCACCGAAACTTCCACCATGATTACCCTGAATTGGCCGGGCCCCGAGCGGGTTATGGGGTCGTGCGGGCCGCCCATCCTCGGCCAGGCGGTGAGAATGGTCGATCCCAAAACCCGCCTGGATGTCCCCCCTGGGAGTGAAGGCGAGTTAATTGTCCGGGGCCCCAACGTCATGCCGGGATATCATAATAAGCCCGCAGAAACGGCCAAGGCGTTGGTGGATGGTTGGTATCTGACCGGGGACCTGGCCAAGTTCGACCCCCATGGGTTTATCACCATCACCGGCCGCCTGAAGGAATTGATTATTCGCGGCGGAGAGAACATTGCCCCGGCGGAGATCGAGGAGGTCGCGCTGAAATTCCCCGGGGTGGCGGACTGTGCCGTGGTAGCCGGCAAGCATCAGTTTCTGGGCGAGGTTCCGGTTCTTTTCGTAGTAAGCCAGCCGGACGCCGAGGTTGACCGCGCCGCTCTGAAAGCTTTCTGCGGCGAGCACCTCTCGGTTCACAAGGTTCCCGACGAGATCCGTTTCATAGACCAAATTCCCCGGACAGGCTCGGGTAAGACCTTGCGCTTCGAACTGAAAAAACTCCTGGAATGAGGTCAGGCGGATCAGGGAAGCCGCTTTCTTGGCTCCCGGGAGCTGTGGGTCCCGGTCCTCGGCCTGGGCCTGCCTTGGGCGTATCGAGCGCGGCGCCAGCGCAGCCGAGTCCCTGGCCACGATGCCGCGAGCCCGGGATCTGGAAGCCGGCTTTCTCGCTACCGCCGAGCTCGACGGCCCCTTCAAGAACGTTGCCCCAGGCCTCTGGCGAAACCGGGATGATTGCAGGTCCGTCAGGATTCCACCGGCAGGGACAAACAGGAGACAGCATGGATGCCCACCAGATCGAATACCGGGAAAAACTGGCCGCACACCTGATTAAGCAGCTGGCCAAGAGAAGGATGGAGGCCAGCTATGCCCCCACGGCCGCACAGGCCAGGGAAGAGATTATCGCCATGATTCCGGCAGGTTCCAGGGTAAGCCGTTGTGGCTCCATGTCTCTGGTGGAAATGGGGTTATGGGATGAACTGGCCAAGAAACCAGGCGTGGTGGTGATTGATCCCTTCGTCCCCGGCCTCACGCCCGAAGAGGCCCAGGCCCTGCGGCTTAAGGGACTGACTGCGGATTACATGGTGGCCAGTTCCAACGCCCTGACGCTGGACGGCAGGCTGGTCAACCTGGATGCCACCGGCAACCGGGTGGCGGCCATGTGTTTCGGCCCCAGGAAGGTCATCCTGGTGGTGGGCATGAACAAGGTGGTCCCCGATCTGGATGCCGCGATCGCCCGGGTTAAGTACCAAGCCGCTCCCATCAATGCCATCCGTGTCAATAGGGAGACACCTTGCCGGGAAACCGGCCTCTGCCACGATTGCCAAAGCCCCGCCAGGATCTGCAATATGTGGCTGATCATCGAGGGCCAAGTGCAGGATTCCCGGATTCACGTCAAACTGGTAGGCGAGGATTTGGGTTATTGACAAGCTCGGGAAAACAGGCTGGCGGCAAGGCGTCTGCCGGTCCGGTTAAGTGAGGACTTGGCAGCGGGAAGACAATACGTTAGACGCTCACAGTGGCTTGGGTTATAGGCCGCCAGCACCTGGCCAAGCTAGGCTCCGCCAGGACCTCTGGCTTGACTTGACCCCCATCCTAACTTAAAACTTGGTACCTAGCAGCTCTTCATCACCCACCTCCTGCCGGCCAGTTTAAGCGCCGATTCATCACAAATAACTATAAGATATTTATGTCAACTATAGTTAACAGTTCTTTGAAAGTTTACATTTTAGGTGTCACTAGAGGCAGACTTTCAAGGCCAAATTAACCTTGGGTATCAGTCTATTAGCCGCATAAACCGTTGGTTTTGGCATATTTAATGCTTTTCACAGGCAGAGTAGAGCAGCTTGGAAAAAGAGAACGATCTAGGCAAAGGTGAGCCTGAGGATACTGGGCAGCAGTTGTCACCAGCGCACGGTCCGAAGTCAGGCAATCCCTCTTCAGGCCCTAACCCGCGGGCTAAGGGATGATTGGTTCTCAATCATTGATCAAGATTCGGCCAGTCTAAATCCGGATGGAGCAAGAATAAGAAAGGCTCGCACCGCAACATAAACCTGCTGACTAAGGAGTAAGAGAATGCAGCAACCTGAAGTGGGGCATGATCAGCTCGATCTGCTCTTCAATGCGAGAGGGGTAGCGATTATTGGCGCGTCTTCGGTGCCAGGCAAGCCGGGCAATCAGATTATCTTATTTGCGCTGGAAATGGATTACCAAGGGGCTATTTATCCGGTCAACCCCTCGGCCACGACCATCTCGGGCCTTAAGTGCTACAAGAATATTGGCGAAGTTCCAGGGCTGGTGGATTTGGTGGTTGTCGTTCTTCCGGCTGCGGCCTGCGTGGACGCCGCCAAAGAAATCGTCGCCCGGAAAAAAGAGAAAGGGGATGTGGCTGGCGTGGTCGTGGTCTCCGCCGGCTTCAGCGAACACGGTGCGGACGGCAGGCAGAGAGAACAAGAGCTGAGAGAAATCCTGGTGGCGAACGGCATAAGACTGGTTGGGCCCAACTGCCAGGGAATCATGGATACCTATAGCGGAGTGAACACTACCTTTGATGTGGGCCGCTACCCCAGGGGCGGACTCTCCTTCATTGCCCAAAGCGGGGCCTTCTCGGTATCCTACCTGGAGTGGGCCCATCCTCTGGGTCTGGTCGGGCTTAATAAGTACGTATCCATGGGAAACATGGCGGACGTCAACGCCATTGAACTTCTCAGATACCTCGGGAAAGACGAGAGAACTCGAGTCATCGCCCTTTATCTGGAGGGCATCGGCAATGCCAGGGAATTGATTGAAGCTGCTACTGAGGTATCAAAGAGGAAACCGATCGTTGCCTTTAAGGCAGGTAAGACCGAACTCGGCTCTCAGGCCGCCCAGACCCATACGGGCTCCATTGCCGGCAGCGATGCCATCTATGATGGCGCTTTCCGGCAGGCAGGAGTCATTCGGGCTGCGACGGTGGCGGAATTCTATGATACCTGTCGCGCTTTTGGCAAGTTGCCAAGGCCGAGAGGCAATCGGATCTACATCCTGACAGTCGTTGGCGGTCCGGGAACCATTTGCCTGGATGAATTGAGCCGTGCCAAACAGATCCGGATGGCACAGATTGCCGAGAAGACCAAGGAAAAGCTGCGGGCTACTCTGGCGCCGACGGCTACGGTAGACAGGCCGTGCGGCTATACAGACATGACCGGGGCCGTGAATGAAGAGCTCCATCAAGAAGTCCTGAAGATCGTCTTGTCAGACCCGAACGTTGACGGTCTCATCTATCTCACTACGCCCCCCGCCTTCCTGGACGAGAGAAAGCTGGCTGAAAACCTGGTCGCAGCCTACCAGTCTTTTCCGGAGGAGCAGAGGAAACCTGTTCTCGCCGTCTTGGGCTATGGCTATGCCGTTGCTGAAGGGCGCAAAATCCTGGAGGCCAATGGGTTGCCCACTCTGGAATTTCCTGACGTTGCCGCCAAGGTTATGGCCAACCTGGTGACCTATAGCCAGTACCAGGCACGCGTTAGCAAGTAACGGTTAAACCCGGTCAAGATAAAGGAGAAAAGAAAAAAATGAAATATGAAGATATTATTGCCTCATGTTATAGCAATGGTTACAGCTTTATACCAGAACCGGACGCTTATAAGATATGTGCAGAATTTGCTATTCCCCATCCTCGATTTTCGTTCGTGCGGACCAAAAAAGAAGGTTTGCAGGCAGCCGAAGAGATTGGCTACCCTGTCGTCATAAAAATTGTCTCACCGGAAGTGATACATAAATCGGAGGTTGGTGGGGTTATTTTGGATCTGAGAACACCCCAAGAGCTTGATGAGGGCTTCGACCGGCTGAAGAAAAATGTCAGCGAGAAGGCGGGCGGCGTGCCGATAAGCGGTATCTTGGTGCAACAGTCAATGCCGGCGGGAGTAGAGGTCGCCGTTGGTGGGGCCAATAACCCGCAGTTCGGGCCGGTGGTCATGTTTGGCTCGGGAGGCATTTTGATCGAGGTCTTCAAAGATGTATCTTTTCGCCTGGCCCCGTTGGATCAAGAAGAAGCCCGGCGCCAACTTGAAGAAACGATGGCATATGAAATCCTTAAGGGTGTGAGAGGCAGACCAGCCTGCGACCTCGAGGCAGTTTGTCAGGTGATTGTCAATACCGGCAGGCTTTTAACAGATATCCCACAGCTAGCAGAAATAGATTTCAACCCGGTGCAAGCGTTTCCCGACGGGTGTTTTGTCCTGGATGCGAGAATAAAATTAAAGAATTAAAAGCAGGAAGTCGCCGATGAAGATAAAAAACTATTATGAGTTTCAGGTCAGCCGAGAAGAGCTGTGGGACCATTTTCTGAGCCCGGAAGCTCTTAGGGCCAGCATACCAGGCTGTAAGAAGATAGATTTAATCGATGAAAATACGTACAAGGCGGAACTCAGTCTGGGGATTGCTGCTATAAAAGGCAACTACACAGGGACAGTACAGATAACGGACAAGATGTTTCCGCACCAATATAAGATGGTCGTGGAGGGTAACGGCGCCTCGGGATTTGTCAGCGGCGAGGGACTAATCGAGTTCGAGGCCAAGAATCCTACGGCCACGGTGCTGAGATATGATTTCGATATAATGGTGGGTGGGAGGATTGCCGCCATCGGCCAACGGATGATCGGCGGTATCTCAAAAATCATGGCCGAACAGTTCTTCAAAGAAATGGACAAGCAACTGAAATTGAAAAGGGCTGAATATCAGCCGGGCTTCTTTGAAAAGCTCAAAAGAATCATTGGCAAGACAGATGAAACCTGATGGAGGCCATGCTGCTATTTTCCAGATGATTTCTGCTTGATTAGACGGTTTTGCATTGTGAGGAGGACGACCCCATGAAACCCGCCCCTTTCAACTATTTTGCGCCTGAAAGCCTTAAGGAAGCCATCACCTTGCTTGAACGTAACCACGGAACCAGCAAAATTATAGCCGGAGGACAAAGTCTCCTCCCCTTGATGAATATGCGCCTGGCCACTCCGGAAACCCTCATCGATCTTCGCAACATCGACGGGATGAAGCAAATTCGTGAGGTAAACGGCTTCCTTGAAATTGGCGCCATGGTAACGCATCAAAGGATACTGACCTCAACGCTGGTTCAGGAAAAATGTCCACTGTTGGCCGAGGCCGCCGGACATATTGCCCACCGTCAGGTCAGAAATCGCGGCACCATCGGCGGCAGCGTCGCCCATGCCGACCCGGCTGCCGAGTTTCCCACAGTCGTGACCGCGTTAGATGCTGATATCAAGATTGAAGGTCCTGAAGGTGAGCAATGGTTGAAACCGGCAGAGTTTTTTTTAGGCTTTATGATGACGACCTTGCAACCGACTGACATCCTGACGGCGCTAAGAGTGCCCGTCTCTCCGCCTCGTTGCGGCTGGAGCGTCCAGGAACTGGCCCGCAAGGAGAATTTTTTTGCTATCGCCGGGGCTGTCTGTCTGCTGCAGTTATCGCAAAATAGGGTAGTCGACGTACATTTGGGCATAATGGGATGTTCGCCGGCCCCTTTGAAACCGCTCCAGGCTGAAGAAACTATCCGAGGTCAAGAGTTGACTGACGATCTATTGGCAAAGGTTGCTGAGTTGATCTCGGAGCAGGTGGAACCAGAATCGGACCTGCATGGAACGGAAGCTTACCGGCGCGCCATGGCCGGCGTTGTTACCAAGAGAGCTTTAAGAGAGGCACATCACAGAGCTAGCGAAGGGAGGTAATAGTTCCCGATGAGCGCGATGAACAAAAGCAGCAGGCATATGATCCGTTTGCAAGTCAATGGGCATGATTATGAAATAGAAGTCGAGGCTCGCCGGCTTCTGGTTGATGTAATCCGGGAGGATTTGGGATTGACCGGGACACATATCGGCTGCGAGCACGGGGTTTGTGGAAACTGCACCGTGATTCTAAATGGAGAGGCAGTAAACAGCTGCCTGATACTGGCGGTCCAGGCAGACGGGGCCGATATCACCACCATTGAGGGTTTGGGCCGGCAGGGTGGTTTACACCCGCTCCAAAAGGCATTTAAGAAGCAGCACGCGCTTCAGTGTGGTTTCTGTACGCCCGGAATGCTGGTGAATGCTTACGACCTCCTCGAAAAAAGTCCTAACCCCGGCAGGGAGGACATCAAAGGGGCGATTGCCGGCAATATGTGCCGTTGCGGCTGTTACGATAACATTGTTGAGGCCATCGAAGGTGCAGCGGCAGAGCTCTCCGGGGAAAAAAAGCCATCTGAAGCCCCGTAGGGAAGTGGTAGGCGTGCAAAGATGACGGAGTTCTTTGCCACCCTTACGGGAGAAGATCCCGGTGTAGACGCTGATTAATTTACCTAGCGAGCCCCGCACCATAGGCCTAACGCAGGTGCTGTCGAAAAGTACAGGAAGGATGATTTGCCATGGAAAAAAAGAAGCTTTGGGTGTCCAAGCCTATTGAAAGATTAGAGGACGACCGACTGGTACTGGGGCGCGGTCGCTATATTGCCGACCTCGAACCGGTACCGAATATTCATCATGCCGCCATCCTCCGCAGTCCTCATGCTCATGCACATATAAAAAGCATTAAGGTTGATAAGGCGCTGAGTATGCCGGGCGTGACCGCCGTCCTGACGGGCCGGGAAGTTGCCGAGATGTCGAATCCGTTTCCAGTGATCGGCCCCCACAATATGAAGTATTATTCTTGTGCCATAGATAAAGTGCGTTTTGTCGGGGAACCCGTCGCCGTTGTCGTTGCTACGGACCGCTACGTCGCCGAAGACGCTCTGGGAGTCGTGGAGGTCGAGTATGAGCCTCTGGCCGCGGTGGTAGATCCGGAGGCCGCGATGCAGCCGGATGCCCCGGTTCTCCACGAAGAGCATGGCGACAATATCGCCTTCCATAAGGTTTACAGCTATGGCGAAGTGGATCAGGTTTTTGGAGAGGCGGAAATAGTTGTTGAGGAAAAGCTGTTTTTCCCCAAGTATTCCTCCTATCCCAATGAAACTTACGGCGTGATCGCTGAATACGAGCCCGATCGGGACAGCTTCACCACGTGGAACAATTTTCACGGGCCGTTTTCCATGCACCCGGTAATGTGTTCCGCTTTAAGGACCCCCCCCAACAAGTTGCGTTTGATTGTGCCTGCTGATGTGGGGTCTTCCTTCGGCACGAAGATCGCGATTTATCCGTATGTCGTCCTGATCTGTCTCGCGGCCAAAAAGGCAAAAGTGCCCGTTAAATGGATCGAAGACCGCATGGAGAGTCTGACCGCCAGCAGCAGCACCACCGAAAGAGTGGCCTATGTGCGCCTGGCCGCCAACCGCGCCGGTAAGATTCACGGCCTCGACATGAAGTTCATCGATAACGTCGGCGGCTATATTAGAGCCCCCGAACCGGGTTGCGTGCTGCGGCCTTTGGGGAACCTGAACGGACCTTATGATATTCCCGCGGTCAGGATGGACGCCTGTATCGTGGTGACCAACAAGTCATTGACCGGCCCGGTGCGCGGCTATGCCTGCCAGCATCTTTACTTTGTCATAGAAAGAGCGATCGAAAGCCTGGCCGGCAAACTGAGACTTGATCCGGTTGCCATCAGAAGAACAAACCTGATAACCGCAGAGCAAATGCCTTACACCACCCCGAGCGGGGGAGTGTACGATTCGGGTGATTATCCTGCGGCTTTGGACAAACTTCTGGAGATCAGCAACTATGAACAACTCTGCCGCTTCAGGGACGAAAAACAGCGTCTGGGTAAACTGATCGGCATCGGCATCGCCCTGGGGATCGACCCTTCCGCTTCGAACATGGGCTACATGCAGATGGCTTTGCCGGAAGAGGTACGGAGCAAGAGACCGATGTCAGGCACAGCCCAGGCGACCACCATCCACATTGACCATGGCGGCATGGTAACTGTAGATCTGAGCACCGCCTGTCATGGACAGGGGCATGAGACCGTGGCGGCCCAGATCGTGGCTGAGGAACTGGGGTTGTTGCCCGAGCAAATCAAGGTCATCAGCGGCATGGACACCAATACGAAGGCGTGGACCATCTCGACCGGCACCTATAGCAGCCGTTTTGCGACGGTTGGGGCCAGTTCGGTCCTGTTGGCGGCCAGAAAGATAGCTGCCAAAGTTCAAAGAATTGCGGCTCACCTGATGGGCGCCGAGGCGAGTGAGGTCGTTCTGGAAAACGGGTATTGTGAACTGAAATGCAGCGATGCCAGATTATCCTTGAAACAAATCGCCGCCGCCGCTCACTGGGATGTTCAGGCCTTGCCGCCCAACGAGGAACCCGGTTTGTCGGCAACGAGCTATTTCGAGGCGAAAGTCGCTAAAAGGGGGGAAGGGAATCGGGTCAACTCGTCTGCCGCTTATGGATTCGGCGCCGATCTGGCGGTGGTGGAGGTGGATCCTGAGACCTTTAGGGTCAAGATACTGGATTATTATTCCGTTCATGATGCCGGAATCATCTTAAATCCGGCGATTGCCGAAGGGCAAGTAAAGGGCGCGGCCATGCACGGCTTTGGCGCGGCCTTGTATGAAGAACTGCTGTATGATGAAAACGGCCAATTTCTCAATAGCACCTATATGGATTACATCTGCCCTGGCGTCGGTGAGGCCCCCAAGATGACCGTGGCGCATATCGAAATCCCCTCACCCGTTAACCCCTTAGGCTCTAAAGGAGTTGGCGAAGCAAGCAGTCAGACGGCTCCGGTGGTTATCGCCAACGCGGTGGAAAATGCGCTGGCGGCGTTGGGTATCAAGATTGACCGCTTGCCGCTGCCCCCACACTATCTGTGGGAGCTGCATAAGCGGCAACAGAGTGCTTGATTGGCAGCCGCAGGCTTGCTGTAGGGGCGGCTGGCGAGCCGCCCCTACCTGAGCTGCCAATTAGGAAAAGGAGAGCGCACAAGTGGAAAAGACCGATTTGCTCCTCAAGAATATCGACTGGCTCATCACAATGAACGGAGATCGGCAGATTATTAAGGACGGCGCCCTGGCGATACGAGGCGATCGCATCCTCGACATCGGCAAATCAAGCATTCTGTCTCAGAATTACTCGGCTGGAGTTGAGCTAGATTGCCGCGCTAAGGTGGCAGTCCCCGGCTTGATCGATGCGCACGTTCATTCTGCCTTCCAGATGAGCCGGGGGTTGGCCGACGAAGTGGGAGATCAGGCCTTTTTGTTCGAGCGCATGTATCCGTATGAAGGATGCCTGGACGATGAAGACACTTACTGGAGCGCGACGCTTTGTGGCCTGGAGTTGCTAAAGCATGGGGTTACGTGTTTCATTGATCCTGGTAATTATGAAATTGAGCAGACGGCCAGGGCCGTTGAAAAAGCCGGGATGCGCTGCGTTTTGTCCAAAAGCAGCCTCGATATCGCCAAATCTTCCTATGGAAGTCTGCCGGCTAAATTCATCGAAACCACGGATCAGTGTCTGGAGCGCAGCGAAGACCTAATCAAGCGTTGGCAAGGGAAAGCCGATGGGCGCATCCGTGTCTTTCTCTCCTTTCGAGGGCTGAACAATTCCACGGACGCGCTGATCACGGGCATGAAACAACTGGCCGATAAATACCGCACTGGCGTGCAAAGCCATTGCGCCTTTGCGCAAAAGACCCGAGATGCCTCGATTGCCAAATACGGCCTGGGCGAGGTCGAAAGACTGCAAAAACTTGGCGTACTTGGCAGCAACATGGTGTTGGCCCACCTTGGTTGGCTGAATCCAAAGGAATTGCTCTTACTTAAAGAATTTGAGGTCAAGGGCGTAGCCTGTCCCAGTTCGAGCCTGCATAACGGCTATGGCAATCTGAAGATGAATACCATCCCGCTGTTGCTGGAAATGGGGGTGCCGATTGGCCTGGGTTCGGATCATGCTTCTTCGGGGATCATAGATCTTACCTTGGAAATGCTCCTGGTCGCCACCACGCTGAAAGAGATCCGACTCGATCCCAAAATCATGTCCCCGGAAACGGTCTTGGAGATGGCCACGGTTAACGGGGCTCAATGCGCCCTCTGGGAAGATGAAATCGGCTCGCTGGAAATAGGTAAAAAGGCAGATGTAACTATATTCGACACACTCAGGCCCGAATGGCAGCCGCTCTACGCCAATCCGCTGGTCAACCTCGTCTACAGCGCCACCGGCAGTAGCGTGGACACGGTGATCGTGGACGGCAAAATTCTTCTGGAAAAGGGCCAAGCATTGACCATTGATGAGGAAGAGGTCTATGCCAAAGTAAAGGCAATTTCAGGCAAGATCTTGAAAAAAACCAACCTGGCTGAAAAGATCAGGCCCCTCTGGCCCATTGTTTAGCAACTGCAGATTAATCTCTGGTCTGCCTGAGATTGGCAAGCGACAGAAAACGAGCTGACCGAATGATGATGCGGTCTGCGGATGGCGGCCGCCATTCCCACGATGCGGGATGATGATCCTGAGCCATGGAAAACGAGGATAGCATTACTGGGACCGCCCTCTCTTGGGTTGAGAAGGGCGACTTGATCGCCACGGTCACCGTGATTGACACTTGGGGATCCTCCCCCCGGCCCGTCGGCAGTCAGATGGTGATCAGCAATTTGGGAAAGTTTGAGGGCTCGGTGTCCGGCGGGTGCATCGAAGCGGCAGTGGTGGTCGAAGCCCAGGAAATATTGAGGGAAGAAAAGCCTCGACGGATCATCTTTGGGGTCAGCCATGAAAGCGCCTGGAAAGTGGGCCTTCCCTGTGGTGGTGAGATTGAGCTAGTCCTTGAAAGCTATACCAGGCACCAACAGCTTCTCAGAAAACAGGCGGCCCTGGAAGCCAGTTATAAGGCGTATTGCACCGTCACCAATCTTGCCGATGGTGATAAGACGCTGATTGAAGCCAGAGAGATCAATCCTTTGGGCGACTTGCCGGCGGACCTTAAGCAAGACGTTAGAGAGGTTTTCCTTTCTTTTCAGAGCAAGATTATCCAGTCAGGCGGATCCGAGTATTTCCTCCATTATGTTACTCCGGGCCTGCAAATAATTATTATCGGTGCAGTTCACGTGGCCAAGCCACTTGCTAAGATGGCTCAAATGGCCGGCTATCCAGTGGTCATCATTGATCCTCGGTCTGCTTTTGCAGAGTCGGAGCGTTTTTCCGGCGTCCCAATTATCCCTGAGTGGCCTGAGAAAGCCCTGGAGAACCTGGTGCTGCACCCCGGCACGGCCATCGTTGCCCTCAGCCATAATAGCAAACTGGATGACCAGGCGCTCAAAGCCGCTTTGCGGTCCGAGGCGTTTTACGTGGGGGCGCTGGGCAGCCGAAAAACCCACGGCCTGCGCTTGCAGCGGTTGGCTGCTTGTGGGTTTTCCGAGGAAAACCTAAGACGGATTCACGGGCCGGTAGGTCTCTCCATCGGCGCCAAGACACCCACGGAAATTGCGGTGTCGATCCTGGCGGAAATCATCCAAAAAAGACGGAAAGGGCTGGCTAATTGAGAAAAATCTATGAATGAGGATGCCAGGTGCAAGGTTGCCGGGATTATCCTCGCCGCCGGGGCAGCCTCCCGGATGAATCGGATCAAACAACTTTTGCCATTCCAAGGGAAAACACTTTTAGGTCACGTTATCGAAAAGGCCGTGCGGTCTTCATTATCTGAAGTAATTGTGGTGCTTGGCCGATATGCCGATATAATCCAGCGTGTTATGGATGTTGAGAGTTTTCCCAAAACTAGAGTCGTAATCAATCAGAATTGGGATAAAGGGCAGAGTACTTCTCTGCAGGCCGGGCTTGCCGCGGTCTCAGCTAATTGTGAAGGCGCCATGTGCATCTTGGGAGACCAGCCTCTAATCGAGGTCAGGGTCATCGATACCTTGATCAGTGAATATCAGAGGACCAAAGCCCCGTTGGTGATACCAACCTGTCGTGGCCGGAGAGGTAATCCAGTCGTAATTCACCGGTCATTATTTCCTCAGCTAAAAAGCTTAACCGGTGATGTGGGGGCCAGGGCATTTTTCGAGGAATATGCGGAACAAATTGTGGAGATTGAGGTCAACAATTACGGCATTCATCTTGATATAGATACCTGGCAGGATTATCTGAGACTAAAGACGACACGCACTGATTAGGAGAATAACATGATCGTTGACTTCCATATCCATCCAGTCCCATCAGAGGCCCATATCCCGGAAAGCTTTAGGGATTTTGTGGAGAAACAACAACAGGACTTTACCGACTTGAGAGAGAATTATGGCGAGCCGGCGCAGTTGCTGGAATTTATGGATCAAGCGGGGGTGGATTACTCTGTGGTGATTGCTGAAGTGGCGCCGATAACTTCGGCACTGGTTACCAACGAAGAGGTGCGAGAATTCTGCCGGCTGAGCCCGCGGCTCCTGCCCTTTGCCAGCATCAACCCTTACATGACCACAGATTCGCCCGCGGTGTTGGAACGACTCGTGTGCCAGCAGGGTTTTAGGGGTTTAAAGATGTACCCGACCTATCAATACTTCTACCCCAACGATCCCCTGGTCTATCCTCTGTATGCCCGCGCTCAGGAACTGCAGATACCCATCATGTTCCACACCGGATCATCATTATTCAAGGGTTCGAGACTTAAATACGGGGACCCGATTTTCTTTGACGATGTGGCGGTCGATTTTCCTAAACTGGCTATTGTCATGTGTCACGGCGGCCGGCCTTTCTGGTACCACAAAGCCGCCTTCCTGGCCCGCCTGCATGAAAACGTTTATGTGGAGATCTCGGGACTGCCGCCCAAGAGATTGCTGAGTTATTTCCCGGAACTGGAACGAATATCCACCAAAGTGCTGTTCGGCTCCGATTGGTATGGCGTAAAAGGCGTCAAAGAGAACATTGACGAGATCAGAAAACTGCCGATAAATGATAAGGCGAAGGAACTCATCCTGGGAGCCAACGCGGCCAGGCTGCTGAAGTTGCCTGCTGGAGAATTTTAATGCCGGAAGGCATCGCTCCTGCCGATAACGGCATACTTTCGGCAAGTCTCAAAACTGAAGGAGATCATTTATGTCATCTGGGCATATTCGCATAGAAAGCTCTTTTGAAGGCCAATTGGCCACACTTCTGATTGACCGCCCTGATAAGCTGAACAGTATGACGGTAGAAATGCGCCAGGAGATTGGTCAGGCTTTCCGCAGCTTTTCCAGGGACGACAAGCTCAGGGTGATCGTCGTTCGGGGGGCAGGGAACAGGGCCTTCAGCGCCGGCGGTGATCTCGGTGAATTCCTCAAGCTGCAGCCGCATGAGTTGGTGGCCTGGGGTGAGGAGATGACGGAGGTCGAGCGCTGTGGCAAACCGGTGATTGCCGCCATAGACGGCCATTGTTTAGGCGCCGGACTGGAGCTGGCCCTTAGCTGCGATATCCGGGTGGCGACGAATCGGTCCTATTTCGGTCTGCCTGAAGTGAGTCTCGGGATGATCCCGGGGAGCGGCGGAACTCAGCGCCTGCTAAGGCTGGTGGGCCTGGGTCGAAGCAAGCATCTCTTGATGACCGCCCAACGACTGCGCGCTGATGAGGCGGAGCGCTGGGGACTCGTTAGCGTTTGCGTGGCCCCCGAGAAACTGGAGGAGACGGTGACGGGACTGGCAAATCGCTTAATCGAACTGGCACCGCTGGCTCTCCGCTCTCTCAAGACTGTTCTCCAGGAAGGAGCAGATAGTCCGCTGCCGGCGGCCTTGGAAATGGAACGAAAGACCTATGCCTGGCTGCGAACGACCCGCGATTACCAGGAAGGGGTGCAAGCCTTTCTGGAAAAACGTACGCCAACTTTCAGAGGCGAATAGGCTAATGACCCGAAGGCCATGGCGCTTCTGGACGACGATGGAAACCAGGGCGGAGCAACTCTGCGAGGATAAACTAGCGATGACGGGCGGAGGAGTTTATGGCTGTCGAATATAAAGAAAAATTGACCATCGGCGGGAAGAATATCCTGTTCTACCGGGACCGGAAGCCAACGGACAACCTGCGGGTCGAGGGTGAAGAGGAAAATTTGCAGCTGTTCACCCTGGATATCACTGACCCGAATCTGGTGCCGTCGAACTTTGACAAGCCTGAAGGTACACCATTACCTCTCTTGAAATGGGAAAACACCAGGGTAGACTTGTCTAAGCGTACGGTCGAGGAGATGTCTTTCTGGCATCGCAGTGCCGATTTCGATGAGTTAATCATTTGTTTCCAGGGATCCATCAGATGGGAGACAGATTTGGGTGAAGTGGAATTGCAACCCGGGCAGATGCTGCTGATCCCGCGCGGTATCGCCCACCGTTCCATGCCCGGCAAGTCGGGAGAAACCAACATTGTCGTCGAACTGAAAGTCTGGTCGAGATTAGAAAAAACGATTCAGCTTGAAAAATAAATTAAGTAAGGTGTACATAATTCGGCAAGAGGAAGGCGGGCCTGAAACTTTTCTTAACCGTCGTGGCCCTCATCGGGTTGTCCCGGCTGACCGGGTCCAGGCGCCTACAACGATTTCGACAGGATGCTTACACGAAGGCAATTTTTCCAGCGAGCCGGATAAATGAAAATTCCCCTGAGCCTGGCCAAAGAACTTAGTTGCAGCGCCGATCATTTAAGCAAGATCAACCGGGGCGAACGGCGGCCGTCCGTGAAACTGGCTCGGAAAATCGTTAGGGCCATGGGAGGCAAGGTTAGCCTGTTGGAGCTGCGGCCCGACCTGGCCGACCTGGATCCCGGGGTCGGGGCTGGGCCTGCTGCTCCGGCTCCCGCCGGCCAGCCCGAGCTGCCGCGCTCTAAGGCGCAAAAGAAGTTTGTCACCGATATCTTCCGGGCCTGGTGCAAGGAATGCGGCATCTGCGCGGCCTTCTGCCCCCAGCAGTGCATCACTCTAAACGAGGAGGGCCGGCCGCTGGTGGAACCCGGGGAACGTTGTACCGGCTGCGGCTGGTGTGAGCTCCATTGCCCTGATTTCGCCATCAGTGTGCGGGAGTGCGTCGCTACGGTTCCCAAGGAGGAGGCAGATTGATGATCCAGACCGTAGGGGTGGGGTCTCCCCGCCCCAAGAGCCTAGAAACCTCTAAAATACTCGTTTCCAAGTTCTTTGCTTGGGCTCGGAAGAGAAGAAAGTTGACAGATGACCGCTAATCTGACCGATCCGACCAACCAGGGCCGTCCCCTGCTGCTCCAGGGCAATGAAGCCATGGTGGAAGGCGCCTTGTATGCCGGTTGCCGGTTTTTTGCGGGCTACCCAATCACCCCGGCCACCGAGATCAGTGAGGTCATGTCCTGGCGCCTGCCGGCGGTGGGCGGCACCTTCATCCAGATGGAGGATGAGATTGCCTCCATGGGCGCGGTCATCGGCGCCTCCCTGGCCGGGGGCAAGGCCATGACCGCCACCAGCGGCCCGGGGTTCTCCCTGATGCAGGAAAACCTGGGCTTCGCCTGCATTGCGGAAGTCCCCTGCGTCATCGTCAACGTCATGCGGGGCGGGCCCTCCACCGGCCTCCCCACTCACGTGAGCCAGGGGGACGTACAGCAGGCCCGCTGGGGCACCCATGGCGACCACCCCATCATCGTCCTGGCCGCGGCCACCACCCGGGAGTGTTTCGACCTCACCATCAAGGCCTTCAACCTCTCAGAAAAATACCGCACCCCGGTGATCCTTCTGGCCGATGAAGTGGTGGGCCACACGCGGGAAAAGATTGTCCTCCCCCCGGCCGGCACCATCGAAGTGGTGGAGCGCATCCGCCCCACCATGCCCCCGGAATGGTACATCCCTTACGAAGACAACCTCCGGGGCGTGCCCCCCATGGGCATTTTCGGGGACGGTTACCGCTATCACGTCACCGGCCTGACCCACGACGTCCGGGGTTTCCCCACGGAGCGGCCCGATGAGATCGTGCCCTTCATGGATCGCCTCTTCCGCAAGATCAACCAGCACTTCGCCGACATCCAGATGGTGGTGGAGGACCTGACGGAGGATGCGGAGGTGCTGGTGCTGGCTTACGGCTCCGTGGCCCGCTCGGCGAAACGGGCCGTCCGGGAGGCCCGGGCCCGGGGCGTCAAAGCGGGATTGCTCCAACTGATCACCCTGTGGCCTTTTCCCCGGGGCCTCCTGGAACCCCATCTGCGCCGGGTTAAGGCCGTGCTGGTGCCGGAACTGAACCGGGGGCAGATCTCCCGGGAAGTGAAACGGGTCAACCAGGGGATGACCCGGATAGACACCTTGAACCGCATCGACGGGCATTTGATCACGCCGGCGGAGATCTTGGACCGGCTGGTGAGAATGTGAGGCAGGAGTCAGATTGCCGCTTTAACCAGGCTGTAGCCAGCGGTCATTTGGGTGACATACTTTTCGCCAATCGAGAACTGAGAACGGAAAACCGGAAATCGAGAATCACATGGCTGAAATAACCAAACTGATCCACAAGTACCTGCGCCACGAGAAGAAGTTCCCCCATGTCTGGTGCCCAGGCTGCGGCAACGGCATCGTCCTGGGGGCCCTAATCCGGGCCATCGACCGCACCGGTTTCAGCAAGGACGAAATCGTTCTGGTCTCGGGCATCGGCTGTTCCGGACGCCTCACGGTGTATGTGGACTTCAATACTCTCCACACCACCCACGGCCGGGCCCTCACCTTTGCCACCGGGGTGAAGCTCGCCAACCCCAAGCTCCAGGTGATCGTGGTCATGGGCGACGGCGATGCCACCGCCATTGGCGGCAACCACTTCATCCACGCCGCCCGGCGGAACCTGAATCTTACGGCCATCATCATCAATAACAACGTCTACGGCATGACCGGGGGCCAGTACTCACCCACCACCCCTTACGGCGCCAGGGCCGCCACCGCTATCTATGGCCACATCGAACAGGCTTTCTCCATCGCCGAACTGGCCGTGACCGCCGGGGCCGCTTGGGTGGGGCGGGGCACCGTTTACCACGCCAGCCTGCTGGACCAACTGATCGAACAGGCCATCTTAAAACGGGGCTTTGCCGTAGTGGAGGCCATCAGCCACTGCCACACCCAGTTCGGCCGGCGCAATCGCCTGGGGGGGCCGGTGGAAATGATGCGCTGGCAAAAAGAGGTGGCCGTGCGGGTGGAGAAGGCCAAGACCATGACGCCCGAAGAACTCAAAGACAGAATCACCATCGGCGTCCTCGTTGACCGGGAACTCCCCGTCTATACCCACGAACTGCGCAAACTCCGGGAAGCCTCCCAGGCGGCGTTGGGAGCGAAGTGAAAGATTAACCACTGGGGCACCAAGAACACCACGGGACCAGTGCAGGCCACCACTAGTCTGGGGAATCTTGGTCCCCTCGGTGTTCCTGGTGGTAAGATTCTTTCCCTTGAGGATACACGGATGAAACGATACGAAATCAGGTTGGCCGGGTCGGGGGGCCAGGGGTTGATTCTGGCCGGGATCATTCTGGCGGAAGCTGCAGGGGTGCATGACGGCAAATTTGTGTGTCAGACTCAGAGTTACGGCCCCGAGGCCCGGGGTGGGGCGTCCAAGGCTGAGGTGGTCATCAGCGAGGAGGAGATAGACTACCCGCAGGTCATAAAGCCGGACCTGCTGCTGTGCATGAATCAGAGGTCGTGCGAGGCTTACGCTTTTGATCTCAAGCCGGATGGCTTGATGGTGGTGGATGATAGTTTTGTGCACGATATCCTTACGACCCGGGCGGTGCCCCTCCCTTTTACCAAGATTGCCCGGGAAGAGGTGGGCCGGGAACAGACTGCCAATATCGTCGCCCTGGGGGCTTTGGCGGTGCTGAGCGGGGTCGTTAGCCTGGCAAGCCTGAAGACCGCAGTCTTGGCCCGCATCCCGCCGGGGACCGGGGAGCTAAATGAAAAGGCCCTGGACGCGGGCATCGCCGCCGCCGGGAGGTACCTGGAAGAAAAGGCCGGGAAATCGCAATGATTTAAGGGTTGAAGGTGCACGGGGCGCCACCTGATAAGGACGTCCTCCATTGACCTGGCTGCCATGGGCAGACAGGTTTTTTTAGCAATTGCCGGAACCGGAGCCGGGGAGAGACCTCCAGTTATCCCGACAAGATTTGCCCAAATCCAGAATGAGATTTCCCTCACCAGGCGTTCTTGCCGTTAGGACTATCATGGGATGGAAATAAGTGTTAAATTTAGCAAGGTATCTACAATTTGAGTCCCCTTCCGGTGGGGGAATTTTATGGTAACGCCCGCCCTGGTAATAATCGTTTTTTATATTATGAAGATAAGGCAAGGGCGGAACGGCTCGGTGATCAGGGGAGCTGAGAACATTCAGGTGCTCCTAGCCAGCGGATCAATCAATGCGGGTTCTCTTAATTAACAGCAATCTGAAGGATGACCTATTAGCAGCGCCCCCCATCGGCCTGTGCTATGTGGCCAGCGCGGCTGAGGCGGCCGGTCATGAGGTAAGAGTTCTTGATCTCTGCTTTAAGCGGCGGCTCAGACAGGAACTGGAAAAAGCCATCATCGGCTTCTCGCCGCAGGTAATCGGCGTCTCTTTGAGGAATCTCGACAACGCCAACATGCTCCGCCCGATTTCCTACCTCCCGTCGGCACTCAAAATTGTTCAGGTAATCCGAGAATTAACCGCCGTTCCCTTAGTGCTGGGAGGCTCTGGAGCCAGTCTCGACCCCCAAGGGGTTTTGGAATTTCTGCAAGGGGATTACCTGATCGTCTCAGAGGGGGAGAAGAGTTTTGTGGAGCTCCTTGACGCCCTGAACCGGGGTGAATCTCCTGCCGAGATACCGGGAGTGGGCCTGCGGCGCCAGGGGAAGTTTCAGGTAACTCCGCCTCAATTAACACCCTTCCCCTCGGGAAATCCACGCCTGGCGAGATGGGTTGACCTCACTCCTTATGAAAGGATGGGCGCCAGTTATACCGTTCAAACCAAGCGGGGCTGCAGGATGCGGTGTATCTATTGCACCTATAATCAAGTGCTGGAAGGAAGCCGTCTTCGGTTACGTTCTCCGGTGGAGGTGGTGGATGAGATAGAGGAGGCGTTTTATCAATTCAACCCCGAGGCCTTTGAATTCGTGGACTCCGTCTTTAATGACCCGGTAGATCATTGCCGGGAAATTCTAGAAGAAATCATCAGGCGACCCTGGAAAACCCGTTTCAGCACTATGGGGGTAAGCCCCAAGAATCTGGATTCCCAATTCCTTCAGCTCATGCAGCGGGCTGGGTTCACCTCTTTTATGATCTCACCCGAATCGGCCTCTGAGACCATGCTCACCAATTATCAGAAGGGCTTCGGCTTAGAGGATTTGCGTCGGGCGGCCGAGGCCATCAACCAGTTTTCTTTCCCGGTGCTCTGGTATTTTCTCGTCGGCGGCCCGGGCGAGACCGCTCGCACCCTGCAAGAAACCCTGGAATTCATTGGGCGCTATTTGGTTCGGCGGCAAGGACCACCTCTCAACCTGGCCAACATCTTTTTAGGGGTGAGAATCTATCCCGGGACTAAGCTGTGGCACCTAGCCATGGAGGAGGGCTTAATTCACGACCAAAGCAACCCACTCAGGCCGCTCTGGTATCTGTCCCGGCAACTTGACCTGGACAGGACGATGCTTCAGTTGTACCGGGCTGCCTGCCGCTGGCCCGAGATTGCATTAGGTGATATGGAAAAGTATCTTCCCCTCACCAAGATATTTGGGGTCACCAGGAAAGTCTTCCCCTTTCCTAAGCCCTACTGGCAACACTTGCTCTTGATCCATCAAATCCTGGTCAAATTAGGGGTGCGCTCCCTGTTCCAAGCCACCGGCGTTCCGGCCCGGTTGCGTGAATACTTGAAACTCCAGAGTAATAGGCCAATTTCGGTGCCTGCAGCAGATAAGGAGAACAGATCCGCAAAATATTGTCTAAAGAGCCCAGAGCTAGATATAATAAAATGTCAAACTTTGATTAAGAGAATTTAAACTAGAATCTCTGCCGGCTATGGAGATCTGGAATTTCACTCAGTACGGTGGCTTGATGGGGGAGTCAACGATGCACCTTCCACCCGAGAACCAGTTCTTTGCCTTTGTCTGGGGGTCTCGGAACGTCAGCCACGCAGTGGTGGATTTGGCGCGCCGAACTTTCAGCAGCGCCATATTCGACCTGAGCCCCATGCAGTTTACCCAAATGGCGGCGGCCCTGCGCAAGGCCGGCGCCACCGCGGTGAAGATATCCGCCAACGACTTTATCGAGCCGGAGATAGAGGTCTTCCTGGAGGAATCAGGGGTCAAGACCTTATGGATTGAATACCATCCCGACCTGTTTTCCGGCACCCCTGAAGCTTTTCTCGAGCGGTTGGGCCAGCTCTCGGCCAGATGCGCCTGCGTGCCGGTCACCGGCGATTTAGACCTGCTCTACCGCCTCATTCAGGGCGCTGGTCCCCTTACGACTGTGGCCCTCAAAGGCAGCGAGGCGGCAGGCTTTGTGGGTGGCGAAACCATCGGCGTCCTTTACTCCAGCTTGAGAGAGATGGTGCGGGAGCGTGGCCGAAAGTTGGACCTGGTCATCTGGGGGGGAGTAGCCACCCCAGAGGCGGCGGCCGCTTATTTGGCCACCGGCGCCCGGGGGATCGTCTTTGAAAGTCTCCACTGGCAGACCGATCTGGTGGCGGTAGACCACAGGGTGCGGAAACTCATCGCTAAATTGAGCCCCGAACATACCAGCCTAGTTGGGGGAACCCTGGGGGTGTTCTACCGTCTTTTTGATAAGGGCAATTTTCCAGCCGTAAGAGAATTGGAACATTATGCCCGCTCCTTAAGCGCTGGTCCCATTACGGCGGCCAAGCGCCGCGCCTTTGCCCAACGTGTGGTTGCCGCGGCGGTGCCAGCTCTGGAAAGCGATCTGGACCGCCAGCAATTGATCCCCCTGGGTCCGGAAGCGGCCTTTGCCCAGGCGTTTGTGGAGCGCTTTGGCCGTTCCAGTGCCGAGGCAATGCAAGGATTCATGGCGGAGGTGGCCAGACTTCTCCAGAACGTCAAAAATACGGCCCGGCGTTTTCTCTCGAACCCGGCGGTCCGGGAGTTGGGCACCACTTATCCTTTTATTCAGGGGGGCATGTCCTGGATTAGCGATGTTCCCGAGTTCGCCTTGGCGGTGGCCGAGGCAGGTGGCCTGCCAACTTTGGCCTTGGGTATCAGGGACCGTCGCCAGCTGGAGACAGATTTTAGTCGTCTGCACCGCGTTATTGGGTCGCGGCCCTATGCGGTGAATCTCATTGCTCTGGCCGAAAATCCGGTCCTCGAAGAACAACTGGCCTGGGTCGAAGAAACCCGCCCGCCCTTCGTGGCCATCGCCGCCGGCGACCCGGCCTACGCAGTGCGCTTAAGAGAAAAAGGGATCGAGGTCATTTATATTACTGCGGATGAAGGGCTGCTGCGCTTGGCCCTGGCAGGCGGGGTGCGCTGGCTGGTCCTGGAGGGCAATGAAGCCGGGGGCCACGTGGGAGCACATTCCTCCCTCACCTTGACCCAAATCGCCTTGGAGTTGAAGCGGCGGGAACCTAAACTCTTCGAAGGCCGGCACCTGGTGCTGGCTGGGGGGATTTTCAACCGCGAGACCGCGCTGAGGGCTGCTATGATGGGCGCGGCTGCCATCCAGGTGGGCACCGCCTATCTGGCTACCCAGGAGATCGTGACCACCGGCGCCTTGAGCCAACTCTATCAACGTCTGATCCTGGAAGCGAAGCCGGGCGCGACAGCGCTTTCCGGGGAAACCATCGGCTTGCGGGTGCGCTCCCTTAAAACTCCCAAGATGGATGCCATCCTGGCCCTGGAAAGAGAGTTTGTCGCCAGCAACGAAGATGAGTCGGCTTTTCGGCGGCGACTGGAAACCCTCAGCGCCAAAAGTTTGCTGATCGCGGCCCGGGGCAAGGATCAGGCCGCCGGATCATCTCTTAACGAAGAGACCTGTTTAGAGAGAGGTCAATTCATGAGTGGCGCGGTGGCCGGTATGATTAACCGGGTGGTGACCATTGCTGAATTACACCAGGAGTTAGCCGCGGGACCTCTCCAGAAACCACTAACGAAGTTTGGCCCCTCCAAGGGGAAAGTGGTGCGATCCGGCTCTAAGAACAAAAATGGGCGGGAGCGGGTGGCCATTACCGGTATGGCCCTGGTTAATTCCCTGGGCAACACTCCCGGGGAGATCTGGGAAAACGTCCTGGCCTTGAAGAGCGGAATTACCGAGGTGCCTCCCTCGCGGTGGGACTACAGCGAGTTTTACGAGCCCCGCCCCGGCGCCCAGGAGAAAACCTATTGTAAGGTGGGGGCGTTTAAGAATATCAGCATCTCGCGCAAGGATTTGGATATCCCGCCCCAAGACTTCCGTACCATGTCCAACTCCACCAAGCTCACCTTGTATCTGGCGAACCAGGTTATCAAGGATTCGGGCCTCGTGGATGCCAACATCCCCCGGGAGCGCATCGGCATCCTCATCTCCCAGAATTCGGGAGAATCGGCCAGCACTCTGGGTGACCTGGTTATCGGCATGTCAGCCCAGAGGATCGTCCATTCCCTGCAGGGCCTCCTGAACTTAACCCCGGAACTGGCACTGGAGGCGGAGAAACACATCAAGGCCGGGTATATGACCGTGGACGATACCACTCTCCTGGGCCGACTCAACAGCGCGGCCGGAGGCTTCATCAGCAACAGGTTCGGCTTCATGGGACCGTGTTACTCGGTCTCTGCCGCCTGCGCCACCAGTCTGGTGGCCATTTACACCGCCATCCAGATGATCCATAACGGGGTGATAGATGCCGCGGTGGTGGGGGGCGGGGAAGAAAACCTTTATCCGGCTCATTTCGTGGAGTTTTCCGCCTTGGGCGCCCTGGCCGGAGTTTCCGGTTTACCTTGCCCACCGGAGGCGAGCAGTCGCCCCTTCGACTCCACCCGGGACGGGTTTGTCCTGGGGGAGGGTGGCGGCATGATCGTCATCGAGCGGGAATCGGTGGCCAAAAAGCGCGGCGCCCGGGTCTATTCATATATTACCGGGGTCGGCGCCAGCAATAACGACCGGGGTATGATCGAAAGTGTCGCCGAGACCCAGATGATCGCCATTGGCGCCGGTTTCGAGGCTGCCGGTTATGGTCCGGAAACCGTGGACCTGGTAGAATGCCACGCCACCAGCACCCTGCAAGGAGACCTGGAGGAGGTCAAGGCCCTCAAGAGCTTTTACTCCAATGGCCGACGGGTCATGCTGAGCTCCTTTAAGTCCCAGATCGGCCATTGCCTGGGAACCTCGGGCATGAATAGCCTGATCAGGGGGGTGATGGCCATGCAAACCGGGCTCTTCCCTCCCACCCTGAACTATCGCAGCCCTGACCCTGAGATTGATCTGGAACACTCTGGCTTCCATGTCCTTCCCCAACCGGATGAATGGCCGCGCCCGGCGAACCGGCGCCGGCGGCTCCAGGTTGATGCCTTTGGATTCGGCGGGGCCAATTTCGTGGTGCACCTGGAAGAATGTTTAAACGGCACGGGGGTGGTGCTGGTCCCGGGTCCCCAAACCATCCCGGCCGGGCCGGAAATAAAGGCTGAGCCGATACCGTCGGCGCTGCTTGACGGGGTGTCGTTCCTGAGGACTCGGATTAATGAGGTTCCCTATCGACTGGGGTTGGTGGCCGCGGACGATAAAGAGGCCAGGGAGAAGTTGGCCGCCCTTACACCCCTCACCGCCCCGCTGGCGGATAAAACCATGCGGGCCCTCGCCGGACAGGGCATCTTCGCCGCTCCCGAGGCTGACCCGCCTGCACCTCTGGCCCTGGTCTTCGCGGGTCAGGGCACCTATTATCCGGGAATGGGTCGGAACCTTTACCAGACCTTTCCCGTGGTCCGCCAGTGGCTGGACCGGATTGCCGCGGAGTCCGACTCCGACTTCCTGGAATTGATGTTCAATTCCGAGAACAAGGACCTGCAAAAGACCCTCTGGCAGCAGCCGGCCCTGTTTGCCCTGGAGTATGCCATGGTGCGGCAACTGCTCGCTCTGGGGGCGAAGCCGGCGGCCATGGCCGGGCACAGCATGGGGGAGATCCTGGCGCTGTGTGTGGCTGGGGTATTTTCCTGGGAAGACGGCTTCCGGATCATCAGCAAGCGGGCCCAGTGCATGGACAAGGCCGCGGCTCTGAGTCTGGATCCCGGGGCGATGATTGCCGTGGACGTGCCCATGGAGGTCTTGCAGCAGAAGCTGACCCAGCGCCGTAACGTCCAGATCACCAATTTCAACTCACCCCGGCAGGTGGTCCTGGGCGGCGGCACCGATGAAGTCCTGGCCCTCAAGGCCGAACTGGAGCAAGAAGGCTATTGGAATGCCCAACTGCGGGTGAGCATGGCCTTCCATTCCCCCATCATGGCCGTGATCCGGGAGGAAATGGCAGAGTTCCTGGCGGGCCTCGAACTCCAGCCGCCCCAGATCCCGGTGATCTCCAATACCACCAGGCATCCTTACCCGGATGACCCCGAGGCCATCCGGAAGATCTTGCTGGATCACCTGGAACATCCGGTCCATTGGCAGCAAAATGTCGAAACCCTGTGGCAGGACTATGGGGTGCGCACCTTTGTGGAAATAGGGCCGAAAGAAACCCTGTGCAACCTCATTGGCGATACCTTTGAGGAAGCCCGGTGTATCCCTACCTCCTTCCCTGAAAACGAGGCGTATGCTTTCCGGGCGGCGGCGGCTCAGCTCTACGCCCTGGGCTACGTACAGCCCGTCCGGCCGGCGGCTCAGGTGATTCTTCCCCAGCCTGCTCCCACCCCGGCCCCGGCGCCCCGGCCCACCCCGGCGGTGTCGGCGGACCACCGGGTAGCGGCGGTGATGCAGCGGGAAATCAATACGTTTATCCTGGACACCTTTGGCAAGTATCTCAAACCGGCCATTCTGGACGCCATCCGCCGCGAGGTGGACCCTTCCTTCAGCGAGGCGCGTTTTGAGGCGCTCTTATGCAAGCGAGTCTGCCGGCGGCCCTGACCCGGCCTACGGCCATACCCTCGTCCCTGGCACCCGGCGCCGCGGCGAGTGCCCTCACCGGCGGCTGGACCAGAGTCTCTTGACGATCTCCCGCCAATTCCAGACGGGGACTACGTCGAACGAGTGATCCGGATCATCATGGACGCCACCGGCTATGAGCGGGACGAAATCGAGCCGCACATGGACCTCCGCCAGGATTTAGCCATTCGCTCCAGCCGCTTGCCGGTCATCATGGACGCCGCCGAGCGTCAATTTGGCATCACCATCAAGCTGGAAGACTTTATCAACGTGCGCACGGTTCAGGAGATCGCCGACCGCATCGCCTTCGTGCAGGAACGCGACGGCGGCCAAGGCCCGGCCGCCTCCGGCGAAAGTGGCCCATCACCGGCGACCGGGGAGGAAACCGTCGCCGGGAAGGCTACAGCCGAGGCCCCCAGCCAGCCCAAGGAGATTAAGCGCCTCGTCTTTGGCGAGGTGCCGCTGGGCGCCGTTTCCGGCCACAGACTGAAGCTGGCCCCAGGCCAGGAAGTGGGCGTCATGTCGCTCTCTTCCGGGTCAACCCTGGCCGCCGCGGTGGCCGACCTGCTCCAGGCAGAGCTGAAAATCGTACCCCTGGCCCTGGACCTCTCCGACCAGTTCGATCTGCGCTCTCCCGAGGGGGCGGCCAGAGCGGCGCAGCACCTCGCCGGCGCGGCAGCCTTGGCCGGCCTGGTGCTGGTGCTGGACGAGCCGGCGAGCGCCATAAAGGACATCGAAGGCATCCCGGCCCTGCTCAGCGGATTTTTCGGCGCCCTGCAGCAGTTGGCGTCCTCCCCGCAGCGGAAATTTTGTTTCCTGATCACCCGGGGAGCCGGCGACGCCGACCCGGCGGCAGTTATGGCCGAGGGCGTGCGGGGCATGTTCCTGGACGCAGCCCTGGAATATGACTCGGTATTGTTCCGCAGCGTGGCGCTGGACCGCGACACCGAACCTGGCGGCCGGGCTGCAACAGGCTTTGAGCCTGGACCACAACCTGGTGGAGATCCGCTTTCACGGCCAGGAGGCCTTTAGCGTTGAGGGGCGCGTGCAGCCGCTATCCCTGAGAGACGCGCCTGACCTTGAGTTAAACCCGGGCGAGGTGGTCGTCATCTCGGGCGGCGGCAAGGGCATCACCCCCCATCTGGCGTATGCCCTGGCTCCTTTCAAACCGCGGCTGATCCTCTTGGGCAGCAGCGAATTCGACCCCGGGGTGGACTATGACCTGGCGCAGCCGACGCCGAGGCACGGCCCAACCGGCTTCCGGCCGGGAAATTGCCCAGACCCTCAAAGAACTGGCCCGCCGGGGACTGGAGGCGACCTATTACTCCTGTGATGTCAATGATCAGGAAAACGTGGCTGCGGTCCTGGGCCGGGTGGTGGAGCAATACGGCGGCATCGCCGGGGTCATCCATGGAGCCGGCATTATTCGGGATTCCTTTATAGAATTTATGACCGCCGCCGATTTTACCAAGGTGGTGGAAGTGAAACTCCTGGGCGCCTGGAACCTGTACCAGGCGGCCCGGGAGCACGGCTTGCGCTTCATGGTCATGCTCTCTTCCATTACCGCGGTCCGAGGCAACGTCGGCCAGATTAATTACTGCGCCGGCAACCGGGCCATGTCGGCGCTAACGCAGGTGATTGCCTCCCAACAGCCGGCGGTCCGGACCAAGGCCTTGATGCTGCCGCCCATCGAAGGGGCCGGCATGGCTGACGATCCGGAGATGCGGGAACTGCTCCGGCTCAAGGGCATGGGAGAAGCGTATATCACGGGTCAACGAGTTGACCGAACTCTTCGGCCGGGAACTCTTCCTGGGGCCGGCTCAGGAGCATTGGGTCCTGCCGGTGCGCACCCTGCCGCCGCTCAAGACGGTGCGGCTGACGCTGGAGGAACGCCCGCCTGAACCGGGCTGGATCAGCGCTGCCGGAGTGACCTCCCGGGACTATGAATTTCCCATGATCCAGACGATCCGCCAGGTGGATGTCGGGGCGGGAACGCTGGAGGCCGGCCGCATTTTCTCCATCGACCATGACCTGTGGGTGAATGACCACCAGCCCTATAAGTTCCTGAAGAACCCCTTCGTTTCGGGGATCATGGCCCTGGAGACCTTCATGGAGGCAGCCCGCCTGCTTTATCCTTACCTGGTGCCGCTGGGGGTGCGTCAGGTCCAATACCTGGACATCCTGGAGTGCCTGCCCGGCGTCGGCCGGGAGACCCGGATATCTTGCCGCCGCCTCCAGGAGCAGGCCGACGGTGAGGTGCTCTGCGACGTCTCCATTTCCAGCCCGGATATCACGGCCGCCGGTCGTCTCCTGGACCGGTGTGACCACCAACTATACCGGCGAGGTGATCCTGGGCCCGTCAGTCGGGCCGCTGCCCGACTGGCCCGGCTTCACGGTAAAGCCCGAGGAATTTGACATCGCGCCTATGGATCAAAGCGCAGTGCAGCGCTTTTATGGAAAATATAGCAACCTGCAGGGGCGCTATCGGCTGATCGAGCGGATTGACGGGGCCGGCCCCAACGTCATTAGCGGTCTGATGATCTATAAACAGGGGGATGACTTTGCCGGGTTGCAGGGGGCCCGCTATCAATATTCTCCCTACCTGCTGGAGGCCCTGAAACATCTGGTGAATTCCTATCTGTTGCTGCGGGATGAGACCGTGACCATGACCATGATTCCCTTTGGCATCGGGGAAATGCGCTTCTCCCGGCTCTGCCGCCCAGGTGAAGCGCTCACCTTGGAAGGGAGGCTCCGCTCGCAGACTAGCAACGAATCCATCTGGGATGCCCGGGCGCTGGACGCCGCGGGCCAGGTCATCATGACGGCCAAGGGCCTCATCCTTAAGAGCTTTTCCGCCTGAGGCGGCGCCGCTGCTTCCTGGGGAGCCAAATCAGTGGACCATCAGCCCGCAGCCGTGGAATTATTGAGGGTGAAGAAATATTTTTTGCGGGACCACAAAATCCGTGGTTTTGCGATAACCCTTTGACGAAACGGGTAATTTCCTTAGAAAAAATTTCCCTTATTCTTCTATCAATTACCAAAACCATTAAGCTTAGCACACCGAAGTAAGATCCCCATTCTAAGCCGGTATCATCCTCCCCTCAGGCCAAGCGACCGCGAAAACGCAGGATGCTGAGGCCCAGAAAACCCACCCCCAATCCGGCCATGGCGGCCATTTGCGGCCACAGCGAAGCAAGACTCAGACCTCCCAGGAAGACCCCCTGCACTATGACGATAAAGTGTCTTAAGGGATTGAAAAAAGTAATATATTGAAAAATTGTGGCCATGTTGGCCACCGGGAAGATCAAGCCAGAGAGCAGAATGGCGGGGGTCAGGATGAAGGTGCCGGCCATTACTGCCTGTTGCTGGGTGGAGCAGAGCGTCGAGATCAGCAGGCCTAATCCCACGGAACTGAGGAGAAAAGACAGGGTACCGACCACCAGCACGATGACACTCCCCTGAAAAGGTATCTCGAACCAAAAGACGCCCATCAAGCTTACCAGGGCCACGTCTACCAGGGAGATGAGGATAAAAGGGATAGTCTTGCCGGACAAAAATTCCAACGGACTGATGGGGGACACCAGGATTTGCGCCATGGTGCCGATCTCTCGCTCCCGCACCACCGAGAGGGCCGTGAGCATCAGGCTCACCAGCATCACCACCAGGGCGATGACCCCGGGAACAAAGGCGTTTTTGCTCTCCAGGTTGGGGTTGAACAAAGCTCGCGCCTCAATCACCACCGGGGTTTGCCATTTCTTCGGCAAATCTAAGCTGCGGAGAGTCTGTCGGAGAAGCTCGCGGGAGTAATCGTTGAGGATAGTCCGGGTATATTGAGCCACAATCAAGGCCGTGTTGGAATCGGTGGCGTCCAGGATGAGTTGCAGCGGCGCCGGCTTGTTGGCCTTGATCTTTGCGGCAAAACCACTCGGGATGCGCACCGCCAGAGTAATCTGGCTGCGGTCGATCAGGTTCCGCAATTCCTCTTCGCTATTGATGTAACTTGTCAGGCTGAAATATTCCGAAGCAGTAAATCTGGAAATCAGGGTCTGGCTAACCTGGGTGCGATCTTCATCAAAGACGGCGAAAGGCACCTGCTTGATATCGAAGTTGATGGCATAGCCATAAACAATGAGTTGGATAACCGGGGGCAGGAACAGAAAGATCCGCAGCCTCCGGTCCCGCCAGACCTGGACGAATTCCTTTTTGACCATTTGCCAGATGCGTCGGCCCATCATGCTTTACCTGATCTTTTTCACGGGGTGTCGCAGCGTAGCTACGAGAAACGTGGCGGCAAAAGCCACCAGGATCAAGGCATCCGGCCACAAAATGTCCAGACCGATCCCCTTGGAGTAGATGCCCTTGGAAATGGTCACCAGGTATTTGGCCGGCACCAAGTAAGACAATATTTGCAGCGGCAAGGGCATCAGCCGGATGGAAAAGACAAACCCGGACATCAAGACCGCGGGCAGAAAAGTAACCAGCATAGCCGTTTGAAACGCTTGTAATTGGTTGGCCGAGGTGACCGAGATCAGGAGGCCCTGGGCCAGCATCACCATGAGGTAAATGGCCGAAAGCGCCATTAACAACCCCAGGCTGCCGCGCAAGGGGACCTCAAAGAGAAAATGTCCCAGGAGCATGGCCAGAGATAGCACCAGCATACTCACGCAGAAATAAGGCACCAGCTTACCCAGGAGAAGTTCCGATTTTTCCAGGCTGGTGGCAAACAGGCTTTCCATGGTGCCCCGTTCCACTTCCCGGACTACGGAGAGGGCCGAAAGGATGGTGCCCACCATGGTCATGATGACCACAATGAGACCGGGCACGATAAAATTGATGCTCTCCAGGTCCTCATTGAACCAGAAGCGCCACTCGGGTTTAAGGCGTAATTCCAGCCGCTGGAGCCCCTCCCGGTTCAGCCTATCTCCCAAGATCTTCTGGTTGAAATCGGCATTGATGCTCTGGACATAACCCAAGATAACGTTAGCGGCGTTAGGTTCGGCGCCGTCCACCAGGGCCTGGATAGACGCGGTGCGGCCATTTTGCAGGAGTCGGGTAAAATCATGGGGAAACACTAAACCCAAACGCACCTGGCGGGCGGTGAGCAGGCGGTCTATTTCCTCACTGCTGCTAACCGAACGCGTCAGTTTAAAATAGGGCGAGCCCCGGAACTCGTTGAGATACTTGTCGGCCAGGTGCCCCTGGTCCCGGTTGTAGATCGCCACGGGCACATCTTTAATGTTGAAGGTCAGGGCATAACCGTAGATCAGTAACTGAATCACCGGCAACAAAATGATCATGATGAGACTATGGGGGTCTCGGCGGATGTGGATGAATTCCTTACGGCTGATGGCCCAAGTACGCCCCAGATCCATAGGCTCAGGTCCCTCGAGCCCTGGAAATCATGGCGATAAAGGCGTCTTCCAAGGTGGGGGCCACCTGCACCAACCGCCGAATGGAGATTTGTCGGGCTTCCAGGGCTTCCCGCACCATGCACCGGGGCTTCCTGAGGGTTGCTGGTGGCCACATGGAGGCTGTTGCCGAAGATCGCGGCCATCGTCACCGCCGGCAAGGACCGTACTACCTCAAAGGCCTCATCCAGGCGGTCGGGATAGATGGCCAAGATCTCTCCCGCCATAGTTCCTTTAAGTTCCTGGGGGGTGCCGAGGGCGATGAGGCGCCCTTGATAAAGGAGCGCCAGCTTGTCGCAGAACTCATCCTCATCCAGGTAATGAGAGGTTACCAGGGTGGTCACCCCCGCGTCGGCCATGTCATAGATCAAGTCCCAGAATTTCCGCCGGGACACAGGATCGACGCCGCTGGTAGGTTCATCCAGGAAGAGGATGGAGGGTTCATGGATGATGGCCGAAGCCAAAGCCAGCCGCTGCCGCAAGCCCTTGGCCAGGTGGCGGGTCAGGTCGCGGCGTCTCTCCCATAAATCCATCAGGCTCAACAGTTCTTGGGCTCGCTGCCTGGTTCTGGAGGGCGACAGTCCATAAATACCGCCAAAAAAAAACAGGTTCTCCTCAACCGTCAAGTCTTCATAGAGAGAGAAGCGTTGGGACATATAACCGATATGCCGCTTGATCTGTTTGGCCTCACGAGCCAGGTCCAGTCCCGCCACCCGGCCGGAACCGGAGGTGGGCAGCAACAATCCGGTGAGCAGGTGAATAGTGGTGGATTTTCCCGCCCCATTGGGCCCCAAAAAGCCAAAGATCTCGCCGCGGCGCACCTGAAAACTGAGGTCATCGACGGCTCGGAAGTTGCCGAAATCACGGGTGAGATTTTTGACCTCGATGGCAAAGTCGGTATCCATCACCCCTCTTGTCGGCGCATGATCTGCACAAAGAGGTCTTCCAGTCCAGGTTCGGTCTCGGAAATCTGCCATGGTTGTCACCCCGGCCTGTCGGAGCGTCTGTTCAATGAGGCCGACCGCCGGCTCAGCCCGGTCCACGGTGAGCACCATCCGGTCACCCATGGACAGTACCTGGCGGAGAAAAGGTTGGCCGGTGAGAATTCTCCGGGCCGCCCGCAGGTCCGGAGTCCGCAACTCCAGCAATTCTCCGGCAAACGTGTCTTTAAGGGTCTCAGGGCTTTCGGCCACCAAGAGTCGGCCCTGGTGCATCAAACCCACCCGATGGGCCCGTTCCGCTTCATCCATATCGGCCGTGGCCAGGAAAATGGTGACCTCGGTTTTCAGGAGTTCATGCAGGAGATACCAAAATTCCTGACGGGAAACGGGGTCCATGCCGGAGGTTGGTTCATCCAGGAGGAGCAAACGGGGCTGGTGCACCAGGGTACAGATTAAGCCCAACTTCTGGCGCATCCCGCCGGACAGATTAGCCGCCAGGCGGTCCTGGAATGGGGTGAGATTGGCAAAGGCCAGCAGTTCCGGCATTCGTTGCCGGCGCTGGGTTCGAGGAACCCGGCAGAGATCAGCATAAAAATTGAGGTTTTCTGCTACGGTGAGGTCATCATAGAGGCCAAAGCTTTGCGGCAGGTAACCCAGGAGCTCTCTAAGCTGCCTGGTTTGCCGCAAGGTATCAAATCCCCATAACCGGGCCTGGCCTTCATCCTGTTCCAAAATGCCGCCCAGCATCCGCATGGTGGTGGTCTTCCCGGCGCCGTCAGGCCCCAAGAGGGCAAAGACCTCACCCTGGAATACTTCCAGGTTAAGGTGGTCCACCGCCACCCGCGGCCCGAAACGCTTGGTCAACCCGGTGGCTTGCAGGCAAATTTCAGGATTATTGCTTATCAAGGGAGATGACTGCCTCGGCCGGCATGCCTACTTTCAGCACTCGCTGGGGATTGGGCAATTTAATCCGGAGGCGATAGACCATGGTTACCCGCTCCCGGTAGGTTTCCACCGACTTCGGGGTAAACTCGGCTTTCGAGGCAATGTACGAGATGGTGCCGGAATATTTTTCCCCGGGAAAAGAATCGGTGGTGATGACCGCCTCCTGGCCGTAACGCACCTTCCCCAGGTCCCTTTCCGGCAGATACCCCTCAAACCAGACGTTCTCCAAATCACCCAGGGTGATGATAGTGGTGCCGACCGCGGCTAATTCTCCGGGATTGGCCGACCTCGCCAGGACCAGGCCGCTAACCGGGGACGTCAGGGTGGCGTAACTCAAGCGCAGTTGGGCCAATTCCAACCGCCGCCCGCGCCTGCCGGAGCTCCGCATCTTTGAGCTTCTTGGGGCCGGGCGCGGCGTCTGCGGCATCCAACTTCCCTTGCGCCGCATCCAACTCTTGGCGGAAAACCTTATCATCAATCTTTGCTACCACCTGGCCGGCCTTGACTTCCTCTCCCGGTTCGACCGAGATGGTCTCTATCCGGCCGGGAACCTGAAAGGCCAGGTCCGTCTCGGTTGCCTCAATATGCCCCGCCAGCTTTATCTCTTTGTCCGATTTTTCTGGGCCCGGCCAAGACAGCCCAGATGCCGCGATGCCCAGCAATCCTAATAATATTAAACTGACAATGAGAATTCGTTTCAAGATTCCTGTCCTTTTCTTGTCTTGAAATAGTGCCAAGAATTAATTTTTTAGGGTTCGTCCTTCCCTAGTAGGCTGGGATGATAGACTACGACGCCTCGCCTCCGGCTGCCAACCATACGGCTACTATAATATATTTAGGTTCTTTTGCGCTAAAATTTTTGACTGGCCCTCAAAGGGTTGAGCTAGAAAAATGATAACGGCTGCTTGGTTTAAGGCGTGAGCCCCAGCCACGGCTTGTCCGCCCCTTCCTCCCAGAAAGCCTGGAATTGCCGGTTACGTCTCTTACATCCTCAGCGTGAAATGATTAAGATAATAGCTTAGGGTAGGATAGGTATCAATCAAACCGGTGACACGGGCGTTTTGCCTGTGCAGGCGCGTGCTTTCGCCTGCGGCTAGCAATGATAACTTTTTAAGGCGAACTCGAGATTATATCCACACAGGAGACGAAAATGCCGGAAATCAAAGTGAAAGGGATGAGCTGCGGGCATTGCGCCGCGGCAGTGACCAGGGCGCTGCAAAGCCTGCCGGGGGTTTCGGAAGTGCAGGTAGACCTGGCCGGCGGCCGGGTCACTTACCAGAGCGCCGCCCCGCAGCCCCCGGAAGAGGTGGCCCGGGTGATCAAGACCGCGGGCTATGAGGTGGTGGCGGCGTAGCCAGGGTAGACGTAGGGGCGGTTCTCGAACCGCCCCTGACAATTAATTAGTTCTCATCAGAACCGGCGGCATCGGTGGAAAACCGATGCCGCCAGAGTTTTTTCATCGCAGGCCGAACCCTGCGCCAAACCTACTAGCGATGGTGCCCGCCGCCGCCGCCACCTCCTCCCTGTGGAGCCGGAGCCGGGGCCGAGGGGTGCGGCGCCGGGGCTGGCGCCGAGGGCCGTGGGGCTGGCGCCGACGGAGCCAGGCGCGGCGCCGGGGCGGATGGAGCCATGCGCGGTGCCGGGGCAGAAGGCCGGGGCGCGGCGGAGCCGGCCGGGATGGCGCCTGGAACTGCCGGATCTGCTGCTGCATCCGCGGGGTTACCTCATGGGTCGACGGCGGCGGCATGGTCGTACCCCTGGATGGGGCGCGGAACTCCCTGGCTCGGGGAACCCGGTCGGCGCCTTTCCCGTCCCGGCGCCGTGAACACCCCGGTTGGGGCCCGGTGCTCTGCCGATGGCGTTACCATATGAGGGGCCCTGGGCGCACTCACGCCCCGGCTGGGAGCCGCTTCCCCTCTGGGGGTGGTCACGCCCCTGGGAGCGGCCTCCCCTCTGGGAGGAGTCACGCCTCCATGAGCTGCCTCCCCCTTGGGCGTGGTTACGCCTCTGGGCGCCGCCGCTCCTTTAGGAGTGGTCACCGCCCGGGGGGAGGTGGCGCCCCTGGGGGCCACCGGAACCCCCCTGGCGCCGCCTCTAACGGCTGGCCCGGCCTGCGGCGCCACCCCTTTGGGGATCTCTTTGCTGAGCTTGGGCACATTGGCCGGCGGTTTTACCACCCCGGGGTGGGCCAACTGCCGTCCCGCCGTGGCCGGATTTGCGACCCGCTGGGCTTGAAACCTCCCGCTTTCCCGCACCGAGGCGGGGATGGCGTCCCGGATGAAGGGGTGCCGGTTAAAAATCGCCTCGGACGGCAGCCCGTTGCGGATATGGTTAAAGTTGGCGTTGCGGGCGAAGTTATTGATGTTGACGATGTTGATGTTGGTCACCCGGGACACGAAGGGGAAGGACGGCCCGAAGCAATAAAAGGCGCGATGGTTGAACCCTGGATAGTAGAAATCACTCAGCAACAGGGTATTGGCAAAGAGAAACGGCACATAGTCGTAAGGCGCCAGGTAGCCGGTGTTGTAATAAGAATAGGCCGGCGCATAAGGCTGATCGAACCCCAGCAGGAAATTGGCCGCCTGGGCGAAGATCCAAAAGGGCGCCGAGAGAAGGTCCAGCGCCGGCTGGTCGGGGTAATAGCCGCCGGCGGGAGCATAGGCCGGCTCCGGCACGTAATCGGGCGGCGGGATCGGGGCCCAGCCGACATAGTCGTCGCTGGTGCGCCAGGCCGCGGTGGAGGGATACCAGGTGCTGCCCGGGTCCCAGACCCAGCCGTATTCCGTGGTGGGCATCCAGTTGCCGAAATGGTAGGTGGCCCAACCCCAGGGTTCTCCGGTCTCGAAGACCCAGCCGTCGGCGGTCGGCACCCAGCGGCCGTCCACATAGGGCCGCCAGTTGGGGGTCACCCCCTGGGTGGGATACCACACCGGGCCGTAGTTGCCGTAATCCACCCAGGTGCCGTAGGGGGACAGGGCATCATAGTACATGGCCACGTCTTCGCTGGACGGCCCGGGAGGGCGTCGCCGGAGCAATAATCAAGGCCAGCAGGAGCAGCAGGGCCAGGCCCATTGCCAAACCATAATTCTTACCTGATAACCTCATCCGTAAACCTCCTTGTGCCCGGCCCCGGAAGTTCTGCCAGCGGGGCGATTTATACTGAGCCCAGCCTGAGCGGAGCAAGTGACTTAATATTTTAAAAAGATAGTATTGCCCTGGTGGAAATCAAGGCGGTAAGAAATTTGGAGAGGAGTCCCGCGGGGTTCGGCCTGGCCGGTGGGCGGGGACTTGGGCCCGGCGCAGTTCGGCCCGCCACAGGAGGTGGTGCACCGGCTGCAAATCCCACTGGCAGCCGGCCGCCTCCCGAAGGATGGGGTCGAATTCCGCCTGTCGCAAGGAGTGATGCCAGCTCACCACTTTAAAACCCGGATAAACCATCAGGAAGGGCAGTCCTTCGGCCCGGGCGAATTGCCGCAACTCGCCGGCCGCGGCCTCCCGGCGCAGCTCGAAGATCCAGGCCCGGCCCCCGGGTTTAAGCACCCGGACCATTTCCTGGACGCCGAGGGCGCGGTCGGGCCAGATGTGCAGGCTGAAGGAGGCGATGGTCTGATCAAAGACCCCGGCGGGAAAGGGCAGGGCCTGGGCATCGGCTACCGACCACTTGCGGAGTTCGGGGTGGCGCCTGGCCGCCCGGCGGATCATGCTGGAAGAGAAGTCCAGGCCCCAGAGGTCGAGATCCGGGCGCTCCCGGGCCAGATAAGCCGGGAGATAGCCCGGCCCGGTGCCCACGTCCAGGACCCGGGCGCCGGGAGGGAGAGCCGCGGCCAGGTCGGCCACGAAGCGCCGGTAGAGGCGGCGAAAGAGCGGCCCCTGGGCCAGCCGGGCGTACAGCCAGGGGGGCGGCTCCAGATGAAACCGGGAAGTGGCGGTGGCCATCATCACCTAAATCCAGGCGGGCCCGGAGGCCCAACCGGTAAGTTACCGCCGGGGGCGGCGGTTCTCCATTTTCTCTTTAGGCCTTTGCGTCTGGGCGGGAGATAGCAATTTTTCCCCCTCGTTCCCAAGTTGCACTGGGGCACGAAAATGGGAGCCAGGCTGGGCCTGGCGGCGAAAAAGGCAATGTCAGGTAGAACTTAGGGTAAGAAAAATTGTGCATCATCCAAGTGGCGCATATTCCTGGGTTTTCCAGGTGAATCGGCCAGGTTTGCAGGGACTTCGTGCCGAAAAAAGAGGCCCATCGGGGCCAGCCTGTGCCGGTAGCTAAAAAAATGCCGCAATTGGCTCCGCATAAGTACCTTATGTGGCTCACTTTAGTCCGCTGAGAGGCCGCTGCCGGAGCGGTCCGGCACCGCTTCAGCGCCGTGGTGGTGCCGCATTGGCGCCGCTTGGCGGCCAGGCGGTGCGGGGGTAGAGCGGTTGAGTTACCCATGCAGATAAGGTAAGGCCGGGCGAGAGAAATTGCCAGAGCAGGGGAGACAGTTGACCAGGTTGAGAAGATCGAGGTTCAAGGTGCTAAGATAGGGGTGCGCTAGGTGGATAATATCAGATTATTTGGAAAATGCGTACAGTGGCAAGTAACTATGATGCAAAGAAGAGCGTTGGCCTCAGTCGAGTAGTGGTATTCTGGTATGCCAGGCCAGTCTAACCACATCAAGAGAGGAGGCGGCGATGGGAAGGCTAAAGGAAAAGAGGGTTGGTGGAAAGAGGATTTATTTGTCGGGATCGATCTCCACAAGCAGAGGTGGCACGTAACCATCCGGACCTTGGACACAGAGGTGTTCAGCGCCAGCATCCCAGGTGACCTGGGGAGTCATCTGCGCCGCATCTTAGATCGCTATGCCGGCCATCGTCTGCAGGCGGTTTATGAAGCGGGTTATTTTGGTTTCCGCCTTCATGACCAGTTAATGGAGAGTGGCATTGCGTGCCTGGTTACGCCGCCGAGTCTGGTCCCCCAGGAATATGGCAATCGGGTCAAGACCGACCGGCGTGACAGCCGGAAACTGGCGCATCTGTTGGCCAAGGGGCTACTGAAACGGGTGTGGGTACCCAGTGAGGAGGAACTTTACCACCGCCAGGTCATCCGCCGACGCCGACAACTCGTCAGAGACCGGGTGCGCACCCAGAGCCGCATCAAGGCAGAGCTGAGATTTTACGGGATTCATCTGGAGGAACCGCGAGGCCGATGGACCCAGATGTACTTCGAGACTTTGCGGCGCATCGATTTTGGAAGCCGCTGGATGCAGGAGAACTTCAACTGCCTGCTGGAGCTGTATGAATTTTTAAGCGGGCAGATTGACAACCGGCATCCCGCACCTTTGTGACGCTTATAAATGATGAGAAATGAAATCCTTTACAGCATCAAAATGATATGGTAAAGTATTTTAACTCCATACTAAATTACGTTTATAAGCAAGGTTTTTCGGGACAACCTTCCATGGAGCGCCAACCTCTGGCCATGAGGAGACTAACGTGTGCTTTGTCCTACTCCCGGCCCAGCCCCAGGCTGGCCAAGTTGGCCCTTCTCAGCTTCTCCTTACTGATCCTGCTGCTGTTAAGCTCCGGCAGCGCCGCCGCCGCCGGCGCCCCCCACACCATCACCGCCAATGCCGTGGCGCCCTGGGTAGCCACCGGCTCCCTCGTCACCGACCGCGAGCAGCACACGGCCACCCTCTTAGGAGATGGCCGGGTCCTGGTGGCGGGGGGCTTTCACAATTTTGGCGATTACCTGAGCAACGCCGAACTCTATAACCCGTTCTCCGGGACCTGGACTGCCACGGGCGCCCTCAATGAGGTCCGGGGCTATCACACGGCCACCCTCTTGAGCGACGGCAGGGTCCTGGTGGCGGGAGGTTACAGCCTGGCCGGCGGCTACTTGGCCAGCGCCGAAATCTACGACCCGGCCACGTCTACCTGGACTACTGCCGGCTCTATGACCACCCCCCGCTATGCGCACACGGCCACGCTTTTGGGCAACGGCAAGGTCCTGGTGGCGGGAGGCTATAACCCTAGCAGCGGCTACCTGAACAGCGCCGAACTCTACGACCCGGCCACCGGACTTTGGACCAACACCGGCTTTATGACCACCCCCCGCTATGCGCACACGGCCACGCTTTTGCCCAACGGCAAGGTCCTGGCGGTGGATGGCTATAACGGTGTTGGCGGCACCCTGAACAGCGCCGAACTCTACGACCCGGCCGCGGGGACTTGGGCCCCCATCAGCCAACTCCCTACCTGGCCCCGCTATTATCACACCGCCACCCTCCTGTCGAATAGCAAGGTCCTGGTGACGGGAGGCTATGACCGCCTTACTGGCGCTTATCTGAATAGCGCCGAACTCTTTGACCCGGCCACGTCTACCTGGACTACTGCCGGCTCTCTCACCGATCGCCGTGGGTTATCACACCGCCAACCTCTTGTCCAGCGGCCAGGTTCTGGTGGCGGGAGGCTATGACAATGCCTCCTACCTAAACGCCGGCTATCTGGCCAGCGCCGAACTCTACAACCCGGCCACGGATACCTGGACCGCCACCGACTCCCTCAACCCGGCCCGGCGCTATCATACGGCCACCCTGCTGAGCGGCGGCCAGGTTCTGGTGGCGGGGGGCGAGCTTAATACCGGCTCCCTGGCCAGCGCGGAGATATCCAACGCCACTGCCGGACCGGGCGGCGCCATCTCCCCGGCCGGGGCGCAGCCGGTCGCAGATGGAACTGACGCCACCTTCACCATCACCCCGGACGCCGGCAAGCGGATCATGGACGTGGTGGTGGACGGAGTCTCACAGGGGCCGGGCACCAGCAGCCCAACCAGCTATACCTTCACCAACGTCATCGCCGACCACACCATTACAGCCACCTTCAACAACTCTTTTGACTTCGTCATTTGGGCCACGGCTGGGGCAAACGGCACCATTTCGCCCTACGGCGGGGTCAATGCCCCTATATGAGCCCCATGCCCCTGAACTTCACCATTACTCCCGACCCCGGCTATCATGTGGCCGACGTGAAGGTGAACGGCTCCTCCGTGGGCGCCGTGACCAGTTATAGCTTCTTCTATGTGATGAGTGACCAGACCATCAGCGCCACCTTTGCCGCTGATCCGCATAACATCACGGCCTTCGCATACACCGGCGGCACCATTTCGCCCCCGAGCATCGTGGTGGTGCCAGATGGGGGCAACCAGACCTTCACCATCGCCCCCGATGCCGGCCAGCGCATCCTGGAAGTCTTGATCGACGGCATCTCTTACGGGACCATATCCAGCTACACCTTCACCAACGTCACCGCCGACCATACCATTTCCGCGTCCTTTACCGACGCCACCAATTTTGTCATCTGCCCCACGGCTGGCAGCGGCGGCAGCCTCTCCCCCAGCGGGGCGATGGGGGTGGCCCCGGGGACCAGCCAAACCTTCACCATCACCCCGGATATAGGTGAGGGGGGGAGTTATCGCATCTTGGACGTGCTGGTGGACGGCGTCTCCATGGGGCCGGGCACCACCACCTACACCTTTACCAACGTCCAGGCCGACCACACCATCACCGCCTACTTTACCGATTCCTATAATTTCGTCGTCTGGGCCACCAACGGCCCCCACGGCATAATTGACCCTTACGGCGGGGTGGGAGTCTACCCTGGAGATCCCCAATCCTTCACCATCACTCCTGATACCGATGCCGGCTACCACGTGGCGGACGTGCTGGTAAATGGGAGCTCGGTGGGGCCGGTGACCAGCTACGACTTCAGCGAGGTAACGGCTGATCAAACCATCAGCGCCACCTTCGCCCTGAACCCGGTCGTCACTGCCTCGGCTGGACCTAACGGCTCCATCTCCCCCTCCGGCGCCGTCTCAGTCCCTTATGGTTCGAACCAGAGCTTCAACCTCAGCCCCAACCCCGGCTATTACGTGGCCGACATCCTGTTGGACGGCAGTTCCATGGGCCTGGTAAACGTGTCTAGCGTTACCCTTAACAACGTCACCATTAACCACACCCTCTCCGTCTCCTTTGCCCCGAGCCCGGTCATTACCACCTCGGCGGGCGCCGGCGGCCTCATCTCTCCCTCTGGCTCCCTGCAAATCACCTATGGCAGCAGCGCGGCCTTTTCCATTCTCCCTAACGCCAACTATCACATTGTCGACGTCTTGGTGGATGGCTCCTCCGTGGGGGCGGTGAGCAGCTATACATTCACTAACGTCACCGCCAACCATACCATCCAGGCCAGCTTCGCCATCGATACCCGCACCATTACCGCCAGCGCCGGAGCCAACGGCAGCATCTCGCCCGTCGGGGCGGTGCCGGTGAACTACGGGGCCAACCAGACCTTCACCATCACCCCGGCCGCCAATTACCATGTGGCGGATGTGCTGGTAGACGGCGTTCCGTGGGGGCCGTGACCAGCTACACCTTTAACAACGTCACCGCCAACCATACCATCGAGGCCAGCTTCGCCATCAACACCAATACCATCACCGCCAGCGCCGGAGCCAACGGCAGCATCTCGCCCGCCGGGGCGGTGCCGGTGAACTACGGGGCCAACCAGACTTTCACTATCACCCCGGCGGCCAACTACCATGTGATGGATGTTCTGGTAGACGGCAGTTCCGTGGGCGCAGTGACCAGCTATCCCTTTAACAACGTCACTGCCAATCATACCATCCAGGCCAGCTTCGCCATCGACACCAATACCATCACCGCCAGCGCCGGAGCCAACGGCAGCATCTCGCCCGCCGGGGCGGTGCCGGTGAACTACGGGGCCAACCAGACTTTCACTATCACCCCGGCGGCCAACTACCATGTGATGGATGTTCTGGTAGACGGCAGTTCCGTGGGCGCAGTGACCAGCTATCCCTTTAACAACGTCACTGCCAATCATACCATCCAGGCCAGCTTCGCCATCGACACCAATACCATCACCGCCAGCGCCGGAGCCAACGGCAGCATCTCGCCCGCCGGGGCGGTGCCGGTGAACTACGGGGCCAACCAGACTTTCACTATCACCCCGGCGGCCAACTACCATGTGATGGATGTTCTGGTAGACGGCAGTTCCGTGGGCGCAGTGACCAGCTATCCCTTTAACAACGTCACTGCCAATCATACCATCCAGGCCAGCTTCGCCATCGACACCAGCACCATCACCGCCAGCGCCGGAGCCAACGGCAGCATCTCGCCCGCCGGGGCGGTGCCGGTGAACTACGGGGCCAACCAGACTTTCACTATCACCCCGGCGGCTAACTACCATGTGATGGATGTCCTGGTAGACGGCAGTTCCGTGGGCGCAGTGACCAGCTATCCCTTTAACAACGTCACTGCCAATCATACCATCCAGGCCAGCTTCGCCATCGACACCAATACCATCACCGCCAGCGCCGGAGCCAACGGCAGCATCTCGCCCGCCGGGGCGGTGCCGGTGAACTACGGGGCCAACCAGACTTTCACTATCACCCCGGCGGCTAACTACCATGTGATGGATGTTCTGGTAGACGGCAGTTCCGTGGGCGCAGTGACCAGCTATCCCTTTAACAACGTCACTGCCAATCATACCATCCAGGCCAGCTTCGCCATCAACACCAATACCATCACGGCCAGCGCCGGAGCCAACGGCAGCATCTCGCCCGCCGGGGCGGTGCCGGTGAACTACGGGGCCAACCAGACTTTCACTATCACCCCGGCGGCCAACTACCATGTGATGGATGTTCTGGTAGACGGCAGTTCCGTGGGCGCAGTGACCAGCTATCCCTTTAACAACGTCACTGCCAATCATACCATCCAGGCCAGCTTCGCCATCGACACCAACACCATCACCGCCAGCGCCGGAGCCAACGGCAGCATCTCGCCCGCCGGGGCGGTGCCGGTGAACTACGGGGCCAACCAGACTTTCACTATCACCCCGGCGGCTAACTACCATGTGATGGATGTTCTGGTAGACGGCAGTTCCGTGGGCGCAGTGACCAGCTATCCCTTTAACAACGTCACTGCCAATCATACCATCCAGGCCAGCTTCGCCATCGATACCAATACCATCACGGCCAGCGCCGGAGCCAACGGCAGCATCTCGCCCGCCGGGGCGGTGCCGGTGAACTACGGGGCCAACCAGACTTTCACTATCACCCCGGCGGCTAATTACCATGTGATGGATGTTCTGGTAGACGGCAGTTCCGTGGGCGCAGTGACCAGCTATCCCTTTAACAACGTCACTGCCAATCATACCATCCAGGCCAGCTTCGCCATCGACACCAATACCATCACCGCCAGCGCCGAAGCCAACGGCAGCATCTCGCCCGCCGGGGCGGTGCCGGTAGCCTACGGGGCTAACCAGACCTTCACCATCACCCCCGGCCGCCATTACCACGTGGCCGACGTGACGGTAGACGGCTCCTCTGTAGGGGCCGTGACCAGCTACACCTTCAGCAACGTCACCGCCGGCCATACTATTGAGGCCACCTTTGCCATCAACACCAATACCATCACCGCCAGCGCCGGGGCCAATGGCTCCATCTCGCCCGCCGGGGCGGTGCCGGTGAACTACGGGGCCAGCCAGACCTTCACCATCACGTCTAATACCGGCTATCATGTGGTCGACGTCTTGGTGGACGGCTCGTCGGTGGGGGCCGTGACCAGTTACACCTTCAGCAACGTTATCGTGGGCCACACCATTGCGGTCAGCTTCGTCGGGGACACCCACACCATTTCGGCGACTGCAGGAACCGGTGGCACTATTTCCCCTTCCGGAGTAATTCGGGTTCCTTTTGGAAGCAGCCAGGGATTCTCCATCACCGCCAATACTAAATACAATATTAACAATGTGCTGGTTGATGGTGTTTCAGTGGGACCGTTGTCCTCTTACACCTTTACCAATATCATCACTGACCACTCCATCTCGGCTAGCTTTATCGCCAAGCCTCTTGGTATTGTAGTCGACAGAAGCATCGTGAGAGTGCCTCCTTTTGGAAGTTCGCAGGTTCAGGTGAAGTTGAGTGATAATCCCTACAAGGGTGTCATGGTTTCGGTGACACGGCAGACCGGGTGTCGGGCTATCATCGTCCGAGAGGGTGCTACTCTGGTTTTCAATCAGGATAATTGGGATACCTACCAAACCGTCACCTTGGAAGCATCCAACAATTATCCTGATGACCCCTCAAATGCGACCATCCAAATGTACTGCTCGGATATGGCCGCAGTTCAGGTCACGGCTATTCTTGCATATCCGGTCATCAGCCCGGTGATGAATTTACTGCTGGAGGATGTTGAATAATATTTCTTAATGCCAAACCCATAATAAAGGAGACTGGAGGACATGCCGGCGTTCTCCTCTTGACCGCTTTGGCTGGTCTTCTTTAGGAAACCGCAGGTCCACTCTTTTGTCAAAGAGTCCGCTTAACCCAAGATGAACCATATGCCCGAAAGCCGGTCACCGGGGGGGCCCCGGGGCCGGCGGCCGGTAAGGCCCACCAGGCAGAAAACGGGGCCTGGGAGGAAAAAATTACCTTCCCCCGGGCCTTGCCTTGGTCAACCCGTCCCCCTTTGGCACAGCGTGCGACTTACTCCTTAGTAGTCCTGGCAGCCGCCGCACCCAGCCAGTTAAGAGCTCAAGCTATTATCTTGGAATGGGAACCTCCCCTCCGTGGTGACAATGGTAGGGGGAGATGACTGCTATATAGCCTCACTTCGCCAAAATGAAATAATATCAGATAGGTAGATTATATAATGATACCCCTGGCTGTCTTGGCGTTTGGGCGGGAGATATTTTTCAATTTTTTCGCCTCAGCGGAAATGGCAGGCGACCCAGTGGTCCGGGGCGGTTTCGCGGTAGGCGGGGACTTCGTCTTGGCAGCGGGGGAACTGGGCCTCGGGGCAGCGGGGATGAAAGGGGCAGCCCGAAGGGACGTTGACCGGGCTGGGCGGCTCGCCCTTCAAGGCCGGGGGCCGGAAGGGCTGCTTAGGGTCGGGCAGGGGCACCGCGGCCAGCAGGGCCTCGGTATAGGGGTGCAGCCGCGCCCCGGCGAAGACCTCCCGGGGGGCCATCTCCAGCAGGCGGCCCACGTACATCACCGCCACCCGGCTGCTGATCTGGGAGACGACGCTCAGGTCGTGGGAGATGAACAGGTAGGTGAGGCCGTGGCGCTCCTGCAACTGGGCCAGCAGGTTGAGAATCTGGGCCTGGATGGAGACGTCCAGGGCGCTGACCGGCTCGTCGGCCACCATCAGCCGGGGGCGCAGGGCCAGGGCCCGGGCGATCCCGAGGCGCTGGCGCTGGCCGCCGGAGAATTCATGGGGGTAGCGCTCCAGGTGTTCCGGCTCCAGGCCCACCTCGGCCAGCAGCTCCGCCACCCAGGCCCGGCGTTCCGCTTTGGTTCCCAGGCCGTGGATGATAAAGGGCTCCGCCAGGATTTGCCGCACCGTCATCCGGGGGTTAAGCGAGGAGTAGGGGTCCTGGAAGATGACCTGGAACTGGCGCCGCATGGCCTTGAGGGCCCGGCGGGGCATGCCGGTCAGGTCGGCGCCGCCGAACCAGACCCGGCCCCGGGTGAGAGGCAAAAGCCCCAGGACCAGGCGGGCCAGGGTGGATTTGCCGCAGCCGGACTCGCCCACCAGCCCGAGGGTCTCCCCGGGGAACAGGTTGAAACTTACCCCATCCACCGCCTTGAGGAGCGGCCCCCGGCCCCAGGGACCCTTGAGGCGGAAATGGCAGCAGAGATCTTCGGCTTTCAGCAGTTCAGGCATGGTCAGTAGCCAGTAGCCAGTAGTCAGTGGTCAGTAAAAAACCCATTATTACAGGGGTACGCACCTTACCTCAGCAGTAGTATTATTAAATCAGGCCCAACCCATTGCCGAAAGAGCGATACGGTTCGCTTTTCTTCCCTACGACTACTGAAGGCGGGAGGCGCTTCGCTTTCCCGCCCTACATCAAAAGACATTCTGCCTTTCATAGATAGGCAAAAGATTTCAGGCATAATTCCAACACCGCACCCAATGTTCCGGGGCCACCTCCAGCCAGGGGGGCGGCTGTACGCACTGGGCCCGGGCCTCGGGGCAGCGGTCCTGGAAAAGGCAGCCGGGGGGCGGCTCCGGCGGCAGATGGCCCTTGATGGCCTCCAGCGGGGCCCCGGGGGGCCGGTTGAAATCGAGGCGGGGCACCGAGCTGAGCAGCCCCCGGGTGTAGGGATGGCCCGGGTGGGCAAAGAGCTCCCCGGTTACGGCCTGCTCCACGATGAGGCCGGCGTACATCACCGCCACCCGGTCGGCGGTCTGGGCCACGATCCCCAGGTTGTGGGTGATAAACAGGACCGAGAGGCCCATGTCGGCCTTGAGTTTTTTCAACAGCGCCAGGATCTGGGCCTGGATGGTGACGTCCAGGGCGGTGGTGGGTTCGTCGGCGATGAGCAGATCAGGGCGGCAGGCCAGGGCCATGGCCATGAGCACCCGCTGGCGCAGGCCCCCGGAGAGCTGATGCGGGTATTGCTTCAGGCGTTGCGGCGCTTCGGCCAGCCCTACCCGGGACAGGGCGAGGGCGGCTTCCCGCAAGGCGGCCTCATGGTTTAGACCCCGGTGGAGGCGCAGGACCTCGGCCACCTGGTCGCCGATGGTGAGCACCGGGTTCAGGGCGGTCATGGGCTCCTGAAAGACCATGGCGATGCGGTTGCCCCGGATCTGGCGCAGCCGCGCCTCGGGACAATTGGCCAGGTCTTCCCCCAAAAAGCGGACCTCGCCCGAAACGTGGGCCTGCGGGAAGGGCAGGAGGCGCAAGATAGCCATGGCGGTGACGGTCTTGCCGCAACCCGATTCCCCCACCAGACCCAGGGTTTCGCCGGCGTTGAGAGCAAAACTCACCCCGGCCAGGGCCCGGACCCGGCCCCGGGAGGTGGTGAAATCGACCGTGAGGTCCCGCACCGCCAAGAAGGGGGCGCCTTCCTGCTGCAAGGCCAGATTGCCGGTCATGAAAGCCCCGCGGGTTGTCTGAGGTCGATTAATTTAATGGCTATAACCAATGTAACACTAATCCTGTTTGCTGTTTAGCTGCGCCTAGAATTGGACCGTAGTGTGGGCGGCTCGCGAGCCGCCCCTACCAGGCAGGGCTTTGCCGCCCGGCCTTCAACCGGGAACGGGCTCCGTCCGGGGCAGCCGGATGGTAAAGGCGGACCCTTGCCCCGGGGTGCTGTCGACGGAGATGGAGCCGCCGTGCTCCTGGATGATGCTTTGGGAGATGGCCAGTCCCAGGCCGGTGCCCTTGGCCTTGGTGGTGAAATACGGTTGGAAGAGGTTGGCCACCACCTCCGGGGACATGCCGGCGCCGCTGTCGGCCACGACGACCTCGACGCTCTCGCCGCGCTCCCTGGTGGTGATGGTAAGGTCGCCGCCCCGGGGCATGGCCTCCATGGCATTATTGAAGAGATTGATCAAGACCTGGCGCAGCTGTTTGGCATCGAAGCTGATCTCAGGCAGGGGGCTCTCCTCCACCCGGTTCACCTTGAGGTGGTTTTCGCTAAAGGTGTCGTGGAACAGTTCCAGGACTTCGGAGATGAGGACTTCCAGCCGGCCCGGCCGTTTCTGGGCCGGCGGGCGGCGCACAAAGTCCCGCATCTCCGCCACCAGCTCTTCCAGGTTGGTCACTTCCTCGGCGATCATGGACAATTTTTGCCGCCCCTTGTCGTCGAAGGCGGGCAGCTTGAGGAGCTGCCGGGCGAAGCCCCCGATGATCAGCAGGGGGTTTTTGATTTCGTGGGCGATGTGGGCCATGGTGTCGCCCACCGCGGCCAGGCGCTCGGACTGCACCAGCCGGTCTTCCATCTCCTGGTACTCGGTGATGTCCCGGATGATGCCGGTGAAATAGAGGTTGCCGCCGATTTCCGCCACGGAAAAAGAGATGCTCATGGGGAATTCGCGGCCGTCCCGACGCAGAGCAGTGAGGCGCAAATGCTTGCCGATCACCCGGGCCTCCCGGGTGGCCAGATAGCGCCGCACGTAATCCCGGTGCTCGGCTTTATAGGGGGGCGGAATGATCAGGCTCAGATCCTGGCCCAGGGCTTCTTGCCGGGTGAAGCCGAGCATCTTCTCGGCGCCCTGGTTGTAGCCGATGATGAGGTGGTCTTCGTTGATGGTGACGATGGCATCGGTGGCGCTGTGGATGATGCCGGAGTTGATCGCCTGCTTCTGGCGCAACTCCTGGAGTTGGCACACCAGGTCTTTCAGGAAGCCGGCGGCGGGGCCGGTGATCAGGTGGTGCAGTTCCGGGGAGAAAGCGGGCAGCCCAGCCGTCACGGCCTGGCTATCCAAGATGAGATCGAACTCTTCAGGGTGCAAATCCGTTAGGGGCTCAACCCGCGGCTCCGAGACCTCCGGCTTGGCGGCGTATAAGACGAGGTCCACCGGCGGGTAGCCTTCCAGGGAAAAGGGCAAGGTTATCGGGCGCCAGCTGAATTCCTCTCCGTCCAGGACGAAGGCGATGCGGATGGGTTTGGGGGTGGTGGCCATCACGTTAAGATAATCATGTTAAGGCGAGCCGCCTTGAACCTGGTAAATTTTTTCAAATCAGGAGGAGGCCGCCTCAGCACCCGGGCCGGTCTCCTCCAGGGGCAGTTGCATGGTAAAGGTGGCTCCCCGGCCCGGGCTGCTGTCGGCAAAAATGCAGCCGCCATGCTCCTGCATGATACTCTGGCAGATGGCCAGCCCCAGGCCGGTCCCCTTCTCCTTGGTGGTAAAATAGGGCCGGAAAATATTAGCCGCCACCTCCGGGGAGATGCCTTCGCCGGTGTCGCTGACGCTGATTTCCACGTTGGGGCCCCGGACGCGGCTGGCAATGGTGAGCTCACCCCCCTGGGGCATGGCCTCCAGGCCATTTTTGAACAGGTTGATCAAAACCTCATGCAACTGCTTGGGATCGAAGGTCACGGGCGGCAGCGGGGTTTCTTCCACCGATTTTACCCGGATATTATGATCCCTAAAGAAATCCTGGAACAGCTCCAGGGCCTCTCGAATCACGGCGGCGATCTCTCCCTGACGCTTCTGGGCCGGCGGCCGGTGGACGAAATCCCGCATTTCGGCCACCATTTCTTCCAAATGGCCCACCTCATCGGCCATGATGGTCAATTTGTGGCGGGCCTGGTCATCGAGCCCCGGGGTCTTGAGAAGCTGCCGGGCAAACCCCCCGATGATGAGCAGGGGATTCTTGATTTCATGGGCAATATGAGTCACGGTATTGCCCACCGCCGCCAGGCGTTCGGATTGGAGCACCCGGTCTTCCATGGCCTTGTAATCGGTAATGTCCCGCATGATGGCGGTAAAATAGAGCTCGTCCTGGATCTCGGCCACGGAAAAGGAGATGCTCAGGGTAAATTCCTGCCCGTCCCGGCGCCGGGCGGTGAGGCGCCTTTGCCGGCCCAGCACATGGGCTTCCCGGGTGGCCAGATAGCGCCGCAGGTAATCCCCGTGGACCTCTTTGAACGGCGGGGGCACGATGAGCTTCAGGTCCTGGCCCAGGGCCTCTTGCCGGGAGTAACCGAACATCCGCTCCGCTTCTTGATTGAAACCGACGATCACGTGCTCCTGGTTGATGGTGACGAGGGCGTCGGAGGCGCTGTCGATCACCCCGGTGTTGATCTCCTGCTTTTGGCGGAGTTCCCGGAGCTGGCGGACCAGCTCTTTCAGGAAGCGGGCGGCGGGGCCGGCAATGAGGTTTTCCCGCCGGTTCGGGAAAGAAGGGGCCGGCGCCGCCGGCAAGAACTGGCCGTCCAGGATGAGGTCAAACTGTTCCGGGTGCAGATCCGGCAAGGGCTGAACCTGGGAGTCCGCCCGGACCCCGGGTTTGCTGCCGAACAAGACGATTTCCACCGGCGGGTAACCTTCCAGGGAGAAGGGCAAGGTCACTGCCTGGCAGGTGAATTCCTGCCCGTCCAGAACGATGGCGATGCGGATGGCTTTGGGGGTAGTGGCCATGTGGTCAGCAATCAGCAGTTAGCCGTTAACAGTTTGGTCATCCAGGCTAAAGCTGACAGCCGACGGCTGGAAGCTGACAGCTAGTTAACCTTCAAAGCGCTTGAATACCAGGGAGGCATTGGTGCCGCCGAACCCGAAGGAATTGGACAGGACGTAGCGCACGTCCTTCTTCCGGGCCTGGTCGCGGACGATATCCAGGCCGGCGCAATCGGGGTCCAAGTCCTTGAGATTGATGGTGGGGGGCACGATGCCGTCCCGGATGGCCAGGACGCCAAAAATGGCCTCCACCGCGCCGGCGGCGCCCAGGAGGTGGCCGGTCATGGATTTGGTGCCGCTCACCACCAGTTGCGGAGGCCTGGTCCCCGAAGATCTGCCTGAGGGCCTGGCATTCGTTGCGGTCCCCCACCGGGGTGGCGGTGGCATGGGGATTGACGTAATCGATGTCCGCCGGGGTGATGCCGGCGTCCTTCATGGCCAGGACGATGCAGCGCCGGGCCCCTTCCTTGTCCGGGTCGGTGATGTGGTGGGCGTCGCCGGTCATGCCGAAGCCAACGATCTCGCCGTAGATCTGGGCGCCCCGGGCCACGGCGTGGTCCATTTCCTCCAGGGCCAGGATGCCGGAACCTTCCGACATGACAAAGCCGCAACGGTTGAGGTCGAAGGGCCGGCTGGCGGCCGCCGGGATTGTCGTTGTAGCCCGCCGCCAGGGCGCCCATGCGGAAGAAGGCGGCGAGGGTGAGGATGGTGACCGCGGCTTCGCTGCCGCCGGCGGCCATCATGTCCGCCTCCCCCAGGGCAATGGAGCGGTAGGCCATGCCGATGGCGTGGGCCCCGGCGGCGCAGGCGGTGGACAGGGCGATATTGGGCCCCTTGGCCTTGAAACTGATGGAGACGTTGCCCGCCGCCAGATTGGGGATCATTTTGGGCACCAGGAAGGGAGAGACCCGGCGCACCCCCTCGTTGAGCAGCTTGGCCACCCCTTCCTCCCAGGAGGCTGACCCCGCCCATGCCGCTGGCGATGATGACCCCGGCCCGCTCCGGATCTTCGGTCTCCAGGTTGACGCCTGAGTCATTGATGGCCTCCAGGGAGGCGGCCAGGGCGAACTGGGTAAAGCGGTCGGTATACTTGATCTGCTTCAGGTCTTCTTTAGTGACGTCCTTCTTACGGGCGTGCAGAATTTCCTTCAGGTCAAAGTGCTTGATCCCGCCGCCGATGGTGGGGAAATCTTCGGGGATGTGGTAGCGTTCCAGGTTTTCCGGGGTAAAGCAGTCCAGATTGGTGATGCCGGATTCTCCGGCCAAAAGGCGCTGCCACACGGTGGGCACGTCGAGCCCCATGGAAGTCACCATCCCCACCCCGGTGACCACCACCCGCCGCATCCCCATGGTTTTTGAACAAGACATGAATTTCAACCTCCGCCAACTGCAAGGAGAAAGATCTGACCCGGATTGAAGGCGCCGGTCAGGATCAAGCTGCACCTCGAAGGGTGCATCAAGTACAAAGGAATTATGGCCTCGCGGCCATCGTTGTCATTGTAAAATACCTGTGTTACTATTGCAACGGGTTTCCGGCCCGCCGGCCAAGGAAGAACTTTTGGACCAGGTGTTTTGGTAATTTGGGTAGTTTTTATAAGGGAACGGCTATTCCCGGGGGAGGGCAGGGGTCTGCCGCCCAAGACCGGCCCGGCTGGCAGCCCTGCCAGGTAGAGACCTATTCGGGTTACCGGGTCCATGAACGCCCCCGGCGCTTCACCTGGCAAGGGGAATGGCTGGAGGTGCGCCGGGTGGTGAGCCGCTGGCAGGAACCGGAAAATCTCTGCTTCATCGTCACCGCCAATGACTCTCGCCACTATCTTCTCCAGTATCACTACGACCGGGACACCTGGGAGGTGCTGATTTGCCGCGACTCTGACTCGAGGCCCGGCTGAGCCGGGAATTTTATAGTTTACTTTTGCCATCGCATTCAGATACAATAGCTTATTTGTGAAAAAAGGTTCGTCGTTCCTCAAGGTCTTGAGGACGCTCAGTCATCCCTAGCTTTGAGGCTGAAAGAGGATAATCTATGAGTTCCAGGAAATCCAGAGTGAATCCCAGCTACATGGAGAAGCTCTATTCGTTTTACTGTCCGTTTTATGATTGGGTCTTTGGCAAACTTTTAGGCCCCGGCCGTCGCAAGGCCTTTAATTATTTATCCCGCCGGCCTGACCAGAAGGTCTTGGAAATCGGCGTCGGCCCCGGCTCGACCCTGGAATTTTACCCGCCCCGGACCGACTTCGTGGGCATCGACATCTCCGCCGCCATGATCGAGGAAGCCCGGAAAAAGGCAGCCAACCTCAACAGCGGCAGCCGCTTTCACTTGCAGGTGATGGATGCCACCAACCTGGAATTCCCCGACAATCATTTCGATGTGGTCATGGCTGCCTTTGTCATCACTACAGTGCAAGACCCTCACAAGGTCTGCCGGGAGATCCTCCGGGTGGTCAAGCCGGGTGGCCAGATTATCGCGGTGAACCATACCCGCAGCCAGAACGGCAGTCTCTGGGGCCGGGTCGAGGACGTGATGGCCCCGTTGTTTTGCCGCATCGGCTTTACCACCGATCTGGACGTTATCAAGGCGATGAATGAAGCGGGCATCAGCGTCCAGGAGGCGGTGCGCTGTAATCTGCTGAATACCGGCCGGATCATCATGGGCACCAAGCCTTAAAGGGAGAGTCCGGTAGCGCCAGCCCATCACTGCCGCAGCCCTTTTTCCCCCGCAGCAGACCGGGTGCGGCCTGCCACGAAAGCAACCCGGTGGGATCGCCGACCTTCCCGATACCCATCTACTAAATTTTTAATGGCGGAGGTGCCTCCTGCCTCAGGAGAACCGTATGAAAATCGAGAAAAGCTCTTTTGTTACCATTGATTATCTGATCCGCATGGGGGAGCAGGAGACCTATCCGCCCAGCGGCCAGCCTGAAGAGATTTCCTTCTGCATGGGCTGGGGAGCGATGCCGCCGGGGATGGAAGAAGCCATGATCGGGCTGGAGCAGGGTGACCAGAAGGTGGTGCATCTCAGCGCCGAACAAGCCTATGGGGAATTTGACCAGGAACTGGTAATGGAGGTGCCCCGCGCCGATTTTGCGCCGGATCTGGAGCTGAAACCGGGGCTGGTGTTCGAGACCGAAAACGACGAGGGGCAGGCGGTCTATTTCATCGTCCAGGAAGTGAAGGACGACGCGGTGGTCATCGATTTTAACCATCCGCTGGCTGGCAAAGATCTGGAGGTCACCTTGTCGGTGCGCCAGGTGCGGGAAGCCACCCCGGAGGATCTGGCAGGGCACGAGGCTCAGGAGGGCTGCTCCTGCTCCCATTGCGGCGAAGGCGGCTCCCACCCCCATTGACTAGCGATCAGCTAAAAGACCGGAGACCGGCGACGGGAGACCGGGGATCCCAAACAGAGTGCAGTATTTTTCCCGGTCCCCCGTCGCCCGTCTTCCGTCTAAGGGAGACCCAACGCCCATGACCCTACCCTGGGCGCCGCATTACGACCCGGGCGTGCCCCTAACCGTAGAGCCGGTCAAGACCTCGGTGCCCGAGCTGTTGCTCGACGCCGCGGCCAAAACCCCCCAGGCCCCGGCCCTGGTATTTTTCGGCCGGATCTTCAGCTACCGGCAGCTAGCGGAGATGGCGGCCCGCCTGGCCCAGGCCTTCAAAGGCCAGGGTCTGGCACCGGGCGAACGTCTGGCCATCCTGCTCCCCAATTGTCCGCAGTTCGTGGTGGCCTATCATGCCGCCCTGCGCCTCGGCGCGGTGGTGGTGCCGTTAAACCCCTTGCTGAGCGCCAAGGAATTGGCCCAGCAGCTCAGCAATTCCGGGGCCCGGCGCCTGGTGGTCCTGGATCACCTCCTGCCCAAGGTGGAGGCGTTCCCGGGGCTGACCCACCTCATCGTCACCAGCCTCACGGACGCGCTCCCCTGGCCCCTGAGCTGGCTTTACCCTTTAAAGGCCCGGCGGCAGGGCTTGGCCCTGGGCTTTCGGGCTGCTCCGGGCCGTTTCGGTTGGCGAGCCTTGCTGGCCCAGCCGCCGCTGGCGGCGGCGCCCCTGCCCGGGGTCGAGGACCTGGCGGTCTTGCTCTATACCGGCGGCACCACCGGCACTCCCAAGGCGGCCTGTCTCACCCACGGCAACCTCATGGCCAACGTGGCCCAGGTCAACGCCTGGCTGCCTAACGTGCGCTTCGGCGAAGAGCGGCTGGTGGGCCTGCTCCCCTTTGCCCACTCCTTCGGCCTCACCGCCTGCCTCAACTGGCCCATGTCCCAGGGAGCGCAGATCATCGTCCTGCCCCGCTTCGAGATCAACGGCTTCATCAAGATGCTGCAAGAAATACCGGCCCACCATGCTGCCCGGGGTGCCCACCCTCTTTGTGGCCTTGATCAACGATCCCCGGCTGGCTAAGGTGGATCTGTCGGCGCTCTGGGGGGCCATCAGCGGCTCGGCGCCTTTGCCCGTCGAGGTGCGGGACCGCTTCGAGGCCCTCAGCGGCTGCCGGATGCTGGAGGGCTACGGCCTCACCGAAGCCGGCCCGGTGACCCACTTCAATCCCGTCCAGGGCAAAAGGCCTTTGGGCAGCATGGGCATGCCGCTGCCCGGCACCCTGGCGAAGGTGATGGACCAGGAGACCGGGACCCGGGAATTGGACCCCGGCGAGGTGGGCGAACTGGCCATTCAGGGGCCCCAGGTGATGCAGGGCTACTGGCAAAATCCCCAGGAAACCGAGGCGGTTCTCAGGGACGGCTGGCTCTATACCGGCGACCTGGCCAAAAGGGATGAAGACGGTTATTTTTATATCGTGGAGCGCAAAAAAGATTTGATCATTTCCGGGGGTTACAATATCTATCCCCGGGAGGTGGAAGAGGTGCTTTACCAGTTTCCGGGGGTGCAGGAGGCGGTGGCCTTCGGGGTGCCGGATGCCTACCGGGGCGAGATCGTCAAGGTGGTCATCGTGCCCCGGGACGGCCTGGCCTTGAGCGTTCCGGAAATCCAGGATTTCTGCCGGCAGCAACTGGCGGTCTACAAAGTCCCCCACAGCATCGAATTCCGCGCCGAACTGCCGAAAAGCCTGGTGGGCAAAGTGCTGCGCCGGCTGCTGCGGGAAGAGGCTACCGCCGGGAACGGGACCTAACCTTCTATGTCCATCAAGCGCACCTTACGTTACCATTGGCTCAAATTTCTGCGCCTCCAGGATGATCCCCGGAAGCTGGCCTGGGGTATGGCCTTGGGGATTTTTATCGGTATCACCCCCACCATCCCTTTCCACTTCGTGTCCATCCTGTTCCTGGCCCCGCTCCTCAGAATTTCCCCGGTCACCGCCTTTCTGGGCATCCAGATTATGAACCCGCTGACTATCCCCATCCTCTACCTGGCGGCCTTTAAGGTGGGACATTTCTTGCTGCACCAGGGGGCGCCCTTGAGGCTCCCGGAGACTTACTGCTTCGCCGATTGTATGGATCTTATCTGGCGGGGAGGTCTGGCCCTGCAATTGGGGGGCGTCATTATCGCCATCCCCCCGGCCATCGCCGCCTATTTTCTGACCCTGTGGATCATCAAGCGTTATCGCCGCCTCAAGGCGCGAAAGGCCGCCAGTGTCCCTAACCTCCTCTCCCAAAATCCTCCTGCAGCGTCTGGGCCTAAGGCCTAAGAAAACCCTGGGCCAGAACTTCCTGGTGCACCCCCACCAGGCCCGGCGCATTGTGGATGCCCTGGAGCTCGGGGGCGATGAAACCGTGGTGGAGATCGGCGCCGGCCTCGGGGCCCTGACGGTTTACCTGGCCCGGGAGGCCCGCCGGGTGGTGGCCCTGGAGCGGGATCCGGCCCTGGCCGAATTTTTAAGGGAGGAAATCTTCCCGGAGGCCCCGGAGGTGGAGGTGCTCTGCCAGGATGTCCTGCAGTTCGATTTCCTGGGGCTCAGCCGGGAACTGGGCCGGCCCCTGGCGGTGGTCGGCAATTTGCCCTACCAGATCACCTCACCCCTGCTCTTCAAGCTGATGGCAGCAAAGGCAGCCGTCAGCCGGGCGGTGCTGATGATGCAACAGGAGGTCGGGGCGCGCCTCTTAGCCCGGCCGGGCACCAAAGATTACGGTATCCTGTCGGTGCTGCTGACGTATCATTTCGCCAGCCAACGCCTCTTTTCCCTGGGGCCGGCCAATTTTTACCCGCCGCCCCAGGTGGACTCGGTGGTCCTGAGGCTGACGCCCGCCGCGGTCTCGCCTCCGGCCCAAGACCCGGCACTCTTGGCGCAAGTGGTGAAGGCCGCCTTCGGCCAGCGCCGTAAGACCCTGAACAACACCCTGACGGCCCGGGCCGCGGACTTCGGGCTCAGCCCGGAGCAGCTCCGGGCCATTTTAACGGACCTGGCCATCGACCCGGGGCGGCGGGGGGAGACCTTGAGCCTGGCGGAGTTCGTGGCCGTGAGTAATAAAATGGTGGAGTTGAGAAAAGATCCTGATAAAGATGAGTAGAGCGTTGGCAAATAGTCGTCAGATAAGACTGTCCCGCTATCGGCAGCTTTTTCTAACTGCCAACTGCCAAAAGCTGATAGCTGACCGCTGAAAGCTGAAAGCTTAAAATGACCTACGAACCCCGCACCTACCGCACCCGCATGGCCCGGGCGGGCCTGGTGGGCTTCCAGGTGGCCGTCCGGGAGACGGACCTCTGGGTCCTGGCCGGCCAAGACCTCTCCCGGGAGGTGCGGGAAGTAGTGCTCCAGGAGCGGCGGCAGTTGGAGGCCTACATCGCCGGGCAGCCGGAGTTTCTCACGACCCTGAGCCCCTGGCCGGAGGACCCCTTTGCGCCGCCGGTGGTGCGGGAGATGATCGCGGCTGCCCGGAAGGCCGGGGTCGGCCCCATGGCCGCGGTGGCCGGGGCCCTGGCGGAACGGGTGGGCCAGGCCCTGGAGCCTTTAAGCGCCGAGGTGATCGTCGAAAACGGCGGCGATCTTTACCTGAAGTTGGCCTCTGACGCCACCGTGTCCCTGTTTGCCGGCAAATCACCCCTGAGCCACCGGGTGGGCCTGCGGATCGCTCCCGAGTTAACCCCCCTGGGGGTGTGCACCTCCTCGGGCACGGTGGGCCATTCTTTCAGCTTCGGCCGGGCCGACGCCGCCTGTGTGCTGGCTGCCAGCTCCGCCCTGGCGGACGCCGCGGCCTCGGCCGTGGGCAACCGGGTGCAGCAGGCCGGGGATATTGGACCGGCCCTGGAGTGGGCCGCGGCGCTGCCGGAAATCCTGGGGGCCGTGGTCATCGTGGGCGACAAGCTGGGGGCCTGGGGCCGGGTGGAATTGGTGCCCCTGGCCGGATGAGTGACTCAAGAGAAAATTACCGATGAGCCGCGCCTTGGAAACCCTGCTGTTGGTCGCCGGCTTGTTGCTGATCCTCTTCTTCTGCACCGAACCGTTTCAACAGGGCCTGGCGCGTCTTCAGGCCGTCCTCCGGCAGCGGCCCCGGCTGAAATATATCGCCTACCCCCTGGGAGCCTTGCTGTTCCTGGGCGCCGCCGCCCTCATCCTCCACACGCTGGTGATATTCGCCGCCAGCCGATTTTCTTATGATTAAGTCGGCAATAGTCTGGCTGAGGCTCTCACGCCAACTCCGGTGAGATGGCCGGTGGCCTCCGTAAGCTAATCAGTTACTCACTTGGCATCAAGTTACATTACGGTCTACAGGCGCGGATCAGGGTTGCCGGAGTCCGCCGCAATCCGGCAAGTAACAGGTGACATTCTTAAACTCGCACGCCTCTTTGCACTCCGGGCAGACTTCGGGTGGGGTGGGCGCCACCACGTTAAAGCCGCACTTGCTGCAACTTTCCAGGAAAATTTTCTCTTCTTTAGCGCTCATTTCTGGTGCCTCCAGGTGTTTCAGTTTTGGTCTTCGTATGACGACCTGCGCTTACCAGTATAACTCACTCTTGGGATGAATTAAGTGAAGCGCAGGTGCTGCCAGCCTGAACCGTCCCAGGTCCTGCCCGGCGGTACATCTCGCGGCAGCGCCTGTAAATCTGCACGAATGACTTGCAGCGGCGCCAAAAATAGGTTGAAATATTAGACAATTTTTTAACGAGGGAAAACCATGGCTGGAGAAAAGATTACTGCGACTGCCACGGGGGAACTGCAGGTTCCAGACAACCCCATAGTTCTGTTCATCGAAGGGGACGGCACCGGCGCCGATATCTGGGCCGCCACCCGGCCGGTGCTGGACGCGGCGGTGGCCAAGGCCTACGGCAAACAACGGCAAATCGCCTGGCAGGAGGTCCTGGCCGGGGAAAAGGCCTTCAAGCAGACCCGCAGTTATATGCCGGTGGAATCCTTGACGGCGCTCCGGGAATTCCGGGTGGCGCTCAAGGGCCCCCTCACCACCCCCATCGGCGGCGGCTTCCGCTCCCTGAACGTCACCCTGCGCCAGGTTCTGGACCTGTATGCCTGCATCCGGCCGGTGCGCTATTACACCGGGGTGCCCAGCCCCATGAAGGCGCCGGAGTTGATCGACATGGTGATCTACCGGGAAAACACCGAAGACCTCTATGCCGGGATCGAATGGCCGGCCACCAGCCCCGAGGCCCAGAAACTCATCGCCTTCCTCAACACCGAGCTAGGCTGCTCTTTGGACCCCACCGCGGCCATCGGCATCAAGCCCATGACGGAGCGGTGCAGCAAGCGCCTGATCCGCATGGCCTTGAAATACGCCGTGGAGCAGAACCGCGCCTCCGTCACCCTGATGCACAAGGGCAATATCATGAAATACACCGAAGGGGCCTTCCAGAACTGGGGCTACGAGGTGGCGGCGGAATTCGGCGATCGGGTGACCAATGAGGGCGAACTGGCCACCCGCTACCATGGGGTGGTGCCGGCGGGCACGGTGCTCCTCAAGGACCGGCTGGCGGACAATCTCTTCCAGCAGGTGCTGCTCAGGCCGGCGGAGTACCAGGTCATCGCCACCCCGAACTTGAACGGCGACTACATTTCGGACGCCCTGGCGGCCCAGGTGGGGGGCCTGGGGATGGCCCCGGGGGCCAATATCGGTGACAACTGCGCCATCTTCGAGGCCACCCACGGCAGCGCCCCCAAATACGCCGGCCTGGACAAGGTCAACCCCACCTCTCTCATCCTCTCCGGGACCATGCTCCTGGAGTACCTGGGCTGGGACGAGGCCGCGGCGCTCATCCACCAGGCCCTGCCCCGCACCATCCAGGCGGGGATCGCCACCTACGACCTGGCCCGGCTGCTGCCCGGCAGCCAGGAAGTCTCCTGCTCCGCTTTCGGGCAGGGGCTGATCGAGCATATGTAAAGACAGTTTTCTGTTTTCCGCTGTAAAAGATTAAGGCAGGGGGGCGTGAAGCCGACCCTGCCTTTTTTGATTTTTCCTTGGTGTTCTGGGGGTCTTCTGGGGGATTTTGCTACTGCGCCCCGCCCGCCTCCTCCTGAATTACGTAAAGGATTTCGAACCGGGCGGCCAGTTCCGCCTGGAGGGCCACTACCGTCTCAGGCGAGAGACCCTTCACCCGGATATAGACCTCCCGGACGTTTTCGTCCGGGGTGCGATAGTAAGTCATGAGGCTCACCAGGCGGCCGCCGCGGGCCCGCATCAGGTCCGCCACCTCCTTGATGACGCCAGGGCGGTCTTCCAGTCGCACGGCAAACTGCGCCCCGCCCTGGATGATGCCGCTGACGTGCAGGAAGGCCCGGAAGATGTCCGACTGGGTGATGATGCCCACTATCCGCGCCTCGGCGTCCACCACCGGCAGCCCCGAGATGGTGTGCTCCAGCATCAGTTGCGCCGCCCGTTCCACCGTGTCGTCCTGGGAGACGCTGATGGGGTTACGGCTCATGATTTCGCCGACCTGCAGCTCCGCCAAAAGATAGTACAATTCATGCACGTCCAGGGTGGTGGCCTTGGAGGGTGAGGCCTCCTTCAGGTCCCGGTCGGTGATCAGGCCCACCAGCTTGCCCTGGCTCACCACCGGCAAGCGCCGGAAGCGGTGCTCATTCATGATATGAATGGCCTTGATCATGGAGGTGTCGTCGTTGATGGTGATGGGGTCCTTGGTCATCCAATCCTTGATCAGCATGTCTTCTCTCCGAGGTTTGGGGGATGGGCGCTACCCCACGTTTAACACAAATTCGAGTCAAGGTTAATGAAAAATGAGGGCTCAATTCTCCAAAACGTAGCGCTTCCCCGGTAGCTCCCGGATGAGGCCCTCCAGTTCCAGGATGGTGAGGCGGCTCAAGACTGCGGAGGCGGAGAGGCGCGTGGCCCGGACCAATTCGTCCAGCGACAGCGGGTCGGAGCCCAGCAGGGCCAGGAGCGGGTCTTCCGGAGTGGAGCCGGGGTGGGAGTAGACCGCGCCAGTTGCGGTTTGCCGGTGCAGGGCCGCCGCCCGCGGCGACCGAGGTTTCCCTGACGCCGCCGGGGACGCTGAACAATCGGCCCTGGCCTTTCTTCAACCCCGGCAACTCCTGGATGATGTCATCCACGTCCTGGACCAGCTTGGCGCCGTCCTGGATGAGGCGGTGCGGGCCGAGGCTGGTGGGGGAATCGATGGGACCCGGCACGGCAAAGACCTCCCGGCCCTGGTCCAGGGCGTAGCGCACCGTGATGGCGGTGCCGCTTCTGGTGCCGGCTTCCACCACCACCACCCCCAGGGCCAGGCCGCTGATGATGCGGTTGCGGATGGGGAAATTCTTGGCTTCGGGGGGCGTGCCCAGGGGAAACTCGCTGATCAGGGCTCCCTGCCCCGGGATCTGCTCGTAGAGTTTCTGGTTTTCCGGCGGATAGACCACGTCCAGGCCGCAGCCCAGGACGGCCAGGGTACGGCCGCTGTTCTCCAGGGCCCCCTGGTGGGCGGCGGTGTCGATGCCCCGGGCCAGGCCGCTTACTACCGTCAGGCCCCGCCCCGCTAACGCCCCGGCCAGGCGGCGGCAGGTCTTGAGGCCATAGTAGGAGGCGGCCCGGGTGCCCACCAGGGCGACGGCCAGGTCGTCCTCGGGTAAGATAGTCCCTTTGAGGAAGAGCAGGGGGGGCGGATAAGGAATCTGCTGGAGGCGGGCCGGGAAACGGGGGTCATTTGTAAGAGGACTTCCACCCCGGCGGCGGCCAGCGCGGCCAATTCCGCCTCCACCCGGTCCCAGGCCCGGAAGGTCAGGAGGTCTTGGGCCAGATCAGGATTGACTCCCTTGATGGCGAGCAGTTCCTCCCGGCGGGCCTGGAAGACCGCGGCCGGGGTGCCGAACCTGGCGAGCAGGCGCTGGAACAGCACCGGCCCGACGCCGGGGATGGATTTTAAGGCCAGCCAGGGGAGTTTGTCGGTCATGGGGCCTTCGACAGCATTACTATTCTTGGAGTTCCTCTCCCGTTCTAATGGATTCGGCGTTTGAGCACAATAAAAAAAACAAGAATTCCTTCCCTTATGCTTTGGTTTCGATTAGCTGCAAAAAGGTGGCTGGCTCCATGATTCTAATCCCCTCATGCGATTCAAGCTCAGTCAGGTCTTGGTCGCCGGTAATGATGAAGTCGGCCTGCCCTTCGACCGCGCAGGAGAGAACCAGATCATCGGTGGGGTCTCTTGATACCCCCGGCGGATTCTCACCTGGGGTAATGGTAGCCACCTTGAGGATCTTAAAGATTGCCTCTTCTATTTCTTCGAAGGAGAGATGGTGTTTCTGCAGGGCTTTCTTTAGCCTGGGATAATGGAAGACCAAGCCGATTTCCCTGATGATTGCAGGAGAAATGATGATTCTCAGCCGGCCCTCCAAGGCCAGTTCGAGGATTTTGGCGGGCGGACCGTTGGGGGTGAGGAGAGCGCTTACCAAGACATTGGTGTCCAAGACCGCCCGAATCATGCCTTGGCTCTTATTTGTTGGTTTCTTGCCGACCCCACAGCCTCTTTTATGGCCTCCTGGACCTCTTGGGCATCGGCCTCCTGCATCTTCCCCCAGATATCCCGCACCGCCTGCAAGGCGGCATTTCGGTCTTCCTGTAACTGTTGGAACCTCTCCATATCCACCAGGGCGGCCAAGAGGCTTGCCGGCTCGTTCGATGATATATGAGTCGCCCCGGATAGATACTTCATTGAGCAATTGCCCCAGATTTTGTCGGGCCTTCATGGCGGAGATTTTCTTCAGCATAACTATCACCTTCTCTATTAACCATTATAGTTCATATAACTATTATAGTTGTTGGTGGGAGACTGTCAAGTTGGATGTCGGATGGCGGGCGAGACGCCCGCACCACGTGGGGGCCAGGGCGAACACAAGGTTCGCCCCTACGTCCTTTCCCTTTTCCTAATGGGGACTGGGCGGTTTGTCAAGAAATGAAAAAATATCTGGGGTTGGGGGAGAGGGTTTGGGAGAGGGGGCAGGGGCCTTCGACCCCTGGCCCCCTCTCCCAAAAAGGTTTCGCGGTCAGGCCGCGGGCTCGGAGAGGCGCGCCTCGATGGCCTGGACCGCGGGGATCATCTCTTCCAGGCGGGACTCCCGGGCCTGGCGCTCGGTCTCTTCCAGGTGCACGGTGGCGGTAAGGCCCGAGAGGCTGCCCAGCAGCGACCCGAGGGTGTCTTCCACCCCGGCCTCCTGCTGCTTGAGCCACTGGTCCACTAACGGGAAAAAATATTGGAATTTCAGGCGCTCCCGGTAATCGAGCAGCTGCACCTGGACTTCTTCATGGAGCCAGTCCTTCAGGGAGATCAGGGCCCGCTCCAGGTCCCGCTGCAGCTGGCTCCGGGGCTCCACGGCGCCACCCAGGCCCAGGCGCTGTCTGACCGCCACCCAGGCCCGGCCCAGAAAGCCCAGGCCCGAGCGCAGCCAGACCTCCCGGGCAAAGCGCCAGCCAGGCACCGGCTCCAGGTTCAGCAGGGGCATCTCCAGCCCTTGGGGCCGGGTAATGGCGGCCACCTCCAGGGTGGGAGGTTCGGCGGGCAGGCCCAGATCGGCGATCTCCCGGTAATAGAGGGTCAGGGCCTCTTGTAAGGCCAGAAACAGCGGGGTCCAGAGGTGGCCCAGTTCCTGGCGCAGCCACTCCTCCTGGCCCCGGATGAATTCCACCAGGGTGATGTTGACCTCGGAGGTGACCAACTGGGCCAGGGCCTTGGCGAATTCCTGGAACATCTGGTAGAGGGCCGGCCGGAAGGAGGCCGGGGTGCCGGCGGCCGCGAGTTCCTCCCAATGGGGCTCGAAGTTCTGGATAAACTCCTTCAGGGCCACCCCCACCGGGCCGGCGTGCCGGTCCAGTTGGCGGTCCACCCGCCGCCGGAGCTCCTTTTTCAGGCGGTTGCCGGCGCCTTCCAGGGTCTGGCTCAGGCTGGCCATAGTGCCGTGCAACGGTTGGCGCCGGGCCTCCAGGCGAGCTTCCATGTCCTTGATGGCGCCCAGACCTTTTTTCATCAGGTCCTGGGTGAGGGCCAATTGCTCCCGCAGGCCCCGGGCCACCATCTTGACCTGGGAGAGGCTCCCGCCTGCCAGGCGGCGGCTGTGCAAATCCTTGAGGGTGGTCTGCAAGTCGGCTTCGAAACGGGCGGCCTCCTGATCGGCAAACGCCGCGGCTTCGGGACCCAAGGCCCAGACTTGCAGGAGCGCGGCCTCCCGGGGGTCCAGGACCTCGTGCCGGGCCCGCTTACGGTCCAGGAGGAGCTTCAGGGCGGAGAAGGCGTAAAGCCGCACCTCGGGTTGCCAGGGGCTCAGTTCCTGCCGCACCCGGTCCCGAACCCGCGCCAACTCCTCGAAAGAGCTGTGCTCGCCCAGGTCCAGGTTGAGGAGCGTCAGGATATGGGGGGCCAGCCCCATGCGCTGCAGCTCCCCCAGAAATTGGAAATCGGCCTGGCGCAATCCCACCCGGGAGCTGATGACATAGAGCACCAGGTCGCTTTTCACCAGGTAGGTCAGCACCTGGCCCAGGTGCTGGGGGCTGGGCGAGTCGCTCCCCTGGCAGTCCCCCAGCTCCACCCCCTGGGCCGGCCAGGGGAAGGGGATGGTGAGGAGCACGTCCTTGAGATAGACCGCGGTGGCCTCCCGGGTCACCAGCTCCCGGTGCCGGGCCAGTTCCGGGCCGGTTAGGGCCAGGACCCCTTCTCCGGGCATCAGGGCCTGGACCAGGTCATAGCCTTCCAGGTAGGATTTGAGGAGGAGATAATTCTGATCCAGGCTGCCGTTCTTCCACAGGTCGAGGCCCTGGACTTCGGCCAGCACCTGCTGCAAGAGCTTCCGGTCCTCCGGCTGCTCCAGGTCCAGGGGCCCGGCCCGCTCCAACAGGTGCGAACTGGGCAGCAGCCCGAGGGCCCGGTGAATCTCACCGTTGATTTCGCTCCACTCCTTGAACTGCAGCACCGCCCGGGGCTCCGGTCCGGGCTGCACCCGGGTGATCATGGCGGTGAGGATGCCGGCGCCCCGGCGCAACAGGTCTTGCCCGACCAGGGCGTTGATCATGGTGCTCTTGCCGGATTTGACCGCGCCCACCACCGCCAGGCGGCAGGTGTCTTCGCTGACGTGGGCCTGCACCTGTCCGAGGACGCGTAGCCAGTGCTCTCCCTGGGACGCCGCCTCGGGAAAAAGGCGGGTCCAGTCCCGGGCCAACTCCTGGAGTGGTTCGATTTCCCGGATCAATCCCTGGGGCGTGGCAGTCTCCGGCACCTTGGATTACCTGTCAGGAAGCGAAAGGGTGCATCACTTCTTGGGAGCAAAGCCGGCGATGTAGGCGCGGCCCAGGTCGAGGCGAACCCTGTCGGCCACTTCCAGGTTGACGATCTGGTCGTCAATGTTGATGATGGTGCCGATGATACCGCCGCTGGTGATGATGCGGTCGCCCTTCTTCAGGTTGTCCAGCAGCGCCTTGTGCTCTTTGGCCTTTTTCTGTTGCGGCCGGATCAGGAGAAAGTAAAAAATTACCACCATGAAGACCATGGGCAGCACGAAACTTACCATGGTCCCGCCGCCCTCAGCCCCGCCCGGGGCCGCCTGGGCTGCAGCATATAACCAATTACCCACTTGTATTACCTCCATTGAGACGATTTTCGTAAAATTCCCGGCGAAAGGCGGCAAACCGGTCCGCCGCGATGGCCTGCCGCATTTTAACCATTAAATTTAAATAGTAATACAAATTATGAAAGGTTAAAAGGCGAAAGGCCAGAATTTCTCGGGAAACATAGAGATGCCGCAGATAGGCCCGGGAATAATTCCGGCAGGTGTAGCAGTCGCAGGCCTCATCCAGAGGCCCCGGGTCCAGGGCGTAGGCGGCGTTTTTGATGACCACCCGGCCGGCATTGGTGAAGGCCATGCCGTTTCTGGCATTGCGGGTGGGCAGGACGCAGTCGAACATATCCACCCCGAGGGCCACGCCTGCCACCAGATCTTCCGGGGTGCCCACCCCCATGAGATAGCGGGGTTTATCCTCGGGCAACTCCGGGGTGGTGGCGGCCACCATCTCCCAGGTGAGTTCCTTTTCTTCCCCGACGCTCAGGCCCCCCAGGGCGTAGCCGTCGAAATCGAGCTCCCGCAGGGCCTGGGCCTGCTCCCGGCGCAACTCCGGCAGCATGCCGCCCTGGACCACGGGGAACAGGGCCGCCTCGGGCCGCGTCCGGGCCGCCCGGGAGCGCCGCGCCCAGGCCAGGGTGCGGGCCGCGGCCCGGCGCACCTCGTCTTCCGGGGCGGGATAGCCCGGACATTCATCCAGGCAGATCATGATGTCCACCCCCAGGGCCTCTTGTAAGGCCACCACCTTCTCCGGGTCCAAAAAGTGGCTGGAGCCGTCCAGGTGCGAGCGGAAGGTCACACCGGCGTCGCTGACCTTCCGGAAGGGGGCCAGGCTGAAGACCTGAAAGCCGCCGGAGTCGGTGAGGATGGGGCCGTCCCAATGCATGAAGCGGTGCAGGCCCCCCAATTGGGCGATGGCCTCCACCCCGGGCCGCAGATAGAGGTGGTACATGTTGCTCAGGATGATGCCGGCGCCCATGGCCTGCAACTCCTCCGGGGTCAGGGTCTTCACCGTGCCATAGGTGCCCACCGGCATGAAGACCGGGGTCGGCACCACGCCGCGGGCGGTGACGATCTCCCCCAGGCGGGGCGCGGCGGGGCCGGAGGATTTTTTTAAGCTGGAATTTAAACATTAACATAGTTTTTGGGGAAGGGGGCCAAGGGCCGAGGGCCCTTACCCCCTTCCCCAAACCCCATCCCCCAACCCCTTAAATTTTTTTAGGTCAGGAAGGCGGAGCCTTTAGCTCCGCCTTCTCTGACTCTATGCAGGTTGGGCAGGAATTCGGAGGGAGGTCAGGCTTTTTCGTCTAATATCCATGGCCTTCCCACCAACTCTGCTTCTACAAAATCAACATGCAATCGCCATAACTATAAAACCGGTACTTCTCTTTGCACCGCCTCCTCATAAGCCCGCTAATCAGGTCCCGCCCGGCCAGGGCGCTCACCAGCAAGAGCAGGGTGGATTTGGGCAGATGGAAGTTGGTGAGCAGCCGGTCCACCGCCTGGAACTGATAGCCCGGATAGATGAAGAGGCCGCACCAGCCCTGTTGGGCCTGAAACCCTTCTGGCGCGGCGCAGTGCTCCAGGACCCGGGTGCTGGTGGTGCCCACCGCCACGATTCGCTGTCCCCGGGCCTTGCGCCTCGTTGAGCCGGGCCGCCGCGGCCGCGGTCAGTTCGAAATATTCCGGCAGCATCTGATGCTGCGTATAATCGTCGTGGCGCACCGGCAGGAAGGTGCCCGGCCCCACGTGCAGGGTGATGGTTACCGTCTCGATACCCCGCCGCCCCAGGTCTTGGAGAACCTCAGCGGTAAAATGCAGGCCCGCGGTGGGGCAGGCCACGGCTCCGGTTTGCCGGGCGAACCTGGTCTGGTAGCTGTCCCGATCCGCCTCGGCGGCCGGGCGGTGGATGTAGGGCGGCAGCGGCACCTCGCCGTGGGCCAGCACCCGGCTCAGGGCGTCCCCGGCGGCCGCGGCAAACCGCACCTCCGCCACCCCGGGTTCGGGCAGGGCGATGACTTCGGCCTGCAAGTCGGGGCCGAAATGAAGCACCTGGCCGGGCCGCAGGCGGCCCCGATGCGTGGCCCGGGCCCGCACCGCCCCGGCGCCATTGCCTTCCGGCTGCGGCAGGTGGTGCAGGAGCAGTTCCACCCGGCCGCCGCTCTCTTTCACGCCCTGGAGGCGGGCGGGAAAGACCCGGGTATCGTTGACCACCAGCAAATCATCAGGGTCTAACCAGTGCCCGAGATCCCGGAATTGGGCGTGGCTGATCGCCCCCGTGGCCCGGTCGAGCACCAGGAGGCGGGAGGCGTCCCTAGGGGCCAGGGGCTGCTGGGCCACCAGCTCCGGCGGTAGATGGTAGTCAAAGTCTTCTATTGAGAGCATCAGGTGGCAATGGCGGCCAGAGGCCGCCCTATGGTCTGTTTCGGTAAGGGCGGCTGGCGAGCCGCCCTTACCAGGACACGGCTTAATTGACGCCGACCCTGGTATCTGATAAATTTAATAAGTTTAACCCAGACATTTTTTCCTGCAAGGAAAGGTAATGAAAACCAAGATATTCCTGTTTCTGCTGCCGCTGCTCCTGCTGCTGGCGCCCCTGGCCGCCGCCGGGGCCGACAACCCCGAAGACGTGATGAAAAAGGTCCAGGCCGAATACGACAAGACCGGGGCCTTTCAGGCCCGCTTCCAGCAGGAGTCCCGCCTCAAGGCGATGCAGCAGACCGACACTGCGGCGGGCTGGATGTATTTTATGAAACCCAGCCGCATGCGCTGGCAGTATGAAATTCCGGCGGAGCAGAAAAAGGAAGTGGTCTCCGACGGCCGCCTGGTGTGGATGTACATGCCCCAGGACGCCCTGGTCATGGTCTATAAACTGGACCAGGTGATGCGCTCCGACCTGGTGATGCGCTTCTTCTCGGGCATCGGCCAGTTCCAGAAGGATTTCACCATCTCCTGGAAACAGCCGCCCAAGGCGGGCGAGAGTTTGGTCATCGACCTCTTCCCCAAAAAGGAGCAGGCGGAGCTGAAACGGCTTACCCTGACCATCAACCCCAAGACTTATCTGGTGGATAAGCTGGAGTTTGCCAATGCCATGGGGGAAGAGACCCGCTTCGCTTTTTCCCAGATGAAGTTGGATGTGAAGCTGGGGGCCGATTTCTTCAGCTTTACGCCGCCGCCGGGAGTCCAGGTGGTGCGGGAGACCCCGGGGTCGTAGGGGCGAACCTGCGTGTTCGCCCTGATTGTGCCCGGATAAGAGGGCGAAGACATAGATTCGCCCCGACTAAAGTATATACTTTGGATTAACCATGGAATTTACCTCCCAACAGCAGGAAATTAGGCAGTGGCTGGAGCGCCGCCGGGCCATCATGCTGGCCCACAACTACCAGCCGGCGCCGATCCAGGATGTGGCCGACCTGGTGGGCGACTCTTTGGAGTTGTCCATGGCCGCGGCCAAGACCGACGCCTCCGTCATCGTCTTCTGCGGGGTCCACTTCATGGCGGAGACCGCGGCCATTCTCTGCCCCGAGAAGACCGTGCTCCTGCCCCGCACCGACCTGGGCTGCTGCCTGGCCGAGTCCGTCAAGGTCGACAAACTTCTAGCCCGGAAAGAAGAACTGCCCGGAGTGCCGGTGGTCACCTATGTCAATTCCACCGCGGCGGTGAAGGCGGAAAGCGACATCTGCTGCACCTCCGCCAATGCCGTCCGGGTCGTCAATTCTTTGACAGCCAGCCGGGTGCTGATGCTGCCGGACCAAAACCTGGCCCTCTACGTGGCCCGCCACACCCCCAAATCCGTGGAAATCATTACCTGGGAAGGCTGGTGCAATGTCCATGACGGCCTCAGCGCCGAAGAGGTGCTGAAATGCCGGGAGGTCCACCCCCAGGCGGTCTTTCTGGCCCACCCCGAATGCAACCCCGAGGTTTTGGACCAGGCCGACGCCATCTGCAGCACCAGCGGCATGCTCCAATATGTGCGCGAGGCCGCGGCCCAGGAATTCATCATCGGCACGGAACAAGGCATCCTGCATCGGATGCGGAAGGAAAACCCCGGCAAGGTCTTTCACTCCCCGTGCCGCCGCCTGATCTGCCGGCCCATGAAGCGCATGACCATGGGCGATGTTTTGAGCGCCCTGAAGGAAAATCGCTACCAGGTCACGGTGCCGGAAGAGATCCGCCTAAGGGCCCTGCAGGCAGTGGAGCGCATGTTGGCGGTGCCCCGGGATTAAAGGCAGTTTTCGGTTTTCGGTTCCAGAAGCAAACCCCTCTCATTCTCCCTCTGGCCTCATTTCGCCGCCCTGCCGTAGTTGGCCTGGTTCTTGCTTAAAATTGTCGTAAACCCAAGCAGGAAGCGGGCAAATATGGCAACAACGATATCCTCCACTACGGTCTGGAATATCCGGCAATCCTTGCACAGCCTGGCCCAGCCCCTGGCCGTGCTCACGGGGTTGGTTGACCTGCTGTTGCTGGAACTGGACCAAGCCGACCCCACTTTGCAAGATGTGCGGCAGATCAGCGAGCAGTTGGAAAAGGTGCTGCGCATCGTCGCAGAGATCCACCGCCTGGCCCGGGAAGCCTCGCCGGGGGAACCAGTCAATCGTGAGCCCTGGGCGCACCCGGATCCATGAGCCGGGCGTCGGCCGCCTGATTAATTTTTCGAGGCAAATCCAGCCCCTTCCCGAGATCGGCCTCCCTGGGAGAACGGGGAAATCGGTCGGAGGCCGGGCGGGATTGATTCGCCCTGATCCTCAGCCATTACCCGAATCCCGGCTCATCTCGGGCAATTTATGTCAAATAATTGACAGTAGATCCTGCGGTTACAGCCGGTTGCCTGCCTTTCCGCCTTGCCAACCAGCCGTAAAACTCCCTATCATGGTCAGAAAAGAGCCTTTTTCGGCGTAATGGTCCGGGTGGGGTGGCCGTCCCCGGCGAGGTTGGCGGGCGGGGACGCCCGCCCGACAGACGGCCGCCCTACCAGAAATACTTCTGAGGCAAGTCATGGCGCAGGGCTGCATCCCCCAGGACGTACTGGCCCGGTAAAAGAGCTCCGGGAGCAGCTCAATTACCACAATTACCGCTATTATGTCCTGGATGACCCGGTGGTCTCCGACGCGGAATTCGACCGCCTCTTGCAGGAGCTGACCAGACTGGAGGAGCAGTATCCGGAGCTGGTGACCCCGGATTCCCCCACCCAGCGGGTGGGGGCCGCGCCCCTGGAAAAGTTTGAGACGGTGCGGCACCGGCAGCCCATGATCTCCCTGGAAAACGCCTTCAGCGAGGCCGAGGCCCGGGAGTTCGACGAGCGCCTGAAGCGGTTTCTGCGCAGCCGCGAGGACTTCCACTACGTCATGGAACCCAAGATGGACGGCACCGCCATCGAGCTGGTCTATGAGCGGGGCCGCTTCACCGTGGGCTCCACCCGGGGCGACGGCATCCGGGGGGAAAACGTCACCCAGAACCTGAAGACCATCCATACCATCCCCTTGCAGGTGCTCACCCGGGAGGAGCCGGCCCCGGAGTTGCTGGAGGTCCGGGGCGAGGTCTACATGGACCTGGAGGAGTTCAAGAAGCTCAATGAGCAGCGCCTGGCCCAGGGGGAGCCGGCCTTCGCCAACCCCCGCAACGCCGCGGCGGGGTCGCTGCGCCAGCTCGACCCCGCTATCACCGCGGCCCGGCCCTTAAAAATCTATTGCTACGGGATTGGGGAGGTGCAGGGCCGAGCTTCGCAACCCATTGGGAAGTGCTGCAGACCCTGAAAAAATGGGGCTTCCGGGTCAATCCCCTGATCGAGCGGGGGGTGGGCATCGAGGCGGCCATCGCCTATCACCACCGCCTGGAGCACCAGCGCCACGGCCTGCCCTACGAAATCGACGGCATGGTGCTCAAGGTGGACTCCCTGGCCCTGCAGGAGCGGCTGGGCGCCAAGGCCCGGAGCCCCCGCTGGGCCCTGGCCTACAAGTTCGCCGCCACCCAGGAGACCACCCGGGTGCTGGACATCGTGGTCAACGTCGGGCGCACCGGCGCGGTCACCCCCATGGCGGTGATGGAGCCGGTGGAGGTGGGCGGCGTCACGGTGAGCCGGGCCACCCTGCACAATGAAGACGAAGTGGCCCGCAAGGACGTGCGGGTGGGCGATTGGGTCCTGATCCAGCGGGCCGGCGACGTCATCCCCGAGGTGGTGAAGGTCATCACCGAACGGCGCACCGGCGCAAGAGACGCCTTTCCAGATGCCCAAGGTCTGCCCGGTGTGCGGCACGCCCCTGGTGCGGCCCGAGGGCGAGAAGGTGACCCGCTGCCCCAACCCCGACTGCTTCGGGTCCCAGACCCGGGCCATCATGCACTTTGCCGGGAAGAGCGCCATGGATATCGACGGCCTGGGGGAAAAGATCATCCAGCAACTGGTGTCGCGTGGGCCTGGTGCAGGGACGTCAGCGATCTGTACAACCTGACCGAAGACGACCTCATCCCCCTGGAGCGCTTCGCCGAAAAGTCGGCCCAGAATATCGTCAAGGCCATCCAGGGCAGCAAACATCCCCCCTTCTGGCGGCTGATCAACGCCCTGGGCATCCGCTACGTGGGCGAGGCCACCGCCCAGGTCCTGGCCCAGCACTTCCAGAACTTGGAGGCCTTGATGCAGGCCACCAAAGAAGAACTGCTGCAGGTGGAAGGAGTGGGGGAACAGGTGGCCGCCAGTATCCGGGAGTATTTCGACAACCCCCGGAATCAGGAAATTATTCGGAAACTCAGGGAGGCCGGGGTGCAGGAGCGGCCCCCGGAGCCCCGGGCCGCCGGCCCCCTGGCGGGCAAGACCTTCGTCTTCACCGGGGGGCTGCCGCACCTCTCCCGGGAGGAGGCCAAGGCCCTGGTGACGGCCCGGGGCGGCAAGGTGAGCTCGTCGGTGTCCGCCAAGACCGATTACGTGGTGGCCGGGGCGGACCCGGGCAGCAAAGTACGCCAAGGCGCAAGGAATTGGGGGTGGCCATCCTGGATGAGGCGGCATTTGAGGAACTGATGCGGAGGAGTGGGTAATGACGGAAAAGCAAAAGGTGCGAGTCCATGTCTTGATCGAAGGCCGGGTCCAGGGGGTCTTCTTCCGGGCCGCCACCCGGGACGAGGCCCGGGCCCGGGGGCTTTCCGGCTGGGTGCGGAACCTGCCGGACGGCCGGGTGGAGGCCCTCTTCGAAGGCGATAAGCCGGTAGTGGAGAATATGCTGGCCTGGTGCCGCAAGGGGCCGCCTTATGCCTATGTGGACCACGTGGACATCGACTGGCAGCCCTATCAGGGGGACCTGATGGATTTTCGGGTGGTTTATTGAGGGAATGGCAAATGGATTTCGTTGCAATTGATGTAGAGACGGCAAATGCAGATATGAGTTCAATTTGCCAGATCGGATTGGCATACTTTAAAGAAAGGGAATTGTGTGAAGAATGGAAGTCTTACATAGACCCAAAAGATTTCTTCGACGGAATTAATATCTCAATTCATGGGATTGACGAATCTACGGTACAGGGTGCCCCACAGTTACCAGAAATTGCCGATATACTATATAGGTTCCTTGATGACAAAATTACTGTCTGCCACACTCATTTTGATCGAGTATCAATTCGTAAAGCTTTTGATAAATATGGCATTCGTCCTCCTGAAAATATTTGGTTAGATTCAGCACGAGTTGCAAGAAGAGCTTGGAAAGAGTTTGCATGGGAAGGGTATGGACTTCACAATATTTGTGAAAAACTTGAATACAAATTTAAGCATCACGATGCGTTGGAAGATGCTAAAGCCGCTGGATATATTATGCTCACTGCAATGCAGCAGAGTTGTTTAGACTTGGAAGGATGGCTGAAGCGAGTAAACCAACCAATTTCTGGACATGTGAGAAAACTAAAATGCGACGTAAGTCCTGAAGGCTCCCTTATATGGAGAGGTCATTGTTTTTACTGGTGCTTTAGAGTTAAGAAGGGCAGAGGCTGCCGATATGGCTGCCAAGATAGGTTGTCAAGTCGAGTCGAGTGTAACGAAGAAAACTACGATATTAGTTGTCGGAAACCAAGATATAAAGAAACTTGCCGGACATGAGAAGAGTTCCAAACATAGAAAAGCGGAGGTACTCATTCTAAATGGTCAACAAATAAGGATTCTTGGGGAAAGCGATTTTAAGGAGCTAATTAATTTGGCGAATTGAAATAATCTCTTATCACCATAAAATCGGATAACAAGACTGGCAGCCCTACCAGGGGGACCTGACGGATTTTCGGGTGGTTTATTGAGGCCGGAGCGGCTGGGCCACATTACTGCTGATAATCGACTGGTAATTGGAGGAGCGATAATGGCGAATAAGGAAGCGGACCGCGCCGGGGTGGTCATCAAACCCTGCGGGCGGGCGTTTTTTGTTTACTATGTGGCCATCGCCATCTTTCTGCTGGGGCCGCGGCTCAACCCGGAGGTCTGGATCTTCGGGGTATTCCATTTTTCCCAGGCGGTGGGCACGGGCCTGGGCCTCCTGGTGCTGGCCCTGGTGGTCTACATGAAACTGGGGCCGGGAGTACCGCATCACCCCCCGGGGCGTGATGCTGGTCTGGCGCTGGCCCTCACCCCGGCAGCAAGAGATCACCTGGGAGAACCTGGGGGAGGTCCTGGTGCGCCGGGGGCTCATCCAGACGATCCTGCGGGTGGGCAATCTCATCATCAGGGATAAATCCGGGGAGCCCGATATGTTCTGGTTCGGCCTGGCCAACCCCAAGGAGATCAGGGACGACATCGAGCGGCGGCGACCCTGAGGGGTAGTGAGCAGTAAGCAGTGAGCCGTGAGCAGAAAAACCTGGTCAAGTCAGGAGATCAGGCCGCGGGCGCCTGGGGGTACGTGCGGGGCTACTGGCTCTGCTGGGCTTGCTGGGTTTGTTGTTCCTGGGACAAGGCCTGGGCGGCGTCGGCCTGGCGCCGCTTTTTTCTGACCCGGAGCGCGTGGCCGACCCAACCCACCACCAACCCAAGGCCAGGCCGATATAGGCCAGCAGAAAGGTGGGTATCTGTCCCAGGGTGAAGCTGAAGAGCTTGAGCTTCGGAGGAGGCAAGGCTATTCTCCCAGGCGAAATCAACCAGGACCACCACTACGATAATGAGCAGGATCATTTTGAATTTATTCACGGCCGCCTCTCTTGGCTTTACTCTTTCAGGTGGCGCTTCACCACCGCTTTGAGGTCTTCCAGGTCCGACGATTTCACCAGGTATTCATCCGAGGCCCAGGTGGCGAAATCCTGGCGGTATTCCCCGTAAGCGGTGCTGAGCACCACCGGCAGGTCCGGCCGCCTCTCCTTGATTTGCCGGAGGGCCTCGATGCCGTCCATCTCCGGCATCTTGATGTCCAGGATGACCAGGTCCAGGGGGATCTTCTCCACCACTTCCAGAGCCTCCCGGCCATTGGCGGCCAGATAGACTTCGTAGCCTTCCTCTTTGAGTTCCTCGCTGTAAAGGAGGCGAATGCTCATCTCATCGTCTGCCACCAGGATCTTTTTCATCGCCGTCCTCCTTTAGGGGCCTTCAAGGCGCTGGCAGGCACCGCCTCCTGGCCGAGGTCCTTCACCAGACAATATTTGGCCACCGGCAGGGTCACGATAAAGGTTACCCCCTTGCCCATCTCGTTGTTGACTTCGATCTGGCCATAATGCCGGGAAATGATGCGCTGGGCGATGGCCAAACCCAGGCCGGTGCCGTAGTCCTTGGTAGAGAAAAACGGATTGAAGATATTATGGAGCACTTCCAGGGGAATGCCGCCGCCGGTGTCGCTGATGGCCACCGCCTCATAGAGGCCGTCCGGTTTTTCCACCGGGTAGGTGCGAATGGTCAGGGTGCCCCCCTGGGCCATGGCCTGCAGGGCGTTCTGGAAGAGGTTGTAAAAGACCTGCTTCATCTGGCGGTCGTCGCAATGGAGCCGGGGCATCTGGGCGAACTCTTTGACCACCTTGATCTTGGCGGCATCCAGGTCCCGCTGCACCAGGATGAGGGTATCGTCGATGAGCTTGGCCATCTCATGATCGCCGTAATAGGAGAGATTCTCCCCGGTGAAATCCAGGATCTCCCGCAGGAGCTTTTCCAGGCGGGTCACCTCTTCCTGGATAACCTCGACGTAGCCCCTTAAGGGAGAGTTGACCTCCACCGTCTTGGCGATGCGCCGGGCGAAGCCGCCGATGGACACCAGGGGGTTGCGGATTTCGTGGGCCATGCCGGAGGCCAGGCTGCTCAAGGCCGCCAGCCGGTCCGACTCCAGCATGCGCTCCCGGATGAGGAGCAACTCCCGGTTGTTGGCTTCGATGGTGGAGTAGAGGTGCGCATTTTCCAGGACCAGGGCCGCCTGGGTGGCGAACATCTGCAGCACGTGCAGGGGCTCCGACTCCAGGGGACGCCCGGAATCCTGGTTATCCACCACGATCACCCCGGTGGCCTGGTCTTTCACCACCAGGGGGACCACGAAAAATTCCCCGGGGGCGTATTTTTCCAGCAGGGAAGCGGGCAAGCCGGGTTCCTGGCCGGTCTGGCGGTAATGATAGGGCTGTTTCCGCAGCACCGCCAGGGCCAGGGGCCCCTGGTCGGCCCGCAGGGGGATCTCGCAATCGGCCATCGGGATCGGCTCCGACGGCGGCGCCAGTAGGGCTCTGAAACTCAGCGACTGGCCGGCCGCGGCCCGGCGGGCCCCTTTGGCCCCTTTCAGGGTCTGAGTCGTTTCATCCACCATAAAGACGATGGCCCGTTCAAAGCCCAAACCCTGCTCCAGGATGAGTCCCTGGAGGATGATATCCAGCAGCCGGTCCTGTTGAACGGTGGTGAGCAAGACCTGGGAGATCTCTTGCAGGGTGGTGAGGTTTCGCACCATGCGTTCGTTTTTCTCGGCCAGAGTCCTCCACCTGCTGATAGGTGAGGGCGTTTTCGATGGCGTTGACCACCACTCCGGCCATGGTGTAGAGCAGCTGGCGGTTCTCCGGATCGAAGGGGGCGAATTCGCCGCTGGGGCTGAACTTGTCGTAGACGCCCAGGGTGCCCTCGAGTTGCCCTTTGAAGGTGAGGGGCACGGCCAGGCAATAGTGGCTCCGGCCCTCGGGGTCCACGGATTGCCCTTCGAAATGGGGCGGTTCTCCAGCCCCTCCGGCGCCGGCGGGCATCGTGGGGAGGGCCGGACATTCCGCGCGGAATCTTGCCGTAACGGGACGAGACCCGCAGTTCGCCGCTGGCGCCGTCAATAATGTGCAGGGCCGCGCCCCGGGCCGTGATCACCTTGGCGGTGGTGCTGACGATGCGCTCCAGGAGTTCGTCCAGTTCCACCGTGGAGCTGAGGGCCTTGCCCACCTCGAAGAGCACCGAGAGTTCGGCGATGCGCTTCTTGGCCTCCTCCTGGACGATGGCCTGGCGCAAGGTGCCCGACAACATCAGGCAGGCCAGCTGGATGTTCTGGCGCTCCGCCGGGGTGATGGCCCGGTCGCTCCGGTCCATCAGGAGCAAGACGCCGTAAAGAAAATTGTCGTCGGCCACCGGGAAGGCGGCCAGGGTTTGATAGGCCGGGTTTAACTTCTCCAGGGCGGCATTGGCTTCCTGGACCCCAGCTTGATCCCGGTGTACCACCCGGTACTTGCGGCTGGCGGCCACCTCTCCCGCCAGACCGGTCCCCAGGGGAAATTCCAGCCGCAGATGCGGCGGCAATGGGACCCTGGCTGCTGATATTCAGCACCAGGGTCTCCTTGGCCTTATCCAGGCCAAAATAGAGAGCCAGGTCCACCTTCAGGTGGCGGGCCAGGAGATGGACCATGTTGTTGAGCCGCTCCCCAAAGCTGACGGTGGAAGTGAAGACTTCCACCATCTGGGTCAAGAAGACCGGCTCGCTCCGATGCCATGAAAATCTACCCTCCCAAAAGGCGCTGCCGTTTTTCCACGGCGAGGCGGTACAGTTCCACATACTTGGGGCCCGCGGTGTTGTTCCAGGAATAGTCCAGGGCCATGTTCTGCCGCATCAAGGCCTCCCAGGCCGGCCGGTCTTGATAAAGGGCCAGGGCCCGCCGCACCGCACCCATGAGTTCCGCCGGGGTGTAGCCGGAGAACTTGAAGCCGGTGCCGGCCCTTGGTCTCGGGGTCGTATTCCTGGACCGTTTCATCCAAACCGCCGGTGGCCCGCACCACCGGAATGGTGCCGTAGCGCAGACAGTAGAGCTGGTCGAGCCCGCAGGGTTCGTAGCGGGAGGGCATGAGAAAGATGTCAGCCCCGGCGATGATTTGGTGCGCCAGTTCGTCGCTGTAACCGATGACTAAACCCATCTGCTCCGGATAGCGGGCGGCAATCTCCTGGAGGAGATAATGGTGGCGCTCTTCTCCGGTGCCCTGGATAACGAAGCCCACCTCCTGGCTCATCAAATCGTCCAGGATGTTCTCCACCAGGTCGATGCCCTTGCGCTCAAATAAGCGGGTGGTCATGCCCAGGAGAGCCCGGCCCGGCGGCAGGTTCAGGCCGAAGCGTTTGGCCAGGGCCGCCTTGCAGGCCCGCTTGCCCTCCAGGTGCTCCCGGTCATAAGGAGTCGGCAGGAAGGCATCCCGGCTGGGGTCCCAGCGGTCGTAATCGACACCTTCCAGGATGCCGTACAGCTCGTGGGCCCGTTCCTGGAAAAGCCCCTCCAGGCCGAAGCCGATATTCCGGGGTCAGGATCTCTTCCCGGTACCTGGTGCTCACGGTGTTGAGCAGGTCGGCGAACACCAGGCCGCCCTTCATGAAGTTGAGCTGGCCATAGAACTCCAGGGCTTTGGGGGAGAGCAGCTCCCAACCCAGGCCGGTGAGGGGCAGGTCGAAGGAGGAAAAGAGCCCCTGGTAGCCGACATTGTGGACCGTATAGACCGTGGCCCGGTGCTGCAAACGCGGCCGGTCGCTGTACAGGGTGCGCATATAGACGGGCACCAGGCCGGTCTGCCATTCGTGGCAATGGCAGAGGTCGCAGTCCATCTCCAGGGCCTCCATCATCTCCACCACCGCCCGGCTGAAGAAAATGAAGCGCTCGGCATTATCCTCAAAATCGCCGTAAGAGGTGCCGTAGAGGCCCTCCCGGTTAAACAAGGCGTCCTGGGCGATGAAGTAAAACTTAGAGGCCGTCAAGCTCCGTGGTAAAGATCTCCGCCGAGAGATTTTTCCAGGACAGGGGGATGGAGAGGGTGTGGCCTGTAGAGGTCAGGGGCTGCCCCGATTCCCGCACCTGGCGGTACAGGGGCAGCACCACCCGAACCTCGTGTCCCAGCTTCGTCAGAGTCCGGGCCAGGCCATAAATCACTTCCGCCAACCCGCCGCTTTGGGCGAAAGGATTGGCTTCGGGGGTAACCATCAGGATACGCATCTGTTATCCCTCTAAGGTTACAGCTTGAGCTCCCGGAGGTACTGGGCAGCATCTTCCGGGGGGGTGGGATTAATATAAAAGCCCGAGCCCCACTCGAAACCAGCAATCAAGGTAAGCTTGGGCACAATCTCGAAATGCCAGTGATAATGCGGTAACTCCGGTTCCCCGATGGGCGCGGTGTGCAAAATAAAATTATAGGGGACCTTTCCCAAGGCCTTTTCCAGGCGCTTCAGGGTCTCGGAAAAGAGTTCCGCCAGCAGGTGATAGGAATCCTCCGGCAAATCTACGTAGGAAGAATGATGGGTCTTGGGCAGGATCCAGATTTCAAACGGCGACCGGGGGGCAAAGGGACAGATGGCCACGAACTCGGAGTTTTCCAGGACCACCCGCACTTGCTGTTGCAGTTCCTGGCGGATCATATCGCAGAAGACGCAGCGTTCCTTGTAATTGAAATAGAACCTGCCGCCGCTCAGTTCCTCCATGACCAGTTCCGGCACGACCGGCAGGGCGATGAGCTGGCTGTGGCTATGTTCCAGGGAGGCCCCGGCGGCCCGCCCCTGATTCTTGAAGATCAGGACGTACCTGAAGCGAGGGTCTTGGCTCAAGGCGACAATCCGGTCCCGGTAGGCGGTGAGCACCCGGAAGAAGCCGTCTACGGGAATGGTGGCCAGAGTGATCTGGTGGTCGGGGCTTTCGATGATGACTTCGTGGGCCCCGATGCCGTTCATCTGGTCGAACATGCCTTCGCCCCGGCGGTCCAACTGCCCTTCCTTGGCCAGGGCCGGGAATTTGTTGTTCACCACCCGGAGGAGCCAGCCCGGGGTGTTGGGCTCGGTGCCCGGCTCCCGGTAGGCCAGGATCTCCGGCGGCGTGGTGTGTTCGTTGCCCGGGTCGAAGGGGCAGAACCCGCCCTTGGTCACTTCCGGTTCGACCAGGAAGTCATGGGGGCGCTTGCCGCGTTCGGTGGAGATGATTACCCAGCGGCCGATAATGGGGTCTTTGCGCAGTTCCGGCATATATCCAACCTCCAAGCCCCCGCCGGCTCATGGGCAGGGGGCTCGCGGCCCTCCCGACCTCAGTCTCCGGGGACCTGGGGATGCCCCACAGTATACTTTCCCAGGGAAAATTTGCAAGGCATTCGGCAGACATGGCCCTCAAGCAGGCCATGACCTCCTATAAGATAGGGCACTTGGTTCCCTTTGTCCAGGGGGCAAGGCCGCCCAGCGAGATCGTAGGGGCGGCTCGCGAGCCGCCCCTACAGGGCCTCGCCGGCACGCCAAATTATCTTGGTAGCACAGGCTTTCCAGCCTGTGCACTGAACAGGCTGGAAAGCCTGTGCCACCAAGTCAAAAAATTTATCGCCGGAACAGCCAGAAAATCAGGCTCAGGATGACGCTGATGAGGATGGAGGTCCCCAGGGGGAAATAGAAGGTGAAATTCTCCCGCTTGATGACGATGTCCCCGGGCAGCCTGCCTAAGCCCGGAATCTTGGGGAGCAAAAGCAGCGCCAGCCCCACGGCCACCAGGAGGACGCCGAGGATGATGAGAAAACGGGCCAGATCGGACATCTTTCCACCTTCTGCACGACAGCTGAACTACCAATATTATTGATGCTCAACCCCAGAACTTCAAGGACATTTTCTTTTCAGGTGAAATATCCGGCTCCAGAGATTGGCAGTCCGGTGGGCTTTGGGTTAAACTTATTAATTATGTTAATTATTCCGGCGATCGACCTCAGAGGCGGCCAGTGCGTGCGCCTGCGCCAGGGCCGGGCCGAGGAGATGACGGTCTTCTCCGACGACCCGGTGGCCACGGGCCTCAAGTGGCAGGCGGCCGGGGCCAGGTGGCTCCACCTGGTGGACCTGGACGGCGCTTTTGCCGGCAGCCCCAAAAATCTGGAGGCCATCCGTAAGCTGCGCCAGGCCCTCAATATTCCCATCGAACTGGGGGGCGGCCTCCGCACCCTGGACACCATCAAGGCTTATCTCGACCTGGGGCTGGACCGCCTGATCCTGGGCACCGTGGTCTTAAAAGACCCGGACCTGGCGAAACGTGCCTGCGCCGAGTTCCCCGGCAAGATCGCCCTCGGCCTGGACGCCAAAGACGGCCTGCTGGCGGTGGAGGGCTGGACCGAGACCAGCCGCAAGACCGCCCTGGAAGTGGCCCAAGCCCTGGAGCCCTTTAAGCCCGCCGCCCTGATCTACACCGACATCTCCCGGGACGGGGTCAAGCGGGGCGTCAATATCGGCGCCACCCGGGCCCTGGCCGAGGCCGTGGAGATACCGGTAATCGCCTCGGGCGGGGTCAGCACCATCGCCGACATCGAGGCCCTCTTGCCTCTGGAAGCCGTTGGCGTGGTGGGGGTGATCACCGGCCGGGCCTTATACGACGGCAGCCTGGACCTGGCCGCAGCCATCAAGCTGGCGCAAAAAGATTAAACCGCAGATAATAATAAAATGAAGGCACTTATATTATTAATTTCATTCATTCTGCCCTGCCTGGCTCTTTCGTCTAAGGCTGCAGATCTGCCCAAAGGCGCAGAGAGTCAGTTCGCGCAGGTGAATGGCATTCGCATGCATTACGTAAAGATGGGAGAAGGCCCTTTACTTATTCTTCTCCATGGCTGGCCGCAGACTTGGTATGAGTGGCATAAGGTTATGCCAGCTCTTGCGAGCAAGTTTACTGTTGTTGCTCCAGACTTGCGAGGTTTGGGGCTTTCAGAGAAGACACAGACTGGATACGACAAGCACACTATTGCCAACGATGTTGCAGCACTAATTAAGCATTTGGGAGAAAGATCAGCAATTGTCGTGGGCCACGACATGGGCGGAAAAGTTGCTTATGTCCTAAGTTTGTTGTACCCCGAACTTGTGACGAAACTCATATTGGTGGATTGCATGCCGCCCGGAACTGAGAATATGGATCCCGCCAAAGGCGGGATGTGGCACTATGGATTTCATATGGCTGCGGAATTCCCAGAGATGCTGACCAAAGGTCGAGAACGAGAATACATTTCAGCGCAAATGACGAAGTGGCTGCACCAGAAAGATGCAGTAACCCAAGATGCACTCGATGAGTATGCTAAGCACTACGCCAGTCCGGGAGGGATGACCGCCGGGTTTAATTACTATCGTACCTTGCTTGACGACGCCAAGTTTCTCGCGGCTTATGCGGACCGGAAGTTCGTCATGCCGATCCTTACTGTTGCGGGGCGATACGGAGTTTCGGATAATCTTTTCAAGGCAATGACGCCAAAGGCTGACAATCTCAAAGGTGTCATTGCTGAAGAAAGTGGACATTTTGTGCCAGAGGAAGCACCGGTGTTTTTGACAGAGCAGATATTGAATTTTGCTCATGTCGGTAAACGAATGCAGCACTAAAAGCGGGTGAAGCTAGATCGGCAATGTGAGGCTTACCGGCAAAAGTCAGGATAATTGCGGATAAAGAGCGGGCGACCCGGCGGGTCGCCCCTACTCAAAACTCGAAACTCGAAACTTGACTAATAATTCCTATCTCAGCCGCGTTCAACGCCCCTCCCGTTATCTGGGCGGAGAGATCAACGCCGTCCTTAAAGACCCTCGAGCCATCTCTCTGAGGATGGCCCTGCTCTTTCCGGACCTCTACGAAGTGGGCATGTCCCACCTGGGGCTGGGCCTGCTTTACGGCATCCTCAACCGGGAAGAGGCCATCTGGGCGGAGCGGGCCTATGCACCGGCCCCGGACCTGGAGGTAGAACTGCGCTCCCAGGGCCGGCCTCTTACCAGTCTGGAGTCAGGCACCCCCTTGTCGCAATTCGACCTCTTGGGGGTGAGCCTGCAATACGAGCTGAGCTACACCAACTTCCTGAATATGCTGGAACTGGGGGGCGTGCCTCTGCTGGCGGCCGAGCGTGGTCCCGATGATGCGGTGGTGGTGGCCGGCGGCCCCACCTGCTTCAACCCTGAGCCGGTGGCCCCCTTCCTGGACGCCGTAGTGCTGGGCGATGGGGAAGAGGTGGTGTTGGAGCTGGCCGCGGTGGTCACGGCCTGGAAGCGCCGCGGCGGCGGCCGCCGGGAGCTATGGCAGGCCCTGGAAGAGCTGGAGGGCGTCTATGTGCCGGCCCTGTTTGCCATGGAGTTCGACGAACAGGGCCAGCTGCGGGAAATCATCCCCCAGGGCCGCCGCACCGTCATTAACAAGCGGGTCCTGGGCGACCTCAACCAGGTGGCGGTTTCGCCGAAGGTATTGGTGCCCTTTTGCCAGATCGTCCATGACCGCCTCAACGTGGAGATCGGCCGGGGCTGCACCCGGGGCTGCCGCTACTGCCAGGCGGGCATGATTTACCGCCCGGCCCGGGAGCGCCAGGCCGCCCAACTCCTTTCCTGGACGGAAGCGGCCCTGGCCGCCACCGGCTTCGAGGAGCTGTCGCTTTTGACTCTGAGCGCCGGGGACTACGGCTCCCTCACCTGGCTGCTCACGGAGCTCATGGACCGGGGGTCGCAGCACAAGGTGTCCATCTCGCTGCCGTCGCTCAGAGCCGACACCCTGACTCCGGAGATCATGGCGCAGCTGAAAAGGGTTCGGCGGACCGGCTTGACCCTGGCCCCGGAGGCCGGCTCCGAGCGCCTGCGCCGGGTGATCAATAAGAACCTGCCGGAAGAGGTCATCCTGGCCTCGGCCCGGCAAACCTTCGCGGCGGGCTGGCAACTGCTCAAGCTCTATTTCATGCTGGGCCTGCCCACCGAGACCCAGGCGGACCGGGAGGCCATTCCAACCCTGGCGCGGCGAATTCTCCAAACCGGCTCCTCCCGGGTCCGGCTCAACGTCAGCCTGGGGAGCTTCATCCCCAAATCCCACACCCCGTTCCAGTGGGAGCGGCAGGCGAACCTGGAAGAATGCCGGCAGTTTCTGCACGAGGTCAAGGACGGGCTGCGCTCGCGGCAGGTCCAGGCGAAATGGAACTCTGCGGCCCAGACCTGGTTGGAGGGCATCTTTTCCCGGGGGGACCGGCGCCTGGCGAAGGTTTTGCTGACGGCGCACCGGCTGGGCTGCCGCCTGGACGCCTGGAGCGAGCACCTGCGCCTGGAGCCCTGGCGCCAGGCCTTCCAGGAAACCGGGGTGGACCCGGATTGCTATTTGCGGGAACGCCACCCGGATGAAGTTTTGCCCTGGGATCACCTAAACAGTGGGGTCAGCCGGGAGTTTCTGCTGGCGGAGCGGCAGCGGGCCTTCCAGGGGCTGGAGACTCCTGACTGCCGCCAGGCCGGCTGCCAGGACTGCGGCGTTTGCGACCACGAGCGGATCGAGCTGCGGCTGGAAAGCCCCCCGGCGGCCCGACCGGCGTCGGCCAGCGGCGTGACCCCGGAGCCGCCGTCAGCCGGTGTGGTACCGCCTGACCTATGTCAAGCTGGACCAGGCCCGCTGGCTGGGCCACCTGGAGTTGGTTTCCGCCCTGTACCGCAGTCTGCGCCGTTCGGGGCTGCCCCTAATTTTCAGCGCCGGTTTCCATCCCCTGCCCCGGGTGTCGTTCCACGGCGCCCTGCCGGTGGGGGTGGAGTCTCTGGCGGAGATCCTGGACGTGGAATTGGCCTCAAGTTTGGAGCCCGCCATCCTGGTGCAAACCTTGAACCGGGTCTTGCCCCCCGGTCTCAAGATCCTGTCCGCCGTCGGCCTATCCAAGCGGCTGGCCCCACCCCGCCTGGAGATGGCGGTCTACCGGGTGGCCAGCCCGGAGCCCGTCTTTTCTAGCCAGGCCGCCGAGGCTTTTCTAGCCCAGAAAGAATTTCTGGTGACCAGGCGGCGTAAGGATAAAGACCGGACCGTGGACCTGCGGCAACTGGTGGCCAAACTTACGGTGGCGGACGCCCTGCACCTGGAGCTGCACCTGCGCCTCAGGGAGCGTGACAACCTCAGGGCGGCGGACGCCCTGACCCAGATCTTCAACCTGAACGAAGACCAAAGCCGGGATTTGCAGATTTTGAAATTGCGGAGTCTTTAGCGAAAAATAGAAAAAATTAATTTTCCCATGTCCAACTCATTGCTCATCAGCGTGGCGGATTGTGATGTCCGGGTGGCCCTGGTGGAAGACGGGCGGCTGGCGGAGTTTTATCTGGAGAGCCGGACTCGGAACGGCCCCACCGGCAATATTTATAAGGGACGGGTGATCCGGATCCTGCCGGGCATGGCTGCGGCCTTCGTCAATATCGGCCTGGAGCGGCCCGCCTATCTGTTTGGCGAGGACGTCAGCGCCCGGGAGGACGAATTTTACAGCTTGTGGCTCAAGGATGAGCCGGGGGAAGCCTCAGGCGCCAAATCGCCCCCGGCAGCCATCGATGACCTCCTGCACGACGGCCAGGAGGTCCTGGTGCAGGTGCTACGCGGGCCGCTGGGGACCAAAGGGGCCCGCCTCACCACCAACCTCTCCCTGGCGGGCCATTATCTGGTGTTTACTCCCACCCTACCCCATCTGGGAATCTCCCGGCGCATCACCGACGAAGCCGAGCGCCAGCGCCTGCGCACCTTATTGGAGGATTTGCAGCTCCCGGAGGGGGGCTTCATCGCCCGCACCGCCAGCCGCGGCCAAAGCCGGGAGAGACTCCTCCGGGAACGGGATCTGCTGCTGTCCCGCTGGCAGCGGATTCTCCACAAAAAGGGCTCGGTTTCGGCCCCCGCGTTGCTCCAGCAGGAACTGGCAACCCCCCTGCGGGTCGTCCGGGAACTCTTCTATCCGGAGATCGACCGGGTCCTGGTCGATGACCCGGTGGCCTTCGAAAAGATCCAGGACTACCTGGAATCACTGAACCCCTATGATAAGCACCGGGTGGAGCTTTATGCCGACCCGGAGCCCCTTTTCAGCCATTTCGGTCTGGAGATCGACTGGAAGAGACTTTTGGCCTCCAAGGTCTGGCTCAAGAGCGGCGGCCACCTGTTCTTCGATACCACCGAGGCCCTCACCAGCCATCGACGTCAATACCGGGCGGTTTGTCGGGCGCCACGACCTGGCTGAGACCATCCTACAGACCAACCTGGAAGCGGCCCGGGAGATTGCCCGGCAATTGCGGCTGCGCAATATCGGCGGGCTTATCGTCATCGATTTCATCGACATGGACCAGGCCTCTCACCGAGACCAGGTCTACCAGGCTTTTGTGGAAATGGTCAGCCGGGATCGGGCCAAAACCACGGTCCTGCCCATCTCGGCCCTGGGACTTCTGGAGATGACCCGGCAGAGGTCGCGGGACCCCCTGGAAAAGGCGGTGACGGAGCCGTGCACCTGCTGCAACGGCACCGGGGAGGTCTTGAGCCCCCTGATTCTGGCCTGCGACCTGATGCGGCGCCTGACCGCCGAGGCCCAGGAATTTCCCGGCTGCCGCCTAACCTTGTCGGTCCACCCCCTGGTGGCCGCCATTCTGCAACAGGAAGGTCAGCCCCTGCTGGCCCGGCTGGCCGCGGAGCACCGGGTCCAGGTGGAGATTGCCGAAGAGCCTCTGTTCTCCCGGGATTATTACGAACTGACCTGGGAACTGCCGGCCAAATAGGAGCCAGGGGTCGGTAAAAAGATTTTTCTTTAAATTTATGCTATCTTCGAGTGACAGGACCGCAGGGCTGGGGGCGGCGAAACATCAACGGCTAAGCTGGACCGGCGGATCGAGAAGTGAAATTTTCGGGGAGCCTTCTTAAACGGGCGATCGTGGGCGCCGTGGTGCTGCTGGCGGCGGCGGGCGTCTACCTTTACAATACCATGGACATCTCCAGCCAGGCGGTGCGCTATCGCCTGGAGGCGCTGGGCGCCAGCATCTATGAGTATCAGGCGGCAGCCGGCCACTGGCCCGACAAGGCCGCAGATTTAGCCGGAACCTCCATGGCCATGCGGCTGAGATACTGGCAAGATGACATCCAGACCGGCCGGGTGGTGGTCCTCTGGCCCCAGAATCTGAAGCCGCATCCCCAAGACAATGCCGACCGGATTCTGGCCTATTACAACCGCGGTCTGATCTCAACCTTGGGCAATTGGGTCTGCTGGGGCGATTTGCGCACCGAATACCTGCGGACCGAGAAACTGCAAGCGATCTTGAAAGGTCAATAAGCAGTAAGCAGCCGAATTGCGGCGGCCGCAGGCCGCCCTATAAACTGACCCCTGGCAACTGGCAACCGGGAACTTTCCTATGTCCACCGCCCCCATCATCCTGGGCACCGCCGGCCACATCGACCACGGCAAGAGCTCGCTCATCAAGGCCTTAACCGGGGTCGACCCGGACCGCCTGAAAGAGGAAAAACTCCGGGGCATCACCATTGAACTGGGGTTTGCCGACCTCGTCCTGCCCAGCGGCCGCCACCTGGGCATCGTCGACGTGCCGGGCCACGAGCGCTTCGTGCGCCACATGGTGGCCGGCGCCACCGGCATGGACCTGGTGGCCCTGGTCATCGCCGCCGACGAAGGCGTCATGCCCCAGACCCGGGAGCACCTGGAGATCTGTCAACTCCTCCAGGTCAAGCAGGGCCTGGTGGTCCTCACCAAGACCGACCTGGTGGAGGAGGACTGGCTGGAACTGGTGGAAGAGGAAGTGCGGGAGGCCCTCCTGGGCACCTTCCTGGAGGGCGCGCCCATCGAGCGCTTTTCCGCCGTGACCCAGGCGGGGAAGGAGCATCTCCTGGCCACCCTGGCGGAGCTGGCCGAGCAGGTCCCGCCGAAACCTTTCAGGGGCATCTTCCGGCTGCCCATCGACCGGGTCTTTACCATCAAAGGCTTCGGCACGGTGGTCACCGGCACCGCCATCTCCGGCCGCCTTAAGGTGGGGGAAGCGGTGGCGGTCTATCCCCCCGAGTTCAAGGCGAAGGTAAGGGGCCTCCAGGTCCATGGCCAGTCGGTGGCAGAGGCCCTGGCCGGCAACCGCACCGCGGTTAACCTCCAGGGCCTGGAAAAGGAAGAGGTGGAGCGGGGCATGGTGGTGGCGCCCCCGGGGGCCCTGCTGCCTTCCCGGCGCCTGGACGCCTTCTTGGAGATCCTGCCCAGCGCTCCCCGGCCCCTGAAGCACCGCGCCGCGGTGCGCCTCCACACCGGCACCAGTGAGAGCATCGCCATGCCGCTACTGCTGGACGCCGATGAGCTGGCCCCGGGGGCCTCCGGCTACGTCCAGTTCTTCCTGCGCGAGCCCCTGGCCCTGAAGCCCGGCGACCGCCTGGTGATCCGCTGCATCTCCCCGGCCTTCACCTGGGGCGGCGGGCAAACCCTGCACGTCAACCCGCCCCGTCACCGGCGGCGACAGGAGGCGCTGCTGGCCAAATTGGCGACCCTGGAGAAAGGCACTCCCGAACAGATCCTGCCCCTCTACCTGGAAGAGGCCGGGGCCGCCGGCCGCTCCCGCAGCGAACTCGAAGCCCTGCTCCCCTGGGACCCCGGCGACCTGACGGCGCTCCTGAACAGCCTCATCAAACAGGGCCAGGCCATCAACTTCGACCCGGAAAAAGAGAGGTACATCCTCACGGCCACCGCCCGGGAGCTGAAACAGGAGATCAGCGGCAATTTGTCCGCCTACCACCGCAAGAACCCTATGAAACCGGGGCTCTCCAAGGAAGAGCTGCGCACCCAGTTGCCCGCCCGGCTGGAGGTGCGCCTCTTCAACCAGTTGCTCAACGACCTGGTGCAAAAGAAGCAGATCGTCCTGGAAAAGGACCTGGTGCGCCTCGCCAGCCACCGGGTCACCCTGGGCCTGGACCAGGAGGAGCACGTCAGCCGCCTGGCCGCCCTCTATAAGCGGGGCCAATTGTCGCCCCCCACCCTCAAGGAAGCTGCCGCCGATCTGGCGGTCACGCCGGACAAAGTCAAGCAGCTCCTCACCGTGCTGGTGAACCAGGGCCGCCTGGTCAAGGTCAAGGAAGACCTCTACTTCCACCAGGAGGCCATCGACCAGATCAAGGGCCAACTGGTGGACTTCCTCAAGAAAAACAAAGAGATCACCGTCGTCCAGTTCAAGGACCTCACCCAAACCTCCCGCAAATTCACCATCCCCCTGCTGGAATACTTCGACACCGCCCGCACCACCGTGCGGGTCGGCGAGACGAGAAGATTGCGGGAGGGGGTGTAGAAGAGAGAAAGACCTTGGGGAGGGGGCTAAGGGCCGAGGGCCCTTACCCCCTCCCCAAACCCCTCCCCCAATCCCCATATGTAAAAAAGGGCCGGGAGCTTGCCCCCTCCTAACATTTCCCCCAATCCCCATATGTAAAAAATAGGGCCGGGAGCGTTGCCCCCGGCCCTGGTTCTATCCTAAGTCCTGCCGGTTGTCCCATAAGGGGCGAATGCAAGCATGTCAGCGCGACCTATGAAAAATTTCCTAAAATCTAGGTTTATTTTGCCGGCGGCACCCACTGGCCGGGCGGGGCGGGGCGATGGGGCCGGCTGGCTCGGTTATCCATGGGTTTCAATTCCAGGTCATCGAAGTCTGGATCAGGTTGGGGCGCCGACTTGGGGGCCGGGGCGGCTTCCGGGGCCGGCTCGGCGGGCGGGGCCGGGGCAGGCTGGGCGGGGCCGGCTCGGGGGCCTTTGGGGCCGGAGCGGGAGGGGGCACTGGCGGAGCCGGCTGGCTGGGCCGAGGGCGGATACCTGCGGCGGCGCGGGCTGGACGGGACGCCGGAGGCATCATTTCCGGGGGCGCCGGCGGCGGTGGGGTTTCCACCACCGGGAGGTAATGCTTTTCGGCCTCGGGCAGGAAATCCACCATGGCCTGCATCCGGCTGTGGTCCCGGGGATGGGTGGAGAAGAACTGGGGCGGGCGCAGCTTGACGTCTTGGTCGGTCATCATGCGCCGCCAGAAGTCCAGGGCCAGAGCCGGGTCATAGCCCGCCTTGGCCATGAGGATGAGGCCGATCTTATCCGCCTCCATCTCCTGGGCGCGGCTGTAGGGCATCAAGATGCCGTACCTGATCCCCATGCTGTAACCCTCGCCAATGGCCTGCCCGGCCAGGCCGCCCACCCCGCCCATCCCCAGGCCGAGCCCCAGGCCGCCCATCTGGGCCAGCATGGCCTGGCTCTGCCGCTCCCCGGCGTGGCGGGCCAGGGCGTGGGCCGCCTCGTGGGAGATCACCGTGGCCAGCCCCGCCTCATCCTGGGTGAACTTCAGGAGCCCGGTGAAGATGCCCACCTTGCCCCCGGGGAGGCAGAAGGCGTTGGCCTCCCGGTCGTTGACCAGGACGACGAATTCCCAATGGTAGTCGGGACGATTGGCCGCGGCGGCGATACGGCTGCCCACCCTGAACACCAAAGCGTTGATGGCCGGGTCGCCGGACCGGGGGTAGCGGCTCTGCAATTCCTCGAAGGTCTTGGCGCCCGCGGAGATTTCGCTGCTTTCGGGCACCATGAGCACCTGGCGCCGGCCGGTGAAGGGCGCGGTGGCGCAGGCGGCCACCAGGAAGGTGAGCCCCAGGGCCAGAGATAACATGAACCTGCAGGACCGGGAGTGCATGATAGAGAGTTGGGAGGCAGAAATTCTTGCCTGCAATTAATTTAACATTTTAGCCGCTTCTTTCCCTGCCTTTATTTTATAATAACTAAAATTTTTTCCAAACCTTCATTCGCATAGCCGGGTTGTCTTGAAAGCCGATCCGGCTGTCGGCCTTCCGGCGAGCAGACCTGGAGGGCCCTGCCACAAAAAACCTGGAATGAGGATTGGAAGGGAAAGATGCTATGCGTTTATATGGCGGTCATCGGCGGCAGTCAGGCCACCCCGGAGGTCGCCGCCCTGGCCCGGGAGGTGGGCCGGGAGGTGGCCCGTAGGGGTGCGGTGCTGCTCTGCGGTGGTCTGGGCGGAGTGATGGCCGCCGCGGCCCAGGGGGCCTCGGAGGCCGGCGGGGTCAGCCTGGGAATTCTCCCGGAGGCGGATCGCCGCCGGGCCAACCCCTACCTGACTTACAGTATCGCCACCAACCTGGGCCACGCCCGCAACATCCTCATCGCCCACAGCGCCGACGGCGTCATTGCGGTGGACGGCGACTACGGCACCATCTCGGAAGCCGCCATCGCCCTCAAACTGGGCAAACCGGTGGTGGCCCTGAAGGCCGACTGGGACCTGCGCGGCCTGTAAGCGGGCCGCCAGCGCCCAGGAGGCCGTGGCCCTGGTATGGGCGGCCCTGGGAAAATAATTAAGAAAATAAGAATTTGGCAGTTATGAGAGCGGGACGGAAATTACTTCCCCCTCACCCTGACCCTCTCCCCCATTGGGGGAGAGGGGATAAAGGCGGGACTCCATTTCGGCAATATTAATAAAAGGGGCGGCCCAGCGGGTCGCCCCTTTTTATGCGGGTCGGGGTAGGGTAGGGACAGCTGGCAAAAAACCCTGGACCTACTCTAAATTTATTTTTCCCTCTACCTTCGCAAAAACCGCGCCAGTTGGCGGCCGTAGTATTCTTTGGCGTCTTCGTCGGTGGGGCGGCTGAAAGTGGTGGCCCCTTTGCCTTCAGGGGCTTTTTTCAGGACTATGCCCTTTTCCCCGAAGAGTTTCAGGGCGTTTTGGAAGGTGGATTCGGACAGGGATTCGGCCCGCTCCACTTCGCCCATCTTGAAAAGTTTCTGACCGATGGACTGGCAACGCTTGAGGAATTCCCGTTCGCTGCGGTGTTTCTTTTGCAGGTATTTGATGGAGCGAAAGACGATCCAGTATGATTCGAAGTAGTTGTAGAGGAGGTTGGCGAAGTAGGCCAGTTCCTTGAGGCCGGAGGCCGACAGGGTATAGGAGGCTGTCTGGGAGTCCAGTTTGACGACCACGCCCCGGGAACCGAAGTATTCCAGGATCTCATCTACTTGGGCTTGGGGATCAGTGGTGTCGAAGATGAATTCGTTTTTGAAAAAGTCCTTGAGGAAGTCGAAGTCGGCCAGGATCTGCTCCCGGTCGAACTCAAACCCCTGGCGGGCCAGGATGGCCAGGGAAACCAGGGAGGCCGGCAGGAAAAAATGGATGATATTATTCTTGTAATATTCCAGCAAGGGCCGTTTGGCTTCGTCGATGCTGTAGCCGCCCAAACCCAGTTCGTCGGTGAGGCCCTCTTCCTTCTCGATGGGAGTGATGAGCTTGCGAGCCTCGCACAGGGTCAAGGTTTCTTCCACGGCCAGGGGGAGGTTCTCCAGAGAATCGGCCCGGGGGACGCCCCGGGTCTGGAGGTAGTCGTGGAGCACCTGGATGATTTGCAGCAATTCCCGGCGATAGACGCCCTTGCGCGGGTAGGTGAGCAGCGCGGCGCAGGCCAGGGAGAAGGGGGTGACCACGGAAATGTCGTTGATGGACTGAATGATACGGTAGGCCAGGTTCTGGGCGTGATTACGCAACCCCTGATCCGGGCGCCTGCCCCAGGTAGTCTTTTAAGGAGATGGGCTCGCTGAATTGGATATAGGCCCGGCCGTAGCGTTTCCGCAAAAATTTACGGGCCTTCATCAGTTGGCCGACGGATTCGGTCTCCTTGGCCCGCCCTTCCAATTCCTTGAGGTAGGCCTTTTCTTCCAGCACCTGGTCATAGCCGATGAAGGTGGGGACAAACAGGAGATCGGGCGCGGCTTTTTCCTCATAGGCCCGGAGGATCATGTTCAAGAGGCCCAGTTTGGGGAGCACCAGCTTGCCGGTGCGGCTCCGGCCTCCTTCGATGAAAAACTCGAGGTTGTAACCGCTGCGGATGAGGGTCTTGATATAGGTGTAGAGCACCTCGGCATAAAGTTTGCCCCCCAGGAAGCGGCGGCGGATGAAAAAGGCCCCGGAGCCCCGGAATATGGGACCCAAAGGCCAGAATGACAGGTTTTTGCCCGCGGCAATGCGGGGCGGGTGCATGTGGTGCTGGTAAATCAGGTTGTTGAGGATGAGGTAGTCCAGATGGCTTTTATGGCAGGGAACGAAAATGAGACTGCCCCGCTGGCCCGCCTCCCTAACCCGCTCGAAACCTTCGGTATCGAAGGCGATGCCGTCGAAGAGGTGCTTCGACAACCAGGTGACGACATGGATCATCCCACTGATGCAAAACTGGTTCCAATCCGCCGAGATCTCCCAGAAATAGTCCTGGGCGTCCTTCTTGATTTTATAGAGCTTTTTCTTTTCGGTTTCGGCCAGGTGCTCCATGGCCCGGGTGAGGGCGGGGTCGGTGAGGGTTAGTTCCATGACCTCCTCCCGGGATTTGATCACCGGCCCGGTAATCATCCGGCGCTTGAGGTCGATGCGCTGGATCAGCTCCCGACGAATATCCTGCGCCATCTCCCGCAGACGGCCGTCTTGGGGGGCCGCAGCCAGGGCTTCCTGGAGATTAACGGGCTCGGCCACTTCCACCACGGCCTGCTTGGCCTTGAAGAAGCAGAGGACCAGCTTTCGCAACTTCCCGGGGTTTTCCACGTCGCCGAAAAATAGTTGCAGCAAGCCTTTGTCTTCCCGCATTGGCGCCTTCTCATAGATCACCATCTGGGGCACCAGGAAGATGGGGAAGTCCAACTGTGCCTGGAGTTCCAGGAGGTGGCGGATGGGGTCTTCCCTGGGCTTGAGGAACCGCTGCCGGAAGCCCACCTGGTCCACCAGGAACAGGAGGGAGCCGCGCCGATCCTTTAGGGTCTTCAAGAAGTAGCTGTCTTGGAAGGGATTGGGCCAGGCCCGGCGGCGGGTAAAATGATTGAGGGTGGCGGAGATGATCTGCACCAGATGGGAGAAGGGCTGCCACATCCAGAGGTTGAGATCGAAGGCCACCTCCGGGGCCAGGACCCCGAGCTTCTGGTAGCGACGGTTAAAAAAGAGAAAATCCAGGTGGCTGCGATACTTCAGGGCATAGACCACCGCGCCTTTTTGGGACAGTTCTTTGAGACGCTCCAGGTGCCGGGGATTGACGGTGACCCGGGAAAAAAAGGGGTCCAGGGTATAGCGCAATAAAAAACCGGGAGTGCTGGGAAGGTACCCGGCGTAGTGGTATTCGTGCCCACTCAGCCAGCCGGCGACGCGGCTCAACAGCTGGCCCAGCCAACTTCTGGGTTTTTCGGGTTCGGTCGGGGCGTTGCTGCCCGGTTCTTTAATTTCACTGACCATGCGGGAACCTTTTGATTACCATGCTGCTAAGCGTTCTATATATCGACAAGTCCCCGATTCTGTCAACCAAAATGGTACCGATTGTCAGGAGGGGCGTCCGTCTCCGGCCGCCGACCTTGGGCGGACACGGAGCCCCGCCCCACCAGAGCATGGTTAAGCTGAGAAGGCCTCAGGAGGCCGAAGGGGGGCCGAGTCCCGTTTCCGCCGGGACCGATTCTGCTGCCGTATCCTCCACCGGGCCGGGCCGGCCAAACAGACGGACCCCCAGAATAGAGAGTTCGTACATGAGATAAATAGGAATGGCGATGGCCATCATGGTCAGTACGTCGGCATGGAAGGCGGCCACCACGGCGCTGAGCAAAAGGGCCAGCTTCCGCTGCCGGCGCAGGAAATCCACCTGCACGATCCCGGTGCGAGCCAGGATGATCAAGATCAGGGGCAACTCAAAAATCAAGCCGAACAACAGCAGCAGGCGCACGCAGAAGTTAACAAAATGGGTCAGATTGAGCATGGAGAAGAGGAATTCACTTTCATACCGCAGGGAAAAGGAGATGATCAGCGGCCAGACCAGATTGAGGAAAAATAGGTCTCCCAGGAAAAAGGCCACCGTACCGATGGGAATGAAGAGGAGGATGACCTTTCTTTCCTTGGGGTAAAGGGCCGGGGCGAAAAAGAGCCACAACTGGTAGAGGATCATGGGAAAGGCCAGGGCCAGACCGGTGATCATGGAGATCTTCATCTGGACGAAAAACGGCTCCAGCGGGGCCATGTAGTTCAATTTATGGGGCGTGATCTTGGGCACCTCCGGCTTCTCCAGGCCAAAACCCTTGGCGGCATCAGGAAATTTCCGGAGCAGGAAGGTTTCCAGGGAGTAGTACCATTGTTGGGTGATGGATGGCTCGTTCAGAGGCCGGGTGATATATTTCTGGACCGTGGGCACCAGGGGCCACGCAATCGCCATGCCGATTACCAGGGCGAAGAGGGAGACAATAAGGCGCTTGCGCAGTTCCTCCAGATGTTCCAGGAAGGACATCGTGGTCACGTTGGCTAAATCCTCCAGGCCGCCCCTTAAAGCCGCCAGGTGCAGGCCGGTAGGGCGATCCGGACCGCCGTCACCGGGCAGCCTCCGGTAACGCGGTGCCGGGGATGGAAACGATTCGAAAACACTTACTAGATAATATTAACTCATCAGCGGGGCCATAGCAATGCGGCTGGAGGTCCATTTAGTCCGGGTCGGGAAACTTTAGCGGGCCCAGGCTGGCGGCTGGCGGAAAGTCGATAGGGGAAGGGCCGCGGAGAGTCCTCGCCATCAGGAGGAGTGCAGCTGTTCCCAGATTTTGCGGGTCAGAGCCTGGGCTTCGAAGGGTTTTTGGATGAACTCGAGGCCCGTGTCTAACCCATCTTGTTCAAAAATATAGTCTTCGGCATATCCGGACATAAAAACCACCTTGATCCCCGGGCGGAGGGAGGCCAGGCGGAGCACCAAATCACGTCCGTTGATCCCGGGCATTACCAGGTCGGTCAACACCAGGTGAATGTCACCCCGGTGCTCCCGGCAGATTTGCAGGGCCTGGGGGCCATCCCGGGCCTCCAAGACCTGGTAGCCGCTCCGCCTGAGAATCCGGCCGGCTATCTGCCGCACGCCGTCATCGTCTTCCACCAGCAAGATGGTCTCATGGCCCTGGGGAGTCGCCTGCGGCGACGCGACCAGGCAAGGCGGATTCGGCCTTGGCCGTCACCCTGGGGAGATAGATCTTGAAGGTGGATCCCTTGACCGGGCTCGGAATAGACCCAGATGTGGCCGTGGCTTTGATGGACGATGCCATAGACCATGGACAGACCCAGGCCGGTGCCTTTGCCCATTTCTTTGGTGGTGAAGAAGGGTTCGAAGATATGGGATCGGGTGGCGGTATCCATGCCACACCCGGTGTCGGTCACCGCCAGCAGCACGTAGGGGCCGGGGCGCACCTCGGCATGTCCCTGGGAGTAAGCTTCATCCAGTGCCACATTGGCCGTCTGAATGGTGAGCTTGCCGCCCCGGGGCATGGCATCCCTGGCATTCACCGTGAGGTTCAGGATGACTTGCTCAATCTGGCCCGGGTCGACCATCACCCTCCCTAAATCGGGGCCGGAAATGAGCTCCAGCGCAATATCTTCGCCAATGAGCGGTTTGAGCATCTTGGCAAGATTCTCGACCACCAGGTTGAGCAGCAGGGATTTGGGCTGCAGCACCTGGCGGCGGCTGAAGGCCAGGAGCTGCCGGGTCAGCAGGGCGGCCCGTTCCCCGGCTTTCTTGATTTCCGTAGCGTCCTGGAAGGCCGGATCCCGAACGTCGAGGTTGGCCAGCAAGATCTCACTGTAGCCCAGGATGGCGGTGAGCAGATTATTGAAATCATGGGCCACGCCCCCGGCCAGGCGTCCCACCACTTCCATTTTCTGCGCTTGCTGCAACTCCGCCTCCAGCTTTCGCCGGGCCGAAATGTCCCTGGCTCACCCCCAGGATGCCTACCGGCCGCCCCTGGTCATCCCGCAATAAGGAGGCCTTGACTTCGACCCAAATGGTGGAGCCGTCTTGGCGAAGCATCTCCAATTCCAGGGTCACCGATCTACCCGGGTCCCTAAAATCCCCCTCCAGAGCCAGCTCTGCTTGTAGCTTGGTTCGGGCCAACTCCTGAGAAGCAGGGGTAAGCATCCGCTCCAGGGATAAACCCAGACACTCCCTGGCGTCGTAACCGGTGAGCCACTGGATGGAGGGGCTGACAAAGGTGAGGTTCATTTGCAAATCCATGGTCCAGATGACGTCGGTGACGTGTTCCGCCAGGAGCCGATAGCGCCTTTCGCTCTCCGCCAAGCTCTCCTGGGCCAGCTTGCTCTCGGTGATATCCTGCATCGTGCCCATCATCCTGACGGCCTGGCCGGAATCGTCGACAAAGACCTCTCCCTGGTCATGGACAAAGCGCTGCGAGCCATCGGGCCGGATGATCCGATGTACGATTCCATAAGGCTTGTCATGGTACAAAGCGTTACTAAAGGCCTTTCTCACCAGGGGGCGGTCATCGGGATGCACGGCGGTCAGATAGGCCTCGAATGACGGCGCAGAACCTCTGGGCGGCAGGCCCAGGATGCGGTAAACTTCATCAGACCAGAGGACTTCGTTACTCCGGATCTGCCACTCCCAATTTCCCAAATGGGCCAGACGCTGGGCCTCCGCCAGGCTGGCCTGGCTTTTCCGCAGGGCGTTTTCCGCCCGTTTGTGCTCGGTGATGTCGAAGGCGCGAATGCGGGTTACCTGATAATGCGGCACAAATTCGATGTTCTCTGCAAACACCGCCTCTTTAATCTGCACTTCCCGATAGAAGCGGCTAACATTTTCTTCCTCCGGGGTTTTCAGGATTTGGTCCATGTCCGGGGGTAAAAAGGCCTGTGGCCCCTCCGAAACCTCCAATTTTTCCAAAGCCTGGATGACCGCAGGGTTGCAATAAGTGATGCGGCCGGAAGAAGAATCCAGTTCCAGGACGGGGTCCGGGTTTAATTGCGGGAAGGAGGCGAGCCGCGCGACCGCCTCTTCGGCCTGCTTGGACTCGGTGATGTCGAAAAAGACTCCGCTGACATAGTCAATCTTCCCGGCGAGATCACAAATTATCTGGCCCCGGGCTTGAATCCAGATGATCCCGCCGTCCTTCCGCTTGATGCGGTACGCTCTGGTATAGGACCGGGTGGTTTTTAAGGCTTGAACAAATAACTTTTGCGCCGCCTCCAGGTCTTCCGGCAGAATCAGGTCGCACCATTTCAGCCGGCCGGAGTTAAATTCGTCCTGGTGGTATCCGGTCAATTCCTCGATCTTGTGGTCGACAAATTGGACGCGCCAATCCCCATAACCTTTGAAAACCACGGCCGGAATATTATTTACCAGCAGCCGGTATCTGGTTTCACTCTCTCGTAAGGCCTCCTGCGTTTGCCGGCTTTGCGTGATATCCCGGGCAAATTCGACGACGCCGTTCCTTTCACCCGTCGCCGCATCCACCAAGGGATAGGCATAGAGGTCCAGCCAGCCTACCTCTTGCCCACCGGGTCCCGGCTTGGGCACGACCTCGTGGGCGGCTTTCCCTGACTCCATGGCCCTGACGGCGGGACAGTCAGGGCAGGGCGACGCAAGTCCCTTGAAAGCTTCGTAACACTTGCGACCCACCAGGGGCGAGGCGTAGTCATACCAGCGGGCCGCTACCGGGTTGATCCGGACGATATTGAACTCGCGGTCTAAGATGATCAAGCCTTCCTGGATGCTGTCAAGAATACTCTCCAGCAGGCGTTCGCCTTGCCAGAGGGCCTCCTTGGCTTTCTGATGAAGCGCAACGGTTTTCAAGGGAACGAAGACGACGGAAACTGTGACGAAAATCGAGAAGAGCAGGCGCTCATAAAATTCATAAGGAGAGCGATCGGAGAGCAACAGATCCAGGAATGGCTTGTAAGGTTGGGAAAAGAGATCGAATATGACATCGACCATCCAGGCAAGGGCCCCAACCATCAGGGCGACCAGAATAATCTTATAATTATTCTTGAACATCACGATGTTATCGTCAGAGCTTGAGGCAAATTGGTGTTCCCACGCGGGAGCTTGGGAACGAATTAACGGCAGATCAGAATTTTGCCGGACGCCAAGGCCTTGCCAGAGGGGTTTAGAAAAGGTAGCCGCTGGCAAGGATATTTCCTTAATTCGGCTAGTTATTGATTTTTCTTAAAGGATTTCGTCAGGAGGAGGCGCAACGGCCGCGCGCAGATCGGCAACTAGTGATCTAACTTGTTGGGATTATTTGGTAACTAGGCGAGAAGAATCAAGGCTTATGGATATCAGCGCCGAGATGAGGCCTCGCATTATCATAACGAACCGGAAATAGTTTTCTTCCCGGCGGGATCGAGGCGCGGTTTTCCTGGTTGTTTCAGGCGGGGCGCCGATTGGCTTGAAGAGCGCGGCGCGGCATCTCCCCCGGCCACGAGTTCCGAAACCGTGACCATCCGGTAGCCGGCCGCCTGCAAGGCCGGCAGGATGATCTTCAAGGCCTCCACGGTGGGGCGCCGGTCGGCCTGCTCCTTTTCATCGCAGTCATGAAAAATGATGATGGCCCCGGGACGCACCCGGTCCAGGACATTGTGGACAATCTCCGCCGGCGGCAGGCCGCGCCAGTCGCCGGAGTCGATGCCCCACAACACCATCTGGCGATGGGTGTGGGCCAGGTAAGCCACCAGCCGGCCGTCATAGGCGCTGAACGGCGGGCGAAACAGGAGATGGTCCGGGCGATACCCCAACAGCTCCAGGTCCAGGGCGGTGCGCTCCAGTTCTTGTTCCCGGGAAAGCTCACTGCTCTTGGTGAGGCGGGGATGAGCGAAACTGTGGTTGCCCACCTCGTTGCCATCCCGGATGGCGGCCTGCACCAGCCAGGGATAGCGTTCCACGTGGGCCCCCAGGACGAAGAAAGTCCCATGGGCCTGATATTGCTTCAGCAAGGACAGAATTTTCGCAGTACAGCGGGGCGAGGGGCCGTCATCGAAGGTGAGGGCCACCTGCTTCACCTGTGGGGGTCCGCCCCAAATAATTCCCGGCTCTGCCGCCGCGATCGACAGCGGCCAGGCCGCCAATAGGAAAAGGGCTATTAGGGGGATGAAATATTTTTTGAGGTTCATCTCAGTTAATGTCGGGTTCCTCTGATTAACTACCTCTCTTCCGACCATCCCGGATCATACTGTATAAATAATATATTATTATAACTAATTTGTTAACACTTAAGTGCTTTGGTGGTCAAGGGAATATTGCCCCCGGCAAATGATTTGATCCAGAGGTTCAAATAATCATGAGATCCCGGGGGCTGCGAGTGAGCCACTCCACCCCGGCGGTGGTGATGACCCCGGTATCCTCCAGGCCCACCATGCCGATCTCCGGCAGGAAGAACTTGGGCTCGATGGCCAGCACTACGTTCTCCGCCAGGGGATAGGGAAAGCGGGCGCTGATGAAGGGAAATTCGTCCAGCTCCAGCCCCACCCCGTGGCCCAGAAAGTTCACCCGGTCGGGGCCCGTACCCATGAAACAGTCTTGCAACCCACGGGCCCGGACCAGGTCCCACAGGCGGTGAAAGAGTTGGCCAGGCGTTACTCCCGGCCGGGCCTCCTGCTGAAAGGTCTGGTGCAGTTCCTGCACCAGTCCCCAGGCTTGCCAGGCCCGATCCGGCAGGGACCCGAGGGCGTACATCCGAGTCATGTCCACCAGGTAACCGTTGACGCAGGCGACCAGGTCGATGCTGATGGGCTCACCCGCGGCCAGCTTCTTCAACGACGGCCCCTGGGGAAAGGCGGGGCTGAAGCCCAGACCGCCACTGGGGGTGTCGGTATAGGCGGGGTGCAGTCCCGCGGTCCCGGAGAGGACGTGCCCATAAAAAAGATCCAGGTCCCAGTTGCGCACCCGGACCAGTCCCTGATGGCCCAGGAGCCGGAGCCGATATTCCAGGGCGGCGGAGAGCTCCAGTTCAGAAATTCCCGGCTTGATTATTTCCGGCACCTGCTCATAGGCCCGATCGATGATGGCCGCGGCCCGGCGCAGTTGCTCAATTTCAAAGGGGCTCTTGACCATGCGTTGGCGCCGGATCAGGGGAGAGACATCCAGAATGGGCTGCTGCGGGAAGAGTTTCTCCTGCAGCCTTTGATAAAACGCGGCCGGCATGACGTCCAGTTCCAGGCCCACCGCCCCCTGGGGCTTGAGCCCGGCGCGCGCCAGGATCTCCGGTAGTTCCTTGATATCCTTATAAAAAATTTGGGGCCAGGCGGGCGGGGCCGCCTCGGCCCGTCCTGGGGCCGGCGCACCAGGAGCACGGGACTGACCTGGGGCGACAGCGCCAGGAAGCCGTCCACCAGCGTACCCGTATAGTAGAACAGGTCGGCGCCCTGGTGGACCAGGGCCAGGTCGAAGTTATGTTCGGCCAGGGCCCGTTGCAGGGCCGCAACCCGGGAAGTAATTTCCGTAATTGACACCGGTTCCATCATTCCTCCGGCTGGTAAAGCAGCACCCGGCTTACCGACGGCTGAACCGGCAGCAGAAATCTTTGGCAGGGTCTAATAGTTTTAGGCAAGGGTTTTTCATTTGTAAGTCTTGACGCAGGTCTCGAATTTATCCATCCATTCGGGAAAGTGCAAGTCCTCGGGCCTTTCCGTGGCCAACCGCAGGAATTCATTGCCCCGTTCCTGAATCCAGGGGTGCTGGGCAAAATCGTCGATGGCCTTTACCATCACATCCTTAAAGTCCACCGGCATGGTTTGGTCGCAGGCGATCTCGCTCTTCAAATAGCCCGCCATCATGCCGACGGTAATCGTCTTTTGTTCGATCCCGTAGTGCCGCAGGGTGTCCTTGATGTCATCCCGAACCCGATCGGTGGCCAGGTCATGGAGGAAATGAAAGGGGTGGGCGCCGCTGAACAGGGAAGACCAGAAATAGCGGAAATAATAGTATCTTTTTCCCTTGTGCCAGACATCATGGATGATTTCATGCCTATCCGGCTCCTGGGTCATCATCTTCAGAGGGTCCCGGTACGGCCGTTCCAGGAAGGCCAGCAGCAGATTATAAGCCATGAACAGGTTGATGACCAACATCCCGAAGATGCTGATAGCCCTCAGGGTGGGATTGATGGCGCTGACCCAGACGAACACGAAATAAACGAAAACCACGGTTAAGGCGAGAGTTCGCACCAACCTCACACCCGAAGCCACCACGCGAGGATCTTTGCGGAGATGGAAAAAAGCTATGAGCAGTATGATTAAAAGCCCTATTTCGGTGAAAGGGCTCGCCAGAAAATCGAATGAACCTTGAAACATGTCTCCTCCTCTCAGGGCCGGGCTGATGAATCTTTGGCCACCCGAAACCATGAAAACTGCTGGAGCCGGCGCCGGCACAGGCAAGACGCCCAGGCTGCCGGGCTGGACGGCAATTTGACTATTCCCAAGGGCTCTGGTGAAATTTTATCACAACCAGGGCCGGGCGCCGCCAGATATTTCCCGCGCCCTTGGGGAAAAGGGACCAGATCCTCGCTGCAAGACCAACCGTGTTCGTTAACCGCTCTTCCCGCCAGGTGGGGCCTTTTAGGCGACCACCGCCCAGGCAAAGCGGGCATGCTCAGAGGCATGATAGTCATCCGGGCGCCCCGCAAAGAAACGCGCTTCGATGTCGGCGGGGCCCAGATCCTCGCAGAGACTTAAGCCAATGGCTGCAAGGTCGGAGGCGAGCGTGGCCGGGTCAAAGCCGGTTATCATCGGTTCTCCCAACCGCCGCACGTTATCCATCATGATTTGCACGCGTTTAGCCACTTTCTCGGGGACAAAGGCGTCGGTATCCAGATAATCGAAGATGACCGCGCTACCCGCAGGAGCAACCTCGGCGAGGGCGCACAACGTGGCGAACACCGCGGCGCGGGTCAGATAATAGGTGACGCCCAGCCAGCTAAAGAAACTTGGAGTCTGCGGGTCATACGCTGAGCGCCTCAGGGCGTCGGCCAGGTTCTCCCGACTGAAATCCACCGGCACGAAATGGAGTTGGGCCGGAGGCTCCTGGCTTATTTCCAGGAGGCGACGGCGCTTATGGGCCTGGGTGGCGGGATGGTCGACCTCGAATACCTGCAGCCGCTCCAGCAAATCCGGGCGCCTCAAGGCAAAGGTATCCATCCCGGCCCCGAGGATCACATACTGCTGTACTTGCTGCTGTTGTACGGCCTGCTCCAGGATGTCTTCCGCATAGCGCGCCCGGCCGAGGGTGATGGGAGGAGGAGCCCAGGTCTGCATCCAGCACGCCAGGGCGCTCGCCTGATCAGGGCATAACGCGGCCCGGGCCGGATCAACCCGTTGGAACAACTCGATTTGGCGCGCTTCCATGTACCGGTGTTCTACCTCCGTTATCAGGCGATGCGCCAGGAAATCATCGAAGATTTTGGGATGGTCGTGGGTGGCATGGTAAGCGCGCATAAAAGCCGTGCCCATAGCGGTTTTGCTAAACTGTTTGGCTTCCATTGCTGCGGTGTCCTCGTACCGGCGCAAATTTATCTAGAGAGCCCAACCTGGTAAGGTCATTCGGAGAGCTGCTCAAGGCAACTCATAAACCTTAATCTTGGCCTGGCGCCGCTCGGCGTCCAGCCAGGCATAAATCAGCTCCTGCTTCTTTTGCTCGAGGAATTGGCTCAGCATCTTATCCCGCTCTTTCTGGAACTCGGCCATATCGGCAGGCCGCCGTTCCTTGAAGGCCAAGATATAGTACTTCTCCTGCCAAAGGAGCGGGCTGTCGGGATAGGGGTGTTCTTTCGACAGGAGAAAGGCGGCGCTGGTCAAGGCCTCGGCCTGCCGCTGGCCTTCCAGGCCCTCAAACCGGGTAAAAAAATTGCTCTCTTTGACGGGCAGGCCAGACGCAGCCGCCACCTGAGCCAGGGTTTCCCCCTTCTTGAGGCGGTCGGCCAACCGGGTCGCCTCCTGATCCGCCTCCTTCAGGGCCCCTTGCTTCTTCACCTGCTGGGCCACCTTATCCTTGATCTGCTCCAGGGGCGGTACGTGTTCCGCCTGGTATTCCAGGGACTTCATGACCGCGAAGCCGTTGGGGAGGTCCACCACCCGGCTCGTCTCCCCGGGTTTGAGCTGCAAGGCCGCCTGGTTGAAGGCCGGCGCCGGGCCCAGGTCCGGGACCTGATCCTGCAGGCCAATTAAGGGGGTTTCTTTCAGACTGACGCCATACTTCTTGGCCACCTCGGCTGCCGTCCCTTGCGACAGGGCCGTGCGGGCCTCTCTCGCCGCCTCCTGGGCCATGGTTCTGGCTCGCTCCTGCTTGAGGCGCTGGGTCACCTTGGCTTCGGCGTCCGGCATCTTCTCGGTTTCCTTGACTTCCTCCACTTTGAGCACATAGATGCCCTGGGGAGTGTCGGCCCGGCCCACTTCCCCGGATTTCAGGGCAAAGGCGGCCCGGTCCCATTCCGGGGGATGCTGGCCCCGTTGGACATAGCCCAGGTCCCCGCCCTTGTCCTTGCTGCCCGGGTCCTGGGATTGGCCCTTGGCCAGTTGGGCGAAGTCCTCCCCACCCCGCAATTTCCCGAGAATCTCCTGGGCCTGCTGGCTCAGGCGTTCCCGCTCCTTGGGGTCGGCTTTGGGCGGCAGGGCCAGAAGTATCTGGCGGACGCGAATCACCTTGGGGCGAGCGTATTCGCTCGGGTGTTCCTTGATGATGCCTTCCACTTCGGCGGGGGAGATTTTTACCTTATCCTGGAAATCCTGGGTGCGGAAAATAAAATAGCTCACCCGGGCCTTGGAGGGCAGGTTAAACTCCGCCTGGTGCTCCTGGTAAAAGCGGGAGATGTCGGCCTCACTGGGATGCTGTTTGGCCATGAACTTATCCGGAGTGACAGCAAGGTAGCTGACCTTAACCGCCTCTTTGCCCAGGCGAAACATCTCCTGCATTTCGGCGTCGGAAACCTTGGCCAGGGACCCCAGTTCTTCGATGATCTTCTTCAGCTGGAGACGCTGGCGCTCCTGTTCCTCGAAGTCGGCGCTATTCAGATGATTCCGGGACAGCAGCATGAAATAAGTTTTTTCATCAAACTTGCCGTCCCTCTGGAAGAAAGGATAGCTCTGGATCTGCCGCCGCAGTTCGGCATCGGTCACCTGGAGCCCCAGGCGCTCCCCCGCCTGGATAATGAGGGCTTCATCAATCAAGCGGTTCAGGGCTGCTTCCTTGAGGCGCATGGCCTTGACCATCTCTTCGGTCAATTCGCCCCGGTTCTGCTCCTGGTACTGCTTCACCATTTCCGTAAATTGCCGCTGGTAGGCGGTGAACAGGATGGGCTGGCCGTTGACTGTGGCTACTTCCTGGAAGCGGCGCGACTCAAAGCCGCCGACCCCCCATAAGACGAAGACCGCGATGATGGCCCCGAGAAACAGCCAGATAAACCAGGACCGCGAATATTTCCGAATAAATTTCAGCATGTTGAGTTAATCCATCGGCAACTTTGCCGCTAAGTAATAATCCCCCAGCAGAGCTGGGGAGCGAAATAAAGATGAACCTCGAGATGCTGCGCTTCGTTCAGAATGACATCTATCTGGAGGTAAGGTCTTGAATGAGCTGATCGCCGTTGCTGCTGCTGAAGCTTATCAACCAACTTAAGACGTCGATAGCCTAAAGTCATCCTTTAAAAGGACCGGCCGGGTTTTTTCCGTTACTCCGGTTTGGGTACGGTCTTCACCGGGGCCTTGGCGGGGGCCTCCTTTTTGCCTTCCTTGAGCCATTTTCCTGCCTCCTTGGCTTCGGGGCTCTTGGGGTAGGCCTGGACCAGTTTAGTCAAGGTGCTGCGATAAGAGGCGGTCTGATGCAAATTCTGATAAGACAGGGCCTGGCGCAGCATGGCGGCGGGGGCCAGGATGCTCTTGGGGGACTGGCTGGCCAGTTTATTGAATTCCACCGCGGCCTCCTGGTATTTGCCGTCTTGATAAAAGCTGTCGGCCAGGTGATAGCGGGCCTCCGGGGCCTTGGGGCCTTTGGGCTGCTCTTTCAGATACTGGGAGAACTTGGTCCGGGCCGGGGCGAATTTTTTGGCCTGGTAGAGGCGCAGCCCCTCCGCATAGACCTTATCGGTAGAGGCGGTCGGCGCCGGCGCCGGCGCCGGGGTCGGGGTGGCGCTGGGGCGCTCCTTGGCCTTCACCGCCGCGGCGCTGGGGGCGGAAGGGCGGGTTTCCATCTGCGCCAGCCGGTTCTCCATTTGCTGCACCCGGGCCTCCAGGCTCTGGACCTGCTGGTTCAGGTCCGGCCTGGGAGCCGGAGTTTCCACCGCCGGGGCGGGCTCGGCCGCCGGCGCCGGCGGGGCCTCAGTCCCCGGGGCCGGGGCCGGCTTGCCCACGGAAGGGAGATAGGCGTAAGTCTCGGAACAGCCAGCCAGGAACAGGACCAGCAGTACTACCGCCAGATACCGGATGCCCTCTGTTTGCCTCATGTTCTTCCTCCCTCCCTCGGGGATAATGAGATATTTTCGTGAGGTGCCGTCAACAGACCGCCAGAGATTACTGAAATTTCCAAATGTTTCATATTATTATCTTGGGGCCGGGATTGTCAAGGAAGCCTTTCCTCAAAGAGCAACTTCTTACAACCATGGGATATAGCGCCTAGAGTCTTTATCCGAGGCATTAGGAGAAGTTTATTCTCCTTGATATCAATACTAAATGTAGTATCATAAAATATGGTTCAGGCGGACAAAACCTTGGCGAAGATGCGCCGAAATCCCCGGGATTGGCGGATCGAGGATTTGAAGAATCTGGCTGACCATTACGGCATCGTTTGGGATCATGAAGGCACTAGTCACGTGGTATTCCGTCATCCTGAGGGGGAGCATCTGAGCGTGCCGGCTTCTCGGCCCATCAAACCGCCTTATATCAAGAAATTTGTGGAACTCGTGGACCGGGTTCGAAGGAATTAGTCATGGCATTACCCAAATATCCCTTTGAAATTAGACCCTTGACTGCCGAAGAGGGCGGTGGTTATCTGATAACCTTCCCCGATTTGCCGGGATGCATGTCAGACGGCGAGACCATTGAAGAGGCCATCGGCAATGGGGCGGACGCCGAAGCCGCCTGGCTTCGAGCGGCAGAGAAATGGGGCGACCCCATTCCCCAGCCGGGGGAGGGGCCGAGCGGCAAGTTTGTGCAACGCCTACCCAAAAGTCTCCATGCCCGCCTGGTGGCCAGGGCCAGACAAGAAGGCGTGAGCATGAACACCCTGGTGACCGCGGTTCTGGCTGAGGCCCTGGGACGGAAGGAAGGGACGCAGCGCCGGACGAAAAAGCCGGCGGAAAAGGCTGGTTGATCAGCCCCACTTCCTCCTTGCCCCGGGCCGGCTATTCGAGGTATGATAGCCGGAACCCTGAATTAGTGGCACAGGCCTCCGGCCTGTGAGGCACAGGTTGGAAACCTGTGCCACCATTATTGGTGCGCAGGGCGCACCCTACAGGTCTCCAGCCCGGCAGAACGTAAAGCATCGTAGTGCTTGGTAAACAGAAACCAAATTCCCTCTTTTACATATTTTTTGTTATAATTCTATAAGGTTAAGTTTTTAGACAGGGAGCCTATGTCCGAGTCCCAGTTTGTCCATCTGCACGTGCATACCGCCTACAGCCTGCTGGACGGCGCCGCCCGGGTCAAGGATCTGTTGGTCCAGGCGGCGGCCTTCGAGATGAATGCGGTGGCCATCACCGACCACGGCTCGCTCTTCGGGGTCCTGGATTTTTACCAGAAGGCCAAGGCCGCGGGTATCAAGCCGATTCTCGGCTGCGAGCTCTACGTGGCCCCGGGGTCCCGCCAGGACCGCAAAGGCGGCAAAGGGGACAATAACCACCTGGTGGTGCTGGCGGAAAATAACCAGGGTTACAAAAACCTCATCCAGCTGGTGACCCGGGCCCACCTGGAGGGTTTTTACTACCGCCCCCGGGTGGATCTGGAGCTCCTTAAAGAGTTGAACGGCGGCCTGATCGCCCTGTCCGCCTGTCTGCACGGCAAGGTGGCCCAGCGCCTGGCCAACGACGACCCCGAAGGGGCCGAGGCCGCGGCCCGGGAATACGCCGAGATCTTCCCCGGGCGCTTCTACCTGGAGGTCCAGGCGAACGAATTGCCGGAGCAGCTCAAGGTGAATGAAGCCCTGTTCGAGCTGGCGCCCCGCTGGGGGATTCCTCTGGTGGCCACCAATGACGTGCATTACCTCAAGCCCGAAGACGCCAAGGCCCAGGATGCGCTGCTCTGCATCCAGACGGGCCGGACGGTGAACAGCGCCGGGCGCATGAAGTTCCAGACCGACCAGCTCTACTTCAAAAGCCCCGCCGAAATGGCCCGGTCCATCCCGCACCCGGCGGCCCTGGCCGCTTCCGGGGAGATCGCGGCCCGCTGCGACGTTACCCTGGACCTGGGCACCTACCGCTTCCCGGTCTACCACCAGGCCGCGGGCCAGAGCATGGAGTCCCTCATGGCCGAGCGGGCCCGGGAAGGGCTCAAGGCCCGCCTGGGTTCCCCCGCCGGCCATCCCCGCCAGGCGGAGGAGGCCTACTGGCAGCGCCTGGAATACGAGATCGACATCCTGGTGAAGATGGGGTTTGCCGGCTATTTTCTGGTGGTGGCGGATATCATCAATTACGCCCGGCAGCAGCGGATCCCCGTGGGGCCCGGCCGGGGCTCCGCCGCCGGGAGCCTGGTAGCCTATGCCCTGAGGATCACCGATCTGGACCCCCTGGCCTACGGCCTGTTCTTTGAACGCTTCCTTAACCCCGAGCGCGTCAGCCCGCCGGATATCGACGTGGACTTCTGCTACGAGCGCCGGGGCGAGATCATCGACTACGTCTCCCGGACCTACGGCTGGCAGAACGTGGCGCACATCACCACCTTCGGCAGCATGAAGACCCGCCAGGTGATCCGGGACGTGGGCCGGGCCCTGGAAGTACCTTATGCGGAAGTGGACAAGATCGCCAAGCTGGTGCCGGAAAAATTGAACGTCACCCTGGAGCAGTCCCTGCAGATGGAGCCGCGGCTCCGGGAGCTCCGGGACAACAACCCCGCGGTTAAAGAGGTGCTGGATGTCGCCGCGGTGCTGGAGGGGCTGCCCCGGCACGCCTCCACCCACGCCTCGGCGGTGGTCATCGCCGACCGTCCCCTGATCGAATACCTGCCCCTCTACAAAGGCAACAAGGGTGAGTTGGTCACCCAGTTCGACATGAAGGGGGTGGAGAAGGTGGGCCTGGTGAAGTTCGACTTCCTGGGCCTGCGGACCCTGACGGTCATCGACCAGGCGGTGCGGCTGATCAGAAAGAATCACCTGGCCGATTTCGATATTCATATCATTCCGCTGGATGACGCCGCCACCTTCCAGTTGCTGCAGGCCGCCAACACCGCCGGAGTCTTCCAGTTGGAGAGTCAAGGAATGCGCGCCCTGATGGTGCGCTTGAAGCCCACCGTCTTTGAGGACATCATCGCCCTGGTGGCCCTCTACCGGCCAGGCCCCATGGAAACCGGCATGCACGACGATTATGTCCGGCGCAAGCACGGCGAGGCCCGGGTGGAGTATTTCCTGCCCCAATTGGAGCCCACCCTCAGGGAGACTTACGGGGTAATCCTCTATCAGGAACAGGTGATGCAGATCGCCGCGGTGGTGTCGGGCTTCTCCCTGGCGGAAGCCGATCTTTTGCGCCGGGCCATGGGCAAGAAAGATCCGGCGGTGATGGCGGCCCAGCGGGACCGGTTTGTCTCCGGCGCGGTAACCCGGGGGGTGGCCAAGGCCAGGGCCACGGAACTCTTCAATCTGATCGAGAAATTCGCCGGCTACGGCTTCAACAAGTCCCACAGCGCCGCCTATGCCCTGGTGGCTTATCAGACCGCCTATCTCAAGGCCCACTATCCCCTGGAGTTTTTGGCCGCGGTCTTAAACAGCGAAATCAACAACACCACGGCCCTGGCGAAACATATCATGGAGGCCCGGGACCAGGGGGTCGAACTGCTGCCGCCGGATATCAACCGGAGCGACCGGGACTTCACCGTGGAAGAGGGCAAGGTGCGCTACGGCCTGTCCGGGGTGAAAAACGTCGGCCTGGGGGCCATCCAGGAGATCCTGGAGGCCCGGGGCCCGGGCCGGTTCGAGAGCTTCCGGGATTTTCTGGAGAGAATCAGCCTCAACAAGGTGAACCGCAAGGTCCTGGAGTCCCTGATCCAGGCAGGGGCCTTCGACCCCTTGCAGCCCCGGCGCTCCCGCCTCATGGCCGGCCTGGACGAAGCCCTGGAAAAGACCCAAAACTTGAAGCGCCAGCAGGCCAACAAACAGATGTCCATGTTCGGCGGCCTGACCGTGTCCTTAAACGACGACGACTGGCTGCCGGAGGCGGAGCCCTGGGATAAATCCGTCAAACTGGCCCGGGAAAAGGAGGCCCTGGGGGTCTACCTCTCCGGCCATCCCCTGGACGCCCACCGCGCCCTCCTCAAGGCCCGGGTTAAGGTCACCACCGCCGACCTGGCCGAGATCCCCGATTCCCAGGAGGTGGCCCTGGGCGTGGTGGTTACCTCCCTGAAGGAGAAGATCGGCAAGAAAGGCGGCCGCCTGGCTATTCTCACGGTGGAGGACCTGGCCGGCAGCGTCGAGGTCCTGGTCTTCGGGGAGGTTTATGAACGGGCGGGGCCATGGCTGCAGCAGCCCAGCGCCCCCCTCTGGCTGAAAGGCGCCGTGATTCAGGAAGAGCAAGGCACCAAACTACGGGCCCTGGAGATCGCCCCCCTGGAAATGGCCTTGCCGCCCTGGCCGGAGAGACTGGACCTGCGCCTCCAGGCCGCCACCGTCACCCCGGAGCAACTGGTGAAACTCAAAGAAATCCTGGGCCGCCATGGCGGGCCGGTGCCGGCCTTCCTGCATTTCCTCGACCCCCGGGAAGAAGCCGTCCTGGCCCTGCCCCCGGACCTGGGCCTCACCCCTGCCGCCAACCTGGTGGAGGAAGTCAACCGCCTGCTGGGCTATCCGGCTTTAAGCCTTTAAAGAATTGCGAGTTTTTAGTTTTTAGTTTCGAGAAAAACCTCCTGGAAAAATCTGTTAAATTTGGTGACACAGGCGTCCCGCCGGTGCGGCGCAGGCTGAATGTTCATGGCGACAGCGGCCAGCCGCCGGGGAAGAAAATCCCCCCCCCTTTCAAGAGATGGTTAAAAATCAGTGATTTTCAATAGATAGTCAATGACGAAACCTACCCCAGGTGAGGATCATGTTTTTACTCAAAAAAATCGTCGCCCCGTTCTTCTTTCCCTTGCCCCTGTGTCTGGAGCTGCTGCTTTTGGGTCTGGTCCTGCTGTGGTGCACGCGTCGGCAGAAGGCCGGCAAGATCCTGGTGAGCGTCGGCACCGGCCTGCTATTAATCTTTAGTTTTCCTTTCGTCCCCAATCTGGCCTTGCGGCCGCTGGAACAGAGGTATCCGCCGGCGCCGGATTTGGCCGCCGGCCAAACGGAGCCGGATGGCACCCGGGCCGGCAAATGGGTCGTAGTTTTGGGAGGGGGGCACAACAGCGACCCCCAAATGCCCATTACTTCCCAAATCGGGTCTGCCACGCTAGTCCGCGTGGTGGAAGGGGTGCGCCTTTATAAGGCCGGGCCAGGCCGCAAGCTCATTCTGTCCGGCGGTGCGGTTTTCGATCCGGTCCCCGACTCTGAGGTTATGGCCCGGGTGGCGCAGATCATGGGGGTGAACCCCGGGGACATCATTTTGGAATCCGCTTCCCGGGACACGGAGGAGGAGGCCCGCCTTCTCAAACCGATGCTGGGCCGGGATAAATTTTTCTTAGTGACGTCGGCTTCCCATATGCCCCGCGCCATAGCCATATTTCACAAACTGGGTCTGGAGCCGGTGGCGGCGCCCGTGGGCCATCTGGTGCGCCAGACAGCCAGTTGGTCTCCCGGCAGCTTCTTTCCGACCAGCGTGGCCTGGCAGGCAGCAGAAATCGTTTTTTATGAGTATCTGGGCCTGGCCTGGGCCAGGCTGCGGGGCGCCATTTAGGGCAGAAGGGGGCCCCGCAGAGAAAACCGGCTAAATTGCCTTGGGACGATAGAAAATTTTTATAAATTAAATTTCCGTAAAATATTGCTTTACAAAGCTTTAAGAAACTTGGTAATAAAAAAAATGTTGGATCTTTAAAAACGTCAACCATGCCAGGCCAAGGAGGTAATTGGGATGGCACGGACCAGCCTGCTGATGCATTAGCTTAGGAAGTGGCTTCCTTTAAAGGGGGGACCCTTGCTGCTTTGGTCCGACCTTTGGCGCCGCCCGCCCCAGCGACGGTATCTGGACCTCCAAGACCGCCCCCGCCGGCTCCGCGCCCAGGCCTTCTGCTTACTGACCCTGGTCTTGGGCCTGACCTATCTTTTTTGGCTCAGCCGCCTGACTGTCAGACACGGTGCGGCCGCCTATCTCCTTTTCCTGACAGCCGAGATTCTCTCCTTTCTGCTCCTCTGGCTGCTGGTCTTTGATGTCTGGCACCGGAGGAGCCATCGGCCCGAGGGCCTGAACCCCGACCGCCGGTGGACCGTGGACATCTTTGTGCCCTGCTCCAGCGAGCCCTTCGAAGTCATCCAGACGACTCTCCAAGCCATCAAACGCATCACCTACGAGGGCATGGAGGTCTACGTCCTGGACGATGGCGCCTCCCGGCAGGTGGCCCGCCTGGCAGAGTCCCTGGGCTGCCATTATCTATCCCGACCGGGCTCGGGCCTGCCTTGGCGGGATTCCAAAAGCGGCAATCTCAATTTCGGCCTGCAGCATAGCCGGGGGGACTTGATCCTGGTACTGGATGCGGATCAGGTGCCGGTCCCGGAGATTATCCAGCGACTGGTGGGCTTTTTCGACCTGGAACGAGTGGCTTTCGTGCAAAGCCGGCAGTCCTTCTACCTGCCCGAAGGCGACCCATTTTATAACGCCGACCGGGTCTTTTATGAGACCATGCAATTGAGCAACGACCAGGCCAATGCTGTGGTCTCTTGCGGCTCCGGGGTGGTGTATCGCCGCCAGGCCCTGGAGGAGATGGGCGGCTTTGCCACCTGGAACCTGGTGGAGGATTTTACCACCTCTTACGAGCTCCTGAGCCGGGGCTGGCAGTCCATTTACTTTCCCTATGCCCTCTCCCGGGGGCTGGCCCCAACCACTCTGGCGGGGGTTTATCGGCAGCGCTTCCAGTGGTGTCTGGACACCATGCGCCTCTTTTTTTGGGACAACCCCCTGTGGAAACGGGGACTGAAGTGGCCCCAGAAGCGGCATTTCCTCATCGTCATGCTCAGCTATCTGGTGAGCGAAGGGTTTTACCCCCTGCTCCTGGCGGGGAAAGGGGAGGGATTACAGGCTGTTAGTGGTAGGCAGAATGTTTGCCTTTTTCCCGGTTGGGGCAATGTTTACCATTTCTTTACCACTTGATAGAGAATTGAGCAGATTTACCGAGTCTTTCAGGTGTCCCTGGGACAGGTGAGCATAGCGCATGGTCATTTTCAGGTCGGCATGGCCCAGGAGTTCCTGAACGGCCTTTAAGCTGGCCCCCTCATTACCAGCTGAGAGGCAAAGGTGTGTCTCAGGTCGTGAAAGTGGAAGTCCTCTAAACCCACCTTCTTACAGGCCGTGTTAAAAGACCGCGCCACCCAATAGAGTCTTTTCCCGTCCGGGCCACAGAACACATAGGGGGATTTTAGCTGGTTTTTCTGCCGAAGCTCCCGAAGTAACTGGCTCAGGCGGTCATTTATAGGGATTTGCCGGGCCTTGCCGCTCTTGGTTTCGGTCAGATAAATCAGCCCATTGCGGATTTCCTCCCACTTTAGGCTAAGTATTTCCCCCCGCCTCATTCCGGTATGGATTGCGGCCTCCACAATCGGCTTGAGGTGCGGGACACAGGCATTAAGGAGAGCTTCAATCTCCGCTTCCGTGAGAAACCTTAGACGATGTTGTTCTCCCGGAATAGGAGCCGCTTTCCCTTTTTAAAGGGGGAGGCTTCCAGCAAACCCCACTCCACCGCCTTACCCAGCATGTGTTTTAAGGTGGCCATTTCCCGATTGACCGTGGCGTCAGCCCGTAGGGTTCCGTTCTTCGTGGGGGTAGCCTTCCGCCGGTTGCGGAAAGTCTCCATATCAAGATAGGTGATTTCTGAGAGTCGCATTTCCCCAAAGGCTTGCCGGAAAGTCCTTACCGCATAGAGTTTGAAACTCTTGAAGAAATTTTGGGTCCCGAAGTTTTCCTCATACCGGTCTGCCAGTTCATTGAAGGTGACTTGGGTTTCCTTCTTCACGTCAAACACATCGTGATAGCGCCCCTCCCGCTTGGCCGCCGTGACCTTGCCCAGGTAAGCCTCAGCGTCCGCCTTTTTGAGGGAAAGCACTTCATCTTCCGCTTGCCCTGGGGGTCGTAATAGTCAATCTGCCAGGACACCCCTTGCTTGTTAGTTCGCTTGCGGATTGTGGCCATGTTTACCTCCTTTTCTTTCTAATGCATCAGGCGTCGGATGTTGCATTTTTTGGGGCAATGCCAATAATCTTCCGGCAACTTGCCATTAGGCAGGGTCCCTGGTGTCCAGGTTATTCCACATCTTTCACATTCCAGCCAAATCTTTAATCCCACCTTTTTTAATTCGGGTTCGGTTAAATCTTTGGGCTCGTCCATATTTCTTCCTTCGGTTGTGGTTTATGCCAGGGGCAGGGCTCCCCCGCCCCGGCGCTGTGGGGTTATCACTTGGTAGAAAAGCGCTGATAGCGGCGCTCCTGCCCTGTGGCTTCCTTATAGGTGTCGAAAAGCTCCGCAAACTTATCTTCCATGAGGTAAGCGAAGCCCGGCAGGTCATACCTCTGAATTGCCCTCGGCAGCCGCCACCATGACGCTAACCAGGGTCCTCAATCCCCCATTTTCAGGTTGATTTCGTCCAGTTCAGTCAGGGATAAAGAAGCGTGGGCCCCTTTGGTTTTCGGTGCTGTGGCCTGGCTTCCCTCGCCGAAACGCTTTTGGTGGAGCTCATTAATTTGTGTTTTGAGGTATTGCAGTATCTCAGGCGAAAACTTGTCTTTGTTTTGCAGGATGGTGATTAGTTTGTCGATTACATCAGCCTTTTCACTTGAAAGGTCCTTGGGTTCGCCCGGGGGCGCGTCTTTCTCGAAAATCAGGTTAAGGTGATGGAAGACGCTATCCACATTGACCTCAATAGCGCAACTAAGGCGAAAAGCGTGTCTATGGATAGAGTGATGGTTTCGTTTTCGCTTTTTTGCTCCGATTTGCGCCAAGGTGACAAGAATCTTGCCCGCCTTCTCGGTTTCTTCCAAATGTTTTTCGATTTCGATGAGGTTGTCTTTAATTTCCGGCGCCACTTGGTCCAAAATGGGCCACCTTCTCCCGGTAATTGTGGTAGAATCTTGCAGACTCATGACCGAACCTCCTAGGTTTATCGGTTGTGGTTTAGGGCCGGTTCGGGAGTGACATCCCCCGGGCCGGTCTGTTTATCGGGCTCAATCGCCCCGGTTTGCCTTTTCTGCCTGCTCCCTTTTACCTCCTTTCAAAAACTCTTCCAGGTCGCTTTCACGCACCCGCCACAGGCGGCCTACCTTCACACCTTTGAGCTTGCCGCTCCTAAGCCAGTTACCGATTGTCAGACGGCTTATATGCAGCCGTTCGGCCACTTGCTCAGGAGTTAAAAGAGGGTCTTTCTCTGTCATAAGGTAGGCTCCTTGCTCTTATTTAGCTTATCTTAAATCAACTAAAGTTAACTGTCAATATGTTTAGTTAACTTTTCTCAAAAAAAATTAGGGCCTGGCGAGAAGAGGTCCTAAGCTCCCCCACCATGCCCCGTGGTCAAAACAACCATATGAAAATGGTCAAGCCGGGCAGGGGCTTTTCTCCTGACCTATGCTGAGGCTGTCGAAAAAGGTACCTCCCGATCATTTCTTTCCTGATGTTTGTCTTCATCGGTCCGCCCAAAAAATTACATCTAACAGATTATAATCTTTAATAAATAGCCGTGGTGTGCTATCCTTGGCCAATGACTTTTTTGGGCGGATAAGCCATGGCCAAATTTAAATCCTATGACTATCGGCAAAGAGTACTCCTCCCGGTTTCTTTGGAAGACCAGTTAATGTCTGGCACTTTGGAGTTCGCCATTCATACCCTGGTGGAGAAGCGCTTGGATATGTCCATTTTTGAGGGCAAGTACTGTAATGATGAGACCGGCCGGGCCGCGTATGATCCCAAGATTCTTTTGAAGGTGGTGCTGCTGGCCTACTCCCGGGGGCTGATTTCTTCTCGAAGGATCGAACAGGCCTGCCGGGAGAATGTAGTTTTCATGGCCTTAGCCTGTGGCCAGCAGCCTGATCACAGCACCATTGCCGCCTTTGTTTCTTCCCTGAAGGATGAGATCCTGCCCCTTTTTAGAGATGTGCTGCTGGTCTGTGAGGAGATGAACCTGTTGGGCGGCACCATGTTTGCTTTGGATGGCTGCAAGTTGCCCTCCAACGCCTCGAAAGAGTTGAGCGGCACCTTGGCCGACCTCCGGAAGAAAAAGGAGAAGATCGAGACCAAGGTAGCGCAGTTGCTGGCCGAGCAGGTGCAAACCGACCGAAGGCAGGATATCTCCCGGGCCCAGGGCTTCCGGCGCCAGCCGGCAGCAGCAGGTGGAGAAATTACAGAGGAAGGCAGAGCTGATTGAGACCTGGCTGGCCGAGAACCAGCCCAAACAGGGTGCGGCTGGCAGAGAAAAACAGAGTAATATTACGGACAACGACTCGGCCAAAATGATGACCTCCCACGGGGCCGTCCAGGGATATAACAGCCAAGCCCTCATTGATGCCAAGCACCAAGTGATTGTGCATGGTGAGGCCTTCGGTGATGGGCAAGACCATGGCCATGTCCCGCCCATGCTTGAGGGTACGCTGGCAAATTTACAGAGCATTGGCTACGAAGCGGCATGCCTTACCGGGAAGATCCTCACCGCCGACAGCAATTATCATACGTTGGTCAATTTAAGGAAGTGCCAGGAGTTGAAGCTTGATGCCTATATCCCGGATAGGAAGTTCCGGAACCGGGACCCGAGGTTCGACACCCAAACACGACGCCGATCCAGGAGATTTACTTTAAAAGACTTTCACCATGATGAGATCTTGGATCAATATAGCTGCCCTGACGGAAAGGTATTAAAGCTGCAAGTCAAAAGATGTGTCAACCACGGCAACGTTTACCGAAAATACGTGGCAACTGAAGAAGATTGCCGGGGTTGCCCGCTACGAATCCGGTGTCTCTATGGGACCGATGCCAAACGCAAACATCTATCAGTCCCCATCGGCACCGAAGGAATTAACCTCTCCAAACAGATGGTAGAGAAAATCGAAACTGAGCATGGTCGCAAAATTTATCCCCGACGTTTGGCCATAGTGGAGCCCGTATTTGCCAATATTCGCATCAATAAGCGCTTGGATCGTTTTACCCTAAGAGGAAAGATCAAGGTGAATATCCAATGGCTGATGTTTTGCCTAGTCCACAATATAGAAAAGATCCTGAACTACGGGTTGGCCTATGCATAAACCTGAAGGTGGATGAAGTTCAGAGAGGCCACAAAGATAAGCGCAGATCAGGAATCAGCATAGCTGCAAAAGATCTTTGGCTCAAAGCTCTCTTACGGGGTCAATCACGATAGATTCGAGCAGCCTTTTTCGACAGCTTCGCT
>CAWCKU010000024.1:0-163197 GCA_963796215.1 uncultured delta proteobacterium | reverse complement strand
ATTTATGCGCGCTTTTAGCCTGCCAAAAAGTAGTTAATATTTTTTAGATAACCTCTCCCCCTACCCTTCCCTGGCCAGCACCGCCGCGAAGAAGCCGTCCAGGTCGTGTTCCGCCGGGGAGGAGCGAAAATAGCCGGGCGGCTGCACCAGGAACGGGCCGGGGCCGGCAGGAGTTGGGGGTTGGTCGCCAGGTGGAATTCCTGGTGGGCCGCGAGGAAGGACTCGATCAGCTCTTCATTTTCGGCGGGTTCGGTGGTGCAGGTGATATAGAGGAGGCGGCCGCCCGGCCGCAGCGCCGCCGCGGCGGCTGCCAGCAAGGCCCGCTGCCGGGGCGGAAAGGTGTCCAGGTCGGCTTCCTGAAGGCGGGACTTGATCTCCGGGTGGCGCCGGAGAATCCCCAGGGCGGAACAGGGCGCGTCCAGCACCGCCGCCGCCATGGCCTTTTCTTTCACCGGCAGGGCCAAGACTCCGTCGGCTCTGAGGGCTTGGACTGTGGTCGCGCCCCAGCGGCGGAGATTGAGTTGCAGTTCGCGCAGGCGCCCCTGGTGCAGATCCAGGGCCAGGAGCAGACCGCCGCCCGCCAGCTTTTCGGCCAGATGAGTAGTCTTGCCGCCGCGGCCCGCCCCTAATTCCAGCCAGCACCCTCCCTTCTCCAGGGGAAGCAGGAAGGTGACCAGTTGCGCCGCCTCGTCCTGAAAAAGCCACCAGCCTTCCTGATAAGAGGGGAGTTCCAGCGGCGAGGCAGTGAGTTCGGAGAGGCGCAGACCCACCGGGGAGAAGCGGCAGGGAGCGGCTGCCACCCCTTCCCGGGCCAGCCGCAGCCTGAGGGTCTCGACGTCGGTCTTTAAGGTGTTGACCCGGATGGTCAAAGGCGGAATGCGGTTATTGGCGGTTAACCTGGCCGCGGTCTGCTCCAGGCCCCAGCGCTCCAGCCAGCGCCGCACCAGCCAGGCAGGATGTGAATGCTCCAGACTTAAGGCCTGCACCGCATCGGTTTCCCGGTCCGGCAAGGGGAAGTCTTCCGCCGCCAGGCGGCGCAGCACCGCGTTGATGAAGCCCCCGTAAGCCGGCGGCAACCGCCGGGCCTTGGCCTCCATGCCGGCCTCGAATACCGCGGCCCGGGCCGGGACCCGGTCCAGCCTCAGAATCTGATACGCGGCCAGGCGCAGGATCAACAAGACCATGGGGTGCAGTTTCCTTAACGGTATGGCGGAGGCCTGGGAAATGAGGTAGTCCAACTGCAGCTCCCAGCGCTTCACTCCCTGGACCAGCTCCAGCAAGAAGGCCCGTTCCGGCCGCAGCAATTGGCGGTGCCGCTTGAGGGTGGCGGACAAAAGCTCTTCCACCGACCGTCCTTCCCGCGCTGCCGCGGCCAGGATGTCCAGAGCCAGGGACCGAGCGCTGCGGACCTGGTCGGCTTTAGGTTTTTTACCCAAGGGTTCGCAATCTCCGTCAGGGGGTCTGCGGTTGCTGCCGGGGCAAGATTTGCTGGCGCCCGCCGTTATCCCGTTTCTTTTCCCCGGCGGTTTTCAGGGCTATGAGGTCATCGCCGTACCAGTCTTTATTGGCCTCCAGATACCGGCACAACACTGGGCTCCAGGCGAACATGTCGCTGATGTTGGCCTCCCAGGACCCCTTCTCAGAGCGCCACAAACCGGGGTACTTCTTTAACTGCATCATCTGCGCGTCGTAATTATCCAGGAGGTACTCCGCCGCGGCCAGGGCCATGGCGGAGTGAGGATCGTCTTCATTCAGCTGCTTTCCCCCATAAAAGTAAGGCCGTAGTTCCGGATATTTGAGAAACAATTCGTCCGTTCCCAGGTTTTGGCTGGTCACGGTGCTGTAGACATTGCTTTCCACCGATTGCAGGGCGTAGTGAGTCTGGGCCACGATGACGCGGTTTTGCATAACCAGCATCACCAGAGTGATGCAGACGGTGATGAATGAACCTACCGAGATGATCAACTTGACGAGTTCATGGACGTGGATCGCCTCAAATTTCACCACCTTGCTATGACGCTTGCGCAAGATCAATATCAGGCCGGTGAACATCAACGCCATGGCAGCGACGAACAAGACTATTAATATAAGCACTTCATAGAAACCGAGCGCGGTCGGGGGCCCCATCTACCTCTCCTTGAGCTGCCCGGCCGCCCGGCCTGGGCGGCGGCAGATAGTCAGACTACTTTATGCCCTGAAGCAGGTTTGTCAAGCCAAGAAGGGGCCGTCTGGCGGCCTGCAGGGAAAGGCCCCGGTGGCTAGGAAAACCGCCGGGAGCCGTTTAACTGTCGGCCGGCCACGCCCCAGGCAGCAGGAAGGTCTTCAGGGCCTCTTCCACCTTCTCCAGGTCCACCAGGGTGTCGTAGCAGGGGCCGTGGGGCCGGGAATTGAGCACCCCGAAGACCGGCAGGGGGTAGCTGTCCTGAATGCCGCTGGAGAGGTCCCTTTCACAGGCCACGGCAATGATGAGCCGGGGCCGGCGGTCCACGATGATGCGCCGGGCCAGGGTGCCGCCGGTGGCCACCGCCAGCCCCACGCCGTACTTTTCGGAGAGTCCCACCAACCCCTTGATGGGGCATTTACCGCAGCGCTTGCAGTGTACCGTGCTGCCGGTGATGCGGAACTCGCATTCGTGGAACTGGAGGCAATGGGGCATGAGGAGCAGCAGCTTGTCCGGGGTGGTGCGGTAGTGCTGGGCCAGCACCAGTTGGTTGTTGATTTCGATAAAGGAGCGGCGCACCTGATCCTTGGAGACGCCGCAGAGTTTGCCCACGCCGCTCATCAGGGGCAGCAGCAGCTTGATGACCGCGCCCCGAAGCTTCCGGGAAAAAAACAGGTCCCGGCCCAACAGCACCGTCAGGGCCAGCAGTACCAGGGCGCCAATAACTGAGAGAAGCAGTCCAAAGAAAACCACCCCCAAAATCAGGGGCAGCCGGGGATGCAGGCTGGTGAGCCCCACATAGGGGACGTACCACAACACCGCCAGCAGGATGGTGAACAGGAGGCAAGTGACGACCAGCAACCCCAGGAAGATCCGCTTCTGGGGCCTAAGGTTGTTGCCGCCGTTCAGGATTTTGACCGGTTCGTCCATTAAATACCGTTTTCACTTTTTGGTTTTCGGTTTTCAGTAAAATTTAACCAGAAATACCAAAATCCGCTTCAATGATCGGTTAGACAGATTTCCTGTCAACTTGGTTAATTTCAAATCAATTTCCGCAGGGCGTCAATGAATTTTGCCAGATGCTTTTATAGTAAACCAAAATTTCACTTTAAAAACTTCATCCAATAATATTTTCCTCTTTTATCAAACTTATATCGAATGGTTATTGCCTCTTAAAGGCAAAAATAAGCCGCTTTAATCCAAGACCTGCTTGAGCAGCGCCTGCCCCCGCAAGAATTCCGGCGCCGTCAGACGTTTATGCCCGGCCAGTTGCAATTCTTTCACCAGGACGCTGCCCTGACCGCAGGCGATTTCCACTCCCTGGTTGACCAGGCCCAGAACCGTGCCCGGGGCCGCCAATCTTCCGGCCGATTTTTTCAGCCGGGCCCCGAATAATTTCAAGACCTTTCCCTGCCATAAGGCATAGGCTCCGGGGGTTGGATCCAGGCCCCGGATCCAGCCGGCCACTTCCCGGGCCGGCTGCTGCCAGTTGAGGCGGCGCATCTCCCGGGTGATGGGCGGCGCGTAGGTAACGCCTTCCTGGGGCTGAGGCTCTCTGATGGCCTCACCCCGGCGCAACTTTTCCAGGGCCTGCACCAGCAGGGTGGCGCCGTGCTCCGCCAGTTTCACCAACAAGGTGCCGGCACTGTCTTCCTCTAGGATGGGCACCCTCTCCTGAAGAAATATCGCCCCGGCATCGAGTTCAGGCTCCATCCACTGAAGGCTGACCCCGGTTTCCCGGTCTCCCCGGATCAAGGCCCAATTGATGGGGGCCGCGCCCCGGTACCGCGGCAGGAGGGAAGCGTGGACATTCAGAGGACCCACCGAGGGCAGGGCCAGGAGTTCCTGGGTGAGGATCCGCCCATAGGCCACCACCACCAGGAGCTCCGGCTGCAAGTCCGCCAGGCGCTGCACCAGGGCAGGATCTTTGAGGCGCTGGGGCTGCAGCACCGGCAGGTTCCAGGCGAGGGCCAGTTCCTTCACCGGTGAGGGGCTGACCTGCTGGCCGCGGCCCCGGGGCCGGTCCGGCTGGGTGACCACCGCCAGGACCTCTTCCCCGCTGCTCAACAGGGCCTCCAGGGAAGGCAGGGCAAACTGGGGGGTGCCCATGAAGATCAGGCGCCAGGGGCCGTGCTTCACCTGGCCGCCGCCTGTTTCTTGAGTCGCCTTAAATAGAGCCCCCTTTTCAGTCGGCTGATCCGGTCAATGAAGAGGATGCCGTCCAGATGATCCACTTCGTGCTGGAGCACCACGGCCAACAAGCCTTCTCCGGTAATGCTCAAGGGTTTGCCTTCCCGGTCCAGGCCCTTCACGGTCACCCGGGCGTGGCGCCGCACCTCGGCGCTAAAGTCCGCCACCGAGAGACAACCCTCCTCGTGGGTCAGTTCCCCTTCCGCCTGGGTGATGCAGGGATTGATAATGACCTTAAGGTCCCGGGGCCCGCCATCCCGGTGAGTCACGTCAAAGACGATGAGGCGATGCAGGCGGCCCACCTGGGGGGCGGCCAACCCCAGGCCGGGCGCGGCGTACATGGTCTCGGCCATATCATCGATGAGGCGCTGCAGCTCGCCGTTGATCTCGGTGATCTCCCGGGACGGTTCCCGCAAAACCTGGTCGGGCAATTTTCGAATGGGTATAACAGCCATGGTTCTAAGTTTTTAAATATCCTCAGATATTTTTTATTAACTTTAAGGTAATTCGAGAGATTTTTCAATGAGTTAGCTGGTTGCAGGCACAAAATTGTGGCGGATCACGGACCTCGGCGCCGGTCAGCGATCCTTCCGCTGAAGCAGCTAGCAGGTTTCTTCGTCACCTAAAGAGCGATGAAACATCCAGGTTGGCGCTACTCGCGGCCCGTACCTCTGCCTTGGAGCAAAAAAAGGCCGGGGCCGAATAATCGGCCCCGGCCTGTTTTTGCTGAAGGCCGGGACGGCCCTTCAGCTCGAGGTGGTTAAACTAGCCTTACTTAGCGGGAGGCGCTGGCGGGGTGGCCGCAGGAGCGGCGGCGGCGCCATGCCGGGGCCCATGCCCATGCCACCGGGACCCTTACCCATGCCGCAGCATCCGCCCATACCCTTGCCATGACCCCTGCCCCATGCCCATCTCGAAGTTGGGGGCGATCTTCTTGGCTTCCAGACGGAAGGCGGTCCATCTTCTCCTGCATCTGGTCTCTCAGGGCATTCAACTCTTTCTGTTTGGCCTGGATGGCGCTCTGATCGGGCTTCTCCGCCTTCCACAAGGCCGCCATTTCCGCATGCTTAACCATCATCTGCTTGCGCAGGCCGGCGGTGTCGGTATGCATCTTTTCCTTGAGGTCGAAAATCTTCCCCGCCTGCTCCGGGGTCAGATTCATCATCCCCGGGCCGTGGCCCATGCCCTTACCCATGGGCTGGGCCCCAACTGACCCCGCCAATCCCAAGCTCAGCGCCAGGGCCAGGACCAGCAGCAACGATAATTTTCCTGACTTCTTCATTTATCTATCTCCTCTATCTCTGGTGAGAATTTTGAGTCCGGTTCTCCGGGCTTCATTGAATAAAACCCCGCATCCTTGTAAATCCGGCGCGGGAGATTTTTTTTGAGAAAAATTGCCGATTGCCGTAGTGTCTGGCAGATATTTTGCTTAATCGGTGGCAATTTGAAAACAAAAAATCTAGCCGCAGGACTTTACCCTGGGCTGGCGCAGGCTTACCCTTCCACTGCAAAAACCCCCTCTCCCCTGCGAGGGGAGAGGCTGGAATAAGGGCTGGAAAATCCTGCAACCTTGGCAATGACTGCTTTAGCCATCGTTGCCATTAAATTTATTGCACTAATCTTGCAGACACCACTGGCAGATAGAGGCTTGGGAACCTAAAGCAAGGCCGAGCCAGCCCTGGCTCGGCCTGAGGAAAAAATGGGGATCAAACTGGGCGACGAGGCTAAGACCGGGAGTAATCGTCGTCCAGGCGCTGGATGTCGTCCTCGCCGAGATAAGAGCCGGTCTGGACTTCGATGATGCGGAGCGGCTCCGCCTCCGGGTTTTCCAGGCGATGCGCGGTCTTTAGGGGGATGTAAACACTCTGATTGCTCGTCACCAGCTTGATATCCGAGCCGATGGTCACCTTGGCGGTACCCTGAACCACCACCCAATGTTCCGCCCGGTGCTGGTGCATTTGCAGACTGAGGCGGCTTCCCGGCGACACTTCAATCTGTTTGACTTTGTACCCCAGGCCCTCCTCCATCACGGTAAAAGACCCCCAGGGGCGCTCCACCGTGAGGTGCTGCACCGACTCCACCATCTCCCGCCGGTTAAGTTCCGCCACCAGGTCCTTCACTTCCTGAACCCGCTCCCGGTGGCACACGAGGGTGGCGTCCGGGGTATCCACCACGATGACGTTCTTCCAGGCCGATGGTGGCCACCAGCCGGTTTTGGGCGTAAATGGTGCACCCCTTGCTGTCCCGGTCCAAGGACCGGCCCAGGATGACGTTTCCCTGTCCATCCTGGGGGAAAATATCTTGTAAGGCCCCCCAGGTGCCCACGTCGTTCCAGCCCATCTCCACCGGCACCACCGCCACCTGGTCGGCCCGCTCCAGGATGCCGTGGTCCAGGGAGATGTTGGGAAAATCGCGGTAAATCTGGGCCAGCAAATCCTGGTTCGCATCCTCCATCAGGCGGACCAGCCCCCGATGCACCTCCGGCAGGTGGCGCGCCATGGCCGCCAATAAAACATCCCGGCGAAACAGGAAGATGCCACTGTTCCAGTAATAGCCACCTTCGTCCAGGAAGGCCTGGGCCCGGGCCAAATCCGGCTTCTCAATAAACCTCTCGACGGCAAAGCCGGTCCCGGCCCGGCCCAAAGGCGCCCCTTGCTTGATATAGCCATAGCCGGTTTCCGGACGGCTGGGGGGAATCCCGAAGGTCACCAGATAGCCGGCTGCGGCCCACACGGCCCCCTGGGCCAGGGCGGCCAGCAGGCTGTCCGGCTCGCGGATAAAGTGGTCCGCCGGAAACACCGCCAGCAAGCCGGTGGGGTCTTCCCCCAGCAAGGCCGCGGCCAGGCCCACCGCGGGCGCGGTGTTCCGGCCTTCCGGCTCCAGAATGAGGCGGATTCCCTGCCAGCCCTTGCGGCGCAGTTCCAGGCTGATGACGTCCGATTGCCCGGCATTGGTCACCACCAGCAGGCGTTCCAGGGGAATGCGGGGCAGCAGGCGCTCGATGGTGGATTGGATCATGGACTCGGAGCCCAAAAGCCGCAGCACCTGTTTGGGATATTGCGAGCGGCTCAGGGGCCAAAAGCGCGAGCCAATGCCGCCGGCGAGAATTATGCCTGAAATGGGGATAGCTGTTTGCTCAACCATTTGGACTCCACCGGTAAATTTAAACCTGCTTTCTCAAACCAAGTCAACCTCTTTTCCTTTATACCCTGGACGGCTTTGAGAGAGCGGCTTGAACCCTAAACCAGATGAAGCAAGGTTACCTCCGGCGGGACGTTCAGCCGCACCGGGGTGAAGGTGGTGCCGATCCCACGACTGACATACAAGTGGGAAGCCTTGATGCTGTAAAGACCTTCCGGGTATTTGGTCATGAAGTTGGCCAGGCTGATATCTCTTCCTGCCAGGCTCAATTTGATCTGTCCCCCATGATAGTGACCCGCTAAGGTCAGCGGAATGCCGCGGGCCGCGGCTTGAGGAAAGATCTCCGGGCGATGGGAGAGTAGGAGCGTCGGCACGGCCGCATCCAGCCCCTGCAAGGCGGCTCCCAGGTCGGGATGCCCGGCATGGAGGTCATCGATGCCGGCGACCGCGAAGGGGCCGTGTTCGCTTTGCATCACCTGATGCGCATTGCGCAAGAGCAGAATCCGGTGCTGCCGGAAGACTGTCTCCATCTCGCTCAGGTCTCCGTACCAGTGTTCATGGTTACCCAGCGTCGCGAAGGTCCCGTATCGGGGGCGGACCCGGGCCATCTCTGCCAAACAACCCGGGAGAAAGACCGCCGAATTCGAGATAAAGTCCCCCGTAAGGACGAATAGATCCGGCTGGAGCGCCAAGACCTGGTCGACATAGCGCCGCAGCTGCCTTGGGGTCATATGAATTCCGGCATGGATGTCGGTGAGTTGGACCACCCGCAGCGGCCGGCCAAAGGGCAAGGTGAGTTCCCTCATATCATAGGTCGTGCCGGCATGAGCCGCCCCATAGCCGGAGAGGATCAAGGGCGCCGTGGCAACTCCGCCCACTGCGGCTTGCAGAAAGCGGCGGCGACTTAGGTTCACGTTCTTGGCAGCCGCTTGACTCGTCGTACTCCTACGGAATCGAACCACCATCTTCCCCAACCAGCTGACGACCTGCATGAGGCAGAGGAGCACGGCGGAAAAGATCGATCCCAAGCCCCACACGGCCGGTAGATAGAAGAGGATGGTCTGTACCGCCAAGGGCGGCTCTACCCAGGGGACCGGCCTGAAGGTAATGTATAGGTTCATAGCAAATAGCAGGCCAATGGCTAGAGCCACCGCAAGGATGAACCTGGACTTGAAATGATCGGTTCGGCGCCAGCCCCGGATGCATTGACGGGCGCAAACAAAAAGATATATCTGGGATAACACCGTCAGGCTAAAAATAATTATCCGCAGGAAGGGTAATGCCATTCCCAAAAGTCTCATGCATTGGCTCCGGACTGATTTTGGCAGAGGCCTGAGTCACTCAAGTGTCTCTCAGTATAACCCCGATGGCAGCAAGAATCCAGGAGGTCGCGGTCGGCTGAAATGGGAGCGCCTTAAGATCCAGGCAAGTTTGGCTGGGGCTGATTCAGACTTAAGAATGTCTGCTTGCCCACCGCGAATAAGTTGTCGATCTCCTCAAGATCGCCCCGGTCGGAGCTTTTCCGAGATCATTTTGAGGAGATACTGGCCATAGCCATTTTTCTTCAACGGCCTGGCCAGCCGGGATACCTGCTCCGCATCAATATGGCCCATATGATAGGCAATTTCCTCAATGCAGGCAATTTTGAGACCCTGGCGCTTTTCGATGGTCTCGATAAAAGTGGAGGCTTCCAGGAGGGATTCATGGGTTCCGGTATCCAGCCAGGCGAAGCCCCGGCCCAGGATCTCCACCCGTAATTCTTCCCGCCGCAGATATTCTCGATTGATATCGGTGATCTCCAGTTCACCCCGGGCCGATGGTTTGAGGCCGGAGGCGATCTCCACCACCCGATTGTCGTAAAAGTATAGCCCCGGCACGGCGTAACTGGATTTGGGATTGGCGGGCTTTTCCTCTATGCTGAGGGCCTTCCCGGCGTCGTCAAATTCCACCACCCCATATCTTTTCGGGTTTTTCACCCAATAACCGAAGATCAGCCCCCCATTTTGCAACTGCACCGCCCGTTGCAGAATTCTCTGAAAGCCGTGGCCGTAAAAGATGTTATCTCCCAGGATCAGGCAAACCCGATTTGAGCCGATGAACTCTTTCCCGATAATAAAGGCTTGAGCCAGCCCCTCCGGCCGGGGTTGCTCGGCAAAGACCAATTTTAAGCCCAGCTGGCTGCCATCCCCCAAAAGAGCCCTGAATCTGGGCAGATCATCCGGGGTGGAAATGATTAAGATCTCCTGAATTCCCGCCAGCATCAGGACCGACAGGGGATAATAAATCATCGGCTTATCGTAAACCGGTAGGAGCTGCTTGCTGACAACTTTGGTAATGGGATAGAGACGCGTCCCTGAGCCTCCGGCTAAGATTATTCCTCGCCAATCCCGGCCTTCGGGGAGGCGCTGCAGTTGACGCGCGGTTCCATCCTCCTCCGATCTCATCCTCAGTGCTCCTCCTTGGGATTTAGACGGCCTGCCCCGGTAGTTAGGCTTTTCAGCTTTAACGTACTGCGTTTTCTAGGTATAACTTCTGGCAACCGCCTTTAAAGTTGGCCGTAATGCTGTTTGACCCAGTCCCGATAGGCGCCGGTTTGAACGGCAGAAACCCATTCCGGGTGGCTCAAATACCAGTGCACCGTCTTCCTCAGGCCACTGTCAAAGGTCTCTTGGGGCCGCCAGTTCAACTCCTGCCGGATCTTAGTAGAGTCAATGGCATAGCGGCGATCATGCCCCGGGCGGTCTTTCACGAAGGCGATGAGACTGGCATGCGGCACGTGCGAGGCAGTGGCGGCTACTTGGTCGAGCAGGCTACAGATGGTCTGCACGACTTCCAGGTTGGTCTTCTGGCATTCGCCACCAATGTTGTAAGTCTCGCCCACCCGGCCTCTTTCCAGCAACAGCCGTAACGCCTCACCATGATCCCCCACGTAGAGCCAATCCCGGATATTCTGGCCATCTCCGTAAACCGGCAAAGCCTTGCCCTGGAGACCATTAAGAATCATCAGCGGCAGCAATTTTTCCGGAAATTGAAAAGGGCCATAGTTATTCGAGCAGTTGGAAACCAAGGTGGGGAGGCCGTAGGTCTGATGATAGGCCCGGACGAAATGGTCACTGGCGGCCTTTGAAGCGGCGTAGGGGCTATTAGGGGCATAAGGGGATTCTTCGCTGAACGGCGGCTCAGCCGCTTTCAGGGAGCCGTAGACTTCATCCGTGGACACGTGCAGAAACCGAAAAGTTTCCTTATCGTTTAATGGCAGGGCCGCCCAATATGATCTCGTCGCTTCCAGCAAGCGGTAGGTCCCCACCACATTGGCGTCGATAAAGGCTCCCGGCCCCTGAATGGAACGATCCACATGGGTTTCGGCGGCGAAGTTGATTACTGCCTGGGGCCTGTAGGTTTGGAGCAATTCCTGCACCAGGGACTCGTTGCCGATATCGCCGTGCACAAAGATATAATTGTTCTGGTTCTTAATGCCTGCCAAATTCTTCAGGTTACCGGCGTAAGTGAGTTTGTCCAGATTAATGATGGCGAGCTCCGGGTCAAGAGATTGGGCCAGGATGAAATTGGACCCAATAAAACCGGCGCCGCCGGTCACCAGCCAGGTTCTCTTTTTGGTGATAGTTCCCATTCCCATAAACTAAGCTTCTCTGCAAAAATCTTCGCCAAATTTAATCTGCTGCGCCGGTAAACGCCACCAGAAGCTGACTGGTTGAACCAGCCCTAAAATCTTCAGCTTAATAGAACGCTAATTATGCGGTTCTGATCATTTTCATTCAGATAAGGGTGCATCGGCAAGCTGAAAATGCGCCCGGCGGCGTGTTCACTGACGGGAAAGTCACCCGCCTGATAGCCCAGGTGGGCAAAAGCTCCCTGCCGATGCAGGGGCAAGGGGTAATAGACCGCCGCAGGGATGCCGGCCTCGTTAAGCTTCCGCTGCAACTCGCCCCTCTGGCCGCTCAGCACCGAGTACTGGGCCCAGACCGAGGTGCACTGCGGCGAGACATAAGGGACTTCGACGACGTTGCGTAAGCCGTCGCCGTACCTTTGCGCCACTTTCTGGCGGTCGGCGACTTCCTGCTCGAAGATCTCCAGCTTGACCAGCAAAATGGCGGCTTGCAGCGTATCCAGGCGACCGTTGAGGCCTAAGCGCACATTCTCATATTTATTGGCCCCCTGCCCGTGGACCCGGATCGATTTTAAGATTTCCGCCAGGGAATCATTATCGGTGAAGATTGCCCCCCCATCGCCGTAGCCTCCCAAAGGCTTGGCCGGGAAAAACGAGGTGGCCGCCACCTCGGCCAGGGCCCCGGCCCGTTTGCCTCGATACGTGGCGCCGAAAGACTGGGCCGCGTCTTCCAGGACGAATAAACCGCTCTGGGCCGCCATGGCGTTGATCTTGTCGTAATCCGCCGGCTGGCCGAAAAGGTCCACCGGAATGACGCCCTTGGGCTTCAGATGAGCGGTCCGCGGGTTTTTCCCCCAAGAGGCGATGGCCTCCTCCAGGGCCGCAGGATCCAGATTAAAGGTCCTCGGGTCGATATCCACAAAAACCGGAGTGGCCCCCAGCAACTGGATAACTTCGGCCGTGGCGATGAAGGTGAACGGCGTGGTCAAGATGGCGTCCCCGGGGCCGATCTGATAGGCCAGCAACGCCATCAACAGGGCGTCGGTGCCCGAAGAGCAGGTGATGGCGTGTCTGACTCCCACATAGGCGGCCAGCCGCTCCTCCAGCTCATTAACCTCGGGTCCCAGGATATATTGCCCATGGGCCAGGACCCGCCGGATTCTCTCCTGGAGGGCGGGGAGAATTTTCTCCTGCTGAGCTTTCAGGTCGATAAAATCGAGGCGTTTCTCAGTCATATTTCTAAGTTCCATATCCCTGATGATAACGATCAAAACCAAGCAAAAACTCGAAATTCAAAATTCCCTTACCAGTATTTTTCGCGATACCGGCGGTAATAATCCACGGTCCGGGCAATTCCTTCTTTAAGCGAGGTTCTGGGACGCCAGGCGACGGCCCCGCTGATTTTGCCGATGTCGCTGACGTAATCCCCGGTTTCCACAAAATAGCGGTCCGCCGGCCACTCCACCTGCTGCACCTGGGTGCCGGGCACGGCTGCGGCCACCAGGTGGGCCATCTCGATGAAAGGCGTGCCCGAACCGGTGCCCAGGTTATAAACCTGGCCCGAGGTCCCCGGCGCCAACCCCAAGGCGAACATGGCCTCGGCCAGGTCTTCGACAAAGATATAATCCCGGCCCTGCCGGCCGTCGCCATAAATCGTCAGGGGCTTGCCTTCCAGCGCCAGCCGGATAAACCAATTGAGTATCCCGTATTTGCTATGCTTCATCTGCTGTCTGGGGCCATACGGATTGGCGATGCGCACGCTGACCGTCTCCAGGCCATAGGCCTCATGATAGAAACGGTAATACTTTTCACCCGCCAGTTTATGGATGCCGTAAATGCTCAAACAATTAAAAGGATGGCCTTCGTCCACCGGGTTGTAATCGATTTTACCGTAGACAAATCTCGAACTGGCGAAGATCAACCGGGCCTTGGTCTTGGCCTGGCGGCAGGCCTCGAGAACCTGGATGTGGCCCTTGCAGTTAATATCCAGGTCCAGCAGGGGATCGGTGTTGCTGTCCACATAGCTCACCTGCCCGGCCAGGCTGAAGATGTAATCCATTCCGGGGATCTGGCTCTTCACCAGTTCGGCATCGCGAATATCGCCTGGGACGAATTTTATGGCGTCGTGGATACCTTGCAGATTAAAAAGGTTGCCCCCGTAGGCCGGCAGCATCGCATCCAGGATGGTCACCTGAGCCCCGGATTGCACCGCCATTTGGGCAATGGTGCTGCCGATCATGCCGGCGCCCCCGGTGATCAGGACGCGGGCGCCGTTAATGGCTGACAGGTTGTCGATAAAACACCTCCACCGATAATTGCCTGGGAAGAAATCAGCCTGCCGGGAAGATGCCCGCCCCGGCAATGCCTCAAATTTATAATACTATCAAAACCATTTCCTTACCTCAATGTCATACCAAGATATGCCTGAAAATTTCCGGCCGCCCCTGACAACGATTATACCTTATAAAATTACCTATTATGGATTAGTGTCCCTGAATGGACCATTGTCTGAATTCCCTGATCGGTTTAATATAGGAGCATGCCAAAACTTCCCTGTTTCAAGGCCTACGACGTCCGGGGCCGGGTCCCGGCAGATCTCGATGCGGGACTGGCCTACAAGATCGGCCGGGCCTACGCCGCCTTCGTAAAACCGGCCCGGGTGGTCGTGGGCCGGGACATCCGCACTTCCAGCCTGCCCCTGGCCGCGGCCCTGACCGCCGGGCTCAATGACAGCGGCGTGGAGGTCCGGGACCTGGGCCTGTGCGGCACCGAGCAGGTCTATTTCTACACCGCCCACCTGAAGCTGGACGGCGGCATCATGGTCACCGCCAGCCACAACCCCCCGGAATACAACGGCATGAAATTCGTCCGGGAGGAATCCCGGCCCCTGAGCGGCGACTCCGGCCTCAACGACATCGAGGCCCTGGCCGCGTCCGGACGATTTCCACCCCCGGCCCGGGCCCGGGGGAGCCTGGTGCCCACCGACGCCTTTGAGGCTTACGTCGCCCACTTGCTCAGCTACGTGGAGCTCTCGGCCCTGAAGCCCTTAAAAGTGGTGGTCAATGCCGGCAACGGCTGCGCCGGCCCGGTGCTGGATCGGCTGGAGCAGCGCCTGCCTTTTCAGTTCATCAAGGTGCATCACGAGCCGGACCCATCCTTTCCCCACGGCGTTCCCAATCCGCTGTTGCCGGAAAATCGCCGGGCCAGCGCCGAAGCGGTGCGCCGCCACGGGGCCGACGTGGGTCTCGCCTGGGACGGCGACTTCGACCGCTGTTTCTTCTTCGATGAGCAGGGCAACTTTATCGAGGGCTACTATCTCGTGGGGTTCCTGGCGCAGGCCCTCTTACCCCGCCATCCCGGGGCCGCCATCATTCACGACCCGAGGCTCACCTGGAACACCATTGAAGTTGTCAAGGCCGCCGGCGGCGTCCCCATCATGAGCAAGACCGGGCACGCCTTCATCAAGGAGCGCCTGCGGGCCGAAAACGCCCTATACGGTGGGGAGATGTCCGGGCACCACTACTTCCGCGATTTCGCCTTCTGCGACAGCGGTATGATCCCCTGGCTGCTGGTGCTGGAGGTCATGAGCCGCACCGGCCGGCCCCTGTCGGAGTTGGTGGCGGCACGGATGGCCCGTTTCCCGGTGAGTGGCGAAATCAATCGCCGCTTACCAGACCCCGAGGCGGCGATCCGGCGAGTGGCAACCTTTTACCGCCCCCAGGCCCCGACAGAGGACCGCACCGACGGCCTCAGCCTGGAGTTTCCCGACTGGCGCTTCAATCTGCGCCCCTCCAATACCGAGCCGGTACTGCGTCTGAACCTGGAGACCCGTCAAAACCCGGACCTTTTGCAAGAAAAGACCGCTGAAATTCTGGCAATGCTGTTCTAAAAAATAGGGACACCTCCTATTTTTCTTCCTGAGACCAAGCAAGGTAGGGGGTAAGGCAGGAAAAATAGGAGGTGTCCCTATTTTTTATCGATGTGGTGGAACCATCGTCGGACGTTCAAGGCGTCCGGCAACAACGGCAGTTCCCGCACGGTGCGATACCACAGAAACAGGGCCACCCAGATGAAGAGGAAGTCGGAGGTCCAGGGCGCCAGGGCGGGGTCCACCTTGAAGTTGAGGGCCAGGCGCCAGGACGCGGTGAAGACGATATAATAGACTAGAAAGATGGCCAGCCCCACGATCAGGCCCCAGGTGCGGCCTTGCTGCCGGTGGCTCAGGCCCAAGGGCATGGCTATCAGGCAGAGAATCAGCGCCCCTACGGGCATGGCAAAGCGCTGGTTCAGCTCCACCATCGCCCGGGTATAAGGGTCCGAGCCCCGGGGTTCCTTGGACATGGTGGCCCACAATTCCCCGAGGGACATCTCCGTCTCCGATTTGCCCCCCTTCAAGGGAAAGCTGAAGAGCTGCAAGGGGAGCCGATAGGTCTTGAACTCCACCATTTGCCAACGGCTCTGGTCTTTGCCCTCCTGGCCCCAGCGGAACACCTTGCCGTCAAAGAGCTGGATCATCATGGCTTCCTGATCCCGATCGTAGCTCAACTTCCCCGACTGGGCGTAAACCGTGTTGGGGTTTTCCTCGTCCCGGAAGTCGTACACGAAGATGCCTTCCAGCCCTCCTTCCTTCGAAGAGACGTGGTTGACGAAAAGCATCAGACCGTGGAAATCGGTGTTGAACACCTGCTCCTGGATTCCCAGGTCGGCCCGTTTCTTGGCCACATTCTTGAGCAATTCCCGGGTGGCCTGTTGGCCCCAGGGGCTGCCGAAAACCGTCAGAAACAGGGTCAGCACGGCCGCGGTCAGAGAAAACCCCAGGATGGGAGGTAGCAGTTGGGTAAAGCTCAGCCCCGCGGTCTTTAGGGCCGTCACCTCATGATCAACGGTGAGGCGCGTCAGGGCCAGCAGAATCCCCACCGTGGCCGCCATGGGCAGGGTGAAGACCAGCAGATACGGGAGCAGATAGAGGCAGGTCTGCAAGACCTCCAGCAACCCCACCCCTTTCACCACGATCATCTGGGTGATCTTCATTAGCCGGCCCAAAAAGATGATGGAGGTGAAGGCCAGCAGGCTCACCCAAAAAGGCGGCAGGATTTCAAGCAGGAGATAGCGGTAAATGATTAAAGGCATGGCTCGGCGGATGGTCCGGGGGTGCTCTAGTCCAATCCTTGGTGGCGTTCCCTAATTATTTAGACCAGGTTTCTCTGCTCACTGCTTGCTGCTCACTATTCTCTCTGATAGGCCAGCAAAAGACAATCCCTCTGGCGGTCCAGGAGCTGGATTTTCCCCGGCAGTTCCGGTTTCAGGCTCGCCAGGTCGTCCTCCTTGACATAGAAAAATACCTGGGGCCGGGTTCGGGCAAAGTTCCCCAGCTCTTTGACCCCGGCGAAGTACAGGTCCTTCTCGGGTCTCAGCTTGCGGCCAAAATCCAGCTCCGTCCGGAAGTCCAGGAGATGGAAGACCTGGCCGCTATAAAAAGACAGCCCTTGGGAGTAAAGGTACACCCCCACCAGGGCAGCTTCCGGCTGCCAGAGGGACTGCACCAGGCGGCCTAACTCCCGGGGCGAGCGTTGGAGACTCAGCCGGTCCAGACCCACGGGCAAGAGGGCGCTGAGGAGCAGGGCCCCCAAAAAAAGGGGGCCCAGGCGCCGGCCCACCAGGGTGACCAGAGGCGTCAGGGTAAAGACCGCGGCCACCAACAGCAGATAAGGGAGAGCCAGATTGGCGCGGCTCAAGGCCTGGGCCAGGGTCGCCGGCGGCCAAAGCAAGAGGGCCACGGCGCTAAAACCGGCCAGCGTCCAGGCCCACAGGCTGATCCGGAGGCCGGGGTCGGCGGCCCAGGTTCGCACCGATTCGCTGAGACTGCCGAGACCCTCACCCACGATCAAGGCCAGGGGCAACAGGGCCGGCAGGATGTACGGAGCCAGTTTGCCCCGGGACAGCGAAAAGAAGATCAGCACCACCGCGGCCCAGACCAGCAAAAAGGTCCGGTCGGGGTCCCGGCCTGCGCCCCGGGAAAACAGCACCCAGGGCAGGAGCCAGCTCCAGGGGAGCAGCAGCCCCAGCAGCACCGGTCCGAAATAATAAAACGGCTCGGGATGGATGGCCGGGGTCAGAAAGCGCCCAAAATGGTGCTCCAGGATAAAAAAACGAAAATAATCGGGAAAACGCCACTGCACATAGGCGAACCACGGCAGCACCAGCACCGCCAGGATGAGCCAACCCCAGGGCTGGTAAAGCAGTCGCAGCCGGGAAATAACCCTTACTTTAACTCCCTCCCCCTTGAGGGGGGAGGGCTGGGGTCGGGGTGATAAAAATAAGACCCAGATTCCCCAAATAAGCCCGGCCAGCACCAGGGCCACCGGCCCCTTGGCGAGCACCGCCAGCCCCAGGGCCCCGTAAGCCCAGGGCCACAGCTCCCGCCGCTCCCGGCTTAAAGCCAGGTAGCCCAGGGCGATGGCGAGATTGAGCAGCAAAGAAAAAGTCATGTCCAGGGTGAGGAGCCGACCCAGGACCACATAACCGGAGCAGGTAGCCAGCACCGTGGCGCCCAGGAAGCCCAGCGCCGGCCCCCACAGGGACCTGCCCAACCAATAGGCCAGAAACAAGCCGCCCAGGGCGCTGGCGGCCGAAGGCAGCCGGGCCGCCAGCTCGTTAGCCCCCAGGGCCTTGAAGCTTAAGGCGGTGAGCCAGTAGACCAGGGGCGGCTTTTCCAAATAGGGGAAAAGGTTCAGGTGGGGCATGAGCCAATCATGGAGGAGAAAAATCTCCCGGGCGATCTCGGCATACCTGCCTTCGTCCGGGTCCATCAATCCCGGCGCCCCCAGCCGGTAAAAAAAGAGCACCAGCCCCATGAGGGCCAGACCCGCCAGGAAAGGCCATTCGCCTTTACGGGCCACCCTACTTTCATTATTAGAATCAGTCAACTGGCTAAGGCCTTTTATCCGCCCACGGGAATGCGGTGGCTACGGAGAATTTGCAGATTGTCTCCGAAGAAAAGCTGATTTCCCCAGGCGCCATTTAACCCACCTCCCCTTGTTGTCGGAGAATGGCTTCCACCTGCCTTTTTAAAGGCGGCAGGTCCTGGGTAATGATATTCCACAGCACCTTTAGATCGATCGCGAAATAGTGATGCGTCAACATATTACGGAAGGCGATTAATTTAGACCAGGGAATGTCGGAGTATTCCTCTTTAAAATGGCCGGAAATATTGCGAGCCGCTTCTCCCAGAATTTGGAAGTGATATCTCATCCAAACTTGAATAAGCTCTTCCTGCAAAAAGGCGTCTCGGCCCCGGAGGGCATATTTTTCTAGGTTCGTAATAGCTTCAAACATATCCGCCAACCACTCTCGGTCATCCCTCACAGCGGTATAGCCTCCTTGAGGACTCTATCTTTGATTCGCGGCCGCAGTCCTGCTTCAGTGACCACATCAACTTCGCAACCCAGGAGTTCTTTAAGGTCAATTATCAATCCGGCCGGAAACCATGATGAAGTTTCAGCACCTGATTCCACCAGAATATCCACATCACTCTTCTCATCCGCCTCACCCCGAGCCACGGAGCCGAAAATGCGAACGTTATAAGCCCCGTGTTTGGCGGCGATTGCCAAGATTTCCTGCCGCTTTTCCTGCAGAACTTCCTTAAGTCCCATGGGCGTCTCCTCCAGTCCCGGCACTTATATTATCATAAATTTCACCAAGTTGTTGACGAGAATAGCCCATAAAAACAGCCGGCCCCCCGAAAGGAGCCGGCTGGTGTTATTCAACTATCTACCTGCTTACTTCGCCAGCAGAGGCACGATCAGCAGGGCCACGATGTTGACGACCTTGATCATCGGGTTGATGGCCGGGCCGGCGGTGTCTTTGTAAGGATCGCCGACGGTGTCACCGGTGACGGCCGCTTTGTGGGCATCGGAGCCCTTGCCGCCGTAGAGGCCGTCTTCGATGGCCTTCTTGGCGTTATCCCAGGCGCCGCCGCCGGAGGTCATGGCAATAGCCAGGAACAGGCCGGTGACGATGGAGCCGATGAGCATGCCGCCCAGGGCCACGGGACCCAGACCGGGCATGAAACCAACGACCAGAGGAGCACACACCGGGATCAGGGCGGGGAGCATCATCTGGCGCAGAGCGCTCTTGGTGACGATGTCCACGCAGGTGCCGTATTCGGGCTTAGCGGTGCCTTCCATGATGCCGGGGATTTCCCGGAACTGGCGCCGCACTTCCTCGACCACGCCGCCGGCGGCCTTACCAACGGCCTCCATGCACAGGGCGGCAAAGAAGTAGGGCAGCAGGCCACCGATGAACAGGCCGGCGATGACCCGGGGATCGGACAGATCGAAGGTCATGACCCCGGGGAAGGAGCGGGAGTACTCGGCGAAGAGCACCAGGGCGGCCAGACCGGCGGAGCCGATGGCGTAACCCTTGGTGACGGCCTTGGTGGTGTTGCCCACCGCATCCAGGGGATCGGTGATGTTGCGGATCTCATCCGGCAGTTCCGCCATTTCCGCGATGCCGCCGGCGTTGTCGGTGATGGGACCGTAAGAGTCAATGGCCACCACGATACCGGTCATGGAGAGCATGGCCACCGCGGTCAAGGCAATGGCGTAGAGGCCGGTGCCCGGGTGAGCAGCGCCGCCGCCCAGATGGAAGGCCGCCAGGATAGCGCACGACGATGACGATAACCGGGGCCGCCGTGGACTTCATGGACATGGCCAGACCCTGGATGACGTTGGTGCCGTGGCCGGTGGTGGAGGCCAGGGCGATGGACTTCACCGGGTTAAAGCTCTTGGAGGTGAAGTACTCGGTGATGCCCACGATCAAACCGGTGAGCACTACGCCGATGACCGCCAGCAGGAAGACGTTAAAGGTCGGAATCACAAAACCCACGGCCGCCCTTGGCGGCCTTGGCGGCGACGCCGCCCATGAATTTTTCGGCCAGGAAATAGAAGGCGACGATGGCGAGGAGACCGGAAACAATGAGGCCCTTATAGAGGGCGCCCATGACGTAGTCGCCTTTGCCCAATTTGACAAAATAGGTGCCGATGACCGAGGCGATGATGGAGACGCCGCCGATGACCATCGGGAAGATCACGGCCGGAGAGGTGGGGCCGTAAATGGTGGCGGCCAGCAGCATGGCGGCTACTAAGGTTACCACGTAGGTCTCATAAAGGTCCGCGGCCATACCGGCGCAGTCACCCACGTTGTCGCCGACGTTGTCAGCGATAACCGCCGGGTTCCGGGGATCGTCTTCGGGGATGCCGGCTTCGACCTTACCTACCAGGTCAGCGCCCACGTCCGCCGCCTTGGTGTAGATGCCGCCGCCCAACCGGGCGAAGACGCTCACCAGGGAGCAGCCGAAGCCCAGACCGATCAGGGCGTGCATGGCATGCTCGGGAGCATTCGCCAGCAAGAACTTGTAGTAGCTGGCCACGGAAATCAGGGCCAGACCTACTACCAGCATGCCGGTGACCGAACCGCCCCGGAAGGCTACCTTCAGGGCATGAGCCATGCTGGTAAAGGCCGCCTGGGCGGTGCGCACGTTGCTCCGCACCGACACGTACATGCCGACATAGCCGGCCAGGGCCGAACCCACGGCGCCGATGACGAAGCCGATGGCAGTGTATTTGCCCAGGGCGAACAGGAGCACGAAGATCACCACGCCCACCATGGCCACGGTCTTGTACTGCCGGTTCAAGAAGGCATTGGCCCCTTCCCGCACGGCCGCAGAGATCTCCTGCATCCGCGGATTGCCGGCATCCTGTTTCAGAATCCAGGTGGTGGTCATCAGGCCATAGGCGACGCCCACCGCGCCACAGATCAAGGCAAAACTCATAATATCCATACCGTCCGCATCCCTCCTGAAAAATGTAATTAATCCCTTAAATTTAAGGGTATTTGCGCAGAGTAGGTGAAACCCGCCTCACCTCCCCTACCCCGTTTCGGGTCCCGGCTACCGCAATCCGGTACCTGAATGTCAATTCATACCCCAAATTGCTACCCGAAGTAAAGGAAAAATTTCACAAGTCTGCTAGATTATTGTGGGTCGGGGTCTCGTTGGGAATCGGGAGATTGCAGCAGAGGCGGGGTCGCATCCGGCCAAATAATTTTTTCTCCGGACTCGCCTGCCCGGCGGCCAATTCCGGGTGGGCCTTGGGGTCGATGACGATGACCCCGTGGCGCTGGGCCAGGGTCAGGAGATACTGGTATTCCATGGCCTTTTTCTGCAAGCGGTAACGCAGGATCAGGCGCACCCAGAGATAGAGCAATCCCAGGACCAACAGGGCAATGAGGAAATAAGAGCCCCCCAGGCCGATGGCCTTGATGCCCGCGGCGATCAGGGCAAGGGCCGCCTTCCCCTGAACCAGGAAGACCATACGGCCATGAAGACCAGCAGGCCCAAGAGATACCGGACCCGCCAGAGCCTGGCGCCCAACCCCTGGCCCCCGGGAGGCCTCCGGCGCTCTCCTGACAAAAAACTTCGAAGCCCTGGATGATGAGGCCGAACAGGAAAAGCAGGGCGATGGGGGCGATGAAGCTGGCCAGGAGGTACTCCTTCCAGGGGAAGGGCACCGGGGTCCGGGCCTGCGCCGCAAAGATCCCCTCAAAATCGATCTGCCAGATGAGGGTGAAGACCAGGATAAGGATCTCCACCAGGGCCACCACCACCAGGAAGCTGTTGAAGACGTAACGCTTTTCCAGGGGATCGTAAAAATTGAAAAATCTTGCCATATCCGAGTTTCGAGTTTCGAGTTTTATTGTCGGGACGGGGTCTCCCCGCCCGTTCTCAATGACCGTTAGCCGTAGAGGGCACGGCGCTGGCCGTGCGCCTCTCGCCGGCCACCATTAACTCCCAATAATACAATCCCGCCGCCCACAGCAAAATGAAGCCATCCTCCAGGATCGGCACCAGGCCCACCTGCCGCGGGAAGAACAGGCCGCAGCCGCAGTCGATCTTCAGCCCCGGGCCAGGGTGACGCACATGACCAGCAGAAAGCCGCCGGTCAGGAATCCCAGCAGCAGCAGGCAACTGCGCCTTTTCAGGCCCACCGCCAGGAAGAGGCCGGCCGCCACCTCCAGCCAGGGCAGCACCGCCGCCGCCAGCCCCACCAGGGAAACGGGCAGGAGCCGGTAAGCCATCACCGCCTCGGCAAATTCATCGGGGTGCAGAAGCTTTAAATACCCGGCGTAAAAAAAGAGCCCTCCCAGGATTATCTCCAAGCAGGCGCAAAAGCAGTGACTTTGCCGAAAGGCTCAAACTAATCTTTACCCTCTTAATCGACCAGGGGAAAAGGGGAAACGGGAAAACTGGGAAGAGGTTCTTGCCTCTTTACCTTTTCCCCTTTTACCCCCAACTCATTTACTCGTATCCGCCGGATAGCCGGCCTCGTCCCAGGCCTGGAAGCCGCCCAGAAAAACGGCCACCCGGCTGAACCCCAGGGCCTGGAGCTTCTCCGCCACCTTCAGGGCCGCGTCGCAGCTCACCTGGCCGCAGTAGACCACCAGTTGGCGGTCCGCGGCGCATGCCGGCCAGGGGCCGGCCTCCTCGCTCCTCCAGGTCCCCGGGGGAGATTGACGGCGCCGGGAATGTGCAATTCGGCGTATTCCTCGGGGCTCCGGGCATCGATGAACAGGGCCTGCCCCTGCTGGAATAGTTCGTACGCCTGGGCCAGGTTCAAGGTCGGCACTCCCTGGAATTCCGTCCGGCGGCGCTGCTCCCGCTGCGTCTTCCAGGTGGGCCGGCAGGCCCCCGGTCCAGGAGAGGCGCACCAGGCGCCACTGCTGCCCGAGCCCGAAGGCCGCGGCCAACATCAAGATAAACCCGGCCCAGGCCAGGTCCTGCCGTAAGATACGCCGGATCATTGCGGCTCTTATCTTCCATATATGTATATCGAGCCAGCCGTATGACATTTCTGCTTTTTTTCTTCAGATTATGGTCCCTTTGGTGATTTTAGGCTATAAATTTCTATCTATGACCTCCACGTCCGCAGCCATCGCCGCCATCGCCTTCGACCTGGGCAACGTCCTGGTCAAGGTGGACCATCTGCGCTTTTGCCGGCGCCTGGCCCAACTGGCCGGCATGAGCCCCGAGGAGGTCTATGCCGCGGTCTTTCAAACCGGCCTGGAGCCCGGCTACGACACCGGCCGGCTCTCCTCCCGGGAATTCCACCGGCGCCTCCAGGCCCACTTCCGCCTGGACCTGCCCTACTCCCGCTTCCGGGAGTTGTGGACCGAGATCTTCGCTCCCCTGGACGACATGGAAGAGGTGGCGGCGCGCCTGGCCCGGCGCTACCCCCTCTACCTGCTTGTCCAACACCAATGCGCTGCACTTCCGAGTATATCGAGAACGCACTTTGCCGCGCTGCTCAAGCCATTTCCGGGCCTTCATCCTGTCTTATCGGGTGGGCAGCCGCAAACCCGAGGCGGCCATCTTCCAGGCCCTGATCCGGCAGGCCGGCCTGCCGCCGGCCCAAATTCTCTTCACCGACGACAAAGAGGATTTTGTGGTCGCGGCCCGGACCCACGGCCTGGTGGCCTGGCCCTTTGTCTCGCCCGGGGATTTTAAAGAGCAAGCTGAGCGCTGCGGGCCTCTGGTAGATTGCTTTTCGCGTTTCTGTAGGGGCGGCTTTCGAGCCGCCCCTACAATCTTCCCATGCGTAGCCGCCCTAAACTAAGAACTCGAAACTCAAAACTCAATACGGTTTGCCCACGGCCTTGTCCAGTTGGGCCTCGAACACCCGGTAATTATATAGGGCCTGGACGAAATTGAGTTCCGCCTGGGAAAACTGCACCTGGGCGTCGGTGGACTTCGATGATGGTGCCCACCCCGGCCTGGTAGCGGCCCCAGGCCAGGCGCAGGTTCTCCCGGGCCGCCTCCATGGCCTTTTTGGTGGCCCGGATGAGCTCCCAGCCGGACTTGACGTTGAGATAGGACTGGTTCACTTCCTTGGTGGCGTTCTGGCGCAGCACCTCGAAATTTTCCATGGTGGCGCGCAGCTGCGCCTTGTTCTGGCTCACCGAATAACTGGGTGGCCAGGCCGTTGAAGAGCGGGAAGGTCATGGACGCACCCACGTACCAGTTACTGGGCAGGGTGGCAAACGGCTGATCGATGCTCTGCCAGCCGTAGGCCGCGGTGGAAGAGAAGGTCGGGAAATAGCCGGCCCGGGCCACCTTAATGGCCGCCTGGTTGAATTCCTGCTGAAAACGATTTTTCTGGAGTTCCGGCCGCCGCTCCGTGGCCTGGGCCAACAACTCCTCCAGGGGCCGGGGCTGCGGGGTCACTTCCAGGACGTCTTCCACGTCTTTATAAGGCCAGGTCTTGATCCCCAGGGCGTTCATCAGGGTGACCCGGGCCAGCTCCACGTTGTTTTTGGCCTGGATGAGGTTGGCCTCGGCCTGATAGAGGTTGGCCTCCGCCTTGGTGACGTCGATCTTGGCCTTTAACCCCACCTGGTAGAACCCCTGGGCCTGTTTCGTCAGTTCCTGGTTCTGCTTGACCGTCTCTTCCTGGACCTTCATGGCCCGCCGGGCCGCCAGATAGCCGAAATAGGCGGTGCGCAGGTCCAGCACCACCTGCTGGCGGGTGCCGAAGTAATCCTGCTCGCTGCCCTTGAAGTTGGCCCGGGATTCGGCCACCGTCCCCGGGGTCTTGCCGAAGTCGTAGAGCAGCTGGTTCGCCTGAAACTGATAAAAATAGAAATTGCCGGCCGCGGAGTGGCGGAGTGCCGGCGCCGCTCAACGCCGCCCACCGGACCGGCGGAAGTCTTGGGACGCAAGGAAGTGGCAAAGGCATTGCCATAATAATAACTGCCCGCAAAATTGGCCTGGGGAAAATAGTTGGCCTTGGCCACGCCGATGCCCTCCCGGGAGGCGGCCATATTCTCCCGGAACTGCTTCACCGAGGGATGCTCCTTCAAGGCGATGCCGATCGCCTGGTTCAGGGAGAGGTTCCCGCCCGCCTCTTCCCCGGCGGCCTGGACCGGCCCCGATGCCAACAGCAGCGCCGCTATCAATATGGCCGGCAGCCCGGCTTGCCAAAATTTCTGCCTCATATGCCAATCCCGAAGAATTCCGCTTTCTTATGGTTCGCAAGTTAGTCTGGTTGTTCTGGTTCCCAAGTTAAACTTGGGAACCAGAACAACCTATCTCAAAACGGCGGTTTGCGGCGGTGAAAATCCGTGGCCTGCTCAAAGGCGTAGGCCGCCTGCAGGATCTCGGCCTCCCCGAAAGGCGGCCCCAGGAGCTGCAAGCCGATGGGCAGCCCCCGGGAGCTGAAGCCGCAGGGCACCGAAATCCCGGGAATGCCGGCCAGATTGGCGGAGATGGTGAAGATGTCCGACAGGTACATGGTCAGAGGATCGGCCAGCTTCTCCCCCAGGCGGAAGGCCGGGGTGGGCGACACCGGGCAGGCGATGAGATGCGCAAGTCCTTAAAGGCCGTCTCGAAATCCCCCCGGATCAGGGCCCGGACCTGGGAGCCCTTTTTGTAATAGGCATCATAATAACCGGCGGACAAAGTATAAGTGCCCAGCATGATGCGGCGGCGCACCTCGGCCCCGAACCCCTGGGTGCGGGTGTTGAGGTAGGTCTCCATGAGGTTTTTGCCTTCGGCCCGGAAGCCGTATTTCACCCCGTCGTAGCGGGCCAGGTTGGAGGAGGCCTCCGCCACCGCCACCACGTAATAGGTGGCCACGGCGTATTCGGTGTGGGGCAGGCTCACTTCGATCAAATCCGCCCCCAGCCCGGCCAGGGTCTTCAGCGCCGCCCGGATGGCCGCCTCCACCTCCGGGTCCAGGCCGTGGCCGAAATATTCCCGGGGCACGCCGATCTTCAGGCCGTGAATCTCCCGCCCCAGGGCCGCGGCATAGTCCGGCACCGGCTGGGGCACCGACGTGGAGTCCTTGGGGTCATGGCCGGCAATGGCCTGAAGCAGGATAGCCGCGTCCCGCACCTCTTTGGTGAGGGGGCCGATCTGGTCCAGGGACGAGGCATAGGCCACCAGGCCGTAACGGGAGACCCGGCCGTAGGTGGGCTTGAGCCCCACCACGCCGCAGTGGGAGGCGGGCTGCCGGATGGAGCCGCCGGTGTCGGAGCCCAGGGAGGCGATGCACAGGTCGGCGGCCACCGCCGCGGCGGAACCGCCGGAGGAGCCCCCGGGGATATATTCCCGGTTCCACGGGTTATGGGTGGGGCCAAAGGCCGAGTTTTCGGTGGAGGAGCCCATGGCGAACTCATCCATGTTGGCCTTGCCCAGAATCACCGCGCCCTCCCGGCGCAGGCGGGTGACCACCGTGGCGTCGAAGGGCGGCACGAAATTCTCCAGGATCTTGGAGGCGCAGGTGGTCCTGAGCCCTTTGGTGACCATGACGTCCTTCAGGGCCAGGGGGATGCCGGTGAGGGGCGTGGCCTCGCCTCGGCCCAAGCGCGCCTCGGCCTCCCGGGCCTGCTCCAGGGCCCCGGCCTCATCCACGGTCAGATAGGCGTTCAGCTCGCCGTCCCGCTCTTTGATGCGCTCCAGCAACCGGGCCGTCACCTCCACCGGGGAGACCTCGCCCCGGGCCAGCAGCGGCGCCAGTTGGCTGATGCTCAGACTATATAAAGGTTCTGTCATTTAGACGCTTTCTGCCTTGAAAAGTTTTATGCTTTGGTGGCACAGGCTTCCTGGTTCAATTATAGCCCTATGGCGCGCTACAACTTACTTAGGGGGGCAGGGGATTATAGCCTGTAGGCCGCCTGATCCTTTTACTAAAATGAAGACTGTCTTTAAATCACCCTAGGCACCAGGAAGTTATCATCCTCCCGGGCCGGGGCGTTTTCCAAGGCCAGGTCCAGGGGCAGGCCCTCCTTGACCTCGTCCTCCCGAAAGGCGTTACAGATGGGAATCACGTGCGCCAGGGGCGCCACCCCGGTCGTGTCCAATTCCTGCAATTTTTCCACGTAAGCCAGGATATCGTTGAGTTGCCGGGTGAAAATCTCGATCTCTTCGGGCCCGAGACTCAGGCGAGCCAGTTCGGCCACGTGGAGCACTTCCTCACGGCTCAGGGCCATTTATTTCCTCTCCTGCCGGCGCCACGGCCGGGAACCAATTTTAGCTTAACGTTATATTATATACCCCGGGCCGGGCGGGGAAGAAAGATAATTTGTCTTCGGCCACCGCCTTACCGGACCAAGATTTTCAGCCTTTTTCCTTCCGGGTGGAAAATATTTTTGCCAAACTGGTTAAGTTGTGGTTTATGTATGGGAGGTTTTCCCGGGCTCCCTTGGACCCCAAAATCTATCAGCTCACGACTATCTTATAAGACCATAAAGTAATGGAAAATCAAGCAGCTGCCCAGTTAACGCCGCCCATCCTCGATCCCGGCCGGCTCCAGGAAATCGCCCGGCAGGTCCGCCTGGACATCGTCGAGATGCTTTATCGCTCCGGCTCCGGACACCTGGGAGGGTCGCTGTCCGCCGCCGACCTCCTGGTGGCCCTATTCTTTGCCGAGATGCGCCGCCAGGCCGGATAATCCCTGCTGGCCCCACCGGGACCGCTTCATCCTCTCCAAGGGCCACGGCGCCCCGGCGCTCTATGCCGTGCTCTCCCGCCTGGGCTATTTCCCCCGGGAAGAGCTGGCCACCCTGCGCCGGTTCGGCAGCATGCTCCAGGGGCATCCGGACTCCTCCTGCACCCCGGGGGTGGAGATCCCCACCGGCTCCCTGGGGCAGGGGCTCTCCATCGCCAACGGCCTGGCCCTGGCGGCCCGCCTGAACCGCCTCAACAGCCGGATCTTCGTCCTGCTGGGGGACGGCGAGAGCCAGGAAGGGCAAATCTGGGAAGCGGCCATGAGCGCCGCCCACTACGGCCTGGACAACCTCATGGCCATCGTGGACCGCAACCGCCTGCAGATCGACGGCCGCACCGCTGAGGTCATGAGCCTGGAGCCCCTGGCCCCGAAATGGCAGGCCTTCGGCTGGCACACCCTGGAGGTGGACGGCCATGATATCCCCCAACTCCTGGAGGCCCTTAAGTCCTGCCGCAGCGTGACCGGCAAGCCCAGCGTCATCATCGCCCACACCGTCAAGGGCAAAGGGGTCTCCGTCTTCGAGGATAAGGCCAAGTACCACGGGGTGACGCCCAACGACGAGGAATACCAGCAGGCCCTGAAGGAGTTGGGGGGTAATAAATATACTTGGCGTGCCTTCCGGCTGACTGGTCTGGCGGCGATGATTTTAGGACCTGGCACGCCAAGACGCCAAGACGCAAAATATCATAGAGAGAAATCGTTGTCCGCCAAAGAAAGCACCCGCGTCGAATACGGCAAGACCCTGGCCAAGCTGGGGGAAGAGTACCCGGACATCGTCGTCCTGGACGCCGACCTGTCCGGCTCCACCCAGACCAAGCACTTCGCCCAGGTCTTCAAAGACCGCTTTTTCAACATGGGCATCGCCGAGCAGGACCTGATGGGCACCGCCGCCGGCCTGGCCCTGGGGGGCAAGATCCCCTTTGCCAGCACCTTCGCCATGTTCGCCACCGGCCGGGCCTGGGAGCAGATCCGCCAGACCATCGCCTACGGCAACCTGAACGTCAAGATCGTCGCCTCCCACGGCGGCGTCACCGTGGGCGAAGACGGCGGCTCCCACCAGGCCCTGGAAGATCTGGCCCTGATGCGCATCCTGCCCAATATGGTGGTGCTGGTGCCGGCGGACGGGCCCGAAACCCGGGCCATGACCAGGTGGGCCGCGGCTTACCAGGGCCCGGTCTATATGCGCACCGGCCGCATGGCGCTGCCGGTGATCTATGACGACAGCTACCGTTTCGAGTTGGGCCGGGGCTCGGTGTTGCGGCCCGGCGGCGACGTCACCCTCATGGGCCTGGGGGTCATGGTGCACGCCTGCCTGGAGGCCGCCGAGCTGCTGGCCGCCGAGCGGTATCGCCGCCCGGGTGGTCAACCTCTCCTGCCTGAAGCCCCTGGATTGGGAACTGGTGGTGGCCTGCGCCCGGGAAACCGGGGCGGTGGTCACCGCCGAGGAACACATGGTCACCGGCGGCCTGGGCAGCGCCGTGAGCGAGGTCCTGAGCGAGCACTACCCGGTTCCGGTCAAGCGCATCGGCCTGCGGGACACCTTCGGCATCTCGGGCAAACCCGAGCTGCTTCTGAAACATTTCGGCCTCACCGCCGCCGACGTCGCCGCCGCGGCCCGGCAGGTGCTGGCCAGAAAATAGCTCTCAGCCGGAGGCTTTCAGTACAGGCCAGAGCTGGGCGCCGCCTTTATTTCCTGAGCACTTAAGTCATAGCTCTTGTGATCTAATTATTTGACGGATTTCCCTGGACGCCCGAGACCGAAGATTTCCTGCCTTGCCTCTCGACTTGAAAAATTACCGGTAGTCAAGGCTTGTTTTGCAAGCCAAAAAAATTAGCATATAATTATCAAGGCCCATTGGCAAAATGCCGATGGTCTTATATTAATTAAGAGATTCTATTACCGCATTTATCGGGAGAATTTGGCAAGGTGAAAAATCTCCGTTTGGGAAAAAGGAGGGCCGGCTGGGGCCGGTTGGCCCGGCAAACACTACTCATTTTCCTGCTTCTGGTCCTGGCGGTCTACCCGGGGCTGCCGGCAGATACCCCCGCGTCGGGCTACGATTCGTTGCGCCTGTTCACCGAGGCCCTCTATGAGATCTCCCAAAAGTACGTCCATCCCAAAAGCGATGAGGAGATGCTCAACGGCTCCCTCCGGGGCATGATGAATTCCCTGGACCCGGACTCCTCGTTTCTCACCGCCAAGGAATATCAACAGCTCAGCCAGGGTCAGAACGAGAAGCCGGCGGAAGCCGGGGTGGAATTGATCATTAAGGACAATCTCCTCACCGTGGTTTCGGTCCTGGATGGCGGTCCCGCGGCCGCGGCCGGTCTGAAGCCCGGCGACCATATCATCAAGATCGACGGCCAGCTGGTCCGCAACCTGACCACCCAGGAGGCGGTCCAGAAATTTCGGGGCGCCCCCGGCGCCAGCCTGAAATTGCAGGTGATGCGCAACGGCGCCCTCAAACCCATGGATATCACCGTGACTTTGCAGCCCCTGGCGCCCGGCACCGTGACCTCCCAACTGGTGGGCGACGCCTTCGGCTATGTGCGGGTGCGCTATTTCAACGACGATACCCCCAGGGAACTGGACAAGACCTTGAAATCCCTGGAAAAGCACAGCCCCCCGCTGCGGGGCCTGATTCTGGACCTGCGCAACAATGCCCGGGGCTCCATGGAGCAGGCGGTGCGCAGCGCCTCGGTGTTCCTGGGTGACAAGGAGATCGTCTCCGCCAAGGGACGGACCGCAGGCAGCCAGGAGACCTTCCGGGGCAAAGAGCGGGATCTGGCCTGAAAATCCCCCTGCCCACCGTAGTCTTGGTGGACCAGGGCACCGCCCGGGCCGCGGAAATCGTGGCCGCGGCCCTGCATGACCAATACCAGGCCACGCTGTTGGGGGCCAAGACCCTGGGCCTGTGCGGCCTCACCAAGATCCTGCCCCTCCAGGACGGCTCGGCCCTGGTGATGACCGTGGCCCAATGCTATACCCCCGGAGGCCAGAAGATTCAGGGCAAGGGCCTGGAGCCCGAGGTTCAGGGCCAGACCCCCAAGGAAAAAAGACAAGGACAAGAGGATCAGGGCGCCGCAGTTGCCCCACCCAAAGGCCCCGACTCCGGAGCAGGATCCCTGGGTGCTGCAGGCGGTGGAATTGTTGAAAAGCGGCAAAAAGGGCCAGATTGCCCGTAAAGCCACCGAGCCGAAGCTTTAAGTGGCCGGGAGTGACCCTGACATCCCTTTAATTTAATCGATTCACAGGGAATATCCAATGTTACGTAGAATCATGGCTTTTGGGTAGTGCGGCTTTGCTGTTGGGGCTGATCCTGGGCGGCGCCCTGGTCCTGCAGGCCGCCGACCAGTCCGGGCCGTGAGAGACGCCGCATCCAGGCCCCGTCTCTGCCGCTGTCCTCGCCGGCGGCCAGCGCCAAACTGAAGGTCTTTGCCCAGGCCCTGGCCCTCATCGAGGATCAGTATGCCGAACCCAAGACCACCAAAGACCTGGTCTATGGCGCCATCCAGGGCGCGATGGGCACCCTGGACCCCCATTCCTCCTTCATGACCCCGGAAGAATTCAAAGAACTGCAGATTGAAACCAAGGGCCAGTTCAGCGGCATCGGCATCGAGATCACCTCTGAAGGACCAGGTCCTGACGGTGGTTTCGCCCATCGAAGGCACCCCCGCCTATCAGATGGGGATTCAGGCCGGGGACCAGATCGTCAAGATCAACGGCACCGCCACCAAAAATATCAGCCTCACGGAAGCGGTGAAGATGATCCGCGGCCCCAAGGGCAGCAAGGTGACCCTCACCATTAACCGGGAGGGCTTCCCGCAGCCCAAGGATTTTGTCATCACCCGGGAGATCATCCCCATCCGCAGCGTCAAGGCCCGCATCATGGACGACGGCATCGGCTATGTCCGGGTGACCAACTTTCAGGACTAGACCGATTCGGACCTGCAGGGCTACCTGAAAAAAATGAAGCAGCGGCTGACGCCTTTCAAAGGCCTGATCCTGGACCTGCGCAACGACCCGGGGGGCCTTTCTGGAACAGGCGGTGCGGGTTTCCGATGAATTCCTCAAATCCGGCCTCATCGTTTACACCGAGGGCCGCAGCAAGCAGCAGACCATGCGCTTCTACGCCCGGACCGGCTCAGGACGGCAAGTTCGCCAACATCCCCATGGTGGTGCTGATCAACGAAGGCAGCGCCTCCGCCTCGGAGATCGTGGCCGGGGCCCTGAAGGACCAGAAACGGGCCCTGATCGTGGGCACCAAGAGCTTCGGCAAAGGCTCGGTGCAGACCATCATCCCCCTGGAAGATGGCTCGGCCCTGCGCCTCACCACGGCCCTGTACTACACCCCCAGCGGCATCACCATCAATGAAAAGGGCATCGTCCCGGATGTGGTGGTGGACGAAAAGCCGCTGCCCACCGACAAGTCCCTGCAGAATCTCCGGGATGAGGCCATGGATCGGCACATGCACAAGGAAGGGCTCACCGATAAGCCGTGGAACCAGCCCGTCACCGCGGCGGAACTGGATAAAGATCCGCAGTTAAAAAAGGCCGTGGAACTGCTGAATCACTGGCCGCCCAAGAATCTGGCCCAAAAAGCCCGATGGCGGTGCAGTTGAAGCCCTAAGAAGCGGTTTGTGCCGTGTTCCTAAGGATGAGCCTAGGGGGAATGATTAGTCATTCCCCCTCTTTCTATCAGGGGGAAAGGGCGATTTTCTTGAATGCTCCTCACCACTCCTTCCCTTTTAGTCTTCCTGATCCTTATTTAAATAACAGATTAAGACCTAACTCTGGTTATGACCAGCATAATCCGGGATTAAAATGTCTTCTGCTTTTCACCGAAAACCGAAACCGAAAACCGCAAACCGGCCGCCCCCGAGGGCTGCCGCTGGTAGCCATCATCGGCCGGGCCAATGTGGGCAAGTCCACCCTGTTCAACCGCCTCACCCGCTCCTCCCAGGCCCTGGTGGCCGATTTCTCCGGGGTCACCCGGGACCGCCATTACGGCAGCGTCACCTTCGACGACCGCACCTTTCTCCTGGTGGACACCGGCGGCCTGGTGGGCGGCGAAGACGAGATGAGCACCCTGGTGCGGCGCCAGGCCGAAGAGGCGGTGGCCGAGGCCGACGTCATCCTCCTGGTGACCGACGGCCGGGAGGGCCCCCAGGAAGGCGACGCCCTGGTGGTGGACTACCTGCGCCGCACCGGCAAGACCTTGCTCCTGGCGGTGAACAAGATCGACCACCCGGGCCTGGAGGCCAAGGCCGCCGATTTTTACCGCTTCGGCCTGGACCCCGTCTACCCCGTCTCCGCCACCCAGGGCTATGGCCTCAACGACCCTGCTGGAGGCCATAGTCCAGCACCTGCCCCCCCTTCAGGAACTGCCCGCCCCGGCCCCGGGCATCCGGGTGGCGGTCCTGGGCCGTCCCAATGTGGGCAAGTCCTCCTTCATCAACCGCTTCCTGGGCGAGGAACGCCTCCTGGTGAGCGACATCCCCGGGCACCACCCGGGACGCCATCGACACCCCCCTGAGCCTTGAAGGCACCGATTATGTCCTGGTGGACACCGCCGGGCTGCGCCGCCCCAGCCACGTGGACGCCGGCCTGGAGCGCCAGATGGTGCTGAAGACCATCAAGGCCCTGTCCCGGGCCGAGGTGGCCGTGCTGCTGCTGGACGCCCAGGAGGGCCTGACCGGGCAAGACCTGAGGATCGCCGGGCTCATCGAGGACCAGGCCAAGGGCTGCCTCATCCTGCTGAACAAATGGGATCTGGTGCCCAGGGAATTGCAGGAGAAGACCCTGGTGAAGGTGACCGACGGCCTGGAGTTCATGGCCTACGTCCCGCTGCTGCCGGTCTCCGGTCAAGACCGGCTATAACCTGAGGAAGGTCTTTCCCCTGGTCAACGACATCCATGACCAGAGCGGCCGCCGGGCCACCACGCATGAGCTCACTGAGTTCATCCGGGAGCTCACCGCCCGGATGCCGCCGCCCCGCTACCGGGACCGCCCGGTAAAATTCCTCTACCTGACCCAGGCGGAGGTCCACCCCCCCACCTTCATCGCCTTTGTCAACCAGCCCCAGGGCGTGCCCGACTCCTACCGCCGCTTTCTGGTGAAGCAACTGCGGGAGCGCCTGGCGATCCCCCACGCCCCGGTGCGCCTCTTCCTGAAAGGCCGGCAACGTCGCGCGAACGACTGACCCGGTTTGCCCAGACGCCATTGCCTGCTGCCCTGACGAGCAGCCAAAACTGCCGCGACCAATCTTCTGGTGCAAAAGCTCGAATGCGAATCCATGTTGCAATTCTGCAACATGGACAGCGCTCAGGTTAAACTTATCAGTAGGCAATTACTTCATGAATAATACATTAATGCAATAGACCATTCGGGAAGGGGCTTACGGCGGGAAAAATTGAACGGCGCGGGCCTCCCCTGGAGGCCGGCTGGAGTTTCATGAGATCATAAAGAGAAAAACTTTGGCTTGCGGTTGCTGGAGCCTACTTGACCAGGCGCAGGGCGGGACGGCCCGGGCTGCGCTCCCGGCCATGGGTCTTGCCGTGCTTCAGGGCGTTTTTCACCCGGACCCCGTTGATCAGAAAATAGGCGATCACCGCCCGTTCCCACTCCGGGCTCGGTTCAAATTGCTCCATGCGGGTCTTGAAGTGGTTGAGAAGGGCGGTAAGGTCGGTTTCTTCGTAGGCCAATACCCGGTCGGCCAAGCGTTCGATGGCTTCAGAGATCATATTGGAGGTTTCCCGTTCTCCAATCCGACAGAATTTCTGTTCAAGTTCTCTTGTATCATTGGAATAAAATTGATGTCAAGGTAAAAATACCTAAGGAAATTCCCTTAAGCAGATAGTGTTGCATTAACGCGTTAAGGCATCAATTAACTGCGCCAACCGCAGGGCTTCCGCGGCCAGAATTTCTTCGCCCTGGGCCGCCGCGGCCGGCCCCGGGTCGCCCCAGACCCCGCCGGGCCAGTAGCGCCGCTTGTCCCGCACCAGCTCATATTTGGGAAAGCTGGGCCATTCCGCCGGGGCGCTGCCCTTGACCAGGTGGGGATAGGCGGCCAGCATGATGGCGGTCTCCACCTCCCCGGCATGGGAGTCGCCCTTGGTCTTGATCAGGTCCGGCCTGGCCGCCAGCACCTCCCGGAGCAGGTCCAGGATGTTCACCACCGCCACCCTGACGTCGGCGAACTCCGTAAGCAAGGCCTCGCCCGCCTCCACCAGGGCGCACATGTGGGTGCCGCCGGCGTGGCCGCTGATGAAGATCAGGCGCCGCAGGCCCTGGCGGTAAAACTCCCGGCCCAGGTCCTTGAGCAGGGCCCGCAGGGTGTCGCCGCTGAGGCTGACGGTGCCCGGATGCTCCCGGGTGGAGCGGCAGATGCCGTAAAAGACCGGCGGCGCCACGATTACCGGCCGCAACTCCGCCACCCGCCGGGCCACTTCCATGGCGTGGAAGGTATCGGTCCCCAGGGGCAGGTGCGGCCCGTGCTCCTCCACGGAGCCCACCGGCAGGATCACCGTTCGGCTCTGATCCCGGGCCGCCTCGAACTCCGGCATGGTCAAGTCTTCCCAGTGCGCCATGATTATTCTGCTCCTGAAAAGTTCCTTCCATGGTGACACCTAGGCGTCGCGCCTCGTGCTGTCAGGGGTAGGGTTTGAGCAGCCGCCGCCACTATCAGTCAACTTTTCTACTAATTATAACCTTAAATCCCCGGCTATCATCCACTTCTTGCCAGTCGCCCAAAATCCTGGATAGACGGTCCGAATCTCCTAATCTGGATAATAAACCTTTGTCACAATGTTAGATAGACCTTTCTCATCTTCATATGCCCCGTAATCAAGAATGGCAAGAATATTTTTGTTGCGGCGTCTGTAATAAACTCCTTGACTAAGTTTTTTCTCCTGGGGTATAAAAGGCGGGAGGTTGTACCAAAAAGCACAAGGAGTCGGCGTTGGAAATTCCGCAAGCCTTGAGCGATTTCTCCTTCGTATTGGTCTACCTGGTGGCGGCCGGTCTGTTCGCCCTGGGTCCCATCGTCCTGGCCTACCTGATTGCCCCCCGGAGTTACGGCGCCGCCCGGGATGCCATTTATGAGTGCGGCATGCCCATCATCGGCAGCGCCTGGATTCAGGTGGCGGTCATCTACTATCTCTTCGCCCTGCTCTTTCTGGCCTTCGACGTGGATGTGCTCTTTCTCTTCCCGGTGCTGCTGGCCTACGGCAAGGGCTACGCCTGGCTGGACTTTGTGGAAATCACCATCTTTATCGGCATTCTGTCCCTGGTCCTGGTTTATGCCTGGTGCAGAGGAGTCTTCAGTTGGAAACGAAAACAGGTGACCCCCTAATTAAGTTTGGCCTCCTGGAGGAGGTCCTGAACCTGGCCCGGGCCAACTCCCTGTGGCCGTTGACCTTCGGCCTGGCCTGCTGCGCCATCGAAATGATGGCCGTGGGCATGGCCCGCTTCGATCTGGCCCGCTTCGGGGCCGAGGTTTTCCGGCCCTCACCCCGGCAAAGCGACCTGATGATCGTGGCCGGCACCATCTCCAAAAAGATGGCGCCCGCGGTGGTCCGGCTCTATGAGCAGATGCCGGCGCCCAAATGGGTCATCGCCATGGGCAACTGCGCCATCTCCGGCGGCCCCTTCTACTACGAGAACCAATACGCCATCGTCCCCGGCGCGGACCTGATCATCCCGGTGGATGTCTACATCCCCGGCTGCCCGCCCCGGCCGGAAGCCATCATCGAAGCCATCTTAATGTTGGAAGAGAAGATCACCAAACGGGGTCGTCTCAGGAAGTTCAGAGATGTTAAAGGATAATATCACCAAGGCACTGGCCTCCCTGAAACTGGACCAGGTGGCCGACGGCGACTACGCCAAGACCGGCTATCACCTGGAGGTGGCCGCCCGTCCCCAGCAAATGCCGGACGTGGCCCAGGCCATGCTGGCTCAGGGCTGCTTCCTGGAATCGCTCACGGCCGTGGACCTGCGGGAATCCTTCACCCTGGTCTATCACTTCGCCAGCTATGACGAACTGTGCCGCACCGTGGTGCACGCCTCCCTGGCCAAAGGGGCCCAGGCGCCCACCATCTCCCTCGTTTATCCGGCGGCGAATTGGTATGAGCGGGAGGTCTACGACCTCTTCGGCATCAAGTTCGCCGGGCATCCCGACCTGAAGCGCATCCTGCTGCCGGACGATGCCGATTTCCACCCGCTGTTGAAAGACTTCGGAGCCGAGGCGGCCAATGATTGAGTTAGGCATAGAAGAAAAGACCTATACCCTCAACCTGGGTCCGCAGCACCCCAGCACCCATGGGGTCCTGCGGGTGCTCCTGGAGATGGATGGTGAGTACATCACCAAGGCTGAGCCGGTCATCGGCTACGGCCACCGGGGCCACGAGCACATGGCCGAGAACCGCAACTACCATCAGTTCCTGCCCAATATGGGCCGGGTGGATTACCTCCACGCCCTCGCCTACAACCAGGGCTACTGCATGGCGGTGGAAAAGCTCATCGGCATCACCGTGCCGGAGCGGGCCGAATACATCCGGGTGATCCTGAGCGAGCTCAACCGCCTCACCTCCCACCTGCTGTGGTTCGGCGCCTATCTCCTGGATCTGGGGGCCTTCACCCCCATCATGTATTGCTTCGACGACCGGGAACATCTCCTGGACCTCCTGGACCGGATCACCGGCTCCCGCCTCACCTACTGCTTCTACCGCTTCGGCGGCGTGCCCCAGGATCTCGACGAGGAGTTCATCACCGGCACCCGGGCCTTTATCCAGCGCCTCCGGAGCCGCTGGCCGGACTATGACAACCTGGTGACCAAGAACGTCATCTTCATCAACCGCACCAAAGACGTGGGGGTTATCAGCCAAGGATCAGTGCGTCAAATACGGCCTCACCGGTCCCACCCTGCGGGGCAGCGGCATCCCCTACGATATCCGCAAGAGCGAGCCTTACTCCGCCTATCCGGCCTTCGATTTCGAGATTCCCATCGGCGAGAAGGGCGACATCTTTGACCGCTATATCGTCCGCCTCCAGGAGATGGAGCAAAGCCTGCGGATCATCGAACAGGCGTTGGCTAAGCTCCCCAACGGCCCCATCATGGCGGAGAAGGTCCCCAAACGCGTGAAACCCGCGGCCGGCGAAGTCTACCAGGCGGTGGAGACCGCCCGGGGCGAATTCGGCTGCTACATCGTCAGCCAGGGGGACATCAAACCCTACCGGATCAAGCTCCGGGTGCCGTCCTTCGGCAACCTGAGCATCCTGCCCGAGATCGCCGTGGACACCCTGGTGGCCGACCTGGTGGCTATTTTGGGGTCCGTGGACGTGGTCATCCCGGAAATCGACCGATAATCGACTTTACGAGCCAAACTTATGGAACAACTGGCGTATTACTTGGGAACGGAAATCGGGCGGATGCTCATCGGCCTCATCGGGGTCATCGCCCTGGTGTCGGTGAACGCCCTGTTTCTCATCTGGGTGGAACGCAAGGTCTCGGCCCACATGCAGGTCCGCCTCGGTCCCATGGAAGTGGGCCCGCACGGCATCATCCAGTCCGTGGCCGACGCCCTGAAGCTCATGAGTAAAGAGCTCATCACCCCGGAAGAGGTGGATAAGCCGGTCTTTTGGCTGGCCCCCATCATTATCTTCCTGCCGGTGCTGCTCTCCTTCCTGGTGATCCCCTTCTCCCAATCTTGGATCATCAAGGACATGAACGTCGGCATCATCCTGATCCTGGGCTTCTCCACCCTGGCGGTCCTGGCCATCCTCATGGCCGGCTGGTCCTCCAACAACAAGTACTCGGTCTTGGGGGCCATCCGTTCCGTGGCCCAAAACATAGCCTACGAAATCCCCTTGCTCATCACGGTGATGAGCGTCATCCTGATGGTGGGCTCGTTCAAGCTCTCGGACATCGTGGCGGCCCAGGGCGGCATGTGGTTCATCGTCATGCAGCCCCTGGCCTTTCTCCTCTTTATTACGTGCGCCACGGCGGAGACCAACCGGGCCCCCTTCGACCTGCCGGAGGCGGAATCGGAGCTGGTGGCCGGCTTCCATACGGAATATAGCGGCATGCGTTTCGCCGTCTTCTTTCTGGCGGAATACACCAACATGTTCATCGCCGCGTCGGTGGGCACCGTCCTCTTCCTGGGCGGCTGGCACGGCCCCTTCCTCCCCGGGGTGGTCTGGTTCCTGATCAAGGTCTACGCCATCATCTTCTTGATGATGTGGTTCCGCTGGACCTTCCCCCGGGTGCGCTTCGACCAGCTGATCAACTTTGCCTGGAAGATCTTGATTCCCTTGGCCTTCGCCAATCTGCTGATCACCGCGTTGATAATGAAACTCAGATGAGTGGCTCGATGAAGGTTAATTTGCGATGATGACCTATTTCAAAGAAATTGCCACGGGCCTTTGGAGCTTGCTGGCGGGCATGGCAGTGACGATCCGCTACTTCGTCAAACCCGTCGTCACTGTCCAATACCCTCGGAAAAAGATCCAGATGAGTCCGGCCTATCGGGGCTATCCGCAGCTGATTATCGACCCCGAGACCAAAACCCATCGCTGCATCGCCTGCGAGATGTGCTCCCGCATGTGCCCCTCCCAACTCATCACCGTGGAAGGCGCCAAATTCCCGGGGGAAAAGCAGAAGAGAGGCATCAAGTACGTCCACGAGCACTATTACTGCAGTTTCTGCGGCCTGTGCATCGAGGTCTGCCCCACCACGGCCCTGGAATATTCTAAGGAGTATCGCCTGGCGGGTTACCACCGTGAGGTGGGGCTACTGGACCATATGATCCTCTTGCAGCAGCGGCAGCAGGCCGCCGGTCTGCCCATCACCCCGATCCCGACGGCCGAGGAAATTGCCGCCGCGGCCGCGGCTGAGGCCAAGGAAAAAGAAGCCAAAGCCAAGGCTGCCGCTGCTGCCGCCGCCGCCGCCAAAAAGGCCGCGCCGGCTGAAGCAAAGGCCAAGGACGAGGCACCCGCTAAAGAGGTCAAAGAATGAACTTGTTGAGCGCCTTGTTAACCCCGCCGAACCTGGCTACCGCCGGCTTTGTCCTGGTGGTGGCGCTCACCATCGTGGGCGCCTTGATCGCGGTGGGGGCCCGGAACATCTTCCATAACGTCCTGGGGCTGGCCGTGGCGATGTTCGGCATCTCCGGCCTCTTTGTCTATCTCAACAGCCCCTTTGTGGCCCTGATGCAGATCCTCATCTACGTTGGGGCCATCTGCATCGCCATCTGTTTCGCCGTTATGCTCTCCGAGCCCATGTACCTGCCGCGGCCTCCTCGGAATCCTCTGAAGATCCAGGCGGCCATCGCCGGCGCCCTGGCGGTCTTCATCTTCCTGGGACTGCTGCTCAAGAAGACCACCTGGACCCCGGCCCTGGAGCGCAGCACCGACTGGTCCATCGTTACCCTGGGCCATTTTTTGCTGACCAAGTATTCCCTGATCTTTGAACTGATCTCCCTGCTCTTGCTTGTTGCCATGCTGGGCGCCATCGTCACGGCCCGGGGCGGCCGCAGCAAGGCCCAATGAGGTTTAAAGATGCTCATCTTTAACCAATTGCAGACCTACCTCTACCTGGCCGTGGTCCTGTTCGCCATCGGCCTCTACGGCGTGCTGGCCCGGCGCAACCTGATCGCCATCCTGATTTCGGTGGAGCTCATTTTGAACGCCGCCAGCCTCAACTTCATGGCCTTCAACCGCTTCCTGGCCCCAACCCCGGCGGTGGGTCAGATCATCACCCTGTTCATCATGGCGGTGGCCGCGGCTGAAGCCGCCATCGCCCTCAGCATTATCATCGCGGTCTATCGCAAACTGAAAACCGTTAACGTCGAACAAGCCACGGAGCTTAGGGGTTAATCATGTGCCCTGTTTTGGCTGATCCGATTCTCTTAGGTTGTCTCCTGACGGTATTTTTGCCGCTGACGGCCTTTGCCTTGATCATGATCTTCACCAGGAACTCGGCCAGGCTCTCCCTGGCCATCTCCCTGGTGGCCTCCACCCTCCCCCTCATCATCGCCTGGACCTTTTTCTTTAAGCTGGGGGGCCTGGAGAAACCCATCATCTACAACTTCAACTGGCTGGTCTCCGACGTCGTCAAGGTGCCCTTCGGCTTTCTGCTCGACCCCACCAGCCTGTTGATGTTCTGCATCGTGGCCACCATCAGCTGGCTGGTGCAAATCTACTCCATCGGCTACATGAACGGCGATCCGGGCTTCGGCCGCTACTACGCCGACCTGTCGCTCTTCGCCCTGGCCATGCTCACCCTGGTGATCTCCAGCGGCCTGTTGCAGCTCTACATCGCCTGGGAGCTGGTAGGCCTGGCCTCATACCTGCTGATCGGTTTCTGGTATGAAAAATTCTCCGCCTCGGAGGCCGGCAAAAAGGCCTTTGTGGTCACCCGCTTCGGCGACATCGGCTTCTTTATGGGCCTGGTCTTTCTGACCCTGTTCTATGGCAGCCTGGATATCGCCACGGTTAATGCCGCCGCGGTGGCCAAATCCATGCCGCCCTGGCTCCTGACCACTGCGGCCCTGTTGATCTTCTGCGGGGTCATGGGCAAAAGTGCTCAATTCCCCCTGCATGTCTGGCTGCCGGACGCCATGGAAGGTCCCACCCCGGTCTCGGCCCTGCTCCACTCCGCCACCATGGTGGCCGCCGGGATCTACCTCATGACCCGGATTTTTCCCTTCTTTGCGGCCTCGGCCACCGCCATGACCGTGATCCTGTGCATCTCCACCGTCACTTTGCTGCTCTCCTCCACCATCGGCATGGTGGCCAAGGACATCAAGCAGGTCTGGGCCTATTCCACCGTCAGCCAACTGGGCTTTATGGCCATGGGCCTGGCGGCGGCCGGCCTATCCGGCAGCACCATGTTTGCCGGTTACTACCATTTGACTACGCATGCGGCCTTCAAGGCCCTGCTGTTTTTATGCGCCGGTGTCTTTATCCATCATTTCGGCACCAACGACTTCTTCGTCATGAGTAAGGAAGGCGGGCGCAAGCTGCTCATCCCCATGGTCACGGTGACCATCGGCGCCCTGGCCCTGTCCGGCATCTTCCCGTTTTCCGGCTTCTTCAGCAAGGAGGCCGTCCTGGGCCAGCTCTGGTCCCTGGACAATAAGTTGTGGGTGGGCCTGGGACTCTTCGGCGCCTTGCTGACCGCCTATTACGCCTTCCGGGTGATCTTCGTTATGCTCTTCCCCCGGCCTGATCACCACCCCGCCTGGAAGGAGTATTACCAGAAGGTGGCAGGCGGCCACGGTCACGCCTCCCATGCGGAAGACGAAGACGCCTCCCACGGCCACGAGGAATCTCATGGCGTCCCCTGGGTCATGGCCTTCCCGCTCATCGTCCTGGCCGGCTTTACCCTGGTCCTGGGATTCATGGAGGGGAACCTGCAAAAGTTCCTCCTGGGCGAATTCCATCACCACCCCATGAACGTGCCCCTCACCATACTGGCCGTGAGCTGCGCCCTGGGCGGCATCGGCCTCGCCTGGCTCGACTGGGGTGCTAAAGGCGCCGCCTGGCAGGGCTTCATCCGCAAATTTCCCCTGCTGGAGGAGTTCTTCATCCAGAAATGGTACATGGACCACTTCTGGCGCTGGTTCCTCAACACCATTATCTACGGCACCTTCTCCCGGCTGTTCACTTACAATGACCGCCGGGTGGTGGACGGCGGCGTGGACGCGGTGGCCTTCTCCACCGTCGGCAGCGGCCGCCTCCTGTCCTTCATTCAGACTGCTTTTTTACAGTACAACCTGTTTTTCATGGTTATCGTCCTGGCTGGCGTCGGGATCTACCTCTTGATGGGTCGCTGATATGACCGAACACATGGCAAGTTTTCCGGTTTTGTCTTGCATGCTGCTGGCCCCGCCGACGGGCTTGTTGATCCTCATGTGCCTGAAGGAACACCAGAAGTTCCTCATCAAGGCCGTGTCCCTGGTGTCGGCGGGCATCTCCCTGGCCCTGGCCATCTATACCTTTGTGGCCTATGACAAGAGCCTGGGAGGCTTGCAGTTCGTGGAGAAGTACGAGTGGGTGAGGACCTTCGGCATCACCTACTTCGTGGGGGTCGAAGGCCTGAACGCCCCCTTGTTACTTCTCACCGGCATCGTCATCTTCACCGGCGTCCTCACCATGTGGGAGCTGGAGACCCGCACCAAGGAATACTTCATCTGGATGCTGGCCCTGGTGACCGGGGTGTTCGGCGTGTTCATGTCCTACGACATGTTCATGTTCTTCCTGTTCTATGAGATCGCCGTGGTGCCCATGTACATCCTCATCCTCATCTGGGGCTCCACCCGCAAAGAATACGCCGCCATGAAACTGACGTTGTTCCTCATGGCCGGCAGCGGTCTCATTATTCCCGGCATCCTGCTGCTCTACTCCTCCTCCGGACTTAACACCTTTAACATGATCGCCCTCCACGGAGCCCACTTCTCCCCCTGGATCCAGAAGGTGGCCTTCATCATGCTGCTCCTGGGCTTCGGGGTCCTGGCCGCGATGTGGCCGTTCCACACCTGGTCGCCGGTGGGCCACGTGGCGGCGCCCACCGCCGTGTCCATGCTCCACGCCGGCGTGCTCATGAAGCTGGGCTCTTTCGCCATCCTCCGAGTGGCCATGTACCTCCTCCCCGAAGGCTTCCAATACTGGTCCCAACTCATGGCCCTGCTGGCCACCGCCGGCATTGTCTACGGGGTCTTCGTGGGCCTGGCCCAGACTGACTTGAAATACGTTATCGGCTATTCATCCGTGTCCCACATGGGCATCGTCTGCCTGGGACTGGCCACCGGGACGATTGATGGCCTCAACGGGGCGGTCTTCCAGATGTTCGCCCACGGCATTATGACCGCCCTCTTCTTCTCGTCGGTCGGCTATATTTACGACCGCACCCACACCCGGGACATTCATCTATTGGGCGGCTTCTCCAGGATCATGCCGGTGGCGTCCGCCTTCTTCATCACCGCGGCCCTGTGCGGCGCCGGCGTGCCGGGCATGGCCAGTTTCTGGGCCGAGCTGCTGGTCTTTATCGCCGCCGTCAAGGTCTACCCGGTGCAAGGCCTCTTGGCCATCGCCGCCCTGGTGGTGGGCGCCCTTTTCGCCCTGCGGGTGGTGCAGAACACCTTCTTCAATGAGCCGAACCCCAAGTTCACGCACTTTGAAGACGTCAGCCCCTTCCTGGCGCTGCCTCGCATGATACTCATCGGCACCCTGATTTTTTTCGGGTTCTTCCCGCAGCTGATGGTGGGCATGATTAAATCCGCGGTAATCCCATTTCTCCAGGGAATGTAACCATGAACATGACGCTTTTCGGACCGGAACTCTATTATCTCGGCACGGCCCTGGTCTTTTTCTGCCTCAGCCTCAGAAAGCAGCCCCAGGTCAAGACGGACTACCGGATCGCCCTGGGCTTGAGCGCCGTCGGCCTGCTGGTCACCGGTTCCTGCCTGTTCCAGCAGGGGTCCCTGTTTTATGAGGCTTACCGGGTGGACCTCTTCAGCCAGATCTTCAAGTTCGCCCTGTCCCTGGGTCTCTTCCTGGTCCTGACCATCTCCCATAACCTGGCCGGCATTGAGGAGCGTTATCACGCCGAGTTTTACCTGTTTCTCACCACCACCACCCTCGGCATGATGATGCTGGTCTCAGGAGTGGAGCTTCTCACCATTTACGTCGCCTTGGAACTGTCCTCCTATTCCCTGTACATCCTGGTGCCCCTGCGCCGGGGCGACGGCATCGACGTGGAGTCCGGCATCAAGTACCTCTTTATCGGCGCGGTCTCTTCGGGCTTCATGCTTTTCGGGCTGAGCTACATCTTCGGGGCCACCGGCACCACTTACCTGGCGGAGCTGCTCCCCAAGATGTCCCAACTGGTCGCCAGCCCCATCGGCGTCATCGGCCTGCTCCTGGCCATGGCCGGCTTCTTCTTTAAATTGTCCGTCTTTCCTTTCCACTTCTGGGCCCCGGATGTCTATCAGGGCGCGGCCAACCAAGTGACCGCCTTCATCGCCACCGCGTCCAAGGCCGCGGCGGTGGCGTTACTACTGCGCTTCGCCTCCCTGGGCGTCGCTTACGGCTACGGTTTCACCCAGGCCCTGATGATCCTCTCCATCGCCTCCATGACCCTGGGAAACCTGGTGGCCATCGTCCAGAAAGACCTCAAACGGATGCTGGCCTATTCCTCCATCGCCCACGCCGGTTACTTCCTCATGGGCGTCCTGACCTTAAAGGAAGCCGGCTACATCGGCGCCATCTACTACGCCCTGGCCTACCTGGTGATGAACTTCACCGTCTTCATGGTTATCAACGAAGTGGCCACAGACGGCCGGGACCTGAAGATCGTGGAGTTGGGCGGCCTCTACCGCCGCTCGCCTTTGCTGAGCATGAACCTGATCCTGGGAATCTTCGCCCTGGCCGGCGTGCCGCCTTCCATCGGCTTCACCGGGAAACTCTTGCTCTTCACCTCCGCCATGAACTCCGGCTATTTCTGGCTGGTGCTGATCGGCGCGGTGAACGGCACCATCTCCCTCTATTACTATCTGCGGGTCCTCTACGCCGCTTATTTCAAGGATGATCCCAGCCTGGGGCCGGTGACCCTGAGCCTGCCCACCCGGCTGCTGAATATTGGCCTGGCCGCCATCATCATCGGCTTCGGGGTCTTCCCGGACCGCATCGTCGAACTGGCCAAGGCCGCGGTCAAGTCGGTGCTTTAAGACGTTTCCTGTCGGGGCGAACCTCTTGTTAGCCCACTAGGTTTCGAGTTTTAAGTCAAAAAAGCCGCCTTTCCCTGAGAAAAGGCGGCTTTTCTTTTTGGCCGGTCGGGCCTCCGGGCCCGCCATTTTGAGCTAGTCCCCGCTTATGCCCAGCGCCACAATACACCCCTCAGCCGCCCCCCGAATCCGCATCAGGTCGATGTGGTTCGCCCTGAGCCAGCGATAGATGGTCTTGGTGCAGACCCTGAGGCGCCGCGACAGGGCCGAGATGTTGCCGCCTTCCTCATCCAGGAGTTCCTCCAGGCGGCCGCGACTGGGGCGAACCGCAGAACCCGCGTTGGCCGGTTGGCGAGTTAACTCCCCAACCCTGAGAGGCTGTAAAGTGAAGCGGATATCGTAATCTCGAATGAGACCACTGGTGTTCAACAGCACCGCCCGAGTGACCACATTCTTGAGTTCCCGGACGTTGCCGGGCCAGCCGTGCCCATCCAGGCGGCGCAGGGCCCCCTCGGTGAACCGCACCGGTAGCCTCCGCCCCAGTTGCCAGGCCGTCTCATGAGCGAAGTGGCGAGCCAGCAGGACGATATCCCCGCCCCGTTCCCGGAGCGGCGGTAAATGGATCTCCAACACCGCCAACCGGTCATATAAATCCTGGCGGAAGCGGCCCTGGGCAATAAGGAACGGCAGGTCTTGGTTGGTCGCCGCCACCAGCCGCACATCCACCTGCACCGTCTCGTCCCCCCCCACCGGCTCGATTTCCCCTTGCTCCACCGCTCGCAGCAGCTTGGCTTGGATCGACAGCGGCAAATCGCCCACTTCGTCCAGGAACAGGGTCCCGCCATTGGCCTGGCGGAACTTGCCCGGCCGGTTGCTGCGGGCGTCGGTGAAGGCCCCCCGCAGGTGCCCGAAGAGTTCGCTCCCGGCCAGAGACTCAGTCAGGGCGGCGCAATTGATCAACTGGCAGGGGTGCCGCTGGGGGTTTAAGACAAAGATGGCCCGGGCCACCAGCTCCTTGCCGGTTCCCGGCTCCCCGGTCAGCAGCACCGGTAAATCTGATCTGGCATAAAGGGGGAGGCAGGCTAAAATCTGCCGGAAGTTTTCATTGTCAGTAATGATATCCTTTAATTCAAAACCACGGGGAGGTTGACGATTAGTCGGGATCTCGGAATCCAGGCGGGGATTGTTACTCATGGATTAAGCACCTCCCTGTGCTGAAATCCTGGAAACTGGTGGTGCTAAAAAGGGTTGTTAATTATAAACCTCTTCACGTAACCATGGATCTGGGAGGGGCCCCTTGGCTCAGGGTGGGCTAGGCCAGGCCGCCGCTACGCTTGGGCCGATTGAATGGAAGCCTTCACAACTCCTGCTCTTTTTTGAATAGTTATTTAATTGATTTTAATTGTCAATAAAAAACATCATTTTTTATTACATTATATTATATCATCCGGCGATCCCGGCCAGAATTTCTTCGGCACACCGCCGCACCTCGACATAGGGACTGGTGAGGGCCAGAACCTGCAGCCGCCCCTTGAAGCCTTGCTGCTCCACCCGGCTGCGGGCACTCAGCTGCGCCGCCATGGTTTGCAGCACCTCTTGCGTCACCATTGCATCCGGGTAATCCAACAGGCGGGTCATGGCTCCCCACTCTTCCGGCAGGCCGTATTCCTCCAGGAACTTCTTGGCATAAGCAGCAAATTGTTTGGTGCCGTGCCTTTCCTCCAACTTCCGCAAATCCTTCTGGTATTCCGGCCTGGCCCGCTTACCTTTAAAGAGGGCCTCGGCCTGGGCCAGAGCCTGCAGGCGCAGCTTTTCCGCTTGCTTCTTGGGCACCTTCGGCTGCCGGGGGGCGGCCTGCCCGCCGGCCCGGTCCCGCCGCTGATCGATCTCCCGCCAACTGGGGCGCTCCCGCTCGTCATCATCCCGTGGTGGCATGTTTAACCCTTTTTATTTTTCTTTTCTTTTTTTTTATGACAACCGAAAACCGTCTTTACAAAATCCAGTTGGGGTGCCGGGCCGTCAATTCCTTGAGATAATCCCCAATCCACTCCCGGATGGCCGGCGCCAGGTAAAACCTGGGCCACAGCAGATTGTCCGAAGGTTGCACCACTCCTTCCGCCAGGGCCAGGCGGTGCAGGGGCAGACCTGGGTGAATGCGGATTCCCACCTTCAGGTTCACCATCTTCGGTTCATATCTTTCTAAAAACGCGACGCTCTCCTGGACCGTCTCCGGGGTCTCTCCGGGGCCTCCCAGCAGCAGAAAACAGGTGTAGGGCAGGTCCGCCGCTTCGAGCAGTTTCAGGGTGAGCTCCACCTGGCTCCGGTCGAAGCCTTTGCCCAGACCGGTCAATACCAGCTCCGAGCCGCTTTCGTTACCCACCTGCACCATGGCGCCGCCCGCCTCCCGGATGAGGTGGAAGAGCTCCGCATCCGGGAAAGCCGGGTTAATGAGGCAGGACCAGGCCAGGGGCAGGCGCAGCTCTTTAATGGCCCGGCAGAGACGCCGCCCGTAGGCCGGCGGGCAGTTGAAGATGTTATCCACGAAATAGAAGCGGGTCAAGCCCCACTGTTCATGCCAGTGCGCCAGCCAGGAGGTCACCTGCTCCGGGGCCCAGGCCCGGGTCGCCGCCCCTTCCAGCCGCGGGGTGGTGCAATAGACGCACTTCATGGGGCAGCCCCGGCGGCTTTGCACCGGAATCAAGCCCGGCAGCCCGGCGCTCCCCGGTGTCTCCTCATATAGTCTGGGGGTGAAATGCTTTAGGGCCGGCCGCGGCAGCAAATCGAGCCTCCGGATGGGCTGCAGTGGATTCAGCCTGAGCTCGCCTTCCTGGCGCCAGATCAGGCCCGGGACCTTCTCCCAGTCGCAGCCGGGATAGGCTTGTAAAAACCTGGCAAACGACTCTTCTCCCTCCCCGACGAGGCCGAAATCCGCCCCGGTGAACTCCATGAACTCCCGGGGGGCCACGGAAAAGCCCGCTCCTCCCAACACCACCGGAGCCGGGCCCAGCTCTTTCAGGTGGTCCATCAACTCCTTCACCTGGGGGAAATAGGCTTCCGGGTGGACGCTGTCCTGGTTGTCGATGTTTCTGACCGAAAGGCCCACCAGTTCCGGGCGAAACTCCGCCATGACCCGGTCCACCTGGGCCCAAGGGTCGTCCAGGAACATGAAATCCAGGACCCGGACCTCATGTTCCGGGGCCACGCTGGCCACCACCGAGGCCAGCCCCAGGGGCAGGGGCAGGAAGACGAGGCGGCACTGGTTGGCGGAGATAAATAAAAGACGCATTTTTGCTCTACTATAAATGATCAATGGGGGGTAAAAGTCGAACAGGGGAGGCAACTGCGGGAGGTTTTTATCCTTTTTCCCTTTTCCCCCTTTTCCCCATTTTCCCCCAAATCATTGCTGCCGTGAAACCGGTTCTGCGCCGCGGCCAACCCTTCCCGGACCAGGGTGTCCACCGCCTGGGCGGCCCGCTCGATGAGTTGCGCCACGTTTTCCGCCTCGTCGGCCGGAAAATGCGCTAAAACGTAGTTTTCCGTGGGCATCTCCACCGGTGGCCGGCCGATCCCCAATTTCACCCGGAGGAATTCCTCGGTGTGCAAATGGCTGATGATGGAGGCCACCCCCCGGTGCCCGCCGGCCCCGCCCCGCTCCACGATCTTGAGGCGCCACAGGGGCACGTCCAGATCGTCATGCATGACCACCAATTTTCCGGGGACAGCTTGAAGTAGCCCAGCAGGAGAGAAACCGCCTGGCCGCTGAGGTTCATAAAAGTGGTGGGCCGGGCCAGGATGACGGTCTCCCCCCTACCCTCCCCTGCCCCCAGACGGCCTCCAGGCCTTTCTTGCCCAGGGGAATCCCCCATTCGTCGGCAAGATAGGCCGCCACCTGCCAGCCCAGGTTGTGCCTGGTCCAGGCATACTCCCGGCCGGGATTCCCTAAACCCACGATGAGACGCATATTATTTAGCTTTCAGCTATCAGCCTTCAGCGGTCAGCTTTTGCTAGTTAGTAGGTAGCAGGTAGCCAAGAGCAAACTACCCTTATCAGTACATAAGATTGGGAAAAACCAGGTCTAAGATCGAAAGAAAATCAGCTAAAATAGACTGTGTCATTAGCTGAAAGCTGACCGCTGAAAGCTGACAGCTTCGTCACACAAACAAGGAACTGACCGAATCATAGTTGTGGATGCGTTTGATGGCCTCCCCCAGGAGGGGCGCCACGCTCAACACCCGGATCTTTTCCAGGGCCGCGGCATCCGGGGTCAGCGGAATGGTATCGGTCACCGCCACCGTCTGGATCATGGAGCCCTGGATATTGCTCACCGCATTGCGGGACATGACCGGGTGGGTGACGCAGGCGTGGACGGTGCGCACCCCATGGCGCATCAAGAGCTCCGCCGCCATGGTCAGGGTGGCCCCGCTGGTAATCATATCGTCCAAGATGATGGCCTCCTTGCCCCAGACGTTGCCGATCAGGGTCATGGCCTTGATGGCGGTGGCGTCCCGGCGTTTGTCGATGATGGCGAGCGAGGTGTTGAGGCGTTTGGCAAAGGCCCGGGCCCGTTCCACCCCACCGGCGTCCGGGGAAACTACCACCGCATCCGGGCTGAAATTCTCTTTAATATATTCCAGGATCACGGGCGCCGCAAAAAGATGGTCCACCGGAATATTGAAAAACCCCTGGATCTGGCCGGAGTGTAAGTCCATGGTGAGCATCCGCTGGGCCCCCGAAGTGGTGATGAGATCGGCGATCAGCTTGGCGGAAATGGGGGTCCGGGGCGCAGTCTTCCGGTCCTGGCGGGCATAGGCGAAATAGGTCACCACCGCGGTGACACAGCGGGCCGAAGCCCGTTTCAGGGCGTCCATCATGACCAGCAATTCCATCAGGTTTTCATTGCTGGGGATGGAGGTCGGCTGGATGACGTAAACGTCTTTGCCCCGAACGTTCTCCCGGAACTCCACGGAGATCTCGCCGTCGGAGAAGCGACCCACCACCGCGTCCCCCAGGGGGATTCCCAGGTGCTTGCAGATCTTTTCGGCCAGCGGCCGGTTGGCATTGCCGGAGAAGATTTTCAAATCATCCATATGCGATGCTCCCAGGTTTGGTCGGTTTCCCGGCCGGTTAGGCCTTGGACCACGGCCAGCCAACCCTGAAACGACCGGCGCAGGACCCGGGCTCCCTCTCGGGCCGCCTCCCAGGTGGAAAAGAGCCCGAAGACAGTGGGGCCGCTGCCGGAGATGCCCTGAGTCACGGCCCCCGCTTCACTGAGCCGGGTAAGCCACCCGGCCAGCTCCGGCAAGCGCTTGAGGGCCACTGCGCTCAAATCGTTGTGGACCCAGCGCTCCGGATGCTCCGGGTCCCAGGTCTCAGGGGTCGGAGCCTCCTTTAATCGGGCCAGATCCAGGTTCTCGTAGACCCAACGAGTGGCAAGGGGCACGCCGGGATTGAGCAGCAAATAATGGTAAGCCGGCAAGGCCACGGGGCTGAGCTCCGTGCCGATGCCGGTGGCCACTGCCGGCCCCTGTCCCAGGAAAAACGGCACGTCGGCTCCCAAGCGGGCCGCCAGGGCGTGTAGCCGCGAGCTGTCCAAGGGAGAGCCATACAGCAGGTTCAGGGCCTTCAGGGCCCCGGCCGCGTCCGAGGAGCCGCCCCCCAAACCCGCGGCCGTCGGAATCCTCTTGTGCAGGCTGAGGTGCGCCGCCACCTTGACCCCGGTCTCCTCCTGAAAGCCCAGGGCGGCGCGGTACACCAGGTTTTCCCGCCCCTGCGGCAGGTCCGCCTGGTCACAGCTAAAACGGAGGTCAGCTCCCTCCGGGGTGACGGTCAATTCATCCGCCAGGCTCACCATCTGCATCACGGTCACCAGATCGTGGTACCCGTCGGCTCGCCTATGCAACACCTTGAGATAAAGATTGACCTTGGCCGGGCACAGCAGCCGGATCCCTTCCCCCGGCGCTTTAATCAGCCCACCTCCTTGATGTACGCCATGCGCAGATCATAGAGCAGGTGGTCAAACAGGTTTTCTTCCTCCGAATCCAGATTGTTCCGGGTCTTTTCCCGGAGCACCCCCAAGAGGTCTATGGTCTGTTTGGCCATGGGCAGGTCCTTTTCGGTCTTGCCGGTATTGGGGTCGGGAATAGCTCCCAATTGCATGAACGCGGTGGAACTCAGGGAGAAGATGAGGGAAGAGAAGGTGATTTCCGGCCCGCCGGCGGCTCCGGAGGCAACCTTCTGGGCCGCCTCTTTAAAGGCCTGCTCCTGGGGAGACCCGGCCTCCCGGGCCTCGGCCTTCTCTTCCTCGCTCAGCTGATGAAACCGCCGATCCTTAACGGTATAGCCTTTGTCTTCGGCATCTGGCATGTTGACCTCCGCGGTGAGGTTCTGGACCGGCTATAACTCCAACTGGATGGCTTCGGCCACGTGTTCCAGGGCCCGCACATCTTTGAGGCATTCCGGGGTCAACGGGGTGTCGGTGGTGAGCAGGATGATGTTTTGACCCCGCTCCCGTTCCTGGCCCACGGTCATCCGGGCGATATTGATCTTGTGCTTGCCGATGGTGCTGCCGATGGCGCCGATGACCCCCGGACGATCAGTGTTGTAAATGAAGAGCATATGGCCCTCGGGGGTGGCCTCCAGGCGGAATTTATTGATCCGTACCAACCTGGGCTCATATTTGCCGAAGATGGTGCCGGCCACGGTGTTCTCTTCGTTATTGGCCCGCACCGTCAGGCGGATCAGGGTGGAGAAATCCTCCGTCGAGGCCACTTTCTCCTCGCTGATGTGGATCCCCCGGGCCGCCGCCATGGCCGGGGCGTTGACGTAATTCACTTCGTCGTGCATCACCGGTTGGAGCAGCCCCTTGAGCAGGGAGTGGGTCAAAGGCTTGGTATCCAGTTGGGAGACTTCGCCGACATAGGCGATGGCCACCGAAGAGATGGCGCCCTCGCTCATTTGGGCCTGGAAGGCCCCCAGGGCCTCAGCCAGGGTGAGGTAGGGCTTCAGCTTGACCATGGTCTCCTGGCTCACCGACGGGGCGTTCACCGAGTTTTTGATGGTGCCGTAGAGCAGCAGTTCCACGATCTGCTCGCAGACTGCCACCGCTACGTTGGCCTGGGCCTCTTCGGTGGAGGCCCCCAGGTGCGGGGTGCAAATGACGTTAGGCTGCTCGCGCAACGGAAAATCGGCGCCCGGCGGTTCCGTTTCATAGACATCCAGGGCGGCGCCGGCCACCTTGCCGGCCTTCAGGGCCTCCAACAGGGCCTCTTCGTCAATGAGGCCGCCCCGGGCGCAGTTGATGATGCGCACCCCGGGCTTCATCTTCTTGAAGGCCTCCCGGTTCAGGAGTTTGGCCGTGTCCTTGGTCTTGGGAGTGTGCAGGGTGATGAAGTCGGAGCGGGCCATGAGTTCATCCAGGGAGGCCAGTTCCACCCCCAGATTAGCGGCCACTTCCTGGGTGATGAAGGGATCGTAAGCCAAAACCCGCATCCTCAGGCCCAGGGCCCGTTCGGCCACCACGGTGCCGATCCGCCCCATGCCGATGATCCCCAGGGTCTTGTTGAACAGCTCGGTGCCCTGAAACTTTTTCTTCTCCCACTTGCCCTCGCGCATGGACTGGCTCGCCTGGGGAATGTTCCGGGCCAGGGCCATCATCAAGGATAGGGCGTGTTCCCCGGTGGTGATGGTATTGCCCCCGGGGGTATTCATCACCACGATGCCGGCCTTGCTGGCCGCGGGGATGTCCACGTTGTCCAGGCCGGTGCCGGCCCGGCCCACCACCTTCAGACGGGGAGCGGCGGCGATGAGTTCCGCCGTCACTTTGGTGGCGCTGCGGATCACCAGGGCGTCGGCGTCCTTGATGACTTCCTTCAGCTCCTCGGGTTTCATTCCCGGCCGGTTCACCACCTCGATGTTGGGCTGGGCCTCCAGGACCGCAACCCCGGCTTCGTGAAGGTTGTCGCTGATGAGGACCTTCATACCGCTGCCTCCTTGCTCAAGATCTCCTGGGCGGCCTTCAGTCCCACGCCCGGCGCCACTTTATACCCCAACTGATTGAAGACCTCTTCCAGGCCGCCGATGGTGCCCAGCAGGTCCACCGTGTCGATGAAGCCCATGTGGGCGATGCGGATGATCTTGCCCTTGGCCTGTGCCTGGCCGCCGGCGATCCAGATACCCTTTTTCCGCAGTTCGGCCACCACCTTCTGGCCGTCCACCGGTGTCTCCACCGCGGTGAGGACGTCCGAGGGATTATCCTTGGAATAAAGCTTCAGCCCCATGGCCTTCATGGCTGCCTTGGTAGCCAGGGACAGCCGCCGGTTGTGGGCGAAGATCTTTTCGAGCCCCACCTGGCGGATCTTGGTCAGCACTTCCCGCAGGCCCAGGATGAGGGACACCGGCGAGGTATAGGGCGTCTGGTTCTTGTCGGCGGATTTCAGCGCCTTGGCAAAATCGAAGTAGTATTTGGGCAGCTTGGCAGTCTTGACGAACTCCCAGGCCTTGGGGGAGAGCGCCACAAAGGCCAACCCCGGCGGCAGCATCATGGCCTTCTGCGAACCGGCCACCAGGACGTCGATGCCCCATTTATCCATGGGCATCGGCACGCCGCCCAGGGCCGAAATGGCGTCCACCACCAGGATGGTGCCGGGCCGGGTCTTGGTCACCGCGGCCAGTTCCTGCACCGGGTGCTGCACCGCAGTGGAGGTCTCATTGGCCTGGACGAAGACTGCCTTGATGGCCGGGTTGGCGTCCAGCAGCTTGGCCACGGCCTGGGGGTCGACCGCATGGCCCCATTCCACTGCCAGGCGCTCCACCTTGACCCCGTAAACGTTGCACAATTCGGTCCAGCGTTCGCCGAATTTCCCGCCGTCGATCACCAGGGCGGTGTCGCCGGGGCTCAAGGTGTTGATCACCGACCCTTCCATGGCGCCGGTGCCGGTGGCGGCAAAGATCAGCACTTCCTGCTCCGTCTGGAACAAGTACTTCAAATCCTCCCGCACCTTGCCCAGGATCTCCATGAACTGGGGGGAACGGTGATGGATGATGGGCTGGGCCATGGCCAGCTGGGTTTCCGGGGCCACCGGGGTCGGGCCCGGAGTCATCAGATACATTTTCATCTTTCGCACCTTACCTTCTTCGTATATTTTTCACGGGAATTTGGTGAACATTCTGGAATATTAAAGTTTATTTTCTCTGACCTCCACTGTCAAGTCTCCCGCTTCCCAGTAGTGAAAAAAAGCACTAATCCAGGCAGATTAGCAATTATCAAACAGTTTCGTGCTTTTTATCAACTTTTTAAAGTTAAGGATAACGGTAATTCATCGGTGAATTACTCTCCTTTCAGCCATGGGTTAGAAAACTCAATTAGCCAAATGCACCCTTGCGGATCTGGTATGCCAGGATATTTTTAATAAAATTAAATATATATTGAACTTTTTAACAAAGTTTAATACTCTATGTCCTAATCCGTCTGCGGCAAGAGGGCCTAAAGAATTTAGCCGCAGGCCGCGTGTGACTCCTGTCCTGACACCGGGTTTCTTCGCTCAGGACCGGCTTTGAGTGAGGAAATATGACCACCAAGATCAGGGTCTTAATTGCCGATGATCATCAGATCGTGCGGGATGGTCTCCGATCTTTGCTGGAAAATGAACCGGACCTGGAGATAATCGCCACCGTTGGGGATGGCCGGGCCACGGTGAAGTTGGTGGAGGAATTACAGCCGGATGTAGTCATTATGGATATAAGTATGCCCGGGCTAAACGGCATTGAGGCCACACGCAAAATCACCCGCGACTTTCCCAACATCAAGATTATTGCTCTTTCCATGCACGATGACGGGCGCTTTGTGATAAACATGCTCAAGGCCGGCGCCTCTGGTTATTTACTTAAAGATTGCGCCTTTAAAGAATTGGCCAAGGCGATCCAAGTAGTCGTCAGGGCAGGCAAATCCTACCTTAGCCCCGATATCACTGATGTCGTGGTCGCCAGCTATGTTACGGGGCAGTCTGGGCCCGAACCATTAATTTATACCTTACTCACCCCTAGAGAACGTGAGGTGCTGCAACTTGTCGTTGAAGGCAAAACTTCCAGCCAAATTGCCGAAATTTTATATATCAGTGCAAAAACTGTGGAGACTCATCGGACCCAATTGATGCATAAATTGAAAATAAACAACATTGCCGATCTGACCAAATATGCCATCAAGGAAGGAATCACCTCAGTATGAATTAGATTTCCGTGAACCAAAATTCACCGAATGAGGCAGCCTAAGACGTTTTCCTGACGGCCGCTCCAAACCGCTTGTCTTCCCGCCAACTGTGCTTGTGGCCCATTACCATCCCGCAAATTAGCTAATTCCTCCCGCGGCTCGATTGTGACCGCCGCGGGGATTGCCGGATTCACCGCACCTTAGTATAATCCTACCGATGAGGCTCCCGACTTATCATAGTTAGGGGAATCCCCTGGGGACATCTTAGTCAAGAGGAGCGCCTGATGACCAACTGGCGGAAGGTTGAATTTTACGGAGCGTTCTTTTTAGTCTTATTCACCTTGTTTTTCAGCGCTTGCGCCGGGGGGCAGAACACCCAGCACCTCGTGGTGACGGAATATGTTCTTACCGACGCCGGCTTCAAGGCCTGGGAGGTGAATAATACCACCCCCAAGAGACAGGCGATGCTGGATGCCATCCCCAGGGGAAAAATTACGACCTTCAGTGGCGATGGCGAAGTTTACCATGTTTACGCCGATGAGGGCTCTAAAACCTTATATGTCGGGGATGACGCAGCCTATCAAAAGTATCTTTCCCTGGCCAAAGGCAGGCAACTTTGTGAGAGGGTGGACGCCCCGAACTCGGTGGCCTTTTGGTCCTGTTTTGATGACTTAAAACAACCCGGCGGCGGTCAAGGCAGGAAATAGAATTCTCCTTGCCGAGGCGGATCCAATTGACCTTCCCCGGAAAACCGGCTAGAATTCTGGCCATTACCGCAAAGGAAACACCATTGGCGGAACGTTGGCAATTTCTTCTCAAACGCCAGGAAGCCCGCTCCCGTCGCCTGATCCTGGAAGGCCAGGCTCAACCCCCGTACGAGCGTCCTTATCACGATCCCCTCTTCTTTTACGCGGTGATGGGCCCCGATTTTCTCTCCCTGGAAGTGAGCCGGGATTTTGACGGAGAGCGCCTGTTAGAGTACTTGACCGGGCTGCTGGGGGAACCTCAGGAGCCGCCCCGCATTCAGGTGGGCGGCAGCCAGATTGACGAAGAAGGCGCTCTGCTCCTGGTGGAATGGCGCTTCCCCGCGGCCGGGCGGGCCGAGATGATCCGGCGCCTAAGCGATATCCTGGGCCAGCCGCTGGATAAGTAGCTTTCAGCGTTTAGCTTTCAGTTATCAGCTATCAGCGCAGCCAATTATAGGCTGAAACGAAAACGGCAGACCGAAGACGGGAGACCGGGGCCAAAAACTACTCCGGTCTTCCGTCCCCCGTCTCCGGTCCCCTCAGGAGGAGTAATGATCCACTTAGGTGAATACGACCCCAGGCTGGAAGGCATCTGGTGGGTTGAAGAAGCGGGCATGAGCTGCAACGTCTATGTCCTCAACGAAGGCCGCACCCTGATCGACGCCGGCAACTTCTACGGCCTGCTCAATGAATTAAGCCAGGTCTTCGATATCTCCCTCCTGGAACAGCTTTTCGTCACCCATTGCCACTTCGATCACGTGGGGGGTATGGGGGAGCTCTTCGACTGGTGCAACCCCAAGGTCTACGCCCACATCGACACCCTGCCCTTCATCAATTTTAACGGCGTGCCCTTCATGAAAATCATGGAAAAGGCCGGCCGCGCCGACCAGGTGGTGATCCTCCGGGGCGGCGAGTCTCTCCAGGCGGGACCGCATTCCCTGGAAGTGCTGCACACCCCGGGCCACACCGCCGGCGACATCTGCCTCTATGAACGCCAAAACCGGATCCTCTTTTCCGGGGACACGGTCTTTCCCAGCACCCCCACCGAGAACATCCTCTCCGACGCCGACAAACGACTGGGAAACAAGGAACAGATCATCGCCTCCCTCGGCAGCCTGGTGTCTTACGAGGTGGACTTCTTACTGCCGGGCCATGGGGTGCCCGCCTTCTCCGATGGTGACGCCCACATACTCAATGCCTATCTGGAAACCCGCAAGGCGCACCCGGAGGAGGACCAGCGCCGGCCCTACCTGGACGCCGCCCGCATCCTGGCCGATGCCGGCCGGCCGGAAAAGGCCCTGGAATGCTACAACCTCGCCCTGCAACTCGACCCCGGCAGCGTCGAGGCCCTGGTCTATAAAGGGACCACCCTGGTGGAGCTACAGCACTACGACGAAGCGTTAATCTGTTTTGACAAGATCCTGAAATACGCCCCGGACCTGGATGAAGCCCTGTCTGGCAAAGGCTTCGCCCTGCTGGGACTGGGGCGGGTCGAGGAGGCCCTGAAACTCCCCGGCTTTGCCGCCCGCCTGAAACAGATGCTCTAGGTGTCGCATGTCACCAAACTGGGAAATAATCCTCGACCATCAGGAACAACGTCGCAAGGTCTCGACCATTGACGGGCGGGCCCGCGCCGCCGGCGCCATAGGGGACGCCGAGGAAGTGGAATTCTCCCTGACCCTGTTTGCCGACCAGGTCTCCCTCAATGTGCCCGCCTCCACCCTGGGCCGGGAATTCATCGCCGACCTCACCGCCATCCTGGGCCCCCCCAAACTGGAACCCACCGTCAAGTGCAGTTGCTCCTGGGGTCAGGGCATCATGGGGGCCATGCTCATCGTCCTGTGGGACCTAACGGCCCCAACCGCCTCCCAACAGCTCCAGGACCTGCGCACCTTCCTGGAGAGCCCCCCGGCTGGCGCCCAATAACCCTGGCTCAGGCCAAAAAAATTGACGGGTGACCAGATACCGGGGTCAATACCTCTCCGGTCTTCCGTCTCCCGTCTCCGGTCATTCTATTCGCTCTTGGGGAAGTAAGGCATATCAAAGGCAATTCTGGTGCCGGCGCCCTCCTGGCTCCAGATGGAGAGAACCCCGCCCACCATCCGGGCCCGCTCCTCCATGGCCGCCAACCCCATGCCCTGGCCCGCGCCTTGCTGGCGTCGCTGAGCCGGGTTAAAGCCTTTGCCGTTGTCCTGGATGATAAAAGAGATACGGTTATGGGTCTTGTTGATGGACGCCGTCAACTGGCTGGCCTGAGAGTGCTTGCCGATATTAGTGAGACATTCCTGAAAAATGCGATAGATCGTGACCCGGGCCTCCATGGGGAACAGGTCGTCGATATTGGTTTCCTGCACCTTGCATTCAATGTGGTAATGTCGGCTGAAGTCCCGGATGAGACGATGGATCGCGGCGGACAGGCCCAGGTCTTCCAGCATCGTGGGGCTCAAATCCCGGGATAGGCGCCGGACATTATCCACCACCTGGTCCAGATTAGCCCGCATCTCGTGGCATTCATTCCGGATTTCTTCCTGCTCCGGTTGCAGCTCATTCTCGACGGCTTTGGCCTGGAGTTTCAAGACCAGTAGGGCTTGCCCCAGTTCATCGTGCAATTCCCGCGAGATCCGCCGGCGTTCGTCCTCTTGGGCGGTCAACAGTTGCGAGGCCAACAGGCGCAAGTTCTTTTCCGATTCCCGCAGTTTCTCATGTGCTTCTTTGCGGGCCGTGATGTCTTCCACCGTACTGATGCAGTAGCGTGGCTCGCCCTCCAGGCCCCGGACCAGGGAAGCCGTCACCCGTGCCCAAAAATCCGAGCCGTCTTGGCGCCAGAAACGCTTTTCCAGCTGGTAATTATCACGCCGCCCGGTCTTGAGTTCAGTGAATAATTCCATAGTCCTGGCACGGTCCTCGGGGTGGGTGATTTCCAGAAAGGTTTTGCCTCGCAGTTCCTCCTCCCGGTAGCCCAGCATCCTGAGTTGGGCGGCGTTGGCGGTCATGATCCGCCCCTCCAGGTCCCACAGGACGATACCCAGGCCCGCGCCCTCAAAAATTGCCCGGAAACGCTCTTCGCTGGCTCGCAGCCGCATTTCCGCCTGCCGGCGCTCCGTAATGTCCTGGGCCGTCCCCAACAGGCGTTGCGGCTTGCCGTCCTCGTCGAAGACCGCTTCCGCCTGGGCGTGGACGTAACGGACTGAACCATTGGGCCGGACGAAGCGGTTCACCAGATTATAAGGTTTCACTCCCGCCAGGGTGTCGCTGATCCCCCGGCTTACCCGCTCCTTATCTTCCGGGTGCATGCAGCTCAAAATCGATTCCAGGGAAGGGGTAAATTCCTCCGGGGTCAACCCAATGATCCGGTAGACCTCCTTGGACAAGATAATCTGGCCGGAGCGCAGATCCCATTCCCAGTGCCCCAGGCGCGCGATTCTTTGCGCCTCGGCCAGGCGGATCTGGCTCTGCCGCAGTCTCTCCTCCGCCTGCTTGCGCTGGGTGATGTCGAAACCCAGCGTCAACACTTGGGGAGAGCCATCTGCGTCGAAAAATGGGTAATTGTAAATCTGAAAAGTTTGGCGGTTGGGGGCTAGCCATTCGGCCTCATTAATCGTGCCGGTCTCGAAAACCCCCCGGGAGGGACAATTTTCACAAGGTTCGCTAATTCCCTGCACCACTTCGAAACAGCGCTTGCCTTCCCAATCCCCGAAGATTTTTCGAAACATGCGGTTGGCGAACCGGATGGAAAAATCCGTCGCCTTCAAGTGCACCATGGCCGGCAGCCCGTCCAGCAGGGCGAAGAGCCGTTGCCGCTCTGCCTCCACCGCCATCTCGGCCGCCCGCCTCACCTCAATTTCCTGGCGCAGTTCCTCGTTGGCCCGCCGCAGGTCCTCCTCCACCTTTTTCCGTTCCGTGGCGTAGCGGATGGCCCGGAAGAGCATGATGCCGTCCGTCTGGCCCTTGACCAGATAGTCCTGGGCCCCCGCCCGCACCGCGGCGAGAGCCACCTCCTCATCGTTGAGTCCGCTTAAGACCACGAAAGGAACCTGCGGGGCCTGGGCGTAAGCCCGGACGAAGGTGTCCAGGCCGCGGCTGTCCGGCAGGCCCAGGTCCAGCAAGACCAGGTCGATCCCATCCTCGGCCAGTCTCTCCAGTCCGGTCGAGAGTAGCGGGACCAAATCGATCGCAAACCTGGGTTCCTGGGATTCCGCCAGCATCTCCCGGATAAGCCGGGCGTCGCCGGGATTATCCTCCACCAGCAGAATCTTGACCGTGCCGTTATTCACCGCAATCACCTCGGAGGCAACATCACTATCGACAACCAGAAATCTTCGATGGACCTGACCACCTTGATGAACTGTTCCAGGTTCACCGGTTTGGTGATGTAGCAGTTGGCATGGAGGTTATAACTCTTGATAATGTCCTGCTCCGCTTCGGACACCGTCAGGATCACCACCGGGATGCGCTTCAGGTCGGGATCATCCTTGATCTCCGCCAGCACTTCCCGGCCGTTCTTCTTAGGCAGGTTCAGATCCAGCAGGACCAGATCAGGTCGCGGCACTTTACTATACGGGCCCTGCCGGCGCAGATATTTCATGGCCGCCTCGCCGTCTTCCACGGTGGTCAGGTTATTGCGCACCTTGCCCTCTTTCAGGGCCTCTATGGTCAGCCGCACATCCCCAGGGTTGTCTTCCACCATCAAAATCTCAATCGGCCTGCAGCTCCTGTTTTCGGTCATCTCTCCTCTCTCCTGGAAGGTTGAAATAAAAAGTAGTCCCCTGGCCCGGCGCCGATTCTACCCAGATACGGCCACCGTGGCGTTCCACGATCTTCTTGCAGATGGCCAGACCGATGCCGGTGCCGGGATATTCGTCGCGTGCGTGTAGCCTTTGAAAAATGGCAAAGATGCGCTCCTGATGCTCTTTGGAGATACCGATCCCGTTATCCCGCACCGCCAGGAGCCAATCGCCGTCCTGGGCCTGGGCCGACACCTGAATCCGCGGCGGCTCCTGGCCACGGAATTTGATGGCGTTGGCCAGGAGGTTTTGAAGCAACTGGGTCAACTGCACCTGGTCCCCGTCCACAATGGGCAGGGGGCTGTGGGTCACCTCAGCCTTACTCTCCTTGATGGCCTCATGGAGATTGGCCTCGGCATTGCTCAGAACCTCGCTTAAGTCCGTGGGAGCAGGGGGTTTGCCCCTGGTGCCCACCCGCGAGTAAAACAGCAAGTCGTTGATGAGCTGTTGCATCCGGTTGGCTCCGTCCACGGCGAAGCCAATGAACTCGTCAGCGTCCTGATCCAGCTGGCCCTGGTATCTTCGGGCCAGGAGCTGGGTGAAGCTGGCCACCATGCGCAAGGGCTCCTGTAAATCATGGGAGGCCACGTAGGCGAACTGCTCCAGGTCGGCATTGGAGCGGGACAGGTCTGCGGCGTATTGGGCCAGCTTGAGTTCGGCCCGGCGGCGCTCGTCCAGTTCCACCGACAGGCGGGCATTGGCGTCGCGAACTCTTCGGTGCGCTCCGCCACCTTGATTTCCAGTTCCTCTTTGGAGCGTTGCAGGGCTTCGGCGGCCCGTTTATGGTGAGAAACAAGGGGCCGGATGGAGATGACCCCGGCCAACATGACGCCGGAAATCGCCAGGGCCAGGAAGTCGTCCAGAGGGTCCGCGGGATTACTCGGGTCTCCGCCAAGCATCCTGGCCACCGAGATGGAACGGCGCACCGCCATGATGCAAAAGCCCGCCGAAACCAGCACCCAGGCCCGGCTTCTGCCGGTAACCCGGATCAGTCTCAAGGCAAAAAATGCCGCGGTAAGCTGGATCAGCACCGCGGCGACTTGCAGCAGAACGGAGATGGCGACTATGATGGTTTCATCCATGAGCTCTACGATCAGGGGTAACGCACTACCTTATAAATCAGCATTATCGCTTATTAGATGATAAGGGATCTACCCGACTCCCTCCTTGCCAACGGTTGCCGCCCTCATGCTCCCCCAAAGGCGAGTCTCAACCTGCTGGGAGTAGGAGAACCCCGGGCCTAAGGTCCTGATTAAATCAGGTTAATCCGCAGCCGGGGCTGGGCTGGGCATGGGATGCACCACCACGATCCAGGGAAGGCACAAAGCCTGTTTTTCCGAGGCATAGGGGAACCCCGAAGGCAGATAAGCCCCAAAGGGGCACTGGTTGCAAAACTTCGCCTTCCGTGCCGCAAATGGCCCGCAGGCCCTCCGCATCACCGATCAATTGCCGCAATTCCTCATGAAGTCTTCGGATATCCTCCACTTGCGGGTTGGCGATCTCCTGGATCATGCGCTCCATCACCCGGGCCATTTCCAGCAACAAAGGCGGGTAGGGTGTCTTCGACTTTCTGGAGCCGGGTCAGGAAATCATGCGTCTGAATGCCGCCGGTAGTCATGGTTGTTACCGTTTTCCTCCCTGGTCGGCCCGGGAAAGCGTAATGTGGGACAACATCCCGGCGCCGAGATAGATCTTGTATAAGGTGTTGAACCATTTATTCGGCTGGGAGACATACTCCAGGATCGGCCGTCGACCCTTGCTCCACTCCACCAGAAATTGCGTGAAGATGATCCACTGCATCAACTCCTCCGGCTGGTCGATAACCGAAGGAAAATAGCGAAATTCGATGGTGCCCCGGTACCAGTAGGAATGCAGGTTGAGGCCGTGGTAGCGGGTGGGATGGAATTTGTGGTGCCGCGGCGTCTTGAGGTCGTCCCGGTTCTCCGGCGAATACCACAGGCTCTGCACCCGGGGGATATCCTCTTCGGAGCCTTCCCGCCGGTACCATTCGTAGAGGTCCACTTCCAGGGGCCGGCAGGTCTCGGCCTGGCGCCGCTCCTCCGGCAGCAGATGGTAGATATAGCCCTCGAAAATGGAGATGATCCGCATCAACTGGAAGAGTTCCCGGTTATCGAACTTGGACCGGTCCACCCCGTGGTGCACATGAAAGCCGCAGGTTTCGTTGACCTGAATTTCAGGAAACTCCTGGAGCAACAGCAGGACCTCGTATAATTCCACCAGACCCTTGAAGCCGGTAAGAATTGGGCTCACCAGCTCGTTGCCGCCGGCCCCCTTGATGGTGTCGTCCAGGACGAAAGACCAGGCTGCGTAAGGCGTCTCCTCGGGGGAAAAGCCGTTCAGGACGATACCCCGGTTTTGAAAAACCCTGGGCAAGAGCGTCCCATCCTGAAGCCGATTCATAATCTTGTAAGGCGGGATGACCTGACGGTCGCCGGCGGAAATGGAATATTTCAGCCCGAAGCTCTCGATCTCCACCCCGAAAGGCCGGTCGGTGAAGTACCGCAGCATCGGGTATTTCTCGATTAACCGCGCCTCCAAACCCCCAGGTGAACCCACCTTGGCCATCCCCCAACTGCAAGAAAATCTAAACCGCCGGGCTTCATTCTCACCCACGGCCGTCAAATCATCTGGTGATAATTCTTGCTATCCAAAATAACGAAAATGCCAGCCCATGGCAAGGGAATTCCATGGCTACCAGGAAATCCGCGGAATAATTTACCTCAGGAATATTATCTGGTAATTATTTTAACAGATTTATCCCATAATTAAACGGCCCGGGGTTGGCGCGCGGCTCTTGGTTTACGCCTGGGTGGCGCCCCTATGGCCTTGGCGGGCTTAGTGACTCGAGGTAACAGACAGGAATAAAAGGAAGGCCGCTCCTTTAAGCGGTGCGCCGTGAAATCTGTGGCGCTTAGAGACTTGGGGTCGCGGGCCGAAGACGCGCTTCACCCTGACCTAGACTATCCTGCGGCTCGCTGCGATCAAATCCATTGTCGCCGGCTGAGAAAAGCCGGCCCTGAGACTTGCTGCTAATTGGGGTAACGTCACTTCGAAAACGCGTTTGGCCACGACGAAGGTGCCTTCGTAGTATGGCTGCCGCAAATCCGTGACCGTAACCCCGTTGCGGTGGTTGGAGGCGTGAATCATCTTGCCGTCCCCCAGATAGATGCCGGCATGGCCCACGTGAGTGGCCGCCCCGGCGGAAGAAGAGCAGATCTCCGGGAAGTAATTTGGAAAAATCCATATTTTGGGTTACGACCTTGCCCACCTGAGCCTGCTCGGCGCTGGACCGGGGCAGATCGATTTTAAAGCCGTGGTAGATGTATTGGACGAACCCGGAGCAGTCGGTGGCGGAACCGGTCTGCAGAGAGCCGCCGCGGCTATACGGGGTGTCGCGTATAGTATTTGGCCTGGGTCAGGATCAACTCGGAGAAATCCCAGGGCTCAAACCGGTTGAATTTGGGTTCGGTCTGCAGCGACGACTGATCCCTCGCAATGTCCGGCTTGGACGACGGCTTGGTCAGCGGGGTCCCCGGTTTCTTGGGCGATAGGGGTTCCAGGATAAATTTGCCATCCCGTTGCGGCGTGACCTTCATTAAAGGCGGGGTTTCCGGCACCGAGGCGCGGCTAGGCGTGGGGCTGTAACTCGGCACGATGGCAGACTGCACCACGTCCGGGGTATCTTCCTGGGAACGGCTGCGGCTTTTGCCTGCCTTATTCCCGGATTTGCTTTTTTTACTTACCTTGGTTTGGTCTTGGAGGAAGAGGATTTCTTTTTTACGCCTTTAGTGGGCACTGAAAAGGCCAGGCTGGGTGAAAAGGTTAGGGCCAGGGTTATCACCGCGCTCAATATTATCCGATTCGCCATCCAGAACCTCCTTTGTTATGGGACAATCCGGAGGGAGCCGATACGTTCTGCCATCAGCCCCGGACAATCGGCCGGTTTTTTGTCAACTTGCCTGACAAAGAACTTAACTGCCAAATGGGTAGGTTTACCTAGCCGAATTTAGGTAGATATACCTATATATTTAGGTGCGACTTTAGTCTAGATAAAAAGAGATGTCAAACCTTTTTTTCCCTCGGGTTCACCGGCAATTCCCTTTACCTTGAATTATCAATAAGATAAATGAGCAAAAATTTGTCCGGATCAGCCGCCGCTTGTACCTTTGTGGGGCAGGATCGGGGGGGGAAAAGCCAGGCAGGGAGGTTCACGGGGGCAAGCTTGCGCCTGTGCCCCCATCAAGGTTCGCAAGGCGGGCGTCCCCGCCCGCCACTCGCGGTCGTAGAATCGTTTAACTGGCCGCGGCCTTCTTGGCCTTGGCCTTGGGCAGCTTCTCCGGACGGTCCACCAGTTCTAAGATGGACATGGGAGCGCCATCGCCCAACCTCACCCCCAGGGGGATGATGCGGGTGTAGCCGCCGGGGCGGTCCTGGTACCGCTCCTTGAGTTCGCCGAAGAGCTTGGCCACTACCTTCTTGGAACGCACCACCGCCTGAGTCAGACGCCGGGCGTGCAGGTCGCCCCGCTTGGCCAGAGTAATGACCTTCTCCGCCCACTGGCGCGCCTCTTTGGCCTTGGCCCGGGTGGTTTCCACCCTTTCGGTCTCCAGCAGGGAGGTGATCAGGTTGCGCAGCATGGCCAGGCGATGCTCCGTGGTGCGCCCGAGACGCCGGCCGGCTTTTAAGTGCCTCATGCGACTTCTTCCTTCCTTTCCGGCATCTGGTCCGGAGGCATAAAGTTATCCAGCTTCATTCCCAAGTGCAGCCCCATTTCCGTGAGGATCTCTTTGATCTCATTCAAGGACTTGCGGCCGAAATTCTTGGTCTTGAGCATCTCCTGCTCGCTCTTCTGCACCAACTCGCCGATATAGCGAATGTTGGCGTTGCGCAAACAGTTGGCGGCCCGCACCGACAACTCCAGTTCATTGACGCTGCGGTAGAGGTTCTCGTTCAGGGTGGGCGGCTCTTCCGTCGACTTCTCCTCCAGCCCCGTCGGCTCCTCTTCGAAGTTAATGAACATGGTCAGGTGCTCTTTGAGAATCTTGGCGGCATAGGCCACCGCATTCTCCGGGCTGACGCTGCCGTCGGTCCACACCTCCATGGTCAGCTTGTCATAGTCGGTACGTTGCCCCACCCGGGCCTGGGTGACCACGTAATTCACCTTGCGGATGGGGGCGAAGCTGGCGTCCAGGGGGATGTAGCCGATGGCCTGATCCTCATCCTTGTTGGCTTCCGCGGGAACAAAGCCCTTGCCGGTCTTGACCGTCATTTCGATATCGAGCTGGCCGTCCCCAGCCAGAGAGGCAATGTGGTGCTCGGGGTTGAGTATCTCCACCGCGCCTTCCGTGTCAATATCGCCGGCCTTGACCTCTCTTTCACCCGCGGCCTCCAGGTGCAGGATCCTGACGCCATCGCTGAGCATCCTCAGGCGCACCTGTTTCAGATTGAGGAGGATTTCGGTGACATCCTCCCTAACCCCGGGGATCGCGGAAAATTCGTGATGCACATCCTTGAGGCGGACCGCGGTAATCGCCGATCCCCGCAGGGATGAGAGCAAAACCCGTCGCAAGGCATTTCCCAGGGTGGTGCCGAAGCCCCGCTCCAGCGGCTCGCAGGTGAATTTGCCGTAGTGGCGGCTGTGGCTCTCGCCATCCACCTCCAACCGTTTGGGCTTGATTATATCGGTCCAATTTTTATGGATCATGGTCCCTCGTTCAGACTACTCAGCTTTTATGACCCAAACGAAAACTCCCATCCTCAGCAGGACAAAAGCCATCCCCGGGCACAGCCTTTTCGCCGGGGACGTCGATTTTCGGGCCATAAAGGATCCTGATTCTCTATTTGGAATAAAGCTCCACAATCAAATGTTCTTGAATGGGCATGGTAATATCTTCCCGGCCGGGAAACATGATCACCTGACCTTTGGCCTCATCCTTGTTGAACTCCAGCCAGGACGGGCAGCCACGCCGGGCTACGGCCTCCATGGCATCTTTGATCAGCGGCAGGTTGCGGCCCTTCTCGGTGGCCTGGATCACGTCGCCCTTCCGCACCAGGTACGAGGGCAGATTCACCTTGGCGCCATTGATTAAGATGAGATTATGGCGCACCAACTGCCGGGCCTGAGACCGGGAGTTGGCAAAGCCCAACCGGTACACCACATTGTCCAGACGCCGCTCCAGAAAGACTAACAGGTTTGTCCCGGTCACTCCTTTCTGCCGTTCGGCCTTTTCGAAATAACTGCTGAACTGTTTCTCCAGCACCCCATAAATGCGTCTGACCTTCTGCTTTTCCCGGAGCTGCGTGCCGTAGTCGGATACCTTGCTGCGCCGCTGGCCGTGCTGCCCCGGCGGGTAATGGCGCCGGTCGATGGCGCATTTATCCGTGTAACAGCGGTCGCCTTTAAGGTAGAGCTGCATCCCTTCCCGGCGGCAGAGCCGGCAAACCGGTCCCAAATATCTAGCCAATTTCAGTCACCTCTTCTTTAGACCCGACGGCGTTTAGGAGGACGGCAGCCATTGTGAGGAATGGGGCTGACATCCCGGATCAAATTGATGGTCAGACCGGCGGATTGCAAGGCCCTGAGTGCCGCCTCCCGGCCTGCCCCCGGTCCCTTGACATAAACGTCGACGTTGCGCATGCCGTGTTCCATGGCCTTTTTCGCCGCGTCCTGGGCCGCCAGCTGGGCCGCAAAGGGCGTGCCCTTGCGGGAGCCTTTGAAACCCTGGACCCCGGAGGACGACCAGGAGATCACGTTGCCGATGGGATCGGTGATGGTCACCAGAGTGTTGTTGAAAGTGGCCTTGATGTGGGCCACCCCGATCGGAATATTTTTCCGTTCCTTCTTCTTCTTGGTGCGAACCTGCGCTTTGGCCATCACGTCTCCTTACGCCTTTTTCCGTTTGCCCACCACGCTGCGGCGCGGGCCCTTCCGGGTGCGGGCATTGGTGTGGGTGCGTTGACCCCGGACCGGCAAGCCCCGGCGGTGCCTTAAACCCCGGTAACAACCCAGGTCCATCAGGCGCTTGATATTCATGGAAACTTCCCGCCTCAGGTCACCTTCAACTTTACAAGTATGGTCGATGGCCTGGCGGATGTTAGTGATCTCGGCATCCGTCAATTCCCCGGTTTTGGTGCCGGGATCTACCTTGGCTTCCTGGAGCACCCGGGTCGCGCTGGTGCGGCCAATGCCGAAAATATAGGTAAGGGCGATCTCAATTCGCTTGTTACGGGGCAAATCGATCCCTGCAATTCTGGCCAATTTTTCGCCTCCCTGTTAACCCTGGCGCTGCTTGTGTTTCGGATTCTCGCAGATCACCCGGACGATCCCTTTACGGCGGATAATCTTACACTTGACGCACATCTTTTTAACTGACGCCCTGACCTTCATTTTTCACGTCCTATCTGACCCGGTAGACGATACGCCCACGACTCAAATCGTAGGGAGACAATTCCAGTATGACCTTATCTCCCGGAAGGATCTTGATGTAATGCATCCGCATCTTCCCGGAAATGTGGGCCAGAACCTTATGCCCGTTGGGCAGTTCCACCCGGAACATGGCGTTGGGCAACGGTTCGATTACTGTCCCTTCAACTTCAATGGCGTCTTCTTTGGGCATCTACCTTGTCTTTATAGTTATTTCAAGAGGTTAATCATTAATAATAATCCATTTCTTCGCCAAAATCAAGTGGCCGCGGCGCCACCCGCATCGGCCCGGTTATCCCGGGCCGGCGCCCCCCTCCCCGCTACAGCCGGCTCAAGATCAGGGGGCCGTTTTCGGTTACGGCCACGGTGTGCTCAAAGTGGGCGGCGTAAGAGCCGTCCTGGGTCACCGCGGTCCAGCCGTCTTTCAGGATCCGCACCTGCCAGGCCCCCATGGAGGTCATGGGTTCGATGGCCAGGGTCATGCCCGCCTGCAGCAGCGGCCCCCGCCCCGGGGGCCCAAAATTGGGGATCTGCGGGTCTTCATGGAGCGAGCGGCCGATGCCGTGGCCCACGAATTCCCGGATTACCCCGAATTTAGCGCCCTCCACCACGCCTTGCACCGCGTGGGAGATATCCGTGAGGCGCTGCCCCACCTTAGCCTGGCTGATGCCGGCGTATAAAGCCGTCTCGGTGGTCTCCATCAACTTCCGGGCCCGGGAGTCCACCTCCCCCACGGCCACGGTGACCGCGGCATCCCCGTAATAGCCCTGGTATTTCACCCCAAAATCGAGGCTCACCAGATCCCCGGCCTTGATCTTACGGGCTCCCGGGATACCGTGGACGATCTCCTCGTTCACCGAGACGCAGATGGAGCGCGGATAGCCCCGGTAGCCCTTGAAAGCCGGCTCCACCTTGTGCTGGCGGCACATCTCCTCCGCCACTTCGTCCAGTTCCCGGGTCTCGATCCCGGGCTGCACCCGTTCTGTTACCCCCACCAGGATCTCGGCCACGATGCGGTTGGCCGTCTCCATCTTGGCGAGTTCCTGGGGAGATTTCAGCAGAATCATTTATCGTCTTAGTGCTTACCGCCACAGGAGCAAGCACAACCGCTGCCGGCCCCCAGGATGCCCACGATCTTGTTATAGATATCGTCGATGCCGCCAACGCCGGCGATGGGCCGGACCAGCCCTTTCTTGGTGTAGTAATCGATCAGGGGCTTGGTGGCCTGATTGTAAGTGGCCAGGCGGGAGCGCACCGTGGTTTCGTTGTCGTCATCCCGCTGATAGAGTTCGCCGCCGCACTTATCGCAGATCCCTTCCTTCTTGGCCGGGGTGAACTTGACGTGAAACATCTGGCCGCAGGCCGCATTCTTGCAAGTGCGGCGGCCGGTGAGCCGGGTCACCAACGCTTCTTCGTCCACGTCGATACTGACCACGTGGTCGATCTTGGCGCTCAAGCCGCCCAACACCTTGTCCAGGGCCTCGGCCTGGGGCACGGTGCGGGGAAAACCGTCCAGAATGAAGCCCTTTTTGGCGTCCGGCTGCGCCAGGCGGTCTCTAATGATGCCGATGACCACCTCGTCGGGCACCAGTTTCCCGGCATCCATATATTCTTTGGCCTTGCGGCCCATTTCGGTGCCTGCTTTGACCGCGGCGCGCAGAATGTCGCCCGTGGAGATCTGCGGAATCGCGTATTTCTCGATGAGTTTCTTGGCTTGGGTGCCTTTGCCGGCTCCCGGACCGCCCAACAGAATCAAATTCATAGCTTCCTCCTTAGTCTCAGATCAGCGCCTTACCCGGCCCATACGTTTCTTCATGAAACCCTCGTAATGGCGGGTGAGCAGATGCGATTCGATCTGGCTCATGGTGTCCATCGCCACTCCCACCACGATCAGCAGGGCCGTACCACCGAAATAAAAGGGAACATTGAACTTCCCAATCAAAACGCTGGGCAGCACGCAGACCGCCGAAACGTAGAGCGCACCCCCCAGGGTGATGCGGGTGAGAATCCGGTCGATATATTCCGAGGTGGGCTTCCCGGGCCGCAACCCCGGTACATAGCCACCCCATTTTTTCAAATTGTCCGCCACATCCACCGGGTTGAAGGTCACCGCGGTATAGAAATAGCAGAAAAAGATAATCAGGCCCACGTAAAATAATTCGTGATATAGGCCCCCAGGGGAAATGGCCTCCATCACCCGCTTGACCCAGTCCAAGTGGATGAAGCTGCCGATGGTCGCCGGGAACATCAGCAGCGAGGAGGCGAAAATGGGCGGAATGACCCCGGAGGTGTTCACCTTCAGAGGCAGATGGGTGGTTGTGCCGCCCATCATGCGGCGGCCCACCACTCGTCGGGCATATTGCACCTGGATACGGCGCTGCCCCCGCTCCACGAAGACGATGAAGCCCACCACCAACACCATGACCACGATCAACAGCACCATGAGGATCGGATAAATCTCGCCGGTGCCCATCAATTCGAAGGTCTTGATAATGGCGGAAGGCAGGCGGGCCACGATGCCGGCAAAGATGATCAGGGAGATGCCGTTGCCGATGCCCCGCTCGGTAATCATTTCACCCAGCCACATGATGAAGGCGGTGCCCGACGTCAGGGTGAGCACGGTCATCAGGCGGAAGGCCCAGCCGGGATGCATCACCACCGGCATGTGCCCGCCTCCGCCGGTCATGGACTCCAGCCCCCAGGCGATCCCCATCCCCTGAATGGCGGCGATGACCACCGTGCCGTAGCGGGTGTACTGTTTGATCTTCTTCTGGCCCGACTCCCCCTCTTTATAAAGCTTTTCCAGCCCCGGGATCACCACCTTGAGCAGCTCGATGATGATGGAGGCGCTGATGTAAGGCATGATCCCCAGGGCGAAGACGCTGAGCTTCTCCAGGGCGCCGCCGGAAAACATGTCGAACAGCCCGAAGATGGTGCCGCGCTGCTGGGCGAAAAAGGCCATCAGGGCCTCGGGGTCGACCCCCGGGGTCGGGACCTGGCAGCCCAGACGATACACGGCCAGCATGAGCAGCGTGAAGAGAATGCGCCGTTTCAGCTCGGGGATCTTGGCGATGCTGGAGAAAGCCGACACTAAAGGACCTCCACCCGTCCTCCGGCAGCTTCGATGCGCTCCCGGGCCTGGGCGCTCACCGCCTGCACTTTAACGGTCAAGGGTACGGTCACTTCACCCTGGGCCAACAGCTTGATCCTTTGGGTCTTGACCCCCACCAATCCGGCCTCTTTCAGGGCAGCTTCGTCGACCACGCTATCCGCCGCGAAGCGCTTTAGATCCCGCAGGTTGACGATGGTCCAGGCCTGCCGGAAGATATTGGTGAACCCGCGCTTGGGAATGCGCCGGGTCAGGGGCATCTGGCCGCCTTCAAAGCCGGGACCTTTAGGCCCGCCGGCTCTGGAGTTCTGTCCTTTATGGCCCCGGCCCGCGGTCTTGCCCCAGCCCGAACCGGGGCCGCGGCCGACCCGCTTCTTTTTATGTTTGGACCCCGGGCTGGGCTGCAATTCTGACAGTCGCATCTGCTACTCTCCTTCCGGGACCTGTCGCACTTCCACCAAATGGCTCACCTGCCGGACCATGCCGGCAATGGCCGGCGTCTCCCGGTGGCGCACCGTCTTCTGGAGGCGGGTCAGTCCCAGGGTCTTTAACGTCACGCGATGCTCCGGCGGCCGCCCGATGGGACTCTTTCGTAAGGTTATTTCGAGAATCATGATTTAGCTCTCAGCCTTCAGCTTTCAGCGATCAGCTAAAAGCCCAAAAGTAATTACGGTTAAGGTATTTCTGGTTTTGTAGTTATCTTCAAGCGCCAGCCAAATCCTGCGGCTACCCGGATCAACTGCCGCCAGCCTTTGTTTTAAGCTGACCGCTGATAGCTGACCGCTACCCGCTATCCCAGTATGTCCGCCAGAGGCCGGTTGCGCCGGGCGGCCACCGCTTCCGGAGACGCCAGTTGTTTCAGCGCCACCATGGTAGCCTTGACCGCATTGTGGGGGTTGTTGGACCCCAAACATTTGGTGAGGACGTTCTTGATGCCCGCCACTTCCACCACGGCCCGCACCGGGCCTCCGGCAATGACCCCGGTGCCTTCCGAAGCCGGCTTTAACAGGACGCGCCCGGCCCCGTACTCGCCCACCACCGTATACGGGATGGTGCTGTTGAGAATGGGGATCTGGATCATGGCCTTCTTGGCCTGCTCCACCGCCTTGCGGATGGCCTCCGGCACTTCGTGGGCCTTGCCCAGGCCGGCGCCCACCTTGCCTTTCCCGTCACCCACCACCACAATGGCGCTGAAACGGAAGCGGCGCCCGCCCTTCACTACCTTGGCGACGCGGGCGATGCTTACCACTTTGTCGGTTAGTTCTGATGCCTCTTTCTCAAACAAACTTGCCTCCGGAGTAGCTTTCAGCTTTCAGCTTTCAGCCATCAGCTTAAAATCTTTTGTCTTTCACCTGTTATTTCATTATCAGCCGAAGTTACACTGTCACCTTCGGCCGCTTTGTCTTTAGCTGACCGCTGACAGCTGACAGCTGGTAGCTAAAACTCCAAGCCGTTTTCCCGGCAGCTATCGGCCACGGCCTTGACCCGGCCGTGGTAGATAAAGCCGTTACGGTCGAAGACCACCCGGGCAATACCTTGTACCTTGGCCTTGGCCGCTAAGAGTTTACCCACTTCCTTGGCGGCGTCGGCCTTCTTCAGACCGCTCAATTTGTCTTTAATCTCGCCGCTTAGGGTGGAAGCCGCCACCAGGGTTTGGCCTTTGCCGTCGTCAATGATCTGGGCGTAAATGTGCCGGCTGCTGCGAAACACGGACAAGCGCGGCCTGGCTTCGCTGCCGCTGATCTTCCTCCGGATTCGCTGCCGGCGTTTCAGTCTCGCCGCCAATTTGGGGTTCATCTTCTAACTCTCCCTTAGCGGCCGCCGGCCTTGCCCACTTTGCGCCGGATTATTTCGCCCGCGTACTTGATGCCCTTGCCTTTATACGCATCCGGCGGCCGCAAGGCTCGGATCACCGCCACCGTTTGGCCCAACAGCTCTTTGTCGTGGCCCTTCAGTTCGATGCGGGTGGCCTTCTCCACCGTGGCGCTGATCCCCTTGGGCAGGGGAAAATCCACCGGATTGGAATAGCCCACGTTAAAGACCAGGGAACTGCCCTTGGCCTCCACCTTGTAGCCGGTGCCCACCAGTTCCAGGACCTGGGTGAAGCCTACGCCCACCCCGGTGACCATGTTGGCCGCCAGGGTCCGGGCCAGCCCCCAGTAAGACCGGCTCAGCCGGGACTCATCCTGGGGGACGAAGTTGATCTCCTTGGTCCCGATGTCGAGGTTGATCCGGGGCGGCATGAGTTGGCTGAGGGTGCCATGGGGCCCCGTCACCGTCAATCTGCCTTCTGCCATCTTGACCTTTACCCCCTGGGGCAAAGGCACAGGTTTTTTTCCGATGCGGCTCATCGTATCATCCTTACCAGATCTCGCAAAGAACTTCGCCGCCCACTTGCAGCTTCCGGGCCTGACGGTCGGTCACCACCCCCTGCGAGGTGGAAACCACCGCCACTCCCAGGCCGCCTTGCACCTTGGGCAGCTCGGCATGGCCGGTATAGACCCGGCGTCCGGGCTTGCTTATCCGGCGCAAACCCTGAATGAGCGGTTTCTGGTGTTCTGCAAATTTAAGATATACCCGGAGGATTCCCTGGCGATTATCCTTGATCACCTTGTAGTTCTTGATGAAGCCCTCTTCCTTCAGGATGCGGGCCAGGCTGATCTTCATGCGGGACGCCGGAATATCCACTTTGTCAAATCTGGCGCTCCCGGCATTGCGGATCCGGGTCAACATATCAGCGATGGGATCGGTCATGCTCATCTTTGGCCTACCAACTCGATTTAGTCACCCCAGGGATCTCGCCCCTAAGAGCTATGTTGCGAAAACAGATGCGGCAGATGCCGAATTTCCGCAAAAAGGCCCGGGGCCGACCGCACAAAGGGCAGCGATTGTATTTCTGCACCTCAAACTTCGTGGGGCGCTTTGCCTTGGCTATCAACGATTTCTTGGCCATGCGTTTCTCCGTAGCGGCGGGCTTACCCCGCCCTTACCTTTACTTCCTGAAAGGCATCCCCAACAACTTCAATAAAAATCTTCCCTCTTCGTCGGTGCGGGCATTGGTGACGATGGTAATGTTCATCCCTTTGACCTTGTCGATCTTGTCGTAATCGATCTCCGGGAAGATGATCTGCTCTTTAATGCCCAGGGTGTAGTTTCCCCGCCCGTCGAAGGCCTTCTCCGATACCCCCCGGAAGTCCCGCACCCGGGGCAGCACCACATTCACCAGTTTATCCAGGAAAAAATACATCCGTTCCCGCCGCAGGGTCACCATGCAGCCGATGGGCATCCCCTCCCGCAGCTTGAAGGCGGCGATGGATTTCTTGGCCTTGGTCACCACCGGCTTCTGCCCGGCGATGGCGCCAAGCTCCTCCTGGGCGGAGTCCAGCAGCTTGATGTTCTGGATGGCCTCGCCCAACCCGAGGTTGATGACGACCTTCTCCAGCCGCGGCACTTGCATGGGGCTCTTGTACTTGAACTCCTGCATCATGCGGGGCACGCATTCCGTCCGGTAAAATTCCCGCATCCGGGGGCTTACCTTCTCAGCCGGCGCCGCTTCCTTCTCCTCCGCCTGCGGCTTAACTTTCGCCTCAGCCGGTGCTTTGGCCTTCGCCTCGGCCTTGGGCTTAGGCTTGCCTTTGCCCTCAGCCTGCGGTTTAGCCTTCGGTTTTTTCTCTTTTTCAGCCATCAATCATTTCCTTGCATTTCAGGCAGACCCGGGCCTTTTTGCCTTCCCCGGTCAGGGTCAGGCTGAAGCGGGTGGCCGTGGCGCATTTGGGGCAAACGAGCTTCACCTTGGAGACATACAGCGGCGCCTCTTTTTCGACGATGCCTCCCTGCCCGGTGGTGGGACTCGGCCGGGTGTGGCGTTTGATCATATTGATCTTTTCCACCAGCACCTGGTTCTTTTCCCGAAAGACCTTGAGGACCTTCCCGGTCTTGCCCTGTTCCTTACCGGTGGTGACTTCCACCAGGTCGTTTTTCTTCAGGCGGATCCTCACCGGCTCCTGCTTCGGTTTCCGGGCCCGAGCCATTAGAGCACCTCCGGGGCCAGCGAGATAATCTTCATGAACCGCTTGGCCCGCAGTTCCCGGGCCACCGGCCCGAAGATCCGGGTGCCGATGGGGTCGCCCGCCGGGTTGATGAGCACCGCGGAGTTGTCGTCGAATTTGATGTAAGAGCCGTCCGGGCGCCGCATCTCTTTGACGGTGCGCACCACCACGGCCTTCATGACGTCGCCCTTTTTCACCTTGGAGTGCGGCAAGGCTTCCTTAACCGACACCACCACGATGTCTCCCACCCGGGCGTATCGTCTGCGGGTGCCTCCCAGGACGCGGATGCAAAAGACCTTTTTGGCCCCGGAGTTGTCCGCCACTGTCATTAGTGTGTGAACCTGAATCATGGTTATTTACCTTGTAATTCGCCAGGCACCAACTGTCCGTGAATAAAGTTTTGCTTGCTTATCCCTTATCCTGGCAGAAAGATAAATTCTTCTTCTTTAACTGAAAACTGACTACTGACTACTGGCCACTGTATTTATTGGGCCTTCTCCAGGATCTGCTTGATCCGCCAGTGCTTGTCTTTGCTTATGGGCCGGGTCTCTTCCAACAACACCTTGTCGCCCACCTGGCAGCTGTTCTCGGGATCGTGGGCCTTGATCTTGGCCCGCCGCCGGATGATCTTATGATAGAGGGGGTGAGCCACCAGGCGCTTCACTTCCACTACCACGGTCTTGTCCATCTTGTCACTGACCACCAGGCCTGTCCTGGTCTTGCGAATGCCGCGCGGTTTTTCCATATATCCCTAACCTTCCAGAGTTATTGCTGGGTCCCGGTTTTGGCTGTAAGAATGGTCTTGATCCGGGCCAGATCTTTCCGGGCCTGGCCCAGCCGGGCGGTGTTGTCCAACTGCTGCCGGCTGTGTTGAAAACCCAGATTAAAGAGCTCCTCCGAGACCTCTTTCAGCTTGGCCTCGAGTTCTTCCGTGGTCAGGTCCCTCAGGTCGGCGGCCTTCATGATGCGACCTCCGCCTCGGCTTCCGGGGCGATCTCAACCGGCTTTGCCTCGGCCATGATGACATGGGCCCACTTCGACTCGGACAGCGGCACGATGTTTTCCCGCTCCACGAACTTGGTTCTCAGGGGCAGTTTGTGGGCCGCCAGCCGCATGGCCTCCTGGGCCACCTCCCGCTCCACTCCCGCCATCTCGTAGAGGACGAGGCCGGGGCGGATCACCGCCACCCAGCCCTCGGGCGAGCCTTTGCCTTTGCCCATGCGGGTTTCCGCCGGTTTCTTGGTGAACGGCTTATCGGGGAATACCCGGATCCACACCTTGCCGCCCCGTTTGACGTGGCGGGTGATGGCGATCCGGGCCGCCTCGATCTGCTGGGCGGTAATCCAGCCGCATTCCGTGGCCTGCAGGCCATAATCCCCGAAAGCAATGAAGTTGCCCCGGGTGGCCTGACCCCGACGGCGCCCCTTCATCACCTTGCGATGTTTTACTCGTTTCGGTGCAAGCATTTTTCTTTCCCGCTTCTGTTATCTGGTTAAGTCGGTCAAATCTTGTTAATCAGTCCCGCATCCAGGGAAAACCTGCCGCCCCCGGTAATCAGCAAGACCACGGCCGCGGCGAACAGGGTTCCGGCATATTCAATCCCCGCGGGCATGAAAAAGGCACCCCAATGAACCTTCAAGATCGCCACCAGCATCACCACGGCAATGGAGAGGGCGCCCAATCGGGTAAAAAGACCCAGTAGCACGAGCAGACCGCCGCCAAACTCTCCCAGCCCCGCCAGCGCCGCCCACAGCATCCCGGGGGTCAAGCCCAGTTTCACGAAGAAACCGGCCGTTCCTTCCAGCCCTTTGCCGCCCAGCCAGCCGAACAGTTTCTGGCCGCCGTGGGCCATAAAGATCACCCCAAGAGCAATTCTTATAGGGATGGCGGCCCACTGTGTTGCATCGGTGGCCAAAAGTTTTTTCCACGTCGACATGGACCTTCCTTACTGGCTGTCTAAAAGCTCATACCCTCTTCCGCGCCCAAAACCTCGCCGTGGAAGATCCAGGTCTTCACCCCGATGATCCCGTAGGTGGTATGAGCCTCGGCAAAGCCGTAATCGATGAAGGCCCGCAGGGTATGCAGCGGCACCCGGCCTTCCCGGTACCATTCCTGCCGGGCGATTTCAGCCCCGGCCAGCCGGCCCTTGCAGCGGATCTTGACGCCCTTGGCGCCGAACTTCAAAGCCTGGCCCACCGACTTCTTCATGGCCCGCCGGAAGGAGACCCGGCGCTCCAGCTGCTGGGCGATATTTTCCGCCACCAGTTGGGCGTTGATCTCGGGTTTCCGCACCTCTTGCACATCGATGACCAGTTCCCGGCTCACCACCTTCTCCAGGCGGCGGCGCAGGTCTTCAATCTTTTTGCCCTTCTGGCCGATTACCATCCCCGGCCGGGAGGTATGGATCTTGATGGTCAGCTTGCTGGCTGCCCTTTTGATATCGACGCCGGCGATCCCTGACCCTTTGAGCTCCCGGTCTGCCTTGATGAACTCCCGAATTCTGCGGTCCTCCAACACCAGGGAAGCGAAATCCTTCCGGGCGAACCACACGGAATCCCATTTACGGTAGCTCCCCAGGCGAAAACCGATGGGGTGAACTTTCTGGCCCAATCCATGCCTCCTATTTCAGTTGTCGGTTGCCAGTTGCCAGGATTTAACTAACTGGCTCCTGACTACTGGCTACTGGCTACTTTTTCCCCGGCCCTTCCTTCAGGACCACGGTAATGTGGCTGCTTCTCTTCAAGATGCGGTTGACCCGCCCCATGGCCCGGGCCTGAAAACGCTTCAGGCTGGGGCCGCCGTCCACCTGGACCCCCTTCACCACCAGGGTGTCCACGTCGATCTGGGGCCGCTGCTCGGCGTTGGCCACCGCGGACATCACCACCTTGCGCAGCACTCCGGCTCCCCGCTGCGGCATAAAGCGCAGCAGGGCCAGGGCGTCCTCCACCTTCTTGCCCGGCAGCAGCCGGGCCACCAGCCGCAGCTTGAAGGGGGAGATGCGCATAAACTTGGCGCGGGCTGTAATTTCCATGGCTATTTCTTACCCACTTTCGATTTGCGATCCCCGGCGTGGCCGCCGAAATGGCGGGTGGGCGAAAATTCCCCCAACTTGTGCCCCACCATGTTCTCCGTGACGTACACCGGGATGAATTTTTTGCCGTTGTGCACCGCCAGGGTCAGGCCGATAAAGTCCGGAGTGATGGTGGAGCGCCGCGACCAGGTCTTGATCACCTTGCGATCCTGGGTCTCCCGGGCCTTGTACACCTTGGCCTCGAGACAGTCCTGCACATAAGGTCCCTTTTTCAGTGAACGGGCCACGATTTATCCCCTCTACTTCTTCGACCGATGCTTGATGATATTCCGGTCGCTTTCTTTCGGCTTTTTTCTGGTCTTATAACCCTTGGTGGGCACGCCCCAGGGGGTTACCGGGTGCCGGCCGCCGGAGGACTTGCCTTCGCCGCCGCCCATGGGATGATCCACCGGGTTCATGGCCACGCCCCGGACATGGGGCTTTTTCCCCAGCCAGCGTTTGCGCCCGGCCTTGCCCAGCGCCACGTTTTCCTGCTCCACGTTGCTCAACTGGCCGATGGTCGCCCGGCAGTCCACCGACACCATCCGCACCTCGCCGGAAGGCAGTTTCAGATGGGCGTTCTTGCCTTCCTTGGCCATCAACTGGGCCGAAGCGCCCGCGGCCCGGGCCATCTGGCCGCCCTTGCCGGGCTTCAGCTCCACGTTGTGCACCAGGGTGCCGGTGGGGATGTTCGGCCAGCGGCAGGGAATTCCCCGCCTTGATGTCCGCTTCGGGGCCGGCCACGACCATGTCGCCCACCTTCAAATCCTGGGGCGCCAGGATATAGCGTCTTCTCCCCGTCGACATAATGCAGCAGGGCGATGCGGGTGGTGCGGTTGGGATCGTATTCGATGGAGGCCACCTTGGCCTCCACCCCCAGCTTGTTGCGCTTGAAGTCGATGAGCCGGTAGCGCCGCTTGTGACCCCCGCCCCTGATGACGGCTGGTGACCCGGCCGTTGTTGTTGCGGCCGCCGGTCTTCTTCAGGGTCCGTTACCAGGCTCTTCTCCGGGGCGGTGCGGGTAATCTCGGCAAAATCCAGCGCCGTCTGATGCCGCCGCCCGGCGGAGGTTGGCTTCCGGGAAATCAGAGCCATGACTATATTCCTTAGATGAATTTAAATTTCTGCTTCAGTTAGTTACCAGTTACCAGTTGTCAGTGACCCTTCCTCAGTTGCTGTCACTGACCAATTCTGGCAACTGGCTACTGGCTACTTTCTCTACAGTCCTTCGTAGCCCGCGATCTTCTCGCCGGGGGCCAGGGTGACGATGGCCTTCTTCCAATCCGGCCGCTTCCCTTCGCTCTTGCCCAGCCTCTTCTTCTTCCCCATCATCTGGATGGTGTTCACCGCCAGGACCTTCACCTTGAAGAGGACCTCGATGGCCTTGCGGATCTCGATCTTGTTGGCCTTGACATCCACCTTGAGGGTCAGCTTGTTGCCCGCCTCCTTCAGGGAGTGGGTCTTTTCCGTGATGATGGGCCCCTTGATGAGCTGATGATAAGCCTTCATTTGGCCAACCTCGCTTCGATGGCCGCCAGGGCCGGGGAAAACAGCACCAGGTGGTCGTACTTGAGAATATCGTAGACGTTCAGCCCCATCGGCAGCATCACCTGGACCCCGGGCACGTTCCGGGCGCTCAGCTCCAGGGCCCGATTCTCCTCGGGGGAGATGAACAAGGCCTTGTTGAGCTCGAAGGTCTTGAGCACGGCCACGAAATCCTTGGTCCTGGGCGCGCTGTGGGGATAGCCCTCCAGCACCACCAGTTGGCCGCTTTCCAGCTTGCTGCTCAGGGCCATCTTCAGGGCCAGCCGGCGCACCTTCTTGGGCAGGGTGTAGGCGTAGCTCCGGGGACGGGGTCCGAAGGTGGTGCCGCCGCCCTTCCAGACGGGGGAGCGGTTGCTGCCGGCCCGGGCCCGGCCGGTGCCTTTCTGGCGCCAGGGTTTGCGGCCGCCGCCGCTCACTTCGCCCCGGGTCTTGGTGCAGGCGCAGCCGGACCGGCGGCAGGCCCGCTGCCAGGTCACCACTTCGTGGAGCACGTCGCCCCGCACCTCCACCCCAAAGATGTCGTCCTTGAGGTCCAGCTCCCCGACCTTTTCCTTCTGAATATTGTAAATATCCACTGTGGGCATAGTCTTAGCCAACCTTCTGGATGAACACCAGGCCCTGCCGCGGGCCGGGAATGGCCCCTCTCACCAGCAGCAGGTTTTCTTCCGGGCGCACGTCCACCACTTCCAGATTCTTTTGGGTTACCCGGGCGTTTCCCATCTGCCCCGGCATTTTCTTGCCTGGCACGACCCGGGAGGGATAGGCGCTGGCGCCGATGGAGCCGGGGGCCCGCTTGTTCATGGAGCCGTGGGTCATGGGGCCGCGGTGGAATTTATGGCGCTTGATGCAGCCGGCAAAGCCCCGGCCCTTGCTGGTGCCGATGACGTCCACGATATCGCCGATGGCAAACTGCTCCACCGTGATCTCCTGGCCCTCTGCGCAAGTCGCCTTCGGCCTCCAGGCGGATCTCCTGCAGATATTTAAAGCCGCTCTTGGCGCCGTGCTTTTCGAAATGACCCTTCTCCGGCTTGTTGCACTTCCCCAGGGAGCGCCGCTCGAAGCCCACCTGCAGGGCCTCGTAGCCCTCCTTGGCGCCGGTCTTCTTCTGCACCACAAAGCAGGGGCCGGCTTCGATGACCGTGACCGCGAATGGCCAGTCCGGTCGAATCGAAGATCCGGGTCATGCCCAATTTTTTGCCGATTAAACTGCCAGGCATCTTTAACTCTCCAGTTTTCAGTTTCCAGTTTCCAGTTGTCAGTTAACATCTCTAACCGAACCATGAAACGAAAACTTACTTTCACAGTTCTGGCCAATCTGACTTTCACTGGAAACCGAAAACTGAAACCAAACTGCTTTTAGACTTTAATCTCCACATCCACCCCGGCCGCCAGGTCCAGCTTGCTGATGGCGTCCATGGTCTGCTGGGTCGGCTCCAGGATGTCCAGGAGGCGCTTATAGGTGCGCATTTCAAACTGCTCCCGGGACTTCTTGTCGATGTGGGGCGAACGCAGCACCGTCCACTTGTTGATGGTCGTGGGCAGCGGAATGGGGCCCGCCACCCGGGCGCCGGTGCTGCGGGCCGTCTCGACGATCTCCGAGACCGATTTGTCCAGCAGCTTGTAATCGTATGAACGCAAGCGGATGCGAATCTTGGGTGTGATCATCTATCTTCCCTTATTCCACAATCTCGCTCACCACGCCGGCGCCGACGGTGCGGCCGCCTTCCCGGATGGCGAAGCGCAGCCCCTCTTCCAGGGCCACTGGGGTGATGAGAGCCACTTCCATTTGGCTACGTTGTCGCCCGGCATCACCATCTCCACCCCTTCGGGCAGCGTCGCCACGCCGGTGACGTCGGTGGTGCGCAGGTAAAACTGCGGCCGGTAACCGGTGAAGAACGGGGTGTGCCGCCCGCCTTCCTCTTTAGTCAGGACGTAAACCTCGGCCTTGAACTTGGTGTGCGGCGTGATCGACCCGGGCTTGGCCACTACCTGGCCCCGCTCCACTTCTTCCCTCTTGATGCCGCGCAGCAGCAGGCCGACGTTGTCGCCCGCCTGGCCGTAGTCCAAGGTCTTCCGGAACATCTCCACCCCGGTGCACACCGTCTTCTGGGTGGGGGCGAAACCGACGATCTCCACTTCCTCGCCCACCTTGACCTGGCCCCGTTCGCACACGGCCCGTGACCACCGTGCCCCGGCCCGAAATGGTGAAGACGTCCTCGATGGGCATCAGGAAGGGCTTGTCGATGTCCCGCACCGGCTCCGGAATGTAGCTGTCCAGGGCGTCCATCAGCTCGAAGATCGGCTTCACTTCGGCGGCGTTGATGTCGTCGGACTCCAGCGCCTTCAAGGCCGAACCCTTGATGATGGGAATGTCGTCCCCGGGGAAGTCGTACTTGGAGAGGAGTTCGCTGCAGTTCCAGCTCGACCAGCTCGATCAGTTCCGGGTCGTCCACCAGGTCCACCTTGTTCAGGAAGACCACGATGAAGGGCACGCCCACCTGCCGGGCCAGCAGAATGTGCTCCCGGGTCTGGGGCATGGGGCCGTCGTCGGCGCCCACCACCAGGATGGCGCCGTCCATCTGGGCCGCCCCGGTGATCATGTTCTTAATATAGTCAGCGTGACCCGGGCAGTCCACGTGGGCATAATGGCGTTTAGCCGTCTCATATTCCACGTGGGCCAGGGCGATGGTGATGCCCCGCTCTTTCTCTTCCGGCGCCTTGTCGATCTGGTCGAAGGGCACATAGGAGGCCCAGCCCTTCTTCGCCAAATGCTTGGTAATGGCCGCGGTCAAGGTCGTCTTGCCATGGTCGATGTGACCGATCGTCCCGACGTTCACGTGCGGCTTCTTGCGCTCAAATTTCTTTTTGGCCATTAGGACTCCCTCCTAACTTGGGATCATGCCCGGGCTTGACGCCGGCCCAGAATCTCCTCCGCCAGAGAAGCGGAGACAGGTTCGTAATGATCGAATTGCATGGTGAAGGTGGCCCGGCCCTGGGTAGAGCTGCGCAAGGCCGTAGCGTAACCGAACATAGTGGCCAGAGGCACCTGGCCGTGAATGATCTGGGTCGAGCCCCGGGATTCCATGCCGGTGATCCGGCCCCGGCGGGCGTTCAATTCGCCCATCACCTCGCCCACATAATCCTCCGGCGCCACCACTTCCAGGTCCATGATGGGCTCCAGCAGTACCGGCCGGGCCCGCTTGGCCGCCTCTTTGAAGCCCATGGAGCCGGCGATGAAAAAGGAGCGCTCCGAGGAGTCCACTTCGTGGTAGGAGCCGTCCACCAGGTCGATCTCCAGGTCCACCATGGGGTAGCCCAGGATGCCGGTGGCCGCGGCTTCTCTAATGCCCTTCTCCGTCGGATCGATGAATTCTTTGGGGATCGAGCCCCCGACAATCTTGTTTTTGAAGACCACGCCTTCGCCCGCCGGCAAGGGCTTGAGCACCAGGACCACGTGCCCGTACTGGCCGCGGCCGCCGCTCTGCCGGACGAATTTCCCTTCGGCCCGGGCCTCTTCGGTGATCGGTCTCCCGGTAAGCCACCTGGGGCTTGCCCACCCGGGCGTCCACCTTGAACTCCCGCATCAGGCGGTCGACGATGATCTCCAGGTGCAGTTCGCCCATGCCGGAGATGATGGTCTCGCCGGTTTCCTCGTCGGTGTGCAACCGGAAAGACGGATCTTCCGCGGCGATGCGCGCCAGGGCCTGGCCCAGCTTGTCCTGGTCCGCCTTGGTGGCCGGCTCGATGGCGATGTCGATGACCGGCTGGGGAATGTGCAGGGTCTCCAGGACCACCGGTTCCCGCTCATCCGCCAGGGTGTCGCCGGTGGTGGTATTCTTCAGGCCCACCGCGGCGACGATGTCGCCGGCATAGGCCACCTCGATCTCTTCCCGCTTGTTGGCGTGCATCTTCAGCAAGCCGGCCGATGCGTTCCTTGATGCCCTTGCTGGAGTTCAGCACCGCGCTGCCCGAAGGCAGCTTGCCGGAATAGACCCGGATAAAGGTGAGATGCCCCACATAGGGGTCGGACACCAGCTTGAAGGCCAGGGCCGCCAGGGGCGCCTCATCCGCAGACGGGCGCTCCACCACTTCGCCCTTGGGAGTCACCGCGTTCACCGGCGGGATATCCAGGGGCGACGGCAGGTATTCCACCACCGCGTCCAGCAGGGGCTGAATGCCTTTATTCTTGAAGGCCGAGCCGCACAGCACCGGCACCAGGGCCAGCGAAATGGTGCCCCGGCGCAGGGCCCTTCTCATCATCTCGGCGTCCACCGGCTCATCCGCCAGGTAGCGCTCCATGACCTCTTCGTCCGACTTCCGCCAGGGCCTCCAGCAGCAGCGTCTGCTGCTCCTGGGCCAGTTCCTGGTAGTCCGCCGGGATGTCCGTCACCTCAAAACTCATCCCCTTGGTGGCTTCGTCGTAGATCAGGGCCTTCATGTCGATGAGATCGATGACCCCTTGAAATTGGTCTTCTTCGCCGATGGGCAGTTGCACCAGCACCGGGTTGGCCTTGAGGCGCTCCCGCATCATGCGACAGGCAGCGGTTGATATCCGCGCCCACCCGGTCCATCTTATTGATGAAGGCCAGCCGCGGCACGCCGTAGCGGTCCGCCTGGCGCCATACCGTCTCGCTCTGGGGCTCCACGCCGCCCACCGCGTCGAAGACCGCCACCACGCCGTCCAGCACCCGCAAGGAGCGCTCCACTTCGATGGTGAAGTCCACGTGGCCCGGGGTGTCGATGATATTGATGCGATAGTCCTGCCAGTAACAGGTGGTGGCGGCGGAGGTGATGGTGATGCCGCGCTCCTGCTCCTGCTCCATCCAGTCCATCGTGGCCTGGCCGTCATGCACCTCACCCAAGCGGTGCGTCACGCCCGTGTAGAACAGGATGCGCTCCGTGGTGGTGGTTTTACCGGCGTCGATGTGGGCCATAAACCCAATATTCCGTACCCGGTTTAAGCGGGGTCTGTCTTGCCAAAATAGTTTACCAACGATAATGGGCGAAGGCCTTATTGGCTTCTGCCATCTTATGCGTATCTTCCCTTTTTTTGATTGTGGTGCCGCGGTTGTTGGCGGCGTCCAGCAGTTCGGCGGCCAGTTTGGCCTCCATCGATTTTTCGCCCCGGGCCTTGGCATAGCCGATGAGCCAGCGGATGGCCAGGGAGACCCGGCGGTCGGCCCGAACCTCGATCGGCACCTGGTAGGTGGCGCCGCCCACCCGCCGGGACTTCACCTCGATGAGGGGCTTGACGTTGTCCACCGCCTGGTGGAAGAGCTTCAGGGGCTCTTCATTGCCCTTCTGCCCCAGGATCTCCATGGCGTTGTACAGGATGCGCTGGGCCGTGCTCTTCTTGCCCCGCTCCATCAAGCCGTTGATGAAACGGCTCACCAGCACGTCGTTGTATTTCAAATCCGGCACGGGCTGTCTTTTGACTACTCCGCCTTTTCTTGGCATGGCTTTCTACCTTTACTTACTGAGTTGCCAGTTCCCAGTTGCCAGTTCCAGTTCTCTTAACTGGCCACTGACCACTGGCCACTGATCACTTCGGTCTTTTGGCCCCGTACTTGGACCGGCCCCGGCGGCGGTCCGACACTCCGGAGGCGTCCAGGGTGCCCCGGATGACGTGATAACGCACGCCGGGCAAGTCCTTCACCCGGCCGCCCCGGATCAGGACCACGGAGTGCTCCTGCAGATTGTGCCCCACCCCGGGGATGTAGGTGGTCACCTCGATGCCGTTGGTGAGGCGCACCCTGGCCACCTTGCGCAGGGCCGAGTTGGGTTTCTTGGGAGTGGTGGTATAGACCCGGACGCACACTCCCCGCTTCTGGGGGCAACTTTGCAGGGCCGGGGAGGCGGTGCGTTTCTTCAACTGCTCCCGGCCTTTGCGAATCAACTGGTTAATCGTCGGCATGCGTGCTCCATGCAGGCCCGTTAACTAGGCCCACTAAAAATAATTATTTTAAGGTATTCACCCTGGCTTTGTCAACCCTTTATTGTCCGGGTGCGGCCTACCTCGACCTCGACCCCGGCCTCCACCTCCGCCGGCATTTCTTCCGGCTCCGGCAGGGCCTGCAGCCACTTCCTCATCGGACAGCTTGATATCCATCTCCCGGTAAAGCTCGCAGACCGGTGCCCGCCGGGATGAGGCGGCCCATGATGACGTTTTCCTTGAGGCCCCGCAGATGGTCGACCTTGCCCTGCACCGCGGCGTCCGCCAGGACCTTGGTGGTCTCCTGGAAGCTGGCCGCCGAAATCCAGGACTCGGTGGTCAACGAGGCCTTGGTGATCCCCAGGAGCAGCGGCTCACCGGTGGCCGGCCGTTTGCCCTCGGCCATGGCCTTATCGTTCTTTTCCTCAAAGACCCATTTCTCCACCTGCTCGCCCATGAGGAAGTCGGTGTCGCCGGGGTCCACCACCTTGATGCGCCGCAGCATCTGCCGGACGATGACCTCGATGTGCTTATCGTTGATCTTCACGCCCTGGAGGCGGTAGACCTCCTGGACCTCATCCACCAGGTAGCGGGCCAGTTCCTTGATGCCGCTGACGTTGAGGATGTCGTGGGGGTTGGCGGAGCCGTCCATCAACTGTTCGCCGGCCCGGACGAAGTCGCCTTCCTGCACGGCCACGTGCTTGCCCTTGGGGATCAGGTACTCCTTGGGTTTGCCCACTTCCGGGGCCACGATGATCTTCCGTTTGCCCTTGATGTGGCGCCCGAAGGAGACCACGCCGCTGATCTCGCTGATGATGGCGGTCTCTTTGGGTTTGCGCACCTCGAAGAGCTCCGCCACCCGGGGCAGGCCGCCGGTGATGTCCTTGGTCTTGGTGGTCTCCCGGGGGATCTTGGCGATGACGTCGCCCGGGAAAACCTCGTCGCCCTCGTTCACCATGAGGATGGCGCCCACCGGCATGAAATAGCGGGCATAGGCGGGTGAGCCGGGGATGTGGGCGGTGGCGCCGGTTTCGTCCTTCACCGAGATGCGGGGCCTGAGTTCCGGGTCCCGGCCTTCGATGATGAGCCGGGAGGCCTTGCCGGTCACCGGGTCCACCCGCTCCTGCACCGAGATGTTGTCCATGATGTCGCCGAACTTGATGCGGCCGCCCACTTCCGTGAGCATGGCGTTGGTGAAGGGGTCCCATTCCGCCAGCACCTGGCCCGCCTCCACCGCCTGGCCCTCCTTCACCTTGATGTGGGCCCCGTAGGTCAGAGGATAGCGCTCCCGCTCGATGCCCTTTTCGCTGACCAGGACCAGTTCCGCCTGGCGGCTCAGGTTCACCAGCTCGCCCATGCGGTCAACCACCAGTTTTGGGTTCTCAAAACGGACCTTGCCCTTGCCCCGGGAGACGTGGAGACTCTGTTCCGCCCGCCGGGAGGCGGTGCCGCCGATGTGGAAGGTGCGCATGGTCAACTGGGTGCCGGGCTCGCCGATGCTCTGGGCCGCCAGGATGCCGATGGCCTCACCGATGGACACCGGGGTGCCGTGGCCCAGATCCCGGCCGTAGCACTTGGCGCAGACCCCCCAGCGGGCCTGGCAGGTGAGCACCGACCGGATCTGGACTCCCTTTTTCTCGTCCTGGCCCAGACCGGCCTCTTCGATGCGCCGGGCCGCGTCCTCGTCAATTTCTTCGTTGGCTTCCACCAGCACTTCCCCGGTATGGGGATCGACGATGTCTTCCAGGGCCACCCGCCCCAGGACCCGGTCCCCCACCCGCTCGATAACTTCGCCGCCTTCCACCAGGGGGGTGACGAAGATGCCGTCGATGGTGCCGCAGTCATCCTGGGTGATGACCGCATCCTGGGCCACGTCCACCAGGCGGCGGGTCAGGTAACCGGAGTTGGCGGTCTTTAAGGCGGTATCCGCCAGACCTTTCCGGGCGCCGTGAGTGGAGATGAAGTACTGCAACACCGTCAGGCCTTCCCGGAAGTTGGCGGTGATGGGAGTCTCGATGATTTCACCGCTTGGCTTGGCCATCAAGCCGCGCATCCCGGCCAACTGGCGCATCTGGTCCTTGCTGCCCCGGGCGCCGGAGTCGGCCATCATGAAGACCGGGTTGAAGGAGGCCACCTCTTCCTGGAGCACTGCCGCTTCACCGGATTCCTGAACGGCCGGCCCCTCCTGGACAATGACTTCCCGGGCCATTTCCGCCATCATCTCCGCGGCGATCTCGTCGGTGGCCTTGGCCCAGATGTCCACCACCTTATTGTATTTCTCACCCTCGGTGATCAGACCTTCCTGGTACTGCTCCTCCACCTGGGTGACCTCGGCCTGGGATTGGGCCAGGATCTCCTTCTTGCGCTCCGGGATCACCATGTCCTTGATGCAGATGGAGATGCCCGGCCTGGGTGGCGTATTTGTAGCCCAGGTTCTTCAACTGGTCCGCGAAGATCACCGTCTGTTTGATGCCGCACTTGCGGTAGGCTTGGGCGATGAGCTTGCGGATCTCCTTCTTGGTCATGGTGGTGTTGATCAGGTCGAAGGGCAGGCCGCTGGGCAGGATCTCCCGCAGGAGCACCCGGCCCACCGTGGTCGGGTAGATCTTGCCGTCCAGGCGCACCGGGATCCTGGCCTGGAGATGCACCATCCCCTGGTCGTAGGCCACCCGCACTTCTTCAGGTGAGGCGAAGGGCAGCGGCTTCTTGCCGTTGGTGGGCATCCGTTCCCCCAAGGCGAAAGGACGCTCCCGGGTGAGGTAGTAGAGCCCCAGGACGATGTCCTGGGTGGGAATGATGATGGGATCGCCGTTGGCCGGGGACAGAATGTTGTTGGTGGACATCATCAAGGCCCGGGCCTCGATCTGGGCCTCGATGGACAGCGGCACGTGCACCGCCATCTGGTCGCCGTCGAAGTCGGCGTTGAAGGCGGTGCACACCAGAGGGTGCAGCTGGATGGCCTTGCCTTCGATGAGGATGGGCTCGAAGGCCTGGATGCCCAGCCGGTGCAGGGTCGGGGCCCGGTTCAGCATGATGGGGTGCTCTTTGACCACTTCGTCCAGGATGTCCCAGACCTCCGGGGTCTCCCGGTCCACCAGGCGCTTGGCCACCTTGATGGTGGTGGCGTAGCCCCGGGCCACCAGCTTATGGAAGATAAAGGGCTTGAAGAGCTCCAGGGCCATCTGCTTGGGCAGACCGCACTGGTGCAGCCGCAGTTCCGGGCCGATGACGATGACCGAGCGCCCGGAATAGTCCACCCGTTTGCCCAGCAGGTTCTGGCGGAAGCGCCCCTGTTTGCCCTTGAGCATGTCGGAGAGCGATTTCAGGGCCCGTTTGTTGGGGCCGGTGATGGTGCGGCCCCGGCGGCCGTTCTCGAAGAGCACGTCCACCGCTTCCTGGAGCATGCGTTTTTCGTTGCGGATGATGATATCCGGGGCGTTGAGCTCCAACAGGCGCTTCAGGCGGTTGTTGCGGTTGATCACCCGCCGGTACAGATCGTTGAGGTCCGAGGTGGCAAAGCGGCCGCCGTCCAGGTGCACCAGGGGGCGCAGATCCGGCGGCAGCACCGGGATCACTTCCATGACCATCCATTCGGGCCGCTGGCCCGATTCCCGGAAGGCGTCGACCACCTTCAGGCGTTTGCCCAGCTTTTTGCGCTTGGCGTCGGAGGAGGTCTTGGCCATCTCAGCCCGCACTTCCACGGACATGGTGTTCAGGTCCACGACCTTGAGCATCTCCCGGATAGCCTCGGCGCCCATGCCGGCCTTGAACCGGTCACCGAACTCCTCCTTGGAGGAGCGGTATTTCTCTTCGGACAGCAAGGTCCCTTTGGTCAGCGTGGTGTCGCCGCCGTCCACCACCACGAAGGCTTCGAAATAAAGGACCTTTTCCAGCTCTTTCAGGGTCAGATCCAGAAGGTTGCCGATCTTGCTGGGCAGAGACTTCAAAAACCAGATGTGCACCACCGGGCAGGCCAGTTCGATGTGGCCCATGCGTTCCCGGCGCACCTTGGACTGGATCACCTCGACGCCGCACTTCTCGCAGGTGATGCCCCGATGCTTCATGCGTTTATATTTGCCGCAGTTACATTCGTAATCCTTGGCCGGGCCGAAGATCTTGGCGCAAAATAACCCATCCCGTTCGGGCTTGAAGGTGCGGTAATTGATGGTCTCCGGCTTCTTCACCTCGCCGTGCGACCAGGAGCGGATCAACTCCGGCGAAGCCAGCGCCAGCCGCACCGCCTGGATGGCCACCGGGTCTTCCGGCCGGGCAAACAGACTGTTGAGATCTTCTAAAGCCACTTCCTTCATCTTGTCCATCATATAAATTTATTCCTTGCCCTTTTCCTTTTTCAGCAGCTCCACATTCAGAGCCAGGCTCTTGAGCTCCCGAACCAGGACGTTGAAGGACTCCGGCAAACCCGCCTCGAGATCGTATTCGCCTTTGAAGATCTTCTCATACATGCGGGTGCGGCCGGCTACGTCGTCGGATTTCACCGTCAGAAATTCCTGGAGGGTGTAGGCCGCCCCGTAAGCTTCCAGGGCCCAGACCTCCATCTCACCCAGCCGCTGGCCGCCGAATTGGGCCTTGCCCCCCAGGGGCTGCTGGGTCACCAGCGAGTAAGGTCCGATGGAACGGGCATGGATTTTATCGGCCACCAGGTGATGCAGTTTCATCATGTACATCACCCCCACCGTCACATCCCGGTCGAATTCTTCCCCGGAGCGGCCGTCCCGCAACCTGGCCTGGCCGCCGGTAGGCAGCCCCGCCATGGCCAGAAATTCCCGCACCTCGTCTTCGGTGGCGCCGTCAAAAACCGGCGAAGCCATGTGAAAGCCTTCCCGATAATGCTTCTTCCAGATCTCCCGCAGTTCGTCGTAGCTCAGCTCATCAATTTCTTTGGCCAGGGCCTCTTTGGCGCTCGTAATCTTTTTCAGGCGTTCTTTGATGGCGTCCAGGCTGTAAAACCGGTCGATCAGCTCCCCGATTTGCCGGCCCAACTCATAGGAGGCCCAACCCAGATGGGTTTCCATCACCTGGCCCACGTTCATCCGGGAAGGCACCCCCAGGGGGTTGAGAACGATGTCCACCGGGGTGCCGTCGGCAAAATAAGGCATGTCCTCTTCCGGCATGAGCCGGGAGACCACCCCTTTGTTACCGTGGCGGCCGGCCATTTTGTCGCCCACTGCCAGTTTGCGCTTCATGGCCACAAAGACTTTGACCTTCTTGATCACCCCGGGGGGCAGCTCATCCACCTTCCGCAGGCGGCCCAGCTTGGCTTCGAAGACCATGTTCACCAGGTGCAACTGCTCCTGATAATGATCCAGCAGCTGGTCCACCTGGTCCTCCAGGCCCGGCGTCCTCAAAGGAGACGTGGCGCCAGAATTCCAGGGAGGCCCGGCGGTTCACCAGCTCGGCCGGCACCGCGGCGCCTTTTTCCAGGAGGGTGTGGGTGCCGCGTTCGTCGTCCAGGGCCTCTTCGACCTTTTTGCCGATCACCATGTCCGCCAGTTGCTGACGGTAACTCTGGGTGATGATGGCCACTTCGTCGGCCTGGTCCTTCTGGAGCTTGGCCACCGCTTCATCCTCGATGGAGCGGCTGCGGTCGTCCTTTTCCACCCCTTTGCGGGAAAAGACCCGGGCGTCGATGACCACCCCTTCGATCCCCGGGGGGACCCTCAGGGAGGTGTCCTTGACGTCGCCGGCCTTCTCCCCGAAGATGGCCCGCAGCAGCTTCTCTTCCGGGGTGAGCTGGGTTTCGCCCTTAGGGGTGATCTTCCCCACCAGGATGTCGCCGGGGCGCACTTCGGCCCCCAGGCGGATGATGCCGCTCTCATCCAGGTTGCTTAAGGCTTCTTCCCCCACATTGGGGATGTCCCGGGTGATCTCTTCCTTGCCCAGTTTGGTGTCCCGGGCCATCACCTCGAACTCTTCGATGTGGATGGAGGTGAAGACGTCGTCCTTGATGAGGCGTTCGCTCACCAGGATGGAATCCTCGAAGTTGTAGCCGCCCCAGGGCATGAAGGCCACCATGACGTTCTTGCCCAGGGCCAGCTCGCCCATGGCCGTAGCCGGCCCGTCGGCGATGATCTGGCCTTTCTCCACCCGGTCGCCCCGGCCCACGATGGGCCGCTGGTTGAAGCAGGTGTTCTGGTTGGTGCGCTGAAACTTGGTGAGCTTGTAGATGTCCACCGGGGAGCCGTCGCCGTCGGTGGCGGGCTCGGAAGCCCGGATGACGATGCGGGTGGAGTCCACGTCCTCCACCACCCCGGAGCGCCGGGCCACCAGGGTGACTCCGGAGTCCCGGGCCACCACGTTCTCCATGCCGGTGCCGATGATGGGCGAGCTGCTGGTGAGCAGGGGCACCGCCTGGCGCTGCATGTTGGAACCCATCAAGGCGCGGTTGGCGTCGTCGTGCTCCAGGAAGGGAATGAGGGAGGCGGCCACCGACACCAGCTGGTTGGGCGACACGTCCATATTCTCCACCTGGTTGGGGTGGGCGATGATAAACTCGCCGGCCCTCCGGGATTCGATCATGTCAATCTTGAACCGCCCCTTGCTATCCAGGGGAGCATTGGCCTGGGCGATGACCCGGTCCCCTTCCTCCAGGGCGCTCAGGTACCGCACCTCCCGGGTGACCCGGGTCTCCGTCTTGTTGCCCGACGTCTTCTTCTCCACTACCCGGTAGGGGGTTTCGATGAAACCCAGTTCATTGACCCGGGCAAAGGTGGACAACGACACGATGAGCCCGATATTGGGACCTTCCGGGGTCTCAATGGGACAGATGCGGCCGTAATGGGTGGGGTGCACGTCCCGCACCTCGAACCCGGCCCGCTCCCGCGTCAATCCCCCTGGTCCCAGGGCGCTCAGGCGCCGCTTATGGGTGATCTCCGACAGCGGGTTGGTCTGGTCCATGAACTGCGACAGCTGCGAGGTGCCGAAGAATTCTTTGATCACCGCTTGCACCGGTTTGGCGTTGATCAGGTCGTGAGGCATCAGGGTGTCCAGGTCCTGGATGGCCATGCGTTCCTTGATGGCCCGCTCCATGCGCACCAGGCCCACCCGGAACTGGTTCTCCAGGAGTTCACCCACGGCCCGCACCCGCCGGTTGCCCAGGTGGTCGATATCGTCCACCGGGCCTTCCTTGTCCTTCTGGGTAATGAGTTCCCTCACCGCCAGGAGGATATCTTCCTTGGTCAGGGTGGTCTGATTCAGCGGCAGCCGATCCTCCGGGGCTCTCAGCTTCAGATCAAGTTTGAGGCGGCCCACCGGCGAGAGGTCGTAGTATTCCGCGTTGAAAAAGAGGTTCTTGAAAGAAGGTGCCGGCCACCTCTTCATTGGGCCGGTTGCTGGGGCGCAGCCGCCGGTAGATCTCCAGGATGGCGTCCTTGACGGTGGCGGTCTTGTCGGCGGAGAGGGTGTTACGCAGGCAGGGGCTGACATTGACCCCGTCAATGAAGAGGAGATCGATCTCTTTGATGCCCTTCTCCTGCAACAGCGCGATCTTGTCCTCAGCCAGGGCCTCGTTGCACTTGGCCAAGGGTTCGCCCGTCGCCGGGTCCAGGATGTCGTGGGCCACCACCCGGCCCACCAGTTCCGAGGCGGCTCCGGGAATCTGGGTCACGCCGGCCCGCTCCAGTTTCTTCAGCAACGCCGGGGTCAGCCGCTTCATCTTCTTGACCACGATTTCGCCGGTTTTGGGGTCCGGGATGTCGGTGGTGGTCGTTTTGTCTTGCAGCAGTTCCGGGACCAACGGCCGCTTGATGCTTTCGGCCTCCAGGAAGACCCGCTCAGTCTTATAAAAATAATTGAGCAGTTCTTCCGTCGAGTAACCCAGGGCCTTGAGGAGAATGGTGGCCGGAAACTTGCGCCGACGGTCGATCCTAACGTAAAGGATATCCTTGGGATCGAACTCGAAGTCGATCCAGGAACCCCGCAAAGGGATCAAACGGGCCGAGTAGATGATCTTGCCGCTGGAGTGGATCTTAGCCCGGTCGTGATCGATGAACAGGCCGGGCGACCGGTGCAGCTGGCTCACCACCACCCGCTCGGTGCCGTTGATGATGAAAGTGCCGTTCTCCGTCATCAGGGGCAGGGTGCCGAAATAGATCTCCTGCTCCTTGATGTCCCGGATAGTCTGGGACTTCACTTCAGCCCCGGTCTCATAGACCACCAGGCGCACCCGGATCTTCATGGGGACCTCGTAGGTCATGCCGCGCTGCTGGCACTCATCCACGTCGTACTTGGGGTCCCCCAGGCCGTATTCCACGAACTCCAGGGAACAGGCGCCGCTGAAGTCCTTGATGGGGAAGACGCTCCGGAATACCCCGTGCAGGCCGTATTCCGAGCGCGCCTCCGGCGGCACGTCTTTCTGTAAAAACCGCCGGTAGGACTCTTTCTGCATCTCGATGAGATTGGAAATGTCCACAATCCGCTCGATCTTGCCAAAATTCTTGCGGTGTAACTTTAAAGGCGATAAGGCTTTGGCCATGGATACTCCTTAATGGTATGGCCTAACAAATCAAGGCTACTCAGCTTCCCCGTCGCTGACCTGCATCATGGGGTAAAAGGGAAAAAGGGGAAAAGGCTAATGGCATTACCACTCTTAACCTTTTCTCCTTTTAACCTGTTCACCTCAGCCCTTTAACGGCCAGTTGTGGGGAAGAAACGGCACAGACCTACAGCTTACTTAACCTCTACGGTAGCCCCCTGGGCTTCCAGTTTCTTCTTGACCTCTTCGGCTTCCGCCTTGGAGACGGCTTCCTTCAAGGTGGTGGGCACGTTTTCCACCGCTTCCTTGGCTTCCTTCAGCCCCAGGTTGGTGACGGCCCGCACTTCCTTGATCACCTGGATCTTGTTAGGACCGCAGACGGTCAGGACCACATCGAATTCGGTCTTCTCTTCGGCTACCGGGGCTTCTGCCGCACCGGCTCCGGGCATTGCCATCCCCATCGCCATCGGCGCCGCCGCGGACACCCCGAACTTCTCTTCCAGCTCCTTGATGAGCGTGGACAGCTCCAGTACCGTCATATTGGCCAGGTAGTCCACTACCTCAGCACGGTTAATGGCCATCGTTCTTCCTCCTTAGACTAAATGCGAATCTTTTTATGATCTTCTTGCCGCTCGCTGCCGCGGGCGGGGTTATTTGCCAAAATCGGGGCCGGATTTTCGTCGGGCGGGCGTCCCGCCCGCCGGCAGCCCCAAGCCCGTAGGCCCGCCTAGCTTATTCCTTGGGTTTCCCCTCGGGTTCTGCCGCGGCTTCGGTCGCGGCCTCTGCGGCTGGTTCTGCCCCGGCTTCGGTCGCAGCCTCTGCTGCGGGTTCCGGCGCGGCCTCGCTCGCGGCCTCTCCTACAGCCTCTGCCTTGGCCTCGGTCGCCGCCTCTCCGACAGCTTCTGCCGCGGCTTCGGGAGCCGCCACGGTCTCTTCGCTCTCCGCCCGCTTATCCCGGTAAGCCACCAGGACGTTGAGCAGGCCTCGAATAACCCCGGCCAGCACCGTCACCAGGGCGGTGGGCACTCCCTGGAGCACCCCCAGCAACTGGGCCAGCAGCACTTCCCGGGAAGGCAGTTTGCTCAAGGCCTCCAGCTCTTTGACCGTCAGCACCTGGCCGCCCAATACCGCCGCCTTGATCGCCAATTGCGGCTTTTCCTGGGCGAACTTGGTCAGGATCTTGGCCAGGGCCACGGGGTCGGCGTAACCCAGGGTGATGGCGTTGGGCCCGGTAAAGTGCGACAACAGAGGCCCCGATGGGGGAATCGTCCGCCGCCGCCCGGCGCAATAGCGTATTTTTCACGACCTTGAGCTCCGCCGACGCCTCTTGTAGCTGGCGCCGCAGCCGGGTCATGTCCTCAACCTTCAGTCCTTTGAAATCCGTGAGGATGCCGATCTGGGACCGGGCCACCTTTTCCCGGATTTCCTGGACGATCTTATCTTTTTCTTTGATGACCTCACGCACCCTGAGCCTCCTTTACAGCGACCGCAACAGATTTTTCACGTCGGTGGCGTCCACCGGAATCCCGGGGCCCATGGTAGTGGACACATAAATGCCCTTCATATAGGTCCCTTTGCTGGTGGTTGGCTTCAGGCGCATCAGGGCGTCCATCAAGGCCCCCACGTTCTGCAGCAATTTCTCGGCCCCGAAGGAGACCTTGCCCACCGGGGCATGGATGACGCCGGCCCGGTCCACCCGGAACTCCACCTTGCCGCCTTTGAGTTCATTGACTGCCCTGGCTACCTCAAAGGTCACGGTGCCCACCTTGACGTTGGGCATCAGGCCCCGGGGTCCCAGAATCTTGCCGATCTTGCCCACCGTTCCCATCAGGTCCGGGGTGGCCACGGCCTTGTCGAACTCCAGCCAGCCGCCCTTGATGCGCTCGATCAAGTCTTCGGCGCCCACGTAATCGGCGCCGGCATCCAGGGCTTCCTTTTCCTTCTCCCCTTTGGCGAAGACCAGCACCCGCACGGTCTTGCCCAGGCCATTGGGCAGCACCACGGCGCCCCGCACCATCTGGTCGGCGTGCCGGGGGTTGACCCCCAGGGCCACGGCGACCTCCACGGTTTCGTCAAACTTGCTGGACGCGGCCGAAACCGACAAATCCATCGCTTCCGTAAAAGGGTAGCGGTGATTGCGGTCCACCTTGGCGGCGGCCTCCCGATATCTCTTGCCATGTCTGGCCATCGGTAGCACCTCTTCTTTGGTGGTCAGTTCCCAGTTCCAGGTTGCCAGTATTGCTTTTCCTGAGCCCTGGTCCCTAACCGGCTAATCTCTGAACTCTTACTCTATTTCAATGCCCATGCACCGGGCGGTGCCGGCGATGCTGTGCATCGCCTGCTCCAGGTTGGTGGTGTTCAAATCCGGCATCTTCTGCCGGGCGATCTCCTCCAGCTGGGCCCGGGTGATCTTGCCCACCTTCTCCCGGCTCGGCTCCTTGGCCCCCTTGGCCAGGGCGGCCTTCTGCTTGAGCAGCACCGCCGCCGGCGGCGTCTTGGTGATAAAGGTGAAGGAACGGTCGGCGTATACCGTAATCAGCACCGGGATGATGGTCCCTTCCTGGCCGGCGGTCCGGGCATTGTAAGTCTTGCAGAACTCCATGATATTGACCCCGTGCTGGCCCAGCGCCGGACCGATGGGCGGCGAGGGGTTGGCCTGGCCCGCGGGGATCTGGAGTTTGATTTGCGCGATTACTTTCTTTGCCATGGTATGTTTCCTTTGGCTTTCAGCGGTCGACTTTATTTCTTGTAGGGGCGGACCCATGTGTCCGCCCGGCGAGGGCGCACACGCAGGTGCGCCCCTACCTTAAATTTTCTCTAATTGCGTAAACTCCAACTCCACCGGCGTTGCCCGCCCGAAGACGCTGATCATCACCCGCACCCGCCCCCGGTCCGGCCGCACCTCATCCACCACCCCGGCAAAATTGGCAAAGGGCCCGTCGGTGACCTGCACCTTGTCCCCCTGCTCAAATTTGATCTTGGGCTTGGGCCGCAGCACCCCTTCCTGCATCTGGGCGATGATCTTGGCCGCATCCTCTTCGGGAATGGCCACGGGCTCGTCCTTGCTGCCGATGAAGCCGGTGACCTTGGGAGTGTCCTTCACCAGGTGCCAGGTGTCGTCGGTCATCTCCATGTGCACCAGGATGTATCCGGGGTAGAACTTCCGGGCGGAGAGCTTGCGCTGACCCTTGACCATCTCCTCCACCGTCTCCGTGGGCACCAGGACTTCGGGGACGAACTGGTCCAGGCCCCGGGCCTTGGCCCGCTCCAGGATGGCGTTCCTCACCTTCTGCTCAAAACCGGAATAGGTATGGATGATGTACCACTTCAGGGCCACAGCGGAGTCCTCTGCCTCAGCGGATTAGCACGCGCACCAGATGCGACAGCGCGTAATCCACCAAACCCAAATAGATGGAAACGATGATCACCAGGATAAGCACCACCCCGGTTGCTCCCAGGGTCTCCTTGCGGTTGGGCCAGGTGACCTTTTTCAGCTCACTGACCACTTCCCCGAGAAACTGTATGGTCTTGCTATAATAGACCGTTACCGGAGGAAGCTTGCTGAACCAAGGGGTCCGGGGCTTGCCGGGCTTCAGTTTGACCACCTGACCCCGGGAGTTGCCGGCGCCGGCCTCTTTGGGTTGCTTCGTCTTGATCTTTTTCATACCCATTTCACTCTATCCGCTTCCCATCGGGGAAGTATCAACCCTGCGAGCGCCGTGAACCCGCCGCCAGACAAAAAGCTCGTTTATGGTCCGAGGTCCCTCGGAAGGGGAAATCGAGGAGAGAATCAGACAACTCGATTAGATGGCGCAAACTCGCCCTGCGACCCCTTTGTCCCTAATTGCATCACCCTTATAATTGGCAGGCCAGGAGGGATTCGAACCCCCAACATCCGGTTTTGGAGACCGGCGCTCTAACCGTTCGAGCTACTGGCCTGTTTTCGCCCACCTACTTGCTTTCGCGATGCAGGGTATGAGTTCTGCAAAACTTACAGAACTTTTTGAAGGCCAGCCGATCGGGTGTGCGCCGCTTGTTCTTGGTGGTCGTATAATTACGGCGCTTACATTCGGTACAGGATAAGGTAACGATATCTCTCATAATTTATTCCACAATCTGACTCACCACGCCGGCGCCGACGGTACGGCCGCCTTCCCGGATGGCGAAGCGCAGCCCCTCTTCCAGGGCCACCGGAGTGATGAGGGTCACTTCCATTTGGACGTTATCCCCGGGCATCACCATCTCCACGCCCTCGGGCAGCGTCGCCACCCCGGTGACGTCGGTGGTGCGCAGGTAAAACTGCGGCCGGTAGCCGGAAAAAAACGGGGTGTGCCGCCCGCCTTCCTCCTTGGTCAAGACGTAAACCTCGGACTTGAATTTGGTGTGCGGCGTGATCGACCCGGGCTTGGCCACTACCTGGCCCCGCTCCACTTCATCCTTCTTGATGCCGCGCAGCAGCAGGCCGACGTTGTCGCCCGCCTGGCCGTAGTCCAAAGTCTTCCGGAACATCTCCACCCCGGTGCACACCGTCTTCTGGGTGGGGGCAAAACCGACGATCTCCACGTCCTCGCCCACCTTGACCTGGCCCCGCTCCACCCGGCCCGTGACCACCGTGCCCCGGCCCGAAATGGTGAAGACGTCCTCGATGGGCATCAGGAAGGGCTTGTCCACGTCCCGCACCGGCTCCGGAATGTAGCTGTCCAAGGCGTCCATCAGCTCGAAGATCGGTTTCACTTCGGCGGCGTTGATGTCGTCCGACTCCAGCGCCTTCAGGGCCGATCCCTTGATGATGGGAATGTCGTCTCCGGGGAAGTCGTACTTGGAGAGCAGTTCTCTCAGTTCCAGCTCGACCAGCTCGATCAGTTCCGGGTCGTCCACCAGGTCCACCTTGTTCAGGAAGACCACGATGAAAGGCACCCCCACCTGCCGGGCCAGCAGAATGTGCTCCCGGGTCTGCGGCATGGGGCCGTCGTCGGCCCCCACCACCAGGATGGCGCCGTCCATCTGGGCCGCCCCGGTGATCATGTTCTTAATATAGTCAGCGTGACCCGGACAGTCCACGTGGGCATAATGGCGTTTGGCCGTCTCGTATTCCACGTGGGCCAGGGCGATGGTGATGCCCCGCTCTTTCTCTTCCGGCGCCTTGTCGATCTGGTCGAAAGGCACATAGGAGGCCCAACCCTTCTTTGCCAAATGCTTGGTTATAGCCGCGGTCAAGGTCGTCTTGCCATGGTCGATGTGACCGATCGTCCCTACGTTCACGTGCGGCTTCTTGCGCTCAAACTTCTTCTTGGCCATCTCTTTTCTCCAGAAATAGGTTACCCCTGAAGGCCCCAGGGCCTCGGGGTAATTCTTCAGCTTCTATCGCCGCAGCCGGTGCCGGCCGCTCCCCAGATCCAGAAGATCAATGCAGGCCGCAGCCTGCGGCTCACCAAATTCATTAACTCGTTGCGCTCTTGAAACATGGAGCCCACGACCGGGATCGAACCGGTGAACCTCATCCTTACCAAGGATGCGCTCTACCAACTGAGCTATGTGGGCCCTTAAACTGGAGCGGGAAACGGGACTCGAACCCGCAACCCTCAGCTTGGAAGGCTGACGCTCTGGCCATTGAGCTATTCCCGCTTCCTGAGGGAAATATGGTGGAGAGGGGAGGATTCGAACCTCCGTAGGCTGCGCCAACGGGTTTACAGCCCGTCCCCTTTGGCCACTCGGGTACCTCTCCGGAAAAACTAATCTTCCATCCCTGGAGCTGGCGATGGGAGTCGAACCCGCAACCTGCTGATTACAAATCAGCCGCTCTACCATTGAGCTACGCCAGCCTCGCGAGCCCCATTTCCTAGGCCAGAACTGCCCGAATTTTAACTTTATAAAGTTATTACTTTGCAAAACATTTGTCAACGCTTTTCCCGAATATTTGTTGAGCCGGGGGGGTAAATCATCTCCACACGCCGGAGGAAGGTGGGACGGGCAGGATGGGGAAGAACGCCTCCACAAAGCATTTTTCGCAATCTAAATTATTTTATACGAAAAACACCCCCCGGTCAAGTCCATCGATTCTCTGCTAGTGTATCAGTTTGAAAATCCTATTGAGTTCAACCCATACGAATTTGCGGATGACTAATTCGTTCAAATTTTTGAACGCAAACCTACACCCGAATAATCAAGAAGAGTAAATTTCAAGGGCAAAATTATTCAGGAACCAAACATTTTCTGAGGAATAAAAAAGCGGCCCGGAGGCCGCTTAGAATACCTTTAGATTAACCAAATTTATGCGTTAACTACACAAGCTTCCTTCCCCCGTGCTTTGGCAATCGGCAAGTTGATTACAGGGGCTTCCTGACCTTTTTTGTGTTTTCGAAATCGAATCTCCTTAATCTTAGGAGCTAATTTCAAAAGATTCATCTCTGCTGCATAAAAATATCGAATCAAACGATCAATTGTTGTGGGTGGTATAGTTTCTTCGTGTTCCCACCTGGAGACTGTCACATTCTTCACACCGAGTCGTTCAGCGAAATCCTTAGATTTCATTCCCATATGCTTTCTTAAAAACCTAATCTCACGACCCGATAATTGATCTTCTTTTTGTAACAAAATCTCTGCAAGTAATTTATGTACTTCTTGGGCACATGGGATAAAAGCAAAATTATCCCCACATTTATTACACTCAAAAACCTCCACACCCTTCAACCATACATTTTGTAAACCGGATTCTGTATAGTGATGTTCCCCTATATGGGTCTGTCCTTCTTGTTTACAGGTAGGACAAGTCATCGTTGCCATAGCATTTCACCACAAAGTTATTACAAGCAAAGAATTTTTATCAAGAAAAACCACAACGGCAGTTAATGGTTCTCCTTCCAAATCCGAACCACTTACTTTGAACTTCATATCACAATTTTCATCGGGGTCATGAGTCACTTGGCCCCAGTTCAGGACGTTTAGAATATCCTGAAATTCAACATCATGGTCAGGCATGCTCTGTTCTCTGCAATGTTTACTGAGAGCCACACCTCTAGACCTGGTTTTTGTAATTCTCCTAATCTGCGATTCGATCTGCTGGATATCTAGTATCATCATCCTCTACCGAAAATCAAGCTGAAAAGTTATCATGATGATAATTTAATCAGTCGTTCACTGCCGATTGTCTCAATCTTGCCATCGGTAGAAATTATTTTCAATTAAAAATATCAACCAGATAGCCCCGCAATCTCCTCCAAACTCCAAACATGATCTGCTATCCCCGCTTCCATCGCCGGGGTTACTCTCAGACTCTTATGGATTCTCCCAAAATTATAGAACATGCAATGCAGAGATACCGCGTGAGCCAGGTTCTCCACCTTCTTTGAAAAAGCATTGGTAAGGCGGGTAAACCGGCGCATGGACATTCTCATGGTGAGGTTCTGGCGCTCTGCGTAGCTGGTGGAAACATGCTTTTGGTCAGGGTTACCAGTGATAATCTCAGTTTTACAGCCGATGCACTCAGACGGGCTATAACGCCTCTGTCCTTCCCCTGTTTCCCTATAAATTTTAACAAGCATGGCGTAATCGATTCTCTGATCTGCCTGGCAGCCGAAAAAACTTGAATTTTGCCCAGGTAATTCTTAACTAAAAATCTAGTTTATCGTCATTGACCAGGAAATTTATGTTTGCCATTAATCATGCCGCCACTGCTCTCATCATTAAGAAGGTCTTTAAGGATGTTCCTATCATCTGGATTCTAATCTCGGTTCAGTTCATGGAGTTACTCTGGGTCGCTTTGAATTTTCTAGGCCTTGAGAAGACCACCACCGATGAAGAAGTAAAGTACGTCGGTAACATTCACCTTTCTTATATGCCTTTCTCACACTCGATTGTCACCATGAGCGGTGTCGGGATCGCATCCTGGCTCGTGATTGCTAAGCTGTTTGGCCTACCCGAAGTTGGACTGGCCGTCGGTCTCGGGATTTTATCACATCTTGTGCTAGATTTAATAACTCATAGCCAGGATATCGCCCTGGCGCCTTTCATAAACCAGCCAAAATTCGGGCTCGGTCTATATTTTAAAAAACCTATCCCGGCATTTTTTTTAGAGATAGGATACGGCGTTGTTTGTTGGTGGATCTACCAAGGAAGTTTCACCCTTCTTGTAATGATAATATTATTTAATCTGGCCAATCTATCGATGTTTTTCAAAGCTATTCCAGGTTTAGAACAAAAAATGGCCCATCGACCTTTTTTAATCACCACGGTTGTGTTGATCCAAATTATCGTCACCTTGATTATGGTAGATTTACTGAGCTAAGAGGTTTGGCGCAACTTGACCCGAATTGCTGCGCTGAATTTGAGCTCCAGCCACGCCTTTCAATTTGACAGAACCCCGAAGTTGGTGGCATATTGGAGGATAAGCTCTCAGCAGTCAGCTAAACAGCAGCTTGGCACCCCCACCCTGCTCCGAAAGATTTACGGCTACTGCTTACTGCTTAACGGAGAATATATGGACCCGGACCGCGCCCGTCTGTTGCGCCAGCTGCCCCAGGTGGACGAACTGCTGCGCCACCCTACCCTCCTCCCGGCGGTCCCCCCCCGGCTGCGGGTTTTGGCCGCCGCCGCCGTGCGCCGCACCCTGGCGGCGAAGCGCCAATGGCTCGCCACCTGCCCCGCTGCCGACCTGCCCCCCGAGTTAGATCTGGAGAGCCTCCTCCAGGAACTTTTACCAAAAATCCAGGCCGCCGGGGCCGCCTCCCTGCGCCGGGTCATCAACGCCACCGGGGTGGTGATCCACACCAACCTGGGCCGCTCCCCCCTGGCCGCGGCCGCCCTGGCCCAAATCCAGGAAGTGGCCGCCCATTACAGCACCCTGGAATACGACCTGGCGAAAGGGGAGCGCGGCTCCCGCCATGACCACCTAGAGGGGCTGCTCCAGGAAATCACCGGGGCCGAGGCCGCCCTGGTCTTGAACAACAATGCCGGGGCGGTGGTCCTGGCCTTGCGGGCCCTGGCCCAGGGCCGGGAGGTCATCATCTCCCGGGGCCAGCTGGTGGAGATCGGCGGCTCCTTCCGCCTGCCGGAAATCATGGCGGAAAGCGGCGCCCTCATGCGGGAGGTGGGCGCCACCAATAAGACGCACCTGAAAGACTATGAACAGGCCATCACCTCAGAGACCGCCATGCTGCTCAAGGTCCACCCCAGTAACTTCCGCCTCACCGGCTTTACCTCCGAGGTGCCCCTGCCGGAACTGGTGGCCCTGGGCCGCCGCTATAATCTCCTGGTGGTGGAGGACCTGGGCAGCGGCTGCCTCATCGACCTGTCCCGATACGGCCTAGAGCGGGAGCCCACGGTCCAAGAAACCTTGAAGGCCGGGGCCGACCTGGTGCTCTTTTCGGGCGACAAGCTCCTGGGTGGTCCCCAGGCCGGGCTGGCCCTGGGCGAACGTTCGGTGGTCGACCGCTTGCGCCACCATCCCCTCACCCGGGCCCTGCGGCCGGACAAACTCACCCTAACGGCCCTGGAGGCCACTCTGCGCCTTTATCTGGATGAGCCCCAGGCAATTGCCGACATTCCCACCTTGCGGATGCTTACTCGTCCGGTGGCTGAGCTGGACCGCCAGGCCCGCGGTCTGGCCCGGAGCCTGCGCCGAGCCCTGGGGCCCGGGATTCAGGTCCGGGTGGTGCCCAGTATCGGTCGCGTGGGCGGCGGCGCCCTGCCCCAGGTGAGCCTGCCCAGCCGGGCCCTGGCCCTGGCCATACCCCCCTTGAGCCCGCAGCAACTGGAAGCCCGCCTCCGCCGGGCCCAACCCCCCATCATCGCCCGGATCGAGCAAGACACCCTGCTCCTGGATCTGCGCACCCTGCTGCCGGACGACCTGCCGGCCCTCAAGACGGCCTTGCAGGGGGTGATGGCGGCCATTTAACCATTCTGGTTCCCAGGTTGAACTTGGGAACCAGAATGGAACATGAAAGCTTTATAGGGCGGCCTATGGCCGCCATTATTGGCCGGGCCCGGCCCGCCCTATAAATTCTGCAGTCGCCCTTGCCGGGGGTGTTCTCCGGGCCATATAAATGTTTCGGCTTTTAGGATCTTCCTGACATGAAATGGCAAATTCCAGATCGGCCAACCCGCCTTAAACTCATCAGCCTCATCATCCTGCTGGTCGGCCTGGCTAGTGCCGTCTGGATTTATCAGCGGGCAGAGACTGCTCCGTATGGCGCTTTGGGTTATGTAAATGAGGGTGGAATTCTTTATCCGGTTATGCCTGAAGATTCCAAGCAGTATTTACGGAGTATGGAACTTTATGGCGGCAAGGCCAATGTGCTGGCAGATCAGTTCAGGCGTTGGTTTGTCGGGTTATGGCAGGGAAAATCGCTGGCCTTCATCATCGCCTGCACCACCATCATTACCTCCTTTGGGTTTTTCTATGCGGCTAATCATTTGTCCCCTCCCTTAAAATCAGATCGCAGTTGATAGGGCGGCCTGTGGCCGCCATTTTTTCCGCGCCGAACCCGCCCTCTAAAACTCCTCATTTTGTCCGCCCGATTGGATGACAAACGAAATTGCCTTCTTATAGTTAATCTTAAGGCTATGCTTCCAATCATCCCGACAAACTACGAATAGGAGATATATCATGCCTCTAGACCCTGAAGGCGGTTTTGAGCAGCTCATGAATCTGGGCCGGGGCTTCCAGGCCGCCAAGATGCTCATGGTGGCGGTGGACCTGGCGGTCTTCGATTTCCTGGAAGAGCCCCACAGCGCCGTGGAGGCCGCGGCCTGGCTTAAGGCCGATGACCGGGCCGTGGGCCTCTTCCTGAACGGCCTGGTCGCCCTGGGCCTCCTGACCAAGGGGGTGGATTACTTCCGGAACAGCAAGCTCGCCTCCCGCTTCCTGGTGCGGGGCAAAGACGACTACCGGGGGGCCATCATCATCCACATGGGGCACACCTGGGAGCGGGGTTGGAACGACCTCCAGACCACGGTCCTGGTGGGCCACCCCAAGGACGTGGACCCGGAGACCTGGGTCGGCACCCGGCCGGAGCGGGATGAAACCGAGGTGCGCTCCTTCATCTGCGGCATGGACGCCCTGGCCCGCGACCTGGCGCCCCGGGTGGCCCCCAAATTGAAGTTAGCCGGCGTGCGCCGCCTCCTGGACCTGGGCGGCGGCCCGGCCACCTATGCCATCACCTTTGCCCAGGCGAACCCGGAGATGAAGGCCACGGTCTTCGACCTGCCCGGCCCCATCAAGATCGCCCGGGAGAACATCGCCAAACACGGCCTGGGCGCCCGGATCGACACCCTGGCGGGCAACTTTCTCCGGGACGACATCGGCTCGGGCTATGACTTCATCTGGATCTCCCACATCCTCCACAGCCACACCGAAGAGCAGTGCCGGCGCCTCATCCAAAAGGCGGTGGCGGCCCTGGTCCCCGGCGGTACCTTGGCTGTCCAGGACTTCTTCCTCAACCCCGACGGCTGCACCCCGCCGGGCGCCGCCCTGTTCGGGGTCCACATGCTGGCCGTCACCCCCCGGGGCCGGGCCTTTACCTATGGCGAGGTGGCGGAGTGGCTGCAGGAGGCAGGTCTGAGCGCCCCGGAGCAGCTCTCGACCAGCCCCGATGCCGGTGTCCTGGTGGCCCAAGAAAAAATAGGGACACCTCCTATTTTTTACTAGTTTTATCCCCGCCATACTAAGGTTTTGCCTATAAAAATAGGAGGTGCCCCTATTTTTCCGTGCCTAGGCTTGTGGATTTTAAGAAAGGAAGTTTTAATGGTGCGGACTCATCTTGGTTTTCTCTTTATTGCTTTCTAACAAACCAGAGCATCCGCTTCTGCACCCCGTATTCCCTGGCGTCTTTACAAATTCTACTGTAAAGGTCGGCGCGTCTGTGCCACTGCGGCGGCATTGTATCCATAAATTCATAAGGTTCGGTCTCGCCTTCCAGATAAATTAAATCTCCGAACTTTAATCTGTGCTGTTTTATCAGGTCCCGGCTCAGGGCAAGATAGCCCGGTTTGACCTTAACATCGGCAGCTGTCATTACACCTTGACAATAGTTGGTGGTAGTGATAATCCCGATCGGCACCTTTTCTTTTTCCTTGTACTTCCTCTCTGGCTCCCTTCTTTTCTTCGCAGCCCCATGGCTGGACCAGCAATAATAACAGCAAAATAATTAAGGGCCTTCTTCGCCTCATTGAAGAAGCAAGCGGTGCCGTATCCATAGCGCGGCTCCTGACTGAAAAAATAGGGACACTTCCTATTTTTTACTAGTTTTATCCCCCCATCCTAAAAATCCTACCTATAAAAATAGGAGGTGTCCCTATTTTTTTCTATTTTTCCAACAAATCCTTCAACGCCTCTTCAATTGTCGGGAAATTAAACCTGAATCCCGCCTCCAGCAGTTTCTTCGGGATCACCCGCTGACCGGTCAGCAGGGCGTCGGCAAATTCCCCCAGCACCAGGCGCATCATAAACTCCGGCGCCCGCAGCAAAGTCGGGCGGTGCAAGACTCTCCCCAAGGCCTTGGTCAGTTCCCCATTGCGCACCGGCTCGGGCGCGCTGAAGTTCACCGGGCCGTGGATCTCGGGATGCTCCCAGACGAAATTGAAGGCCCGGACCTGGTCCGCCTGGTGAATCCACGAAAACCACTGCGTCCCTTTACCCAAAGGGCCGCCCAGGAAGCGACGGAACATGCGGGCCATCTGGCTCAGGGCGCCACCGCCCCGGCCTAAAACGATGCCGAAGCGGGTGATCACCACCCGCATCCCCAACTCCGCGGCCTTCAGGGCTTCCGCCTCCCAATCCTCGGACAGAGTGGCCAGGAAGTACGAGTCTTGCGGCGAGTCCTCGGTGAGGATCTCGTCCCCCCGGGGCCCGTAATAGCCCACCGCCGAGGTGCTGCAGAGGAGTTGCCGCCGGTCGCCGGCGGCCAGGGCGATCACCAGGTTGCGGGTGGTGCGGATGCGGCTGTCGTAGATTTCCCGCTTGTAGCCGGTGGACCAGCGGCTAAAGATGGAGGCCCCGGCCAGGTTGATGATCCAGTCGTGCTCCGGCACCGCCCCCATCCAGGGTCCTTCCTGGGTGGGGTCCCCGGTAATGAACCTGATCCCGGCCGCACCCGCTGTCGGCGGCTTTTCCCGGCGGGTCAGGATGGTGACCTCATGTCCCTGCTTAACCAGTTCTTGGGAGAGATAGCTGCCCACAAAACCCGTGCCGCCGGTCATAAAGACTTTCACGTGGTTGCCCTCGCTTTCTCCGGGATGACAGCCAGTCCCGCTGACCACCTGTACTTAGAAGCTGGGGCGGGATTTTCGAAGCTAAGGTAATCATCCAGGGTCGGGAAGACAAGAGGAAAGGCCGGAGGCCTGCTGCTGGCCTCGAGGCGCTTAGCGCGGCAGTTTGGAATTGCGGGGCTGGACAGATAGAACCGGCGCCGCGGCAACCGGGCTTATCGCTCTCCGCAGCTGCCGTTGCCGAACAACCCAATATCCGGCACAGATGGCGAGGCTCAGGAGAGCCGCGGCCAGGGCGATAACATGAACTTTCTGGGAGATCTTTAACCAGCTGGCGGAAATCAGGGGCCACTCTTCCCCCAGGAAATAACCCAGGGAAATGAAGGTCGCCGCCCAGAACAGCGCCCCCAGATAGGCGTACCCGGCAAAAACCCGCAGCTGCAGTTTTGAAGTGCCGGCCACAAATCCGGTGAAATGCCGCACCCCCGGGCAGAAATAACCGCCGGTCAGGGTCCATTTGCCGATGCGGTTGAACCAGCAGCGCACTTTTTCTAAGTGCTTCATTTTTAAATTAACATAGCGCCCGTATCTCTCGATCAAGGGCAGGCCAAAGGTACGCCCCAGGAAGTAACTCATGGTGATACCGCAGACGCTGCCCAGAAAGGCGGCGCCAGCCGCGGGTATAGGGCTCAAAATCTTGCAAAAAATGAGGTAGCCGACGAAGGTTAAGAGCAGTTCGTCGGGAACCGGCAGGCCCACAATGCCCAGCATCAGCAGGCTAAAAACCGCGACGCAGCCGTATTGGGTGATCCAGTTAGCGATGGCGTCCATTTAAACATCCCCTCGAATCAGGGTTTGAGCCCTTCGGGGGATATTTTCCCACCTGATCCGGAAAGTCATATCGAATGTCAAACTCTATTCTATCATTTAAGATTGGAAAAAAGCAGTCACGACCATCAACAGGGTCAGGACGACCATAATCACCACCGTAATCCAGGAGATAATATTATAGGTCCGGGTGTTGACGTGATCTCCCATGATATCTTTATTGTTGATCAACATGAGCATAAAGATCAGAACAAAGGGCAGCATGACGCCGTTGAGCACCTGGGACCAGAACATCACCATGATGAGAGAAATTTTGGGAATGAGAATGACGCCGGCCCCGACCATGATGAGGATGGTGTAGAGCCAGTAGAAGGCCGGGGCCTCTCCCCAGGATTTGTCGATGCCCGCCTCGATGCCGAAGGCCTCGCAGAGGAAATACGCCGTGGACAGCGGCAGAATGGACGCCGAAAACAGGGAGGCGTTCAACAGGCCAATGGCAAAGAGGGCGGCGGCCCAGGTGCCGGCCAGGGGGGCCAGACCCATGGCCGCCTCCTTGGCCGACTCGACCCTGATGCCGTTCACGTGCAGCGTGGCCGCACAGGAGATCACGATAAACACCGCCACCAGGTTGACCATGATGCTGCCCACGATGACATCGTATTTCGTATAGGCGTAGTCCTTCACCGTGATACCCTTTTCCACCACCGCCGACTGGATGTAAAACTGCATCCAGGGAGCGATGGTGGTGCCGATAACCCCGACCAAAATCACCAGATAGTGGCTGTCGAAAGAAAAACTCGGCACCAGCAGTTCCCTGCCCACCTCCCCCCATTGCGGGTGGGCCAGGTAGCCGGAAAAGAGGTAGCAGAAATAAATGAGGCAGGCCGCCAGGAAGACCCTTTCCACCACTTTATAAGACCACCGCAGCACCAGCCACCAGATGAACAGGGCTGCCAGGGGCAACGACACATACTTGCTCACCCCGAACAGCTCCATGCTGGCCGCCACCCCGGCAAATTCGCTCATAATGTTGCCCAGGTTCCCCAGGAGCAGGCCCACCATGGCGTAGAAAGTGATTTTGACGCCGTAGCGCTCCCGGATCAAGTCGGCCAGGCCTTTGCCGGTGACCGCGCCCATGCGGGTGCACATCTCCTGGATGACCACCAGGGCCACGACCATGGGGAGGAAGACCCAGAGGATTTTATAGCCGAGGGCGGCGCCGGCTACGGAATAGGTGGTAATGCCGCCGGCGTCATTGTCCACGTTGGAGGTGATGATGCCGGGCCCCATAATCGCCAGGAAGAGAAAAAGTCTGCGGAAAATGGGATTTTTCACTTACTGCCTCATCTCAAGGCGCGTTTAGTGGTGAAGAAATTTGAGAAGGTTTCCAGACTGCCGCGGTCCGGGATCAGCATATCCAGGACATCGTCCACCGTGATGATGCCCAGCATCTTGCCGCTTTCCTCCACCACCGGCACCGCCAGCAGGGCATATTTGTCGATGAGTTCCGTCACCCGCTCGTCCGGATCTTCGGGCAGCACCGAGATGATCCTTTCCTGCATGATACTGTCCAATCTGGTTTCCGGCTCGGCGATGAGGAGTTCCCGCAAGGAGACGACCCCCAGCAGGGTTTCCCCTTCCCCCAGGATATAAAGATAATAGATGGTCTCCGCTTCCTTCGCCAGTTTCCGCAGTTCGGGGAAGGCCTCGGCCGCGGTGAGTTCCGGCGCCAGGGCGATGTATTCGGTGGTCATCAAGGCCCCGGCGGTGCCCTCCTCGTACTCCATGAGTTCCCGGACTTCCTGAGCTTCCTCCGGCTCCATGAGGTTCAGGAGTTCGTCGGCCTTCTCCTCCGGCAGTTCCCCCAGGAGGTCGGCGGCCTCGTCCGGAGGCATTTCCTCCAGGAGATCGGCGGCCTGCTGGCTGTCCAGGTGCTCGAGAATCTCGATCTGGGTGTCCGCTTCCATTTCCGCCACGGCCTCCGCCGCGGTCTCCACGTCCAGGTCTTCGATGAAGTCGGTTCTTTTCTTGTAGTCCAGATCTTCCAGGATATCCGCCAGATCGACCGGGTGTAGCTTATCCAATTGGGCCCGGTCGGAGACCAGCTTCAGACTCGCCGTCTTTTCCTCCAGGTGCTGGATGGAGTGCCACCAGACAAAGTGGTTCTCCCGTTTCTTCAACAAGAACTCTAGCCCCAGACGCCGGGCCAGGCCCCGCAGGCCGATGTCCACCGCCACGGGCAGCAGAAACTTCCGGTCCCCGGTTTGCAGCCAGAAGATCTTGATGTCATTGACCCGGACCACCTTGGCCCCTTTGATGTCGATGATCTGCTTGTCCATCAGCCATTTGCCCATGTAAATCTCATCGGGCTGTAAGGATACGAGCCTTTCTGCCGCCAGCGGACCCTTGAGCTTGACCCCCTCCTGGTTAAAATGATCGACCTGATCCACCGGGATCAGTTCATTAACCCCCCTGACATATTTGAGGCCGGTGGCCTTCGGGATCTCTCCGTCCCAGCGGATGGCCACATCCCGCAACTCACCCACCTGCTTGCCGGCGTGGTCGTATATGGGGATCCCCTGAATCTGGCTGAAGAAGAATTCTCCCAGCACCTCGACCTGGACCTTGTGACTCATGGCTGCACTCCTCTTTAAGACCACCGGCAAAGAAAAAAGGCCTCCCACGTGGCGGAAGGCCCTCTTTAAAGACGCCGGCTATCGACCTTCCTCACTCGTGGAGCTTCGGCACTGCACAACGTAGAGTACGTCTACTCAGCCACATTAAGTAAAACCTTAAGCCGGTAATACCTGTTCGGCCCATTGGCGTCTCTCGACGTTTCTGGGCAGTGGCCTGTGTTTATGCAGGAGCCTCACCTAACTGAGGTGAATTCAGTATATGGCGGGAAAAACGAGAAGTCAATATATCGAATTTAGAGGGTGCTTATTTCGGTTTCCCCCCAGTTAACCGCGGATTTCGATCAGGGAAACCAGGTCTTGGCAGGCCCGAATTCAGATTTTCATTACCCAGGTTTTGTGTTACCATTCCCTACCGCCGGGAAACTTCGAAATGATGGATTAAACTACGAGAAAAAAACCTCTATGAACAAATGATCGTCTGGGAGTCATGAAAATGAGACAAAAAATGAACAGCTCAAAGGCAAACGGGCGTCAACGGAGCATGATGCTTCTGGCAATTTTGTCCCTGGCTTTAATATCATTCGCATTTTCAAGTTTGGCCGAGGCGGCGCCCTGGAGTTTTGCGGTGCTGGGGGACCAGCGTGACAGCGATGGCGCCGTGGGAATTAATACCCCGGTGGTCCAGGCCATGGCCAGCGATATTTTTTATAACCGGGGGGTTTCTCTGGTGCTGTGCGGCGGGGACCAGATTCATGGGCATCATAGCTCCACCGAGGCATCCCTGCCGACCATGTACCAAAACTGGCGCAATGCCATGGCACTGATCTTGGACATCTCCTATCCGGTGCGCGGCAATCATGAGACCTATGGTGAAATTTCCAGCCCGTATTATCCCTATTATTGGGATATCTGCATCGCCAAGGTTCTTACCCAAATCCCCCAAAACGGTCCGGCTGAAGAAAAAGGCATGACCTTCTCCTTCGCCAATCAGAATGCCTTTTTTATCGGGATGGACGAATTCATGCCGGATTATGAGAGTCGGCTCAACCAGAACTGGCTGGATCAGCAGTTGGCCGCCAATATCCTGCCCCACGTCTTTGTCTATGGCCATTTACCCGCCGTGGCCGTGACTGAGGACCTGAGCAGCATGGCCTATTATCCCCTCAATCGGGACGCCTTCTGGGAAAGCCTCGGCGATGGCGGCTGCCAGGTCTATCTCTGCGGGCACAGCCATCTCTATAACCGGGCCACGATAACCATTACCGACGTCAATGGTAAGACCACCCCCCCGATCACCCAACTAATTGCCGGCGGCGGCGGCGGCCCGCTGGAGGGCTTGGGACGGCGATTATTATCCTTACCAGCCACATGGCGGCCAGCCCCAGCCCCCGACACCCGAGGAGGTTACCGCGACCTTGGATAACCACCTGGAATGGCAATTCGGCTACGCCGTGGTGACGGTGAACGGCAACCAGGTCTCCATCACCTATTATGCCGGCCTGCCTGCCAATGCCGTGCCCACCTCCTGGGTGCCTTATGAAACCTTCAGTTACACGGTTACCTCCAAAACCTTGGGGTTAAATGACGTCAGCCAAACCATCGTCCCGCAAATCCTCACCGATTATTATCCCGGCATCGCCATTAATAAAATCGGCGCCGGCACCCTGACGTTAAATGCCGGGAGCAGCCCTTATTCCGCAGCCGATCACGGTATCCGGCGGTAAAATGAGGGTTTACGGCAACTATGCCAGCGCCCCGGTGACCGTGAGTGGCGGCGGTATGACGGCGCTGCATGGCGGCAGCCTCAACCAGGTGACCAGCAGTGCGGCCGGCAGCCTGGTGGGCACCGGCACGGTCTTCGGGACGCTGACTAATAACGGCAATGTCAGTCCCGGGCTTTTATAGCGGGCCTTGGATTTTGAATGTCACCGGCAATTATGCTCAAAGTGCGGCCGGAACTTTCAAAGTCAACATCGGCTCGGCCAGCGAATACAGTCAACTCATAATTACCGGTTCTCCGGGCACCGCCACCCTGAACGGCGTTTTGTCCATCGACATGCAAAACGATTATGTGCCCGCGAACAATCAGGTCTTTCCCAATATCATCACCGCCAGCGGCGGCCTGAGCGGCGCCTTCAGCCAGATCGTCGTCGCCTCCGAGGCCCCAAACTTATCCTGGCAGCCGATTTATGGCGCCAACAGCTTTGGCCTGAAGGCGGTGCCCAAAGCTATTGTGCCAGAACTTTACCTGTTATTGTTACAGGATTGAGTCGCCAGGCTTGCTCGAAAATTTGATATAATTAAACATTAATCGCTAATTTCGGATAAGAATTGAACCGGGCGGATTAATTGCCAAACCTCATCTGCCTCTGCAACGTGATTTAAGGAGAAAAACATGACTTACAAGATCAAAAGATTCGTCTCGGTCCTCTGTTTGGTGGCGGCCCTGTTCTCGGCCGCCCTCCTGCCCGCCTCCGGTTATTGTGAAAACTTACGTTTCGTCTTCCTGGCCGATAGCCCTTATACAGGCACTCTCCCCCCCAATCCCACCCCCGCCGATCTGATCAACACGGCCGTCTTAACTCCCATCATTACCCAAATCCTGGCGTTATCTCCCCGGCCGTCATTTGTGGTCTTCGGCGGCGACCAGGCCGCCAGTGGCTGTTATAATGGCACCTATACTTTCGAGGCCTTTAAAGGTGTGATGGCGCCACTGACCACTGCCGGCATACCATTCTACACGGCTCTCGGCAATCGTGAACTCTTTAACCCATCTACCCCAACTGATGATACATTTTATCTCGCCAATCAGGCCCAATACCAACAGGCCTTTACCGGCAATCCCGCCAACGGTCCGGACGGTTATCAGCAGCTGGTCTATTCCTTTGAATCACCCGGGGGCGACGCCTTCTTTGCCGTGTTGGATCCTTATTATCTGACCGCAGATGTCCCCAACCCTGACGTGACTGGTACTTTTGATAATACCCAACTAACCTGGCTCGCGGCCCAGGTGGCCGAGACCAAGGCCACCCATAAGTTTCTTTTCACCCATGGACCCTATTACTATGTAACCTCCCCCGAAGGAGGTGCAGACCCTCCGGATATTACCTATACGAAGCTGTGGCGTATCCTGGATAATAACCGTTTTGACCTTTATTGTTGCGCGCATATCCATCTCTTTTCACGGAAGACCATCGACAGCAGTATTGCCCCCAACCTCACAGCTCATCCCTCCGGTCCAATGGCATAACAATGTGGTTCAGGTCATTAACGGCAGCGCCGGCGCCCCGATAGTTACTGATACCCCCATAGTGGACCCGGCTCTCTGGCATATTTCTCAAGCCGCCAACACCTATTACTTCAGTGTCGTGGATATTAACGGCAGCCAGGTCACGGTAACCAGTTATAGTGGCAACACCGGCGCTTACAGCGTCTTTGACTCCTTCACCATTAACAAAAATATCCTTACCGCGGTCGATTACTTGCTGCTGGACTGACCACCCCTTCGGCGGCTACCTCTTAATGAGTGCAGAAATGGAGTTCATTCTTTATCCCCTCTCCCCCAATGGGCGAGAGGGTGAGGGGGAGGGGAGGGGAAGTAATCTCTTTTCCGCTCCCGTTAATATCTTTGCGTGCAGTAAAAACCCTCCCACCGGGACCGGGGAGATCCCGGCCTCCGAGCCCCGATTCTCTGCAAAAAAATCAGCTCCAGGTAAGCCGCGGTGGCTTACGGCGGCTGGCCACCCCGGTCCGCCCGGCCTCGGTTCGTACCCCGGCATAAAGCTATTTGCCGAACCTCACCTAACCCGGATTATTCACGACACTTTTTAAATCATGGCTATCTAGTCGATATTACAACCGAATAATAATTGTTTCAAAAAGCAGAGTGTTTTATGGAGAACAGCCGCCCTCGGCTGTTCTTTTGCAGGCGAGGGCGCCTGCTCTCCATTTTTCTCATTTTGAGTGATGATTATCTGAATTTTTCGGGCTAATTGAGTTAATATCTACCTTTAAGAAGAACGACTCAAGGTGAACCGATGCTCGGTATCTGGTCGTTGCGCGCCATTTTCTCGTCCTGCCTGATTTCCTTGCTGGCCTTAGCTTCCCCAGGTCTGGCCCAGCCGGCTACGACCGCGCCGGCCCGGCTGGAGCAATTGGCGGCGGCCGGGCTCGCACCCGAGAGCCTGTCCCGGGTGCTGGCCGGGGGCGCCACCACGCTGGCAGGCCAAATCAAGGCCCTGGAATCCCGGCTGACCGACAGCCAACAAAGGCTGACCGAGCGGAAAATGACCTGAAAAACCTCCAGGTGGCCGCGGCTTCCCTCAGGGCCGCCCTGGCGGTGGGCAAACCGCCCGTGACTCGAGCCCAGGGATTGTTAGCCTCTTATACCGCCCTGGAGACCCAGACCAAGGATCGCGCCAAGGCCCTGGCCGGGGAATCCGACACCTTAAAGCAGGAGATGGAGGCTGAGACGGTGGCTGAAAATACCCTGCGGATGCAGATGGGCTTCCTGCAGGCCGCCGGCGAAGCCACCGCCACCTCTCCGGAAATGCAGCAGGCTCTGAGCCGCTACCTGCAACTGGCCGACAGCCGGGATCAATTGGCAGGCCGGGTCTGGAACAATCTGGACCAGACCCGAAAAATTCTGGAGCAGGAACTGCAACTGCTGGCCGGATTGCAGCCAGCCCTGAAAAACCTGGAGGAGGCCTGGAAGACGGAGTTACTCAAGCGGCCGCCTTCCCGGCAGTCTCCCAGGGAACAACTGGGCCGCCTCTGGGTCAGCCTGGCCGCCGTCCCCGGGCAGGGTTGGCACTGGTTCACCGCCCTGGTGGCCTCCGGGCAACTGCAAGCCTTTTTCTGGGACCATCTGCTTCACTTGGTGGGCCTGGTGGTTTTTCTGGCCCTGTTGGCCTGGAGCACTCGCCGCCTGCGGCGTTTAACGGCCAGGCGTTTCGAAGACTGGCGGGCCGGTACTACCGATCATGATCTCCTGCCCATTTTTGTCCTCGGACGGATCCTGGTGGATTCCCTGTTCCGCCTGGGTTTGATCTTTTGGGTCGGCGTAATATTATGGGATTTCGGCATCTTGGGCTCCAACCCGGCCCAGTTTGTCCTTTATCTCCTGGGGGCCTGGTGGGCCTGGCGCCTGGCCCTGGCCCTGGTACAGGCCTACTTTGCCGGGAAGCCCGCGGCCGGACTGTTGCCTCTGGATGCGGCCACGGCCCGGTTCTATCGTCGTTCCCTGAAAGTCTTCGCCCTCTACCTGGTCCTGGGACTCTTTGCCCTCAAGAGCGCCCCGCTGCTTAACTTCCCCGAACCCTCCCGCCTCTTCGCGGCCCACTTCTTCCTAATTGGCCTGCTGGTCTGGGTCTTATGGCTGCTGCGCCGGCCTCATCTGGCCCGGCTCCAGCCGGTGCTGCCCGACCCCGCCTGGGTGCGCCGGCGGGCCGTGGCCCGCGTCCTCCATGGAACAGTGCTCTTTCTGCTGGCGGTCACCATCCTGGCGGATCTCCTGGCCCTGTCCAACCTGGCGGTCTACGTGGCCCAGGCCGCAGTCTGGACCGGCCTGGTAGCCCTCCTGATTTGGTTTCTGTGGCTGGTCGGGGAGACCATCATCCGCCACCTGTTGCACCCTGACCTCGGCTGGGCCAAACAGCGTTATCCGGAGCAGCAGGAAATGCTCCGCCGGATTTATTATTTCTGCCGGCTGGTGCTCTCCCTCATCCTGGGGGCGGCCGTGATCTTCTGGGCCCTGGGCACCTGGGGCATCCCGCCGGACCGGGTGGCCTGGGCCTTCCAATGGCTCACCTGGGGACCGGCCCTGGGCCCGGTGAAGCTCACCCTTCTCAATATCGGCGCCGCCGTCCTGGCCCTTTACCTGGGTTTCTGGCTCTCCCGCCTGATCCGGGGCCTCATGAGCTTGCGGATCTTCCCCCGCACCGGTCTGGACCACGGGGTCCAGTACACCATCTCCACCACCTTGCACTACGTCATCTTGATTATGGCGGCCCTGGTGGCCCTGACGATGTTGGGCTTCCCCCTGACCAACCTGGCCCTGGTGGCCGGGGCCCTGGGCCTCGGCATCGGCTTCGGCCTCCAAAACATCGTCAATAATTTCATCAGCGGCCTCATCCTGCTCTTCGAGCGGCCCATCAAGGTGGGGGACCTGCTGGTCATCGACGGCCAGTTTGGCACGGTCAAGGAGATCCGGATCCGGAGCACCGTCTTCGAAACCTCCGACCGCTCGATGCTCATCATCCCCAACTCTCAGCTCATTTCCGAGAAGGTCCTCAATTGGACCCACTATGGCCGGGGCATCAACCGCCTCACCCTGAAGGTCGGGGTGGCCTGCGACTCCGACGTGCGGCGCGTGACCCAATTACTCACTGAGATCTGCCTGGCCAACCCCCGGGTAGTGAAGGAGCCGCCGCCCCAGATCCATTTTAGCGCTTATGGCGATAGCACCCTGGATTTCACCATCTGGGTCTTCCTCAAGACTCCGGCGGACCGGGTCCCCGCCACCCATGAGCTGAACAGCGCCATCCTGGAGACCTGCCGGCAGCACGGCATCGAGATGCCCTTTCCCCAGCGGGACCTGCACATCAAGGACTGGCCGGAAAAAAAATAGGGACACTTCCTATTTTTGCCATGCCTGGGAAAACCAATTTTGTCACTGGACTTTTTCAGCAAAAATGGGAGGTGTCCCTATTTTTTGGGGCAGGCTCAATCTTTCAGGATGGTGATGGCCTTGGTCTGGACTTTGTTGGACCTGACTTCGATGATCTTGGCCCTGGGGCGACGGCGGGGGGCGTCCTTCTCTTGATCTTTGTCTTTGTCCTGGGTCGCGGCCACCTTGCCCGCGGCGCCCTTCTCGACCTTCTTCACCTTGGTGCCCCGGCGGCTGCCGCCGCGGCCTTGGCGGCGGGGCCGGTCAGCGCTCGATTGGGGCCGTAGCCGCCATATGTCCCCATGACGTTGTTAACGAAGAGCTGCGTCTCCTGATAAGGCGGGATACTGCAATATTTGGCCACCGCTTCCGGGCCGGCGTTATAGGCCGCCACCGCCAGGGGCACGTTGTGCCCGAACCGGTCCAGGCAGTGGCGCAGATAGCCCACCCCGCCGGCGATATTTTGCTCCGGATCGAAGGGGTCGCGCACCCCCATTTGGGCGGCAGTACCGGGCATCAACTGCATCAGACCCTGGGCCCCCTTGGGGGAGACCGCCCCGGCGTTGAAACCGGATTCGTTCCGCATCACCGCCCGCACCAGGGCCGGGTCCACCCCGTAAGCCCCGGCATATTTATTGATTAAAGTGTCCACCCGGGGATCGTGGCGTCCCGCTAAGGCGCTCCGGTAGGCCAAGGTACTCTGGTAAGCCCAGGGGCCCGAGCGTACTATAGTTTTGGGCCAGACCCGGGTCTTGTTATTGAAGATATAGACCTGAACTTCCTGGCCCAGGAGGTCGTAGAGGGTGTCGCCGGCCGCGCCGGCCCTCCGGGAATCCTTGGCATCTTTGGCGCTCTCCAGGACCAGGGAGCCGCCGTCCGACCCCAACTTAGGAGCCTCACCCCCGGCGGCCAACCCCGTTAAGCAAAAGATCAGGGCCGGAATGAAGAAAATTCTCCTCATAACTATAATTCTATTCGATATTTTCCTCAATTTGTCAAGGAAAAAGAGCCCCCTAAGTAATTACTCTACCTTCCTTGAGGCCTTGGGAGAGATTGGTGCCAATAACTTAAAGTTTAATTTTGTCAAATGATACGGAACGTTGTAAGATACCGCAGAAATCATTGAGTCTGATCCCGGAGCAATTGCAACCCAAAAACAAACTCACCCAATCGGCGACCAATTTCACCGGGCTTTTGCTGCTTTAATCAATTACCATGATGAACCGTAACAGTCGTAGTCGTCAAATTATTGCAGCTTAATGATTATCTTCCTTAAAGCCGATAATTTGGATACTGCCAACCGCCAACTGAAAACTGACAACCCTCCCTTCTCCCGACCCCTAACGCCGGTGGTCCTGGCCCTGATGGCGGGGATCGCCGCCCCGGCCTGGGGGCTTAACCTGCCGGCCAGATGGCTGCCGGCGGTTCTGCTCCTGCTGTGGCTGGCGCTGGGCGCCGTCTGGCTGGCCCGGCGCCCGGCCCGGTTGCTGCCCCTGATCTTCTTCTGGCTCCTGGGAGCGGCCTTTTGCCAGCAGGCCCTCCAACCCACCTTCCCGCCCCAGCATCTGGTCCACCTGCCCCCGGGACCGGAACTCACCATCCTCGGACGCCTGGACCACCCCGCCAAGCTGGCTCCGGAACGGGTCCAACTGTTTCTCACTGCCCGGGCCTGGCTGGGCCCCCAGGGCTGGCGCCCGGCCACGGGGCGGCTGCTGGTGGCCGCCCCGAATCTGGCGCCACCGCCGGTGGGCGCCGACCTGGTGGTCAAAGGCAGGCTGCGCGCCCCGGGGAGCTTAAAAAACCCCGGGACCTTCGACCGGCCCCGGTTCCTGGCCGCCGACGGCATCTTCCGGGAGCTGCGCCTCAAGGACCGCGCCGCTCTGGTTTTTCTGGCCGAAGACGCCGGCTACCCCTTGGGGGAGCGGCTGCGCGGCGGCATCCGGCAGCTGTTAAAGCGCCTGGACCCGGCCCTGCGCGCCATCTATCTCTCCATGCTGTTGGGCGACCAGGGGGAAGTTACCCCGGAAATGCGCCACAACCTGGCCCGGACCGGCACCAGCCACTTGCTGGTGGTCAACGGGCTGCACCTGGGCATGGTGGCCGCGGTCATCTTTTTCCTCAGCAGTTGGCTAATGCGGCGCTCCGCCTGGCTGCTGCTGCGCCTCAATGTAGTGAAAGTGGCCACCTTGCTGGCTGCGGCCGCCGTAGTGGCTTACGCCTGGGTGGCGGGCGGCTCCCCCTCCACCCAGCGGGCCGAGGTCATGGTCCTGGCCTATCTCCTGCTGGTCTTCCTGGGCCGGCCCCGGGAGGTCTGGAGCGCCCTGGCCCTGGCCGCCCTGATCATCCTCAGTTTTACCCCGTTGCGCCTCTTTTCCATCTCCTTGCAGCTCTCCTTCGCGGCGGTGGCGGGCTTAATTTATCTGATGCCCCGCTTGCTGAGAGATTGGCAGTGAGTCCTTTAACCGGGACCAACCGGGCCTGGGCAGCACGCCTTTATTTCCGGGTGACAGGACCTGGCCGCGGCCTCGGCGGTGGCCACCCTGGCCACCGCCCCCCTGGTGGCGGCCTACTTCCAGGTGGTCTCCCTCCTGGGAATCGTGGTCAATCTGGTGGCCATCCCCTTAGTCTTGCTCTTGGCCCTGCCGTTAGGGGAGGCCGCGGTCTTCGCCCAGGCCATCCATCTGACCCCCTTGGCCCAGGGGTTGCTTTTCCTGGGTCAATGGCCCCTCTGGCTGGGCTGGCAGGCCGTCTGCCTGGGGGCCTCCCTGCCCGGCAGCGCCTTCATCGTCCCCATCCCCACCTGGCCGCAGATCGCCCTCTATTTTCTGGTGCTGATCCTCATCTTCGCCCCGCGGCGCAATCTCTGGACCTGGGCCGGCGCCGGCCTGGCCGGGGTAGCCCTCCTGGTCTCAGTGGCCGCGCCCATGATCGCTGCACCCCGGACCCTGGAGATAACCTGCCTGGATACTTACGGCGACCTTAGCGGCGTGGTGGTGAGCCCCGAGGGGCGGCGCCTGGCGGTTTCCGCCCCGCGCCGCTCCTGGCCCGGCCGCCAGGGGGGCGGCCCCGGGGTGCTGCCCGCCTACTGCCACTGGCGCCAATGGCGCACTCTTGACCAGTTGCTGGCCCTGTCCCTGTCCCAGGAAAATGCCGGTGAACTGCTCACCCTGGCCCAGCAGTTCAACGTGGGGGAATACTGGTACGGCCGCCGGGGTTACCCCGGACCGGCCCTGTGGGACCTGTGGAATTATCTGGGAGATCGGGGCCGCTTGCCCCTGCCCCTGGAACCCTGGCGCCGGGGGCCGCAGCCGCCGGCCAGCCTGGGCAGCGCGGCCCTAAAATACCTGAAGCTGGGCCAGGATCAGGGTTTCGCCCTGCAAGTCACCGGTCCGGGGCGCCGGGTCCTGATCTTGCCGCCGGGCCGGGATCCGGAACTGCCCCCGCAGTTCGAGCCCTCTGCCACCGGCCTGGACCTGCTGGTCCTACCGGCGGGACCGGTCGGCTCTCCCGGCGGCTTACCCCCCTCCCTGGCTCGCCTGCAACCCCGGCTCCTGATAGTTTATGGGGGCGATGCCGGAGCTACCGGACCGGAAACCGGCATCCCCTGCCATTTCACCCGGGATGGTGCGGTGAGCGTTTATCTCGGAGACGATGGCGTGAGAGTCCGCCAGTGGGGGCATTGAGGAGCAAGAAAACCAAAAAGTGCCACGGACGCACCCGGGTGTTTTTTAGCCCTTGCCTGGGGTGGCGGTCCCCACCTTACCTTTTAGCGTCCTCCGCCATCCTTAGTCTTTGCTGATTGCTGCAAGCTGACCGCTGAGAGCTGTCTCCCTCAGCTCTTCCGGGAGGTTCTGGAAATGAATTCGGTTAACTGCTGTCTTACCTCGGCGGATTTGCACTTGGGGCAGGCGATCTTGGCTTCCTCATACTCCTTGAAGCTCATGATGCGGCTGAACTCCTCCCCACATTTTTCACAGAGATAAACATAGGTGGGCATGGTCTTCTCCTTCCGACTGATTAGCTATCATCAGTAAAATAATTATGCCGGAGAGGGATTTCAAGGTCAGGGGCACTGTCGGGGCGGTTCTCGAACCGCCCTCCGGCAACCTCACTCCCTCTCAACCAGGGGAGGGCAAGGATAGGGTCGGCACCAGGCTCCGGGCCACCAGCAGGTTGCGCCACTCGTCGGCCGGATGGCGTTTCGGGGTTTCCATGATCGCGCCTTCGGGCCTGAGCCAGGGGTGGGCCAGTAACTGGCGCAGCCCGGCCAGGCCCAGGCTTCCCAAACCCAGATGCTCGTGGCGGTCCACCCGGGAGTTAAAGGCCGCCTTCGAGTCGTTGAGGTGCAGCATCTTCAGCCGGTCCAGCCCGGGCCCCCGGGCGATTTCCCCCAACAGCAGCGAGACCCCGTGGGGGTTCCGCAGGTCGTAGCCCGCGGCGAAGGCATGGGCCGTGTCCAGGCACAACCCCAATTCCACCCCGCTCAACTCCATGAGGCGTTGCAGGTGGTCGATGCGCCAGCCCAATTCCCGGCCCTGGCCGGCGGTATTTTCCAGGAGCACCAGTGGCGGCGGCGGCACCTGCGAGACCGCCGCGGCCAGGGCCGCGGCCGCCAGCCGGAAACTGGCCTCCGTCAGCTCACCGTGCCCGGGATGGGTCACCAGGTAGTCGGCTTCGAGATCTCGGGCCAGGGCCAACTCCTGGGCCAGCCGCGCCGCCGAACGCTGGTGGAGGACCGGGTCCGCGGCCGCCAGGTTGGGCAGGTAGCTTAGATGCACCATCAGCGGGCCCAGACCGGCTCGCCGCCGGGCCCGGATAAAATCCCGCCTCTCCCCCGGGTCCACCGGGCGCCATTTCCAGGCCCGGGGGTTTTGCCCGAAAATCTGCAGCGCCTGGCAACCCAGACCCTGGGCCTGGGAGATGGCCTTGAGCATCGAACCGGCGATGGACAGGTGAAAGCCTAAGCGCATTTAATTACCTTGTCTGCCTCGCTTCCTCATTGTTCGCGTTTTGATTAAAAAAATAACTTATTAAATTTCTTGAGCTTCGGTTTATTTCCCCTTTTCCCCTTTCCCCCTTTTCCCTTTTAACCCTTTCCCCTTTCTGATATATCCAGCATCATGCAGGATTCCACCCATACCTGGCGCCCCAAGATCCTGGAAGCCTACGTGGCCCGGGAGTTTCTCAAACTCACGAGTTTGAGCCTGATCACCTTCGTCTCCCTCTTCGTCATCGTCGACTTTTTTGAGAAGATCGACCGCCTGGTCCGGGCTCATTTGGGGTTGGGGGACCTGTTGCAATATTCTCTCCTGAAGATCCCTTTCGCGGTGGGCCAGGTACTGCCCGCCGCGGTGTTGCTGGGGATCATGCTCACCTTCGGTCTCATGTCCCGAAGCCAGGAGACCCTGGCCATGCGCACCTCCGGCTTGGACATCCTGCAACTGCTGCGGCCGGTGATGGTTATAACCGGCTATGTAGTGGCCCTCATGCTGGCCCTCAACCTCTTCCTGATCCCCTGGAGCCAGGGGCGGCTCAATAGTTTCTGGCAAAGCGCAAGTGGACAAGAAGCCGCCCCGCAACCTCCACACCATGGAGCACTTCTGGTACAAAGGCGACCAGGCTATCTATAATATCCTGCTCTTCCGCAAAGATATCCAAACCATGGAGGGGGTCAAGATCTATCTCTTCGACCGGCAATTCCAGTTGGTGCAGATCATTGCCGCGGCCCGGGCCCATTTCCAGGGGACCCATTGGCACTTTACCCAGGGCCAGATTCAGACCCTGGGCGCCGGCGGCATCCTCTCCGGGGAGAAGTTCCAAGAGCGGGACATCGTCCTGACGGAACGCCCGGCTGACTTTGCCGACCTCGAGAAAAAGGTCACCGAGATGGATATCACCGAACTCTACCGCTACGTGGCGCGCCTCGAGCGGGACGGTTACAAGTCCACTCCCTACCGGGTGGACCTGTACAGCCGCCTGTCCTTGTCGCTAACCCCCCTGATCATGGTCATTTTGGGGTTGGCCCTGGCCTTGCGTCATAACCGGGCCCACCTCACCTCCATCGTCGCCCTGGGTATGGGGCTGATGTTCTGCTACTGGCTCTTCTTCGGCTTTTGCGCCTCTTTTGGCCAGGCCGGCCGCCTGCCGCCCGTTCTCGCGGTCATCTTCCCGCACCTGGTCTTCGGCGGCCTGGCCCTGGGATTGCTGCGCCAGGTGAGCAGATAGGGAAATATTTTCTTACCCGACCGGAGCCTCACCTCCCGTGTCTTAGGGAAGGCGGCCTTCATCGATAAATAAACGATATTCTAATAAGTTAACCAGGCCCGCCCCACACCTGGGCGGTCCGGGTCCGGTCCGGCTGACTCCGGCCCCTGAAAAAATGGATGAAAATGTGATGAATAAAAGGAAACATTGCAATAATTTTATTGTCATCCGCCGATATTTTATGCTATCAAGGGGAAGCTGTCACTTCCGATGGCCTCTGATATAGCGGCAGCAGGCGCAGTGCGCCCATCGGGACTCGAAAATATATCTTTTATAAAGGGGGGGATGGGCGTCGGAAAACCCATTTTCCAAGAAGTTGGCCATGGCTATAGGGGAATTGTAGTCAACCGCAAACCAGGAGAAAGGGAGAGAGGATTATGACCAAGGCAGAATTGATTGCAGCAGTCGCGGGAGAGGCCCAAGTTAGGAAAGTGGATGCGGAAAAAGCCATCAACAGCCTGATCCGGATCGTTTCAGCCACCCTGAAGAAGCAAGGCCGCCTGGCGTTGGCAGGCTTTGGCACCTTTTCCGTGACGGAACGGAAGGCCCGGGAAGGTCGGAATCCGCAAACCGGCAAGCCCATCAAGATTCCGGCCACCAAGGTAGTGAAGTTCAAACCGGGAAAACAGCTAAAAGACATGGTAAAGTAGTTTTCTGTCACTCTTAATGCTAGAGCGGCCCCGTATGGAGGGATCCGAGCCGGACGTGTCGGGCCTCGCTCATAATATTTAGGTAAGAGATCGGCCGCAGCCGTGCTAAGGTGTCGTCACCGGAGTAATCCTCCGGGCCGGTTAAAGCGGGTTGTGGGTGAGCAGGGCTGCCTGGAAACCACGGCCGAACCATTGACAAAATTTTTGGGGATTTTCCCGCCAGCCGCCAGTCCGGGCGATTCTCCCCAACCCGGTAAGGCGGTGCAAAACTCCTAACTGCCCTCATGGCAGCAGGAGCTTCGAGGGGAGGACCGGCTTTAATGCCGGGCCTCCCCTCGTTTTATTTTCGACCTTGAATAACCTACCCAACCAATCAGACCGGCCTTCTTAGACCTCACTTTAGTGATTATTCACCTGATTCTCATGCCAGCTGCGCAGCCAGTGATACAGCGGTTCCCGGTAGTAATAGAGCATCCCGGCCAACAGCAGACAGAAGCCCAGCAGCAGCCCGGTAACCAGGTAATTGCCCTTGTAGACCTGGGCCCCCTGCAAGGTGAGCATCAGGGTGCCGGGTAGCCGGCCCACGGTGGACAAGAGTAAAAAAAGCTTCCAGGACATGGTGCTCAGGCCCAGGATGAAGCAGAGGTAGTCCTTGGGAAAACCGGGCACCACAAAAAGAAAAAAGGCGATCAGGGCCCCCTGGCGCTCCATCAAAAAATCAAACTTCTCGATGGTCTCCTTGCTGACCACTCGGGCTACGAACTTATGTTCCAGCCAGCGCCCCAGCAGAAAAGCTATCAGGGAGCCGACGGTCAGGCCGATGGTGGAGTAGAGCATCCCCAGGGGCCCCCCGAACAGGTAGCCGCCGATAAAACCGGTGGCCTCCCCCGGAATGGGCGCGAACACCACTTGCAGGATCTGGGTGAGGATGAAGGTCAGGGGCGCCGCCGGGCCGGCAGCTTGCAGGTAGGCCCGCACCTTCTCCTTGTCGTCCAGGAGGTAGTAATAGTGGCAAACCCAATCCCACATGCCGCTGCTGCACACCGCCCACCTGGTGAGATAAGCCAACAGGCCCAGCAGCGCCAGCCCCACCAGGGACCAGATGAGCCAGTAGCGCCGCATGGAGGCCAGCCCTTGCTGCCAAAAGGCCGGGGGGACCGCGGCAACCTGGTTGTTCTCAGGATTCTCGGAAGTCATTCTTTTAAATCTTGTCCTTAGTTCCGGAAATTTGCCATTAATATAGCCGGGTGACGCTGGCCCGGCAAAGTCTTTTTTCTCTTACTATGAGAATTTTGAAATTATGAGAACTCCTGCTTTTACTGCTCACCGCTTACTGCTCACTGCTCACTTCAACCGGCTCCCCTGGCGGCTGCCCCGGCGGGCGAACTCTTCCCGGATAAGGCCCAGAACCCGGGGCTTGTCCAGGCACCAGTCCGGCGCCAGCAGCTCTTGGCGGTGGGGATCCCCGGTGAGGCGGTGGATGACGAACTGGGGCGGCAGGAGTTCCACAAAATCCGCCGCCAGACGGACATATTCATCTTCCATGAGGCAGGTGTAGGCCCCCTCCTGTTGGAGCCGGGCCAGTTTGGAACCCTTGACCACGTAAAGCAGGTGGATCTTGACCCCTTGCAAGGGCAGCCGGGCCAGATAAGCCGCAGTGGCTGCCATCTCCCGGGCTCCCTCCCCGGGCAGCCCCAAAATCACGTGGGCCACCACCTCCAGGCCTCGCGCCGCAGCCCGGGCCACGGCCCGGGAGAAACAGGCGACGTCATGGCCCCGGTTCAGGGCCTTTAAGGTCTGATCGTGGGCCGACTGCAGCCCCAGCTCCAGCCACAGCAGGCGTTCCTGTCCATAGGCCGCCAGCAAATCCAGCACCTCATCGCCCAGGCAATCGGGGCGGGTGCCGATACTCAGGCCCACCACCTCGGGAAAGGCCAGGGCCTCATCATAGAGGGCCCGCAGTTGCGCCACCGGAGCGTAGGTGTTGGAAAAGCTCTGGAAATAAGCGATGAACCGGGAAGCCTGATAGCGGGCCTTGAGGCGGGCCAGGCCCTCCTGCATTTGCGCCTTGAGGCTGAGCCCCCGGGCCCAGGCGCCGGTGCCGGAGCCCCGAACGTTGCAATAGAGACAACCGCCGCTGGACACCCGGCCGTCCCGGTTTGGGCAGGTCAGGCCGGCGTCCAGGGTGATCTTCTGCACCCGGGCCCCAAACCGGCCCCGCAGATGGGTATTGAGGTCCAGGTAGGGCAGTGTCTCAGCAGCCGTCGGCTCTCCCATAAATTATAAAAACTCCGGCTTTTTAGCCAACCTTTAACTTTGAACCTTGAACTATATTGCCTTTGCTTTTGCTTTTGACTTTAACTTTGAACCTTGAACTTTGAACCTTGAACTGTTCGTCAACCCAGGTCCCCCCAGGCGAACTGCAGCAGGGTGAGGGCCGCCAGGGCCGCGGTCTCGACCTTGAGGCGCCGGGGTCCCAGGCTCACCACCTTAAAGCCCGCAGCCTTGGCCCGCTCCACCTCAGCGGCGGCAAAGCCTCCCTCGGGGCCGATGAGGACCCGGGCCGCGGCCGGTCGGGGCTGGCTCAGGCAGGCTTGCAGTCCACCGCCTCGCTCTTCTTCCCAAAAGATGAGTTTCACCGCCTCTGGTCCCGCCAACACCGCGCCAAAGTCCTGCACCGCGCCGATCTCCGGCAGCACCGATCGTTGGCAGGATTTAATGATTTCCCGGGTCAGGCGCTGCCAGCGCTCCCGGCGCCGTAGGAATCGCTCCGGGGTCAGCCGTTCCGAGCGCTCTGAGATAAACGGCATAATTTGCTGCGCCCCCATTTCGGTAGCCTGGCGCAGCACCCCATCCAGGGCCTCCCCTTTGGCCAGGCCGATGCCCAGCACCAGGCGCAGGGGCGATTCCCCCCAAAAGGCCAACTCCCGGAGCACCTGCAATTGCGCCCCGCCGGCCTCTATGACCGCCACCCGGGCTTCGACATTCCTGCCGGCGCCATCGCAGACCTCTACCTTATCGCCCACCCCCAGGCGCAAGACCCGGGCCAGATGCCGGGTCTCCTCGGAGTCGAGCCACACCGTGGTCATCTTGAAAACGCTCGGGCGGTGCATAGAAGCGGCGCATATTTAGTCAGTTAGCACTTAGCAGTTATGAAGTCTAATTAGTGCATCAACTAAGTTCCTGCTTTTACCCCCTCCCCCTTGAGGGGGGAGGGCTGGGGTGGGGGTGGCGAAACTCCTTTCCGTTGGCTCACCCATCCCCCTTCAACTTCCTCACCTCTTCTTCCAGCGCCGCCAGCCGCTTCTCCAGGGCCTCCAGGTCCGCGGCCAGGGCCGGCTTCGCCTCCGCCAGGGCCTTCTTCACCATGGCCTTGACCCGTTCCACCAAGGCCGCCTGGGCCTCCTGGGCCTGAGCCAGGAACTCCTTCACCGTCTCGGGGCTCTCCTTCTGGCCGATTTCCCCTCGGCGCACCATCTCCTGGACCAGTTCCTCCACTTTTTCCTTGCTGAACTCAAACACCCCGGCGCCAAATAACCAGGCCTTCTGTAAGAATTCCTTCATGGCGTTCTCCCTTGGTGGGATTGACAAAATTTCCCTGAAATTATCAACCTGACTTGGTTTCCCGCCCCTCTCAACTCAAGCCCTGCGAAATTTCTGAAGAATTGGCAACTTACCACTCACTGCTCACTGCTTACCGCTTACTGCTCACGGTCTTCTCAAGATCAAGACGCCCCAATCGTCCTGGCTGAAATAACCCGCCTCCCTCAGCCCCAACCCCAGGAAACGGGCCTCCAACTGCGGCCGGTCTTTCTCCAGAAACCCTGAAATGATCAAAGCCCCGCCGCTCAAAAGGCGGCCCGTCAAGGAGTCGGCCAGGTGCAGCAGGTCCAGAGTGGTGAGGTTGGCCAGGATCAAGGCGAATTGCTCCCGGATGGCCTGGAGCAGGGTGTCCTCCACCAAAATCCGTTCCTCCAACGCATTCAGGCGCACGTTCTCCAGGGCCGCGGCCACCGCTTCGGGGTCCACGTCGATGGCCAGCACCCCCGCCCCCAGGCGCGCCGCGGCCAGGGCCAGGATGCCGGTGCCGGTGCCCACGTCCAGCACCTGCCAGGGCTGGTGAGTCTCCGGCAGGTCCTGCTCCCAGACCTCCTCCAGCGCCTTCAGGCACAAAAGCGTCGTGGCATGCCGGCCGGTGCCGAAGGCCATGCCCGGGTAGATGGTGACCACGATCTCCCCGGCCGCCGGTCCATAGTCCTCCCAGGGCGGACAAATCACCAGACGTTTGGTGACCTTCTGCGCCTTGAAATGGGCCTTCCAGGCCTCGGCCCAATCCTCCTCGGCCACCTGGCGCATCTCCAGCCCCAGGGGATAGAGGTCGTGGCCGGCCAGCCGCTTCAGGTATTCCTGCAACTGCTCCTGCTGCCAGGCGCCAAATTCCTCGGGACGGAAAAAAGCCCGGACGATCACCCCTCCGGCCGGCGCCCCCTCCTCCTCCAGGATCACCCCCCGGCCGCTGAACTCCGTGAGGAACAGGCCCCCCTCCTCCTGCATCCCGGCCGGCATCAGGAACCGCACCTCAATCCAGATTTCTTTAGCCATATTGGGAAATTATAGACTCGGGCCGGCGTGAATGCAATAAATCCCCCGGCAGGGCGGTTTGCTGCAGGCGAAAACTTCGAAGGTGGGGTCCTATCATCTAAGGAGGGTGCGGAAAGCTTAATCTGGTTCCAGGTCGCGGTGACCTGGGCCTAAGGGGCCTCCCCCACCGAGGTGGTTATAACTGAGCCTGACGGCAACTAAACTTAGTCCGACAGCAGATAATTGATCGGAGATATCAGCGCCGGGGTGGCCAGGAAGATTCCCCCTCCCAAAACCTGATCATAGCCGTTAAATACGATCTGCCCCCCATTATTGAGATTCGCGTGGGCGAAGGAACTCTTGTCTCCTGAGGTCACCTGCCTCATCTGGCCGGCGTCATAAAGAAAAATATGGCCTCCTCCAACCCAGGCTATCTGGCCGCGATTATTGATTTTCGGAGAGGAGTTATAGAAAAATTGTGGATTTACCGAAATCTTGGTGGTCTGGCCGTTATCGTACAGATAGATATTCTGTACGTACGTCCCTTCGTCCACGCAAAAGACTACCTGACCCAGATCGTTCAAATCGTAGCCGCCGTACACGTCCGCCGTGCTGGTAATCGGGATGGTCTCTCCGGAACTGTGATCGTAAAGATAGAGGTTTTTTTCGTTTTCCTTGGTCCCGCGATAAAGGACCTGGGTGCGATTGTTGATCTTCAGGGGTTGGTCAAAATGACCTCGCGGTGAAATCTCCGTGATTACCCCGTTGCGATAGAGGCAAATAGCGTTGATGCCCAGATCCACATTAAAGTTTCTATACCAGACCGCCTCGGCCTGGTCGTTGAATTCGTGGCCGAAATCAATGTCGTCTCCGCCGGTGATGGGAGTGGTCGTCCGGTCGGCGTGACTATAGATGAAAAGCCGGGTGCGCAGCACGCCGTTGCCATCGGCCGCCCAAAGGACCTGATTGCGGTTATTAATTTGGGGGATTTGGGGATTATTCTGGTCGGAAAGCAGCCATATCTGGTTGCCGCTATAAAGGTAGATCGCGTTGTTTTGATCGGAATAATTTTTTTGCCAGGCTACCGCCCCGTTGTCATTGATCACCGGACCCAGGGTGGGAGAGTCGGAGCTGAGCGCTTGCACCCGGCCCCCGGCATAGAGGTAAACGAGGCGTTGCACCCCATCGTCGTAGTCCCAAACGACCTGTCCGGGGTTATTGATTTTTGGTTCAACCGCCCCAGGCTGCCAGATCTTGGCGATCTTAAAATTTGCCGCCTGCGCTGGGGCTGCGAAAAGCAGGGAGCCCAGCAGTATGGCAGACAAACCGGAAATGACGGACAGCAACCGCACTTTCATACGCTCATCCTTTAACTGCCGGCGGTGAAATCATCTAGTTTCCATAAGAGTAGTCCAAATTATTTTTATTGTAAAGTATTTTGATTTTCTTATGCTATTCCCGACCGACTCGAGAAAATGCCCAAGATCATGTCAGGCAATTCGTCCCGGTTAGCCGGCGTAACGGTAATCAGGAGCTTGTCAGGCTTTTTCCTGCTCACGGCCATGTAGCCCCCGCCCTTCTCCGCCACCGTAATCAGTAAAGGCGCCGGCTGCCCCCAAAGGCGCTCCAGGGCGGCCACGAACTGGCCCGACAGGCACTCCATCTTGCCCACTTCGTCCACCACGATGAGGTCGATCCCCGGTCCTGGCTCCAGGGCCGGCAGGCCCACCCGGTGCAGGGTCTCCAGGTTCACCCCGTACTTCCCCACCCGGTGGGAGGAGAAATCCACGTGGCTGAGCATCCCCGCCTGCCCGTCCAGGCTGACGATCTCAAACCCCACCCGGATCCCTTTTTCCCTCACTTCCCGGGTGTAAAACCCCGCCGCCCGGCCGGGAAAGCCCGCCACTACCCGCTGCACCACCGTGGTCTTGCCGCACCCGGGCGGCCCGGTAAGCAGAATCCTGGGGGTTCGGTTTGCGTTTTCCGGTTTCTTCATAATGATAAGTATTGGTAACCGCGGTCTTTACCGTGAAAGCCCTCGTAGGGGCGGTTCTCGAACCGCCCTACACGTGCCTTTCATTTTCGGGGGGTCCAAAATTGGCCCTGGACTTTTAGCCTACGCTTGCCCAGGCTGGCAGCCTGTGCCACCACCGCTCACGGCTCACGGTTCACTGCTCCCCTTGCTTCGATACTTCTCACCGTGGGCAGCACCCACGGGAGCAGGGCAAAGGCCGGCCAGGCCGCCAGGAAGCTCAGGAAAAAGAAGGTGGCGTAGCCGAAGTAAGCCGCCAGCCAGCCTCCCAGGTAGCCGCACAGCCGGCCGCTGAGGCCGAAGAGCATGGAGAGGAAGGCGTAATGCGAGGCGCTGAAGCGTTTGTCGCACAGGCTCATCAAAAAGGCCATGAAGGCCGCCGACCCCATCTGCCCGGCCAGGTTCTCGCCCAGGGTGGCCGCATAGATGGTGTAATGCCAGGCCCCGGGCAGGGCCGCCAGCCAGTATCCCAAAATGGTCAGGGCCTGAAGGATGCCCAGCAGCCATAAGGCCCGGCTGATGCCCCAGCGGGCCGTGAGGAAGCCCCCCAGGATGCCCCCCACAATGGCCGGCACCTTGCCCACCGTGATGGAGGCCACCCCGAACTGGGTGCCGCTGAAACCCAGGTCCCGCCAGAAGGCGCTCACCATGGCCCCCAACATGGCGTCGCCGGCCTTGTAAGCCAGGATGAAGACAATGATGGCCCCGATATGGGGCAGGCTCATCAGTCCCTTCACCGACTCTTGCATCTGGCTGAAACCGCTCCGCCCTTTTTCAGCCCGGGCAATCTCGGGCCGGGCCTGATGAAAGGGCCCGAACGCCAGCACCGTGACCGCCAGGGCGAACATGATGAGGGCAACCCCCACGAAGGTGGGGCTCCAGCCCACCAGGTCGCTGAAGATCAGGACCCCGCCGCCGGCGGCGATCAGGCCCACCCGGTAGGCGCCGATGCGGACGCCGTTGGCCATCCCCAGTTCCTTGGTGTCCAGCAGGTCGATGGTGTAGGCGTCCACCGCCAGGTCCTGGGTGGCCGACGCCAGGCACAGCACCCCCACCAGGATCCAGAAACCCGGCCCCACCGGGGCCTCGGACATATCAGGCCAGCCCCAGCATACTGAGGATGACGGCCGCCTGGGCCGGCACCAGCCAGGCGGCCCGGGAACCGAAGCGGTCCGCCAGGGGGCTCCACAGGACCTTGAGGCTCCAGGCCAATCCCAGCAGGCTCAGGATGCCGATCTGCTCCAGGGGCACCCCCCGGCTGCGCAAGTAATAAGATAGGGTGGTATAGACGAAACCGAAGGGCACCCCTTCGGCGAAATAGAGCACGAAGACCACCAGCATCTTCATGCGAGTGGAGAGCTGAGGAGGAGGCCGGTCAGGCATTGCTACAGTATAGGCGAGAATAACGGGGGGTAAAAGGGGAAAAGGTTAAATGGGAAAAAGGATAGGGATTAGGGACCAGGTTCAGGGGTCAGTATGTCTTTAACCTCGGCTGATTCCTTATTTCACGCCCAGGTTAAAACTGAGAAATCCCAGTAGTGTCCGGCAAAGTTTTTGAAGGACTGTAGCCCATTGAAAAGGTTTCCACCTATCTTTGCCCTGGGCCCAAGCCAGCCTGAAGGCTGCACCGCAAAAACCCCCTCTCCCCTGCGAGGGGAGAGGGCTGGGGTGAGGGGTGGCTTCGTCGCCTGACCACTTCCCCCCCCCGGCCTACCCTTTCCCTCTCTTTCCAGCTTTGTAGCAAAAAACTTGCTGGACACTTCTGGGAAAATCCAGACGATTGGCAAAATTAAGGCGGCCAGGGACGGCCGCCCCACCACTTGCTTTCTTGCTGGGGCGGGCCTCCGTGCCCGCCATTGGTTTTTGCCTTTACCCCTTTCCCCTCTTCCCCTTTTTCCCTCTTATAACTGCTCGGCGATGGCCCGGGCCACCTCCAGCAGTTCCGGAATGGCCTCATAAGGCGGCCGGCCGCCCAGGTCGGCCTCGATGATCCTGTCGTCAAAGGGAATGAATCCCAGGATGGGGAGATCCGGCAGGTTCCGTTTCAGGAACTCCTGGTCCTTGGCGCTGCGGATCTTGTTGCCCACTACCGCCACCTTATGCAGGCCCAGGTCTTCGGCCAGCCTTTTGACGTTCATGGCGGTCTCGATGCTGCGGCGGCCCGGCTCCACCACCACGATGAGCTTGTCCACCCCCTTGGCGGTGGCCCGGCCCAGGTGTTCGATGCCGGCCTCCATGTCCATGACCACCACTTCATCCCGCAGCAATACCATATAGGTAATCAGGGTGCGCAGCAGCACGCTCTCCGGGCAGATGCAGCCGCTGCCGCCCTTCTTCACGCCCCCCATGACGATGAGCTTGATGCCGTCGATCTGCCGGGAATATTTCTCCGGGATGTCGTCCACCTTGGGGTTCATCTTGAAAAATCCCCCCATCTTGCCGGGCTGGGAATCGGTGCGCTCGGCCACCATCTCCTTCATCTGGCTTAAGGGCACGATGTTCTCCGGGTCCGACACCCCGAGAGCCAGGGCCAGGTTGGCGTCGGGATCGGCGTCCACCGCCAGGACCTTCTTCCCCTGGTCCCGGAAATAATTGATGAGCAGGGCGGCCAACGTGGTCTTGCCCACTCCGCCTTTACCGCTGATGGCGATTTTCATGTATAATCTCCTGGATAATAAAGGTCGAGAGCTTAGAAAAAGTCCTGCCACTTGTCATTCTGAGAGAGCACCGCGACCGAAGAATCTCGACTTTTGGTAGCACAGCCTTTCCGGGCTGTGCCGAAAATCCTGCCCAGGCTAGAAAGCCTGTGCCACCTAAACCTAAGATTCCTGCGCGGTGCTCAGGATGACAGGTCGGCTTTTGCAGAGCTCATAGTTCTTATAACATTAAACATCAATAAGGAATTTTCCACCTATCCACAGAAGTTATGGGAGAGCCCGGATAAATTTCCTTTATATATCCGGACCATTTAGCAAATTTTCTGGTTGTGGAGAACCGCTAATGACCAAACCCATCGAACCCCTGGCCCCGGAGCTGGAAGCCGCCATCCGGGCCCGCCTGAACGCCAACCCCTTCATCAAATTCGTCGGCATCCAGGTGCCCCAACTGGGAAAGGGCTATGCTCGCTTTGTCCTGCCCTTCAAGCCTGAGCTGGCCAACTCCATCGGCCTCCTGCAAGGGGGCATGATCGCCGCCCTGGCCGACGAAGCCGTGGCCTTTGCCCTCTACAGCCTGGTCAAAGAAGGCGAAACCATCAACACCGTAGAAATGAAGATCAATTTCTTGGGCGCGGTGAAGGACGGCGAGGTGGAAGCGGAGGCCCACATCTTTAAAAAGGGCCGCACCATTTCGCTCGGCGAAGTGGTGGTGCGCCAGGGCGAGCGCCTGGTGGCCAAGGCCATGTGTACTTACATCCATCTGCCGAAAAAATAGGGGCTGGGGTTTAGGGATCAGGGGTTAGTCAATTCCTGGCCGTGTCTAACCCCTAATCCCGGTCATACGGCTCCTGCAATTCCTTCAGCAAATTATTTTGGTTGTCTTCCGGGTTGGTTTTGCGCCGCCGGGTGGCCTTCTTAAAGGTATCTTGCGACCACCAGGTAGGCAAATTAATCTTCTTTCCGGTAAAAATCTCCTCCACGGTGAGAATTTGTAGGCGGGAGAACCGTTGCTTCGGAAACTGCGGATCAATGAATGACCCCGCCTCATCCGCCTCTTTCTGCATCTGCCGGGTGGGGCGTTTGAGCGTCAGGAAGACGCCGATCTCCGCTTTCTCCCGCTCCAACACCCCCTTCAAATCCCGGACCTGGGAGACCCCGACGTGGCCGCCTTTCACCTGGAGAATAACTTTCTTATACTCACCGCTATATTCGTCCCTCAAATTCATGACCCCGTCAATGCCCCGGTCCGCCCCCCTTTTATCCTGAGCGCTGCGGGCCCCTACCATGGCCAGGACCCAACACTCAAATTGAAAGGGGTTGAGTTGGAATAACCGCTCGGCGCTGGGCAAGTCCCGGGGAATGCCGATTTCTTCGTAAGGGGCGAGTTCGTTTTTGAAGGAATCTTGCAGCCGCTTCCTGATCAGGTCAATGGCCAGATAGGTGACGTCGATGCCGATCCAGCGGCGCTTGAGACGTTCGGCCACACCACCGCGGTGCCGCAGCCGCAGAAGGGGTCCAGCACGATATCCCCTTCGTTACTCGCCGCCCGAATGATGCGCTCCAGCAGGGCCTCCGGTTTTTGGGTCTGATAGCCCATAGATTCATTGCTAGACCCGTGCAGGTGTTCGATGTCGTACCAGATGTCCTTGATCAGGGTGCCTTGCATTTCATCTAAGTAGCGTTTGTACCGGGCCACACCTCCTTCCTCGGGTATTATCACCCGCCCTTCGGCCCATGCCTCCATCATCCTCTCTTTGGTCCAGCGCCAAACCCTCACCGTACCGCTGTCAGGGGGAAATTCATAGGTGAGATTGGGCCGTTCTTTATTGGGATTTGCAAGATTGTCCAGAGTATACCGCCGCAAGGTTTCCGGCTCCACATAGCGATAAAACTTTTCCAGGTATCCCGGGTCGTGTTCGGTGAATTGGGGATTAAATACCATTTTCTCCGACTTGCTGTAGTAAAAGATGGTGTCGTGGGCCCGGGAGAAGCGGGTAGTGGCGTGCCCCTTGGGCTGGGAGCGCTCCCAAATGATCTCGTTGCGGAAGTTTTTGGGGCTAAAGATGTTGTCCAGGATGAGCTTGATGTAATGGCTGGCGGTGGGGTCGCAGTGCAAAAACAGGCTCCCGGTGGGCTTCAGCACCCGGTGCAGCTCCACCAGCCTTACCGCCATCATGCTGAGATAGGCCAACATGTTGCTGCGGCGCAAGACCTGAAGCAGGGCCTTGAGCAATTCGGCCAGGGGCGGCGGCCCGAGCAGAACTGCCTCGTCAAAGGCCTCCTCGGCTTGCGGCCCCCATTTCCAGATGTCATCGAACGCGGCTATTTGGGCGGCGGACTGCTCCCTCGAGGGTTCCTTGAATAACACGTTGTACGTGGCATTGGAGTTAAATGGCGGGTCGAGGTAAATCAGGTCGATACTTTCAACCTGGATATGCTTACGGAGAATCTCCAGGTTGTCGCTGAAATAGAGTTGATTCTGCCAGCCTGCCATACCTCTGCCCTCAATCGACATCTCTGCGCCTTTGGAGCAGTCCAACGTCAATGCCCTAAACCTCAAATCTTCTTATAGCTCAATCGGTTCGGATAGGCAAACAGCTTTAGAATAACCAGCGGTCAGGGGTTAGGGGTCAGTTCTTCCCTGCTCCCTGCTTACTGCTTATACCCCACCGGCATCACCAGCAGCGGCACCTGCTCCTTGGGCAGTTGCAGCGTCTGGCTCAAACCCTGGTCTTCAAAGGCCCCGACGATGCCGGCCCCCAACCCCAGGGCCTCGGCCTGGAGAAAGACGTTGGTGCCCACGTGGCCCGCCTCCATGTGGGTGTACATGAGGCCCCGCTCGCCGTAGCGGGCGGTGCAGCGGCTATACTCTGCGGCGATGACCACCATGACCGGGGCCGCGGTCATCCAGGCCTGGTGCAGTGAGGCCCGGGCCACCGCGGCGCGCAGATCTCCTTTGCCACCCGCTTCCAGGGCGTGCTCCTTGACCCGGTAACGGTAGAGCCCGGCCGGCAGGTCCGCCACCCCCCGCTCCCCGACCACCAGGTAGATTTCCAGGGGATAGGTGGCCCCGGCCGAGGCCGCAGTCCGGTGTCCCCTCGGGTCGCTCAGGCCGTCGGCGCCCCAGAGGAGCTGGGAGACCTGCCGCAAGTCCAGGGAGCGGGCGGCAAACTGGCGCACCGTGCGCCGGGCCTTCAGGGCCTCTTCCACCGACATGGCGCCCTTGTCGGACGGCGGCGGCAGCTTCACCAATTCCGCCCCCAGTCCGGGGGTGGAGCCAAACAGCAGACCCAAGATCAGCATAATCATACTCCGCCTTAGGTTCATAAATCTCTCACCCGTAGGGGCGAACCTGGTGTTCGCCCTGCCCTGCCCTCCCCCGACTTACCCCCTGCCCTGCTCCGAATCAATTGCCTTCCCGGGTCCAAGCCAGCAAACCTGCCAGCAGCCGGGCCATGGCCGCCGCCTCCAGATGGATGACCACGTCCGTTTCCTGACATGGCACCCGCCGAGACTTAAAGGCGCCGGTGACCCATAATTCCATAACTTGCGTCTCCCGGCGCCGGACCGTGAGCCGAGGTTCCTCGCAATAGATGAAGACGTTTTTCCCGGGTATATGACCGGCGGCCAGAACCGGCATCTCAGAGAACTCCACCCGTGGAGGTTCCGGCGCCAGGCGCAGAGCGTGCCGCCCGGCAAAACCCTCAATCTCCCGGGCCAGGGTTGCCGGCGCCGGCAGGGCGACCTCCAGCCGGATTCCCGCCTCCCCCTGGATTTCCGGGCCTTCCAAGACCTCCAGGCCCTCCACCCGCAAGACCATGGTGCCGCCGTGTTCGTCCCAGACCAGCCGGGCCGGGGCCCGATTCGCCAGGCGCAGCTTCTCGGCGGGAAAATTCGCCTGCGCCGTGGGGCAGGAAAACAGCATCTGCATCTAGCTCCAATCACGGGCCGGCTCGCGCCCGTTACCATTAACAATAAGCATACCGGGCAGCTAACGCCCAAATAAATTTGCGCTGGTCATAAAAATATTTGCTGGCCGCGGCGGCCGCTTGTTCGCAAGTGCCTATCGGCAATTCCTCCCCAAATTCTTCCGCGCCCCCGGGTCCCGAGGGAACCTTGGTTCATAACCGCGCTCCCCGCTTGGTTTCTCCTTGATTAATGCCTTTTTAAGTCATATATTTTAAGATTAGTAAATTTGTTGAATCTATTGTTTTGGAGTGCCATATGGCTTATTCCCCCATAGTTATGGATCATTTCAAAAATCCCCGCAATGTCGGCGAAATCCTGGACGCCGACGGCCTCGGCGAAGTCGGCAACCCGGTGTGCGGCGATATGATGAGCGTCTATATCAAGGTGGTGGACAACCGCCTCGAAGACGTCAAGTTCAAGACCTTCGGCTGCGGCGCCGCCATCGCGGTCTCCAGCATGATTACCTCCATGGCCAAGGGCAAGACCCTGGAAGAGGCCCTGAAGATCAGCAATGCCGATGTGGCCGAGGCCCTGGGCGGCCTGCCGCCCAACAAGCTGCACTGCTCCAACCTGGGAGCCGACGCCCTGCACTCCGCCATCAAAAACTATCAGGACCGTAAGGCCGGCAAGGTAAAGCCCCTCTCGCTCGAGATCGACAAGGAACCGCATATCAAGGGCACCGGCGGCGGCAAGTGCTACTGCCCTTACTGCGAAACCAAGGTGGATGATGAAGCCCACTTCTGCATGTCCTGCGGGCAGGAACTGCCCCATGAACACGACCATTAACCGGTCTCGGGAAAGGATAGCGCCATGCCATTGATCTACTTGGATCACTTATCCGCCACGCCCCTGCACCCCAAGGTCAAAGAGGCGATGACCCAACACCTGGAGACCGTCTTCGGCAACCCTTCCTCCGACAATCAGGTGGGACAGCCGGCCGCCGCCGCCCTGGAAAAGGCCCGGGCCCAGGTGGCGGCGCTGCTCAACGCCGAGCCCAAGGAGGTGGTCTTCACCTCCGGCGGCACCGAGGCCAACAACCATGCCCTCAAAGGCGTGGCCATCGGCCTCCGGGAGAAAGGCCGCCACATCATCACTTCCAACATCGAGCACAAATCCGTGCTCAATTCCCTGCGCACCCTGCGCCTGCTGGACTACCGGGTCTCCTCCCTGGACGTCGACCAATACGGCCTGGTGGACCCCGCCGCGGTGGAAAAGGCCATCACGCCTGAGACCATTCTCATCAGCGTCATGCTGGCCAATAACGAAATCGGCACCATCGAACCCATCGCCGATATCGCCCGGATCGCCCAGAAGCATAAAATTGTTTTCCACACCGACGCCGTGGCCGCCACCGGCATCATCCCGGTGGACGTCCAAAAACTCGGGGTCAACCTGCTGAGCCTGGCGGCCAACCAGTTCTACGGCCCCGCCGGAGTCGGCGCCCTTTATATCCGCAAAGGCACCCCCATCTGGCCCCTGCTGGATGGCGGCCTCCAGGAGAACAAGCGCCGGGCCGGCTCCGAAAACCTCATCGGCATCGTCGGCCTGGGCGCCGCCGCCGAGGCCGCGGCCCAGGAACTGCCTACGAACCTGCCCCGCATCAAGGCCCTCAAAGAGCGCCTGGCCCAGGGCCTCATTGCCAAGATCCCTGAAATCAAGGTCAACGGCCACCCCGAGCAGTGTCTGCCCCATCTGTTCTCGGCGTCGGTGACCTACATCGAAGGCGAGAGCCTGATGATGCTGCTGGAAGACGAAGGCATCATCGTCAATACCCGCTCCGCCTGCGCCTCCGGGTCCCTCCGGGCTTCCCACGTCCTCATCGGCACCGGCCTGGACCACGCCCTGGCCCAGGGCACCCTGGTCTTCACCCTCGGCCGGGAAACCACCGCGGCCGACATCGACCATGTGCTCGCGGTCATGCCGGGCATCGTCCAGACCCTGCGGGATATGTCACCCATCTATAAAAAAGAGCACACCGCCTAAAAAATGGGGAAAGGGCCAGGTGCTACGGCTCCTTTCCCCTTTCCACCTGTAAGGGCGGACCCAGGTGTCCGCCCTTCGTTAAACCGCCCATTACCTGAAGGATACCGGCCCCGGCCGCCCTTCCTTTTGACCTGCTCGCCTGGAACACCTCCTTCACTTTCCTATAAGCCCTCCCCGTCTGTTCTTTTAGCTGACTGCTGAAGGCTGATAACTGACAGCTGTCTTTTACAGCTTCCCCCGCGCATGGTAATACCCGATAATCTCCCGTTTCGAAATCATCGAGACGATCTCGTCCGGGGCCTCCTTTTGCACCACCGGCAATTCGTCCACGTTCAATAGGACCATCTTATCCAGGGCCTCTTGCAATGAATCTTGCCCAAAAACCCTGACCACATTCGGGGTGGCCACATCCTTCGCGACGATCAAGTGCTGCAAGCTCTCTTCGAACATCACTTCCCGGATGTCGTTAATGGAGAGGATTCCCGTCATTCTGCCATTCAAATCAACCACCGGGAAGTAAATTTGCCTGGAATTTGCCATAACTTCGACGAGTTGGTCGAGAGGCATTTTTTCACCAACTACCACCACCGGCTGCGGTTTTACCACGTCCATAACTTGCATCTCTTCCAAAAGCCCCCGGGCGAACTCGGTCAGATGGGCCGGCGAGGCCAGCCGGGTCACCACCTGCTTTTCATACAGGCTGACTTTGCCCAGTAACACGTAAGAGATGGTGGACACCAGCATCAATGGCACCAACAAGACGTAGCTGGCGCACATTTCGCAAGCCATGATGATGGAGGATACCGGCACCTTGGCCACCCCGGCGAAGAAACCGCCGATGCCCACCAACACAAAGGCGTTGGGGTGGATCACCCACCCAGGCGCCAGTTGATGCCCCAGAAAGCCGAAGGCCCCGCCCAGCATGGCCCCCATGAACACCGACGGCCCGAAGACCCCACCGCTCCCGCCGGAGCTGATGGTGCAGGATGTGGCCACGATCTTCATCAAGGCCAAGAGCAGCATGGTCCCCCAAAAGATCTGTCCTTCCAAAGCTGCCTGCACCCAGCCGTAACCGCCATCCATCACCTGGGGCAGTGAAAAGGCGATTACGCCCAGCATCAGCCCACCCAAAGCCGGCTTCAAGGCCTTGGAAATGCGCACCCGCTTGAAAAAACGGTCTCGGGCCACATCATAGAAAACCTTCACATACAGCCAACCTACCAGGGCGCACACCACCCCGAATATGGCGTAAGCCAAAAGTTCGATGGGCGCGAAATCTACCGGCCCGGGAAAGAACAAGGCGGTTCGGCCAAAATATTGATCGAAGATGGAAGAAGCTACTATGGAAGAAACGATGCAGGGTAAGATGGCCTCAAATTCAAACTCCGTCTCCCGGTAAAGAACTTCCGGGGCGAAGAGGGCCGCCCCCAGGGGCGCATGGAAGATGGCGCCGATGCCGCCGGCCGCTCCGGCCAGCACCAATATGCGACGATCCCTGGGTCTGAGTTTTAACACGGTAGCCAGGAAAGAGCCGAAGCCCGCGCCGATCTGGGCGATGGGGCCTTCTTTGCCGGCGGAGCCGCCGCTGCCGATGGTAATCGCGGAAGCCAGAATCTTCACCAGCGGCACCCGTTTGCGGATATAGCCCCCCTTGCGGTGAAAGGCCTCGATCATGGCATCGGTGCCGTGTCCTTCCGCCTCCGGAGCAATAAAAAAGACCAGCAACCCGGATGCCAGGCCACCCAAAGCTGGAATGATGAGAAACCACCAGGACCGGGTCGCGGCCAGGGCAGACACGACTGTGGCCTCTGCCCCTTTCATCGGTTCCATGAAGCCCGTGGGCAGATGCAGAAAATGATGCAGGGCGTGGCGCAACAATTCTTCAAACAAAATGGCGCCAAATCCGGAGACCACCCCCACCGCAATACTTAAAAGGGGCCAGCGGAAATGCCCCGACCAGCCGTAACGCTCCGGGTCTATCCGGCTCTTGATCAGACGAGCTATCCTTCCAGTCATTGACCCACCTTGAAACGCCATTTAATGATCTTAGGTTTTTTTAAACCGTTATATTATCAGAAAATAGTTATTAGCAGAAAAATGAACTGCAAATTGGTAGCACCGGCTTTCCAGCCTGTGCCGGATGCAGGTTGCGCCCTGCGCCCCAAAGATTAAGAAAGAGAACCGTAGGGCGGGAAAGCGCAGCGCCTCCCGCCCTTAGCATTATATTTTGGGCATTGCTCCTGGGCCTTTGGCCCCCCCCAAAATCCTGCCAAGTTCCTGCTGGTCGCCCCCCTTTCTTTGAACCTTGAACTGGAGACCTCTGCCAAAAGCCTTTTTGTCATCCTGAGCGCAGCGAAGGATCTCAGGTGTCGGTGGCACGGGCTTTCTGTGCTGGAATAGGCACAGCGGTAGTGTCAACTTTCTTGTGTGAAATTTTTAAGGAATGGCAAGGCCAGGCGTCCTCTGCCAATGGGGTTGCCTTTCCACTTCAACTCCATTTTTCACTCTCGTTCCCAAGCTCCAGCTTGGGAACGCAATTTCAGCCGAAGCTCCTGCTTCGCAATGGCGAACCCTTGAGATTCCGATTTTTCCTGCTGGGCGCACCCTCAACCTTTAACCTTGAACCTTGAACTTCTCAACCGGGTCAACCGTCTCTGCTGTTCTGGCAATTTCTCTCCCCTAGCCTTACCTTATCTCCATGTGTAACTTAACCGCTCTATCCCCGCACCGCCCGGCCGCCCAGCGGCGCCCATGCGGTACACCAGCGGCGCTCAAGCGGTCCCGGACCGCTCCGGCAGCGCCCCCTCAGCGGACTAAAGTGAGCCAAATAAGGTACTTATGCGGAGCAAACTGCGGCATTTTTTTAGCTGCCGGCACAGATTGGCCCCGACGGGCCTCTTTTTTCGACTTAAAGTCCCTGCGAAACTGTGCGGCTCACCAGGATAACCTAATAATATGCGCTACTTGGATGATGCACGATTTTCCCATCCCTAAGTTCAACCTGGGATTGCCTTTTTCGCCGCCAGGCCCAGCCTGGCCACCATTTCCTTCCCAAATCTTGGGAACTAAAAAGAGACCAAAAAAATTGAACTTTGAACTTTGAACTTTGAACTTCTCGGCCCAGTGAGTTGCAATTGAACCCTTCATAATTATCATCTGAAATGAGAGGGGAGCCTATGCCTGAGAATCTAGGAAAACCGCCGACCGATTTCCCACCGGGAGTTGAACTTAAAGACGAGGACATCTACGAGGCCATGAAGGCCATCCCGGGCTACCTTGACATCACCCCCGGGGACTTCAAAGAGGTCTATCAACTGGCCTACCGCCACGCCCTGGAGCGCCTGAGCCGGGCGGTGACCGCCCGGGAGATCATGACCCGGGAGGTCGTCGTGGTGCGCCCCGACACCCCCCTGGCGGAGGTCGCCGAAACCATGGGTAACCGGGGAATCTCCGGGGTGCCGGTGGTGGACTCGGCCGGCCGGGTGGCGGGGGTCATCTCCGAAAAGGATTTTTTAACCCGCATGGGGGTTAAGGAGCCCAAGAATTTCATGTCCTTGGTGGCTTCCTGTCTGAGGAGCAAGGGCTGCGTGGCGCTGCCCATCAAGAAACAAACGGCCGGGGATATTATGAGCGCCCCCGCCGTCACCGTGGGTCCGGAGACCAGCGTCAAGGACATCGCCGCCCTCTTCACTGCCAAGGGCATCAATCGGGTGCCGGTGACCGACGCCGCGGGCCTGCTCCTGGGTCTCGTTAGCCGGGGCGATATCGTCAAGGCGGCCATCGGTGGAGGGGCCCAATGATCGGCGACTACTTCCGCAAGATGGCCGGCACCACCCAGAGCCCGCCCCGGGCCAGCCTGGCCGAAATCCTCTGGTCCTGGCTGGGCGCCTTCCTGGGCATCGCCCTGGTGGCCTTTCTCAATGAAACCTGGGTGGAACCGGCCGATTTGGTCCTGCTCATCGGCTCCTACGGGGCCTCGGCGGTCCTGATCTACGGCGCCATCAAAAGCCCCCTGGCCCAACCCCGCAACCTGGTGGGCGGCCACCTCATCTCCGCCCTCGTCGGCGTCACCGCCTATAAATTGCTCTTCCCCTACCCGTGGCTGGCCGGGGCCGTGGCGGTGGCCACCAGCATTGCGCTGATGCACGCCACCAAAACCTTGCATCCCCCCGGCGGTGCCACCGCCCTGATCTATGTCATGGGCAGCCCGAAGCTCCACCACCTGGGCTATCTTTACGTCCTGATGCCGGTGGGGGCCGGGGTTATCCTGATGCTGCTGGTGGCCCTGCTAGTCAATAACCTCTCCCGCCGGCGCCGTTACCCGGAATTCTGGTGGTGAAGCCGCAGCGGCCGCGGCCCCAGTGGTTATCTTTCGTCTTTTTCCTGGTGGTAAATTAAGGATACGGTCGTGGAGACCCTTTTCGCCCAGGTTGGATCATCTTTATTCAAGTCAACTTCATCATAAAAATCGCTAAAATCATGATCCACTAACTTGTAGGGATTTTTACTGTCGGAATCATAAAATGTATGTCTCAATTCGTGTCTTACCACTCTTTCAATGTCGGACTCTTCGCAATGTTTGATCAAATTGCTGTCCAAGAGCATGATGTAATCATAACCTTCTTCCGGCGCCTCATTTCTGGATAAATATTTCACCAGGTCGGAAGGCTTCACCATTTTACCAAGAACTATGCTCCCTCGCTTCATCATCTTCTTTTTATTAATCAAGAATAATATCTTCGCATTAGCCAACTGCGGGAAATATTTCCCTTTCAATCTTTCATACATTTCATAAATCATCTCAGGTACGTCGTCATATTTCATTGTGCTTCTCCTTTCGCATCATTATTCCAAGCAAGGGGGATCGACCGCTATCGGCGAAACTTCACCTCTATGGTCGGCTGGAGGAGCCAAATTCCTCTCTAAAAAGTATAGGCTGCCAACTCGCAGCCTATAACTTATTGCCATGATTGGTGCGGAGGCCGGATACACATCTTCATGTCAAGATTCTGTAATCAGGTAGTTTTTTAATGTTAATGCTTTAAAATACCCCCAATAATACCCCCAAATGTTGGCGGCTGGAGGGACTAAGATGATCAGATCTCCCTCGCAGCCTTGCAAGAAATTCCCGTTTCCGCCAGCTTTTTTGCTTCTTTCTTAACATCCACCCCAGACGAACGCAACTTTTTGTACACCGCCTCGGCAATTTCGTCGGCACCCGTTGGCACGGCCCTTTGAGGCATCGCCAAATCGCGAATGATTTCCCCCTGGCGCTGGCACCCAACCTCGCCATAGCTCAAAAAGGTCGTCAAAACTTTCTCATGCCCCAGATTTTGGCTCCACGCCTTGAACTGTTCCGGTGTCTTGCAAATATCCTGGCCGAGTTGGACAAGGGTATTCCTAAAGCTATGCGGGTTAAAATATGGGAGGCCAGCATTGGCAAAGGCTTCGCGAAAGATTGTTCGAATGGGCGTGGCACTACTCCAATGTTTCCGTGTCAGCCCTGCCGCTTCAAATTGGCGAGTAGTCCCCAGCGAAATATATGTCGCTGGGAATAGTGGATCATCATTGCCCCATAGCTTTTCATTCCGGAGATATGATACCCACGCTGCCACAATTTCGCGGACTTCTTCACCCACCGGAAAGAAGAAGGTGTTGAAGGTTTTGCTGAATTTTGTCTTTACTTCCCGCGCATCTTGATCGACGCTGTTCGTGATCAGATCAACATGCTTTAGCTTCATCGAGGCTATGGCACTATCCCGTGCACCAGTCAGCAGCGTGAATGCCACCAAAGCTCGGTTGCGGCGCTCAATATCCGTCTTGGCCGGCATCGTCTTAATGACGTGGCTCGATCTGCTCCAAGGTCGGTACCTTTTGTTGCCGTTGAGCTGTAGCGATGCGGGTATCCTTGTCCGACAAATTGAAGTACTCGGCATCAGAATACTGCAAACGTGACTTGTAGCTCGGCTGCCACGCCAGCCATTGGAAGAATCGCTTAAGCTGCGAAAGTGTGGCATGCAAGGTTGCCTTGCTCAATTTTTCCCCGGACTGCTGCCCCTTCTGTTCGGCAAGATGCTTCTTGAAGGCGATAGCCTGCTCGAAGTGAAATGACTTGAAATCGCGATATTTAGTATAAACCTCGAAGCGATTCAAAGCCTTCGCAACCGCATCGACCATTGACTCGCTGTGACGTTTGGCTTCCTTTAGAAAAGCGAAGTACTTGCGCTTGATCCGTTCATTGACTGGATTGTGCTTTTTCATGGTTCTATGCTGCCTATCATAAGTCACTGTTCACGGTGGGGTTAGCACTCTCAATTAGTTGGCGTAATTCTCCGGAAAGCTGATGTCCATTTTGCCGCGGATTTGCCCGATTTTGGCCAGGCTGACGTGCCGGTTCATGATGGCATCGCAGTCCGGGCAAATGGCGACGAGGTTGCCGAACTTCTCGGTGATCGGGGAATATTCCGCCATGTCGCCAGCAGGCGATTTCGGGCGCGGCACCGGACGCAATAGAGTTCTCCCGGCTTGCAAGTCTGCTTGTTTTTTACGCGGGCCTGGAGAAATGCCACCAGGACATGACCGAGAATCAGCATGGGGCGTTTATCATCGATGGTGGCGAGCCCGTCCTTGACCCAGCAGCGCACAGTATTTTTATGAATGCCGAACAACTTGGCGATCTCTTCCACCGCATAGCTACGGTGGATTTTTACGAGCCGGTAGTTGGGGTGACGTTTTCCCATCGCTTACCTCACCGCGTGATCACCGCCCCCATTACTTCGCAACCTTGCGATCAGCTTCCAGCTTCGCCACCAGGGTGCGGATTTCTTCATCAGTCTTCCCGGCAATGCGCGCGGAATTGATCGCATCGACTTCATCGGAAGGCCACCCCACCGCCCGAGCGCCAAGACTTACCGGCTTTGTCCACAGTCCCTCTGCAATCCGCTGATAGATGGTGGAGCGAGAAAGTCCTGATTCAAACTTAACGGCCGGAATCCTTAGTATGGTACGCTTCATCTCTAAACCTCCTAGAGTTGTAGTGGATTGTTGAATGAAGCGTCCTATGGCGATTTGGGCGATGCAATGCCGGTGCAACGCCAGACACCAGCACAGCATTATTCGCAAAATCAAATGGTTAGATAATTCTCTGATGGCTAATTAAGGATGGAACGATGGCGAGGGGCTAACATAGAGAGCAGGAAAATAAAGGGATGGCAGGCGGCCGGATTGGGCGAAAAAATTCCGCCCAGCTTTTTTTCATTTCTTCATATTTTTACGGATGGTCTCGGGACTGCGTTTCTGGGCAATGTCCATTTTTGCAATCTCATGCGCATACCAGCTATCGGTTTTGCGGGGTTTGCTGCGTTTCAGCTCAAGATATTTTTTCTGCCAGCTTGCATGCCGTTCCTGGGTCTTCAGCTTGCTGGCCTCGCGCTTGACCTGGCTTGGCGTGTAGCGGTTGTCGGCCGTGGTCGCGGCATCCACCATCCGGCGAATCATGGCGCCTTCAAGCGAGTATTGCCCGTCGCAAAATGCAATCAACTCAACCAACGGCACCTTGTTGCCGCCAACGACCAGGATCAATTCGCCATTGGCTTCCAGGCAGAGCATCTGGCCGCGCTTGTTACCGGTGGCGACACCAATTTCCCACTGATTGGCGTTGGCCGTTTGCCTGTCGCTACGGCGCAATCCCAGGCAGGCCGCAATAAATCCGCACACTAACTCAGCGTTGCACTGCCATTGGATCAGCCGACCGGCAGAAACCGGCACCCTGTTGATGTCGCTGCGCTTGTCGCAAACGATGAACGACACCGCACTGCGTGCTGCGGCGGGTAAGGTATGCACCGGCATCACACACTGTTGCTCGCACCCAGGGCAGATAGCGCTGGCGGCTGGGCGTGCCTTAGCAACCAGCCTTTGTGAATTCATAGCCTTAACTGCTTCGGACGGCCATTGGCGCAACTCGTCGTCATTGACCAGGACAGCAGCGCCGTGGTTGGCGCCTACGCGGTCCAATAGCTCAATCAGTGCATCCACCGGCTTCATGCTTCAGCCCCGGTGTTTTCGGCCGGCTCCTTGGGTTCGATCCCAGAGGCTTCCAGCATGGTGCGCAGCCTGAGCCCGATCTCGTCATATCTGAGCGAGCAAGAATTGGGATAAGTAATGCGGATGGTCACCTTTTTCGCCGGCTTGTCCGCATCCGTCACCACCGAAGCGGCCAACTCCACCTGGGTGACGTTGTACATGCTCAGGCGCAAGGATGCTCTGATCTCGTCGAGTAAATCGTAGACGGCATCGGGATTATCGGACGAATCGGCTTCGAGGGTAATCCGGTCGCCCCTAATCACCCGTGAAGAGAGGCGCAGTTTCTTTACCGTCACTCTTTCGATACCGCTGCCGGCATCGTAGCTGAAATTAAAACCCTTTTGGAGGAGTGGGCTCAGGTCATACACGCGCTCGTCCTTTGGGTCGGACGGTAGTTCGTCGAGCTTGAGTATCGCCTGGGCGAACATCCCCTGGAGCGGCTCGATGGACTTGTAGGAGCCACGAAAGTTCAGGTCTAGCGAGCCTTCCTTTTGTGAATAGACATAAATGACCTCGAAGGCGGGATTGTGCGGGCGACGGTCAAACTCCCCATCCACCCACTCGATGCTCTGCTGTGAATAGTCTTCAGGGTAAGCGAAGAAATAGTCCAGCTCGCCCCGGCGAAAGGGCTCCACAACGCAGTTTTTGCCCCGGCCCTCAGCGTTATGAAAGTAGTTGCGGATCAAGCCGGCCAAGTTGCTGAACGCTGGCCTCGTCCACCGCTGCTGATCGGTGGAAAAGATTTTTTCGTTTCCGCCAATAAGGCAGCGTATCCGCATGATAGAAGAGCGTCGCCCCCCTCCAGAGGATATTGTGATCCAAATAGGTAATCATCGCCCGTTCAAAGTGGTTGGAAAGGGCCGACAGCATTTCAATAAATGACCTGATGGCATCCGGCTCTTCCTGCATTTGCCAGGTCGCCTCGTCAATGATTGCCCTAAAGCCCTTTTCACAGCTCATCTCGAAGATGTCCCGAAATTCCGCATCCATCGCGTTACGCTGATTGTCTGGCAGAGCCAGCCATGCCGCAAATAACTCATCCGGCTTACCCTCCTTCATGGCGGCGAAATCAAGATCGCCAAACAACCCTCGACCTTGAAAGTAGCGGGCCAGCAAGACGTTCGGTATCTGGCGGAAGAAGTCCTTAGTAGAGTAGTGACGGGGCATTTTCCCCTCCCTCAATCGTGGTACCTTCAATCTGATAGGATAATACCGGACAGTATTGTATTTTACTGTACTTCCACGATAGGAAATTGCACAATGAAAATAATGGCCTCTCCAAGGAACGCACATGGCCATAAAAAAATCCGACCTCTACTCCTCCATCTGGGCCTCCTGCGATGAGCTGCGCGGCGGCATGGATGCCAGCCAGTACAAGGGCTATGTCCTGTTCATGCTTTTCGTCAAATACATCTCCGACAAATACGGTAATTCGGACGAGAATAAAGGGATAATAAATGGTTCACTTTTGGGCAAAGACCACTCCGGAAGGGAAACCTGGTATTTCCGTTTTCGACCATATGGTAAATGTGGGTTGTGTGGCGCGCTGTATCGCTGGGATGTGGCCGGAGGTCCTGGAATATTTTCATTTCCGATCAAAGGAGATCGGTGCGCTTGCTGCACTCCACGACCTCGGCAAGATATCTCCGGGTTTTCAGAGAAAATGTGAAGCGTGGCTTGAAGAGAATGGCCTGATGAAGGTTGCTCGCAACGGATGCTGGGACACAGCAATGGAATCGGATCATGGCAAGGTTTCGCATTCTGCAATTCAAGAATTTTTGGAACAGCAAGGTACCTCAAGAAATCTATCTCAGTATTTATCGACTATTCTTGGTGCGCACCACGGAAAAATGAAGTTCTATCCAAATCCCCGTGGAATCAAGCCGCCGCTCATCAAGCAAACCAAAGAAGGCAATAGCGGCATCGAATGGAATGATGAACGACAAGAAAATGCCCAGCAGACATGGCGTTATTTCGAAGCGGAGAGTTCGTTTGTCACCATCAGCGATGAATCGCCAGCCCTATGGTGGCTTGCCGGGCTCGCCTCAGTAGCCGATTGGATCGGCTCAGATGAAAGATTTTTCCCTCCCGGGCGAGGTACAGATCCTGGAGATCCCTCCGTCCTTGCACTGGACGCGCTCAGTGCTATCGGTTTTCGACCAATTCAATTTGTTCATAATCTCTCTTTTCATGACCTGTTCCATGACTCTGAAAGACCCGAAATAGAATGGGTCCCCAATGAAATGCAGGAGAAAACAGTTGCCACCGTGACCGGTCCAGGGGTTTACGTTGTCGAAGCGCCAATGGGTATGGGCAAAACCGAAGCTGCGCTATGGGCGGCCTATCGTTTACTTCTTTCCCGAAAAGCAACAGGAATCTATTTTGCACTGCCAACGCAGATGACAAGCAATCGAATTCACCTTCGAATGAATGAATTCCTGCGTCGAATATCACCCGAAGACTCAACAAGTCGTCTTATCCATGGCAATTCCTGGCTCTTCCAGGCTGACTGCCCGATTTACCCGGCAGCAACCGAAAGGCATGAAGCAACACCCGACGATGCGCGGGCGGGGCGGGACTGGTTCGCTTCGACCAAACGGGCGCTGCTTGCTCCCTTCGGCGTCGGAACGGTTGACCAGGCACTCCTCGGAGTCGTGGCGGCAAAGCACTTCTTCGTTCGCCACTTTGCGCTGGCAGGGAAGGTGGTGGTTCTTGACGAAGTCCATTCGTACGATCTCTATACGGGAACACTCATCGACAAACTGATTACCACCCTCGAAGGGCTGGGCTGTACAGTGATTGTCCTCTCTGCCACGCTCACGGGAAAGCGGCGTCGGCAGATTGTTTCTTGCCACGATGCTGCCTCGGACGATGATGGACTGCCCTATCCCCTCATCACAGGGCGCAAGGAAGGCGTTTCTATCGAACCTGTCTCAGCAGCACCTCCCAAATCGCGAGAGGTCGGGGTGGACTTTGTTTACGCGGGAAAAGCATGGAAAGAGGCGATTGCTCTTGCCCGGAAAGGTGGGGCGGTCCTTTGGATATGCAATACCGTCGATGCGGCTAAGAGGCAGTATCAACAGCTCACGAATCTGACCCGTCAAGAGTTCCCTATCGGACTTCTGCACTCTCGGTTCCCCTTTTGGAGGCGTGAACAGCTTGAAACCGAATGGATGGAGCGGTTTGGCAAGGATGGAAGAACTCGCTGCGGCTCCATCCTGGTCTCGACCCAGGTCGTTGAGCAGAGCGTGGATCTGGACGCCGATCTGCTGATCACCGAGTTGGCTCCAACAGATATGCTCCTGCAACGCCTCGGGCGGCTTTGGCGGCATGAACGGGAGCGTCGGCCGGTTGATTCAGCTCGGCTCTGCATTCTCGAAGAAGTGAAGAACCTTGACGAATTGCGCCGGATGGAACCAAAAGCGATAGTGAAGGCGCTCGGAGGCAAGGCGCAGGTGTACGCTCCGTTTGTTCTTCTTCGCTCTCTGGAACTTTGGGAACAACAGAGTAAGAAAGAAAGCGGGGTATCAATACCAGCGCAGATCCGGCGGTTGCTTGAATTGACGTATCAGGAACGAGAAGAAGAGCCCGATTCATGGCAGCAGCTTTCCCTCGACTGGTTCGCAACGGACTCGGCCAAAAGAATGATCGCCTCTCGACACTGCAACCTCTGGCAGGTGGCGCTTGAAGACGAAGAGGGGGTACAAACCCGTCTCAACGAGGTACCGACGTTTGCGCTGGTCCTCTGTCGAGAAATCACAGCTCAGGGAGCAGTCTTTATCGATCAGTCAAAAGGCCTTCTCGGCAACGAGAAGTACCGACTCGCTACTGCCCAGGCGATTCACAAGAACCTGGTGAAAGTTCCCGAGTACTGCTTCGACCATATTGAGGCGTGTCCCGCTTTTGCTGATTATCTCCACGGGAAGCAATCCATCGGAATCGTTGCCGAAGATGGAGCAGTTGCAGTGCAGGGATTAAAGAAAGGAACCCGGCTTTTCTATTCTAACGACCTTGGGCTGGTTATCGAAAGAACATCCACCTAGGAGGAAATATGAATGTTGCCTTTGATCCGTGGATACCCGTGGTGACCGCTTCGGGCCACCCAACATTGGCGAGCCTGTATACTGTCCTTGCCGAAGGCGAGCAATTTGCCGATCTTGCGGTGCGCCCGCATGAGAGGGTTTCCTTGATGCGGCTCTTGCTCTGTGTTGCCCATGCCGCGCTCAACGGGCCTAAAGATTCTGGCGACTGGGATGACGTCCCGAAAAAACTGTCAAGTGCCGTGCATAAGTACCTGACGGTCTGGAAGGATTGGTTTGAGTTGTTCCATCCGGAAAAGCCGTGGTTGCAGGTAGCGGAGCTAAAAGGGGTCGAAAAAGGGCTGAAGATTTAGGAAAGACCTCTCCGGTGGCACTCCTCGATTTTGAATTGGCTACCGGGAACAATTCGACCCTTTTCGACCATGGCGGACAAATGAACTGCCGCCAAATTAAACCTGAACGTATTGCATTGAACTTACTGACCTTCCAGAATTTCTCCTCTGGCGGAGGCTCGCCGGTTGCGCAATGGAAGACAACAAAAACTTCTCAGGTTGGGAACCCGGATGCCCCGTGCCTGTCTCAATCCATGGCGCATTGTTTGCTGCGCGGCAGATCGTTAGCAGAAACAACGCATTTTAATATGCCCACCTTTGAAAACATTAAACGGCATTACAGGACTTTCTTAGCTGACCAAAAGAACGGTGGCAGCTATTCGGATATAGCTTTAGGGCGGCCAGTTTGGGAGTTCTTCCCTGAATCGCCTGAGAAGGAATCGGACAGAGTGATCAATGCCACGAAAACATACATTGGGCGGCTGGTGCCAATATCACGATGGATTCGTCTGATTCAGGGCTCAGACCAAATGTATTGCTGTAACGGGTTCAGATATGACACTTACAAGGATGGGTTTGCCTCAGAGCCAACGGCGGCCGTTCGGTTGGTTACGAAAAAGGATAAAAAGGGTGCAGAGACAACCGAACGGAAGGTCGTAAAGGTAGATCCGAAAAAAGCATTATGGCGAGAGTTGTCCTCGCTACTCGTAAAGCGTTCGACAGAAGGACTCGGCGGCCCGTTGGCCATGGAGAATACACCTTACGATACCGAGTTCGATTTTCATGTATGTGCAATCACTCGGGATCAGGCTTCCATGGACATCGCTTTAGAATCGGTCTTCCATATTTTCCCGGCGTTCCTAACCCATCTTTCCACCTATCAGGCTGAGGTCACTGGAGCGGATAAAGTTTTAGGGGCTGAGGGTTACTCCCGAAAACTTCGTTGGGCAATAGAAGATTATCGCCAAATGATCGATAACGATTGGAAGCCTCGCGTCAAGAGAACACAAGCCAAAGAACAGAATGTCCTGAAAGACAGGTTGGCCCAGGCCGCATTCCTCTCCTACTGGACCACTGTCGAAAAGAATCTCTCGCTTTTGATGAATCACATCGAAGCCATTGGTACCGATGCTGCCATCCCCACCCGCGAGGCCTGGCGAAAAATGCTCTTCTCCGCGGCCTGTGAAGCCTACCGCATCGCCTGCGGGCAGGAGACCCCACGGCAGATGCGAGCTTTTGTCAAAGGCTGGCAGAAACTGACCGCGGCACGAATTGAAACTGAAGCGAATACCCATGAAACTAAGGAGGAGGAAGTATGAGCCGGCTTCTTGAACGACTCCGGAAGTACAAAGATGACCGGGGCATGATGGCCAACCTTCGCTGCGTGCATGTCGAAAGCAAAAAACATCGTGCCTGGCCTGCCTTGAATCGTCTGGGGGTGGCGATCAATGACAGTGTTTCAGCTTATGTTGCCGGACTCTTTGCTACCCATCCCGAAGAAACGTCCACCGGAAATTTCGGCACTACCTGTAAAGCAATCGAGCAACGGCGGGGTGATAAGCGAAGCGATGACAACAAGCTGACGCCGACCGAACGGCGATTCCAGCATTTGCTCACCGCCGAAACGGAAGCCGAGTTGCATGATCGCGTCCTGCGGATGGTTCTCATGGCAAAATCACAGGGAGTTCCGGTCAACTATGCAAAACTGGAGACTGATCTGAAATTCTGGAATAGGAGCGACCGCACCAAAACCGAATGGGCGACTGCTTTCTGGACAGTGGGACCATCTCCGGCTGAGGAGGCGATATGAGCTGGCTGGCCCGTTTAGAAGTTGATGCGGAAACCGCCCGCGCCGAAGGCATTTCTGACAGCTACGCCTGGCACAAAAGGCTGTGGGAGTGTTACCCTGATACGCCGGATGCCAAACGGGATTTCCTGACTCGAATTGATCAACTCGAAGGGGCATTCAGGCTCTGGATTCTGGCCCGGAGAAAACCTATGCGACCACTATGGTGCCCGCCTGACGGTTTTGCCCTCAAGGAAATTGCCGCCTCTTTCCTCTCTCATCGGTACTATGCCTTTGACTTGCAGGCCAACCCGGTAAAGACCATTGTACAGCGAGGACCAAACGGAGAAACATTGCTGCGCGCTAATGGAAAACGAAAGAATGGCAAGCGTGTCCCTTTGGTTAAACCTGATGAACTGCGCGCCTGGCTTATTCACAAAGGCAAAGTGAGATGTCGGGACAAGGACACAGGTTTGGATGTACCTGGCGGATTTCGAATCGTAGAAGAAAAGCCTCTCGAAATCAGTCCAATGGTGGAAAACCATTTTCGCAAGAAAGGGCAGTCAGGCTACCACGGCGGGGTCCAGTTTCGCGGAATCCTGGAAGTGACTGACCCGGAAAGGTTTATCGAAACCTATCATTCTGGCATCGGCAGCGCCAAGAGCTTCGGTTTCGGCCTGCTGCTGCTTGCACCAATCAACCTGGTCCGATAACAACCCCATAAGGAGAATGTCATGAAGCACCTGGAACTGCATATCATTCAGTCCGTCCCCGTTGCCTGCCTCAACCGCGACGACCTCAATTCACCCAAGACGGCCGTTTTTGGCGGCGTCCAGCGGGCGAGGGTATCAAGCCAGTCATGGAAACGGGCGATTCGCGAATGGCCAAGGACATTTCCCCTCAGCACTTCAAGGGGGAGAGGACCCGTTTGCTGTTTGAACCCCTCGTCAAGGAAATGAAGGCCGCCAATCTTTCTGCCGATGATGCTGAAGAAGGGGCAAAGAAACTCATCGATGCCTTGGTGAAACTTGATGCCAAATCAACTGAGAAAGTGAAGTCGACAACCCTCTATTTCATGTCTCCGCTTGAGCTTCAGACCCTTGCCGGGACCTATGCGGATACAAAGGATGTGAAAAAAGCTCTCAAGTCGATTGATGGCAAGTCCTTGAAGGATGCCGCGGATATCTCTCTTTTTGGCCGCATGGTCGCCAACGACCATTCTCTGACCGTCGAAGCCGCCTCCATGTTCTCGCATGCCCTTTCGACCCACAAGGTGGACAATGAGATCGATTTCTTTTCTGCCGTAGACGATCTCCAACCCAAAGAGGAATCCGGCGCCGGCATGACCGGCACTCTGGAGTTCAATTCCGCCACCTACTACCGCTTTGCCGCCCTCAACCTCGACATGCTTGCCGATGTAGAGCACCTCGAAAGCCTGACCAGGGAAGAGCGCCGGAACGTGGTGCGCACCTTTGTGGAAGCAACCATCAAGGCCATTCCCGGCGCCCGCAAGAACACCATGAACGGCAACACGCTCCCGGTCTATGTGCTGGGGGTGGTCCGGGAAAAGGGACATCCGATTCAACTGGTCAATGCCTTTGAAAACCCGGTTCGCTCCTCGCAGGGCTATGCGGCCAAATCCATTGAACTGCTCAAGTCGGAGTATGCCAAACTTAAGGATACCTGGGGAATTGAGGCTGTCTTCGAGAAGTCAATTCCCGAGATCGGCATGAAAGCCTTCCTGGACGGGGTGGTGGATCATGTCGTCTGATCAACGCTTTCTGGCCCTTCGTCTGGAAGGACCCCTGCAATCCTGGGGTTTCGACAGCCAGTACAACCGACGCAATACTGGGCTGATGCCGACCAAGAGCGCCGTCGCCGGGATGTGCTGTGCTGCACTCGGTCTGCCGCGTGGAAGTGACCAGGAGCGGGAGTTTCTTGCCTCATTCGCAGCGGTGCGGATGACCTCAATCGCCATCCCCAGGAATGGAGTTAGAAAGGAACTGCCGGTTCGACGGCTACAGGACTACCATACCGTTCAGAATACCAGGCGGGCGAGTGGTGCGATCAACCGGGATTGCGTTCTGACCCACCGTCAATACCTGACGGATGCCGCTTTTGGGGTTATTCTCGACGGGGATGCAATTATACTGGGTGAAACCGCCGCAGCTCTTGCCGATCCCAGGTGGGGCCTCTGGTTGGGCCGCAAGACCTGCATTCCCTCAGCGCCAATTCTCGCCGGCCTGAAAGCTAGCTACGCAGATGCCTTGGCCCTGCTAATCGGCGACCAGCCGCTCGAATCGTTCACTCGGCAAGAGGAAGCTGAGAACTTTGCCCAGGGACGCGACTCACTTCCAGACACACCAGTGTCATTTGCGACGGAGCACAGATTATTCTCCCCGAGAAGAGTGATAACGACACCAGGAACAGGGCGCTCCGACCAAGAGTAATCATCTGATGGGGGAAAAAATGACCGAGCCGATTCTGCCGCCGCTTAAGCCGATTCCCATAAAGGATCGGGTTTCCGTGTTTTTTCTCGAACTGGGGCAGCTCGACGTGCTTGACGGGGCCTTCGTTTTGGTCGACAAAAACGGGGTGCGCACTCACATCCCGATCGGCGGCGTGGCCTGCTTGATGCTGGAGCCCGGGATCAGGGTGTCCCATGCGGCCGTGACCCTGGCTGCACGCGTCGGCTGCCTCCTCGTCTGGGTCGGTGAGGCCGGTGTCAGACTCTATGCTTCCGGGCAGCCGGGCGGAGCCAGGGCGGACCGTCTGCTTTATCAGGCTAAGCTCGCGCTGGATGATTCAGCCAGACTGAAAGTTGTGAGAAAAATGTACGCACTGCGATTCAAGGAAGAACCGCCGGAACGGCGCAGCGTGGAACAGTTGCGTGGCATTGAGGGAGTCCGGGTGCGAAAGATGTATGAGCTTCTGGCCAAACAGTTTGGCGTTACCTGGAGGCGCCGCAACTATGACCATACCCAGTGGGGTAGCGGAGATCTCCCCAACAGGTGTCTTTCCTCTGCCACTGCCTGTCTCTATGGTATCGCCGAGGCTGCTATCCTGGCGGCAGGATACGCTCCCGCCATCGGCTTTATCCATACCGGAAAGCCCCAGTCATTCGTTTATGACATCGCGGACATCTTCAAGTTCGAGACGGTAGTGCCTGCGGCATTTCGGATTGCCGCCAGGAAACCGGGCAATCCTGAACGGGAAGTGAGACTGGCCTGCCGCGATTCATTTCGACAATCCCGTCTCCTCGACAGGATCATTCCAACTATCGAGGAAGTCCTGGCCGCAGGCGAGCTCCCCAAGCCGGAAGCCCCCGCAGAATCGGTTGCACCTGCCATTCCTAACAAGGAGGGTATCGGAGATGCTGGTCATCGTGGTTGAGAATGCCCCTCCACGGCTCCGAGGACGGCTGGCCCTCTGGCTTCTTGAGGTTCGTGCGGGAGTCTATGTGGGCGATTATTCCAAACGGGTTCGCGAGATGATTTGGGACCATGTGGAGAAGGGACTGGAGGAAGGAAACGCGGTAATGGCCTGGAGCACCAATACGGAATCCGGTTTTGATTTCGTGACCTTGGGCAAGAACAGACGGATACCCACCGAAATGGATGGTCTCAAACTCGTCTCGTTTATTCCATGTGATTCCAATATCTTATCTGAGGCACGGGAAGGGTCGGAGTAGGTATGTGATGGGGCTGAAAATATCTTGTAAGATCAACAGGTTATCCGGTGGCAATTTCGCAGTCTAAAAGATGCTGTGATCCCGGTGGGTTAGAGGAAGAGTGTTCCCCACAGGCGTGGGGATGAACCGGGTACCGTGATGTCACCGCGCATGGCATGACGTGTTCCCCACAGGCGTGGGGATGAACCGTCATCGGATGATCTGAAGATCATGCCGGTGTAGTGTTCCCCACAGGCGTGGGGATGAACCGGACATTGACGCGGCACTAAGCCGCTGGATCAGCGTGTTCCCCACAGGCGTGGGGATGAACCGGTGCCGTGACACAGCCGTGGATCGGTCAGTGGAGTGTTCCCCACAGGCGTGGGGATGAACCGGTCGATCACTGATACTGCATGAGTAGTCCACGGGGTGTTCCCCACAGGCGTGGGGATGAACCGGTCCGACAGTCCGTGATGTAGCACTGCAGACTGTGTTCCCCACAGGCGTGGGGATGAACCGACGTCCAGATGATCGCTGACTGCGGATCAGTAGTGTTCCCCACAGGCGTGGGGATGAACCGGATGTGCAGACCATGTCATGACCGGATGAGCGTGTTCCCCACAGGCGTGGGGATGAACCGATCGCACTAGTCGCCAGTGACGCTGATACTGCAGTGTTCCCCACAGGCGTGGGGATGAACCGGATCAGAGTATCCGATGGCAGCGCGATCACGTGTTCCCCACAGGCGTGGGGATGAACCGGTGATGCATGCAGGATCGGCACTGTTGACGAGTGTTCCCCACAGGCGTGGGGATGAACCGTGCGTCAGTGATCAGGCGTAGCTCGCATCGATAGTGTTCCCCACAGGCGTGGGGATGAACCGGTCAGATCGACATCATGGCAATCGAGCCGTAGTCGTGTTCCCCACAGGCGTGGGGATGAACCGGTATTCGAAGGCATCATACGCCGATGATCGACGGTGTTCCCCACAGGCGTGGGGATGAACCGGTCAGTGACGGCATCGAGCTGGCGTCGTGATGAGTGTTCCCCACAGGCGTGGGGATGAACCGGTAATTGCCGAGCATCTAGCGCATGTGCGAATGGTGTTCCCCACAGGCGTGGGGATGAACCGGTGCAGTAGCTGGCACGACCTCAGTGATCGTGTGTTCCCCACAGGCGTGGGGATGAACCGGATCATGGCCATGCACTGCGAGCACTGATCCGCGTGTTCCCCACAGGCGTGGGGATGAACCGGGATCGGCATTGTGCACGATGCATGCGAGAGTGTTCCCCACAGGCGTGGGGATGAACCGGCATGGTGTCATGGAGTACGGCAGCGATGCGTGTTCCCCACAGGCGTGGGGATGAACCGGCTAGCAGTTCACGGCGATGCTAGACTTGATGACGTGTTCCCCACAGGCGTGGGGATGAACCGGCAGATGATCAGCAGTCATGACCGATGCAGACGTGTTCCCCACAGGCGTGGGGATGAACCGGTAGACGTTGCGAATCTGGACTGGCATTCATGCGTGTTCCCCACAGGCGTGGGGATGAACCGATATGCCAGCGTGCTCTGGCATGTCATCGTGACGTGTTCCCCACAGGCGTGGGGATGAACCGGAGCTCTAGCCATCGATGTCCACGTAGTTGCAGTGTTCCCCACAGGCGTGGGGATGAACCGGTCAGATGTGAGCGCCACTGGAATGCGAGCTTGGTGTTCCCCACAGGCGTGGGGATGAACCGCTAGGATCTTGAGCATGGCATCATGACGTCACGTGTTCCCCACAGGCGTGGGGATGAACCGGTCGGCCTGCTGCAGCATCAGCCTGGAGCAGGTGTTCCCCACAGGCGTGGGGATGAACCGGTCGCTAGATCGTCCAGATGTGTACCAGCTGAGTGTTCCCCACAGGCGTGGGGATGAACCGATCATGGACTGATGATCTGCCTGGCGGTCATCGAAGTGTTCCCCACAGGCGTGGGGATGAACCGGTCGATCGCAGCTGAGTGGCATCCGGCGTAATGGTGTTCCCCACAGGCGTGGGGATGAACCGGTCGATATCACGTCGGCTGATCGGAGCATTGTGTGTTCCCCACAGGCGTGGGGATGAACCGGCGTACGCAGGTCAAGATGTCATTGACCGATCGGTGTTCCCCACAGGCGTGGGGATGAACCGGTCAGTCGCTAGCCGATCATGGCCAGTGTTGATGTGTTCCCCACAGGCGTGGGGATGAACCGGCAGTCGGAGCCTGATTTGCGCCGCATGCCGATGTGTTCCCCACAGGCGTGGGGATGAACCGGCCGATCGGCGATGCCCAGGATGAGCCAGCAGGTGTTCCCCACAGGCGTGGGGATGAACCGGCATAGGTCGACCAGCACTGTCGAACTGGTCATGGTGTTCCCCACAGGCGTGGGGATGAACCGGCTAGAATGCTGAGACGTCGAGCGTCAGACGTGTTCCCCACAGGCGTGGGGATGAACCGGATGCCTGGGTCGGCATGCCGGGCGGTAACTGTGTTCCCCACAGGCGTGGGGATGAACCGGTAGCCGGCAATTCCGCATCATGACTGGTAGTGTTCCCCACAGGCGTGGGGATGAACCGGCACCAGTTAGCGCTGAGCATCGGCATGGACGTAGTGTTCCCCACAGGCGTGGGGATGAACCGGATGCAGGATCGATGCGATCCGAGTCACGACTGACGTGTTCCCCACAGGCGTGGGGATGAACCGGCAGGATCGGCCAGCTCGGTGACCGTAGCGGGGTGTTCCCCACAGGCGTGGGGATGAACCGGTCAGTTGCCAGATCTCGATGCGGCGATCGCGTGTTCCCCACAGGCGTGGGGATGAACCGGAATCGCTCGGCTCACGCATCGTACGAGCAGTGTTCCCCACAGGCGTGGGGATGAACCGAGTCATGGACAGTCGAGCGCCGGTTCTGACGTGTTCCCCACAGGCGTGGGGATGAACCGGCTATGACGGCATCAGCCTGAGATCGACGCTCAGTGTTCCCCACAGGCGTGGGGATGAACCGACGATGTGGCCAGCTGATCATGCGCATGCAAGGAGTGTTCCCCACAGGCGTGGGGATGAACCGACTTGTCAGATCGAGTTGACTGAGGTCAGCCAAGAGTGTTCCCCACAGGCGTGGGGATGAACCGGTCGGCACTGCTGATGACTGCGGACGACTCGGCGTGTTCCCCACAGGCGTGGGGATGAACCGACTCACGGCGATGAGGACCGAGCATGCATGAGTGTTCCCCACAGGCGTGGGGATGAACCGATGACGGCGTTCGCGTGACCCTGGTCGCGCGATGTGTTCCCCACAGGCGTGGGGATGAACCGTCAGCAGCATCGTAGCATCTGCTGATTGTCTGTGTTCCCCACAGGCGTGGGGATGAACCGGAAGAGATCGCATGCGCCTGATGAACATGTGTTCCCCACAGGCGTGGGGATGAACCGATGCCCGGCTGATCGAAGTGCGCTGGTAAGGTGTTCCCCACAGGCGTGGGGATGAACCGGACTGTCGCCATGGTCACATGCGTTCGTGTTCCCCACAGGCGTGGGGATGAACCGGCGATGGCCTGCATCAGGCTAGGTGTTCCCCACAGGCGTGGGGATGAACCGTCGGATCCATGGCAGTTACGATGTATAGTGTTCCCCACAGGCGTGGGGATGAACCGGGAGTCGCTTGATGACCGACCGCAGAGAGGACTGTGTTCCCCACAGGCGTGGGGATGAACCGGTTGGCGTCATGGCTGCGGCCCGGTTCCACGTGTTCCCCACAGGCGTGGGGATGAACCGTTATTAGCCGGTTAAATACAGTGATGGTACAAAGTGTTCCCCACAGGCGTGGGGATGAACCGTGCATCCCGGCTCGCCCCACCACTAAGAGTGTTCCCCACAGGCGTGGGGATGAACCGAGCTTACACGTAGCCGGGAAGTCCTGGGCGGGTGTTCCCCACAGGCGTGGGGATGAACCGTTCGTAACTTGCCCAAAAACCCTTAGTTGTTGGAATACGTTATCGTTCACGAAATGGTGCACCTGCTGGAGCCAACACACAGCGACCGCTTCATGGCCATCCTTGGGGAGCATTACCCAACCTGACGCGAAGCCCGCGCCGAGCTCAATGAGCTGCCGCTACCCGCCGAGGTGTGGAAGGAGTGATTTTGTAATGGTCAAGACTTGACCAGACAACCTCTCCATCAAGGCATAATGTAATAGGACAAAAAGGGATTTTGAAAATCCCCCCATAAAAGCTCCATTTCGCTATTCAGTCCATATCTGGGGTTTTTCCGCTCCGATGATAGGGGTCGATAATGGCAAGATAGCCGCTATCCGATTGCACTACTGATGGGTATTTGCTTTTTGCCCTGTCTTTTTCTCTCTCTAACCATATGGGATAATTTTTCTATGGGCTTATGTCACAAATTTAGCTTACATGGGAATCTGAGGAAATATTAACTTCTTATAGAAATTATGTTCAATTATGCTTATGTTCAATAGTGCTTATGAATGAAGCCATTACGGGTAGAGGCGTTCAAGAAGTTAACCTCATGAAAAGGTTTTCCAAGCATCAGAAACTACTAAGGATGCCGTATAATCTCAGGTAAGGGGGATTAGATGAAAGCTTCTCAGGAGAATCTTCCTGTGGATCCCTTCGTAAGGGCGGCAACTATTTGCGGCGCCGGGGTGGCTGGGTTCGGTCTTTTGGGTTTGGTGAGCTGGTATTCCGGCGTGCGGGTTTTATCCGGCATAATTACGGATTACATTTCCATGGCCCCCAGCACTGCCTGCTCTTTTTTATTGTTAGGGGCCATCTTGCTTCTCCAGACTCGAAGGTCTCTAACAACTGGGGTTAAGACCGTGGCGCAAGCGGCGTCGGTTCTGGTGGCAGTCTTTGGCCTGCTGAATTTTCTTGAGCCGTTTATCGGATTGGACTTGAGCTTTGAGGAGGTATTGTTCCCCACCACTGAGAAATTCGGAGAGGTGCTCATCAACCAGATGTCCCCCCTCACCGGTTTTCTCCTTTTTCTGGGGGG
>CAWCKU010000023.1:0-316706 GCA_963796215.1 uncultured delta proteobacterium | reverse complement strand
CAAACTATTGCCTTCATTTTCCGAAAATAATTTGTTATTTTATTAATTTAATCTATTCTCCAGATGTCAGGATAAAAAATGAAGACCTCTTTGTCCAGACTGGCGCCGCTGTTCCTGCTCCTCTGGCTGTTGCCGGCCTGCGCCGAGCTCCCCGGTTTTCCGCCGTCCGGGCGGACGGTGGAGGCGGGCAGGGCGGGCGAGGCGCTGTTTCAGGCGGCGGAAGCCAGTTACCGCCGCCAGGCCTATGGCCAGGCCTTTCAGAGTTATGCCCAATACCTGGAACGTTTTCCCCAGGGTCAGCACGCCACCGAGGCTCGCCTGCGGGAAGCCGAACTGCTGGGCCTCCAGGGGAATTGGCAGGGGTCTCTGGCGGCCTACCAAGCCATCCTGGCCCGGCAGCCGGAACCGGCGGTGGTCCTGAAGGCCCGCTACGGCATCGGCCGGGCCTATTTCAAGCTGGGGCAGTATCAACAGGCGGTGCCAGATTCTGGACAGCCTCACCGCGGCCGGCGACCTGCCCCGCACCTTGTGGTTCTCCACCCAGGCCCTGCTCTCTGAGATCGCCTTAAAGCAAGGCAACGTCCCCCAGGCCTTTTCCCGGCTGCGCCTGGCAGCCCAGGATCTGCCTTCGGGAGACCAGGAGTGGTTCGAGGATTTGAAGTCCCGGGTGGTGGAGGCGGCCAGTCCCGGTGACCTGGAGAGCCTGGCCGCCATGTACCCGGACAGCCCCCTGGCCGCCGCCCTGGTGCTCCGGTTGGCCAAAGTCTCCCAGGAATCCGGCCGGCCCCAGGAGGCCCAAAAATGGCAGCGGGTTTTGGAGGAGCGCTATCCCAACAGCCCGGAGGCCGCGGCCGCCAGGGCCCTGCCGGCCGGCGGCGGTAAAGTCACCCTGGGGTGCCTCCTGCCCCTGAGCGGCGAGATGAGCAACGTCGGCTTCCGGGTGCAGCGGGGCATGGAGCTGGCGGCCCGGCAGGCCCCGGTGGAACTGGTCTTTAAGGATACCCAAAACGACCCCGGGGCCGCGGCGCAACTGGTGCAGGAGTTGGCGCAGAACCCCAAGGTGCTGGCCGTCATGGGTCCCCTGACCTCGGGAGTCGCCCAGGCCGCGGCGGGCGCCGCCCAGGGCGCGGGACTGCCTCTCCTGTCCCTGTCCCAGAAGGCCGATATCACCCAGACCGGCAACCTGATTTTTCAGGCCTTCCTCACCCCCCGGCAGCAGGTGCGGGCCCTGGTGCGAGGGGCGGTGCGGCTGGCCATCCAGCGCTACGCCATCCTTTACCCCGATTCTGCTTACGGCCGCACCTTTCTGCAGATGTTCCAGGAAGAACTGGCGGCTGCGGGGCTGGAACTGGCGGCCCAGGAGCCTTATGCCGCCGGCACCAAGGACTTCAGCCCGGTGCTGGCCAGCCTGAACCAGGATCTCCAGTCCCAGGCGCCGGCAAACCCGGGAACCGTGGCTTTGTTCATTCCCGATGACGCCGCGGTGGTGGCGGCCATCGCCGGACAACTGGCGAACGTCTCCCTGGGGGGGATTCAGCTTCTGGGCACCAACCTGCTCCATAATCCGAGGATTACCCCGGAGCAATTGGCGGCCCTGCAGGGGGTGGTATTTCCCGACGCCTTCTTTGCCGGCGACCCCAATCCCGCGGTGCAGGGTTTTGTGGCCGCCTACCGCCAGCAATATGGGGAAAATCCGGATTATCTGGCGACCCAGGGCTATGTGGTCATTCGCCTCATGGGGCAACTGGCGGCCGCCGGCGGTCCCCTGAGCCGCACCGATCTGCCTCTGAAGGTCGCGTCGCTTAAAGCCAGCCCCGACCTGCCGTGGTTCAAAGGCTTCAACTCCCAGCGGGAAGAGGAAGCGGCCATTTACCTGCTTAACGTCAAAGACAGCCAGATCCAGATGCTGGCCACCGACCATGAGGCCAAGGCTCCTGCCATGATTACCAAGGTTCCCGGATTTCAGGTCGGCCATGCCAGTGACTTTAAAAACGTCACCGGCTGCACCGTGGTCCTGTGCCCGCCGGGCACGGTGGGCAGCGTCGATGTGCGGGGTTCCGCCGCGGGCACCCGCCAGATGGACACCCTGGTGAAATACCACCTGGTCACCGAGGTCCATGCGGTCCTGATCACCGGGGGCAGCGCCTTCGGCCTGGACGCGGCCGGCGGGGTCATGGAGTACCTGGAGGAGCGGGGCCGGGGCTTCGACGTCACGGTCACCCGGGTTCCCATCGTCCCCACCGCGGTGATCTTCGACCTGTCGGTGGGCAATCACCAGGTGCGCCCGGACAAGGCCATGGGCTACGCCGCCTGCGAGGCGGCCCGTTCGGAGCCCCAGGGAGACGGCAGCGTGGGGGCCGGCACCGGGGCCTCCATCGGCAAGATTCTGGGGATCAAGCAGGCCACCAAAGGCGGCCTGGGCACCGCCTTCGTGGAGGGCCCCGACGGTTTGCAGGTGGGAGCCCTGGTGGTGGTCAACGCCCTGGGAGATGTGGTGAACCCGGAAACCGGGGAGATCCTGGCCGGGAGCCCGGAAAACCGCGGACAGCCGTGAGTTTGCCGACTCCACCCGGCTGGTGCGCCAGGGCCTGGTGCGCCGCCAGTTCGGGGAGCCCAACACCACCATCGGGGTGGTGGCCACCAATGCCCGGCTCAACCGGGAGGAGGCCCGGAAGATCGCCCAGTTGGGGCACGACGCCCTGGCCCGCTGCATCCGGCCGGTGCACACCCTGTTCGACGGCGACACCATCTTTGTCCTGGGCCATCCCCAGATGGAGTCCGACCTGCAAATCATCGGCCTGTGGGCGGAAATTGCCTTGCAACAGGCCATCCTCCGGGCGGTGAAGAGCGCCCAGAGCCTGGGGGTCCTGCCCGCCCACCGGGACCTGCTGCGGGGCCGGCGGGTGCGGTAGAGGCCTAGGCAGAAAGGATTCCGGAAGGCAAGTCAGGGGCTTTTTCGCCTTTTTCGGCTACTATCGGTTTTTCGTAAGAGGCCGCTAACAATCCCCTACCTAACCTACTCCATTGATAATATAGAGACAGTATGCCCGGATTCATTAAAGAAAATCGCGGTGGACCTCATCGTCTTCGACCTGGACGGCACCCTGGCCGACTCCCTGCCGGATTTGACCAAGGCCGCCAATTATGCCTGCCGCCGGCTGGGCCTGCCGGAGCGCACTCCGGAGGCAGTCACCGGGATGATCGGCGGCGGCGAGCGCAAGTTCATGGAACGCCTGGTGGGCCCGGACCACCAGGACCTGACGGACGATTGCCTGGAATTCTACCTGGATTACTACTCCCGCCATAGCGGCGATCTAACCCGCCTCTACCCCGGGGTGCCGGAGACCCTGGAGAAGCTGGCCGGCAAGAAACTGGCGGTCCTGTCCAACAAGCTCCAGCGCCTGACGGAGGCGGTCTTGGCGGCCCTGGGCCTGGCCCGCTGCTTCGCCGCCAGCCGCGGCGGCGGCACCGGCCTGCCCCTGAAGCCCGCGGCCGAACCCCTGACGGCCTTGATCCAGGACCTGGGGGTGGCGCCGGGGCGAACCCTGATGGTGGGGGATAAACCGGCGGATGTCATGACCGCCCGGGGCGCCGGCGCCCATATCGCCGCGGTCACCTACGGCTACGGTGAATTGGCCTCCCTGCAGGCCGCCAGCCCCGACTTCCTCCTGGCCCGGTTCGACCAATTAGTGGATATTGTTGAGTGATTATTTTCCGCAGCCCGCAAGGCTATTCGAGGGCTATTGGCCCCGCCGGCGCCCGGCGATTTTGTTTGACAGAGCGGGCCTGTGACAACTATATTTTCAAGAGCCATGGCGGTGTAGCTCAGTCGGTTAGAGCATGCGGCTCATATCCGCAGTGTCCGGGGTTCGAATCCCTGCACCGCCACCATTTATTTAACGAATTTATCTTAAGGGGAGATGGGTTATGAAGAAAATCTTAGTATTGGCAAGTGTGGGGGCTTTTGTTCTGAGCCTGGCGGGCGCTTCTCTGGCCCAGGAGAAGGCCCCGGCCCCGGCGGCCCCGGCGGTGGAGAAGCGGCGCCGGCGGCCCCGGCGGCTCCGAAGATGGAAGCCCCCGCGGCCCCGAAGATGGAAGCCCCGGCGGCCTCGAAGGAAGAGCCAGCCGCCAAGGCCACCAAGAAGAGCAAGACCAAAAAGGCCAAGACTGCCACCAAAACCAAAAAGGCTACCAAAAAGACCAAAAAGGCAAAACCGGCCGAGGAACCCGAATAGCCAGGCCGACCAGAACCCTGGCTCCATGCCGGAATTCGGCCCTTTCCTGGGGGACGAATTCCGGCCGCAGATTTAATCACCGGAGAGTAATTTGAGAACAGCCATGAAGAAGATTATCATCTTGGCCACGGCGGGGATTTTTCTCCTGAGCCTGCAGGCCGCCAGGGCCCAGAAGGAAGTGCCGCCGCCGCCCGTACCCCCCATGTTGGAGGGCTCGAGGCCCCTGGCCACCCCCGAAACCAAGGAACCAGCGGCTCCCCAAAAGGCGGGGGAAGAGAAAGCCAAACCCACAAGCAAAGTCAAGGGCAAAGCCAAGACAGCCAAGGCAGCCAAGACAGCCCAGACGACCAAGAAAAAGGCCGCCGTTAAAAAGAACGGCACTAAGAATAAGACCGCAAAAGTTGCCAAAAAGAAGGGACAAAAAGGCGCCGGCAAGACGAAGAAGCCCGCGGGCGAACCCGCCGCGCCGGCAGAGACCCCCGGCCCGGACGAAAGCTAAACCGGGGACCTGAAAATATTCTCAATGAGGGAGGAAGCCCATGAAATTCAGGGGAAAGGCAGCCATGCTAGGGTTGGCCCTGGGCTTCGCCCTGGCCACTGCCGAGCCTGGCCGCGGATAAAGGTTTTCTGTGGGATGGCAGCCACTGGAAGGATATGACCAGCGATGTGAAGGTGGCCTACATCAAAGGTGTGGGGAATATGGCCGATGTCGAGGTGGGGTCCGGCAGCAGTGGCCGGGCGGCCTGTATTTCCAAGGGGTTCGTCGACGAACTCAAGACCAAGACCATCGGGCAGGTGGTGCAAGAGGTGGACAAATACTACCAGGATAATCCCCAGAAGCTGACCACCCCGGTGATCGAGGTAGTCCTCCTGAGATGTACCAAGCTCTGTCCGCCGGAAGCCGCGGCCCCCGAGAAGAAGAAGTGACCGGCGCGGTCATTGCCTGGCTCAATGACCGATACGAGAAGTCGCCGGGACGGCTAGAGATTATCCCTGGCAGGGTTTGACCAGCAGTATCTCGGCAGCCTTTGATGGTTGACGAAGGCAAGCGACGCCTTATTTTAAAAAAGTCCATGGTCCTATGACCGTCGGCCGACAAGGCGTGTTTTGTCCAAAATCACATTGGAGGTGCAGGCCGTGAAATTGATGGGGAAAGTGGTTCTCTTCGCAGTGGCGATGGTCCTGGTCCTGGCCGGCGGCGCCCTGGCCCAGGAGAAGGGCTTTCTGTGGGACGGCAACCAATGGCCCCAGTTAAGCTTTGACGCCAAGGTGGGTTATGTGAAGGGCGTCGGCAACCTGGCCGACTTTGAGACCGCGGCCAGCAAAGGCAAGGCCGCCTGCGTGTCCCGGGCCTTAGCCGCTGATCTGAAAACCAAAACCGTGAATCAGATCATCGAGGCTGTGGACAAGTTTTATCAGGAGAATCCGGACAAGCTGAGCACCTCGGTGCTGGAAGTGATCCTGGTCCGCGTGCGCCAAGGCCTGCCCGCCGGGGATGGGGGCGGGAGCTAAGAAGTGATGAGCAAACTGGTTATTCTGGTTATGGTGGTCGCTATAGCGCTGGGCGGCTGTTCCGGGATGTCCAATACTCAGCAACGGACCTTAAGTGGCGGCGCCATCGGCGCCGGTGGCGGCACCCTGATCGGCTGGGCCGCGGGATGTCCCGCTTGCGGCGCCGCCATCGGCGGCGGGGCCGGACTGCTGGCCGGCTATGCTTACGACCGATACGAGAAGTCTCAGGGGCGGCCTTAGCACCAACCGCAAGAGTTTGAGGAGTCTGCCGTTTCGACGTTCACACTGCCTCAACTCTGCCTAGACCACGGTCTGGTTTTGGCGGTCGGGGGATTTTTTCTCTCTGGTCCTAACCTTCTTCTTGGTTACCCTGTCGCCAATTCGTCAGGGGACCAACGCGTTAATTTAGGTGTGAGGAGAAGATGATATGAAAAAGACGGTAATTCTCATCGTGGTGTTGGCCTTGGCCTTGGGGGGATGTTCCGGGATGTCCAACACGCAGCAGCGGATGCTGAGCGGCGGCGCCATCGGCGCCAGCGGCGGCGCCCTCATCGGCTGGGCGGCGGGTTCGCCGGCGGCCGGGGCGGCCATCGGCGGCGGCGCCGGGGTCCTGGGCGGCTTTCTCTACGACCAATACCAGAAATCCCGGGGTTAACCCTTAAGAGGGTTAAATTGCGACCGTAGGGGCGGGTTGAAAACCCGCCCCTACAGAACCTGCTCTTGGCCGCGGGCGCAGTTCGGGGAAAAAATGGAGAAGAAATGAAAAAATCGGTTGGCTTGCTGACTCTTGGCGGCCCTGTTGACCTGGGCCTGCGCCGAAACCAACTCCAGCGTCACGGGCCGGGCCGCCACCTGCGCCATGTGCGGCGCCTCGGTCGGGCCGCGACTATTTTGCCTATACCGCCGACCGGTCCATGGGGCCCACGAACAGGTAGCTGGTCAGCTTCAGCATCAGCAAGACCAGGACGGTGCGCAGACCCGAGCAGACACGGTGCACTCGCCATGAAACTTCGGTGCCTTCTCTGGGCCCGCCGTACGCCTGGTGCCCAATGCTTAGCCCGCTTTCCTCCCCGTTTCAGATAAACCATCAAGATGGCCACGGCCGCGGGGGTCACCCCGGAGATGCGGGCCGCCTGGCCCAGGGACCGGGGCCTGACCTCCTGCAGTTTTTCCCGCACTTCCAGAGACAGCCCGGACACCCCGTCGTAGTCGAAGTCCGGCGGGATGCGGCGCCCCTCCCCCTGGGCGAATTTGGCGGCCGACTCCTCCTGCCGCCGGATGTAGCCCTCGTACTTGTGCCTGATTTCCAGCTGCTCCACCACCTCGGCCGGCACCGGGGGCTCTTCCCCGGCCAGGCGGTAGAGGGTGGCGAGGTCCAGTTGGGGGCGCTTCACCAGGTTGAGGATGGGCGTCGGCTCCTTCAAGGCCGGAGTTGCCCCGGCTCGCCAGTTCCGCATTGACCGCGGCGCGAGGGATAAAGGCGCCGGCCGGCCAGGCGGGCCTCCTCTTCCTGCAAGCAGCCGCTCTTTTTCGTGGAGGCGCGCCAGGGCCTCCCGGTCCACCAGCCCCAGTTCATGGCCCCATCGGGTCAGGCGCAGATCGGCGTTGTCCTCCCGGAGCAGCAGGCGGTATTCCGCCCGGGAGGTGAACAGCCGGTAGGGCTCCCGGGTGCCCCGGGTCACCAGGTCGTCCACCAGCACCGCCATGTAGGCCTGGGAGCGGTCCGGCAGAAAGGGCGGGCGGCCCAGGACCTGGCAGGCGGCGTTGATGCCGGCCCAGAGGCCCTGGCCGGCGGCCTCTTCGTAGCCCGAGGTGCCGTTGATCTGCCCGGCCAGGAAGAGGCCCCGGATCAGCTTGGTCTCCAGGGTGGGCTGGAGCTGCAAGGGGTCGACGTAGTCGTATTCGATGGCGTAGGCCGGGCGCATCACCTCGGCCTCCTCCAACCCCGGGACGCTCCGGAACAGCTCCAACTGCAGCTCCACCGGCAGGCAGTTGCCCAGGCCCTTGGCGTAGATCTCGGCGGTGTCCCGGCCTTCCGGCTCCAGGGTGACCTGGTGGCTGGTCTTTGTCCGGGAAGCGCATCACCTTGTCTTCCAGGGAGGGGCAGTAGCGGGCGCTCACCCCCTGGATCGAGCCGTTATACAGGGGGGAGAGGTGGATGTGGTCCTTGATCAGGCTGATGGGTGGTCGGGTTGGTGTGGGTGAGGAAGCAGGCGAGCTGCTCCCCGGGCAGGGCCCGGGTGCGCCAGGAGAAGGGGCGGGGCCGGGGATCGCCCGCCAACCGGCCCATGCCGGCGAAATCGATGCTGCCGGCCCTCAGACGCGGCGGGGTGCCGGTCTTCAGGCGCCCCATCCGGAAGCCCAATTCCTGGAGATGCGCCGCCAGGGCGGTGCTGGCGAACTCCCCGGCCCGGCCCGCCTGGATGCGGGCCTCGCCGATGTGGATCAGGCCGTTCAAAAAGGTGCCGGTGGTGATGAGCACGGTCCGGGCCCGGTAGGCCAGCCCCAGGGTCTCCACCACCCCCACCACCCGGCCGTCCTCCACCAGGAGCCGCGCCACCATGGCCTCCCGCAGGTCGATCCGGGGCTCCCGCTCCAGGCGGGATTTCATGGCCAGGCGGTAGGCCTGCTTGTCGCATTGGACCCGGGTGCCCCGCACCGCCGGCCCCTTGGAGAGGTTCAGGGTGCGGAACTGGATGCCGGTGAGGTCCGCCAGCTCCCCCATGACGCCGCCCAGGGCGTCGATCTCTTTGACCAGGTGGCCCTTGGCCAGGCCCCCCACCGCCGGGTTGCAGGCCATCTGGGCCATGGTGTCCAGGTTGAGGTTGAAGAGCAGCACCTTGAGGCCCATGCGGGCCGCGGCCAGGGCCCCTTCGCAGCCGGCGTGGCCGGCCCCGATGACGATCAAATCATACTCTTTTGAATAAAAGGCCATGGCAGGAAATTTCGGGCTTGAATTACGACAGCGAGATGATTATGCTAAATCTTCAAGTAATTCGCGCTGAGGAGGAGATTATGGTTCATCCTGTTCACGGAACAGACCCAGACAGACAGGAGCATCGCACCTATAAGACTCTCACAGCCGGCAGGGGAGATCGCGGTGGTGCAGCGTCCCGAAGGCGTTCTCAAGCTGGTGGTCTACACCGGCACCGGGGAAAAACAGAAGGAGCATACCGAGATTCTCATGGACCACCACAACGCCTTTGAGTCTGGCCATGGAAATCCTGCAGCACGCCTACCGTCTGGGCCAGGGAATCGATTGAGGCAGTAGTCAGTAGTCAGTAGCAGAAAAGAATAGCCGCTGACTTAAGTCAGTAGTCATCGTTATTCTGTCAGGGGCAGGTTTAAAACCGCCCTTCTTTTTCGCACCTGCCCACCTGACCACTGGTTTTAAAACTGACTACTGACCACTGCCTCTACCGGTCCAGCTCCACCTCCCGCACCAGGTCGATGAACTCCGGAGACTCGCCATAGGCCTTCATGGCCTTCTGGTAATCGACCCAGGACTGCCACAGGGCCACCCACTCCCGGTTGTGCCAGTAAAAGGGACTCTCCTGTCCTTTTTCGGTGATCCGCAGAAAGTCGTCGTACTCTTCCTGGCAAAAGGCGCAGAGGCGGTAGGGCCCCGGGTAGCGCTTATACATGTCGGTGGTGTCGAACTGGACCCCGCACCGGGCGCAGCGGGCCATACAGCGGGTGCACTGCACCACCTTGCGCACCGCCTCGGTCTTCTTGGCCTTATCCACCCGGGCCTTTTTCTTCTGCTCCAGCTTGAGCCGGTCTTCGATATCGATGACTTTGGACATGTTTGGCCTCGTCAGTGGCTGCTTCTTAATGTAAAAATAACAAGAGAAAGGGGGCCGGTCAAGGAGAGTGGCCAGTTACCAGTTGCCAGTTGTCAGTGAAGACGGCTATAATTTTAGACTGTTAGGACATACTGGCCACTTATTCATCTTCTTCGGATCTCTCCTCCTCCGTCTCCCGGTCCAGGTCCAGGTTGAAGAGGCGCCGCACCAGGTCCAGTTCCCGGTGGGGGCTCTTCTTCATGCTGTGGTCGCGCTTCAGAAAGATGATGGGGTCGTGGAGGAGCTTTTGGGTGACGGAGTTAAGCAGCACCTCCAGGGACTGGCGCTGCTCCTCGCTGACGGGGCCCAACTGGCCCAGGGTCTTTTTCAGCTCCGCCTCGCTAGATGGCCGCGGCCTTTTCCTTCAGGGCGATGATGGTGGGGTAGACCTCCAGGGTCTGCAGCCAGTCCTGAAACTTGACGGTTTCGGCGGCCACCAGGCGTTCGGCCCGGGCCGCCTCCTGCTGGCGGGCCTGCCAGCCCTGCTCCACCACTTCCTGCAGGTCGTCGATATTGTAAAGGTAGACGTTGTCCAGGTCGTTGATGGCCGGGTCCAGGTCCCGGGGCACGGCGATGTCGATGAGGAAGAGGGGCCGCTGCTTGCGGCGGCGCATGGCGGCCTTCACCTGGTCCCGGTTCAGGAGATAGGTTTCCGAGCCGGTGGAGCTGATGAGGATGTCGGCGCGCAACAGCTGGGCCTCCAGTTCCTCCAGGGAGACGGCCTCCCCCCGGTAGCGCTCGGCCAGGCGCAGGCCCCGCTCCAGGGTGCGGTTGGCCACGACGATGCGGCCCACCCCCTGGCCCCGGAGGTGCTCCAGGGCCAGTTCGGCCATCTCGCCGGCGCCCACCAGCAGCACCGTCATGCCGGTGAGTTCGCCGAAGATCTTCCGGGCCAGGCTGACGGCGGCGTAACTGACGCTGACGGCGTGGTCGCCGATGCCGGTTTCGGTGCGGACGCGTTTGGCCACCGAGAAGGTCTTGTGCAGCAGGCGGTTCAAGATGGGCCCGGTGGCCTGCTGCTCGGTGGCCTGGCGGTAGGCCTCCTTGATCTGGCCCAGGATCTGGGGCTCCCCCAACACCATGGAGTCGAGACTGGCGGCCACCCGGAAGAGGTGCCGCACCGCTTCGGGGCCCTGGTGCACGTAGAGGGATTCCTCCAGTTCCTCCGGGGAGACTTCCGGGGCCCCGGAGAGAAAGGCCCGCAGCCGGTCCAGGGCCTCGGCCGGCTCCAGCCCGGCCACGCAGAGCAGCTCCACCCGGTTGCAGGTGCCATAGAGGATGATCTCGACGATTTCCGGGTAGGCCTTGAGGCTCCGGTAGGCCGCTCCAGGTCCGGGATGAGGCCGGCCAGCTTTTCCCGCAACCCCACGGCAGCGGTCTTATGATTGACGCCCACTAACAGGAGATTCATGGTTGAGTAAACTTGGAGAAACTGTGGTAGCCCGAGAGCCACAGGTTAGCGCCCACAAAGGTGACCGCCAGCACCAGGAAACCCAGGATGGCGAGCCAGGAGGCCCGGCGGCCCCGCCAGCCCACGGTGAGCCGCTCGTGCAACAGCACCGCATAGATCAGCCAGGCGATCAGGGTCAGGACCTCTTTGGGGTCCCAGGACCAGAAGCGCCCGAGGGTGTGCTGGGCATACAGGGAGCCGGTGATGATGCCGCCGGTGAACAACGGGAAGCCGATGGTGAGGCACCAGTAATTGAGGGTGTCCAACTGCGACAGGGACGGCAGGCGCCGGTAGAAGAAACCGAATTTTTTGGCCTTGAGCTGGCGTTCCTGGATCAGGTAAAAGATGCCGCCCAGAAAATTCAGGGTCAGGGCGGCATAGCCCCCCAGGGTCAAGCCGATATGGGCCGTCAGCCAGAAGCCCCGCAACAGGGGCGAGATGGCCCCCGCCTGGCCTTGGGGCAAGATGAGGGAGCCGTAAACCAGCAGGGCGGCCAGGGGCGCCACCAGGGCCCCCAGGACCCGGATGGGGTAGCGCCAGTTGAGGAGCAAAAAGGCCGCCACCAGGACCCAGTCGAATAACAGCAGGGCCTCGCCGAAGACGGCCACCGGCAGGTAGCCGTAAGCCATGGTACGCTGGATGAGGACCAGGGTATGGCAGGCCAGGCCGGCGGCCATAACCCAGGCGCCATAGCGGTACAGGCTCTCCCGTTGGGCCAGGAAAAAAGCCAGCCACAGGGCGGTGGCGCCGAAGTAAGCCGCCAGGGCGAGATATAATAAATTTTCAGTCATAAGTATTTAGAGTAAAGATGCCACCCCAGGATTCTGGCAAGGCCTCGCTGGTGAGCTCCGCCAGGACCTGGGGGCTCAGGGCGTCGCCCAGGATCTCCCGGAGCAGGGCCACCACCCGGGCCCGGTCTCCCTGGGCCACGGCCGCCAGCAAGGGGCTGTCCACCAATTGGTGAAACAGGGCGGCATTCTCCGGACGGCCCCGGCGCTCGGCGAGGAGACGGGTCCGCACCCCCTTGAGCAAGGCCAGATAAGGCCCGTATTCGGGACCGAAGCGCTGCTGCAATTCCTGGCGCAGCTTCCGGGCCAGGGCCGGAGACGCCCCGCCGGTGCTGATGGCCAGGGTCAGGTCGCCCCGCTTAACCTGGGCCGGGACGATAAAGGTGCAGAACTCCGGATCGTCCGCCACGTTGACCCAGATGGCCCTGAGCCTGGGCCGCGGCGCTGACCCGGGCATTCACCTGGGGGTCGTCGGTGGCGGCCAGCACCAGGACCATCCCCTGCAACTGGTCCGGGGAGAAATCTTCGTGCAGGTAGCGGATTTGGCCCGCCGCGGCCAGCTCCGCCAGGACGGGAGTGAGGCTTAAGCTCACCACCGTCACCCGGGCCCCGGCCTGGCGCAGGTCCTGGACCTTGCGCTCGCCCACCGCGCCGCCGCCCACCACCAGGCAGGGCCGGTCTTCGATGAGGGCAAAGATAGGATAGGTCTTCATCAGCAGAATCAGGCAGGCGCCCCGCCGCGGGTAGCAGCGGCGGCAACCCCTTTTCTCTAAAATTTATCAAGATTATGGCCATCTTGCAAGGAAAATGCCAGTCATCCGGTCAGCGGCAGGCCGCCCTTTGCCATTGACAGGGTGGTAAATCTTGGTTAGATACTAAATTAAGGGAACCCCGGCCGGCAAGGGCCCGGCTGCCAACCCAGACCATGAAAATCCGCGTTTTTATCACCTTATGTCTGCTTTTGGGGACCATTGGCCTGTGGGGTCCCGCGGCCCCGCGGTCTTGGGGGGATGAGGCAAAAATGAATCTCAGCGACGCCGATAAGAAATTATTGTTGCAGATGGCCAGGGCCAGCATCGAGGCGCACCTCCTGGATAAGCCGCTCCCGTCCCTGGAAACGGTCCCCCGGTCGCTGTGCGAATCCCGGGGAGCCTTCGTCTCGCTGCACCGTAAAGGACAACTCCGGGGCTGCATCGGCTATCTGGAGGCGGTCAAACCTTTGGGCCAGACGGTGCGGGAGATGGCCGCGGCCGCGGCCTTTCACGACCCCCGCTTCCGCCCCCTGGGCCGGGAGGAGCTTAAGGACCTGGAGGTGGAAATCTCGGTCTTGAGCCCCATGCGCCTGATTAAAAATATTGATGAAATCCAGGTGGGCACCGATGGCCTGTACATCGTCCAGGGGCCGAGCCGGGGCCTGCTCCTGCCGCAGGTGGCCACGGAATATAAGTGGGACCGGCTCACCTTCTTGCAGCAAACCTGCGGCAAGGCCGGCCTGGCGCCGGATGCCTGGAAAGGGCCCGGTACCAAAATTTATGCCTTCACCGCCGAAGTCTTTGGTGATCACCCCAAACAAGCGGGATGTGCCCTACCATGACCCCAAAACCTGAGAAAGCGGAGCACCTGCCGATGCTCCTGCCGCCGGAAGGCCCCGACCCGGCTGATAAATCCCTGCTGGCCCTCTTGCTGCGCTACCGCTTTTTCCTGGTAGCGCTGGTGATCGTCCTCTTTTTTGCCGCCCTCTTCACCTGGCAGTCCTGGCAGGGAACGGCGCCTTCGCAGGAGACACATCCATTCGCAGCCCCTTCGCTGGGGAAGGCGCCGGAAAAGGCCCCGGCGGCGGGGCACGCCTTGGCCCCGACCCCGACCCCAGAAGCCAAAGCACCGGAGACGGCGCACCCGAGCCCCGCGGCACCGGTGCCGGCCCCCCTGGCCGCCCCGCCGAGGGAACCGGCCAAGGGCGAGGTCTTCACCCGGGCTCTCATCAAGATCATGGACGACCAGATTAACGGCACCTGGTTCGGCTGGCGCCCCAACAGCATCATCTTCGGCAAGATGGGCCTCACCGATAACGTCAACAACATCCAGTTGGGCGTCCTGGAAGTGGCCCGGCGTACCGTGGAGGTGATGAACGTCAACATGACGCGCTTTGCCACCACGGAGGCCTACAATCCCCAGGTCAACGAAGCCATGAACTACTTCATGGTGAGCCCGGACAAATACTGGTTTCCCTCGGCCTCGGGCAAGTACCAGGAAGCCATGCACGACCTGGAGCAATACATCGAAGGCCTGCACAAAGGCCGCAGCCGCTATTATTCCCGGGTGGATAATCTCATCGCCCTGCTCAGCAACTATAAAGATTTGCTGGGCAGCAGCTTCCACAACCTCATCAAAGACTCCGAAGCCGACGGCAAGCCGGTGTCCTGGTGGGTATCGGACGATTACTTCTACTTCTCCCGGGGCATCGCCCTGGGGATGGCGGAGATGCTGGAGGCGGTGAGCAAGGAGTTCCACCAGGAACTCCAGAAAAAGAACTCCTCCAAGCTCCTGGAAGACGGCATCCACGCCCTGCACCAGGCCGCCCACTTAGCGCCCTGGATCGTCTTCAACGGCGACAAGGACGGCTGGATCGCCAATCACCGGGCCAATATGGGGACTTACATCGGCGAGGCCGAGCACGTCATTTCCACCCTCCAGACTCAGCTGGCCACCAATTGATCACCGGGGCGGTTCAAGAACCGCCCCCGCAATCCTCTTGCCTGCTTGAGAACAGCCGGGGCGACGGTTTCGCCTTTCTTTTTTCCCTCCCTGATTTCTACTGCGGCAATTTCATTGAAATTTATGCCGGCCTGTTTTAAGGTGGGAACTAATTCAGGGACCAGGAGGGGCAGATGCGGGTCAGCGAGATTATGAGCCGGGAGCTCATCACCATCACTCCCGACAAACGGGTGGGCCAGGCCTTGCAATTGATGCAAAACCAAAAGATCCGCCACCTGCCGGTGACGGAAAAGGGCCGCATGGTGGGCTGGCTCACCTCCCGGGACCTGCGGGAAGTGCTCCTGGCCTCCATGCTGGAAAAGATCACCGTGGCGGACGTCATGATCAAGGCGCCCATCAGCGTCGGCGCGGACACTGAGGTAGAAGAGGCGGCCCGCCTGATCAAGGAGCACAAGATCGGCGGTATGCCGGTCCTGGAGGGCGACCGGCTGGTGGGGGTGATTACCATGCTGGACCTGATCGGGGCCTTCCTCACCATGCTGAGCCTGATCCGGAACAGCTCGCGCCTGGACCTCTCCTTAGAGGACAAACCCGAGGCCCTGGAGGCGGCCGCCAAGATCATCAAAGATGCCGGCGGCAAGATCCTCAATCTGGCCCTGGGCCCCGACCGAGGCCTCCAGCGGGCTTATTACTTTCGCCTGGAGAAGTGCGATCTCGGCCCCATCGTGGAGGCCCTGAATAAGGAAGGCATCAAGGTGCTGGAGGTGATTCCGTAGTTCCTGCCTGGAGAAGACGCCAAAGGGGCGGTTCGAGAACCGACCCGACAATTCCCTCTCGGCAAATTAAGTCCTGACGTGGTGCGAAGCGCACCCTGATTCAGGCCTGGCCAAGTGTCGCATTAGCGCCGGCCGGACCGCACACCTGGTTTTTGCCCGCCTTCTTGGCCCGGTACATGGCGGCGTCGGCTGCCTCCACCAGGGCCTCGCCGTCCATCTCGGGCGTCAGCCCCGCCACCCCGATGCTCACGGTAAATTGTACGTCCCGCTCCGGCAAGGGGATGGTCATCCGGGAGATTTTTTGGCGCAGCCGTTCCGCCAGTTTCATGGCCTGGTCCACCGGGGTCTTGGGGAGCAGGGCCACAAACTCCTCGCCGCCGTAGCGGCAGACCACGTCAGCCTGGCGCAGAGCGGTTCGCAGGTAGTCGGCCAGGGTCTTCAGCACCAAGTCTCCCCGGGAGTGGCCCAGGGCATCATTGATGATCTTGAAGTTATCCAGGTCGAGGAAGAGCAGGGCCAGGGGGGTCTGGTAACGCCGGCTCTGCTCCACCTCATGCGCCAGGAGCTCCCAGAAGTGGCGGTAGTTGAAAAGGCCGGTGAGGCCGTCCCGGATGGATAGGTTCTTGACCTCCTCAAAGAGCTCCAGGTTTTTCAGGGCGGCCTCCCCCTGGAGGATAAGGATGCGGAAGAGTTCGGCTTCTTCCGGGGTGAAGGGGATATCCCGGCCGCCGGCCACCAGGGCCAGGCTCTCACCGGCCCGGGCCTCGCCTGCCAAGACTTCGGGCAGCGGCCTCTCGGCCGGAAGTGCCGCCGGATCCGGCAGCCCCTCGGCAGCCAGGCGGAAGCGCTCTTTCAGCCATGCTTTAGTCCGATCCACGATATCTTCATTCAACCCCGGCTGGCGGTGAAAGGCTTCCAGAGAGAGTTCTCTGCGGGCCCCCCGGAACTCCAGGCCCAAGACCTTGAAGGGAATGCTTTCCCAGATGAGATTCAGAAGACCGTGAAAGAGCTGTTCCCAGGTGAGGGGCACGGCCAGGGCTTCACCCAGGCGGCGGACCCGGCTGAGGTCTTGGGCGCGCTGCCGGGAGATCTCTTGTTGGGCCCGGCGCAGGTTGGCCAGGAGTTCCCGGTTGCTCAAGTCAAGACGTCGCCGCTCCAGGGCCCGGACCACCACGGCCTGGAGATTATCCAGACGCAGCTCCGACTTCAACAGGTAATCATAGGCCCCCAGGCGCAAGGCCTGGAGGGCGCTGTCCATCCCGGCGTGCCCGGTAAACAGGATGACCTCCGTGTGGGGGGCCTGTTCCTTGATGCGGGAGAGCAGCTCCAGCCCGGAAAACCCGGGCAGGCCCAGATCCAACAAGGCCAGGTGAAATTCTTCCTCCTGGACGGCCTTCAGGGCCTCCCGGCCATCGGCCACGGCCCGCACGGTATATCCCCGGCTACCCAGAAACTCACTGAGGAGGGCCAGGATTTGGGGCTCATCGTCCGCCAGCAGGATTTTTTCCGGGTCCGCCATCAAGGCTCCATCAATGCCAGCCTTCCGACGAGATCAGGGTATCCCGGTGGAAGTGGTCGTCATCCGTCTTGGGGTAATCCAGGGTGTAGTGCAGCCCCCGGCTCTCTTTGCGCTTGAGGGCCATGCGGATGATCAGGTCGGCGACGTAGGCGATATTGCGCAATTCCAGGAGATCGCTGGTGAGGAGAAATTTCCAGTAATAATCATTGATCTCCTTCAAGACCAGGCCGATGCGGGCCTGGGCCCGGAGCAGGCGGCTGTCGCTGCGGACGATGCCGACGTAGTTCCACATGAAACGCCGGATTTCGTCCCAACTGTGGGAGACCACCACGCCTTCCTCACTGTCCTTGGCCCCGTAAGTATTCCAGGCCGCCACCGGGATGGCCGGTTTGGCGAGTAAGTCGGGCAGGGTTTCCCGGGCCACCTGGGCGGCCTGGTGGGAAAAGACCAGGGCCTCCAGGAGCGAGTTGCTGGCCAGACGGTTGGCCCCGTGCAGGCCGGTCATGGAGACCTCGCCCACGGCGAACAGGTTGTTGATAGTGGTGCGGCCCCAGGCGTCCGTCGCCACCCCGCCGCACATATAATGGGCCGCGGGCACCACCGGCATGGGCTCTTTGGTGATGTCGATGCCGAACTCCAGGCATTTTTGATAGATGTTGGGAAAGCGGCTCCGGACAAAATCGGCCGGTTTGTGGCTGATGTCCAGATAGACATAGTCGGCGCCGCTCTTTTTCAGCTCGGTGTCGATGGCCCGGGCCACCGTATCCCGGGGCGCCAGATCCTTTAAGGGATGATACTTGTCCATGAAGGGGCGCCCGCCCTGATCCATGAGGACGGCCCCTTCGCCCCGCAGGGCCTCGGAGATGAGGAAGTTCTTGGCCGCCGGATGGTAGAGGCAGGTGGGGTGGAACTGGACGAACTCCATGTTGCCGATCAGGGCCCCGGCCCGGTAGGCCATGGCCACGCCATCGCCGGTGGCGATGTCGGGATTGCTGGTGTAGAGGTAGACTTTGCCGACCCCGCCGGTGGCCAGGAGGGTGAGGCGGGCCGGGAAGGTGTCCACCTGGCCGGTCTCCTTATTGAGGACATAGGCCCCCAGGCAGGCGCTCTCCGACTCGGTCACCACCCGCCCCTGGCGCACCACCCTTTCCAAGGTGATGAGATTGACGCCCATGTGGTTTTCGAAGACCTGGATATTGGGATGGGCCAGGACCCGCTCGGACAGGATGCGCTCCACTTCGGCGCCGGTCATGTCCTGGGCGTGGATCACCCGCCGCCGGGAATGGCCGCCCTCCCGGCCCAGGTCGTAGGCGTTGTCTTTGCCGGTGTCAAAATGGGCCCCCAGGTCGATCAATTCCCGGATGCGCTCCGGACCCTGGCGCACCACCAGTTCGACGATGTCCGGGTGGGACAGGCCCTCCCCCACGGTGAGGGTGTCCTGGATGTGATATTCGAACCGGTCATCCGGCCCGAGCACTGCGGCAATGCCTCCCTGGGCCTTGCTGGTGGAGGTCTCGGTCAAGCCGTTCTTGGTGACCAGATTGACCCGGGCGAAATCCGCCACCTTCAGGGCATAACTGAGCCCCGCCAGCCCTGAACCGATTACCAGTACGTCTGCAATTTGCTCCAAGTTAGTTCCTTTGTGAGATAGCTGTCAGCTTTCAGCGTCAGCTTATTAGAAAAGAGGTGAGTCTTGATTTGAGTTCCCCGGTCGTAGGGGCGGCTCGCGAGCCGCCCCTACAAGAGATTATTTCTGGTTCCCAAGTTGCACTTGGGAACCAGAATATCCATTCATCAATAATACTTATCATACCACTTATAAAGCTTATCCAGGTTGCCCGAGACCTGGCGATACTTTTGTTTGGCCTTGTCCCAGCGCCAGACGCCCTGGTAGCTGCGGGTAAAGCCGCGCTGGCGCTGCTTATCGCAATCCTCAATCTGGGGCGACGGCTCCATCTTTACGGTCAGCCTGGCCACCACTTTGGGGTACTCCCGGCCTTTATCCGGGAGGGTCCAAAATACCGTCCGGGTGGCGAAGCTTTCACACAGGCCTTTCCCGCCAAAGGCGAAAACGCCCAAGAGCTCCTCCAGGCGCTGGTTTCGGACCCAGAGCAGGTGGAGTTGCAGATAACTCTGGGAAGAATTGAAATGTTCCTGAAAAACCATGCAGGCCTGGGTCCCCGGGGTCAGATTGATCAGGGGATTTTTGCACCAGAAACCCTCGACCATCCCCATAGTCATCCCTTGCCCGAGGTCCACCAGGTCCAGGAGCTTGGGAGCCGGGGCGGTTTGAAATAAGGCCAGCAACTCAAAATGCTGTTCTTCGGCGTCTCCTTCTTCCCCGACCCGCTCCCCGGTGGCGGAAACGAGCAGCAGGAGCAGCGGCCGGCCCTGGGCCTTGATAGGCAAGGCCAGGACGTCCCCGTAGCCCTGCTTCGCCGTCAGCGGCTGGGTTTTAAAGTAGTCGCTCAGGCTGCGCACCGGCGGCGTCTCAGGCGCCTCTTCCTGCCCGGCGGGCGCTTCCGGGAACACCAGCTTGAGCAAATCCGCATAGGTGGTGATTGAGCCGGCGGCCACCGGCTGCTTCAGGTCCTTGATCTCCACCAGGGGCGAGGCCGCCAGGCCGGGGCCCGCCAGGAGCAGCAGCCAGGCGGCGAGCAGGGCGGCTAATCTTAAATCAAGCATTACTGACATAGGCTATCAGCTTTCAGCGGTCAGTTTGGTTTTCAAGCAGATAATCGCTCAGTCTTTGGAGTAAACGACCGTGACGTTCCGGGGCAATCGCCCCGATACTGCCCACGATGTTTTTTCTGGGCAGCACCGCCAATGAAAACGCCAGCCGAATCAAGAGAGTCGGCCATTAAACCGCTACCGGCAAAATCATCATCCTGGCGGATGATCGGGTCATCAAAACCGGATACCACCAAGTGTAGTCTGGGTGCTCACCCTGCAGACCAGAATATCCCTCATAAGACGGCATCTCACGCAAAGCCACGGCAGGGCGAATGTTTCATGCTTGCCATACCGCTTGGGGCAAAGGGGTTAAGATGACATCGCCTTCGTTCATGGCTGAAAATCCGGATTGGGCTGTTCTTATGGAAGCCAGAGAATATTCCGGTTCCTGCTCCTCATATAGCTGGCAAGTCCCTGGGCAGATGCACAACTCATTTCTCATGCTCCGCGGCCAGACCCTCCGTGCGGAGTGATGGTACATGAGACACCTTGGAGCCGGGCGTAGTTCAGGCGTTGGGATAATCTTCAAGATGTTGAGCATCCGAGGATCTGTGCTTCGATAAATTCCATGGCATCTCCGCGTTATAATCTCTTTCAAATTTTATTTCTGGTATCCCAAGTTGACACTTTGTGGGAACGTTATTGCATGGCCCACTCAGTGGCGAATGGCTGAGCAAAGCCAAGCTTTGCAAATCAGTGGGTTCCTCAAGTGCAACTTGGGAAACCAGAATAACATCGGTGTTACCATTGGCAATCTCGTGATTTTGTTGAGAAAGAGCGTTCCAGCCTTGGCCAATAAATCTGATGCAAGTGTTTTGAAAAACGCCCATCTGTTTTTCTTTAAAGCTTCATTCATTGGACGTCCTTCCAGAGAAGCTAATTTTCTGTTAGCCGAAAGCTAAAAGCTAAAACCCCATCAACCGCGCCAAATTTTTGCCCAAAATCATCTCCTGCCAGTCCTCCGGCAGGTCGGCCTCGGCGATCTCTTTCACATAGCGGCTGGGGGGCAGCAGGGGGTAGTCGCTGCCGAAGATGATCTTTTCGGGGCCCACCATCTCGGCCACCACCTTATAGATCACCGGCCGGTAGATATAAGGGGAGGCGGCGGTGTCGAAATAGACGTTCCGCAAGGTTTCGGAGACCTCTTTCTTCAGCAGTCCATAAAAGGGCAGGCGCCCGCCCCAGTGAGCCAGGATCCAGGTGGTCTCCGGATAATCCTTGATTACCCGGTAAATGACTCCCAGGGGCGTCAAGGAGCGGCCAGGATAGGCGGGGCCGGCCCGGTCGGTGGCGTGGAGCATCAGGGGGACGCGGTAATGCTGGCAGAGTTCGGCCACCGGGGCCAGGATGGACTTGATGTCCTCCCTCCGGTCCCGCAGATAAAAGGCCAGTTCGCCGATGCCCCGGGCGCCGGCGGCCAGGCAGCGCTCGATCTCCCGGAGGCCGCCGGGCATGGCGGGATGGGCGGCGCAGAAGCCGAAAAACTTCCGGGGCCAGCGGCGCTGGGCCTCCAGGATCACTTCATTGTGCCGCCGCCAATGGCGTTCCTGCCGCCAGGGAAACCCCAGAATCACCGCAGCCTCCACCTCTTCTTCCTCCATGGCGGCCAGCAGCTCCTTGGGGCCCAGCATCTTGGATTTGGGAGAATCGTATAATAGCCGGAAGGCCGGCTCGTCGTTGAAGAAGTCTTCCCGCTGACGGATGACTTCCTCGGGGAAGATGTGGGTATGTCCGTCTAGAATCATGGTATTGGCTTAGCCTCGGCTGAATGGTGTCATTGCCAGTATAACTTTTCGTTCGCCCAAAACAGGGGAAAAGGGTAAAAGGTTAAAAGGGGAAACGGAGAGGATAGGACATTCTCTGTCCCGACATTTGCCTTCTTCCCCTTTTAACCTATTACCCCTTTATATACCCCTTTATTTCATATAAAATCATGTTTATGTCAATACTCATGAGATTTCTGGGAATATTCTTGCTCATGGGCTTATTGAGCAGCGCCTGTGCCTGGGGGGCCGGACCCTTCACCTACCACCTGCCCCGGGGGGCCGGGCTGGATCCCGAGGCCGTGACGGTGGTGGGCGAGCCCCAGACGCATCATATCGTCCGCTATGAAAACCTCTATGCCATTGCCCGGCAATACGACCTGGGCTTCTATGAGCTGGCCAACTACCAGCGCAACCTGGACCACTTTTACCTCCCCTGGGAAACCGACATCACCATCCCGACCCAATGGATCATCCCGGAGCGCACCTCCTACCCCGGCTATTTGATCAATGTGGCGGAGTTGCGGGGTTACCGGTTCTTTCCGGATAAAAACGAAGTGATCACCTACCCCATCGGCATCGGCGTGCTGGATTACAAGACGCCCATCGGCCAGCATTTCCGGGTGCAGAGCAAGTCGGTCAACCCCGGCTGGCACATCCCCAAGGGCCTCCAGGCCAAGTACGGCATGGCGTACATGCCGCCGGGGGAGGACTGTCCCGTGGGCAGCCGCTGGCTGGGCCTGTCGCACTATGGCCTCCACGGCACCCACGCCCCCATGGGGGTGGGCCGTCTGGTGAGCCACGGCTGCATCCGCCACTATCCGGAAGACATCGAGAAACTCTTCGATATCACCCCGGTGGGCACCTCGGTGGAGCTCATTTATGAGCCGGTGAAGATCGGCTTTCTCAAGGGACGCATCTTCATAGAGGTGCACCAGGACATCTATTTTAAGATCCCGGACATGCTGAAGTATGCCATCAAGCGCCTCAGTGACCGGAATCTGGCCAGGCAGATCAACTGGCCCAAATTTCTCCAGGCGGTGGCGGAGCAAAGCGGCGCCCCGGTGGATATCAGCCGATAATTATTCGAGGCAGCCCATGATTGACGAATGGCACCAGCCCGAGGACCTCGTCCGCAAATTGCTTGGCATCATGGAGGGGCTGTACCACCTCGAGGACCTGGACGCCCTGCTGGACCAGGTGCTCTTGCAGGCCCGCCGCTTAACCGCGGCAGACGCCGGCTCGATCTATCTCAAGGCACACCAGGTCCTGCATTTCAGTTACGTCCACAACGACACCCTGTTTAGCCCGGAGGGCAGCCATAAGTATATCTATGCCAGCCATACCCTGCCTTTGGATAACCAATCTCTGGCCGGCTACGTGGCCCTCACCGGCGAATCCCTCATCATTGATGACGCCTATCGGATTCCCCCGGCCCTGCCCTTTACTTTCAACAAGTCTTTTGATGAACAGTCAGGCTACCGGACCCGATCGCTCCTGGCGGTTCCCCTGAAGACCAGCCGAGAGAAGATCGTGGGCGTCCTGGAAGTCATCAACGCCCTGGGGGAGCAAGGGGAAGTCGTGCCTTTCACGGAAAAGGACCGGCTGATCCTGAACTATTTCGCCGCCAACGCCGGCGCGGCCATCGAACGGGCTCGCCTGACCCGGGAAGTCATCCTGAGGATGATCAAGATGTGCGAACTGCGGGACCCGGAGGAGACCGGGGCCCATGCCAACCGGGTGGGAGCTTATGCCGCCGAGATTTACCATCGCTGGGCGCTCAATCAGGACCTCCCCCCGGAGGAGATAAAAATCAACCAGGATCTGTTGAGAATTGCCGCCATGCTGCACGATGTCGGCAAGATCGCCATCTCCGATCTGATTTTGAAAAAACCCACCGGCCTGGATCTCGAAGAATTCACCGTCATGAAATTCCATACGATTCTGGGGGCGCGCCTGTTCCAAAACCCGGACTCGGATCTGGATGTGATGGCCACCGAGATTGCCCTGAATCACCACGAAAGATGGGACGGCAGCGGCTACCCCGGCAAAATCGAGGATATTTGCCGCGACCAGATTCGTCTGGGCGAGGGGAAACGGGGCGAAGAGATTCCCCTTGCCGCCCGGATCGTCGCCCTGGCGGATGTTTATGACGCCCTGGGCACCAAGCGGAGCTACAAGGATCCTCTTCCCGAGGCCGAGATTTTAGAGCATATCAGGGAGCAAACCGGCCGGCACTTCGACCCGGAGGTGGTCCGGGCCTTCCTGGAGATCTACGACGTCATCGTGGCCATTAAGGAAAAATACCAGGAAGAAGCGGTCAACCCCCTACCTTGCCGATTAATCCTGTGATCGCCGCCCCGCCCTGCAGATCCTCAGCGGGAACCAGGCAGTTGATGGCTGCGGACCTACTCTTGTACAACGCCCTGGTCCTCACCCTGGAACCCGGGGCGACCCCCATTGCCGAAGGCTTCGTGGCGGTTAAGGGCGGCAAGATCAGCGCCGTAGGGCCGGCCGCCGCCGTCCGGGAGCTGCCCCCGGCCCGGCAAGCCTGGATCTGGCGGGCGCTCTGGTGCTCCCCGGTTTGGTGAACACCCACTGCCACGCCCCCATGGTCTGGTTCCGGGGTCTGGCCGACGACCTGCCCCTGAAAAACTGGCTCACGGACTTCATCTTTCCCGCCGAAGGCGCCTGGCTCGACCCCGAGAAGACCTACTGGGGGACTTTGGCGGCCGCGGCGGAGATGATCCGGGGCGGCATCACCACGGTGGCCGACGGCTATTTCTTCGAGACCGAGGTGCGCCGGGGCCTGGCCCAGGCGGGCTTAAGGGCGGTGGCGGCCCAGGGGGTGGTGGACTTCCCGGCCCCCGGGGTTGCCGACCCCCGGGACAACCTGAAGGTGGCGGCGGATTTCCTCGACAGTGGGGCGGAGTTCCGGCAGCACGGCGTCACCTCCGCCATTTTCTGCCATTCGCCCTATACCTGCGGGGCTGAAACCCTGACCCGGGCCAAGGAACTGACCCGGACCCGGGCCGTTCCCTTTTTCCTGCACCTGGCAGAAACCCGGAGCGAGGTGGAGGAGGTTAAGCAGCAGCAGGGCCTCACCCCCGTGGCTTATCTGGACCGGTTGGGAGTGCTGGATGAGCTGACGGTGGCGGTCCATGCGGTCTGGCTGACGCCCGCCGACCGGGAACTCCTGGCCCGACGCGGCGTCAAGGTGAGCCACTGTCCGGAGTCGAATCTCAAGCTGGCCTCCGGGGTGGCCCCCATCCCCGAGTTGCTGGCAGCCGGCGTCTGCGTGGGCCTGGGCACGGACGGGGCCGGCTCCAACAACAACCTGGACCTGTGGGGCGAAATGAGCCTGGCGGCCCGGCTCCATAAGGTCTGGGGCCGGGACCCCACCCTGCTGCCCGCGGCCCAGGCAGTGGCCCTGGCCACCCGGGAAGGCGCCAGGGTTTTGGGGCTGGACGGCCACACCGGCACCCTGACCCCGGGGCAGGAGGCGGACCTCATCGTGGTGGACCTGAATCAGCCCCACCTGACCCCCCTCTACGATCCCTTTTCCCACCTGGCCTATGCGGCCCGAGCCGCGGACGTGCGTCACGTCATGGCCCAGGGACGCTGGCTGCTGTATGACCGGAAGCTCACCACCCTCAACTGGCCGGAGATCGCCGCCCGGATCCGGCAGGACTGCCGGGGCCTGGCGTCTTTCTGCCAAAATCGGCGCCGCCCTTGACCTGGTGGGCAAAACAAGCGAAAATATTAGCCTAAAGGGGCTTTGGGAGCCCTGACGGCGGGGGCCGGTCTGGCCCAGGCGCCACGTCGACGCCGACAACCTGGCGCGGCTGTGTTACATTTATTAGAAGCCAGGAGAACTCTGCGAAGGTTCCCTCAAATGTCATTCTGAGGGAGTGAAGCGACCGAAGAATCTCGTTTTTTGGGTAGCACAGCCCTTCCAGGCTGTGCCGCAAGTCCCGCAAAGGCTAGCAAGCCTGTGCTACCAAATACGAGATCCTTCGCTGCGCTCAGGATGACAACAATGGCATTTCGCAGAGCTCTCGCTATTTCAAAGAAATGGCGGTAGTCTTGGCAACTTTGAAGATAAAGGTCGATTAATGCCAGATGCCCGTTCCAGGCCGTCCGAATCCTTTGCGGAACAGTTGAAATCCCTGGTAATCACCCCGGAAGTCATGCGGCTGATCAACGACGTCACCGCCTGCTCGGTGGAGTGGGAAGATTACCCGGTGAGCATCGTGCCTCCCCAGGCCCGGGGCCTGGAACTTTTCCCCTGTTTTACCATGTACTTCCACCGTCATCTGGTGGAAGTCAAGGGGACCATCTATCCCAACCTGGTGGCCCGGGAGTGGGAAGGACTGTCCCATGTGATCCGCCTGGACCTGGCGGGGATGTCTCTGGATTTGCGCCTCCACACCCTGCAAACCACTTTTTTACTGTCGCCCTTCCACATCCGCTTCCTCAGCATCCTCTTCGGGCGCCTGGTGCTGCACCATCTGTCCCTGACCCCGGGAGGCCGCAGCGAAGCCTTCCTCTTTACCCCTTACTCCCTGGAGGAGCAGGTGGTAGCCGGCTATCTTCAAAGCCTGGAATGGGCCCCCTGCGCCACCATCAAGCTCGATGCCGAGGACAACCCTTATATCGGCTCCATGTTGCACAGCAGCGCCGACCTCAGGCGCTGCGAGATGCCCGGCAGCGGCCGGGAAGAGGCCATCATCCGGGCCTGGCGACTCTTTAAGCGTCTCCTCTATTACTCCGTGGAGGGCGAGCGGCTCTTCACCGGCTTTGCCTTCCTCTCCGCCGCCCGGCCCCTGGAATATTTCCGCCAGCGCTGGCCGTCCCTGCTCTGGTTTCATGAAGACAATTTCACCTCTCTGGACCTGGGACTGCAGGCGCTGAAGCAGTTCCTGCTCAACGCCGACGGGCGCACCACCTTTCTGGCGGTGTATCGCGGTCAAATTGTCGGACTGATGCAGCTCGCCCAGGGCACCCACCGCCAGCTCACCACGCCCAAGGCCTGGCGTTCGGTGCTGCCCCTGGCCACCATCTCCCACCGGGGCCGGGTCATCTTTTGGGTGGCCTTGAAAGGCCGGAAAAACCGGCGCATCCCCCTGACGGTCCTGGAATACCGCCACGGCCATTTGCACATTCCCCTATTCCAGGACGTCTTCTGGCAGCAGTTGGAGCACCAGCTCAAGGAGGTGTGTCCCAGCATCGATGCGCCCGGAGCCCTGCCCCGCCTCAAGGCTCTCCTGGAGATGCTGCGCCGCAGCGGCCGCGGGGCGATCTTTCTCATCGGCCTGACCCAGGAGCAACTGGCCGACCCTAATCTGCCCATCGACCACCAGGTGCACCTGGCCCAGCCGGTTCCCGTGTACGAGCGCTGGCTAAAGCACCTCCTGGGCCTATCCAAATCCGACGGCGCCCTGATCTTCAACGAGCACCTGGAGGCCTGCCAGTTCCGGGCCCGCCTCACCCCGACGACGGTGGGCCTGCCGCCGGACAAGGACGACCTGGGCAGCGGCATGCGCCACCAGGTGACCCGGGAGTTCTCCGCCTACGCCCCCGGCGTCCTGGGCATCTGCATCTCCCAGGACAGCCATATCTCCCTCTACCGCCAGGGCAAACTGGTGAGTAGGTTGTATTAAAGGCAGTTTTTAGTTGCGAGTTTCGAGTTTCGAGTTGGTGGGGCGGGCGTCCCGCCCGCCATGCTTGTTTCTCTGGTTTCGGTTGAGGGAGGCCAAGCTGTCATCCTGAGCGAAGCGAAGAATCTGGTGGCACAGACTTTCCAGCCTGTGCTGCACCGGTTGAAAACCGGTGCCACCAATTTCTAAAACGTAGGGGCGACCCGCTGGGCCGCCTCTTTTAGCAAATCTGCAATAATAAATGCAGACCCAGGCTAAAGCCTGCGGCTACCCAAGATTAAACCCCTCCCCCAACCAGCCACTCCTCCAACTCCTTTAACGCCCGCGCCGCATAAGCCGCGCCCCGGAGTTTCTTGGGGAGGCGCCGCTCCAAGCGGCGGAAACAGTCCGAAATTGACGTTCATGGGTTGGAAGTCCTTGGTGGCGGTGTTGGTGAGGTGGTGGACCAGGGACCCCAGGGCGGTGGCCCGGGGCGGGGTGACCGGCTCCTGCGCCTGGGCCTGGCGGGCGGCGTTGATCCCGGCCAACAGGCCCATGGCGGCGGACTCCACGTAGCCCTCCACCCCGGAGATCTGCCCCGCCAGAAAGAGTTGGGGGTGTGCCAGGAAATTTAGGTAGGGGCTCAACAGGCCGGGGGAGTGGATGAAGGTGTTGCGGTGGATGGAGCCCAGGCGGACGAACTCGGCCTGCTCCAGGCCCGGAATCAGCCGGAAGACTCGCTCCTGCTCGCCGTACTTCAGCTTGGTCTGGAAGCCCACCAGGTTGTAGAGGGTGCCCTCCCGGTTCTCGGCCCGGAGCTGCACCACGGCGCAGGGCTGCCGGCCGGTCCTGGGGTCGGTGAGCCCCACCGGCTTCATGGGGCCGAAAAGCAGGGTGCGGTAGCCCCGGGCCGCCATCACTTCGATGGGCAGGCAACCCTCAAAATAGCGGGGCTCCTCGAAGGACTTCAGGGGCACCTGCTCCGCCTGCATCAAGGCCTGATAAAAGGCGGCGTATTCCTCTTCGCTGAAGGGGCAGTTGAGATAGTCGTCCCCGGCCCCGTAGCGGGAGGCCCGGAAGATCTTGCTCATATCGAGGGATTCCGCCGTCACGATGGGGGCGATGGCGTCGTAGAAATGGAGGTTATCCTGGCCGGTGAGGTTTCCCAAGGCCGCGGCCAGACCATCCGAGGTGAGGGGTCCGGTGGCCAGGACCGTGATGCCGGCCAGGTCCAGGTCGGTGACTTCCTCCCGGACGATCTCAACCAGGGGTTCCTGCTCCAAGGCCTGGGAAATGTAAGCCGCAAAGGCCTCCCGGTCCACCGCCAGGGCCCGGCCCGCCGGCACCCGGGTGGCCTCTGCCGCGGCCAGGATGAGGGAATTAAGCCGGCGCCATCTCCTCTTTGAGCAGGCCCACGGCGCTTTCCCGGGCTTCGGCCCGGAGCGAGTTGCTACACACCAGTTCCCCCAGCAAGGGCGAGCTGTGAGCCGGGGAAAACTTCCGGGGCTTCATCTCGTAGAGGCGCACCAGGACGCCGCGGCGGGCCGCCTGCCAGGCGGCTTCGCTGCCCGCCAGTCCGCCGCCGATGATGGAAAGGCGGTTTTCTGTTTTCTGTTTTCTGTTTTCTGATGGTCATTTTTAAATGAGTAGGTCTTGTGCGAATAGCATCTCGTCTCGGTCTGGAAATTCTGGCGGGGTTTTGTCTTTGCTTTTACAGAAAACAGAAAACGGAAAACAGAAAACAGTCTTTACCCGTTGGCCTCAGCCACTGCCGCAACCTGGTAGTCGCACTCATCTTTGGGGCAGAGGATCTTCTTGCCTTTTTTTATCAGCCAGGGGAAGGCGCATTGGGGGCAAGGCCCCTCCAGGGGCGGCTGGTTCGAGGTGAAATCGCATTTGGGGTAGTTGCTGCAGCCGTAAAAGAAGCCGCGGCGGGAGCGGCGCTTTAACAGGCCGCCGGTGCAGCCTTCCCGGGGGCAGGGATAGGCGGCGATTTCTGCTTCTTTATCCACGGGGACCGGATTACCCTGGGCATCCCGGGTGAGATTCTGGGTGAATTTGCATTTGGGGTAACCGGAACAGCCCAGGAATTCCCCCATCCGGCCCCGGCGCACCAGCAGTTCCTTCTGGCATTTTGGGCACTTGAGGCCGGTGGCCGCGGCCCTGGGTCGAGCCGCCGAGGCCTCGCCCGACCCGGCCGCGCCCTCTGCCCCCAAGAGCACCAGGCGCCCCTGGGAGTCCCGGCTGAAGTCGCCGGTGAAGGCGCACTTGGGATAGGCGGAGCATCCCAGGAATTCCCCGTTTTTGCCCCAGCGCACCAGCAGGTTGGCGCCGCAATCGGGGCATTTGAGCTCGGTGGGGACGCTCTTCACCTTGCGCATCCCGCCTTTGGCCGCATCCAGTTCCCGGGCGAAGGGCTGGTAGAAATTCCGCATGATCTGCTGCCAGGAGACCCGCCCTTCGGCCACCCGGTCCAGGTCCGTCTCCATGGTGGCGGTGAATTTGAGGTCCATGATGCCCGGAAAATTTTCCACCAGGAGGTCGCTCACCACCAGGCCCATTTCCGTGGGTCTAAGGGTGGCCTTTTCTTTGACCGCGTAAAGGCGGTCTTGGAGATTGCTGAGGATGGTGGCGTAGGTGCTGGGCCGGCCGATGCCCTGGACCTCCAGCTCCTTGATGAGGGAGGCCTCGGTGAAACGGGCCGGCGGCTTGGTGAAGTGCTGCTGAGGGTCAAAATCCCGCAACTCCAGCACCTCCCCTTCCTTTAAAGGAGGCAGCTTGGCCGCGGCTTCCTCCTCTTCGACCTCACGGGACTCCTGATAGACCGCGGTGAAGCCGGGAAACTGCAGCACCGAGGCCGTAGCCCGGAACAGATAATCCCCCGCCTGCAGGTCCACGGTGGTCAGCTGGAAGATGGCCGGGGCCATCTGGGAAGCCACGAAGCGGCGCCAGATGAGGTCGTAGAGGGCCAGTTCGTCCTTGCTCAAAAAGGGCTTCAGGTCCTGGGGCCGGCGGCTCACCCCGGTGGGGCGGATGGCTTCATGGGCCTCCTGGGCCCCCTTGGGGCTCTTGTATTTATTGGGAGCCTTGGGTAGATGGTCGGCCCCGTAAGTGTCGCCGATGAATTGCCGCACCGCCTCCAGGGCCTCGCCCGACACTCGGGTGGAGTCGGTCCGCATGTAGGTGATGAGGCCCACCGGGCCTTCGTCCCCCAGGTCCATGCCTTCATAGAGCTTTTGGGCCAGGGACATGGTCCTTTTGGGGGAGAAGCGGAGCTTGCGGTTGGCCTCCATCTGCAGGCTGCTGGTGATGAAGGGCGGCGCGGGATTACGTTTCTGCGGCTTCTTTTCGATCCTGGCCACCCGGAACTCGGCGGCTTCCAGGTCGTCCAGGATCTTCTCCACCTGCCCGGCGCTATTGGGCTTGATGGCCTTGGCGCCCTGCTTCAGCAGGTGGGCCAGGAACCGGGGCGGCTTTTTGCCGGCGAGGCAGGCGTCCAGGGACCAGTACTCCTCCGGCACAAAGGCCAGGATGGCCCGCTCGCGGTCGCACACCAGGCGCAGGGCCACGGATTGCACCCGGCCGGCGCTCAGGCCGGTCTTGACTTTTTGCCAGAGGATGGGGCTGATCTGATAGCCCACCAGGCGGTCCAGGACCCGCCGGGCCTGCTGTGATTCGAAGCGCGGCCGATCCAGGGCCACCGGGTGGGCCAGGGCCTCCTTGATGGCCTTTTGGGTCAGCTCCAGGAACAGGACGCGGTGAAAGTGATGGTCCTTTTCCCCGAGGGCCTCGGCGATATGCCAGGCGATGGCCTCGCCTTCCCGGTCCGGGTCGGGTCCCAGGTAGATCTCGGGAATATCCGCCGCGGCCTTCTTCAGCTCCTGGATGACCTTGGCCTTGCCCAGGATGGTGACGTATTTAGGCTGAAAATCGCGTTCCAGGTCCACCCCCAGTTCATGAGGGGGCAGGTCCTTGACGTGGCCTTTGCTGGAGAGGACCATATAGTCGCTCCCCAAATATTTCTGCAAGGTCTTGGCCTTGGTGGGTGATTCGACAATAAGCAATGATTTAGGCATATTTTTAAATTATAACCGATTTTTGGATTTGCCAGCCAGGGGCAGGAGTTTAGTTCGGCAGGGATAAAGGTTCGCTTAAATTGGCGGGCCTGTCAAGGGCCTGCCACAAAATTGTCTTTGGTGGCGCCGGCGTCTGGACGAGGTAGGAGGGAGTTAAAACCGCCCCTACCAGCAGGCGCCGCCCCGTATCCTCCGGGGCCAGGCGGGGGGCTGTCGGCTCCCGGCCCCCTCCTCAGAAAGTTTTTCTGCCCCAGCGATCTACAGCCGCGGTTCTTCGCCCCGGAAAAAGCGCTTCAGGTTGTCCCGGTGGCAGACCAGGATCAGCCCCGAGAGGGCTCCGGCCAGCAGCAGATAGGCCTTGGAGTCGGAAAAGAGGCCCAGGGCCACGGGGAGGAGCCAGGCGGCAATCAGGGCGCTGATGGAAAAGATGCGGGTCTGGCTCAGGGCCAAGAGATAGACCAGGACCAGGTTCAAGCCGGCCCAGGGGCAGAGCGCCGTCACCACCCCAAAGGTGGTGGCCACGCCTTTGCCGCCCCGAAAGGCGAGGTACACGGGAAAGACGTGCCCCAGGACCGCGGCCGCCCCCACCAGGGCCACCGCGGCGTCTTGCCAGGGGCCCAAGGCGAGCCAGTAGCGGGCCAGGAGCGTGGGCAGGGCCCCCTTGAGGACGTCGCCCAGCAGGGTGAGGCCGCCGCCCTTGAGGCCCAACAGGCGGTAAAGGTTGGCGGCCCCCAGGTTGCCGCTCCCCTGGGCACTGGGGTCAGGCCCTCCCAGGGCCCGGGCCACCAATAACCCAAAGGGCACGGAGCCCAGGAGATAAGAAAAAACCAACAGTCCCAGAAAATTAATTGTCATCGGGAGCCTAAGAAGAGGTTATTTTGATAATTGTAGCGCCTCTTGGGCTTCGCGGGGCAATTGGACAATAATGAAATAAGATTGGGGATAAAGATAATCTTCACCTGATTCATCGATTACCCTGATGTATCCCTCCTTTTCGGCCTCCTCATCCGGAAGCATCTTATAAATCTTGCGTTTTTCCAAATCATCACAGTCCTTATTCTCTATGCAAAGGACAAATCTATAATTTTCTTTTGGTTTAGCCATAACTTTTAACAAGATGGAAGACGCAGGGGCGGCCCACACACCGCCCCTACGATTTTTGATGGCCGCCGTTATTCCGGCACCACTTCCAGGACCTTATCGCCGGCATCGTCCCAGACCGTGGTCTTGATCTGGAGGAGCTCAGCCCACCTCTTGAAGGCCCCCACGAAGACGACCACCATGAGCAGCATGATGATAATGGCCATGGTGGCCAACAGGTAGAGCTTTTTAGGGAGAAAGTTCATGACGTTTTCGTAGCCGGCCCACATGGTGATAAAGGCCATGAAGATCCCCGGCACCGCGGTGATCCAGGCGTATTTGGCCTTGTTCATCCGGATAATCATGCAGGTGGTGATGATCAGGCCGCTGGAGGCCAGGAGCTGGTTGCTCATGCCGAACAACGGCCAGATGTTGGTGATATCACCGGTATAGACCAGATAGCCCCAGGAGAGCACGAAGAGAAAGCTGGTGATGATGATGCCGGGTATCCAGCGCCGCTCCAGAAATTTGGGGATGAATTTGCCGATCATTTCCTGGAGGAAGAAGCGGCCGACCCGGGTGCCGGTATCCACCGCGGTGAGGATAAAGACTGCCTCGAACATGATGGCGAAGTGGTACCAGTAAGCCATCAGGTGCTCCATGAAGGGGATGGAGGAGAAGATGTAGGCCATGCCTACCGCCAGGGACACCGCCCCGCCGGGCCGGCCTTGGATGTTTTCCCCCACCGACCTGGCCAGGTCAGGCAGATGGACCGTGCTCATGCCGAGTTTGGCAAAGGCCGCGGGCGCCGCATTGATGGCGAAGTAGTCCGCCGGCATTAGCACGCAGGCGGCGATCAGGGCCATGATGGCCACGAAGCCTTCCACCAGCATGGCGCCGTAGCCCACGAATAGGACGTCGCGTTCATTGCCGATCATCTTGGGGGTGGTGCCGGTGCCGATGATGGCATGGAAGCCGGATAAGGCCCCGCAGGCAATGATAATAAAGACAAAGGGAAAGACCGCCCCGGGAAAGATCGGGCCGCCGCCATGGACAAACTTGGTGATCGGCTCCATCATGAAGGTGGGCCGGACAAATAAAATTCCCAGGGCCAGGGCGGCGATGGTGCCGATTTTCAGATAAGTGGAGAGATAATCACGGGGGCAGAGGAGCAGCCAGACCGGCAGCACCGAAGCCACAAAGCCGTAGATCGGGATAAAGATGGCAATTTGATTCTTGCTCATGGTGAAAAAGGAGGACAGGGCCGGATGTGCCACGATATAGGGGCCGGCCAGGACCGCCGCAAACAGCAGGACGACGCCGATGATGCTGGCGCCCAGGACGTCGCCGGGCCGCCAGACGTGCAGATATACTCCCATCAACAGGGCGATGGGGATGGTGGAAAAGACCGTGAAGGTGCCCCAGGGGCTGGAGAACATGGCGTTGACCACTGCCAGGGAGAGGCCCGCCAGGGTGAGGATGAGAATGAAGAGAATGGCCACCGAGGCCACGCCGCCCACGACCTTGCCGATTTCGCTCTCGGCGATCTTGGCCAGGCTCTGGGCTTTGTGGCGCACTGAGGCGAAGAGCACTACCATATCATGCACCGCGCCGGCGACCACCGCGCCGATGATGATCCACAGGGCGCCCGGCAAATAGCCGTATTGGGCGGCCAGGACCGGTCCCAACAGCGGCCCGGCCGCGGCGATGGCGGCGAAATGATGGCCAAAGAGGACAAATTTATTGGTCTTGACATAATCGATGCCGTCGGCCATTTTATCCGCCGGCGTCAACCTTTCCACCTTTAGTTCCAGCACCTTGTTGGCGATGAACAGGCCATAAAACCGATAGGCCAGGGCAAACACGCATAAGGAGACAAAGACCAGGGTTAAAGCATTCATTCTTCCGTCCCTTCCTCTGCTTGGTTAATCCTACGTTGGTCCGGCTGGGCCCGAAAAGGCCGGTTACATGGAAAAATAATCGAGTTCATCTTTATGCTCGGGCGGTTTCGGCCCCAACACCCGAATTAAGAGAACCGGGGCCGGGGAGTGGCTGACGACCCTCTGGGCCACGCTGCCCAGCAGCCAGGCAATCTCGCCGGCGCCATGGGTGGCCATGATGATGAGATCGATTTGGTGGTCAGCGGCATAAGTCATAATCACATGGCCCGGAGTGCCTTGCGCATAGACCCAGGTGGCATTTAAGTTTTTAGCCTGCAAGGCCGCGGCGGTTTGCTGCAGGTACTTGACGCCCGGCAGCCGGGCCACCGCTTCGTCCTTAGCCTTCGGAGAAGACTCGACAACCTCGCCCACCTCCTCGGAGCCCACCGTCAGCAAGACCAGTTGGGCATTAAACGATTTCGCCATGTCCTCGGCCTGGGAAAGAACTTTAGCTGCCAAATCTGAGCCATCCAGCGGAACCAAGATCCTCTTAAACACGCTCTCCCTCCTTCGACTATGATCTGGTTGGGGCTCCGGTCGTGGAGCGTTTTATAAATGGGGTTAGTCCGGCCCCTCCACCAGGAGGCCCAGACAGGGTAAAAGCCTTCCATCCCGGTAATTCCTGGGCCCGGCCGGATAACTTGTACCCTTGTTATAATATTGATTCAATTCTACCACGATTAAGTTCAATTTGGGACTTAAAAAAAATGGCCTGGGAAGGCTGCCGCCGGGGTCCAAGGACTGGCCAGGCAAGGCCGGCCCAGGCGTCAAGAGCTGGGGGCGTTTGTTCTTGACAATATTTTTATTATAGGTATAATTTCTTCAATACAAAATCATGCGGGCGGTTTTGGATCCTTTGGGAGCCGCCCCCTCTGCCTCTCCTTCTCCCAAAGGCCGCCTGGTTCCCGGCGACCAGTTCGGTTCGCCTTCTTTAATAATACTCAAGCCATATTAACAGGAGCACAAAACTTCGCTGAGGTCTGCCCTCGGACCCTAAATGCCATGACCTTAGATTTTTTTCTCAGCGACAGCCGCGGCAGTCTTCCCGCTCCTGCCCCCCAGATGAACTGCGAGCCGCATCATCATTAACCCCACAACCAAGGTAGGTTTGGATGGCGAAACGCATAATTGGCGGCACCGTGTTGACTTTGACCCTGATTTTATCATCTCATCAGGCTCAAGCCTTGCGGCCCCAGAGTCCCAGTCGCCTCAGCGAGGCAACCGCAGTGGCAGACCGGATGACAGGTTATCTTGAAACGGACGGCCAAGAGAGATTTTTCAGAAGCGCCAATTCCTTAAAAAATCTGACGCGGATAAAGCCGGATTCCCAAGGAGACGGACGGTTGCTGGTTGGCGGGCTGAGCCTCCCAAAACTGGCGGCCCCCCAGCCCCGCTTCACCTCGCCATTAAATAACCTGTCACCCCTTGCCACCCGGCTGTATAACCGGTTGGAACCGGTAAATCTCCCGGACCAGGTCCTGCGACAGGCCTGCGGTTATTTAGGCGCCCCGTACCGGCGAGGCGGTTCCTTACAGCGCGGCCACGCCACCGATTGCTCGGGATTTGTGCAATATATTTACCAAAAAGCCAATATCGACCTGCCCCGCTCCAGCCCTGAGCAGGCCCAGGCCGGCAGGCTGGTGGCCCGGACCATGGATTTTTCCAGGCTGTTGGCCGGGGACCTCCTCTTTTTCAGGCGCGGGGGGCGGCATATCGGGCATGTCGGCATCTACCTGGGTGAGGGAAAGATGATCCACGCCTCCAACCGACGCAACGGCGTGACCATCACCGACTTGCGGCAATCCTACTACCAGGACACCTTTGTGGTGGCCAAACGTCTCGCGGAGCCCCAGCCGTCCCACCAGGGCGCCTCCGGCGGGAGCCGTTTGCCGAAATAACTAACCTTAATGGCGCCGCGGCGCCGATTTAAAGGCGGGGTTGGCCCGGTGGCCTTGGCGCGAACCCCGCCGCCTCCGCCCATCTCAGAGATAATTTTCCGCCAGCACCTCGTAATAGGACCGGGGATGCTTGCAAGACGGGCAAACCTCCGGGGCATCCTTCCCCTTGACGATAAAACCGCAGTTGCGACAGTGCCAGGTGGTGGCCTCCTCCCGGTGGAACACGGTGTTATGCTTGACCTGCTCCAGCAAGGCCCGGTAGCGGGCCTCGTGGAATTTTTCCACCCTGGCGATCTCCCGGAAGGAGGCGGCGATCTCCTTGAAGCCCTCTTTGGCAGCCTCTTCGGCAAAGTTCTGGTAGAGGGTGGTCCACTCGTAATTTTCCCCCTCGGCCGCGGCCGTTAGATTGCTCAGGGTGTCCCCCAGGTGGAAGGGATACCCGGCAAAAATTTCGGCGGTGCCCTCCCCCAGGTGCTGGTAAAAGACCTTGGCGTGCTCCTTTTCGTTGTCCGCGGTCTCCTGGAAGATGGCGGCGATGTATTCGTACCCAGCCTTCCGGGCCTCACCGGCATAAAAGGTGTAGCGGTTCCGGGCCTGGGACTCCCCAGCGAAGGCGATGAGCAGGTTTTTTTGAGTCTGCGAACCTTGCAACTGCATGGCATAATCTCCTGTGGAGCTGGCTAAGATTCCTCGGTCCCGGACTCGTTACTCGGCGGCCGGGGTCCGCCGCGCCCTGAGGCTGGCGCCGCCCTGGTTGGAATAGTGGATCACGTAATGGTGCACCTCTCCCGGTTGCAGGCTGGCGGTGAAGCGCAAATCTGCGTGGTTCCCGGCCCGATCATAACCCTTCATGGACAGGAGGTAGCTGCCGGCATCCACCCCGATCACCCGCAAGCTGTAAGTGCCGCTCACCGCAGGGTCAACATAGAGCCGCAAAGCTTGCTGCCGGGATGAGATAGTCTCATTGCTGTAGGTGGCGCCGGGAATTTCCTGATAAGTGTAGTTGGCGCGGGAATCGGAGCCGGTCATCCGGGCAAAGGGATCGCTCAGCACCAGGTCCCCGGGCGGATATTGTGCGCCCTCCTCCGATCGGATGCTAATCTGCAAGGAGCCGCCGGACCCCGATTCTCCCTGGGAATATTGGGCCGGCGTCACCCGGCCGGATTGGGCCGCGGCCCCGGCGCCGATAAACGCTGGGAGCACTAAGAGTATGAGCCAAACCAGCAGCAAGACCGATTTCGTGGACCTTAATCTCATAGCCGCCTCCGGGCTGCGCGATTGGATGACCCAGCTTGAGAATGCCTGGCCGTGATTTTCAGGTAATCACCCGCGTTGGGAATTTCCAGCCCCGCAAGTCGAAAAATAGGACACCTCCTATTTTTCAAGGCAAATCTGATCTGGCGGTTATAAAAATTAAGAAAAATAGGAAGTGTCCCGGATTTTAAAATACCGCTGACTGGCGGAGGCTACTCAACCGAACATCAGGGCGTCGGGGCGGAGGATGAGCAACCCTCCCAGAATCAGCATCAAGACGCCGCCGATCAGATTGGACGCTTGCTTGTACCTGGTTCCCAGGCCCAACAATTGCAGGGTGATCATGGCCACGATGAAGACGATCAGATCGTCCAGCATGAAGATAAAGATATACAAGGCCAGGTAAAGATAATATTGCCAGAAGGGCATGGGGGTCAAACTTAAGATCTGCAGATAGATTACCGGAAAACCGGCGGAGCAGATGAGTTCCACCAGGTTGACCGCAAAGGCCAGCAAGATGAGGCCAACCAGGGCCAGGATAAATTTTTTGCTTTGCACGATCTCCTTGAGCCTTGCCATCCGCCTCTGGCGTTTCTCGGTATCGGACAGCTTGCAGACTCCGGCCCGGTTGGTGAAGTATTCCCGCAAATTATAAAAACCGGCCAACAGGGCCACCAGGCCGATGGCGATTCTGATCCAGCTAATAAAGCCCACGAAGATCAAAAAATTGAGCCAGGCGGTCATGAAGAGGAAGTAGACGAAGGCTGAAGTGAAGAGAAACGTGCCGCCGAGAATCCACATCTTCCGCCGGTCTTCCATGCCCAGAAGCAGGTTGATGAGAAAGACCAGGACCCACATGGCGCAGGGGTTGAAGCCGTCCAGGGCCCCGATAATCACGGTGATCAAGCCCAGGGAGAGATACTTTATTTCTATTTCCCCGAAAAACGGCAGGGTCAGTTTCTCCGGGATCGCTTTCTTTTCCGGGGAAATCGGCGTCAGGTGAGGGGCCATGAGACTGGCCACCACATCGGGAGCCTTGGTGCGGCGCGCCTCTTCCACCGCCTGGTCAATGGCCGCTCCGGTGGTGGCTTCATTCAGCCAGCCGATGACATACTGCTCGCCCACCACCGTGAAGGGCACGCCGGAGACGTCGGCGCCGAGCGCCTCGCCCACCTTCCTGAACAACTCCAGGTTTTCTCGAGATTCCGTCAACTCCAGGGTAATAATTTTGAGATTCTGGTCCCGGCTGGCCAATTGCGCCAGATAGGTTTTTTCCGCGGCGCAATGGGGGCAGCCCTTGGTCCAGAAGAGATAGAGATTGACCGGCTGATCATGGGCGGCAAGAGCGCGGTGGGCGCAATAACCAAGTGATATTGCAGCCATTAACGAAACGATTAGCAATACCTTGATATTTCTGGGCATTATTTCAACGTCTCAATAAAGTTTAGAGGGCGGCCAGGGACGGCCGCCCCACCAGGCGCCAGGTCAGGGGGGGCCTGCGGGTTCGCCGTTTGGCTATTCAGGCCGAGCCGGGTTCGTGGACCTCTGAAGGCCGAAGAAGATTTTGAGAAACCTTTCTTCACCCAGGGTGCGGGCGAGTTCCCGGAAAGACACATAGACGAAAAAAAGGCAAACAAGCCAAATTTGTATCGCCCAGAAATGTGGCCAGATAATTTCATTCAAGAGATGCTCAATAGCAAGGCTAAAGTTACGATGCTGCCACCACAGAGGTATAAGGTATTCCAAGAACCGCACGACAAAAGCGACCAATATATAAAGGATGGTCTTCCAGACAACATTATAGATTAATGGTTTATCCGGGTATTTATTGATGAACGGGATTCCATCCGCGATCAGCACGACCTTGGCGACAATCAAGGCGCCTATGGTGGCGTTAACGAAGCCGGAAAACTCGATGCCGTACTGTTCCAGCATCAGCTTTTTGCAAAACAGGATCACGTTGAAGGCCACAAAGAAAAAAATCGCCGGGGGTATAACTTCAAGTAATTCACGTTTAATGATGGTCAAAATCTTCTGCATAGCGCCACCTCGTGCGGTAGGCAGGCACCGAAGAATCGGGCTGCCGGGATGCACTAGAACAGGTAACCATCCTTGAGGTGCTTGTCCACCGGGGGGTTATTGCTCCCAGAGGATCCGGCCGCAGTCCTTCAGGTCGTAGCCCCCCAGGGCCAGAGCCCCTTCCCGGAATTCCGGGGAGCGGATGACCGCCAGCAAGACCTGGAAGCGGGCTTCGCCGAAGGTGCTCTCCGGCACTACCAGGTCGTAGCGCTCCGGCAGCAGGGGAAGAAAATCGAGCCCCAGGGCCTTGGCCGCCGCCAGGATGCCCAGGCCCACGTCCGCGGTGCCGGAAAAGACGTTCACCGCCACGGCCATGTGGGTGTACTCCTCCCGGTCGTAACCCTGGATGGCCCTGGCCTCCAGGCCTTCCCCGTGGAGCAGAAAATCCAGCAGCAGGCGGGTGCCGGCGCCCCGCTGCCGGTTGATGAAGCGCACCCCGGGACGGACCAGGTCCTTGATGGTGCGGATCTGCTTGGGGTTGCCCGGGGCCAGCATCAGGCCCTGCTGGCGCCAGGTCAGGTTGATGAGCTTCAGGGGCACGCCGGTTAAGTAGCGCTTAATGAAGGGCACGTTATAGGTGTTGGTCTCCGGGTCCAGCAGGTGGCTGCCCCCCAGGTGGGCCCGGCCCTGGCTCAGGGCCATCAGGCCCCCCAGGCTGCCCACATGGCCCGAAGAGAGGCGCAGCCGCGGGTCCCGGCGGCGCAGCAGGGTGGCCAGCAGGTCCAGGGTGTTGTCGTGGCTCCCCAGGACCACCAGGGTGCCCTCGATCTCCTCCGGGGCCACCAGCAGCTCGGCGGTCACCGGCCGGTCCTCCTCCAGGCCCTCGCTCAGGGAAGGCACGGTCAGCAGGCCGTCGGCCCGCACCAGCGAGGTGATGGTGCCGGCGCCCCGGGGCAGGGGGGTGGCGATGACCTTATCGCCCACCCGCCCCAGGGTCACCCGGATGAATTCGGTGAGGCCGGGTTTGGACGGCAGGTTCTGGGCCGGATGGACCGTCAGGGTGGGCCGGGGTTCCAGGCGCTTCCCGGCCAGCCCACTGATGAGGGGCGCGGCGAACTGCTCGAAGGACAGGACCGCGGACACCGGATAGCCCGGGTTGCCGATGACGGGTTTGCCGGCCACGACCCCCAGGAGGGTGGGTTTGCCCGGCATCATGGCCACCCCGTGGACCAGCACTTCGCCCAGGGTCGAGATGGCCTGATAGGTGTAATCCTCGGTGCCGGCGGAGGAGCCGGCATTGATCAGCACCAGGTCGGCGTCGGCCAGGGCCTTCTTTAAAGCGGTAATGAGCAAGGCCGGGTCATCAGGGACGACGGGGAAGACCGTGGCTTCGCCCCCTGCCTCGGCCACCAGGCCCGAGAGGATGACCGAGTTGAACTCCGGCAGGCGGCCGGACTCCGGTTCTTGATCCAGTTCCGCGGCCGGCACCAACTCGCTGCCGGTGGGGATGATGGCCACCTTGGGGATGCGGCGCACCGAGACCCGGGTCACCCCGGCGGCCAGCAAGGCCCCCTGGGCCCAAGGCGAGATCTCGGTTCCTTCGGGCAGGACCATTTCCCCCAGTACCAGATCTTCGCCCACCCGGCGCACGTGCTGCCAGGGGAAGATGGGGGCCTCGATGACGATGGGATCGGCCTCCGGGTCCGGGATCTGCTCCACCATAATGACCGCGTCGGCGCCGGGCGGCATCAGGTGGCCGGTGTTGACCGGAAAGGCCTCCCGCCCCAAAGGCAAAAGCTTGGGATTATCCGGGGTAGCCCCGAAGGTGGCCGCGGCAGACACCGCAAAACCGTCCATGGCCGCCTGGTGGGCGGCGGGGGAAGACCTCCGGGCCATGACCGGGGCCGCGGTCACCCGGCCCCGGGCCGCAATCGTGGCCACCTCTTCGGGGGCCGTTGGGGCTTGCGGATCAAACCGGGCCAACCAGAGCGCCCGGGCCTCTTCCAGGGACTTCATGTGCAGATAGATGCGTCGTTTCATCGGTTGTTCCTAAATGCGAGATCCTTCGCTTTGCTCAGGATGACAATATTACTGCTTACGGGGTTATTGACTTGCCTTGCTGAAAGCTGACAGCTACTCAAGGCAGGATTGTATCCCCAAAGAGGAGATTTATAAAGGCCTTCTTGTAAAGGGTGAGGACCTTGTCGCGGCGCAGGACCACGGCCAGGTGGTCGGGCTGGAAGTAGCGGGGCAGGGGTAAAAAGGCCAGGTTGCGCCAAGACATTTCGGGCAGTGCCTTGGCCAGGGTGGCGAAGGAGACCCCCAGGCCCATTTCCACGTAAAGGGCGCTCAACTCCACGTTGGCCGATTCCATGACGAGGTTTGGGCTCAGGCCCAATTTCCGGAACTGCTCGTCCAGGACCCGGCGCCCGGGGTATTCCGGGCCCCGGGGCGGCAGAATCAGGGGGTGACGGGCGATCTGCCGCAGCGTGACCCGCTTTAAGTGCGTCAGGGGATGGTCCCGGGGCACCATGAGGACCGTCTGCACCGGCTGCCACGGCAAGGCCAGGAGGCCGCGGGGGACCTGAGATGCCAGGGCCAGACCGAAATCGATGTCGCCGTTTTTCACCAGGGCCATCACGGCCGACTGGGAGCGGTCCAGCAGGATCAGGTCCACCTTGGGGAACTGCTGCCGATAGACCTGGAGGAATTTAGGCAGCAAGTGGTACAGGGTGGTAAAGGGCGCCGCCAGACGCAGGCCACCCTGGTTTTGGCCCTTGATTTCATTGAGCTCCTCTTTGAGGGTCGCAAATCTGGCCAACAGCGCCTGGGAAAAATCCAGGAGCTTTTCCCCAGCCGGGGTGAGGCGCAATTGCCGCGGGCCCAGACGCTCCAGGAGCCGGCAGTCCAGTTCCTCTTCCAGGGCCTTGACCTGCTGGCTCAGGGCCGATTGGGTCCGGTAGGTGGCGGCGGCGGCCCTGGTGAAGCTGCCCAGCCGGGCCACCTGGTAAAAGCCGAGGAGCTGCTGCCATTCCATAAGAATTATTTATAAAAGATATTAAAATTATGAATTTTACTTATCTTTAAAATTAGCGGAAGATTAAAAAAAATCAAGCGCGAAATTCACCCGGCAAAGGCCATGCTCGTAGCCCGATACCAGACAAGATTTGTGCGGCCGCCTAACCCCTCCGCCCAACATCTGCGCTGTTTTGCCCAACCCGACGGCGACCTCAGCGAGGTGCTCCCTTATCTCAATACCAGGTTGAAAGGGTATGAATTTTGCCCGGCCCCGCCATCACTGACCTTAAAATATCGGGCCAAAATGATAACCTTAACCGCCCATGAGATTGCCATCAATATCGTCAAAGATCAGACCGAGGCGGAGGAGATCCTGGAGTGGCTGCGCCAGGAGATCAATGCCACCTGGGAGGGGCGAGGAGAAATTGTCCCAAGTTTCGAGGTGGCCACCCCACCTCGCATCTTTGAAATCTTTAAACTCTTGCCGCACACCAACTGTCGGGCTTGCGGCCAGCCCACCTGCCTGGTGTTCGCCGTGCAGGTGAGCCAGGGGGCGCAAGGCTGCAACGATTGTCCTCACCTTGATCAGGAAAATCGGCGGAAACTACGAGAATATCTCAGGCAATTTCATCTTCTGGATTAATAATTAGTAGCTGTTTGGAGGTGTCCCATGAAAGATTCCCTGCAACCCGGCCTCACCTTTGAGTTCCGCTTCACGGTGCCGGAGGAGAAGACCGTGCCTTATCTCTATCCCGAGTCCCCGGAGTTCCAGGAGATGCCGCAGGTCTTGGCCACCGGCTATATGGTGGGGCTCTTCGAATGGGCCTGCATCCGGGCCCTCAATCCCCACCTGGACTGGCCCCGGGAGCAAACGGTGGGCATCCACGTGGACCTGAGCCACACGGCCGCTACCCCGCCGGGCCTGACGGTCACCGTCCGGGGCCTGCTGGAGAAGGTGGAGGGGCGCAAACTCACCTTTTCCCTGACCGCGGACGACGGCGTGGATGCCATCTCCCAGGGCCACCACGTCAGGTTCGTCATCGACGCCGTGAAATTCAACGCCAAGGTGAAGGCCAAGACCCAGGCCGGAACGGGGCGGGCTTGAAGGGGAAATCCGGGGGGAAAGCCGTTGGGGGCAGAAGGGCTCTCTGCCCCCGGCGCTAATTCGTTTACTTCTTGACGGCCTTCATTTCCTTACCGCGGGGACACTTACCGGCCTTCTGGCTGATGGTGCCGCAGTCGTGCTTGGGACCGCAGTTGCAGGCGAATTTTGCCTCGGTGCTAAAAACCTTGTCCTTTTCCCAGCCCGGGGCCATCAACGTCACCTCGCCTTTTACCGTCCCGGTCACCTTGGCCTTGACCATGTCTGTACCGCAGGGGCACTTGCCCGCCTGCTTCGAGATGGTTTGGCAAGGGCAGTCCCCTGGACAGTTGCAGACATAAACCTCGTTGCCTATCTTGTAGGCCGGTTTGGGGTTGGCGGCCAAGGCCACGGTCACCAGCGCCAGGAGGAGAACAGTTAGGATAATGACAGCTTTCTTCATGGACTCTGCTCCTTAAGAAATTTTAATACTAGTGATAGACTAAAGCCCGGGAGAAGTTTTAGCAACACCTTTTTCCATGGTTGATTTAAGTCTTTTTCAACCGCCTGCCAGATGCTATAGTTAGTTCCCAAAACGATGACCTCGGAGAAGAGAACCGCATGAAACCAGTCAAAATCGGCTTTGTGGGGACTGACGGCCGGACCTTGCTGGCCGCCCTGGAGACCAGCCGGGCCACCAGCGAGCTCTATCCCGGCGACTATCGCGGGGTGGTGGTGCGGGGCACCCCGGCCATGCCGGCCTGGGCCCAGAAGGTTGGCTGGCCGGTGGATTTCCTGGCCACCGCCAACAATTCCGCTCCGGCCTTTGCCGAGGCCCTGATCCGGGCCTTTCAGGACGGGGCCCTCGACGTGGCCCTGGTCATGCCCGAGGCCCTGATCTTCGATGGGCTGGTGGACCTGGTGAGCGAGGCCGGGCATGGCGGCAAGATCATCGGCCTCGCCCAACAGGGCGCCTTCGTGGAGGCCGACAAGATTGCCTGCAAGCACCTCTGCCAGGAGGCAGGCATCCCGGTGGCCCCGGCCTGGACCGAGGTCGACGCCCGGGACTACCGGGCCGTACTGGGCAGCTGCCTGGAATACCTGCACGAGTACGGCGGGGCGGTCCTGAAGTACCCCTACAGCGCCGGCGGCAAGGGCGCCCGCATCATCCTGAATACCTGGGAAATCCGCGAGGTCTACGACCTGTTGCTGAACGACTACAAGGAGTCCTACACCCAGGTCTGCGGCAAAAAATCACCCTGGCCGCTGCTCATCGAGGCCCGCATGGCCGGGGTGGAGATCAGCTTCACCATCCTGGTGGATAAAAACGGCCACCATCAAATTTTGCCCACGGCCATGGACTACCCGGAGAGGTTCGAAGGCCCGCCGGGCCTCGACAACCCCATTACCGGCGGCATGGGGTCCATCTCCCCGCATCCCTTGGAGTCGCCGGCCTTGATGCAACTGGCCGAAGAGACCATCGCCCGGCCCCTCATCAAGATCATGGCCGAGCGCGGCATCCTGCGCCAGGGCGTCCTTTATCCCGGCTGTTTCGTCTCGTTTGCCGGGGACTTTCAGCCCCAAGCCATCCGGGTCTGCGAAATCAACATCCGCCCCGGAGAGCCGGAGTTCCAGCCCATCGTCAAACGGCTGCGCAATCTGGGGGCCCTGATGCAGGCCATGGTGGCGGGGAATCTCCAGGAAGTGACGCCGGAGGTGCGGCGCGAGCAAATCTCCCTGTGCCTGGCCCTGGTGACCGGCCCCGGCGGCCCCAAGCAGCAGAAGGGCTACCCCTGGTCCCTGACCAAGGGCGAGGTCCTGGAGATCGATCTCGATTATTTCTACAAGAAGAAGATCACCATCGTTCCCTCCGCCATGGATCACGCCGAGGACGTCTTCAAAGCCGACGGCTCCCGGGTGGCCTACCTGGTGGCCAACGCCACGGTCAAGCCGGACCAAAAGCGGGGCCAGGTGGTGGAGATCCTGCGCCAGCGACTGCTCAGCGCCTTTGACAACGGCAAGATCCGGGTCATCCCCCGGGAAAATGACCAGGGCAATCGGTTGGCCTTAAGGCGGGATATTGGGCTGCACTATCAGAAGGCGGAGTTGTTGCTGAGTTGATTTAGGGGAAGACCGGGGACACGTAGGGGCGACCCGCTGGGTCGCCCCTTTTCATTAGGTCGACACCGAGTCATAGGGCGTGCTGTGCATGCCGAAAACGGCGGCCACAGGCCGCCCTATATCTGTGAAAGACCCTGTCGGGGCTGGTTTAAAACCCGCCCCGACACAATGCTTCCTGGGGGTGGCCCTGGGCGGCCATGAAATTTAGCTGAAAGCTGACTGCTGAAAGCTGACCGCTATTCACTGTACTTGATCTTCCTGGGGGTCCACCTGGAATTTCAGGGCCGCCGGGCGCTTGGTGTTGTCGATGTAGCGGTTCCAGTAATCCCGCAGGTCCTGGATGGCTTGTTTTACCTCGATGACCACCCCCTGGCTGCGCAGCTGCCCCAGGCAATAATAGAGTTCGTTGAGCAGGCGAATCTGGGTGATGCCCGCCACCTGGTCGAAATCCTCTGGTTTTAGAGACTCGAGGTTGAGCTTTTCCAGTTCCAGCAACTCGTGCAGGATCTCCTCCACGATGCCGGTGAGCAGGTCCTGGTAGTAATCAGGGTCGCTCAGGTCGATGCGGCGCCCCCGGCTCAGGGTGATGGCCTCCGGCGTGGGGGTCATCAGCAGGCCGGCGCCTTGTCCGTCAGGTAGCGGTAGATGGCCCCGTCGTATTCGTGGGTGAGCTTGAAGACCTTTTTGGCCAGGGCGAAGCGGGTGGCCAGGTTCAGGGCCCCTTTGCCCAATTTCATTTCGTGCATGATGTGGGGATAATCTGCCGGGTCAGTCACCACCGCCACGTCTTGATAGTTTTTGGCCGAAGACCGCAGCATGGCGGGGCCGCCGATGTCGATATTTTCGATGGCGTCCTCCAGGGAGCAGCCCGGTTTGGCCACCACCTGTTCAAACTGATAAAGGTTCACCACCACCAGATCAATGGGTTTGATGCCGTGCCGGGCCATCTGCTCCTGATGGCTGGCGAGATCCCGGCGGCCCAGGATACCGCCGTGAATCTTGGGATGCAGGGTCTTGACCCGGCCGTCCAGCATCTCGGGAAAGCCGGTGAAGTCCGAGACCTCGGTCACCTTAACCCCGCCCTCTCGCAAGGCCTTGGCGGTGCCGCCGGTGGAGAGGATCTCCACTTGGTGGCCGGCCAGGAATTGGCCGAACTCGACGATGCCGCTCTTATCGGTGACGCTGATCAGGGCCCGGGTAATCTTTTTCATGCCTGTCCTCCGGCGCAAGTATATTTTGGTAGCAGGGTGCGCACTGCGCCCCAGATCTGCTGAATGAATTCTCAACCTACTATAGGCATTAAATTTATGCAAGGCCGCCGGCGGGGTCAATTTTTCTTCCCAGGCGAGGTGATTCCGCTCTAAAATTAAGCCAATAGGCCGACCCGGCCAACTCGAATTACCAGGTCTTGATGAGGCCGGTTCATTTTTTACTGACCACTGACTACTGTCTTATGCGCCACTTGATCATCGGCGCCAGCGCCGCGGGCCTGACGGCCGCGGCAACCTTGCGGGCTTATGACCCCGGCAGCGCCGGCGAGGCGGAACCGCCGGCGGGCCTCCGCCGTGCCGGGCGCAGCACTCATGGCTAAATCTCGCGTCAAGACTCCCAACGGGTGCGGCTGTGAGGCAAGGAAAAAGTCGAAGGCAGGATAGGTTGCACCCATCCTGCCTTTGGTTTTCTTCTTGGTGTTCTTGGGGTCCTGGCGGTTAATCTGTTAACTCAAAAATATCCTCAGGGCTTCCTGCTTCAGACGCCGGAATTCTTCTTCGGCCTGGTGCAGTTGTTTCTGGCGGAGGGCGTGCCTGATCTTGCGCACGGTTTCATCCAGGCTCAGGGGTTTGTAGACGATGTCCACCTGCTCATAATAGACCAGGTGGTGGACCTGGGCCCGCGGCTGCACCATGATGAGGAAGCGGGTGCCGGGATAGTGGGACCGGACATGCTCGATGAGCCGCTGGTGGTGGGGCTGTCTGAGGTCGACGATGATGAGATCATAGGGGCAGGCAGCCACCGCTTCCAGGGCCTCGTCGATGGAGTTGGCCAGCTTGAATTCCTCGTAGCCGCAGAGTTTGATGACGGAGGTGAGAAATTCCCGGGCCCAATTTTCCTGGTCCACCACCAGGATGCGCGACCGGCAAACGGTGTCCTCGTCCATCACCGGGGCCTCCTTGATCGAATCATTTAATAATTTACTCTCAAATTAACCGGCTGGCAAGGGGCCGGCCAGGAATCAGGATCTCCTCGGCCGGGTCGATGGGATTCAGGATCAGCCCGGACATCACCTTGGGATAGAAATAGGTGGATTTCCGGGGCATGGTCAGACCGGCGGAGGCCACCTCCTGCACCTGTTCGATGCGGGTGGGGTTCAGCAGAAAGGCCAGGCGGGCATCCCTTTTGGTCACCGCGGCCACGACTTCGCTGATCTGGCTGGAATACTTGAAGGTTTCCTGGTCATCCAGGGCCTTGGCGTCCAGCCCCAGGAGCTTTTCAAAGATCAGATAATTCAGGACCGCCACATCCAGTTGGGCCAGGGCCGGGTGCATCTGCCGGGCCAGCGTTTTTTGCCGCACCCCGGGCCGCATCTTCAACAGCCAGGCCTTGCGGCCGAAACCCAGTAAAATAAAGGCAGTCTCCTGGGGCGGCGCCTCCGCCAGGGTTTGCTGCAGGAAGTCCTCGTAAGCCTCGCCGAACTCGTCCGCCGCGGGCAGCGAGACGATTTCGAAGTATTCCTTCAGACGCCCCAAGACCCTGGCCTCATCCAGGTGCTTTACCCGGGGCCCGCCCAGGAGGCGATGGGCCATGAGGATGACCAGGTCCGGGTCAAAGATGTTGGACAGGTACATGAGGGTGTAGTTGAAGGCCGCCTGGGGGGAGGCCTGGGGATACTGCTGTTTCAGGAGCTTCTGATAATTCAGGGAGGTCTCGTAGCGGTGGTGGCCGTCGGCGATGAACAGGGTCAGGCCGGCCATGGCCTGGTGCGCCGCCCGCAAGACCTCGGGCTCCGTGACCCGGTAGAGGCGCTGCCGATATCCCAGGGTGTCTTCAAAGGCCAGCAGGGGGGCCGGCGGCAGGTTGCCCTGCAACAGGCTCAAGACCTGGTTGTCACGATCCGGATAAATGGAGAAGATCGGGGAAAAATGCGCCCGGGCCTGTTTGAACAATTCCAGGCGGTCGGCCTTGGCCGCCGAGAAGGTCTGTTCGTGGGGCTTGACCGCCCCGCCGCTCAAGGGCTCCAGGCCCACCAGGGCCGCCAGGCCCTTGCGGGTGTGTTTCTGCCCCTGGACCTCAAAATCGGTCTCCCAATAGTAAAAGGCCGGTTGGGGATCCCGCACCAGCACCTCTTGCTGCTGCCACTGGCGGAACAGGGCGGCCGCCCGGGTGTAGCGGTTCTGCAGCCGATCGTCCCCGGGCAGGGGCTGGGGCAGAATCAGGTTGACCATGTTATAGGGGTTCCGGGCCGCGAAGGCGGCGCGCTCGGCGGGCTTGATCACATCATAGGGCGGCGTGACCACCTCGGTCAGGCTCGGCACCTTGGCAAGATTATAATGCAGCCCCTTGAAGGGGGCGACTAGGGCCACAAGTATCGTCCTCCTATCTTCTTCATGACCGCTTAAATTTATCACCCTGGCGTTTGGCGTCAATAGGCGCGAGGCACAAATCTGGCAATTCCCCCCGGGCAAGCCCTGGGAAGGTCACAAAAAAACCTTGACCCTGCCCGCATCGCGGGTTATATAAACTGAATTAATCTTGATTAAGGGACGGGCGTATGCGCATGACCCCTTCGCAGGTCGGAGGGGTTATAAGGTTACGGGGCAAAAACATATGGGGCGCTAGGCTCCCTTCCTCGTGCTCTCCGAACCATTGCCGGGGCCCAAAACCTTACTCTCCCCGGAAGAGCAGCTATCTTCCGGGGCCGCGCCGCTTTGGCGGCGCAGGTGGTATGCCGGCCGGGCAATCCCCGGTGACGCTTAGCCCTGTGCGAGGAGGACAAACTATTGAAACAGCCGGTGCCTGGCTTCGGACTGCATCTGACTTTGGATGGCTATGGATGCAGTTATGAGCAGCTGACGAACCTGGACCTCATATATCAGTTTTTGGATCATTGCCCTGACCTGATCCAGATGACCAAGATCATGCCCCCTTACGTCTTCAAGTATCACGGCAAGGTGCCGGAGGATTGGGGGCTATCGGGCTTCGTGCTCATCGCCGAGTCCCACATCAGCGTTCACACCTTCCCCGAGCGGGGCTACCTCAGCCTGGACATCTTTTCCTGCAAAGAATTCGACCATGATCAGGCGGTGGCTTATGCCACCGAACTCTTCGGCATCACCCGCCACGAGAAGAATCTCCTGGACCGGGGCCTGGAGTTCCCCCGGGACGTGAGAGCCGTGGAACACCACATGCGTACGGAGCGGGGGCAGTTGCGAGGTTAAGCATGGACGAGGGCGAAAGTCCTTCCCCCGGCTTCTTCACGCGTCTCCGGCAACGGCTGGGCCGCCGGACGGCCATGGAGCAGCCGGAGGACTTCGAACGCGAAATCCAGCACATTATCGTTGAGGGCGAAGAGCGGGGCCTCATCACCCGGCAGGAAGGGGAGCTCATTGAGTCCATCTTTGAGTTCAAAGATACCCTGGTCCGGGAGATTATGGTGCCCCGCCTGGAAATGGTGGGGGTGGAGCGGCAAACCCCCCTCAACCAGATCATCAGCCTCCTGCTCGACAGCGGCCATTCCCGTTTGCCGGTCTTCGACGGCGACATCGACCACATCAAGGGCATCCTCCTGGCCAAGGACCTCCTGGTCTTCTGGCAGACCCCGGAAGACACCTGGGACCTGGCCAAGGTCCTGCGTCCCCTCTACTTTGTCCCGGAAAGCAAAAAGATCAGCGACCTCCTGCGAGACCTGGTGGAGCGCAAGACCGCCATCGCCGTGGTCATCGACGAATACGGCGGCACCGCCGGCCTCATCACCCTGGAAGACATCCTGGAGGAGATCGTCGGCGAAATCTACGACGAATACGATAGCCTGGAGCCCCGGCTGGTGCCCCAGGAGGACGGCTCCGTCCTGGTGGACGCCCGCCTGGACGTGGAGCTGCTCCTGGACCACTTCGACCTGCCCCGGCCCGAAGGCAAGTTCGAATCCGTGGGCGGGCTCCTGATCCATGAATTGGGCCGGGTCCCCCAGGTCAACGACCAGGTGCTCATCGGCCCCCTGGAACTCACCGTAGTCGCCGCCGACGAGCGCCGGACCAAGCAGGTCCGGGCCCGGACCGTGCCGGCCGAAGAAGAACCCGCCGCGGAATAACAGGGGCAAGGGGTTAGGGATTAGGGGTCAGGGGTCAGGGGTCAGTAGAAAAGCAGAATTACTGATTCCTGGCCCCTTTCAAATTTATTGGGGTTGCTTATGAAAGAAAAAGATTTAAATGGCTGGGAGGAATTCGAAGAGCAACTTAAAAAACTTGAATACGAACGCCTTGAACAAAAAACTCCGTCGAAATTTCTTTATCGGGGGCACGGAAAGAAACGTTATAGACTTGAGACTACCCTCGAACGCCATATGCAAAAAAGCATAACGCTAAAGGAATATTATCACTTGATTTTTGTGGCAAAGTTCGGCATTGAATCGTTTACAGGGGCAAATTGGAACATACCATCATATCCAGATGGATTCGATAAATGGCTTAGTGATTATGGCAATGAATTACCACATGCATTTTGTGATCGTGAAAATAGGTTTCAAGAAATATATAGTTATATGGCAGATCTTCGCCATTATGGGTTTCCTTCGCCCTTTCTTGATTGGAGCAGTTCGCCATATGTCGCAGCATATTTTGCCTTCAGAAATATTTTGCAGCGTGAGGAAGATGTATCAATTTATGTATATTTAGAATCAACAAGCGAAATTGGATTAAAGGGGAGGAGTAGTAATAGACCATACATCTACAAACTTGGACCCTATGTTAATACGGATCGGCGGCATTTTAATCAACAGAGCCAATATACAAAATGCATCGTTCATGATATTACGCCAGATGGTGAGTGGATGTATGCACCACACTCAGAAGTGTTCGCTCGCAATAACCCAAAACAAGATGTCTTATGGAAGTTCAATATTCCATGTTCTGAAAGGTTGAAAGTTCTTAAATTACTGGACAATTATAATATAAATGCCTTGTCATTGTTTGGGTCGAAAGAGAGTCTTATGGAGACCATGGCACTACGGGAAATTCATTTTAGGGACAGGCAATTATAAAGGGGCTTAATCGGAGGAAAGCGTCGGGAAAATACATTTACTGACCCTGGCCCCTACCCCCCGGCCCCTGTTATTTGCTGAGGTTTATCCATGCTCTATAACCACTGCGCCGCAGTAAATGAGGAATTTTGGCGGGACCTGCGTCAGGCCGATCCCGACGACATTGCCCGGCGCACCGGCATCCGGCGCGACCAGAATGTCTTCCGTTTCCCTTTCTTTAATCAGGCAGCCGTGGTGGATTTGGCTCAGCAGCGGGTGTTCCGGGCGGCCGCGCCGGCGGAGGAACCGGGTTTCCGCCTCTGCCTGATATCCTTACTTTACTTGCTTTATGTCGATACCGCGGCGCTGGGGCCGCCCCTCAGTCCCCTGGAACTGCCCGGCGCCACCACCTTTTTTCAAAAGAGCGGACCCCATGCGCTTCCCAGCGCCCCCCTGGAAGAACGGTTCGGCCGGGATCTGAGCGGCTTCTTCCAGGTTGGCGCCCTCCTGGGGGCGGCAAGGCGCGCCAGCGGTGACGGCGCCCTGGCCTTCCAGGTCTTTCCGAAGCTGCCCGTGGAAGTGATCCTCTGGGAGGCGGATGAGGAATTTCCGGCCCAGGTATCCTTTACCGTGCCGTCGCATCTGGATCGCTTCTGGCAACTGGACGCGGTCCTGGGCCTCATGGGACTGGTGGTGAAGGAAATGCTCCGGGCCGGCAGGACCAGTAGCCGGCTAGTTTTTTCTCGTTCCCAAGTTGCACTTGGGAACGAGAAAGAAAAATGCCTTTGCTTGGCAGCCCGCCCGCCCGGACAAAAATCCCGCTAATTGCCAAAGCCAATCTTCATTTGCGGCGGGTACTTCTTCAGCACTTCCTGGTAGCGGGTGGCCTCCGCCCCCAGCGGCACCATCATCGGGATATGCCGGATGCCGCTGTTGACGTCTTCCTGGGGATCGGTGTAGAGGTTGACCATCAGCACCCCGCCGGTCTGGGTGACCACCTCGCCGCTGAAGCCCGCCTGGAAGCCCCGGGGAAAGATGGCTTTTTCCAACTCCACCGCCATCAGGGCCTTGAATTCATCGATGCGCACGCCGGAGAAGAACTGGTTGAGGGTGTAAATCCGGCTGCGCCGGTTGGCCTGGCCGTTGTCGGCAATAAGATAGGAGGCCTGGTCGATCCCGTCGACATAGCGGTCTTTGGGGAGGTACTTGGCGACTGCGGCTCCGGGAGCGCCGGCCAGCGAGGCGCAGGTGTTAAAAAGATCGGCCAGGTCGAAGAGACCGTCGCACCGGCGGGGCTTGATCATGCCTTGCCAATAGACGAAGGTCGGGACCCTGACGCCGCCCTCCCAGGAGGACCCTTTAAAGCCGCGGAACGGGGAACGCCCATGGGGCGGAACTTCACCCTCCGGGCCGTTATCGGAAGTGAAAAAGATGAGGGTGTTCTCCAGTTGGCCGGTTTCTTCCAGTGCCTTCACCAGCCGGCCCAGGATCTCGTCGGCCTCGACCAGGCCATCGCTGTAAACCGTGCGCGCCGGGGACTTGCCGGCAAACTCATTATTCGGATAATTGTCGAAATGGCAGGCCCGGGTAGCGTGGTAGAGGAACCAGGGCTTTTTGCCGTCGGCCATTTTTTTGATGAACTTCTCGCTGTAGGTACACCAATCCTGATCCAGATTAGGGATGGTGGTCAGGTTGATCTCATAGACTTTTTCCACTCCCTTTTTGCCCTTGACGCAATGGACGTTGTTATGGTCGAACCCGAGTTTCTCCATCATTTGGAAGCGGGCGGGACTGAGAGCCACTTCGGGGTTGAAGTAAACGTCCCGCCATTCGGTGTACATGTCGGACACCCCGAGGAACCCGTAATAGTCATCATAACCGACGTTTTGGGGCAGAGAGCCTTCGTTTTCGCCCATGTGCCACTTGCCGACCCCCTGGGTCACATAGCCAAGCTTCTGGAGGATGGCCGGCAGGGTGACCGCACCATCGAGACCCCCGGGCTCGCCGTACATGGGCGGGCGGAGCAGGCCGTGGTGCAGGGGGTTCTGACCCGTGTGAATAGTGGCGCGCGTCGGGGTGCAACTGGGAGTCGAATAGGCCGAAGTCAGGATTAACCCGTCGTGGGCCAGGCGGTCCATATTGGGCGTCGGATTTCCCACCGCCTCGCCGCCGCCGTTGAAACCCGGATCCAGCCAGCCCACGTCGTCCATCAGAAAGATCAGGATGTTGGGCTTCCGGCCGAAGCGCTTCGCCAGCGCGGCCAGCTTCTCTCCGGCCGCCTGGTCCTGGTCGGGATGCTGGATGACCGGCTCCATATTGTCGGCAATCTTGACCGGCGGCACATGCAGGTACTGATTGGGGTGGTCATAGCCCTTGGCCTGGGTCTGGCCGGTGACCGCACCACGGGTAATTTCTTCAGTTTTTCCAGGTCCGGGTTGCTTCTCAGAGGCCAGAGCGCCTCTCGGCAGAACCAGGAGGAAAGTAAACAATAGCGCGCCTAATAAGAGTACCCCGACGGCAGTAAAGCGTTTGGTCATTTTTCCCTCCCTGGTGCCAGGTTTTGTTCTTACCGTCAAGCTTTCACCATCTTCCGGCACTTCACCCGGCCTAAACTCCTGGCCAGGCCTCTTCAATCGGAGCCAGCCGGAACGGCCGGGAGTTTGGCCTGCCACCCCTCCGACCACCAGCAAGTTTTCTCTAATTACCACAGATAAGCGCCGATATCAAAGTTTACTGGCGCTCTCTTGAGACCAGAGGCCGGCGAAACGCCCAGGACTTCCAGAGGCTCTCATTATTAAATTTTTTGCTAACATCTGATTATTGCTTATTCTTAAGCCAATCCTCTTCCCCTTCTTTTCTAATCCGGCTATAATCCCCCTTGATGAACAAGCGCACTAGCCTGGAGCATATCTTAGCCGCCAGCCTCTCCGGCCTCCTCCTGGCCGTGGGGTTTCCCAAGTGGGACCTGACCTGGCTGCTGTTTGCCGCCCTGATTCCGTTATACTGGGCCTTGCAGGGGAAACCGCTAAAATCCGCTTTCTTTCTGGGCCTGATCAGCGGCCTGGCCCACTACTTGGCCCTGCTCTACTGGATCGTCTTCGTCACCCACGTCTTCGGCAAACTGCCTCTGCCGCTGGCCATCGGCATCTTGTTCCTGCTGGCCGGCTACCTGAGCCTCTACGCCGCCGTGTGGGCCCTGGGGGTCAACTGGGGCGCGGCCCGGGGCCTGAGCCCGCTGTGGTGGGGCCCGGTACTCTGGGTCACCCTGGAGTTCGGCCAGACCTACATCATCAGCGGTTTTCCCTGGGAGCTTCTGGGCATACGGCCTCTACCTCCACCCCAGGTTGCTGCAGGTGGCGGATATTACCGGGGTTTACGGCCTCTCCTTCCTGGTGGTCCTGATCAATAGCGGCCTGTTTTTGTTCCTGTCCCCGCCCCGGGCGTGGCGGGGCCGGCGCTGGCGCCACTTGCCGGTACTCTGCCTGATCCTGGTCCTCTGGCTGGGCTATGGCTATTACCGCCTGGCTGAGGTGCAAGGGCTGGAGGCCAAGAGCCCCAAAATCAAGGTGGCCGTGGTGCAGGGCAACATCAAACAGGGCGAGAAGTGGAAGAAGGAGATGGTGACCGCCACCCTGGAGCGCTATGCCGAACTGACCCGCAAGGTCAAAGGGGCCCAGCTCGTCGTCTGGCCCGAGACCTCGGCGCCCTTCTTCTTTCTGCGTAGCCCGGACCTGTCCGCCCAGGTTCAGGCCATCGCCAAAGAGAGCGGCGGCTGTCTGCTTTTCGGCTCGCCCGCCTGGGAACTCGTCGGCGGCGAGGAATGCTATTTCAACCGGGCCTTTCTCCTCTCTCCCCAGGGGGAGGTCTTGGGGTACTACGACAAGGCCCACCTGGTGCCCTTCGGCGAATACGTCCCCCTGCGGCGCTACCCTCCTTTCTCCCTGGTCGGCAAGATGGTGCCCATGGTGGGGGATTTTGCCGAAGGGCCGGTGGGGGCCACGGTAAGTCTGCCGGATGGCGTCGCCCTCGGGCCGCTGGTCTGCTATGAGTCCATCTTTCCCAACCTCAGCCGGGCCCAGGTGAAGAACGGCGCCCGGTTGCTGGTCAACATCACCAACGACGCCTGGTTCGGCAAGACCGCGGCGGCTTACCAGCACATGTCCATGGCGGTGCTGCGCTGCGTGGAGAACCACGTCTCCCTGGCCCGGGCCGCCAACACCGGCATCAGTTGCTTCATCGACGCCCGGGGCCAAATCCTCTGGCAATCGGCCATCGATGTCCCCGAGGCCCACACCCTGGACCTGCCCCTGCTGCCCGGCGGCAGCCTCTACACCAAGATCGGCGACGTCTTCGCCTGGGCCTGCGTCATCCTGGCGGGCCTGCTCCTCATCTTCGCCCGGCGTAGGCGCCGGGATTAAGAATTATTTTGGGGGGAGGGCAGGGACCGTCGGTCCCTGCCCTCCCCCCAAGGCCCCCTCCCAACCCGTGTAAGGGGGAAGGCGGGGCCTACCGCCCCGCCTTTTCTCATTCTTGCCCCGGCCAATAGAAATTTTTTCCATTTAACTTTTTCGATATACCGTCATAATCACAACCCACGTAAATTTTTTCAAAAGATTTTGATAATGGCAAGCTGTACGTAATAAAGCCTGGTTTTTCTATAGATTGTGGTGGGTTAGGTACTCCTTTTTTGACTCATCTTCTCCTTTATGTCAAGAGAAGTTTGATGGTGTTGCCCTGCCTGGGCTAGCCCAGGCAGGGGGCGCCTGCGAGAATGGGCCCTAAATAGCTCGTCGGAGCAGGCGCTCCCTGGCGGGTTTGATACATAAAGCTTGGTTTTGTCATGGGCTACACTCATCCAGTCCTCTGCAGCACCACCGCCATGGCCTGGTGATAGTCCCGCTGCACCTTGAGATTGGACACCCGGCAGTACCGCTGAGTGGTTTTGATCCGGGTATGCCCCAGGAGATCCTGGATGGTCACCAGGGCGGCGTCGGCATTGAGGAGCTGGGTGGCCATGGTGTGCCGGAGCTGGTGGCAGGACACCTTGAGCCTCGCCAGGCGGGCGTAATGCTCCATTCGTTTTTGGATGCCTCTAACCGAGATGGCTTTGCCGCGGCATCTGCCTTTATCCACCAGGAAGACTTCTTTGACCCGGCTTACCGGCCTCACCCGGAGATACTGGTCCAGGGCCTCATAGGCATCGTCGCTCAGGTACACTACCCGATCTTTATCGCCTTTGCCATGGTGGACAAAAAGCTGACTGCGCCGCAGGTCCAGGGCTGCCAGCTTCAGCCTGGCCACCTCCTCCACCCGCAAACCGCAGCGGAGCATCAACATGACCATGGCCCGGTCCCGGTAGCTATCAACAACCTTTAAAAGCCGACCCACCTCTTCATCTCGCAGATGACGCGGCAACGGCCGGGACAGCCGCAAGGCATAGCCGCGCTTCACCGGGTTGACCATGGCCACTTGCTCTTCTTCGATGAGATAGTGGTAAAAACCCCGGATGCTGTCCAGATGACAGTTGATGGTTTTAGGCTGCAACCCTCTATCCAACTGGTGATCCAGGTAAGCCAGCAGCTTCTTATGGGTCACCGCCTCGATGGGGACATCCACCCAGACCACGAACTGCTTCAGCGTGTGCATATAGTTCTTAATGGTGTGGCCCGAGTAGTTCCTTCTCTTCAAGAACCGGCGGTAGTTCAAGATCGCGGTGGTAATGGCCATGGAGTTCTCCCTTTTCGATGCGCGCCATTGCCCGAAAGTATTCTTCCCGGCGAGTGTTGTCCGTCAGCCTGGCATAGCGCCGGGTCATCTCGATGCTGCTGTGGCCCAGAAGCTGCTGCAGACACTCTAACCGCATCCCGGCGTTCAACAGTTCGGTGGCACAGGTGTGCCGAAGGCAATGGAGACTGTAGCCCTTATGCGACAGCCCTGCCTTTTCCAGATGCCTGGCAAACCTCATCCGGGCCGCGGTGTAACTCAAGCGCTGCCGTCCCTGGCCATAGAACAGATATTCCTTCTCCGGGTCCCGCCTTTTCAGCCACACCTTTAAGGCCTTACAGGCATCCTCACTTAAGTAGGCCACCCGGCCCACCCCGGTCTTCTGCGCTTCCATGATAGTGATCCGCTTCTCTCTGAGATTCACCTCGCTCATCCTGGTATCCAACAGTTCGCCGATGCGCATCCCGGTCCTGAGCAACACCAGGATCATGGCCCAGTCACGGACCTTGCCAATAACGGCCAGGATTTGCTTGATTTCCTCCGGGTCTAGGGCTCGGGGCAGGGCATCCGGCACCTTGACCCGTATCTTCCGTTTCAGCAGATCGGGATGCACCACTTCCCGATCTACCAGATAACTCACAAAGGCATAGAGGAGCCGCAACCGGGTGGACACGGTTTTGGGCTGCATCCCCCGGTCCTGCTCATGTTCGATAAAGCCGCTCAAGTCATCTCGGGTGATAGTTTCGAGGTAGGTCCGGCCTTCCTCCTTCAGGTAGGATAAAAAGACCAGCAGCGTCGTACAGTAGCTGCGGATGGTGTTGGGCCGGCAATTGCGCCGCTTCAGGCCGTACAAATAGTCCCTGACGTACGGCCGCCCAAACAGCTCCTTCTTGACCAGCCGTTTTAAGCACTTTTCAATAAGTGGATTCTTTAATCTGGGGGTTACGGCGTCGGCCTCTCGATCCGGACTTCCAGATGAGCTGAATGGCCGACGGTGCTGGGACTTCTCTTGAGGAACATGCTCAACGGTCATCACTACCTCCTTTTCCTCAGAAAAAACAGGTAGATGATGAACCCGGAATCTATCTCCCGTCAATCATCTTTTTATTACGTACAGTGGCAAGTTATGCGCACCTTCGCTCGCGCTGGACTGGCAGATCAAACGACTGATCGAAGTGGAGGCCAGAGTTTCTTATCACGCCCGGCGGTGGTATGTGCATGTTGCCTCGGCTTTTCCTCTGGCTCACCATTATCGGGCGGTGCTGGCCTGGGGTCCTTTAGCTCCATCGCAGTGAAGTATTCGGGTTATGATGGTTAGGTATGCTCAAGATTCCGGGAAAATTAACTTTTTCAGGGAAATTTGTGCTATCATGACGTCGCTGAGAGTATTCGGCTTCAAAAACAGAAACTTTGCGGGATTTTCTTCGGGCATAGAGATACTAAAACCATTTTTTGACTGCGGTGGCCAAGGTTGCCGCATAATCTCGGTTTTTGATGGATCTTGTGCTAACATGCCGTTTACTAAACAACTTGAGGTTACTTAATTTTAAACATTGGGGGAAGATCATGGATTCAGTAGAACATAACGGTTTCGTCCAGGAATGGAAAACATTTCTCGCAAACATCGAAGAAGTTGGAAAAAGGAAGCTACGTGGGCGATACGGCAACGCATAGGAGCGTTCTGGAGCATAACAGCCAACAGTAAGGCCAGGCACCTGCTGCACGTTTAAGGAGGAGCAACACATGAAAACTCTAAGTATTGCATTGATGGCGGCCTTCATGCTGGTGTTGGCGGCCACGTCCACCGGACAGGCCCAGAGCGCCGAAGACCTCTATAATGATCCAAACCCGGGGGGGAAATATGTCTATAGAGGCATCAACGTGGCACAAGTGATATTTATTCGGGGAGATAAGTTAAGTGAGATAAATGAGTTAACCCTGATAATGGAATTTCAAGGTAGGCCCCCTACGCGATTAACATTCCCTATATTGGCGAAGCGCCAAGAAGGGAATAAATTAATTCTTGATTACCAATGGCCCCTCGGTGGCGACACCTACGAAGCGACCATCATAGGGGGTTCTCTTATAAACCGTAAAACTAAAGGCTATCTGGCAGGTATTAGGGAAGAAATATTTACACGCGAATGAAACAATTAGCAGGTCATGAGTGGCGTAAGGTTATGCCAGCTTTTGCGAACAAGTTTACTGTCGTTGCTCCAGAACTTGGGAGGTGACGAAACTCATATTGGTGGATTGTATGCCGCCCGGAAAGGAGTGGGAAACCTCGCCTCACCCCGCTCGTGTCTCCTGGGCATCTGATATTAAACGGAAGATATTCTATTTCTCACCTTATTCCATGAAGAAGTGATCAGGAAACTCTCAGCCATATTCCTGACCATCTTGGTAAACTTTTTCATGGGCACAGCAAAAGTGAGCATGGTTTTCGGGACAAAAGGGCGAGCTGAGACATCGAACATGCCCAGGAAAGCGTGTGGACGGTCGAAATCTTTTTCCAGATAAGGGTAGGAGACGATGGAGCCGCACCCTGAAGAAAACGGGGCGAGGACACCATTGGGTTCTGCTTCCTCAAAGTTGGCTAAGGTGAACAATCCCGATAATATATCTGGAGTGGCAAAGAAGACGACTACTTCCGGCGCATCATACTCTTCCAGCTTATCCCACCGCTTCCAGGTAATAAATTGGCAAGGCGCTTCCATCTTGGGCATGTGATTGACCGCCTGAAGAAGCAATTCTGGGGACTTCTTATAGCGTTCGCCTTCCATCTCTCCGGGAATGCCACAAGAGAGAAAGAATTCAAAATTCGGCCTGAGTTCTTGGGTAAAGCCAATTAATATAAGGCACTAAGGGAGACGTAGGAGTGATTTCTAGTGCCTCCAGTTGGAGAGTAAATAAGAGCATCGCTGCTATTTATCACCCCGCTTTGATCTCATAATTATGTGGCGATATGTTTATTATAGTTCCATCTGAAACCCCGCCTCAGGGAATTCCGGAATAATCAATTATTTTCAGCAATATTGCTGAGAAGATTGAGGGATATCGCTTATAATAGGGTATGTCTGAAGCCTTCAAATGCGGCTACATCGCCCTCATCGGCTATCCCAATGTGGGGAAGTCCACGTTGTTGAACCGGCTGGTGGGGGTCAAGCTGGCCATCACCTCGCCCAAGCCCCAGACCACCCGCTTTCGGTTGTTGGGCATCGTCAACCTGCCGGAAGCGCAACTGCTTTTCCTGGACACCCCCGGCGTCATTGACCCCAGAGGGGCCTTGAACGAGTCCCTGGTGCAGGCGGCCCTCACCGCCCTGGCCGAAGCCGATGTGGTGGTCTGGCTCAACGAGCCCCGGCCCCCGGACCGGCAGGATACCGTGCTCCTGCCCCATTTGCGGCAGATTAAGCGGCCCTTGATCGTGGCTATCAATAAGGTCGACAGTGTCCCCAAGCCCAAGCTGTTGCCCCTGATCCAGGCCTACCATGATCAGTTCCCCGACTCGCCCATCATCCCCATCAGCGCCCTGCTGGGTGACGGCGTGGCTGACCTGCTGGCCGAGATCATCAAGCGGTTGCCGGCGGGACCGCCTTTTTACCCCCCGGACCAGGACACCGAGGCCACCGAGCGCTTCCTGGCGGGGGAGCTCATCCGGGAGCGCGTCCTGCACCACGCCAAGGAAGAGGTGCCCCACGCCGTGGCCGTGGTGGTGGAGGAGTTCGACGAGTCCCGGCGGCCCGAGCTGGTGCGCATCCAGGCGATAATCTACGTGGAGCGGGACTCCCAGAAGGCCATCATCATCGGCAAGCAGGGCCGCTTGCTCAAGTCCATCGGCGCCGAGGCCCGGAAGGAAATCGAAGCCCTGCTGGACGCCCACGTCTATCTTGACCTCTGGGTCAAGGTCTGGAAGAATTGGCGCAAGGACCCCCGGGCCCTGCGCACCTTGGGCTACCGGGGGTAAAAATAGTTCAAAGTTCGAAGTTGAGACCTCTGCCAAAAGCCTTTTTGTCATCCTGAGCGAAGCGAAGGATCTCAGGTTTTGGTGGCGCAGGCTTTCTAGCCTGTGCTGGAATAGGCACAGCCTGGAAAGGCTTGTGCTACCAAACCGAGATTCTTCGGTCGCTTCACTCCCTCAGAATGACAGGTGCAAGGACTTTCGCAGAGGTCTCAAGTTCAAGGTTCAAGGTTTTTCACTTACAAGTGGTCTCCTGAACTTTGAACCTTGAACTCATTGACAATTTCCCCAGGTATGCTCAGAATAGAAGCAAGTGAGGCTAACCGCATGAGGCGCTCCCCGGCCGTCATCTTCGCAGTTTTCGCCCTGCTGCTGCTGGCTCCGCCAGGCGTGCTGGCCTTCAGCTTCGAATGGCCCACCGAAGGTTCTTACGTGCATCAGACCGCCCATATCCTGTTCGGCGCGGCGATGCTCTTCTTCATCCGGGAAATCTATCAGACCCGCTTGCAGAGGTTTCGCGGCTTTCACTGCCTCGTTTGGGCCTGGGGGTTTCTGGCCCTGTGGAACTTCGACGCCTTTATCGGCCATTGGACCGAATGGACCCTGAGCAACCCGGTAATCATGGGGCAGGGGTTCTCCCGGCAGCTCCTCATGTCAGACGCCCACACCTGGTTGTTCTACGTTACCAAAATCGACCACTTCCTGCTGCTGCCGCCGGCCTTTTACCTCTTCTACCGCGGCCTCAAGGCCCTGGCCCGGGAGCCGCGCTCCGAAGAGTTCGAGGGGCGCTGATGTCCTTATATCTTGCGCCCCTGTGGATCCTGGAATACGCCGCTTCGGTAAGCGTCATTATTCTTACCTGCCTGGCCCTGAGACAGAGCCGTATCCTGGTGGCCCGGGACCCGGAAAACGCCCTGTGGCTCTTCCTCAACTGGCTGGCCATCGTCTTCGTGATTTTCGGCTTTACGCATATCATTTCCCATGGCCTGCAGGATCTCATCGGCTACTGGGATCATCCCCAATTGGGCGAGGTGCGCCGGATCTTCGGTGGCTTCGATACCATCATTTACGTCACCGTGGCGACCATCACCTTTTTCTTCCACCGCATCCAGCGCATGTACCGGCGCATGGAGGCGGACCACCACCACATGGAAGAGACCAGCCACGAGATCCTGGCCCTAAACCGGGAGATGGAGGCCCTGGTGATGGAGCGCACCATGTCGGAGATGGCCTTGGGCATGGCCCACGGCATCCGCAACCCCCTGCATGTGATCGGCGGCTTCAGCCACCGCCTGCTCAGAAAGACCGACGTATCTGACCCCAGCCGGGCCTGGGCCACGGCCATCGCCGAGGAGGCCAAGCGCATCGAGCACATGGTGGAGCGCTTCGAGACCCTGGCCCAGCGCAAGACCTCTTTTTTTGCGCAAGAAGATTTGAACGTTATCGTCCAGGCCACCCTGGACCTGCTGCGGCCGGAACTCAGGGCCAAGAACCTCAACCTGGTGAGCGAATTTTCCCCCGAACCCCTGGTGGGCCGCTTGAATAAACATCTGTTGAAAGTGGCTCTGGCTCACCTGCTGCGCAACGCGGTGGAAGCCACCCACCCCGGCGGCACCATCATGATCCAGACTGCCATGGATAAGGATTTCGTGGTTTTGGTGATCCAGGACACCGGCCGGGGGATGGCCCCGGAGGTGGTGGACAAGGTCTTTGTGCCCTTTTACACCACCAAACTGGGGGGCACCGGTTTGGGGATGGTCTTTGTGCGCCAGATCGTGGATGAGCACCGGGGCACCATCACCCTGGACAGCAAGCTGGGCCGAGGCACCAGGGTGACCATCCGCATTCCCCATCGTTTTAGTGAGGCTGCCGGGGTCTCCGAGGAAGAAGGTCCCACCGGGGAACCCGACCCGGCGCCTCCGGGCCCGGAGCGCGTCCAATAAAGGGTTTCAGTCCGAAACGACTTGCGTCGGAAAAGAACCCCATATTATTGAGGCATGAGAGCCTCTCTTATTTCCTCAGTGGTTTCTTAAAAGGATTACTGGGCTTGCTTATCCGCCTCGGCAGGTCGTGGCCGCGGCACCTTCGGTTAAGCCCGGTTGCCGCCGCAGGTCCCAGACGGCGGTCATGCCCATAGTGATGCCTAACTAATTATTCGTTACCGGTCCGAACGAATTTGGTGTTAGGCATTTACACCCATACTTCTTGCCTCTCCACGAGTTAACCCCCAGGCTTGGCCGTTTAATCCCCAGACTTTCCCGGATTAACCCCGAAAATTTGTGGCATGGAAAATGCTTTTTAAAGCGATTAAATGAAGAGTTTTCTGGTGGCACAGGCTCTCGCCTGGGCAGCGCCGGTTCTTTGCCAGGACTGCAGCTACCAAAAACCACCGTTTAATGGCGAATCGGTCTAACCGGGGCAAAGAAAGGATGGCGGGTCATGAAGAAATTGCTGTTTCTACTGGTGTCCTGCATCATTTTTACTGGAGAGATGAAGGCGCATGCCTGGGTTTTCGTGCCCGATAACGGTGATACGGGTTGGCAAACCTATGTCTATCAAACCGGCCCGGCCGGGTTTACCGGTACGGCGGGATTCGTCGTGAGCAACGTCATTGACGACTCGGCCTATTCGGAGCTGCTGCTGGATAACCTGAGCCATGGTGGCGGCTCATTAAACCGCGATTTCGAACTGGGAGATTACTCCGGCTATACCCTCTTGGGGGACAGTTACGCCGAGGTGACTACTACGGTCACGGCCTCAAGCGGTGAGGTATATGCCGCCGCCCAGGGTGAATACTTTTCCCACCAGCTCGGCCTGGGCACGGAGGTCGGCACCGAGACCTTTCAAAATGCCAGCCATCAGGCGGGCACCACCGGCTGCATCCTGGAAACCCCCATCTCCCTGCCTCCGGAGAGCAGATTCACTTTTAACTGGGCCTTCCTGGCCGGGGACCAGAGCCCCTGGAATGACTTTGCCATCTTCTATCTGAAGGATACTGACGGCAAAATCGTTTTTTCCGAAGGCTTGGCCCAGATAGGCAAGCTACTGGCGCCGGTGTCGCCTGCCATCCTCCTGCTGCTGGAGGAGGGATTTTAGGCCGGAAAATGGAGAGCAGGCGCCCTCGCCTGCGAAAGCACAGCCGAGGGCGGCTGTTCTCCATAAAAACACTTCTGATATGAATAATTCGGGATAGGCCCCCCAGGGGACGGCTCAGGTTCGTCCATCGGCATTAGGTCGACAACTGCTGTTGGGTTCCGGGGGCTGGACGGGGCAAACCGGATGACGACGGCGGTGGGGGAGTCGAAGGCACTCTGTCTCTAATCTTTGGTTGGGGTGGTCAGGAGGTGAGTTGGAGGATGATCTAACCGCAGGTGAGGCTAAAAGGAGTCCTCTCCGGACTGCCCCTCGCCGCTGGCCATGGCCTCTTCCACCAACTGGTCCACATCGTCGGCGGTATCCTCCCCCATCTCCTGGGTCATTTTTTTGAGCATCTTAGCCATGCTCTTGGGGTCGTTTTCATCCACCCCACCCCAGGCTCCGGGGTCAGCCAGCCGCTCCAGGCGGGTTTCCTCCGACAGGCGCACGTGCACCCGGGACAGAACCCGGGTCAGGGAGTGGCTGCCGCACCTGGGGCAGACAGGAGTGAAAGGCTCTTTGAGATTCATGATCAAAAAACCGGAAACTCGGCGGCATTCCTGGCACTGATATTCATAAATGGGCATAGCCGGGCTCCCTGATGCCGTTAGCTCGGAAATTGCCTCACTCCCGCAGGCTGCCGGGGGGGCAATGCCAAGCTCAGTCGCGTACCTTGACCTTCATCTTTTCCAGCCGGACCACTTGCTGCCGCACTTCGGCATAGCGGCCATCCCCCGGCGACAGGTTCTTTAAGGCCTTCTGAAAATGGAACAGGGCCGTGGGCAGAGCCTTGACCTTGAGGCTGTGAAATCCCAAATAATAGTGGGCCAGGCCCAATTGTCCCTTTTCACCGTAGAGGATGCCCAAGTTGTAGTAAACTTCGCTGAAGGTGGGATTCAGCTTGTGAACCTTCTCGAATAGGGGCAAGGCCTGATCGGTCTGTTTGCGTTCCTGGCAGACGCGCCCCAGATAATAAAGCACCACATCATCCTGGGGATATCGTTGCGACAGCCGCAGTAATATCGGCTGGGCTTCGGCGTAACGGTTCAGATGGAAATAAAAAATGGCTAAGTCTCTATTGATTACGGGATTATCAGGGGCAACCTGTGAAGCCTGCTGAAAAGCTGCCAGGGCTTCCTCATGCTTTTCCAGCTTGGCCAGAGCCAGGGCTTTCCCGTATGGAAAAGCGGCATTCTTCGGGTCACGAATGGCTTCTTGGGTCATACGTCGAAAAAGTTGATTGGGGTTGCCGCAGATGGACTCCAGCTTGATCTGGAAAAATTGGAAATCAGGATTGTTTTTTTCCGGCGGCACCGCGGTTTGATGCATGGCCAATTGGTGGGAGAGCTCCACGATGCGATCGTCGGTGTACGGGTGAGTGCGCAGGTAGAGAGGCACCTTGCCCCCCTCGAACCACCGCTGCTTGTTCATCTTGCTGAACATGCTCACCATATCTCGGGGATTATAGCCGGCCTTGACCATCCATTTGAACCCCGTAGCGTCAGCCTCAGCTTCATTGTCCCGGCTGTATTTCAGCATGGCGCTTTCTCCCCCGGCCATGGCACCCGTGAGCAGGGGCGCCGCCAAGGCTCCACCCACAAATATCGACGCCATGGCGGCGAGTAAGGTAGCGGCGGTGACCACCCTGGATTTTTCCATCATCTTGGCCATGTGTCGGCAATAGACGTGGGAAATTTCGTGGGCTATCACCCCGGCCAGTTCACCCTCCCGCTCGGCCATCCGAATCATGCCGGTATGGATAAAGATATAACCGCCCGGCACGGCAAAGGCATTCATCGTGGGATCATTCACCAGGAAAAACTTGTAATGAAAAGGCTGGGTTCCCATCTGGGCCGCCAGTTTTTGGCCAATTTGATTTAAATAAGAGGTCAGGAAAGCATCTTCGATGAGAGGGACTTGTTGTTGTATCTCCAAGAGAAACTCTTGACCTATCTGTTTCTCTTTCTCGGCGGTTAAAGTCTGAAATTCTTCGAAAATCGCCCAGGCGGGGCGCATCGGCGCCAGGAGCACACAGGCGGCCAGAAAGAGGATTAGCGCCGGCTTCCTGAAGAATAAGAGAAAATTATTCATGACCGGAGGACTCGGTTTCGCCAGGGTTCTGCACCGGTTCCGGCACGCCGGTGGTGGGAGATATGGCCGCAGGAGGCGGCGTGATCTCGGTCTGGAGAGCATCGGCCCACAGACCTTCCAAATCGTAAAAATGCCGCAGTTCCTGGAAAAAGATGTGGACCACCAGGGTATTGTAATCCATCAAGACCCAGAGACCTTCCTGGAGCCCTTCCACCCCCAGGGGCTTGATCCTGACCTTGGCCAGTTCTTCTTGCAGGTGCTCCGCCAGGGCCAGTACCTGGCGCTTGGAGGCGCCGGAGCAGATGATGAAAAAATCCGCGAAAGAGCAATGTTCTTTCACCTCAAGGAGCACCGGCTCCAGGGCCTGGTGATCCGCCAGGATTTTGAGGGCCAGCTCCGCCAGGGCTGGCGAGGTGAGGGGGGCTGAAGGCGCCGTGTAATATTCTCCTTATCGGTATAGTCCGTAATTAATTATATATCCTCGCACCGGCTCGGGCAAGAGATAACGGATGGAACGCCCCTGGCGCACCAGGCGGCGGATGCCGGTGGCGGAAATATCCAGCAGCGTGGTCTGCTGCCATAATACTTGATAACCCGAAAGATGCTGAAATCCGGCGCCGCCCTCAAGGGCTTGAAACTGCGGCTGGACATTCCGGGTGAGCATTTCCTCGAGGCGCCGGCGGTCGTAGCCCGGCCGGTCCAGGACCACGAAATGGCACAGCTCAAAAAGCTGGGCATAGTCCTTCCAGGTCCGGATCTCCAGCATGGCGTCCAGTCCCAGAATGAAGTAAAGCTCCCAGGTGGGACCAACCTCCTCCCGGAGCAGGCGCAGGGTCTCGATGGAGTACGACATGCCGGGACGGCGCCCCTCGAGGTCGGAAACCGCCATGACCGGATGATCCCCCACCGCCAGCCGGGTCATCTCCAGGCGCACCTCGAAGGGGGTAAGATCTGGGGCGCCCTTGTGGGGCGGGTGGGCCGCGGGGATGAACCAGAGGTGGTGCAACGCCAGGGCCTCGCAGACCTCTTCCGCGGCCCGCAGGTGGCCGAAGTGGATGGGGTTGAAGGTCCCCCCGAAGATACCCAGCCGGGGTCGGCGCTCAGTAGATGATTTCATAAAGACGATGACGTTTTAAACCACTGCCCTTATTCTCAGGTCCTGATCTGGCCGTTGCCATAAACGATGAACTTGGTGGTGGTGAGCTCTTCCAGGCCCATGGGCCCGAAGGCATGCAGCTTGGAGGTGTTGATGCCGATCTCCGCCCCCAGACCCAGTTCGCCGCCGTCGTTGAAACGGGTGGAGGCGTTCACCAGGACCACGGAAGAGTCCACTTCCTGCAAAAAGCGCTGGGCCCGGCCGTAATCCCGGGTGATGATGGCCTCGGTGTGGTTGGAGCTGTAGCGGGCGATGTGGTCCAGGGCCGCGTCCAGGTCCGGCACCACCTTCACCGCCAGGATCAGGTCGAGAAACTCGAAGCCCCAGTCTTCTTCTTTAGCCGGGACCACCTCGGGAACGATCTTCCGGGTTGCAGGGGCAGCCCCGGATCTCCACGCAGGCCTCCCGGAAGCGGGCCAACATCCGGGGCAGAAACGCCGCCGCCACCTGTTCGTGCACCAGCATGGTCTCCATGGCGTTGCAGACCCCGGGGCGCTGCACCTTGGCGTTGAAGCAGACGGTTTCGGCCATCGTCCAGGTCGGCGCCCGTCGTCCACGAAGATGTGGCACACCCCCTTGTAATGCTTCAAGACCGGGATGCGGGAGTGCTCCGCCACAAAGCGGATCAGGCCCTCGCCGCCCCGGGGGATGATGAGGTCCACCAGTTCGTCCTGCTTCAGGAGCTCCAGGGTGGCCTCCCGGGCGATGCTGGGGATGACCTGCACCGCCGCCTGGGGCGCCCCGGCCTCCGCCAGGGCCTCCTGCATCAGCTCGGTCAGGGCCATATTGGAGTGGATCGATTCCTTGCCGCCCTTCAGGATCACGGCGTTGCCGCTTTTCAGACACAGGGCGGCGGCGTCCACCGTGACGTTGGGCCGGGACTCGTAGATAAAGCCGATCACCCCGAGGGGGATGCGGCTGGCGGCCGACTTTCAAGCCGTTGGGGCGCACCCACATGCCGGTCACCGCGCCCACCGGGTCCGGCAGGGCCGCCACCTCTTGCAAGCCCTTGATCATGGAGTCGATGGTCTTATCCGACAGGGTGAGGCGGTCGAGGAAGGCCGCCGGGTAGTTCTGGGCCACCGGGCCGCCTCCAGGTCCCGGCGGTTTTCCGCCTGAATGGCGGCGCGGCGCTCCTCCAGAAGTTCCGCCACCCGCAGGATGACCCGGTCCTTGACGGCGCGGGAGAGATTGCCCACCTGCCGGGCCGCGGCCTTAGCCTCCAGGGCCAGATTGCGAACCATTTCCGGAATATCCATGTTGGTTTCCTATAGTTTGGTCAAATTTTGATCTGTGGTTTTTCCATTATCTGGTCAGGCCTTCCCTTGATTGATGCCAACCAACTGTCAAAACCATCTTTTTCCTTTGCCTGGGGATTCTCCCGATCCAGGTGCCAGCACTGCGGATTATTGACGATGTATTCTCTGATACGGTTCAATGATTCATCGTCACGAATCACATGTTCATAATAACCTCTTTGCCAGACGGCTGCCCCAGCCGCTTTCCTCAATGCATTAATTCTATTGGTAGATTGATATTTATAATACCCCATAATCCGGCCCAAGGTCGGCGGTTTTTGTAGGGGCGGGGTCTCCCCGCCCGTCCTTTGGGGCTGCCAACGTCTGCTCGGCCCCCCCGGTGATGACGATGATCCCATGCACATGGTTAGGCATTACCATAAAGGCATCTAATTTTATCGCGGGATTATAGAAAGATAAATCATCCCAGGTGGCGGCCACGATTTTGCCAAATTCATTTAAATTCATCTCGTTATCAACAATGTTGCCAAATAAGTATTTCCGCCCTTTAACGCAAATGGTAATAAAATATGCTCCTTCCTGGGAATAATCAAAATCTGGAAGGCGGAGGGAAACGCGGCGAGGTGGGTTCGGGGTCATTCCTGTTTTTGCCTTAGATTATTAGACGCCGAGTCTCTAAAAGGGCGGGGAAACCCCGCCCCTACAACTTCAAAATCGCTCGTAACTGATCATTGGCCAGTTCCCGAGTTCGCTTCTGACTATCCTTAGAGGACACGGGCCCCACCGTAGGGGCGGGGTCTCCCCGCCCTCGTTGACTCATGCTCCTCCGGCGGTTCTCCCGGTTCCTCCATGTCCTTGAGGATCTCCCGGGCCCGGGCTTCGTCCTCCCGGTACACCAGGAGGCGCACCCCCCGGATGAACTGGAGCATGGGGTAGGCGCCGCCGGCGTCGTCGGCCATGACCATGGCCTCGACGCCCTCGGACTCCAGCAAGCCCGCGGCCATCTCCGCCTCAATGCGGCTGGCAAAGGTTTCCAGAACTATGGCGTCGTCGAGGTTCAATTATGTCTTTATTCTTCTTAAGATTCTTATTTCGCTCTTTTATCGAGAAATGTAATTCTCATACTATCTGTAAACGTATTATGCTATGAATTTTCGCATTTTTACTTCGTTAACTAAATATATAATATGGTTTTCTTAAATCCCATACAGCTCAATTCCAAGCAAGTTTCATCATGACTTGGGCATGCAATAACCACTTGCTATAATGATATCTATGAAGAATGGATCCAATGGATTAATACCATATTGGCCATTAATGGTTAGATGTGAAGCAAGGATCTTGATCATAAGTCTTATCTTATCCTGAAGCTACGTATAGTCTATTTTAACTTAGCCTCAAGATGCTCCAATTTAGTTGCATCATGTTGTTCTTCATGGATTTAAGGTCAAGCTATTTCAATAGGAGACTATCAATATATTTCAATGTCAGACAATACAATTGATCAATATCTTCTAATATGCTTTGATTCCATTCCCATTGCGATTGATAATTGCGATTCTTATAGTATCGAATAAGCTCCATATTTCACTAAGGTCTATGAATCCGATTGCAATTTCTCAGATCAATGAGATCCTTGCCCACTTTCATAACAATTGACGATCAATCAAGCTCTAAGTGCATGTTTAATGCTTAAATCTTATTGATCAATCTTTATAATATGTATATTCTGCATTTCAGTCACAATCTAGTTTCTAATAATTTGATAATTACGTATCGAGAAAACTTGATAAATCATTTGCCATATTAAAGCAATTTGTGACGAACTTGCAAATGCGCATAGGCAATTGGTCATGGCTTTTGCAGTGCAGCCAGGTAAGGAACTATTATACCAATTAGTCCTACTTCAGCATGCAGGTTTGCAAGAGGCTTTATCGATCTAGGCTTCAAATTGCCGTTCGGCATCGTTAATGCCTAACGAATCTAATCGGCATAAATGCTCGTCAGACTAATCACTATCGCTATCATATCTCCGGGAAAATCACCAAGTTATCCCTATGGATGACTTCGTCGTAGCCTTTTTGGCCCAGGAATTGTTCGATGTCTTTGGTCTGGCGGCCCTGGATGCGGCCGATGTCCCGGGCCGAGTAGTTGGTCAGGCCGATGGCGAAGGGGCGGCCTTCCGGGTCCATGAGTTGCACGGCGGCGCCCTTGCCGAAGCCGCCGAAGACCGCGACGATGCCGGCGGGCAGCAGGCTTTTCTGCCGCTTGGCCAGGGCCTCCCAGGCCCCCTGGTCCACCAGGATGGCGCCCTTGGGGTTGACGTTGTAGGCCAGCCAGTACTGGCGGCTTTTCAGCTTTTGGGCCTGGGGCAGGAATAAGGTGCCCACTTCCTCGCCGGCAAAGATTTTGGTCAGGATGCCGGGAGTCAGGCCGTTGGCGATGATGGTGGGGAGGCCGGCGGCCGCCGCCTTTTTGGCGGCCTGGAGCTTGCTGCCCATGCCGCCCTGGCCCAGGGCCCCGGCCCGGCTGGAGGCGGCCTTTTCGAGCTCGGCGTCGAAGGACTCCACCAGGGGCACCAGCTTGGCGTCGGGGTGTTCCCGGGGGTCTTGATCGTAGAGGCCGTCGGTGTCGGTTAGGAGGATGAGCAGGTCGGCGCCCACCAGGTTGCAGATGAGGGCGGCCAGGTTGTCGTTGTCGCCGAACTTGAGCTCATCGGTGGCCACGGTGTCGTTTTCGTTGATAATGGGCACCACCCGCCACTGGAGCAGGGTGAGGAGGGTGTTGCGGGCGTTGAGGAAGCGCTGGCGGGACTCCAGGTCGTCGTGGGTCAGGAGGATCTGGGCCACCTTGAGGCCGAATTGGGCGAAGGCCTCTTCATAGACCTGCATCAGGGCGCTCTGGCCGGCGGCGGCCACCGCCTGCTGCTGGGGGATGCCGGTGGGGCGGCTGCTCAGGCCCAGCTTGCGGCAGCCCGCGGCAATGGCCCCGGAAGAGACGATGATGAACTCCCGCTCGCCGCCCCGCAGCGAGCCGCTCTCCGCCACCAGCCGTTCGATCAGGGGCCGGTTGAGGCCGTCGGGCGCGGTCAAGACGGCGCTCCCCAGCTTGAGCACCACTCTCCGGGTCTTACTCAGGTATGGTTGCCGCATCGAGGTCATGGCCGTGGCGGCTGAACTCCTCCCAGATGGCGTCGCTCAAGGCGTCAAGCCCCAGGCCCGCCTTGGCGGAAACCATGAGGCACCGCCAGCCGGCCTTGAGGTAAGCCTCGAGCACCTGCTGCCGGGGAAAATCCGGCGGCAACAGGTCGATTTTATTTAACGCGATCAGCCGCGGTTTGTCCAGCAACTTAGGGTCGAAGGCCCGAAATTCTTTTTCCAATTCCTGTAACAGGGCCAGGGGCTGGGCCGGGTCCACGAGGCTCAGGTCGATGACCTGCACCAGGAGCCGGGTGCGCCTGATGTGGCGCAAAAACTGGTGCCCCAGGCCCTTGCCCAGGTGCGCCCCGGGGATCAGGCCGGGAATCTCCGCCAGAATCAAGGGCTCCCGATCATCCGCCGGGACCAGGACGCCAAGCTGCGGGGTCAGGGTAGTGAAAGGAAAGACGTCCACCCGGGCCCGGGAGGCGGTGAGGGCTTTGAGGAGAGAAGTCTTGCCGACGTTGGGGGCGCCCACCAGGCCGACGTCGGCCAGGATCTGCAGCTCCAGGTGGATCTGGCGCTCCTGGCCCGGTTCCCCGGGCTGGGCGAAGCGGGGCGAGCGCATCCGGGAGGAGGTGAAATGGGCGTTGCCTTTGCCGCCCCGGCCGCCTTTGGCCACCACCAGGCGTTCGCCCGGGGTGATGAGGTCGCGCCACAGCCGGCCGTCGGCATTAAAGACCCGGGTCCCGAGGGGGACCGGGATGATCAGGGTGGCGCCGGATTTGCCGTGGCAGTCCCGGCCCCGGCCGCGCTTGCCGTTTTCGGCCTGAAAGACGCGGCGGCGCCGGAAATCGGCCAGGGTGCGCAGGCGGGGGGAGGTCTCCAGGATGACGTCGGCCCCGGCCCCGCCGTTGCCGCCGTCGGGGCGGCCCACGGGTTGGAACCGGGCCCGGAGGAAGCTGACGCAGCCCGGGCCGCCGTTGCCGGCCCGGACCGTGATGTCGACCTCGTCAGGGAAGGATTTCAAGTCTGGGGATAAACGCTGACCCGCTTGCGATCTTTGCCGAAGGCCTCATAGGCCACCACCCCGTCGATCTTGGTGAACAGGGTGTAATCCTTGCCCATGCCCACGTTGTTCCCGGGATGGATGCGGGTGCCCACCTGGCGCACCAGGATGGTGCCGGCCTTGACGATCTGCCCGGCGAAGCGCTTGACGCCCCGGCGTTGTCCGGCGCTGTCCCGGCCGTTGCGGGAACTGCCGCCGGCTTTTTTATGTGCCATGGTAAATACTCCTTCTACTTGGAGCCAGGCGAGGGCGAAGACAAGATTCGCCCCGACAGCCAATTAGACGATAATTTCTTGGATTTGCACGGCGGTGAACAACTGCCGGTGCCCTTGCCGGCGGCGGTAGCCCTTGCGGCGTTTCTTTTTGAAGACCAGGATCTTTTTCGCCTTGCCTTGCCGCAAAATCTGGCCCTTGACGCTGGCGTTCTCCACCAGTGGGGTGCCCACCCGGACCTCGCCGCCGTCGCTGGTCACCAGGAGCACCTGGTCCAGCTGCACTTCGTCGCCGCGCTCGCCCGGCAGGCGCTCCACCCGGAGCACGTCGCCGGGGGCAACCCGATATTGTTTCCCACCCGTTTGGATGATGGCGTACACGTATGCCTCCAGATTCTAAACTTTAGACGTTTAAATTTATCTGTCTTTTCAAATCTTGTCAAGGGGCAAGCTCTGATGACATCTTGTAATTGGCCAAGTCGACAACTTCGCCGCCGTGGCCTTCTTGATGAAGCCCTTTGGTTGACGGAAACGATAAGTCGGATTAATATGCAGAAAAATTTGGGCCTGACGGGAAATCATTGGTTATAGGGCGAGCTTTGGTTGCCCAAGCAGGGAGGTGAACCCCGCCGACGATTAAAATGCCTCAAATTTAGTGCATCCCTTAGGGTGAGCGGCAGGTCGTCCTTATCAAGGAGCCTTAATGGACCAATTACCGGCCAAGACCGGACCTTTGGGATACGTGGTCATCCACGGCCATTTCTACCAGCCGCCCCGGGAGAACCCCTGGATCGAGCAGATCGAAGTGGAGACCAGCGCCCATCCCTATCACGATTGGAACACCCGCATCAATGCCGAATGTTACAGCCCCAACGCCGCGGCCCGCATCTATGACGGCCAGCGCCGCATCCTGGATATCATCAACAACTACGAGCATATCAGCTTCAACTTCGGCCCCACCCTGATCAGTTGGCTGGCGGCGATAGGCCCCGGAAACCTATGAAAAAATCCTGGAGGCGGACCGCCGGAGCCTGACGGCCCTGGGGCACGGCAACGCCATCGCCCAGGCTTACAGCCACGCCATCCTGCCCCTGTGCCGCGCCCGGGACCGGGAGACCCAGATCATCTGGGGCCTCAAGGACTTTGAGCACCGCTTTCAGCGGCCGGCCGCGGCCATGTGGCTGCCGGAGACCGCGGTGAATTACCCCACCCTGGCGGCCCTGGTGGACCACGGGATGAAGTTCGTCATCCTCTCCCCCTACCAGGCCAAACGGGTGCGGCCCTTGACCGGGGGCGACTGGACCGTGGTGCAGGGCCAGAGCCTGGACAGCACCCAGCCTTACCGCTGCTTCCTGCCCCAGGCCCCGGGGGAGACCGGCAAACGGCGTTATATCGACGTCTTTTTCTACAACGGCAATGTGGCGGCGGACCTGAGCTTCGGCGACCTGCTCAGCGACAGCTACCGCTTCGCCGGCCGCCTGGTGGAGGGCTTCACCGCCGGCCGCCCGCGGCTCCAGCTCCTGCACGTGGCCACGGACGGGGAAAATTACGGGCATCACAAAAAATTCGGCGACCTGGCCCTGGCCCACGCCCTGTCCCAGGTGCTGCCCCAGAAGGGCTTTCAGCTCACCAATTACGCCGCCTTTCTGGAGATGTCCCCGCCCGGCCCGGGAGGTGGAACTCTATCTGGGGCCGGAGGGGGAAGGCAGTTCCTGGAGCTGCGCCCATGGGGTGGGCCGCTGGAAGGAAAACTGCGGCTGCTCCACCGGCGGCCAGCCCGGCTGGAACCAGCGCTGGCGCACCCCGCTGCGGGAGGCCTTCGATTTTTTGAACGAGCGCCTGGCCCAGATTTTCGAAACCGAGGGGCAGAAATACCTACAAGACCCCTGGGCGGCCCGGAATGCCTATATCCAGGTGCTCCTGGACCGCAGCTCCCAAGTCTCTGGCGAAATTTTTCTCCCAGCAGGGGGCCCCGGGCCTCAAGGAGAGCGATTGGGTGCCGGCCCTGAAGCTCCTGGAGATGCAGCGCCACGCCCTGCTGATGTACGCCAGTTGCGGCTGGTTTTTTGCCGATATCTCGGGCCTGGAGTCCCTGCAGGTGATCAAGTACGCCGCCCGGGCCCTGCAGCTGGGCCAGGAATTCACCGGCGAGAACCTGGAGCAGCCCTTTCTGAGCCATCCTGGAGCGGGCGGTGAGCAACGTCCCCGAAGAGGGCAACGGCCGCACCATCTATTTCCGGCGCATCAAACCGGTGGTGGTGGATTATCCCAAGGTGGCGAACCAGTGGGTGATCTCCTGGCTCAAGGACCGGCAGCGCCAGTGCCCCTCCAGCGTCTATCACTACCGGGCGGAACCCCAGGACCTGGAGGACGGGACCCAGGGGACCCTGCTCTTCGCCGCCGGCCGGTTGCGCCTCACTTCCGGGGTCACCCTGGAGACCCGGGACCTGGCCTTTTTCACCGCCTATCATGGGCAGCTACCTCTACCGCACCCAGGTCAAGGCCAATCCGGCCCCGCAGGAGTACCAGACCTTGAAAAGCGAATTCTTCCACGTCCTGGAAAAGGCCCCGGAAGACCTGATTCCCCTGATGGCGCGGCGCCTGGGGGAGAGCTATTACAGCTACCATGACATCTTCCGGGAAGAAAAGCTGCGGCTCTTCCAGGATCTGATGCAGGATAACCAGGAGGAGGCCCTGTCCCTGATTTCGCACAATTTTGAGGATGCCCGGGCCCTCCTCAAGGCCATGGCCGCCGAAGGCTTGCCCCTGCCCCGGCTGTATCGGGCCTTGGGCGAAATCACCCTGAACCGCCGTCTGGTGGAACTGCTGCGCAAACTGGAGCCGGAGCCGGACCGGGTGGCCACTTCCCAGGACATCCTGGAGCTGGTGCAGGAGGCGGCCTTCCTGGGCCTGAAGCTGGAATCCGGGGAAGGGGCCCGGATTCTGGGGCGCATCTTGAAGCGGCACCTGGCTGACCTGGCCGCGGACTTCCAGGTCGCCAACGTCGCCCGGCTGCGCCAGTTTCGCGATCTGGTGAGCCGCATGCCCATCACCCTGGATCTGACCGAGGCCCAAAATTTCATGTTCAACCTGATGAAGGAGCACTTCCCGGAGGTGGCGGCCCGGGCGGCCAAAGACCCCAAGGCCGAAGCCCTGGCCCGGCAGTTGATCGAACTGATGGAGGCCCTGTCCTTCAGCCCGGTGCGCTATCTGCGGCTGTTGGGATAGGGCTGGTGGGGCGGCCGTCCCTGGCCGGTGCAATGGTTGGCGGGCGGGGACGCCCGCCCCACGTGCAGCTGGCGACCCGCTGGGTCGCCTGATATTACAGGCGTAGGGGCGACCTGCTGGGTCAGCCTCGATAAGAGCCAGGGAGACGTCATGAGCTTGCTGACCCGCTTTCAAGAGGCCGTGGCTGAATCCGTCAGCCTCAAACAACGCTTCGCCGCCGAGCAGGGCGAGGCGGTGGTGGCCGCGGCCCGGATGCTGGCCGGAGTCTTTCAGGCCGGCGGCAAGGTGCTCCTCTTCGGCAACGGCGGCAGCGCCGCCGACGCCCAACACCTGGCGGCGGAGTTCGTCAACCGCTTCCAGGTGGAGCGCCCGCCCCTGGCGGCCCTGGCCCTCACCACCGACACCTCGATCCTCACCGCGGTGGGCAACGACTACGACTTTCTCCAGATCTTCGCCAAGCAGGTGCGGGCCCTGGGGCGCCCCGGGGACCTGGCCTGGGGGATCAGCACCAGCGGCAACTCCCCCAACGTGGTGGCGGGGCTGCAGGCGGCCCGGGAACTGGGCCTGGGCACCCTGGCCCTGAGCGGCCGGGACGGCGGCCCGGTGGCGGCCGCGGCGGAGTTGGCCCTGGTCGTGCCTTCCCGAAACACCCCCCGGATTCAGGAGGTCCACATCACCATCGGCCACGTGCTCTGCGACCTGGTGGATTTTATTTTGTACCCGGAAAAATTTGCCTAAGGAATGATTTTGGCAGGTAGCGGTCGCAGGTTGGCGCTGACCGTAGGGACATGGTGAGTGCCTTCGGGCAGCACAGGCTAAACGTTCATGGCCGCTAACGGTCAGCCGCAGGGGCTGAAAATCCTTGCCCTTGCAAAGTCCCCCTTTAGCAAAGGGGGATTAGGGGGATTTTGATTTTCACGGAAGCCTGCGGCTAAAAGATAGGCATAAGGGAAACGGATGAAAAAGATCGAACCCCTGGACCTTTCCGGCATCGAGACTTATAGTTTGCAGGAGCGCCACTCCAAGGTGAGCCGCCAGGACTTCGGCCGCCCCTGGGAGAAGGGGGGCAGTTTCCGGGATTTTGTGGACCGCCTCCCCAGAATCCTGGCGGCTGAGACCTTGCGGGAAGTGGCCGCGGCCTGGGTGGCGGCCCGGAGAGGCGGCCGCCAGGTCCTCCTGGGCATGGGGGCCCACCCCATCAAGGTGGGACTGAACCCCATCCTCATCGACCTGATGCGCCGGCATCTCCTCACCGGGCTGGCTTTGAACGGCGCCGGCATCGTCCACGACGCCGAAATCGCCATGGTGGGCCGCACCTCCGAGGACGTGGACCAGGTCTTGGGGTGCGGCCAGTTCGGCATGGCCCGGGAAACCGCCGAGTTTCTTAACGCCGCCATTGCCTGGGGCGCCGAGCAGGGCCTGGGCCTGGGCGAGGCGGTGGGCCGGCGCCTGCTGGAATCCGGCTTCCCGTTTAAGGACCTGAGCCTGTTGGGCGTGGCCGCGGAATTGGAACTGCCCCTGACGGTGCACGTGGCGGTGGGCACGGACATCATCCACCTCCACCCGTCGGTGAACCCGGAGGCCCTGGGGGCGACGACCCACCTGGATTTCCGCCTGTTCGCCGCCCTGGTGAGCCGGCTGTCGGAGGGGGTCTATCTGAACCTGGGTTCCGCCGTGATCATGCCGGAGGTCTTCCTGAAGGCCCTCACCCTGGCCCGCAACCTGGGCCATGAGGTGGCGCCGCTGACCACGGTGAATCTCGATTTTGTCCAACACTACCGGCCCCTGACCAACGTGGTCCGCCGCCCCACCGCCGGGGCGGGCCGGGGCTATGCCTTGACCGGCCACCATGAGCTGCTGCTGCCCCTGCTGGCCGCCCTGGTTATCGAAGAGATGGAGGATGACGATGCCCACTGAAATCGTGATTACGGCCAATGACCTGAAGCTGGAAGGCGTTTTGAACGATTCCCCCACCGCCCGGGCCCTGGCCGAGGCCTTGCCCATCACCGGCGCCGCCCAGCTCTGGGGCGATGAAATCTATTTCCCCGTGCCCCAGGTCGTGGCCGACCTGGACGACACCGCCACGCCGGTGGTGCAGGTGGGCGACCTGGGCTACTGGCCCACGGGCCGGGCCTTCTGCATCTTTTTCGGCCTCACCCCGGCCAGCGTCCCGGGGGAGATCCGTCCGGCCAGCCCCGTCAACCTGGTGGGCCGTCTTTACGGCGATCCCTGCTGCCTCAAACTGGTCCCCGAAGGCGCCGCGGTGCGGGTGGAAAAGAAATAGGCTGGCTTGCCGGGCAAGAATTTGTTATTATTATCAATAGAAAGAATATTCGAGGGGCCGGGGATTCAGACTCCCTGCCCCTTTTCCATATTTTTTTGTAAAGGAGAGGCAGTATGCCGATTTTTGAGTTTCATTGTCAGGCTTGCGATCAGAATTTCGAGAAGCTGGTCTTCGGCAGCGATCCGGACGTGGAGTGTCCCCATTGCGGGCAGAAAAGGGTGGAAAAATTGATGAGCGCCTGCAACGCCAAGGTGGGCATGAAGATGACGGCGGCCTCAAACCCCAAGAGCGGCGCGGCCTGCGGCAGTTGCTCTTCCGGATCTTGCAGCACCTGCCATTAAGGATAGGCTTTGGCCACGGAGATCAAAATCGGCACCCGGGGCAGCGCCCTGGCCCTGACCCAGGCCCGCTGGGTCCAGGCGCAGTTGACTGAACGCCACCCCGATTGCCGGGTTGAACTGGTCATCATCAAGACCACCGGCGACAAAATCTTAGATGTGCCCCTGGCCCAGGTGGGCGGCAAGGGCCTGTTCATCAAAGAGATCGAGGAAGCCCTGCGCTCGGGTCAGGTCGATCTGGCGGTGCACAGCCTCAAGGACATGCCGGCCGTGGTGCCGGAGGGCCTGATGCTGGGGGCGGTGCCGCCCCGGGAGGATCATCGCGACGCCTTCATCTCCTCCCGCTACGCCGGCCTGGCGGCCATCCCCGCCGGGCGGGCGCCTCGGCACCGGCAGCCTCCGGCGCCGGGTGCAACTCCTGCACCACCGGCCCGACCTGGAGGTCGTCGCCCTTCGGGGCAACGTGGACACCCGCCTGAAAAAGATGGAGACCCTGGGGCTGGACGCCTTGATCCTGGCCGCCGCGGGGCTAAACCGTTTGGGGTTGGCTCACGTTTACCGGGGCCTGCTGCTCGGAGACCGAGATGCTCCCGGCGGTGGCCCAGGGGGCCCTGGGTCTGGAGGTGCGCGCCGATGATCTGCGGCTCCGGGAACTCATCGCCTTTCTGGATCACCCGCCCAGCCGCATCGCCGTGACCGCCGAACGGGCCTTCCTGGCCCGCCTGGAGGGGGGCTGCGTGGTGCCGGTGGCCGCCCTGGGCCGGGTGGCGGGCGACTCCCTGACCCTGGAGGCCCTGATCAGCGACCTGGAGGGGCAGCGCTACCTGCGGGAGAGCAGCTCCGGCCACGTCGACGACGCCGAGGCCATGGGCACGGAACTGGCCAACCGCCTGCTGGACCGGGGCGGCCGGGAAATCCTGGCGGAACTGTATGCCAACCCCCTTTAACCCAAAGTTCTCCTTGACAATTCAGTGATTATGCGTTATATAATAAATGCTGGTGAAAATCTGGGGGAAAACTGGCATGCGGGGGAAATGGGGGATAGCCTGGCTGGCGGCAGTTGCTAGTAACTGTCAGCCTGACGTGCGCCCCGTTGACCGGGGTTGGCCGCCGATCGCTGGGAGAGAGGGCGGCATGCCCTTTACCCTGGCGGGCGCCCAGACCCCCATGGAAGCCCAGATGCTGGGCGAAAAACCTTTCCAGTCCCGTCCCGCTCCCCTTAACCCTAGCGCCGACTTCTTATCCAACCTCGCTTCCGGCCTGCAAGTGGACCAGGATGGCGGGGCTGCGCTGAAAATTTCCCATAACCTGGAGATGCGCATCTCCGTTCTCTATAACCAGCGAACCCGGGCGGCTGGAGCCCCAGAAGCGCAACGAATCGTCGCTGTTGATGAAGTCCTCCCTGGATTACCGCCTCCTGCCCAATCTCCAGGTGGGGCTGAACGCCTACCTGTACCGGCCTGACTCCGCTGACAACCTCTCGTTGGCGCGGCAGTTCGGCGAACGGGTCATGGGCCTGGGTCCCGGCATCAAATATGACCTGGGGCGCTGGAGCTTCATGCTGAAGAGCCAGTTGGAAACCGGCAACCGGGATCAGCGTGCCGATGGCATGCAGAGCTCGGTGCCGGGTCTGGTACGCCTTCTAGACTTTCTCCTAGCTCCCCAAACCAGTGCGTTTTACCTCTCCTCTGATTCCCGCCCGTTTTCTGGAGCGTCATAAGCGGTTTCTGGCCCTGGTGGAACTGGCCGACGGCCGCCAGGTCTGGGTCCATGTGCCCAATTCCGGGGCTCTCACCGGCTGCGCCCCGGTCGGGGGTGACATCCTTCTCACTGAAGACCGCCGGCCGGGGCGCAAAACCGATTACACCTGGCGCTTCACCCGGCTCCCCGGCGGCTGGACCTGCATCGACACCCTGGCGCCCAACCGCCTGGTGGCCGAAGCCCTGGCCGCCGGCGGCCTGCCGGGATTGCCCCGTCCCCTGCGGGTGCGGGCTGAAGTCTCCGTGCCCCAGGGCAGCCGCCTGGACTTTGTCCAGGACACGGAGGCGGGGCTCCTGTTTTTGGAAGTGAAGAGCATCACCTGGGTGGAGGACGGCGTGGCGCTGTTCCCCGACGGCGTCACCTCCCGGGGCCGCCGCCATCTGGAGCACCTGGCGGCCCTGGTGCGCCAGGGCCATCAGGCTTGGAACGTCTTTGTGGTGCAGCGCCAGGACGCCCGCCTCATGCGCCCCGCAGTTCGGGTGGATCCCGGCCTACGCCCGGGAACTGGCCGCGGCTCACGCCCGGGGCGTCGGCATCCTGGTGCTCCAGGAAAAAATCGACCCACCGGAAATTACCCTTGCCTCGACCCTGCCCTTTGATTTAACATAATTTGGCGCCAACGAAAATCTGACGCAATTCTAATCAATCCAGAGAAATTCCCCGGAAATCGCTGCTATGAACGCCGCCATGATGAACAATAACATCCGTATCCTCGCCGGCAACTCCAACCCGGAGTTGGTCAACAAGATCTGCGAGCAACTCTCCCTGCCCCTGGGCGAGGCCCTGGTCACCACCTTCAGCGACGGGGAGATTCGCGTCGAGGTCAGCGAAAATGTCCGGGGCCGGGACATCTTCATCATCCAGTCGATCTGCCCCCCCGCCAACCGCAACCTGATGGAGCTGCTGATTATGATCGACGCGGTGAAGCGGGCCTCGGCCCGTAGGATCACTGCGGTCATCCCCTATTTCGGCTACGCCCGCCAGGACCGCAAGGTGCACCCCCGGGTGCCCATCACCGCCAAGCTGGTGGCGGACCTGCTGTCCACCGCCGGGGCCCACCGGGTTCTCACCATGGACCTGCACGTGGGCCAGATCCAGGGCTTTTTCGACATCCCGGTGGACAACCTCTACGCCTCGCCCATCATGATCCCCTACATCAAGGAAAATTTTCAGGACGACCTGGCCATTGTCTCTCCCGACGCCGGCGGGGTGCCCCGGGCCCGGGCCTACGCCAAACGCCTGGCCGCCACCCTGGGCTTGATCGACAAACGCCGGGATGCCCCGGGCAAGGCCAAGGCCATGAACCTCATCGGCGAGGTCCTGGGCAAAGAGGTGGTCATCATGGACGACATTATCGACACCGGCGGCACCCTGAGCGAGGCCTCCAGGGTCATTCTCCAGCAGGGCGCCCGCAACGTCAACGCCTGCTGCACCCACGCGGTGCTCTCCGGGCCGGCGGTGCAGCGGGTGACCGAGTCCCCCCTGAACCGCCTGGTGGTCACCGACACCATCCCCTTGAGCGAGGCGGCCAAACAGTGCCCGAAGATCATCCAGCGCCCGGTGGCCCACCTCTTCGCCCAGGCCATCCTGCGGATTCACCAGGAGGATTCCATCAGCTCGCTGTTCGAGATTCAGTTCTAAGGGAAAGAAATGGTAGAAGCAGGGCCGACCCCGGCTGCCCTTACTTTGGTGGCACCGTCCCTAGCGCACATGAAGGCGGGCAGGAGGCGCGCTCACCAAGTAGGGGCGGCTCGAGCCGCCCCTACAACTTCCAACTTCGTTTAAATCCTACATCACCACGATCGGCTCCAGGCCGTCTTTCCAGCCGTCCCACAGGTAGGCGTCCAGGCGGCCGTCGGCGATGACCCGGAAGGCGTAGCGGGCCTGGGCGACGTAGAAGTCGCACATGGGCGCCGGGGCCGCAAGCGTCCCGTTGATGGCGTAGACCTCGGCAGGGCAGGGGGCCCCGCAGAAATGCCGCACGGCGCAGCGCTTGCAGGGGTCCAGTTGCTCCACCACCCGGGTGGTCACCTGTTTGAAGGCCGGGGTGGCCAGCAAGTCCTTAACGGACATGTCGAAGAGGTTGCCGCCGTGGAACTCGGCCAGCCCCAGGAACTCGCTGCACGGGGCCACTTCGCCGCCGGCCCCCACCGCAAAGAAGCAGCGGCCGCCGCCGCAGGGCGAGATGTCGCACATCAGCCGCCGGGCCCCCGGAGCCACCAGCCCCAGCAGCAGGTTGGCGAAGTTGCCCACCACCAGCTTGCGCCCGGTTTTTTCGTATAGTTCAAAGGAGCGGTCCAGGGCCTTGAAGAAATAGTGGGCCAGTTCCTCCTGGTCCGCCATCAGGTTGCGGCCGCCGAGCTGGGTGCCCCGCGCCGGGTTGAGCAGGGCGTTGGACACCCCCCGGTCATGGAAAAACTCCACCAGCTCCGGGAGCGACCGGACGTTTTCCTTGGTGACGGTGGTGATGACATTCAGCCCGGGGTAGTCGTGCAGCTCCTCCAGGATCTTGACGGTCTGGGTGAAGACGCTGCTGCCGCCCCAGGTGTGCCGGGTGCGGGTGGCGATCTCTTCGGTGGGGCCGTCCAGGGAGATGCCGATGCCGCAGCCGTGCTCCCGCAGAAACTCCAGGGCCTCCCGATCCAACTGGGTGGCGTTGGTCTGCACCCCGAAGCGGAAGTAGTCGCCATATTTCTCGATGCCCGCAAAGACCGCGTCCCGGGCCAGCAGCGGCTCGGCGCCGTGGAAGACGAGTTGCGGTCTGGCGCCCTCCGGCAGGGTGCTGACAAAAAAATCCTGCAAACGGGAGAGCGCCTCCAGCACTTTGCCCGGCTCCATGTCGTGGCCGGTCCGGCGGGCCTCCCGGGGTAGATAACAGTAGCCGCAATCGAGATTACAGCGCTCGGTGGGGTTGAAGTAAACCGCGGAGGGGAGAAGTCCGAAGCGCACGTTGTTCAGGTCGGCGGCCAGTTTGGCCTCTTTGGCCTGGAAGGTCTGGGGCAGTTCGCCGCCCAGCAGGTAGGCCAGGGCCTCCTCCCGGGGGGAGAGGACCCAAAAGGCGGTGTCGGCGTTGATCAGGGCCACGTAGTCCGGGTGGCCCACCTCTAAGACGTCGAAGTGGGGCCCGGCCCCGGCGTTGACTGCCAGCCGAGGACGGGCCCAACAGGTTTGGTGCCGTGGATGCCATGGGCCTACTTTTTGGCCTTTTTGGCGTCCGCCATCAGGTAGTGGGACAGGCCCACCTGGTCGCCGTTGGGGGCGCAGGTGTAGCGGATGCTGATGGGTTTCTTACTACTCGGTTCTTTTGACATATAAGGGTCCTCCTTCCTCCGGTGGATTACGGGGCCTGCCAAAAGGGGCGGCCGCCGGGGTGTAAGCTGTTTAAGTGGTCAGTAGCCAGTCAGCCAGTGCGCCAGTTGTCTGTGAAAATAAATCTGTGATTTCGCCTTTGAGGCTGGACTACTGACTACTGGCTACTCGAAACAAAAAAAGAGTCCCATCGCGTCGGATGGAACTCCCTTTACCATCAGGAGTAGCCTGATCTTCACCGCCAGGCAGGTCTTCTGGCTTTCGGATCAGCCGAAAGAGAGTCAGCCTTCCCACCGGGGTTTTTGATAATCCCCGGCAGTGGCCGGCTTGCGCCTTAAACTCTCCTCCGTCCCCGATTACAGCGGCGGGACCGCCCCGGATTCGCACCGGGTTCCGGATTGCCTGGAGGTTCTTTTGTTTGGATTAATATTATCAACACCAGCTGTCAAGACCATGTAGCTTTGTCAAGTAAAGCTCTAGCGGCGTACGTCGAAGTCAGGACTGCAGGCCATGTCTAATGGGGCCGAGCGGCTTCGCCGCAAATCGCCTTGACAATATGGCCCTTGCGGGTTAAATTTTTTCTTTTGAACTTGGTTTCACAAGGGATAGGCAATGATCAAGGCGATTCGAGGGATGCGGGACCTGTTGCCGCCGGAGACGAGCCGGTGGCAGTGGGTGGAGTCGGTGGCCCGGGAGGTCTTCGGCCTCTACGGCTACCGGGAGATCCGTCTGCCCCTGCTCGAGCGCACCGAGCTCTTCGCCCGCTCCATCGGCGCCGATACCGATATCGTGGGGAAGGAGATGTACACCTTCCCGGACCGCAAGGGCGACTCCCTGACGCTCCGGCCCGAGGCCACCGCCTCGGTGCTCCGGGCGGTGCTGGAAAACGGCCTGGACAAGGGCGCCGGGGTCAAGAAGCTCTATACCCTGGGGCCCATGTTCCGCTACGAGCGGCCCCAGAAAGGGCGCTACCGCCAGTTCTACCAGATCAACTGCGAGGCCTACGGGGTGGACGCCCCGGAGCTGGACGCCGAAGTTATCCTGCTGCTGCTGGATATTTTGACGCGTCTCCAGCTGGGCGAGATGCGGCTGCTGATCAATTCCTTGGGCTGCCCGGACTGCCAGGTGAAATTCAAGGCGGCCCTGGGCCTGTTTCTCATCAGCCGGGAAGGGCTGTGCGAGGACTGCCAGCGCCGCCGGGAGACCAACCCGCTGCGGGTCCTGGACTGCAAGAGCGTGCATTGCAAGGAGATTTTAAAAGACGCCCCGGTGATCCGGGATTACCTCTGCCCCGACTGCGCCGCCCATTTCGCCCGGGTGCTGGAATTGCTCAAGCGCTTCGGCGTGGCCTATGAGGAGCAGCCGAAATTGGTCCGGGGCCTGGATTATTACACCCGCACCGCCTTCGAGGTGGTGGCCGCGGGCCTGGGGGCCCAGGACGCGGTGGCCGGCGGCGGCCGCTATAACGGCCTGTCCCAGGACTTGGGCGGCCCGGCGCTGCCCGCCATCGGCTTTGCCATCGGCGAGGACCGGCTGCTGGAGGTGCTGCCGAAGGACCTGGGCCAGGAGCAGCGAGTTCAAGGTCTTCCTGGCGGCCCTGGGCGAGCCGGCCCGGGATCAAGCCTTTCACCTGATGCAGGAATTGCGGCAGCGCCGCGTGGCCGCGGAAATGGATTTGGAAGGGCGGTCGCTCAAGGCCCAGATGACCCAGGCGGACCGCTAGCGGCGCCACCTATGCCGTGATCCTGGGGGACCGGGAGCTGGAACCGGCGAGGCCTAGTGCGACCGATGAGAGCTTTCTCATATAAGAAAGGCGAGGACCAAAGTTAACAGAATTACCTTCCGGCAGGATCGTCGAAAACCAGGAGCGGGTGGCCTTGAAGGATTTGATGGCCCTGCTGGCGGCCCGGGCCAGGGAATGATTAATGTGCATTCTCGAACGGAGCGCAAGCGTCGATTTCTGAATTTAGATTCTTCGCTTACGGCTTCAGAATGACACAAACTTTTGAGGGAGAAGGGAACCACCAATGTTTGATACTCTTAGAAGGGCTAAAACGGAGCCACTCCTGCGGGGATTTGCGCCTGGAGGACGCCGGCAAGGAAGTGGTGCTCATGGGCTGGGTGCAGCGCCGGCGGGACCACGGCGGCCTCATCTTCGTGGACCTGCGGGACCGGGACGGCCTCACCCAGGTGGTCTTCGACCCGGAGGTCAACCCCGACACCCACATCAAGGCCGGGGTGCTGCGGGATGAATTTGTCCTGGCCGTCCGGGGACTGGTGAATCCCCGGCCGCCGGAGATGATCAACCCCAACCTGGACACCGGGGAGATCGAGATCATGGTGGAGGAGCTGCGGCTCCTGAACACCGCCAAGACCCCGCCCTTTGAGCTGGAAGACTACAAGGTGGACGTCTCCGAGGCCCTGCGGCTGAAGTACCGCTACCTGGACCTGCGGCGCCCCAGCGTCATGAAGAACCTCCTCTTCCGGCACCGGGCGGCCCAGGTGACCCGGCAGTTCTTGAACGGCCAGGGCTTCATCGAAGTGGAGACCCCCATCCTCACCAAGAGCACCCCGGAAGGGGCCCGGGACTACCTGGTGCCCAGCCGGGTGAAGCCGGGGCAGTTTTTCGCCCTGCCGCAGTCGCCCCAGCTCTTCAAGCAGCTCCTGATGATGGCCGGGCTGGACCGCTATTATCAGCTCGTGCCGCTGTTTCCGGGACGAGGACCTGCGGGCCGACCGCCAGCCGGAGTTCACCCAGATCGATATGGAGATGGCCTTCATCAGCGAAGAGGACATCATGCGGGTGGTGGAAGGCCTGATCGCCGCCCTGTTCAAGGAGCTGCTGGACATCGAGGTGAGCCCCGCCCTTCCCCCGGCTGACCTACCAGGAGTGCCTGGACCGCTTCGGCCTGGACCGGCCGGACCTGCGCTTCGGGCTGGAGCTCAAGGACCTCACCGACCTGATGAAGGACACCGAATTTCGCCAGTTCCGGGAGGTGGTGGACCAGGGCGGGGTGGTCAAGGCCCTGAACGGCCCGGGCCTCGCCAAGCTGTCCCGCAAGGAACTGGACGAGCTCATCGACCTGGCGGGGGTTTACGGGGCCCGGGGCCTGGCCTGGGTCAAGGTGCAGAAAGACGGCTGGCAATCGCCCCTGGCCAAGTATTTTCCGGACCCGGTCAAGGCCGCCATCAACGAGCGCCTGGCGGCCAAGGAAGGGGACCTGATCCTCTTCGTGGCCGACACCCCGCTGGTGGCCTGCACCGCCATGGGGCAGGTGCGCCTGCACCTGGGGCAGAAGGAAGGGCTGATCCCGGAAGACGTCTATAACCTGGTGTGGGTCACCGACTTTCCGCTGATGGAGTATGACGACGACGCGGGGCGCTGGACGGCCATGCACCACCCCTTCACCGCCCCCAAAGAGGAAGATATCCCGCTGGCTGGAGACCGACCCGGGGCAAGGTGCGGGCCCGGGCCTACGACCTGGTGCTGAACGGCACCGAGATCGGCGGCGGCAGCATCCGCATCAACCGCCGGGACATCCAGCAGCAGGTCTTTGAGGCCCTGGCCATCGGCCCGGAGGAGGCGGAAGAGAAGTTCGGCTTTCTTCTGGAGGCCCTGGAATACGGGGCGCCGCCCCACGGCGGGGTGGCCTTCGGCTTCGACCGGCTGGTGGCCATCTTCTGCGGGGCCAAATCCATCCGGGAGGTGATCGCCTTCCCCAAGACCCAGAAGGCCGCCTGCCTGGTGACCAAGGCGCCGTCGCCGGTGGATTTGGAGCAGTTGTTGGAGTTGGGGTTGAGGCTGGAAGTATAGCGTAGACTTGTAAGCTGTCAGGGCGACCTACGCGGGTCGCCCCTAGAAGCGACAGAAAAGGAAACAGAAAACAGAAAACAGGAAGTTAAGAAAATGGCACGCTGGAACAAGGAACGCCGGTTATTGGATCACGAGCACTCTTCCTTCTGGAAGTACCGCTTGCAGGAAGTGGATGAACCCAATCTGATGCGGGATATCTTCCCCTACACCGAGGTGGCCCGCATCGATTTCGACTATAAATTCGTCATGCCCGCGCCCCCCAAGGACATGCTGCTCACCGACACCACCTTCCGGGACGGGCAGCAGGCCCGGCCGCCCTATACGGTGCAGCAGATCGTCGATATCTTCGACATGCTGCACCGCCTCTCCGGGCCCAAGGGCATCGTCCGGCAGAGCGAGTTTTTCCTCTACAGCGACAAAGACAAGGAAGCGGTGAACCGCTGCCGGGAGCGGGGCTATACCTTTCCGGAGATCACCGGCTGGATCCGGGCCCATGCCAAAGACCTGACCCTGGTGAAGGAGATGGGCCTCAAGGAAACCGGCATCCTCACCTCCGTGTCGGACTATCACATCTTTCTGAAGCTCAACTGGAACCGGCGCAAGGCCATGGACGAATATCTGGGCATCGTCAAGGCGGCCCTGGAGATGGGGATCAAACCCCGCTGCCACCTGGAGGACGTCACCCGGGCCGATGTCTACGGCTTTTGCGTGCCCTTTGCCCTGGAGTTGATGAAATTGCGGCAAGAGAGCGGCATCGACATCAAGCTGCGCCTGTGCGACACCATGGGCTACGGGGTGCCCTATCCCGGCGCCGCCCTGCCCCGGAGCGTCCCCAAGCTGGTGCGGGCCATGATCGACGACGCCGGCGTTCCCCGGCCACCTGCTGGAATGGCACGGCCACAACGACTTCCACAAGGTCATGGTGAACAGCGCCACCGCCTGGCTCTACGGCTGCGGCGCGGTGAACGGCGCGCTGTTGGGGTTCGGCGAGCGCACCGGCAACGCCCCCATCGAAGGCATGCTCATGGAATACATTTCGTTCCGGGGCAGCACGCGACGGCATCGACACCCGGGTGATCACCGAGATCGCCGAGTACTTCGAACGGGAGCTGCACTATCACATCCCGCCCAGCTATCCCTTCGTGGGCCAGAACTTCAACAACACCAGCGCCGGCATCCACGCCGACGGCCTGTTGAAGAACGAAGAGATCTACAACGCCTTCGACACCGCCAAGATCCTGGGCCGGCCCATCACCATCACCATTACGGACAAATCCGGCAAGGCCGGCATCGTCCACTGGATCAACTCGCGGCTCGACCCTGACCGGCGAGCGGGCCGTGGACAAGAACCACCCCGGGGTGGGCAAGATCTACAAGCGCATCATGGAACAGTATGAGGCCGGGCGCTGCACCTCCATCTCCAACGAAGAGATGGAGAAGTTGACCCGCAAGTACCTCTCGGAATTTTTCGTCTCGGAGTTCGACCAGCTCAAGCTCAAGGCCGGCAAGCTGGCGGCGGACCTGGCCGAAGAACTGGCCGAGCGGCCGAGATCCGCTCCATGGCGCCGGAGGTGATGGAGCCGGTGCTGCAGCAGGCCCTGGACCAAAACCCCTTCATCCAGTTCATGTACGTCACCAACCTGGAGGGGCGCAAGATCACCCGGAATATCACCCATATCGTCGACCGGGCCAAGTATGCCGAGATGAAGCTGGACGAGGACCTGTCCAACCGCTCCTGGTTCATCGAGCCCATCAAGAGCGGCAAGGTCTTTGTCTCCGATTTTTACACCTCCCGGTTCACCGGGGCCCTGTGCATCACGGTGAGCGTGCCGGTGCGCAACGAAGCCGACGATATCCAGGGCGTCCTGGGCCTGGATATCCGCTTCGAGGCCCTGGCCAAGATGGAGCAGGAGGGGGAGATTTAGAGGCAGTGGTCAGTAGTCAGTAGCCAGTGGTCAGTAAAGGCGGAAAATCGGAAGCAAATCTTTTTGTCAGGGGTCGACCGGCTGGGATCGCCCCTTTTTTTGTTTCTGTCAAAAACTTTTTGACAGGAGAATCACAAATTCCCGGATTTTCGGCCTTGCTTGTCCCCGCTATACTGCCTTAATATCCCGTGGTCCGGTCTCGAGGCAGATAAACCTTGGAACTTCGAGAAATTTTTCACTATAATGTTGACAATCATTTTTTGATCCGATAACTGCAAACCGAAAACCGCAAACGGTATTAATCCCAAAGTGAGGTGGCCTGATGTGCGATCCCAAAAAATTGGAAGAGATTAAGACCAGCAAGGCCAAATATGACGACAAGGTGGCCAAGGTGCTCCAGAAGATGCCGGAGCGCAAGGCGGAATTCCTCAACACCTCCGGCATCCCCATCAACCGGGTCTATACCCCTCTGGATATGGCCGATTTCGACTATCTGCAGAAATTGGGCTTGCCGGGCCAATATCCTTACACCCGGGCGGTGCAGCCCACCGCCTACCGGGGCCGCTACTGGACCATGCGCCAGTACGCCGGCTTCGGCTCCGCCGAGGAGACCAACGAGCGCTATCACTTCCTGTTGAAGTCCGGCCAGACCGGCCTCTCGGTGGCCTTCGACCTGCCCACCCAGATCGGCTATGACTCCGACCACCCCCTGGCCCAGGGCGAAGTGGGCAAGGTGGGGGTCTCCATCGACTCCCTGGCGGACATGGAGCGCCTCTTCCAGGGCATCCCGCTGGACAAGGTGTCCACCTCCATGACCATCAACTCTCCCTGCGCCGTGCTCCTGGCCATGTACCTGGCGGTGGCGGAGAAGCAGGGGGTCACCCCGGACAAGCTGCGGGGCACGGTGCAGAACGACATCCTGAAGGAGTATTCCTCCCGGGGCACCTACATCTTCCCGCCCCGGCCCTCCATGCGGATCATCACCGACATCTTCGAGTTCTGCACCAAGGAAGTGCCCCAGTGGAACACCATCAGCATCAGCGGCTACCACATCCGGGAGGCCGGCTCCACCGCGGTGCAGGAGGTCGCCTTCACCCTGGCCAACGGCATCGCTTACGTTGAGGCGGCCATCAAGGCCGGCATGAAGGTGGATGAGTTCGGCCCGCGGCTCTCCTTCTTCTTCAACTCCCATTCGGACTTCCTGGAAGAAGTCGCCAAGTACCGGGCCGCCCGCCGGCTCTGGGCCAAGATCATGAAGGAGCGCTTCGGGGCCACGGACCCCCGCTCCCTGATGCTGCGCTTCCACACCCAGACCGCCGGCTGCACCCTGACGGCCCAGCAGCCCTTGAACAACATCATGCGGGTGGCCTTCCAGGCCATGAGCGCCGTCCTGGGCGGCACCCAGTCCCTGCACACCAACTCCTTCGACGAGGCCCTGGCCCTGCCGTCCGAGACCGCGGTCCAGGTGGCCCTGCGCAGCCAGCAGGTCATCGCCTATGAGACCAATGTCTGCGACACCGTCGACCCCCTGGCCGGTTCCTATTATCTCGAGAACCTGACCGACGCGGTCGAAGCCAGGGCCCAGGAGTATATCGACCAGATCGACCGCCTGGGCGGGTCCGTGGCCGCCATCGAAAAGGGCTTTGTCCAGAAGGAGATCGCCGCCGCGCCTACCGCTATCCAGCAGGAGATCGAAAAGGGCGAGCGGGTGATCGTGGGCCTGAACCACTTCCAGGCCGCCGAAGAGAAGCTTCCTGACCTCCTCAAGGTGGACCCCGAGGTGGGTGAAAGACAGGTGGCCCGCCTCAAGGAACTGCGGAGCACCCGGGATAACGCCGCGGTGAGCCAGGCCCTGGCCGAACTCAAGGCCGCGGCCCAGGGCACCGATAACCTCATGCCCCCCATCTTCAAGGCGGTGAAGGCCCTGGCCACCCTGGGGGAAATCTGCGATACCCTGCGCGGGGTCTTCGGCGAATACGAAGCCCCGGCGCTGGTGTAAGTTCGAAGTTCAAGGTTCAAAGTTCAAAGTTGAGGACCTTGAACCTTGGAATTTGAGCTTTATTCAGATGCTGACCCTAATAAAGAAGGTTCAAAGTTCAGGTTCAATAATTCATTCAGGAGATGCTTTTAACCTTGAACCTTGAACTTTGAACTTTGAACTGATTTTAAAGGGAGATATAAGATGCCGGAAGAGAGAAAAATCAGGGTATTGGCCGCCAAGCCCGGATTGGACGGCCATGACCGGGGAATCAAAGTCATCTGCGCCGCCTTGCGGGACGCCGGCATGGAGGTGATCTACACCGGCCTGCGGCAGACCCCGGAGCAGATCGTGGCCGCCGCGCTCCAGGAGGACGCCGACGTCATCGCCATGAGCGTCCTGTCCGGAGCCCATAATTACCTGTTTCCCCGGGTGATGGAACTGGTCAAGGAAAAGGGCATAGCCGACGTCCTGGTCATGGGGGGCGGCATCATCCCCGATGAAGATATCCCCGGCTTGAAGCAGGCGGGTATCGCCGCCATCTTCACCCCGGGCACCAACACCGGCGACATCATCAATTTCATCCGGGAACACGTCCGGAAAAACTAGCCAACTCCTAACGAGCCACCGGGGCGCGCGCCAGGGCGCCCCGGCCTTTTCCCCCAGGCGCCGGCCGGCTGTCAGCCTCGGGTAATCGCCGGTTCTCAGCCTCCTCAGTGTCATTCTCTTAATCCCCATGAATTATATTGACTTCCGGGGGAAATGCCTTATTTCCTGAATAAAGGCGCACCGATGGTCCGCAGAGAATAGCGCCGCAGGAGATGGCCATGAGTATCCGTACTTCTCTGATCCTATCCTATTTGGGCTTGATTATTCTGCTCACCCTGGGCATGTGGGTTCTGGCCGACCGGCTCTCCGAGAAAGTGGCGGCCCAAAATTTAGCCAATGCCCAGAGAGGCGCCCAACAGACGATTGCCACCACTTCCCGGATTGCCGAGAATCTCCTGACGCTCTACGGCCAAAAAACCATCGAAACGAAGGCCGAAGGGGTGGCCAAAGGGTTGGCCTTGCGTCTCAAAAACAGGGAGATAAATGATTACGCCAAACTGCGGCAGGATGAAGAACTGAGAAAGGCGGCCACCCAAAAGATCACGACCCCTGAGGGCACTGAGGTGGGAGGCTACTTGATGGTCTCCGACGACCAGGGCGAAGTCATCTTCCATCCGAACCGCGAGGTCGAGGGCAAGAACTCCCGCAACTGGCAGCTGGAGTATCCCGAAGTCCAGGCAATGATCCGGCGCTCGCTCACCGAAGAGAAGGTCTTCGGCTATTACACCTTCAAAGACAGCCGCAGACGGCCGGGAGAAGAGGAGATACTCCGCCCGGGTCCAGGTGTCCGGGACGCCGTTCCTGGTGGTGGCCAATGCCAATGTCGAAGATTTTTTCCTGCCGACCCAGAGGAGAATCAAGGACGAAGGCGACAAGATCATGTCCGAGTCCAGGAAACGCATCCAGGTGTCCTCTCAAAACCTCGGCCGGGAGATCAAGACCTTCGGTCTCTTCGGCGGCCTGGCCCTGGCCCTGGTCGGCACCGTCCTGGGGCTCTTTAATGCCTCGCTCATTTCCCGGCCGATTCTGCACCTCCGGGATGTGGTGCGCCAGGTGGGACAGGGTGATTTTGCCGTCCGGGTGCCGGAAAAGAACCCCAGGGAATTGGCGCAACTGGCCCAATCCTTCAACCAGTTGGGAGACCAGCTCACCGATTACATCGCCAAACGCGACTTCATCCGGGACACCTTCGGCCGCTACGTCACCCAGGAAGTGGTGAAAAAGCTCCTGGAAGACAAGGGGGCTCTGGAAATGGGCGGTGAAACCCGGGAGGTCTCCATCGTCATGTCGGACCTGCGGGGCTTCACCGCCTTGTCCGCCGACATGGAGCCGGAGCAGGTCATCACCTTTTTGAACCGCTATCTGAGCAAGATGATCGAGATCCTCACCGATTACCGGGCGGTCATTGATGAGATTGTCGGAGACGGCATCCTGGCCTTCTTCGGGGCGCCGGAGCCCCTGGCGGACCACCCGGCCCGGGCCGTGGCCTGCGCCATCAAGATGCAGCTGGCCATGGACGAGATCAACACCCTGAATGTCGCCGACGGCCTGCCCCACCTGGAGATGGGCATCGCGGTGAATACCGGTGCCGTGGTGGTGGGCAATATCGGTTCCGAACTCCGCACCAAGTACAGCGTGGTGGGGGCCCACGTCAATTTCACCAGCCGGATCGAAGCCTTCTCGGTGGGCGGCCAGGTCCTCATCAGCCCCGCCACCTATGCGCGGGTCCGGGACCTGATCCAGGTCCGCCAGGTCATCAAGGGCGAGATGAAGGGCATCGCGGGCACCGCCACCATCTACGAGGTGGCCGGGATCGGTGCGCCCTATGACCTGACCCTGCCGGAGAAAACCGAGTGCCTGACCCCCTTGGCCGCGCCCCTCGGCATCCACCTCCATATCCTGGAAAACAAGATCGTCACCGCCACCCTCGATCGGGCCTGGATCACCCACCTGTGCGACAGCGCCGCCCGCATCTCCCTGGAGGGTGAACTGAGCGCCTGGCAGGATGTGCGGCTGCACCTGCTGGATCGGGACCTAGCCGAAATGCCGGGAATGATCCACGCCAAGGTGCGTTGGGTCAAGGCCGGGGACCCCGGCCGCCTGGAGGCCGAAGTCCGCTTCACCTCGGTATCCCGGGAGAGCTCCGAAATTATCCGCCAGCATCTGGCCCCGGCCTGATCCGGGGTCGCCTTCAGAAGGAGGCTATTCCTGGCGAAGGACCGCGATTAGACCAGACCTCTGCCCCTTACTCCTGCACCCAAATCCAGGCCTCCGCCATTCGGTAGCCGACGGGCTGCTCCCTGCGGTTACCGGGTTATAGCGGGTGCAAAAACGGTTCGTTATTTGGAACGTCCTGGTTGATCCTCGAACTGCCGGGGAAATTGCTTTGCATACCGGACTTGCAGAGCAATCGGTTCACAATCTGATTTCCAGATATATCGCTTGGGGCCGGTAGCAGTGGAGGGGCCAGGGCAGGTGCACGGCCCCTCTCCTCTTTGCGTTCGGATGAAGAGGCTTTGTTTTAGAATCATTCCGACAGGCTGCGCTTACCGGTCAGATCGCTACCTCTGCAGAGATCAAAGAGGCTTTGGAGAGACGTATCGGCCAAAAAGTCCATAAGACCACGTCTACAGACTGCTTAAACGACAGGGTTGGCGGAGAGTGGTGCCCCGGCCGTTCCACGTCGATGCCGACAAGGAGGAGCAGGCAGTCTTTTAAAAAAACTCCCTGCGGTTATTGCTGAAAAACTGGCAGAAAGGGACCCGGTAGATCACCGTCCGGTATTACTCTTTGCTCTAGACGAAGGGCGCTTTAGCCGCCGATCTAATCACCGATCTTCCCGCCATACTGTCTCGCCAGAGATAAGCGCCCGAGGCGGACTAGGTACTTGCGCGGACCAGCGATTGGGCAATTATACCCATTGATTTAAGGCCTAACTCTTTTTACTTTTTAGCATAAAGAGGGAGCGCCTGACCATTCAACTTTCCCTGAATCTTGCCTCAGGCTCCACCACCGGACAGCTTCCCTCTCAGGCGTTAGTTTAGTTAATGAGATTGCTCATAAGGCTAAAAGGTTAAATAATTTCTAACTCTTGAGGTGTCCCATGAAAAAAACGAACATTATCAATGGGCTATTCGTCATTGCGGTCCTCTTATCACTTTTATTATTTAATATCGAGAGCCCCAGGTGCGAGTCGCAGCCTTTCGGGGGTAATACCGCCCAGTCACTGGTGAAGAGTAACGACACTAAGATGGAAAAATCCAGCGATCAGGAAATGCAGGATGATAAGAGTGAAAGGTTTAAAGTGATGGAATGGGTGATCAGGCAGAATCTTATGAAACAGTATGAGAGAATGGAGGCAGTGGAAAACCTGGAAGATAATCTCGATTAGCCTCTGTTACTAAGTTAAATCCCTGGGGGGCGAACTTTAGGTTCGCCCTGGTTTTTTTCTATTCCTGGAGCCAAATCCAGGCCTCCGCCAGGTGCTCCCGGAGAAAGGTGCGCACCTCGCCGGGCATAAAGTGGGCAAATAATTTCGTTAAGGCGTCGGCCCAGGCGGGCGCCCCCACCAGCGCCATTTTCTCAAAGTCACTCCGGTGTTTGAGACCCAGCTTCAGGTCATCCCACATTGCCCCTAACTCCCAGCCCGCGAAGTCAGGGTCCAGGTGGAAGAGCAACCGAACCTTGCCCCATTCTTTAATAACCGCTTCCAGGCGGGGGATAAAAACCTCCCGGTAATCCTCGTCAGTCAACTTGCCCGAGGCCCGCAGCCACAGAATCTTGCCCGTACTTTCCGGCATCACTTCCAGCATGAGCCACCTCACCCCTTTTTCCAAAGAAATTAGGCAGGCCGGGCAAAAAGTCAAGGCGGCGGGGATGATTATTGGAAGGGAGTTTCTCTAAAGACGGCTTTCGCACCGCCCTTACCATTTCAAGCTCCTCAAGGCGGCCCGAAGGCGCGGCGGATCAGTTCCTTTTCCTCTTTCCGGCTTTTGACTTCGCCGTTGATGCGGGCTGCCAGCAGCCGGTCCAGCATCTCCTTGATGAGGGGCCCGGGGGCATAGCCCAGGGCCACCAGGTCCCGGCCCCGAAGTTCCGGCTTGAGCTGCTTGAGGTGGGTAAAATAGAGGGAAATGGCCCGCCGGACGGGCTCCTGCCGGGATTTGGCCAGCATGTAGAGGAGATATTCCGTCGCCAGCGGGGCCAGCACCTGGTAAATCTTGACGCGGCTGGGCTCCCCCAGGCGGAACAGGCTGATGAGGGACTTATCCGCCTCCGCCTTGCCCAGGACCAGGGCCCGGGCCAGCTTGGGAGAAAGGTTGAAGCCCCTCAGCATCTCTTCCAACTCCCCGGGGTGAAGCGGCTCCACCAGACCCAGGAAATAGACCAGCCAGCGCTGGTACCGGTCCTCCAGGTAGAGCAGGTCATACCAGGAGAGCACCGCCTGGACCCGCTCCAGCATGGCGCGGGTGGCGGCGTCGAAGATCAGCCGGGGATGGACCGGCTTCAGGAGATCGAATTCGGCCAGGCGGGAGATGGCGGGGATGGGGTTCTCTTCCTGCAGGATCAGCCGCAGTTCCTGGAAGAGCCGGGCCCCGGAGAGGCGGTCGAAAAAGTTGTTGCGCACCGCGTTATTGATGAGGTTGACGGTGAGCTTGCTGATGCGGAACTTGAAGCGCTGCTCGAAGCGCACCGCCCGGAAGACCCGGGTGGGGTCTTCCACGAAGCTCAGGTTGTGCAGCAGGCTGATGCGCCCTTCCTTCAGATCCCGCTGGGCCCCGAAGAAGTCCAGCAGGGTGCCGAACTCCCCGGGATTGAGCTTCAAGGCCAGGGTATTGATGGTAAAGTCCCGGCGGTAGAGGTCCATCTTGATGGAGCTGTACTCCACGATGGGCAAGGCCCCCGGGGCTTCGTAATACTCGGTGCGGGCCGTGGCCATGTCGATTTTGAAGCCGTCGGGGAAGATGATCACCGCGGTCTTGAACTTTTGAAACTCCCGGGACCGGGCTCCATAGCGGGAGGCGAACAGGCGGGCGAAGATGATGGCGTCGCCTTCGATGACGATGTCGATGTCCAGGTTTTCGTGGCGCAGCAGCAAATCCCGGACGAAGCCGCCCACCACGTAGGCCTGGTACTTCAGCTCCGCCGCCACCGCCCCCACCCTGTTCGAGGATTTCCAGGATCTCCCGGGGCAGGCGCTCCCGCATCAGGGAGACGATGTTCTTGGTGCGCACCGGCTGGGACCACTGGGCCTCGTCGTCTTCGGCGGTGAGCAGGTGCAGCAGGTCGGTGCGGCTGATGATGCCGATGACCTGGCCGTCTTCCAGCACCGGCAGGAGGCGCTGCTTGTGGACCATCAGCTTCTCCCGGATCTCCGGCAGCGAGGCCTCCGGCTCCACCGTGGCCACCTCGGTGGTCATGTAGTCCTTCACCGGATGATTCTTGAGGCCGTGGTAGATGCCCTTTTCCACGGTCTGCCGGGTGATCACCCCCAGGAGCTTGCCGTCGATCGATCACCGGCAGGGCGTTGATGCTGTAACGGTTCAGAATCAATTCGGCCCGCTCCAGGGGGACCTCCGGGGCCACCCATTTCACCGGGAAGGACATGATCTCCCGGGCCTGGCGCCAGGGATGGACCCGTTTGTGCAGGATCTGGCGCAGCTTTTCCTCCACCTGGGCCAAGGGTTGGTCCTTGATGGCGGCCGAGGCCGCGTAGCTGTGGCCGCCGCCGCCCATCTCGGCCAGGATGTCGGCCACGTCCACCTCCGGCAGGCGGCTGCGGCCCACCACGAAGACCCGGTCCTCCATCTGGGCCAGGGCGAAGAGCACCTGGATGTTCTCCATGTCCATGAGCTTGTGGGCCACCACGGCAAAATCCGGGACATACTCCTGGGCCGTGGTGCGGGCGATGACCACCTCGATGCCGCTGACGTGGAAGTTGGTGGAGTGCTCCAGGAGGTCGTTGAGCAGGGCCACCTGCTCGGCGGTGAGCTCCCGGGTGATGATCTCGGAGACCACGTTGAGGTCGGCCCCCTGGCTCAGGAGAAAGGCGGCGGCCTCGAAATCCTGGGGGGTGGTGGAGGCGAAGGTGAAGGAGCCGGTGTCCTCGAAGATCCCCAGGGCCATGATGGTGGCCTCCTGGGGGGTCAGGGTGAGGCCCCGTTCTTTGATGAGGCGGGTGAGGATGGCGGTGGTGGAGCCCGTCATCTCCACCACCTCCAGGCTGCCGTGGACGTCGTCGGGGGAGTCGGGATGGTGGTCGTAGATATGGATGTCCACTTCCCCGGAGAGGGCGGCGTCGGCGAATTTGCCGATGCGGGTGGCCTGGCGGGTGTCCACCAGGATGAGGCGCTTGATCTCCTCCGGCGGCACGTTGCGGCTCCGGGCAAAATCGAGGAAGTAGAAGCTGGAGCGGATGATAAAAGTCCCGCAGGTTGCGCTCCTGGGACCCCGGAAAGACCTGGACGGCGTTCGGGTAGAGCTTTTTGGCGGCCACCATGGAGGCCATGGCGTCGAAGTCGGCGTTGAGGTGGGTGGTGATCACCTCCAGGGTGCGGGCCGGAGGCGGGTTGATCGCCCTGGCTATTATTGGGGTTCATGAGCGGGGATGGGCCTTCTCGTGCGCCTTCTTTAAGCGCGCCGCGTCCAGGTGGGTGTAGATCTGGGTGGTGGCGAGATCCGGCGTGGCCCAGCAGCAGTTGGATCACCCGCAAATTGGCCCCCCGGGACAGGAGATGGGTGGCCATGGAGTGGCGCAGGGTGTGGGGGCTCAGGCCCGGCACCCCTTGCTTGGCGGCGTAGTGCTTCAAGATCTTCCAGAAGCCCTGGCGGGAGAGCTTGCCGCCCCGGCCATTGACGAAGAGATAGGGGCTCTGGCGCGCCCTTGAGGAGCTGGGCCCGGCCCTGGGCCAGGTACAGCTCAATCTTTTCCGTGGCCTGGGCCACCATGGGCACCACCCGCTCCTTGGAGCCCTTGCCCAGGGGGCGCACCACCCCCCGGCGCAGGTCCAGTTGCTTCAGGGTCAGGCCCACCAGTTCCGAGACCCTGAGCCCGGTGGCGTAGAGCACTTCCAGCAGGGCGGCATTCCGCTGGCCCAGGGGAGTGGCGGGGTCCGGCCCATTTAACAGCGCCGCCACCTCCTCTTCCCCCAGCACGTTCGGCAGCCGTTGGGGCAGGCGGGGGGAGTCCAGCAGCTCCACCGGATTGGCCTTAACCTTCTCCTCCCGCTGCAAAAACCGGTAGAACTGCCGCAGGGCCGAGAGTTTGCGGGCCCGGCTGCGGGCCGCCAGGCCCCGGCCCTCCAGGGCCGCCAGATAGTCCTGCAGATGGGCCAGGGACACCGCGCCCCAAGCGAGCCAGCCCCCGGGACTCGGCGAATTGCCAGAAGTCCTGGAGGTCGCCGGCATAGGCGGCCACGGTCAGCGGCGCCAGGCCCCGTTCGGCGGTTAGGTGCTGATAAAATTGGTTGAGTTCGGCATCCATGGGCGTAGATTGACCGGAGACGGGAGACAGCAGACCGGAGGAATTTTTTACTCCGGTCCCCGGTCTTCCGTCCTCCGTCTTCATTATCTTGCTATAATCGCCATTCGATTATACCCTTAGTTTCATAAAAGTAATAGCTGAAGAGACCGGGGGAAAGAGGGGAAAGGCGAAAAGGGGAAAGGGGCGAATTTTAGTCTCTCCTTTGTCTCCAAGTTCCGGACGCGTTGGGAAGCGCTCGATTGGCCCAAAGCTGCCGCTTGCGGAATGTCTGTAGCCGCCAGAAGCATTGCCAGTGGCCTGTGCTTCCAGCCGTGTCACCGGCCGGAGGCCGGTGCCACTTGACTAAGCCTATGACTGACATCATTTACGGCCGCCATCCGGTGCTGGCCGCCCTGCGCCGCGCCGATTCCCCCCTGGAAGAAGTTATCGTGGCCCAGGGGGTCGGGGGGGCGTGGCTCGAGGAGGTGCGGCGCCTGACCCGGGCCGCCGGCATCCGCTTCCGGGTCCAGGAGCGGGCCGCCCTGGACCGCGTCTGCGGCACCCCGCACCACCAGGGGATTATGGCCCGGCGGGGGGCCTATGTCTACCGTTCTGAGCAGGATTTGCTGGACCGCCTGCCACAACTGACCGAGCCCGCCCTGCTGGTGGCCGCCGACAGCCTCACCGACCCCATGAACCTGGGGAACCTCTGCCCGCAGCGCCCTGGCCGCCGGGGCCCACGGCCTCATCATCCCCAAGGACCGGGCCGCGGGCGTCACCCCGGCGGTGGCCAAGGCCGCGGCCGGGGCCCTGGAGTACCTGCCGGTCTACCGGGTCACCAACCTGGCGCAGTGCTTGATGCAGCTCAAGGAGGCGGGCCTGTTCGTCGCCGGCGCCGACGCCGGGGCCGCTCAGAGCCTCTATGACACCGACCTCACCGGACCCCTGGTGCTGGTCATCGGCGGCGAAGAGAAGGGCCTGCGCCCCCGGGTGCGCGGGCAATGCGACCTGGTCCTGGCCATTCCCCAGGCGGCCCCGGAAATCGGCTCGCTGAACGCCGCCACCGCCGGCGCCGTGGCCCTGTTCGAGGTGCGCCGGCAGCGATTGCATAAAGCTATCAGCGGTTAGCTATTAGCTATCAGCGGTCAGCTTTCAGCTTTCAGCAAAGAATAAAACTATTGACGGTCAACTATCAGGTTTAGGAGTGGAAGATATGGCAAAATTAACAGGGGAAATCGTAGAACAGGAAGGACCTAGGAAAGGACATATTGTGAGGGCAATAAATTGTAATTTGGGACCTCTGCGAAAGTCCTTGCACCTGTCATTCTCGGTTTGGTAGCCCAGCCTTTCCAGGCTGTGCCTATTCCAGCACAGGCTAGAAAGCCTGGGCCACCAAAACCTGAGATCCTTCGCTTCGCTCAGGATGACAAAAAGGCTTTTAGCAGAGGTCTCAATTTGGGAGGTGGTTTATTTCTTTGGCTGACTGCTGACCGCTGAAAGCTGACAGCTAACCGAAGGGAGAGTAAAATGTTCCAGGAAATGCGGAAGAAAGAGCGCGAGTGTAGCCGCCCGGAGGCCGAAGAGATCCTGGCCCAAGGGATGTACGGCGTCTTATCGATGAACGGCGGCAACGATTATGCCTATGGGGTGCCTTTCAGCTATGTCTATCTAAAAAATAGTCTCTACCTGCATTGCGCCCTGGAAGGGAAGAAATTGACTCATATCCGCCGGGATAACCGCGTGTCCTTCTGCGTGGTGACGGGAGCCGAGCCGCTGCCCGATAAATTCAGCATGAAATACCAAAGTGCCATGGTGTTCGGAAAAATTTACGAAGTCGACCACGACGAGGAGAAAATGCAGGGGTTAATTGCCCTGGTGGAAAAATATTACCACGGCGACCAGGAGCATATCGAGCGGGGCAAAGAAAAGGCCGCCAAATCCCTGTTTAAAACCGCGGTCCTGCGGCTCGATATCGACCACCTGACGGGAAAGATCAGGAGGGAGAAGGCCGGCAAACCGGCCTGAGCAATATTTTTGCCGATCGCTGACCGCCGCTGCTGACCGCTAAGCCCTTGCCAGACGAGAAAGTCGTGGTTATTATGGGGCATGCCGCGCATCTGGATTTGGCAGGAGGAACGGGCTGAAGCCTTCTTCGCCGAGGCCCGGAGCGTGCTGCGGTCCCGGGGGGTGCTGGCGCTGCCCACCGAAACCTTTTACGCCCTGGCGGTCAACCCTTTTGACCCGGCTGCCCTGGCCCGGCTCTTTACCCTGAAGGCGCGCCCGCCGGAGAAGCCGGTGCTGGTGCTGATCGCCGGCCCGGAGATGCTTTTCCAGGTGGCCCGGGAAGTGCCGGCGGCGGCCATACCGTTGATGACGGCCTTTTGGCCCGGTCCCCTGACCCTGGTTTTTCCGGCCAGGTCCGATTTGCCGCCGCTACTTACCGGCGGCACCGGCACCATCGGGCTGCGCCAGCCCCGCCAGCCGCTGGTCTGCCGGCTGATGGCGGCCCTGGGGTTGCCGCTGACCGGCACCAGCGCCAACCGCTCCGGGCAGCAGGTCCCTGACGGCGGCCGCCGAAGTGGCCCGGGAATTCGGCGATGGGGTGGACCTGATCCTGGAGGTAGGACCCTGCCCCGGGGGCCTGCCTTCCACCATCGTGGACGTAACCGGCGTGCCGCCCCGCCTGGTGCGGGCCGGGGCCATCTCCGCGGCCCGCCTCCAGGAAGTGATTTCGAACCTGAGGTCATAATGACAAAAGATCCGGCCGTAGTGGGCATCGACTTGGGCGGCACCAATGTCCGCCTGGCCCTGGTCTCCTTAAGCGGTGAGATCCTCGCCCGCTGGGAGCGGGTCACGGCCACCATGCCCACTCAGGACGCCATGGTTGCCACCCTGGCCGACGACCTGGCCATCTGCGAGGCGGAAGCCCACTCCCGCCGGCTGGCAGTCCAGGGCGTGGGTCTGGGGGTCCCCGGTCGGGTCCTCTCCCGGGAAGGCCGTGTCGCCTTTTCTCCGAACCTCCCGGCTTTGAATGGCTTCCCCCTGGTGGCGAGCCTGACGCCGCGGCTTAAGTGGCCCGTGTTTCTGGAAAATGACGCCAACCTCTTCGCCCTGGGGGAGCATTGGCTGGGGGCCGGGGTACGGCACCGGCATCTCTTGGGCATCACCCTGGGGACCGGGGTGGGGGGCGGCCTCATCCTGAATGGCCGTATCTGGCAAGGCGACGAAGGCACCACCGGCGAAATCGGCCATATCACCGTGGACCCGGAGGGCCAGAAATGCCACTGCGGCAACCGGGGCTGCCTGGAGACCCTGGCGTCGGCCTCCTGGACCGTGGCCTGGGTCAAGGAGCAGTTGGCCGAGGGGGCCCCATCCTGGCTCCAGGATCTGTATGTCACCGATCCCGATGCCATCCGGGGAGAAACCCTGGTGGTGGCCGCCCTCAACCGGGACCCCCTGGCCCAAAAGGCCTTCGAGCGCGTCGGTCGCAGCCTGGGCCAGGCCATCGCCGACGTGGTGCACCTCCTGGGGCTCTCCCGGGTGATCATCGGCGGCCGCTTCGCCCGGGCCTGGGAGGTCTTCCAACCCTCCCTGTCCGAAGAACTGTTCCACCGTCTCACCCTGTTCCCGCCGGAAGCCGTGAGCGTCTCCCCGGCCGTCCTGGGAGACGACGCCGGCCTCCTGGGTGCGGCGCGTTTGGCCTGGGATATGGTAAGCAGTGAGCAGTAAGCAGTGAGCGGTCCGGCAAGCCCGGGCCTTTGGGGGGAGTGTAGGGGCGGCTCGCGAGCCGCCCCTATAAGGGCCTCCGGGTAGGGGGGGCGAAATATGCAAGATATTCCTGGGACAAGACAATAGGATTGGCAATATATGGCAAACCGAGATAAACCAATCCCGGTAGCTCGCCCAACTTTGGGCGAGGAGGAGGCCGCCGCGGCCCGGCGGGCCATTCTCTCCGGCTGGGTGGTGCAGGGGCCCGAGGTGGCGGCCTTTGAAAAGGAATTCGCCGCCCTGATAGGGGCGCCTGGCGCGGTGGCCTGCTCCAGCGGCACCGCCGCCCTGCACCTGGCCCTGTTGGCCCTGGACCTGAAGCCCAATGATGAAGTCATCACCGTCAGTTCCTCGTTCATCGCCACGGCCAACGCGGTGCGCTATGTCGGGGCCACCCCGGTCTTCGTGGACGTGGAACTGGAGACGGGCAATATGGATGCGAACCTGATCGAAGCGGCCATCACGCCGCGCACCCGGGCCATCCTGGCGGTGCACCAGTTGGGTCTGCCCTGCGACCTGGGCCGCATCCTGGCCATTGCCCAAAGGCATAAGCTACCCGTGGTCGAGGACGCGGCCTGCGCCATCGGCTCGGAAATCCGCCTGGCAGGCGGAGACTGGGAGCCCATCGGCCGGCCCCGGGGCCTACTCGCCACCTTCTCCTTTCATCCCCGCAAGGTCATCACCACCGGCGACGGCGGCATGGTCACCGGCGGCGATCCTGAAATTATGGCCCGTCTGGCCCGCCTGCGGACCCACGCCATGTCCCTGTCCACCGCCGAGCGCCACGGTTCCGGTAAGGTGAGGTTCGAGCAGTATCTGGAAGTGGGCTATAATTACCGCCTCAGCGACATTCAGGGCGCCGTGGGCCGGGAGCAGCTCAAGCGCCTGCCGGGTCTGGTGGCGGCCCGCCGGCGCCTGGCGGCCCGTTACCGGGAAACCCTGGCTGGGAACCCGCATCTGACCCTCCCCCGGGAGCCGGACTTTGCCCGGAGCAACTGGCAGTCCTTCTGGATCATCTTGCAAGACGACGCCCCCTTATCCCAGGTGGAGTTGATGCAGACCTTGCTGGCCCGCGGCATCCATACGCGGCGGGGGGTGATGTGCGCCCACCGGGAGCCGGCCTACCTGGATCTGCCCCTGCGCGCCGCCGCTGCCGGTGAGCGAAATCCTAGAGGACCGCAGCGTCATCCTGCCCCTGTATCCCGAGCTGACCGAGGGGGACCAGGATCGGGTCATCGCCACTCTAACGGAAATTCTTCGCTGAGCAGGTGATCAGTGAGATCCCGGTGGCGGCGCCCGCGCCTGTTTTATCGCCAAAAAACATTCTAAACAGTATAATGACCAAGAGGCTCAAGCAGGATCAGCTAACCAGCTTGCCCTTTTTACTAATAATCCTTACAATCAATTAAAATGTTATAATGATGATGTTATTTTGGTCCCAGGGGCCAAAAACCGGATGAGCCTGAGAACAGAAACCAAATGCCGGTAAGCTGGAAATGGCGCCTTGTCGTTGCCCTGGTGGGGATGGCCCTTTTTTTGAGCTATTCCTGGGTAGCGATCGCCAAGATTGAGCGCTCCACGGATAAAGAGGGCACCCTGCACATTTCCAATACGGGGGAGGTGCCAGTCAAGCCGGGGGGAGCAACGACACCCAATCCACCTGCGGCGCCGATACCCAATCCATCTGCGGCGCCGCCGCCCCAGCCTTCGGCGCCGCCCCAGCCTCTGCCACCGGCGTCGCGGCCGGTGCCGGTCCCGCCGCCGCCGCAACAGGTAGCGCCGCCGCCGCCGGTTGAGCCGGGAGAAGCCCCGCCGGTCATGGAACCCGAGCCGAATGAACCGCAGGTCGAACCACCGGCGGAGCAGCAGACCTCGGAGACCGGCAATGATGGAGCCGGCCAACGGGTTCAAGCTAAGCCGGACGCCGGTTCAGGTCAACCCGGAGGACCCCGGCCGTCCGTTCCTGGATTCCGGGGCCAGGGGAGGGGTAGGGGCGTCCCGGCCAGGTAAATTTCTCCCGGGCCAGGGGACCGCGGCCAACCTGGTCGGCCCTGAAAGGATAATGGCATGAATGTCCAACTCGCCAGCCTGAAAGATTGGGCCCCCATCGAACTCTTCGAAGGGCTCTCCATCCGCTTTTTAAAAGAAAACCGCTGCCTGCCCCTGAAACGGGAAGACGGGCAGGTGGTCACGGCCATGGCTGACCCGGATGATCAAGAGGCCTACCAGGCCCTGGAGGTGGCCTTAGGGGCCCGGGTAGCGCCAGTGCCGGCGGCCGAAAACGAGATCCTGGAATATATCGATACGGTCTATCGGCCGGGCAGCGCCATGTCCCGGTTGGTGGGCGACCTGGAGCCGGAGGATATGGACCTGGTTTCCGAGGAGACCGCCGAGATCGGCCACCTGCGGGATATGGCCCGGGAGGCCCCCATCATCCAACTGGTCAACCTCCTGGTCCTCCGGGCCATTCAGATGGGGGCCAGCGACATTCACCTGGAGCCCTTTGAAGACGCCTTCCGGGTGCGGTATCGCCGGGACGGCATCCTCTATGAGGCCGAATCTCCTCCCAAGGGGCTGCAGGCCGCGGTCCTGTCCCGCCTGAAGATCATGTCCCGTCTGGATATCGCCGAGCGCCGGCTGCCCCAGGACGGCCGCTTCCGCCTGAAGGTGCAGGGCCACGACATCGATTTCCGGGTATCCACCCTCCCCACCCTGTTGGGAGAGAGCATGGTTATCCGCATCCTGGACCGGGAGAAGGTCATCCTGGACCTGAACCGTCTGGGTTTCCCGGCCCGGGAGCTGAAGCAGTTCGACGAGCTGATTCATAAGCCCTACGGCATGCTCCTGGTCACCGGGCCCACCGGCAGCGGCAAGACCACCACCCTTTACGGCGCCCTGGAAATCATCAATTCGCCGGAGAAAAAGATCATTACCATCGAGGACCCGGTGGAGTATCGCCTGGCCGGGGTCACCCAGATGCAGGTGAAGTCCGGCATCGGCCTCACCTTCGCCAAGGCCTTACGCCACATCGTGCGCCAGGACCCGGACGTGGTGCTGGTGGGGGAGATCCGGGACCGGGAAACCGCCGAGATTGCGGTGCACGCCGCCCTCACCGGCCACCTGGTCTTCAGCACCCTGCACACCAATGACGCGGCCGGGGCCGTCTCCCGGTTGCTGGAGATGGGCGTCGAGGACTTCCTGCTGGCTTCGGCGGTGATGGGCATCCTGGCCCAGCGTCTGGTGCGCCTCATCTGCCCCGAATGCCGCGTTCCCCTGTCGCCGGAGGCCGCCCGGATAGAGTTGGAGCGAAATGAACGCAACGGCCTCGCCGGCCAAGGAACCGGTGCAATTGTTCGTGGGCCAGGGTTGTCCCGCTTGCGCCCACACCGGCTACTGGGGCCGTACCGGCATCTACGAACTTTTGGTGGTGGATGAGACCATTCGCCAATTGATCCTGAATAGGGCGGAAGCCGCGTCCATCCGCCAGGCCGCCATGTCTCACGGGATGCAGACCATGGCGGAGGATGGCTGGTCCAAAGTGGCTCAGGGTCTCACCACCACTCAGGAAGTCCTCCGGGTTACCCAGGAATAAGCGCCATGCCCCTTTACCATTATCGGGCCAGCGACCCTGGCGGCAACATCGTCAGTGGCACTTTGGAGGCCCGGGAAGAACGCCTGGTGGTTTTGCACCTCCAGCAAGGCGGCCTCATTCCCCTGCGCATCAGCCAGAAAGAGGAGACTACCGGCTGGAAGAGGGGACTGGGCCGGGGTCGGCAGTTCCCGGGTACCCCTCAAGGACATAGTGCACTTCACCCAGGAACTGGCGGCGCTCTTAAAGGCCGGCCTGCCTCTGGACCGCAGCCTCCAGGCCCTCCAGGAAGTGACCAGCCGGCCCGCCATGAAACAGATCCTGGCTCAGGTGCTCCGGGACCTGCAAGGGGGCAAAAGCCTGTCGGAATCTTTGGGCCGGCACCGGGCTTTCTCATCCCTTTACGTCAGCCTGGTCGAGGCCGGGGAGACCGGCGGCTTCCTGGACGAGGCCCTGGACCGCCTGGGGGATTATCTCAAGACGGTGAGCGAGTTCCGCAGTTATCTCCTCACCGCCTTGATCTATCCCATAATCCTGGCCGGGGTGGGGTCCCTCTCCCTCATCCTCATGCTCCTTTACGTGGTGCCCCGCTTCGAGGATTTTTTCAAGGAGATGGGCCAAAACCTCTATTGGAGCACCAGCTTCCTGCTGTCCCTGAGCCGGGGATTTCGCTCCTACTGGTGGGCGGCCGGGCTGCTAGCGGCCCTGGCGGCGCTGATCGTGGTCCGCATGGTCCAGAGCCCCAAGGGCCAGATGACCCTGGATCGCTTCAAGATGACCGCCCCCTTACTGGGAGATTTGAGCCGCCGGGTGGCCGCCGCCTTTTTCGCCAAGACCCTGGGCACCCTGCTCCACAATGGGGTCCCCATGGTCACCTCCCTGCGGGTGGTCATCAATTCGGTGGCCAACCGCTATCTGGCCCAATCTCTGACCGGGGTGCTGGCCAACGTGGAAAAGGGGCAGCAGCTTTCGGTTTTATTGAAGAAGGTGGGGATGTTCCCTGAGCTCTTCCTGCAGATGGTGTCCATCGGCGAAGAGACCGGACATCTGGCGGACATGCTCCTCTCTGCGGCCCTGTCCCTGGAGAACGATGCCCGGACCGCGGTTCGCCGGCTGATGGCTTTGCTGGAGCCGGTCTTGATCCTGGCGACCGCCCTGGTGGTGGCCTTTATTATCGTGTCCCTGATGCTGCCCATCTTAAACCTTTATGAGATTCAGTTTTAACGAGGGCCGGTTCAGCAGCCTCGAAGTTAATAGGTATCTTGGGCAAGGAGGAATACCAGCCTTGAAGGAAAAACCACACCGCAGCGCAGGTTTCACCCTGATCGAATTGATGATCGTCCTTTTCATCCTGGGGCTGCTGGCCGCCTTGGTGGCCCCCCGCCTCATGGGACGGGTGGGCAAGGCCAAGCAGAAGACCGCCCAGGCCCAGATCCAGATGCTGGCCACCGCCCTGGACCTGTACCATCTGGACGTCGGCCGCTATCCCACTGATGAAGAGGGACTCAAGTCCCTGTACTCAAGCCGGAAAGCCTGCCTGCCTGGAGCGGCCCTTATCTGGACAAAGCGGTGCCCAAGGACCCCTGGGGCCGGGATTACGTCTATAAGTTTCCCGGCGAACACGGGCCCTATGACCTCTACTCCCTGGGGGCCGACGGCCAACCCGGCGGCGAAGGCGAAAACGCCGACATTACTAACTGGGAACATCGTCGACAATGATGGTTTGCGACCGTGACTACTCGATAAGCTCCCCAAGCCCCTTGCTCGCAAGGGGGTTACCGGGCATTCCCGTGGAGTTAGAGTCATGTGTTGGAAGGTCCGGGGATCAACCGGCAGGCCGGGAACGGCAGCGGCGTCCTTGGGACCGGCAGACGGCTTCACCCTGCTGGAACTGATGGTGGTGCTGGCCCTCCTGGCCCTGCTCATGGGCCTGGTGCTGCCGGGCTTGCAGCGCACCGTCAAAAAGGAGCGGGACCGGGCCAACCTGCGGCAGTTGACCACGACCCTGAGGTTAGCCCGCAGCCAGGCGGCCACCACCCGGCAGCGGGTTCGGGTCTTCGTGAACCGGGAAACGGGGCAATACCGGCTGGAGGGCTCCAAGCGCCCGGGAGTTTTGACCGGGATGCGCCTCGGGGAGACTCGCCTGGTCTGGCAGGATCGGAGCCATCGCCAGGGCTACATTGCCTTCTATGGCGACGGCAGTTCCAGTGGCGGCAAGCTGGCCCTGGAGGACTCACCGGCCGCCGCTATAACCTGGAAGTGGAGATCATCACCGGCAAAGTCTCCCTCAAGACCGGAGAGGAAAACACGTAAGGCACGTATTTGTGGTGATGTTAGCTATACCCGGAACGAGGAAATGCCAGCGGGGCATAAGCGCTGGGTAGTCCTTGGCGGCACTGGGATGATCTGGGTTGCACCGCCTGGACGCCGGGCGGCAGACTGCCAGGGCTTCAGTCTGCTGGAAGTCCTGGTGGCCACCACCCTGATGGGGCTGGTGTTGGTGGTGCTGCTCCAGGTGCTCACCGGCGCCATGCGGGCCCAGGAGATGACCCTGGAGCATGCCCGGGCCTTGCAGGTGGCCGAAAGGGCCCTGCAGGAAAGTTGCACCGCGATGAATCTGGCCGCGGCCCAATACCAGGGCCAGGCCGGGTCTTATCACTATCTGGTGAGGGTGACGCCCCAATATGAGGTGGCCGACCAGTCCCTGGACCGCCTGGTGAGGTGCTCGCTGATCCAGGTGACGGTGTCCTGGCAGGAGCGGGGCAGCAAGCGGTCCGTCTCCCTGGAGACCATCCGCACCGCGGTCCCAGAGGAAAATGTGAGGATGCGGTCACGGTCCAAGCCTCCGCGCGGTTTTACCCTGCTGGAGCTCGTGGTGGCCCTGGCTCTTACCAGCCTCCTGACCGTGGTGGCTTACAGCTCCCTCAACATTAGCCTCAAGGCGGTAGGGCGCGGCCAGGTGGCCGCGGAGCGGCTGCAGGAACTGCGAGTGGGCAGAGACATCCTGGAACGCTCCTTGAGTTCCACGGTCCGTGGGTCCCTGGCGGACCAGACCTATTTTATCGGCGATCCCCGGCAGATGCGGTTCTTCACCCTCGAGCCCTTGGAGGCCTACAACCTGGGGGGCGTCTATCACTGGCGGGTGCTTCTGGGTCAGGACGAAGCCGGCAACGGCGTCCTGGCGGTGGAACAGACCAAAAATGTCAACTGGTACCGAGACCCCGAAGGCGTGGAGGTGCGGCAGATCATCCTCAGCGGGGTGGCAGAGGCGCATTTCACTTACGGCACCGGAGGCGAGGAATTCGAGAACTGGGACGCCAAAAAAGTCGGCAGCCTGCCGGAGTGGGTCAAGGTCAACCTGAGCCTTAATGGCCAACAATCCCTGGTATTGATGATCCCTATCCATGTGGCGGAGTTTAGACCCATACAAAGATAGCCGCTCCCGGGGCTGGCCCCGGGATGAAAGGGGCGTGGTGCTGCTGCTGGTGCTCCTGGTCCTGGCCCTCATCAGCGTTCTGGTGCTGAGCTGGGCCCAGGAGTGGCGCACCGAGCTCCAACTGGCCGCCAACTTCCGGGAGGCGAGCCAGTGCCACCGCCTGGCAGAGGCCGGGGTCTATTACGCCTTGGGCAAACTCCTGGAAGCCAAGTCGATTGAGACCAGCACGTTTAACCTCAACTCCCAGGAAGCGGCGGCCCAATTAGCCGCAGCCTGGCGAGGAGATCGGAGCCCGCACCAGCTGAAACTGCCCGGAGGGCTTGGTAGAAGTGCGAATGGAAGACGAAGGGGGGAAGCTCAATCTCAATCAGGTCAACGAAGAGACCATGGCCAATCTCTTCACCAGCCATCGGCTTTCCCCAGGCGCAGATTCCCATCATGGTGGACTCTATCCAGGATTGGCGCACCCGCGGGGACCAGCCGCGGCCCAATGGGGCCAAAAGCGCTTACTACCTGGGGCTGGACCCTCCTTACGTCGCCCGCAACGGGCCCTTTGAAGTGGTGGAAGAGCTCTCCTGGGTGCGGGGTTTTGAAGGCAGCCCCATGATTCCCCGTCTGGGAGAGTGGCTGACGGTGCAGGCGACCCAGGGGATCAACCTCAATACCGCGCCCCCTGGAGGTCTTGGTGGCCATTGGCATTCCCCCGGAAGTGGCTCAGGCCGTCATCGTCGCCCGGGAACAGGCGCCCTTCAGAAACTACCAGGACCTTTCCTATGTTGGCCTTAAATACAGTGCCGGGCCAGTTTCAGCAACTGACCTTTCAAGCCTCCCCTTTTTTATACAATAAAATCCACCGGTATGGTAAATAAGAGGGGAGGGCACCAAAAAATCAAGGCCATAGTGCGCCTGGATTTGTCGATGCAAAATTCCTGGGAAATTCTCTCCTGGGTGGACGATTTTCCCGGATAAGAAAAGATTCCGGGATGGATAAAGTTGATGAAATTAGACGTTAACGGCTGGTGGCAGAGTTTCTCCAGCGGCCTTCTGGCCGGGGCCGATGGCCTCGGGGTCTATCTGGACGACACGGCCCTCACCCTGGCCCACGTGGAAAAGGGCCTAAAGGGCCTCCAGGTGCGGCATATCATCAGGCTGGACCGGGAGAGGACGGAGGACCTGGCCCCGCGGCTCAAGGAGGCGGTATCCCAGTGGGGCCTGGCAGGGCTGCCCGGTGAGCCTGGCGGTGAGCCGGGATCTCGGTTTCCTGCGGCCGGGGGCCTTGCCTCAGGCCGCGGCCGAGAACCTCTCCCAGGTGGTGGCTTACGAACTGGACCGGTTCCTGCCCCTGCCGGCGGAGCGCCTCTATTACGATTACCAGGTGTTGGGAGAGACGGACACCGAGATCCATCTCATGTTAATGGGCCTGCCCCGGGAACCGGTGGACATGTGCCTCAACCTCTTGTCCCAAGCAGGCTTAAGGGCCATGGCCGTGGAATTGTCCACCGCCGCGGTCGCCAACTCCTTTAGCCAACTGGCCGGCAAACTACCGTCCTCCTGGCTGCTGCTGCACTTGAAACCGGGCGCTTTTGAACTGGCGCAAATCAGGGGCCAGGCCATTATTGCCTGCCACCAGGGGCGCAGTTCCTCCGGGGCTGACCTCAACCGGATCTTGACCGAAGAGATCGGCCGCCTCACCCCTGCAGGCCCTGACGCCAAGGCCCTGTGCCTTTATGGTCAGGGGCTGCAGGGATTTCAGGTGACCGCGGTGAGCGAAACCTTTAACTTGAAACCGGTTTATCCCAGTCATCTGGCCATCCAGAACCTGCCGCCGGAAACGGAGCAAGACGGGGCCCTGGCCGCGGTGGGGGCCGCCCTTAGAGGTCTGGGCAAGGTTTCCCTGACGGCCAACCTCCTGCCGGTCGCGGAACGGGCCGCGGTTCACCTGGGCCGGTTTTCCTTCAATAATTTGATGCTGCTGGGATTTTTGGGACTTTGCCTCCTCTGGGTCGGCAGCGCCCTGATCCACCAGCGGGTAGTGCTTTATCAGGTCAACCGGCAAGCGGCGGCCCTGGAGTCGGAAGCCCGGCAGGTGGAGCGTCAGTTGGAGGAGAGCCGGACCCTGGCCAAGCAGATGGAAAACTTCCACAAAATGGGAAGTACTCCCGATAAGCTCCGGATACTTAAAGACCTGACCCAATTAATCCCCGACAACACCTGGCTTTTCAACCTGCGCCTCAGCAGGCAAAACCTGGATATTAGCGGGATGTCCAAATCGGCTTCCGATTTAATCCCACTGCTGGAGAAATCCGGCTGGCTGACTAAAACCGAATTCGCTTCACCCATTGTGACCGATGCCAACAAACAAGAGCATTTTAAGATTAAAGCAGATTTTAAAGGCGGGGAGCCAGTTTCTTGAGGGGCTAGACCCCCGGCAGCGGCGCCTGGCCATGATTGGCGGCGGCGTTCTGTTGCTGGTCTTGGTCTACCTGGTGGTGGTTAGCCCCATCATGGCCCTGGAAGACAGTTGGTCCCAGGAGATAGCCCGCAAGCGCCAGTTGCTGGTTAAATACCAGAGCCTGATTAACAGCAAGGCCAAGGTGGTCCAGGGCAACAAGGAGATGAAAGCCGCCCTGGCCCAGGCGGAGAGCCAGTTTCTCTCCGGCGATAACCCCGCGGTGGCCTCCGCCGATCTCCAGGAAATCCTGAAGGTCCTGACCCGGGACCACGGGGTCCAGATGACCAGCACCAAGGTCCTGACCCCCCGGGAGGCCGGCCCGTACCTGGAGGTGCCGGTCCAGGCGCAATTGTCGTGTACGACGGGGCAATTGCTCACCATCCTTTATCAATTGGAGCACCATAAGAAGCTCCTGTTTGTCCCCGAACTGGAGGTCAATGCCCCCCGTTGGACGGTGGGGGCCCAGAAGAGCGCCGCCGCCTTGCAGGTTAACCTGGTGGTCTCCGGAGTAATTAAAAAAAGTAAAGGGGTCTCCAGTTGATCTGGCGCCGAGGTTACAATCTGTGGCATCTTATCTTACTGGTGGTCAATTGCCTGCTGCTTTTGGCCATTGCTCATATCTGGTGGGGGGAAAACGGCGCCCCGGTTGCCTCCCGCCCCGGCAAGGGGCCGGAATTGCCCAAGGCTCCCTTGCTGAGGGATCAGCAGCCCATCAGCGCTTTCCAGGTGGTGGCGGCCAAAGATCTGTTCAGCCCAGATCGCAACGCTCCCGCACCCGAACAGACTGCCAAGGTCGAGACCACCTTGGAGGGCCGAACACTTCTGGGCACCATGATAGTCGGCACTGAGCGAGTGGCTCTGATCAGCAGCAAACCGGGGGCCGCCACTCGGGGCAGGGCGGAACCCCAAATAGACGTGGTGCACCAGGGAGAAGAGTGGGAAGGTTTCAAAATACTGGAAATCTCTAGCGAAGCGGTGGTATTAGAAGGTAAGGACGGCAAAAAAATCCTGAACTTCCCTGAATAGAGGCTACCTCTTGAAGAAAATGTGCGGTTCCTCCGATATTATGAGTAAGCAGCCTAAGGCCGCCTGGCTCCCAGGTATGCTAATGTTCATCCTGGCTTTCGGGCTCCTGGGTTGCGCCGGTCCCGCCCAGGAAACCACCCCGCCTTTGCTGCCCGAATCCCGGCGGACGCCGGTGAAGGTCTTTCAGCCCTCGGCTCCCCCGGAGCGCAAGTCTGCCAAGAAGGCAAAGCCTCCGGAAGAGACGCCGGCCTTGGAAGAACGAGGCCTGGAGACCTTTACGGCCCGCTTGAAAAAGATTCCCACCTCCCGTCCGGCCCCGAAGAAGGGAGAAAAGGTCTATCCCATCGACCTGAACCTGAAAAACGCAGATTTGGTGGAGGCCATCCGGGTCCTGGCCGAAACCATGGGACTCAACTATTCCGTTGACCCCAAGGTCAAGGGCACCGTCAACGTGCGGGCTACGGGCAAGCTGAGTGAAAGCGAACTTCTGTCCATCATGGAGACCATCCTCACCATCAATGGCGCCACCATGATCAAGGGACCCGGTGACCTGTACAAGATCGTGCCCATGGACAAGGCCGCCGCCCGGGCCCTGCCGGTTTATACCCAGGGGGCGGTGCCCCAGGGCATGCGGGCCCAGGTGATTTTTCTCGAGCAAACTCCCGCCAAGGAAATGATGACGGTTTTGAAGCCCCTGCTCTCCCCCGCCGGCAGTCTCGGGGAGGCGTCTCACAATGCCATGATCCTGGTGGATACCCCGGATAACATGGAGAAGCTGCTGAAGTTGATCAACCTGATAGATTCCCGAGCCCTGTCCAATACCCTGGTGCGGATCGTCAAGGTGCACAATAGCGCGCCGAAGGAAGTCATCGCCGAAATGGAGACCATCTTTGCGGCTTACGGCACCCTGGCCGCCAAGGGGAAATTCGGGGTGAACTTCCTGCCGGTGGCCCGCCTCAACTCCGTGATGATCCTGGCCAATTCCGGGCCCCTGATGGAGCGGGCCCTCTACTGGGTGCGCCAGTTGGATGCGAAAACCGATATGCTGGCCAACGTCCACGTCTATAATGTGGAGAATTACAAGGCCAAGAACCTGGCCAACCTCTTGACCCAGGTGTACGGCGGCACCGCCGGGGCGCCCACCGTCAAGGAAACCACGTCGGGGACGGGCGGCGGGACCGGCGGTGGGGCCGGCGGCCTCGGTGGCATCGGTGGCATGGGCGGGAGCTCAGGGGGCATGGGTGGTATAGGTGGTATGGGTATGGGCGGCTCGCAGCAGCAGGGTGGCGCCATGGGCGGGACCATGAGCGGGACCTTGGGAACGACCGGCGGCGCTGCCGGCAGAGGGGGAGGGATCGGCGGAACCCCCGGGGGTGATGTGGGCGGTGGAGCCTTGAAGGAGCGGGCCACTAGTGGCGGCGGCGAAGGCAGCGCCCCCAAGGAGGGGGTGCGCATCATCCCGGATGACGAAAACAACCTCCTGGTGGTGGTGGCTCCGCCCCATGAATGGAACATCATCTCCCGGATCCTGAAGCAGTTGGACATCATGCCCCGGCAGGTGTTGAACGAGGTCCTCATCGCCGAGGTCACCCTCACCGATGATCTAAAATATGGCATCGAGTTCCTACTCGGCGGGGTGCCCCAGTCCGTCCAAGGCTCCACCGGCAACACCTCGGGAGGTACGGGTTCTGTCCCCAGCGGCTTATTGGTGGCAGGGAGTCAACAAGGAACGAATACGACTATTACTGGTCCTTCCGGCGGTACTACTAGTGTTTCCCAAACTCCAGCCGGCGGCATCTCGGGAGTGGCGGCATCGAGCGCCACTGCGGCCTTCACCACCGCCGGAGGGTTCAGCTTCCTGGCAGTGGACGCGGCGAACAGGCTCAGAGGCCTCATCAACCTATTGGCCTCCGAAGGCAAGGTGCAAATCCTGGCCTCGCCCCATATCATGGCGGCCAACAACCAGGAGGCCCGCATCCAGATCGGCTCGGACGTGCCCACCCTCACCTCCCAGTCCGTACCCCTGATCAGCCAGACCACCTCCTTCGCAACCAATACGGTGCAATACCGCAGCACCGGCATCATCCTATCGGTGAAGCCCCAGATCAATGCCAAGGGCCTGGTGACCCTGGATATCGCCCAGGAAGTCAGCAACGTGGACACCACCTCCGCCACGGTATCCGGCAGCCCCAACTTTACGGTGCGCAGCGCCAAGACCACTTTGACCACCGCGGACAACCAGACCGTGGTCCTGGGCGGCCTCATCCGGGAGGACAAAAGCCGTACCCAGGCCGGCATCCCCGGCTTGCGGAAGATGCCCATCCTGGGGCCCTTGTTCGGCTCCGATGCCATACATAAAGAGAGGACAGAACTTTTGGTCTTGATTACGCCGCACATCATTACTAATATGGAGGAAGGGGCCCGGATCACCCAGGATATGAAGGAAAAGGTGAGCCTGGATGAGGCGTTACCTGAACAGCGCCGGCCGGGGTCGAGCCCCAGCGGCAACAGCCCAGGGGCGGGGTCGAAGTATTGATCTGGAAGCTAAGGCTAAGTGGCGCCATTCGAGCAACCTGACCTTAGGGCCCGGAGGCGCCGGGGAGAAGCAGCCATGAAAAACAAGATATTGGTGGCCGTGCTGGCCGTGAGCCTGGTGTTCGCCTGGGGCGGCGCCAGTATTGCCGGAGTCCTGGGTTATTCCCTGGACCGGTCCGACCGGGGCTTTGAACGCAAGGTGGAGGCCGAGCCCAACGCCGCGGTGGTCGCCGCCGACGGCTTGATTGCCCGCCCTCTGGGTCTGGCCACCACCATCGCCGGCACCGGCCTGTTCGTGGTCACCTTGCCGTTTAGCGCTCCTTCCGGGAGCGTCAATCAAGCGGCCCGGGGCATGATCGGCAGGCCGGGGGGCTGGACCTTCGTCCGCCCCATGGGCCGGGGGGATGCCCGGTTTGAGGAGCCGGGGGTCTTCGGGCGGTAGGCAGACAGGGGACGCTTAGTACCGGTGAGGGAGATGGCCCTTAAGCCTTGACCCCCGACAAAAAAGCTAAGCGCGACGGTCAATTTTGTCTGTTAGCCGCAGGCTTCGGCCTGCGGTTTTTGTTTGCCGGGGCGGGCCTCCGGGCCCGCCAGCTTTGCCGCTGGAAGGCTGAAAATGTCAGACCGCCAGCGCTGGCCGTCCCCGGCCCCGGGCAGGCTGCTGCTCGCTAGTTCACCTTATTTCCAAAAGTTTGACAATTGTGTCACCGTAAAACAGGTAGAGGAGGGCGGCGGCTGCCAGAAATGGCCCGAAGGGGATGCGGGTGGTGCGCCATTGGCCGCCGCGCCAGCCACCTCTGGCCAAGAGCAGCCCCAACCCGGCCAGGGTGCCCAGGCTGGCGCTAATTAAGATAATATAGGGCAAGGAAGTTACCCCCAGAAAGGCCCCGATCATCGCCAGCAATTTCACATCGCCTCCGCCCATGCCCCTCTTGCCGGTGATTTTTTCATAGAGCCAACCCGTGAAGAAGAAAATACCACCCCCCAGCAGCACCCCCAAAACCGACTCGAGAAAGGTGAGGTGCGGCAAAAACAGGGCCAGGCCCAGGCCCAGGACGATGCCGGGGTAGGTGATGACATCGGGCAGCAGGCGGTGTTCCAGATCGATGGCCGTCAGGGCCAGGAGGGCTCCGGCGAAGGGCCCGTAGGCGAGGAGGAGGGGGCTCCAGGGAAACCGGAGCCACAGGGCCAGGGAGAGCAGGCCGCCCGCCAGCTCCAGCAGTGGATAACGCCAGGAAATACCGGCGCCGCAAAAGCGGCAGCGCCCTTGAAGGACAAGGTAGCTGAGCAGGGGCAGATTGTCGTACCAGGGTAGCGGCGTGCGGCAATGCGGGCAGCGGGAGCGGCCGGCCCAGAATTGCTCGTGCCCGGGGAGGCGGGTGGCCACCACATTGAGGAAGCTCCCCAGGGCCAGACCCACCAGAAAGGCCAGGAGGGCGGCCATCAGCCGCTCCCCCGGCATGCCAGGGTTGGCGCCGCACCCTAGCCGGCGCTGGATCCAACCAGGGCCCCATCTTGCCGCGGCTCACTCTTGTCCGAATCCTATCTGCCTCACCTTCCCAAGAGACGTGTTCCAGTAACCCAAGTCGGTGGTGCCTTCGATGATTTGGCCCACGAAGAGGTCTCCCTTAAGCTTCTCCCCGGAGGTGAGGACGATGTCCGCCGGGCGGAACCGGTCATCCTCGGGGCCGGAGAAGGTGAGAACCTCCATGATGGAGAGGGGCACCCAGGTGGTGGTCTCGCCTCCTTTTAGCTTCAGCTCCTGGCTGGTGCCGGGCAGCTTGAGCCCGAAGACGGCATATTCGATGCCGGCCTCGGTGACCACCCGGCTGGGGATCCTGATGGGCTGCGGGGCCTTGGGGGGTGTGCCGCAGGAGGACGCGGTCAGTAGGAGTGCCGCCACAACCAGGCTTAACAATGCGGTTAGCTTTGCCAGATACGAGGATGTTCTCAGCTGCCCCCAGGTCATGTCCGGTCTCCTGACGGCTCCCCGGAGACTGCCTACGAACCTTCTGGTTTCCAGGGAACCTGCTTATTGGGCTGGTCTGGGGCCTTAGGGCCGACCCCCTCCGAATATTCATACCACAAGATGAGGGCGGAGTGGATAAAAATCGGCGTGTGATCAGGTTCTGGCCGCTGGCCGGCGATTGCTTGCCATCGATTTCTGGTAATCCGGCTTTGGACCACCAGGGGCCGCGCTCAGCCGGTTTCGGAGTGGACCTAGACAACTATTGTTCCCCAAAAAAAGCAACAATAATGTCATGAAAAATTCCAGCCTAATTTTTATAAGTAGGTAAATACACAAAATAGTAAGCAAAATCATCTTAAATTAACAATATTGTCATTAAGCTGCCTGGACTATTTGGATAACATATTAATATCATAATGATTTTAATTGGCACGCCCTTTGCTTAGATATATCTGAATTCAGATCCGATAAGGAGGATTTGGTAGATGAATGGAGCTGATACTGCCTTTGTCCTGATATCCGCAGCCCTGGTGATGCTCATGACCCCGGGGCTGGCCCTTTTTTATGGCGGCATGGTGCGCAGCAAAAACGTCCTGGGCACCCTGATGCAGAATTTCATTATGCTGGGCGTGGTGGGGGTATTGTGGGCCTTATACGGCTACAGCCTGGCCTTTGGCCCGGACGTGGGCCATGTCATCGGCAACCTCGATTGGATTGGTCTGGCCGGCGTAGGGTTTGAACCGTTTAAGGCTTACTCCGAAACCATACCCCACCAGACCTTCATGATTTATCAAGCGATGTTTGCCATCATTACGCCGGCCTTGATCACCGGCGCCTTTGCCGAGCGCATGAAATTCAGCACTTTTCTGGTCTTCATGGTTATCTGGTCCACCATCGTATACAATCCGGTGGCCCACTGGGTCTGGGGCGACGGCGGCTGGCTGAAAAACCTGGGGGCCCTCGATTTTGCCGGGGGCACCGTGGTCCACATTAACGCCGGGGTCGCCGCCCTGGCGGCCGCTTTGGTGATGGGGCCCCGGCGAGGTTATGGCGGCTATGGCAATGGCGTGGTGTCCTTTATCCCCCATAACCTGCCCATGACCATCCTGGGGGCCGGCCTCCTGTGGTTCGGCTGGTTCGGTTTCAACGCCGGCAGCGCCCTGGGCGCCAATGCCCTGGCCAGCTCCGCCTTCACCGCCACCCATCTGGCCACCTGCGCCGCCACCCTGTCGTGGGTCGGGGCTGAATGGATTCACCGCGGCAAGCCCACCACCCTGGGCGCGGCTTCCGGCGCCGTGGCCGGCCTGGTGGCCATCACCCCCGCCGCCGGGTACGTCGGCCCCATGTCCGCCATGCTCATCGGCCTCATCGCCGGGGTTATTTGCTATCTGGCGGTCCTGGTCAAGCCGAAGCTGGGATATGACGATTCCCTGGACGTGGTGGGGGTGCACTGTGTCGGCGGGATCACGGGCGCCCTGTTAACCGGGCTCTTTGCTACCAAACTGGTGAACGCCGCCGGCGGCGACGGCCTGTTTTACGGCAATCCCGGCCAGCTCTGGACCCAGATCATTGCGGTGGGGGTCACGGTAATCTACTCCTTCGTTATCAGCTACGCCCTGTTCTGGATCCTGGATAAGACCATGGGACTGCGGGTTGACAGCGATGATGAAGTTGCCGGCCTGGACCTCAGCGTACATCAAGAAACGGGCTACAGCCTGTAATAGGCAGGAGGCAATAACATGAAGAAGATCGAGGCAATCATCCAGCCTTTCAAACTGGAGCCGGTCAAGGAAGCCTTGCACGCCATCAGCGTCGAAGGCATGACCGTCAGCGAAGTTAAGGGCTTCGGCCGTCAGAAGGGCATCCGGGAGGTCTACCGGGGCATGGAATACCAGGTGGATTTTATCCCCAAGGTTAAGCTCGAGATCGTGGCCCCGGAGGACAAGGTGCAGGCCGTGGTGGACACCATCATTGCCAAGGCCCGCACCGGCCGCATCGGCGACGGCAAGATCTTTGTCTACCCGGTGGCGGAGGTCATCCGCATCCGCACTGGCGAAAAGGGGGAAAGTGCGGTGTAGCCCAGGCAGTCTCAAGATTGAGCAAGACCCAGGGGAGTCGGCATCCGGCAGGATCGCCGCCTCCCCTATTTTGGTCTGGAGACAATATTGCTAACAAACAAAAAGGTAAACAATAAGATCTTCAAATTATTTAACAATAAAATCATATCAGGTGTCAAAAAATAAATATCATACAAAAATGCACAATATATAAAACAATTAGAACAATTTGGTAAATTATAATATTGGCAGTTTATGGATAACTAATTGATAATATTATATAATATAGGTTGGCATGACAATTGCTTATTCCTAAAGCCAGGTGAAAGGCGCCCTAATTTTCATCTTTCTAAAACCATTTCCGAGGGAGGACGTTCAAGGTGTTTTCCAAAAGATTGACCGCCATTTATCTCTTGTCATTCATTCTGGTGCTACTCTTCGCCCCGCTGCTGGTCTGCGGCGGCGGAGGAGGCGGCCCCGGCGGCTCCCGCGGCGGCGGCCCCCGCCGTCACTGACGCCCCCGACCCCGGGGGTACCGCTACTGGCGGCGTCAAGGATATTACCGCCAAAGAGGCCGGCAAGCCTACTCTGGTGGAGATTGCCGAGGCCGTGGGCCATAATAAGATCTCCATCAATATTGTCTGGACTCTGATCACCGGCTACCTGGTCATGTTCATGCAGCTCGGTTTCGCCCTGGTGGAGACCGGCTTTACCCGGGCCAAGAACGCCGTGCATACCATGGGCATGAACATCATGATTTATGGCATCGGCATGCTCGGCTTCTGGCTCTGCGGTTTTGCCTTGATGTGGGGCGGCAGCGGCCAGACCGCCAACCTGGGGATGTTGGCCAATTTAGGCAACGAAGTTACCATCAACCTGTTCGGCAAAGACTTCGGCATTCTCGGTTATAAAGGCTTTTTCCTGTCCGGGAGTGCCTATGATGTCTCGGTGATGACCCTGTTCCTCTTTCAGATGGTCTTTATGGACACCGCGGCCACCATCCCCACCGGCGCCCTGGCCGAGCGTTGGAAGTTCCTGGCTTTCTGCGTCTACGGTTTATTTATCTCCATGATCATCTATCCGGTGTACGGCAACTGGGTCTGGGGCGGCGGCTGGCTGTCGCAATTGGGCGCCAACTTCGGCCTGGGCCATGGGGCGGTGGACTTTGCCGGCTCCGGGGTGGTCCATATGGTCGGCGGCGTGGCCTCCATCGCCGGAGTCATGGTCCTCGGCCCCAGGCTCGGCAAGTATAAAAAAGATGGCACTTCCAACGCCATCCCGGGCCACCACATCCCCATGGGGGTGGCCGGCGCCCTGATCCTGGCCTTCGGCTGGTTCGGCTTTAACCCCGGCTCCACCCTGGCCGGCACCGACCTCAGGATCGGCGTCATCGCGGTCAACACCATGCTGGCCTCGGCCTCCGGGGCCGTGGTGGCCATGATCGTCATGTGGCAGAAGTTCGGCAAGCCGGACCTCACCATGTCCGCCAACGGCCTGCTGGCCGGCCTGGTGGCCATCACCGCTCCCTGCGCCTTTGTGCATCCGGTGGCTGCGGTCGGCATCGGCGCTATTGCCGGCATTCTGGTGGTCTACAGTGTCTTGATCGTGGACCAGACCTTTAAGCTGGACGACCCGGTGGGCGCCATCTCGGTGCACGGCGTCAACGGCGCCTGGGGGGTTCTGGCCCTCGGACTCTTTGCCGACGGCACTTACGGGGACAAATGGAACACCGTGGAAGGCACCGTCAAGGGCCTCTTTTATGGCGATGGCGGGCAATTTGTCGCCCAGATCATCAGTGTCTGCACCAACATCATCTGGGTCTTCTGCGCCTCCTGGGTGGTCTTCAAACTGATCGATCTGGTCATCGGCATGCGGGTTTCTGCCGAGGCGGAACTGGGCGGCCTGGATGTCGCCGAAATGGGCGCCAATGCTTATCCCGACTTTGCCCTGGCCAAGACCATGCGCAAAGAAACGGCCAATGGCGAGCTCGGTTAATCAAGGATATCCGGGGCAGCCGGCAATCATGACCACAGGAGAATACTGATGAAGAAAATTGAGGCGATCATTCAGCCTTTCAGATTGGAACCGGTCAAGGAGGCCCTGCATGAGATCAGTGTCAAGGGCATGACGGTCACCGAAGTCAAGGGCTTCGGGGGCAAAAGGGCATCCGGGAAGTCTACCGGGGCATGGAATACCAGGTGGATTTCCTGCCCAAGGTGAAGATCGAGATCGTGGCGACGGATGACAAGGTGCAATCCATCATTGACACCATCATCAGCAAGGCCCGCACCGGCCGGATCGGCGACGGCAAGATCTTCATCTACCCGGTGGCGGAGGTCATCCGCATCCGCACCGGCGAGACCGGGGACGCGGCCGTTTAACTGGGAGGGCGGAGGAGGTCGACTTCCTCCGCCTTTGAAGTCCTGATTTTACTACAAAAGGTCATTTAGTTTCAAGGTACTATACATAACTGGAATACTATAATGGCATAATATGCTGAAATAATCAGGTTAAAAAAAGGGGGAAATGGCATGATACTGCATCACTTTGGTTAAGGGGATTAATCTGAGAACGCTTCTGGCCTGGTTCGTTCTGGGTTGCTTTCTGGGAGGCTGACCCTGGCTCCGGCGGCGCAGGCCCTGGCCCAAGCCGTCGCCGGCCCCCAGGTCCTGATGGAAAAACCTCCAGAAGGCGCCAAGCCCGAAGAGAAGAAAGAGACCGCGCCGACCACCGGCGGCCCGATGCTTTGCGATACCTGCGTTCCCATTGAGACCGGCCATTTCGCCTTGTCGACCGTCGCGGCCCTGTCCTTCTATCCGGGGGTCTTTTCCAATAACTGGCGGACCGTGACCGCCGGGGGCAATATTCACACCTTCTATATGCCGTGGAAGTTGACCTATGGCCCCACCAAGGATCTGGAGATGTATATCATCGCCCCGTTCATCACCAACTGGGCCAACAGCGTCAATGTTCCCGGCCCCAATGGCGAAACCTCCGCCAGTTACAGCGGCATCGGCGACCTGACCCTGATGGCCAAATACAACCTGCTGCCGGAAGGCGATGTCATGCCGGCGGTCACCGCGGTGGGCGGGTTGGCCAGCATCCCCACCGGCCATGCCACCCACCTCAATGCGGCCAAATTGGGCATGGATGCCGTCGGCACCGGGGCCTTGACCTTCACCAGCGGCGTCAACCTTAATAAATGGCTGAAGCCCTTCCTGGTGTATAGCAATATCTGGATGAACAATCCGGTCAACATTTATAAATTGGGACCCGATCCCACCCGGACCGTCCGGTCCCGGGACTATGTCACCTTCAACCTGGCGGCGGAATATCCCGTCCCCAATAGCAAGTTTGTGCTCCTGTTGGAGATGTACAGCAACTGGACCTGGAGTAATCTCACGCAGCCCGGGACTAACGCCAACCTGATCCAGGGTTACCAGACCCCGCAGACAGTTCTCGGCATCCTGCCGGGGATTGAGTTCCTGGCCACGGAGAAATTGTCCATGTCGGCAGGCGCCTCCTTCGACCTGGCGGGCAAAAACGGGGTTAAGAAATACACTCCCATGCTTTACATGTCCTATGCCTTTTAAGCCGGCCGTTTGAAAACCCGGCCAAACCCGGTGGGGGAATGGCGACACCCCACCTCTCTGAAGCAAGGGGCTCCGGCTGGAGCCCTGCGGGAGAAAGAAATGATCTGGACCTTATTGTCTTTGGCGATAATCGCCCTCTTTATGGCAGGGATGATCCTGGCTGCCAAAGTTCAGCCACCTGCAGATGAGGCCGACGGGTCAAAAAGAGCTGTCAGCCGGAGGTTGGATTTCATCAGAAGATCCTCCCTGCTCCATTAACCTTAAAAACCACGCTGCCGGGCGGGCCTGGCCCGCCCGGCATGTTCCGCCTTTTTATCCCTTCTCAGCCCCAGCCGCAACCTCCTGCCCTTGACCGCGGCTAAGCCAGTCACTATATTCCAAGCCAGGTTAAAGATTTTCCAGGTTGTTTCGATAAATGAGATAGCCTTAGGAATAACGAGCCGGGAGAGTTATGGCTACCCCTGTACCGGTTGGCGCTAACCTGGTAATTGAGCCGCGACGGATTTTCCGCACCTCCTGGCAGCCCTGGACCGCCTGGGCTACCAAATGGTGGGGCCGACCCTGCGGGACGGCCACTTCATTTACGGCGACCTGACCGGGGTGGCCGACCTGCCCGTGGGCTGGACCTTTGAGGCGGAGGCCGGCGCCTTCCGCCTGAAAAGACGGGACGACCAGGCGCTGTTCGGTTATGGAGTGGGCCAGCAGTCCTGGAAGCAGTTCCTGTTTCCGCCCCATCACCTGTTGTGGCGCGCGGCGCGTCGCGGCGACGATTTCCAGATGATCCCGCCGGCCGAGGCAGTGCCCCGCTACGCCTTCATCGGGGTGCGCTCCTGCGATCTGCACGCCATGGCGGTCCAGGATCGGGTCTTCCTCCAGGGCCGGCACGTGGACCCGGTTTATCAGGCCCGCCGGGAGCAGGCCTTTATCCTGGCAGTCAACTGCGGCGGCCAGGGCTGCGGCACTTGCTTCTGCGTCTCCATGGGCACCGGTCCCCGGGCCACTTTCGGCTTCGACCTGGCCCTCACCGAGGTTTTACCAGAAGGTAAACATTACTTTCTGGTGGAGGTGGGGACCGACCGGGGCGCCGGCGTCCTCCAGGCAGTGCCCCAGAGAGCCGCCGGAGCCGCCGAAATCGCCGCGGCCGCCAGCGTGGTGGCGGCCACGGCCGCCAACATGGGCCGGGAGTTGGATACCCAGGGAATCAAAGAGCTGCTGTATCGCAGTTACGAGCATCCCCGCTGGGACGAGGTCGCCGCCCGCTGCCTCAACTGCGGCAACTGCACCTGGGTCTGCCCCACCTGTTTTTGCCACACCATTGAGGACGTTACCGATCTGACCGGCGCTGGTGGCGGAAAGGTGGCGGCGGCAGGACGTCTGTTTCACCGTGGACTATTCCTACATTCACGGCGGCAGCATCCGCTCCTCGCCCCGGTCCCGCTACCGCCAGTGGCTGACCCACAAACTGGCCACCTGGATCGACCAGTTCGGCTGCTCCGGCTGCGTCGGCTGCGGCCGCTGTATCACCTGGTGTCCGGTGGGTATCGATATTACCGAAGAGATCCGGGCCATCCGGGAAACTGAAGCCTCTCTCAAGGAGACCGAGCATGGAGACCTTTGAGCCCATCCTGGCGGACCAGCCATTTTTCCGGGGGCTAGACCCAGAGCCACCTCAAGGACCTGGCCGCCTGCGCCTCCCGGGTAAAATTTAGCGCCGGACAGTTCCTCTGCCGGGCCGAAGAGGAGGCAACCACCTTTTTTCTGATCCTCCAAGGCCGGGTCTCGGTGGAGATCTTCAGCGCCCGGCGGGGGCCCGTGACCCTGCAGACCATGGGGGCAGGAGATGTGCTGGGCTGGCTCGGGTTTCAGGATGAGCCCTTACCACTGGCACTGGGATGCCCGGGCCGTAGGCCTCACCCGGGTCCTGAGCCTGGAGGTGGGTTGTCTCAAGGCTAAATGTGAGGCCGACCACGATCTGGGCTATGAAATTATGAAACGATTTGCTCATTCCCTGGCGAAGTGCCTTTCGAGAAAGCAGCCTGCAGCTCACGGACATGTTTCAGGCTTAAGACCGTAGGGGCGGAGTTTCCACGCCCCTGGTATGGGAGGAGGGGCGAAATCCTATGAACCAGGGTACGCCCTTCCTTTCCCTCCCCTTTGAGAGGGGGAAGGGCAGGGTGGGGGTGGCAAGATTTTCGAAACTTACAGCTTTTTAACTAAGCCACTCTCCCCCCAACCCCTTCCCCTCAGGGAGGGGGAGTCCTTGGATAAGGCCAATGACTGAGAATTATCCAGACCCCATGTTGCCGGAGATCTTTGAGGTCAAGCGGCTGCAGCGCGAAACCGCCGACACCTTCACCCTGGAGCTCACCCGGCCCGGGGGGGCGGCGGAGTTCAGCTTTGCGCCGGGGCAGTTCAACATGCTCTATGCCTTCGGCAGGGGGGAGGCGCCCATCTCCATCAGCGGCGACCCGGCCCGTCCTGACACCCTGGTGCACACGGTGCGCAACGTGGGTAATGTTACCCGGGCCATCTGCAAATCCCGCCCGGGCGCGAAACTGGGGGTTCGGGGGCCTTTCGGCGCTCCCTGGCCGGTGGCGGAGATGGCGGGCCAGGACGTGGTGATCGTGGCCGGCGGCCTGGGCCTGGCGCCCTTGAGGCCCGCCATCTATCACTTCCTCGAGCACCGCGCCGACTATGGCAACTTCGAGCTGATTTACGGGGCTCGCACCCCGGCGGACCTGCTCTATCGCCGGGAACTGGAGCGCTGGCGGGGCCGTTTCGACGTCAGGGTGCATGCCACCGTGGACACTGCCGGGGCCGACTGGCGGGGCGGCGTCGGGGTGGTGACCACCGTCATTCCCCGGACCCGCTTCGACCCGGCCAATACCACCGCCCTGGTTTGCGGTCCCCAGTTGATGATGCGCTACACCGTGCTGGAACTCCTGGGCCGGGGCCTGACGCCGGCGCAAATCTACGTTTCCATGGAGCGCCACATGAAATGCGGCCTGGGGCTGTGCGGCCACTGCCAGTGGGGGCCCTTTTTCGTCTGTAAGGACGGCCCGGTCTTTCGCTACGACACGGTCAAAGACTGGTTCGAGCGGCGGGAGGTGTGATACCCGATTTAATATTGGGAAAATTTGGCCGAGGTGAAATAAGGGATTAGAAGGTAGGGGCGAACTTTATATTCGCCCGCCATCCCAGGGCGAACACAAGGTTCGCCCCTACGGAAACCTTACTTAAATGGTGTGAGATGCCCCCGAAAAAGAAACCCAGGCTCTCCGTGTGGAAATTCGCCTCCTGCGACGGCTGCCAGCTCTCCCTGCTGGACTGCGAAGACGAACTCCTGGCCGTCACCGGCGAACTGGAGCTGGCCTATTTCGTCGAGGCCTCACGGGCCATGGCCAAAGGCCCCTATGACCTGACCCTGGTGGACGGCTCCATCACCACGGCCCACGACGCCGAACTCATCCAGAAGGTGCGCCGGGCCTCCAAATACCTGGTGGCCATCGGCACCTGCGCCTGTTCCGGGGGCATCCAGGCCCTGCGCAACTTCAAAGACGTCCATGACTTCATCACGGCGGTCTACGCCCATCCGGAATACATCTCAACCCTGGCGCAATCCACGCCGCTCTCCGCCCACGTCAAGGTGGACTACCAGCTCAACGGCTGCCCCATCAACAAGCGCCAGCTCCTGGAGGTGATCAGCGCCTATCTGGCCGGCCGCACCCCGCAGGTCACGCCCCACAGCGTCTGTCTGCAGTGCAAGCTCAAGGGCAACATCTGCGTGCAGGTGTTGGGCACTCCCTGCCTGGGGCCGGTGACCCACGGCGGCTGCGGGGCCCTGTGCCCCACCTATCACCGGGGCTGCTACGGCTGCTACGGGCCCAAGGAGACGCCCAACACCGCCTCGCTGGCCGCCTGGTTCAGCCGCCGCCTGGGGCTGTCCGAAGACGAGTTTGGTGCGGGCCTTCCGCACCTTTTACGCCAACGCCCCGGAGTTTCGCCGGGAGAGCGAAGCCCATGAAAAGTAGAACCATCAAGGTCCCCTACCTGGCCCGGGTGGAGGGCGAAGGCGGCCTGTACCTCAGGATTAAAGATGGGGCAGTGGCCGAAGTGAAGCTGAAGATCTTCGAGCCGCCCCGGTTTTTCGAGGCCTTCTTAAGAGGCCGCCAGTACCACGAAGCCCCGGATATCACCTCCCGCATCTGCGGCATCTGCCCGGTGGCCTATCAGATGAGCGCGGTGCACGCCATGGAGGACGCCCTGGGAGTCAAGGTGGCCGGGCCTCTCCGGGATCTGCGCCGCCTGATCTATTGCGGCGAATGGATCGAGTCCCACGCCCTCCACGTCTTCATGCTCCACGCCCCGGATTTCCTGGGCTACCAGGACGCCATCCGGATGGCCCAGGACCACCCCGAGGTGGTCAAGATGGGCCTCAGGCTGAAGAAGATCGGCAATCAGGTGGTCACCCTGGTGGGCGGCCGCGAAATCCATCCCATCAACGTCCGGGTGGGCGGCTTCTATCGGGTGCCCGACCAAAACGGAGCTGGCGCCCCTGGCCGAAGAACTCAAATGGGCCCGGGAGGCCGCCCTGAAAACGGTGCGCTGGGTGGCGGCTTCCCCTTGCCGGAGTTCGAGGCGGACTACGAGTTCGTCTCCCTGCGCCATGAGGCGGAATATCCCTTCAATGAAGGGCGGTTGGTCTCCAATCAGGGGTTGGATATCCCGGTGCAGGACTACGACGACCACTTTGCCGAAGAGCACGTCGCCTATTCCAATGCCCTGCACTCCCGGCACCAAGGGCCGGGCCCCTACTTCGTCGGTCCTCTGGCCCGCTACAACCTGAACTTCGACCGGCTCACGCCCCTGGCCCAGGAGGCAGCCACCGAGGCCGGTTTGGGGCAGGAGGTCCGCAACCCCTTCCAGAGCATCATCGTCCGGGCGGTGGAAACCCTCTACGCCGTGGACGAGGCCCTGCGGCTCATCGCGGCCTACGAACGGCCGGAGCAGCCGGCCGTCAAAGTCGAGCCCCGGGCCGGGGTGGGCTACGCCGCCACCGAGGCGCCCCGGGGCCTGCTCTACCACCGCTACCGCCTGGATGAACCGGGGGCCATCCTGGAGGCCAAGATCGTGCCGCCCACCTCCCAGAACCAGAAGATCATCGAACGGGACCTGCGGCAGTTCGTGGAGCAGCGTCTCGATTTGCCGGACGACAAACTCACCTGGCAGTGCGAACAATTGGTGCGCAACTATGACCCCTGCATCTCCTGCGCCACCCATTTTCTGCCGGTGCGCCTGGAACGTTTATAGTCCTGTAGGGGCGAGGTTTCCTCAAATAAGGGCGGGTAGACCCCGCCCCGACAAAAAAATTCCTCTAGTTATTGATGAAACCCATTGATAGTCTGCTACGGGTCATCGGCGTGGGCCAGGAATGGCGGGGCGACGATGCCGCCGGGCTCCTGGTGGCCCGCCATCTGCGGGAATTTGCCGGCCCGCAGGTGACCATATTGGAAAACTCCGGCTCCGCTGGCGATCTGCTGGCGGCCTGGGAGGAGCAGCGGCGGTGATCCTGGTCGACGCGGTACGGGGCGGCGGCCGGCCCGGGGAGATTTACCGCTTCCCGGTGCATGAGAGCCCCTTGCCGGCGGAACTTTTTCCGACCGCCTCCAGCCATGCCTGGGGGGTGGCCCAGGCCGTGGCCCTGGGCCGGGTGCTGAAGCAGTTGCCGCCCTATCTGGTGGTCTATGGCATCGAGGGCCGGAATTTCGGCCTCGGGCAGGAACTCTCTCCGGCGGTGGCCGAGGCCATCCCGGAGGCGGCCCGGCGGATCAGGCAGGAAATAGAGCATTATCTCTCAGGCCAGGGAAAATAATCCCCACGATTGGTCCTGGGTTAAAAGGTGGAACACCGCCCTCGGCTGGTCAAGCCGGGGCGGGCTAACGGCCTGCCCCGGCGTACAGGCTGGAAGCCGGCGCACCAAAAAAATTCTTCTCAATATTGCCCCCGGACGCCCAGGCTCAATCGGCCATTGGGGTGAGAAGGGAATTTTTTGTCCCCCGCCCGCAGGTTTATCCTGGGTTCCCCTCGAAAAAGCCGATATCGTATTTATCTTAGGAGACAAGCCGATTTTCCCTGATGAAAGGATAGTATATGGCCATAGCTTCTCCGGACCTTGACCTCAGCACCCTGTTCGCCCCCCGGGCCGTGGCGGTCATCGGCGCCACCGGCCGCGCCGGCAGCGTCGGTCAGGCGGTCTTCGGCAACGTCCTGCAGCACAGCTACGCCGGGGTGGTTTACCCGGTCAATCCCCGGGCCGCCAGCGTCATGAGCGTCAAGGCCTTCCCCTCGGTGCTGGACATCCCCGACGCGGTGGACCTGGGGATCATCATCGTCCCCCGGGACGCGGTCCCCGGGGTCATGGCCGAGTGCGGCGAGAAAGGGATCAAGGCCGCCATCGTCATCACCGCGGGCTTCAAGGAACTGGGCGGGGCCGGGGTGGAACTCGAACAGCAAGTCTTGCAGGCGGCCCGGGCGAGCGGTATCCGCCTCCTGGGGCCCAACTGCCTGGGCATCATCAACACCGACCCGCAAGTCTCCCTGAACGGCTCCTTCGCCCGGCTGATGCCCCGGCCCGGCAACATCGCCCTGGTCTCCCAAAGCGGCGCGGTGGGGGTGGCGGCCCTGGAATACGCCCAGGGCGAGGAAATCGGCCTCTCCAAGTTCGTTTCCGTGGGCAACAAGGCCGACCTCAACGAAAATGACTTCCTCGCCTACCTGAAGGACGATCCCCAGACGGACGTCATCCTCTTCTATCTGGAAGACCTGGCCGAGCCCCGGCGCTTCTTCCAACTGGCCCAGGAGATCACCTCCGGCCCCAAGCCCAAGCCCATTATGGCCATCAAGTCGGGCCGCACCGCCGCCGGGGCCCGGGCCGCCTCCAGCCATACCGGGGCCCTGGCCGGCTCCGATGAGGCCTACGACGCCCTCTTCGCCCAATGCGGCGTCTTGCGGGTGGAAACCCTGAAGCAACTCTTCGACTACGCCCTGGCCATCGGCATGCAGCCTCTGCCCAAGGGCAACCGGGTGGCCATCGTCACCAACGCCGGCGGCCTGGGCATCATGGCCGTGGACGCCTCGGTGCGTTACGGCCTGGAGATCGCCCCTTTGCAGGACGCCACCCTGGAAAAGTTGCGCCAGGGGCTGCCGCCCGCGGCCAATATCCACAACCCCGTGGACGTCCTGGGGGACGGCCGGGAGGACCGCTACCGGGTGGCCCTGGACAGCGGTGCTGCAGGATGACCAGGTGGACGGGGCCATCGTCATCTCCACCCCGCAATTGATGACGGACTTGCCGGCCATTGCCGCCACCGTGGCGGAAGTGACGCCGCCGTACGGCAAACCCACCCTGGTATGCCAGATGGCCCTGGGGGAGATCGAAGAGACCCTGGCCATCTGGACCAAAGCCAGGCTGCCCCACTACAGCTTCCCGGAAGAGGCGGCCCGCGCCATGGGGGCCATGGCCCGCTATGCCGCCAGCATCCAGCCCGCCAGTCAAGAGGTGAAGTGCTTTACCGACGTGGACCGGGAGGCCTTAAAAAACCTGTTGGTCCGGGTGCGAGATGGCGGGCCGGCGTCACCTCCTGGAACCCGAGGCCCATGAACTTTTCCGGGACTACGGCTTCCAGGTGGCCCCGTTCCATTGGGCCCAGAGCCCGGAGGAAGCGGCGTGGGCCGCAGAATCCCTGGGTTATCCGGTGGCCCTGAAGATCGTCTCGCCGGAGGTCATCCACAAATTCGACGTGGGCGGCGTCCGCCTGAACCTCAACGACCCTAAAGAGGTCAGCCAGGCCTACCGGGAGATCCTGGCCGCGGTGGCCGCGGCCCAGCCGCAGGCCGACCTTCAAGGGGCGCTGGTCCAGAAAATGGCCGCCAAGGGCCGGGAGACCATCCTGGGCATGACCCGGGACCCCCAATTCGGGCCGCTCCTGATGTTCGGCCTGGGCGGCACCTACGTGGAGATCTTCAAGGACGTGATCTTCCGGGTGGCCCCCATTTCCGAGCACTGGGCCGACAAGATGATCCGGGATCTCAAGGGCTTTCAGATCTTCACCGGCTACCGGGGAGAGCCGCCGGCGGACCTGGGCGCCATCGCTCAATGCCTGGAGCGCCTGTCGCAACTGGTGCTGGATTTCCCGGAGATCAAGGAACTGGATATCAACCCGCTGATGGTCTTCCCGGAGGGCCAGGGGGCCGCGGTCCTGGACGCCCGGGTCTTTATCAGTGAGCAGTGAGCAGTAAGCAGTAAGCAGTGAAAGACCTGGTGGGGCGGGCGTCTCGCCCGCCATTATTTTTTGGTAGCCGCAGGCTAGAGCCTGCGCCAATGAAAGGAAAATAATAGTGCAGCTCACCAAACTCTTCAAGCCAGTGGCATCCATGGACGCCGACGAGGCCCGGGAGTATATCGCCGCGCATCAGGAAGGGGATTACCTCATCCTGGACGTCCGCCAACCCGGGGAATACGAGGAAGCGCATATCCCCGGGGGCAAACTCCTGCCTTTGCCGGAACTGGCCAACTCCTACAAGACCCTGGACCCGGAAAAGCCCACCATCGTTCATTGCGCCATTGGCGGGCGCAGCCGGGTGGCGGCCCAGATGCTTTCCGGGTTCGGTTTCAAAGAGGTCTATAATCTGGCCGGCGGCATCAAGGCCTACCAGGGGCAAAAGGCCGCCGGCCCCCAGGAGCTGAACCTCGATCTGGTGCGGGGCGACGAGGGCGCGACGGAGATCACCCGACTGGCCTGCGGCATGGAACAGGCCCTGCAATTTTTCTATGAAGACAGGCAAGGCAAGGTTCAAGACCAGGAACTCAAAAATCTATTTCTGCAGCTGGCCCGGGTGGAGGAGCGCCACCGGCAAAGACTGTTGGAGGTTTATCAGCGCCTGGAGCCCAGCGACCAGGAGGCGGTCGCTTGTTCCGGCCCCGCCGCGCCCGGGACCCTGGAAGGCGGCTTCAATTTGCCGGAATTCATGGAGCAGAACCGCGCCTTTCTGGACACGGTGCCCCAGGTCCTGGACCTGGCCATGATGCTGGAGACCCAGGCCCTGGACCTGTACCTGCGTTTGGCCCAGCGCTGCGCCAATCAGGCGGCCCAAACCGTCTTGCACGCCATCGCCGACGAGGAGAAGCTCCACCTGGCCAGCCTGGGGCGGCTCCTGGAAGAAAAATTGCAGGCCAAGAAAAAATAGGGACACTTCCTATTTTTGGTGAAAAAGTGACTTCAGCAGCCGAACCTTAACTAATTTTTCCCTATCAATACAAAAATAGGAAGTGTCCCTATTTTTGGGGATGACACCTGGTATGGCGATAACGGTGATGGAGGTCCTGAAACGGCTGCCCCGCACCAACTGCGGCGATTGCGGCCGGCCCACCTGCCTGGCCTTCGCCACCCAGGTGATCAAAGAAGGAGAAGACCTGGGGAAATGCCCGCAGCTGCAGGCAGGCGACGAATTCGGCGAGCTCATCCGGGCCCAACAACAGGCCGGCGTCGGCCGGCGCCGGGAATCCGTGGCCATCTCCCTGGAGGTCTTGCAGGCCAAGGTGGCGCCGCTTAATTTCGCCGCCCTGGCCGCCGGGCTGGGGGCCGAGTATGGAGAAGAAGGCGGCCGGCCTTATTTAACCATGCCCTACTTCGGCAACTGCCTCCAGGTCTTCAAGGATGAGCTGCGTTATCCGCCGGGCGCCCTGGCCGACCCCTGGGACGCCATCTTGCTTTACAATTACATTGCCTCAGCGGGGAACCGGGAGCCCACCGGAGACTGGATCGCCTATAACAGCCTGCCCAACTCCGTGTCCAAGGCCAAGACCCTGGCCCGGCTGGAGCGGGAACTGGCGGCCCGTTTCAGCGGCCGGGCCTCCCACTTAAAGGAGCGGGCGGCCCTCTTGGGGGCGGCAATGGTGGCGGTGGGCGGTGAAGATGCCGACGTCCAGGCCGTGTTCCAGCCGCTGCCCCGGGTCCCCATCCTGCTGCTCTTCTGGGACGCCGATCCCGCCGAGGGCTTTGAGGCCCAAGGCCGCCTCCTCTTCGACGCCACGGTTGCCGACTACCTGGACCTGGAGGCCCTGCTCTTCCTGGTGGAGCACCTGCTGGCCCGGCTGATGGATTGAAAAAAATCTTTGGGAGAGGGGGCCAGGGGCCGAGGGCCCTGGCCCTCCCCCCAAATTCCTCATTCGCTAATTCGTTCCGGCCCGACGATAATGCTCTTGCCGGCTGCGGCGGCGATGGCCCGGAGCATCCCCTGATAAATCCGGCGGTGAAAGGGCTCCAGTAAGTACCAGTAGGCCAGACCGCCCAGGCCCCGGGGCAGAAATCGGGCCACCATGGCCAATTCCGTCTCACCTCCGGTTTCGGGAGCAAGGCGAAATTCCAGGGTGGCCTCTCCCGGCAGCTTCATCTCCGCCAGCAGCAGCAGACGCCGCTCGGGCGAAAGCTCCAGGACCCGGAAAAAGTCCAGGGCATCCCCCACCTGGAGGTGCTCCGGGTGGCGCCGGCCCCGGCTTAACCCCACCCCGCCGGCCAGACGGTCCAGAAGACCCCGCAGCTGCCACCAAAGGTTACCGAAGTACCAGCCCGTGGCGCCGCCGAGCCTGATGACCGGTTCCCAGAGTTCAGGCGGCGCGGCCCGCAGGCGCACTCGGTAGCCCAGGCTGAGGACGGCGCCCCCGGCAAAATCGGCATCGCCGCATTGGGCCCACTCCGGCGGCGTGGCCCGGCCGGCGTCGCTCCAGCAGGTCTCCACCTGCTGCTGCTCGAGCCGTTGCAAGGCCAGCCGGATGGTGCTGCGGCAGTCCAGGAGTTCCTGGGGAATGATGGCCCGGATGCGGTTATCCCGGCAGACCACCGGGTTGGCCAGACCTGCGGCCAGGGGCTGGGCCAGGGTGGCGGGCACCGGAGTGACCAGATGGATCCAATAAGAACTGAGCCTGGGGGTAAGCACCGGCACCGGAATAATGAGGCGCCGGGGGAGATGGGCTTCTTCGGCATAGATATCGAACAACTGGCGGTAGGTCACCACCTCCGGGCCGCCGATGTCGAAGGTCTGACCTTTAACTCTCTCTGGTTCCAGGCAGCCGATGAGATAAGTGAGAACGTTCCGGATGGCAATGGGTTGCACCGGGTTGTGGACCCAGCGGGGGGTGAGCATCAGCGGCAGACGGTCCACCAGGTAGCGCATGATTTCAAAGGCAGCCGCGCCCGAGCCCAGGATCATGGCGGCCCGGAGAAAGGTGGCCGGCACCGGGCCGGACTGCAGAATTTTGGCCACCTCCAGGCGGGAACGGAGATGTTCGCTCAGGTGGGGATCGTCTTGCTCTCCCAGGCCGCCCAGGTAGATGAGGCGCTCCAAGCCGGCGGCCGCCGCGGCCCGGACCATGTTGGCCGCGGCCTGTCGGTCCAGGCGGGCGAAATCTCCGGCTGCGCCCATGGAGTGCACCAGGTAAAAGGCCGCCTGGCAGCCCTGGGCCGCCTGCCGCAGGGAGTCCTCGTCAAGAACGTCGCCCTGGGCCACTTCCAGGTGTGGATGCGACCCCCAGGGGCGGCCCGTCAACTTGGCCGGGGAGCGCCCCAGGGCCCGGACCCGGTAGCCCGCCGCCAGCAGGCGAGGCACCAGCCGGCCCCCCACGTAACCGGTGGCGCCGGTGACCAGGATGAATTTTTGCGGTCTAGTCATTATCTCAGGAACAAATGTTCGCGGCAGACTTCAGCCGGCGTCGGCAAAGGTCAGGCGTGATTCCGCAGCTTCAATTCCAGGGGATGCGGCTGCAGGTAGAATTGCCCCTGCAGGTAAGGCTCCCGGTATTGGCGCACGTAGTGATTGACCAGGGTAATGGGCACGATCAAGGGCGCCTCGCCCCGGCGGTAGGAGTCGATGATTTCCAGCAGTTCCTGCTTTTGGTCGCCGGTCAACTGCTTCTTGAAGTAACCCAGCAAATGGTAAAGGACATTGGCGTTTTTCTTGACCGTGGCCTTTAACTTGAGCGCCGTCATGGCCATGGTTGGGTATACGTCAAATAAATCCGGCCGGGCCAGCTCCCGGGCCCCGGCTACCAGTTTGCCCATCTGCCGGTAATATTCGGTGCTGTGGGCCAGAATCTGGAGCTTGTGCCGGGTATGAAAGATCACCAGGTCGCCCAGGTTCGGCTGCTGCCCCAAAAACTCCCGCCAGCGCCGGTGGAAGAAGATCCTCTCAATGAAATTCTCCCGGATTTCCGGGTCGTGCAGCCGGCCTTCGTCTTCCACCGGCAGCAAGGGGAATGGTCCAGGAAGACCCGGGCAAAGAGCCCGACGCCCGTGGTCGCGGGCACCCCCCGGTCATTATAGACCTTAACCCGGGCCATACCGCTGCTGGGAGATTTGGCCTTGAAAATGAAGCCGTCCAGACCTTCATGGGCCAGTTCTGCAACCCGCCGCCGGGCCCAGGTCAGCAGGCGCTGGGTCAGGTCTTGCCTGGTGCGCACGGTGACCAGACGCGGCGCCGCCGGGACGCCCTCCAGCCGCATGGGCTCCCGGGGCACCCCCAGGCCGCACTCCACTTCCGGGCACACCGGCACGAATTCCACATATTGCCCCAGGGTGTCGGTGATGAACCGGTCCCACCGGTGCCCGCCGTCGAAGCGCACCTTGTTTCCCAGGAGGCAAGAACTAAGGCCCAACCTGATTTTTGACATGATCGCTTTCCGAAAAATAAATATACAATACTTTGATTCGTTAAGACAGACTTGTAAGTCTCCAGCCCCGAAACTGCAATTTGTGAATTTCCTCTCTTGACAACCGCGGGAAAAAGGGGAAAAGTCGTGTTGGTGCATTTGCACCATTGCCAAGAAGAAAAATGAACCCGGAATATCCTCAAAAGCCAACTCCGGAGCCACTGTTGGCTGCCTGGATCAAATGGACCATGGATTTTTGGGAAGCCATGGCCCAGATGGGTCCGGGTATGTGCCGGGCTGGGGAAGGAGCCGCCGGCCCCGAGGCCGAGGCCGGCGCGGCGGATTCCTGCCTGGCTGCCCTGACCCTGTGGCAGGCCTTCTTTTCCCTGCTGAGTGAGCCGGGGACCGTGGCTGCCGTCTTTGAAGGGATCAAGGCCCCTTCGGAGATCATCCTGAAGATGGCCCAGGCGGGCTGGAGCGGCTATTTCTATCTGCACCAGCAGTGGCTGGCCGGCCTGGACCCGGAAAGTTCCCCCACCGAGCCTTGCGGCTTCGAGAACCTGGATCAGGAAATCTTCAAGATCTGCACCGAATTCTACGAGAAAGACTTCCGGGAGCTGTTGAACATGCCCCAGATGACCCGGCTGACCCAGGCAGGGGTCAACCGGGCCATGGACAAGTTCGGCCAGTTCGAGGCCGCCATGGCTGAATTCATTTATCTCCTGTTCCTGCCTTTGAAGAAGTCCCTGCGGGATATGCGCGGGGTGCTGGAGGAGGGGGGCCGGCCGTTGGAGGACTTCAAAGATTATTACCGCCAGTGGCTGCGGGTCCTGGAAGGCCATTACATGACCCTCTTCAAGTCGCCGGAGTGCACCCGGACCATGAGCCATACCTTAAACGCCCTGGAAGACTTCAACCAGGCCAAGGAGGAGATCGTCTCCGAAGCCCTGGCGGCGCTGCCCATCCCCACCAACCGGGAGATGGCTGAACTCTACCGGGAGATCTACCGGCTGAAGAAGCAGGTCAAATCCCTGTCCAAGAAAATGGCGGATTTGCCGGCCTCCGGCTGAATAATTCCATGGACCGGTCCAAGATTCCCCTAGACTTGATCCGCAAGAAGCTGGCCGCCGAGGCGGAACGGGCCAAGCACCGCCTGGAAAAGGCCAAAGATATCCTTCTGGGCCCCCTGGACACGGAGATCGGGGCCACCCCCCATGACATCGTCTACACGGAAGACCGGGTCCGGCTGAAGCACTACCGACCCGAAGGCGCCCCTCGCCTGAAAGCTCCCTTGCTGCTGGTGCACGCCCTGTTCAACCGGGAAACCGTTCTGGACCTGCAGCCGGACCGGAGCCTGGTGCGTCATTTTCTCCAGGAGGGGGCGGAGGTCTACCTGATCGATTGGGGCGACCCCGGCCCGGTGGACCGCTATCTTACCCTGGATGACCACATCAATGGGTACCTGAATAATATCGTCGATTTCATCTTAAGCCGCCATGGCCTCCCCAACCTCAACCTGATGGGGATGTGCCTGGGGGGAACCTTCGGCGTCATGTATGCCGCCCTCCACCCGGAGAAGGTCAGGAACCTGATCACGGTGGTGGCCCCCACTAATTTCGACACGGATAAAGGCCTGTTGCACATCTGGCTGAAAGGCATCGACGCCGACCGCCTGGTGGACGCCTTTGGCAATGTTCCCGGCAATCTCCTGACCATCGGTTATCTGCTTCTCAACCCGGCCCGGCTCCTGTTTGATAAGTACGTCGGTTTCTTGGAAAACATGGATAATAAAGAGTTTGTGGAGAATTTCATCCGCATGGAGAAGTGGATCTTCGACAGCCCGGCGGTGCCCGGTGAGACCCTGCGGCAGGTGATCAAAGATCTCTATCACGACAATCTCCTGATCCAGGGCCGCATGGAACTGGAAGGAGTGCGCCTCGACCTGAAGCGGCTCACCATGCCGCTGCTGAATATTTATGGCCAGTACGACCACCTGGTCCCGCCGGAGGCCTGCCAGCTTTTGACCCAACGGGTGGGGAGCGCGGATGCCGCCGACATCTGCCTGGACACCGGCCACATCGGCATTTATGTGGGCTCCAAGTTTCAAAAAGAGCTGGTGCCCAGGATCGCGGCTTGGTTGTTGGAAAGAGATTAAGGTAGCCGCAGGCTTTAGCCTGCGCCCTCCCAAGCGTGGACAACCAAACGCAGGCTAAAGCCTGCGGCTACAGAAAAAACTAAAAACTCAAGGCAGTATTATGTCGCCAAAAACCAATTATTTCAAAACCATGTGCAACCTGGGCCGGGCCTTCGGCACCGCCCGCAACCGTTACGAACTCCTGGATCTCATCTTTCAGAGCGCCATGGAGACGTTACATGGCAAGGCTGCCTGCTTATACCTGATCGAAAACGGCAAAGAGGAACTGGTGCCGGTGGCCCAAAGGGGCCTATCCGAAACCTATTTCCGCTCTCGCAAGTCCAGGCTGGCCCGGAAGATCGTGACCATCGTGAAAGAGCAAGGCTTTTTCTTCACCCGGGACGCTGCGGCCGACCCCAAGCTTGACCAGCCCGAGGCCAAAAAGGCGGAAGGCATCGCCGCCATTCTGGCCGTGCCGGTGAATGTCAAAGGCCGGATCATCGGGGTCTTTTGCCTGTTTACCGACAGCCCCCGGGAGTTTTTCGAAGATGAACGGGAGTTTCTCATGCTGCTGGCCCAGCAGGGGGGCGGGGTCATGGAGCATGCTCACCTCATCGACCAGCTGCGCCAGGAGACCAAGCTGTTTTTCGACCTGGCGGTCAATTTCAGCGGCAGCCTGGACGTCAAAGAGATTTTGGACGCCATGACCAAGGACCTGGCCACGGCCCTGGGGGTGAAGGCCGCTTCCATCCGCCTGCTGGACGAAGGCGGCGAGAACCTGGAACTGGTGGCCTCTTGCTGCCTGAGCGAAAAATATCTGGGCAAGGGCCCGGTGTCGGCCAAAAAGAGCATTGCCCAGGCCCTCAAGAGTCAGAAGCCGGTGATTATCCCGGATGCGGCCACCGACAAGCGGGTCCAGTACCGGAAAATGAACCAGGAAGAAGGCATCGTCACCATCCTGGCCGTGCCCATCAAGACCAAGGAGAGGGTCATTGGCGTGCTGCGCCTTTACAGCGCGACTAAACGGGAATTCACCGCGGATGAAATTATGCTGGTCACTGCCCTGGCCTATCTGGGGGGCCTGGCCATCCAAAACGCCTCCCTCTACCTGATCTGCCAGGCGGATATGGAGAATTTGAAAGACGAGCTCTGGAGCCACCGTTCCTGGTTTTGAGTTTTGAGTTTTCGAGTCGGGGCGAACCTAAGGTTCGCCCATATTTTTTTGGGTTGGCGGAAAAAGAAAGGGCGGCTCGCGAGCCGCCCCTACGAAAACTCGGAACTCGAAACTAAATCCCCAGGTAGGTGCGGCGAATCTCGTCGTTCTTGGCGAGGGTCCGGGCCTCCCCCTCCAGGTGCACCCGGCCTTCGGCCAGCACGTAGGCGTAGTCGCTCACCGCCAGGGCCATGGTGACGTTTTGCTCCACCAGGAGCATGGTGAGGCCGGTCTTCTTCAGGCGGACGAGGGATTCGAACAGGGTGAGGGAGAGCAAGGGGGAGAGGCCCAGAGAGAGTTCATCCAGTATCAGGACCTCCGGCTCGGCCATCAGGCCCCGGGCCACCGCCACCATCTGCTGCTCGCCGCCGCTCAAGGTGCCGGCCTTCTGCCGGATGCGCTCCTTAAGCCGGGGAAAGAGCTCGAAGACCTTATCCAGGTTTTGGTTATAGGTCGACCGGGCCCTCTTGGAGAAGGCGCCCATCTCCAGGTTTTCCAAGACCGTCATCTCCGTAAAGAGCTGGCGCCCTTCCGGGACCAGGACCATGCCGGCCTTGGCCCGGGCGTGGGCCGACAGGTGGGTGACGTCCTGGCCGGCGAAGGTCACGGTGCCCTGCCAGGGGCGCAACAGCCCCATCACGGTGCTGAGCAGGGTGGTCTTACCCACCCCGTTGGAGCCCACCAGGGTGGTGAGTTTGCCCTGCTCCAGACGCAGGTTCACACCCCAGAGGACCTGGAGGCCTTCGTAGCCGGAAGCTATGTCATTGACTTCTAACAGGTTCATATCACGTCACCGGTTACTCGGCCAAAAGCCGCGCCGTCATTTCCGGATCCCCTAAGTAGGCCTCGATGACCTTGGGGTCGTTGGCCACTTCCTGGGGGTTGCCCCCGGCGATGAGCTGGCCGTAATCCAGGACGATAATCTGGTCCGAAATACTCATCACCGCCTGCATGATGTGCTCGATCATCAGGATGGTGAAGCCCTGGTCCCGAATCGTCCGGATGGTTTCCATCATGCCGGCGATCTCGGAGGGGTTCAGGCCCGCCAGGACTTCGTCCAGCAGCAGCAGATAAGGCCGGGCCGCCAGGGCCCGGGCCAGCTCCAGGCGCTTCTTTTGAGCCACGTTCAGGCTGAGGGCGAACTGGTCTGCCCGGTCTATCAGACCCACCTGGGCCAGGGCGTGGTCGGCGATGGCCTCGGCGTTGCCACGGGAGTGGCGTTCCCGGCCGAAGCAGGCCCCCACCATGACGTTTTCCCGGACCGTCAGATCGTTCAGGGGCCGCACCACCTGGTGAGCCCGGGCCAGGCCCCGCCGCGCCACTTCGTACGAGGGCAGGCCGGTGATCTTTTCCCCCCGGAAGATCACCTGTCCCTCGGTCGGGGGATAGACGCCGTTGATGACGTTGAACAGGGTGGTCTTGCCGGCGCCGTTGGGGCCGATGAGCCCCATGATCTGTCCCTCGGCCAACTCGAAGTTCACATCCAACAAGGCCTGCAGGCCGCCAAAGCGTTTGGAGACTTCCTGGACCTGAAGAATCATTCCAGCCACCTCCTCAGCTTCGGGAAGCGCTCCCGCAGCCAGCCCACCCCGCCCCCGGGCACAAAGAGGACGATGAGCAGCAGAACCAGGCCCGAGGTGGCCAGATGCAGGTTTTTAAAGATCACACTGGTGAGCAGGTAGCCCCGCAGCCGCTCATAGGCGAAGGCCCCCACTATCGGCCCCAGGAGCAAGCCCTTGCCGCCCAACATCACCATCACCAGGATCTCCAGGGACATCTGGAAGCGGAAGGCGTCATCCGGCTCCACGTTGCCGTTCTTAAAGAAATACAGGGTGCCGATGAGGCCGGGGAAGAAGGCCGAAATCAAAAAGGCCTTGGTTTTATCCAAAGGGGCATTGACCCCCATGACCATGGCGGTGTCTTCATCCTCCCGGATGGCGCTGAGTCCCAGGCCGAAACGGGAGCGTTTCACCAGGTAGCTCACCACGATCACGGCCAGGACGACGATCCACAGGAGAATGAAGGTAAACCAGAGGGCCTGGCCGGCGCCGCCGTAACGGTCGTAGGCGGAGAAGTTGACGTACAGCCCGGTGGAGCCGCCGAAGGGCTCGAAGTTGCTGACAAAGGCCCGGGCCGCTTCATTTACCCCGATGGTGGCCAGGGCAAAATAGGCCCCCCGCAGGCGCAGGACCGCGGCGCCGATGATATAGGCGAGGATTGAAGACAGGACCCCGCCACCCAGGGCGGCCAGGTAAACCGGCCAGCCCATTTCGCTCACCAGGAAGAAGCCGAAGTAACCACCCAGGCCAAAAAAGACGATGTGGCCGAAATTGACGTAGCCGGTGTAACCCATGAGAATGTTCAGGCTGGAGGCCAGCCCGATGAACATCAGCACCGTGAAGGCCGTTTCCCGCAAGGTATCCTGGCGCAGCACCAGAACCACTAACCCGCTCAGGAAGACCAGGAGGAAACTGGGCCAGAACCCCGGTTGCCGCCAGAGGTTCATCTACTTGGCCCCCAACAGGCCCGTGGGTTTGACCACCAGAACCAGGACGAACAGGACGAACTCCACCACCGGCACCCAGCTCACCGGCATGAAGGTGGGAACTATCCCTTCCAGAGCGCCCAGGAACAGACCCCCCACGAGGGCCCCGAGGGGGTTGCCCAGGCCCCCCAAGACGCAGATGACAAAGGATTTCAACTGGTAGGTGGCGCCGCTCAGGATGGTGAAGGGGAAAAAGGTGGAGGTGAGCCCCCCGGCCACCGCGGCCAGCATGGTGCCCAGGCCGAAGGCCAGGGCCAGGACATGGGAGGAGGGAATCCCCATCAGTTCCGCCGCGGCCCGGTTGTCGGACACGGCCCGGATGGCCTTCCCCGGCCGGGTGAAATAGAGAAACAGATAAAGGGCCCCAGTGATCACCACCGCGGCCAGGGCCGCCAGCAGGCGGGTTCCTTGCAGGATCACCGGGCCCAGGGTAATGGAGCCGGCGGAAAAATCGATATTCCGGGGCGAGGTGGTGAAGACCGCGGTGCCGATGCCGATGATGATCATGTTCACCGCGAAGGTGGCCAGCAGAGTGGACAGGTAGCCCGACTGGATCACCCTTTGTAAGGCCACCCCGTAAATCAGGAAGCCGAAGAGCAGTGACAGGACCACCACCGCCACCATCCCCAGGTAGGGGTTCAGCGCCAAATCGCTGAAGAGAAAATAGGTGCAGAACATTCCCAGGGCCATGGTGGCGCCGTGGCCCAGGTTGATGACCCGCATCACGCCCCAGATCAGGGTCAGCCCCATGGCAGCTACACCATAGACGAAGCCGATGAGCAAACCGTCGATTATGGAAGGTAGGACGTGGATCACTTAATGGCCTCGCCTGGCTGCTAAAAGGTTACTCCAAGACAGGGTTCCGGGCTGGTCGTTGTTCATAATCCGTCCCTAATCTCCGCAAATTAGATCCGTCGAGAGGTCGTTGGAAAATCGGACGATTGCCGATTCCAATTCGAGTCAGCAGGGGCACAGCAAGCTGTGCCCCTATACTCCAAAACCTTCAGGTCCGTTCTTAACGGGCCGGACAGACCATAGCCTGGCCGGTGGCCGCGGCCGGCGGAAAGACCGCCACCTTTTCCGGTTTGCCCTGCTTGTCCTTCTGCCACTGGATGATAATCATCTGGTGGCCGAGTTGCAAGCCGTGGGCCTTGGGCGTGGTGTCGAACTTAATGTGGCCGTAAAAAGTGTACATGTCTTCGGCGTCCAGGGCCGCCTTGACCTTCTCCGTGTCGATGGAGCCGGCCTTCTCGATGGCCTTCTGCAGGATCAGGCCCGCGGCGTAGCCCCCGGCGCTATGGTAGGAAGGTTCTTCCTTGCCGTATTTGGCCTGATATTCCTTGACAAAATCCGCCACGGTGGGTCCGAACCATTCCACCCCTTCCGCCTTGGCCGCCTCCGGGCTGTACTTGGCTACGGGCTCCCACTGGCTGGAGCCCACCACGGAGATGCAGGCCTCGCCCAGTTCGGCGAACTTGGGTTCCGGCGGGGCCACCAGCAGGGCGATCATCTTGGTCTGGACCTTCTTTTCGTAGAGCTGGCGGGTTAAGGTGGTGGTATCGGCGAAGTGGCCGCCGCCCATCACCGCATCCACTCCGGCGGGGATCTTGTTGATGAAGGGGGCGAAATCGGTGGTGCCGCTGTCATAGCCCTCAAACATGACCACCTGGTAGCCCTTGCCTTCGGCGTACTTCCGCAGCCCGTTCACCGAGTCGGTGGAGAACTTGTCTTTTTCATGGATGATGGCAATCTTCTTGGCCTCCGGCGCCAGCTTGGCCAAAAGATCGACGGCCCCCGCCAGGTAGAGCGACGCGGGGGTGTAAGTCATGTAGACCAGGGAGAAGCCTTTAAAGTGGGTGGAGTCGGAAGACGCCCCCGCCGTGATCATGATCCGTTTATTCTGCTGGGCGACCACCGCCGCGGCATCCGCCAGGCCGCTGCTGTAAGGGCTGATCAGGAAGTCGGCCTTGTCGGTGTTGATCAGACGGGTATAGAGCTCCTGGACCCGGTCCTTGTTGCTTTCGTCATCATAGAACTTGGCCGCCATTTTGAGCACGGTGCCGTCCGGCAGTTTGATGCCCCCCGCCTTGTTCACCTCTTCGATCCAGAGGTTCAAGCCGTTGATCTGGCGGATGGCTTCCACGTTGAGCTTGCCGGTTTGGGAGGCGGTGAAGCCCAGCGTTACGGTCTTTTCCGCCGCCAGGGCGGGGTTTGGCAGGGCCGTGACCCCCAAGAACAAGCCAACTAATGCCAGAAAAGTAAAGCCTAATCCCAAGCGTCGCATAGTCCCTCCTCGGTTCACCGATTGCGGCATCTTTCTAACTTCCGGACAAATTTGTCTTCCATCCCTATATATCCCAACTGGGAAGCCTTTATCAAGGATATTTTGGCTATAATTTTGAAGATATACACGGCGCCAGGGCGTCTGCGAATCAGATAATTTCCTAATTCTCTTGTAGGAAATTGTCCTGAGGGGCAATTTAAAGACCTCGGCCAGGTAAGTCTATGATGGCAACAACTTGGAGCGTCAGCGCAGGTAGGGCTTAAGAAAATCCAGGCCCTCCCGGGGCGAAGCCTCTCCCTTGAAATTAAAGGGGATGGGGATGATACCTCCCAGCACGGAAGCCAGACGGAAGCTGCCGGAGATTTGATAGTGGAATTTGCGGAGCGGCATTTGTTGCTGCTGCTGGCCCAGGAACTGGGGGAGGAACTGGGGCAATAGATCCAGGACCGCGGGCAACTGCACCATGATGGGGAGTTCCGTCACCGTCTGCCCCAGGGGCGGCAGATTCACCGGTTGCTGACTGGTTCCCTGGGCGACGCTCTTGCCTTCGATCCACAACTGGTAATCATAACCCGAAAGATTAAGGGCCTGGGGATTGGGATTTTCCAGGAGCAGAGTGGCGCCCAGAGGCCAGCCTTGGGCGGTGGGCTGGTAGACCTTGAGGCCCTGATAGGTGACCTTGGGAGCCTGAATCTCTCCCCTGGCCATCTGCCGGAGTTGCCCCACCCCGCAGCCGGTGAGGCTGGCTATCACCAATAGCCCGAGGAAGAAGACCAGAGCCAGATGGTTTTTCCCCCCTTTTCTAAAGGGGGGACAGGGGGGGATTATAAAAATGTTCGAAGATCTCATTTTGCCTTTTTCCTAATCTCCGCCACCAGGGCCGGGGAGACCGCCGGAGCTTGGTTGGACCAGGCGTGGCGGATATAGGTCACCACCGCCGCGACCTGCTCGTCGTTCAGTTTTTCCTTCCAGGCGGGCATCTGTCCGAGATTCCCTTTGCGGCCGTTCAGCACCGTGGCGATAACTGGCTCGGGGGCCCCGACGACAAAGGGGTTGCCGTCGTGGGCCGGGAAGGTGCCGGGCAGCCCCCGGCCGTTCTGGCGGTGGCAGTCGACGCAGTTTCCTTCAGCTTCATAGATCGCTTTGCCCTTCGGGAACAGGTACTCCATCCCCCAGGCCGCCGGCAGGCCCAGGAGCAAGACCAGGCCCAGGAACCATAATCGGGCTTTCATCTCACACCCTGTTAGTCTTTGGTTTTCATGAAAAAGTTAAGGGACCATTGGCCGGCGGACGGGCAAAAAAAGTAGGGGCGACCCGCCGGATCGCCCCCGAATTTTACGTGCTGCCCTATTTCCCCAGGGATTTATCCGGGGTCAGCAGCGGCTGGATGCCGAAGGGGTCTTTGAATTCCTCCTGCGGCTTGAAATTCAGCTTCTTGACGCCGCGATTGTTGAGGAACTTGGCCAGGTCCAGGTTGACGTCGGCGGGCATCGCCACCCCAGCCGCGGCCAGGCCCTGGCGCAGCAGCCCGGAGCATTTCTCCGCAAAGGCCACCGTGTCTCCGCAAATGCGCGCCGCTTCCATGGGGTTGTGAAAGCCCTGGGAATTATCGGCGCCGATATAATTGATCCGGTAAAAGGCCTCAAAATAGAGGTCCTTGGCCTGGTCATAGAGGGCTTTATCAATATTCTTGCCTTCCGCCTGGGCTTTGTTGGCGGCCTCGAAGAGCTTGGCGGCCACCGCCGTGGCATAACCGGCCCGATTCAGCAGCGAAGTGGTGCGGTCCTGGATGGCCAGCACCTGGGCCTTGAGCCAATCGGCGGACTCGGCGTGGCATTGGGCGCACGCCGCCAGGCCCTGCCACAGGGGACTGCCGACATTGTGGTTGGAAATCTTGTTGACCCCCACCCGCTCATACTGCATGTGGCAATCGGCGCAGGCGACGTTGGCGTTCCAGTGGACGCTGTTGCGGCTGTAGACCTCAAACTCCGGGTGCCGCGAGAAGCCCAGCTTGAAGCCGGTGACGTTCTGTTTCCATTCGAGATAGGCGGGGTCGCTCTTGATGACCTTGATGATGTTCTCGACGGAGATGTCCCCAAACTTGCTCCCCTGCCAGGGGAAGAAGACGTCGACAGACTTCATTTCCGCATCTTTTTTGATCACGTAAGTCACATGGCACTGGGCGCACACCAGGCTGCGCTTCTCCTGGCGGGTGGCGGTGGCCGGGTCTTTGCCCATGTCCTTGAGGGCCTTGTCTATGGTCCAGCGGGAAAACTTCAAATCCATGGTCTTGTTGTCGTGGCAGTCGATGCACATGACCCCCATGCGCTGGAACTTCTCCGGGATCTTGGCGTGCACTTCCAGGTAGGGGTCTTTGAAATAATGCTCCCCCAACTCCTGCTTGAGCTTGGGGGCGAAGGGCGTCTTGCAGGTGAGGCAGACCCCGCCGGCCTTCAGCCGGGACGGGTCGATCTCCAACTGGTCGATGAGCATGTAATAATGGCCCGCGGATTTCGTTGTACTCCACCCCGAAGCCCCAGCCGTTGAACAGCAGGGCCATGTATGGATTTTCGCTCAGCTTGTCGAATTTCTCTTTGCCGGTCCAGCCCTGGCGGTATTTACTCAAGCCGGCCGGGTTGGGTTCCTTGCTCTTCAGCCAGGAGTCATATTCCAGGGGATAGGCCTTGCCCCAGACCGCGGGATCGTATTCACCATCGGGGATGGTCACGGTTTTCACCGGCTCGGCCTTGGGCGGCGAACAGGCGATAAACCAGGCCGCGCCCACGGCGAGGGCCGCCAGGACAATAATAAAAGGTCTCATCGGTTTCATGCCTTCTTCCATCCTCGTTTTATGGGGTCAAGGCTGCGATGGCGCCCGTGCTTTTATGGGACATGCGCCGATGGCAGTCCCAGCAGCGTCTTTCTTCATTGATCCGGGCCACCAGCTCGGCGTGGCAGCGCCGGCAATTGGCCACCACCACCCGGGCGCCGGCGTCGGAAATTTTGATGGGCTCGGAGACGCGGCCCGTATGGAAGGCCAGGGTATCGCCCACGCCCTCCAGAGTCTTGGCCCAAAGGTGGTGGGCCAGGTTGTCATTGGGCAGATGGCAATCGATGCATTTAATGTTCTGGTGCGCCCCGGAGTGAAACCAGGCCTCGTATTCCGGCTGCAGGACGTGGCAGCTGCCGCAGAACTCCGGACTTTCGGACTTGGCGTAAAGCCCCGGCGGGCCAAAGGCGGCAAAGGCGCCCAGGGCCGCAACAAACACGATGGCGCCCAGCAAATAAAGGAAGACTCTCTTCATTGGCAAAGTCATAGACAATTAGGCCCTGTTGGGTTGCAAAATAATACCGGTAATGGGCGATGTCAATTTCATTCAAGATTTATGTTCACATTTATGTAGCCATTCCGGTCGATGGTATCCGGCAGCAACTAGTGATTCAAGATACCGTTGGCCCGGTGAAAATTATTTGAGGATAAAGAGGGGTTGGAACTGCGGGAATGGCGGCAAAGGCCTTGAGGGTCCCCCAGAGAGCGAGGAGTTACATGAGAGAACTAGATTGGCCGGATCGTGATCAGCGTCAGCGCGAGCAGGGTGACCCTCAGGCTGACGGGCAGGTTACTCCAGCCGGCCGGGAAATGCAAATAGATTTTATTACTAAATTGTTAGGTATACGAAAATTTGCGGTCTGCTGGTGTTTGTGCCTCTTGGCGTGAGGCCGAACCTGGCAGTTTAGCCTCTAATCAACAAAGAGCAGCGGCAACCGGTCGGCCACCACCAAGCCCTCGAGGGTGGCGACCACCTGGCCAGCGCTCAGTTGCAGCAGTCCCGACCCCTGCAACTCGGATAAGACCGCTTCCCAGCCGGGGAACTGGCGGATGATTTCCAGGGCCACGCCTTCCCGAGTCCGGAAGCCCAGGCAGAGGGCCTCCAGCCGCAACTGCTCCGGGGTGAGGGTCTCGCTGCCGGCCACCGGGAGCTCACCGGCGGCCAGGGTGGCGGTATAACTTTGCAGGGAGCAGTGATTCCACCAGCGCCGGCCGGCCCTAGAGGAGTGGGCCGCCGGCCCCAACCCCAGGTAAGGCGTGTGGCTCCAGTACTTCAAGTTGTGCCGGCAGCAATACCGCTCCCCTTTGGCGAAATTGGACACCTCATAGTGGACGTAACCATGGTCCCGAAGGAATTGGCCGGTCAGCAGGAAAAAGTCCCGCTGCGCCTCGTCATCCGGGAGGGTGAGTTCACCCCGGGCCGCCAGGCGGGCGAATGGGGTTGGCAGGGCGGAGGCGTCTCGCCTGCCGAAATAGTCAACTGGTAGCAGGAGAGATGCTCCGGAGCGAAACTCAAGGCCGTCTCCATGGTCTCGGTCCACCTCTTAAGGCTCTGCCCCGGTAGCCCATACATCAAATCCAGCCCCAGGTTCCGGAAGCCCGCGGCCCGGATCTGCTCAAGGGCCCGGATAGTCTGCCTGGCCGTGTGCCGCCGTTTTAGGAAGCGCAATTCCTGTTCATCAAACGATTGGACCCCCAGGCTGAGGCGATTGATCCCCAGGTCCCGCCAGAGCTTGAGCTTCTCCGACGTGACGTCGTCCGGGTTGGCCTCGAGGGTGAACTCGGTATCCAGGGCAAAAGTAAAATGGCGCCGCAGGCTTTCAACCAGGGCGCACAACTGCGGGCCGTTCAGCAGGGAAGGGGTGCCGCCGCCTAAATATAAGGAATCGAAGGAAGTGAAGGAATCCTTAGATAACCGGGCTTCCCTTTCCAGGGCTGCCAGATAGGAGGGAATTAAATCAGGCGAAGTTATAGAATAAAAATCGCAGTAAGGGCATTTGGTTTGGCAAAAGGGAATGTGAACGTAGAGGCCGGAACTTCTTAAGTGGTCCATAGCATGATTTTTTAGGTTTGTCGGGCGCTTCTCACCCGATGCACGTACCACTGGGTAAAGATGATTCCCAAGAACATGCTCCCGGTGGCGAGCAGGGGATAAAGCCAACCGGTCATCTGGTCCAGATATGGCCTGAATAGGCTGGCTCCCAGGGCTAAGAGAAAGATGATTCCCCAGACAATGGAGATGAGGTAACCGGTGTGGATGAATCCCGGGGTCTGCCAGTAGGCTTCCGGCACGCTTTCCCTGGCGTACTGCAAGGTAAAAGGCTGACCCGCGATGATGGAGCCCCAGGCTATGACCGCCAGGCTCCCCCGGGCCAGCAGGTCCATGTTCTCAACCACCCACAGGTTTTTCAGAAAAGTCACCAGGATGAAACTAAAGAAGAAAAACAGCAGGCTGCCCCAGGTCAAGAAAAACCCCTTACGCAGTTGCTTGACTCCCAGGGCCAGGGTAGCTGCCAAAGCCACCGCCAAGGCCAGCTCCAGCCTGGCAAGTGAAGAGCCGGCCATGATGCCGAACAAGATCCAGGGCAAAAAACCAAGGAGGATTTTCAACAAATCTTTCATATCTTCTCCGCCGCGGCAACCGGCGGCCCCGGTCCCGGTCGCATCACTCATTCTCCGTCTTCAGCACCGCCACGAAGGCGCTCTGGGGGATTTCCACCGCGCCCACCATCTTCATGCGTTTCTTGCCGGCCCGCTGTTTTTCCAGGAGTTTGCGCTTCCGGGTGATGTCGCCGCCGTAGCACTTGGCGGTGACGTCCTTCCGGAAGGCCGAGATGGTGGAGCGGGAGATGATCTGGCCGCCGATGGCCCCCTGGATGGCGATCTTGAACTGCTGCTTGGGGATTTCGTCCCGGAGGCGGTCGCAGACCCGCACGCCCCAGTCCCGGGCCTTGTCCCGGTGGACGATCATGCTTAGGGCGTCCACCTTCTCGCTGTTCACCAAAATATCCAGTTTCACCAGATCGCTGGGCCGGTAGTCCAGCAGTTCGTAGTCGAAGGAGCCGTAGCCCTGGGTGATGGTCTTGAGGCGGTCGTAAAAATCGATGATTACCTCGGCCAGGGGCATCTCGAAGGTGATCTCCACCCGGCCGGGCGAGGGGTAGCTGAAGCTCGAGTTGACCCCGCGGCGTTCCAGGCAGAGCTTCATCACTGCGCCCACGAAGCGCTCCGGGATGAGGATGTGGGCCCGGATGAAAGGCTCCCTCCCTCCCTTGATGCTGCTGGGGTCGGGGTAGTGCATGGGGTTGTCCACCGTGACCTCGCGGCCGTCCGCCAGGATGAACTCGTAGCGCACCCCGGGCACGGTCATGATGATGGAGAGGTCGAATTCCCGCTCCAGACGTTCCTGGACGATCTCCAGGTGCAGCAGGCCCAGAAAGCCGCAGCGGAAGCCCAGGCCCAGGGCGGCGGAGGCGTCCTTCTGGTAGACCAGGGCGGCGTCGTTCAGCTTATATTTCTCCAGGGCCTCGGCCAGGTCCTGGAAGTCGTCGGCCGAAATGGGATAGATGGAGGCGAAGACCACCGGCTTCACTTCCTTGAAGCCGGGGAGCGGCTTAGCCGCGGGGTTGGCGTCCAGGGTGATGGTGTCGCCGATGCGGGTGTCGCTCACCGTCTTGATGTTGGCGATGATATAGCCCACCATGCCGGCGGTCAGTTCCTTGCGGGGCTCGCGGGTGAGCCGGAAGACGCCCACTTCCTCCACCTTGTGGACCGTACTGAAGTACATGGTGCGGATCAGGTCTCCGGGCTTCACCTTGCCTTCGAAGACCCGGCAGGAGACGACGGTGCCCCGGTAGGAGTCGTAGTTGGCGTCGAAGATCAGGGCGGAGAGAGGCGCCTCGAGGTTCCCCTTGGCCGGCGGGATCTGGGTGACGATGGCCTCCAGCACCTCATCGATGCCCAGGCCTTCCTTGGCGGAGCAGAGGATGGCCATATCCGGGTCCAGACCCAGTTCCCGGTCGATCTGCTCCTTGACCCCCTCGATGTCGGCGGCGGGCAGGTCGATCTTGTTGATCACCGGGATGATGGTGAGGTCGTGCTCCATGGCGAGATACAGGTTGGCCACGGTCTGGGCCTCCACCCCCTGGGAGGCGTCCACCAGGAGCAGCACCCCCTCGCAGGAGGCCAGGGCCCGGGAGACCTCGTAGGAAAAATCGACGTGGCCCGGGGTGTCGATCAGGTTGAGCTCGTACTCTTTGCCGTCGTCGGCGGTGTAGGGCAGGCTGATGGTGTTGCTCTTGATGGTGATGCCCCGCTCCCGTTCCAGGTCCATGGTGTCGAGCAACTGGTCGCGGAACTGGCGGTCCTCCACCATGCCGGTCCATTGGATGAGGCGGTCCGCCAGGGTGGACTTGCCGTGGTCGATATGGGCGATGATGCTGAAATTGCGGATGTTGGGCATATTAGTTTAATTAAGCATACGTTAAGAATTATTCTATTCGTAAAAGCGAATAATATTTTTCGTTCGCTCTTGTCCCTTTTTGATAAACTTTAATTTCAGATAAATCGTCCAAAATTATCATTAATCCAGTCTCTGCATTATCACCCAATAAGGTTGGGGTAGAGTCTTTTTCATTAATCCGTAATTTATATTTAATCCCTCGTCCAACTAAATCACCATTGTATTCAACAACCATTGTTGTTTTTTTCTCTTCAGGAGCCGGGCTCCCCGGGACCAAGCTTGAACCTATGGGCCTAACTGCAAAAGCTGAAGCCCACCCACCAGTAATAGAGGTTTTTTCAAAACTACCTATAGCCTCGAATTTATTGTTTTCAATAATAACATCAAGATCGCAATCTGGCCCTTTGAATTTACCAGAAAATTCTGTTAATGTCTTTTTTGAACATGTATGCGCATATTCGATATAAAATGAGCGAATCTTCTTAGTATTATTTACCAAGTCCTTTTCTTTTTTATCTTCCTCAGTCTTTAGTTCTGAAATTTTAGCCAATGCGAAATCTATTCTTTCATTATAGTCACTATTTTCTTTAGCCTTTGTGCATAGTTGTTTTGCTTCATCAAAAAAGCCAGAACCAATGAAACTATACGCAAGGTTACTCATTGCTAATGTTTCGCCCAATTTTTCAGATTTGCGATAGGAAGCAATAGCTTTACCCGGAAGCTTTAAACTATCTCTTGCCCATCCAATATTATTCCAATCTACTTTATTCTGCCTCTGCTCTATCAATATTTTGTAATGATATAATGATAACGCTTATTGCCTTAGCTCCGAAAATGTAATACCCGAGGTATTCACGCAAGCATGAAGCATACGGTTAAACATTTGGGGTTCCCAAAAGCGCCGGTTGAAGCGGTAACAAAATTCCGCCAGGTAACGAGGCAGATGCTTTTGACTGACGCCATGATGGACACCGCGGATATTGCCTTTTATATTGGCGATCAAGGTGTGGACCCAAGGCAGGACCTTCGGCGCCTCTTTCCCCGAACCGGGAACGAGCCACTCATGACGGTAGGGCAAGGTATCCAGGAAGCTATACCCTTGCCAACCGTCGGTTTTGACCACCACTTCTTTCACCAGACGCGCCTGTACCAGGGCCTGAATCTCCTTGCTGCTGACTTTCGGGACCATATGCATAACGGCGAATCTGGGCTTATTTTCCGGGGTTTCCACCGCCACTACCACTTTGGCCTTGCCGGCGGCGCCGCGCCCGCGCTTCCCGGGCTTGGGAGCCCCGAAGTAAGTGTCGTCCATCTCAATCAAGCCGGCGAGTTTATAATTAGCATCCCGGTCGGCCAGGGCTTTGCGAATCTTGTGGCCCATGGTCCACACGGTTTTGTAGGTCTTGATCTCCAACATCCGCTGCATCGACAGCATGGAGATGCCACTTTTCTGGCGTCCCATCAGCCAGATCAGCCAAAACCATTTGGTTAATGGGGTTCTGGTCTTGTGAAACACCGTGCCTGCGGTCAATGAAGCTTGGTAACCGCAGGATTTGCACTGATATAAGTGGCGCTTACTGTAAAAATAGGCTTCGCTCTGGCCACAGCGAGGGCACTTGAAGCCTTCGGGCCAACGCAACCGAAACAATTGTTTCTGACAGGCTTTCTCGGTCCCAAACTTTTTTTGAAATTGCAGCAGACTGAGAGTTTTCTGTTGCACGATTTTGCTCCAATTTGCTATTTATTGTAACTAATTATAGCATATTAACCGGAGCAAAAGCAATAAGCGTTTAATGATATATCATGTTCATCAACTTGAGAATATTTATATGCCAGAGAAAATCTCGCATTGTGATCAAATGGTTTTTCGTCTAACAATCCTTCCATTAAGGGTAAATAATTTTCATCATCATTTATTATGTTAGAAATGTCAGCCATCACTTTTAACAAGAGCATTTCTCCATCATCGATTGTTGCCTTTAAATCCTTTAGCTTATTTAATATTGAATATATTTCTATATTATTCCCAACTTTAGCCCAAGATTTTGCAGCTTGGCATAAATTATAAAAATTGCCCTCTTGATTTTTTGAATTTATGGCAGCATTATTAAATAAAATCGCAGCTTTTTCGAACTCTTCATATTTTTCGTATAACGTAGCCAACCGCATATTAATATAACTATGTGTTGGGTGCTCTTTACATATTCTGGCAATCTCCTGTACATTATCTTCATGATTAATGTCCTGTGACAAATATAATCTCTCCACTTCCCATTTGATCTTATTATATTCATCTTTTCCATCTTCTGTTTCCAAATATTTATCAAATATTTCTTTTTCTTTTTCTTTGTTTTTCTCTATAATATGTTTTAATAGTGCCCATCTATATTCAGAATATCCCCAATCATCTAATGGTTCTGATTCTTCATTTTCTTTCTTTATATCCTCTTCCTTTATTTCCTCTTGTTCAATCGGCTTTTCTACTCCTGGTCCCTGCGCCGGAGAGACTTTTGGTATTAAAGAAGAAATCATTTGCAAGAATTTTAGTATAAGCCTTTTCAGGCATTTGCTCGATTGAAACTAATATGTTCTATATCGCCTTGCAGTTCCCCTGGACGACGAACCCCTTCTTCTAATAGAAATAATCAATTCCATATCTCAGACTAAGTGCAAAAGCAATTTCTTCAATAATCCAATCAGAAGTTTTGTGCTCAATATCATCATTATTAATCTTAATCAGCTTCTTAGCTTTGCTATCTTGTTTACATTTATCAGGGTCAATTATATTTTCTTTTGCAGTACAAATGCCGATAAAACAATTCTTATTTTGCATTATTTCTTTCACTTTTATTGAAAGAAATTTTGGTTCTGCTTTTTCTGCATGGTCCCAATCAAAGCCTATATTCATGTCTTTTATGGAATTAAAAAATGTCAAAAATTTATCAACTATTGCTCTATCCTGTTCAGCGAAGCTATGGCCCACAAAGGCTGCGAGTTTATTCACCATACACCTCCACGAGGATGGTGTTGCTCTTGATGGTGATGCCCCGCTCCCGTTCCAGGTCCATGGTGTCGAGGAGCTGGTCGCGGAACTGGCGGTCCTCCACCATGCCGGTCCATTGGATGAGGCGGTCCGCCAGGGTGGACTTGCCGTGGTCGATATGGGCGATGATGCTGAAGTTGCGGATGTTGGGCATATATTTTAAGTCAATTCCCGATAGATAGCCGAGTAATATATCATTGTATATTTTCTTAGGAGAGGCGTCTACTCTTAGATCTAGGAAGGAATTTGGTTATCCATACGGGGAGGCCAGGCGTTACCGCCGGAGCCAATCCAGCCGGCGGCCGGGAGAGGGCGGCGCTCGCCGCGGTGTGGAGATCTGGTCCGGAGGGCCAGCAGTTGGAAAAAAATTTCCGGGGCAGAAAAATACTCAGGAAAAAATGGCCGACCGGCAAATCAGGGAAAGCGAGAGGGGGCCACGGCCCTCCACCCTGCTATTCCAGCAGCAGCAACGCCGCCCCGGCCAGGCCGCTCGCCGGCCGGCTCAGGAAGATGCCGTCGCCGGAAAACTCCCCCTGCCAGGCCACCTGGCCGCGGTCGTTCAGGGTGGGATACACGGGAAAGTCATAGTTGACGATGCGGCCGGCAGAGTTCTGATAAGATAAATAAATTCCCTGGTAATTGGTCCAGATGACCTGGTCTTTATTGTTGAGAAAGGGGTAGGTCCCGTTATCCGTCAATTTTCTGGGAGCCGCTGGCGCTATTATAAAGATAGACGGCGGTATAGTTGGCCGCGCTGTCGCCGACGTACGCCACCAGGCCGCTGGTCATTGATCCGGGGCCGATAGCTGCGATTGGCCGTGGTGGCAATCTTTTGGACCGTGGCGCCGCTCTTCTTGAGCCAAATCCCATCGGAGGCGGAAAAGACCAGATCGCCGTGATTGTTGAGGCTGTGGAGGGGGTCGGTATATCCCAGGTCCGGAATAAACGAGGGGCTGGTGTGCACGATAGCAGCGGCCGCCACTTAATAAATAGATATTATCCAAATTGAGTTGTAGCTGGCGTCTTCGGTAATAATTTTTCCAGGCCACCTGCCCCAGATTATTAATCACCGGATAGATATAAATTCGCGTTGTATTCAAATCACTACAGGATGGACAGGTCCAGATGGTGCTCACCGCCCCGGCGCTGGTGCATTCTTGATGTAGGCCTTGGACTGCCGTCGTAACTGTTCCAGACAAAATCGCCCGTTATTATTGATGGACGGATCAAAGTTATTATTGCCGTCCGCTGGTCATCTGGTGTGGTGACGCCGTTCTTATATAGGAAGATATTGTAGCCCGAAGGCGACTGACCACCGACCAGACCACCTGGCCCAGGTCGTTGATATCGAAATTTTCAATGTCGTGGTTGCTGGTCAGTTGCTTGACCTTGCCGTTGCTGTAGAGGTAGAGCCCCGGGGAGTCATAGTAGTTGCCGGCCCAAGCCACCTCGCCTTTGCCGTTGATTTTGGGAAAGAGCCCCGATAAATCCGCCTCCCTGGGTAGAAATCTGAGTAGTGGTGTAATTCGCCGCGCCCACAGGATTCATGGCCAGAACCAGCATGGCCCCGATCAGCAAAATCACCGGATATCCCCTGGTAAGAATTTTGCTCATGGCCAAACCCCCTTTATCTCCGTCCCGATATTTTTTTCTAAGCAGCAAAGCGCGCCGATTCCATGGTTTATGAAATAAAACCTGATTAAACAAAATTATAGCACGGAGGGTGTGAAAAATTAAGGAAAAAGCGGCTTGCGGGTTGGGTCCCCAAGGGGAGGTTATTAACTGAGTCAACCAAAGAGACGATGATAAGGCTGCCCCAAAGAGAAAAGGGGATAAATGTATATAGCCAATAAAATATATAGAAGATATAATAATTATATAGTTTCAGAGGCGCTGAATTTTTTTGCCCGTGGGGGCGATGGGTTCAAGTAAGAGCCTCTGGAGCGCAAAAAAAATTAAGAGGTTTGCTGCAATGATTGACGAAAATGGTTGTGATTTAAACTGGACCCCCGAGCCGCGGCGGATGGTGACTGCGGTGCTGCCCCATCCCGGCCACGGCCGCCTGGTGGAAAAGGTGATGATGATGGTGAGCAGCATCATTTGCTATAAAGAATGCTTTTATACCCTGACCTGGCGTTCCGGCGACGAGGCCTTTTACCAGCCGGCCTACGCCGAGACTGTTAGCGAGACTTGCTGCTGCGCCCACTAATTTAGGCCGGCCCCTCCTGGGGGCGCCGGGAAGTGAAGAAAGGATTTTCAGGGGCGGGTTTTTAATCCGCCCCTTTTTTTTATTGGCAATCGCTGGCGCTTGTATGGAGAGCAGGCGCCCTCGCCTGCTCAGGCACAGCCGAGGGCGGCTGTTCTCCATTATTTTTTTGGCTGCCCTGCGGCTCCTTCGAGGTTCTCCATGATGGCTGCGACGAACTTGCCGGCGTAGGCCACAAAATCCCCTTCCACCACAAAGCCGTAGCGGATGTAGCTCTCCGGGACATTCACCCGGGCCTGCTTGATAACGATATAGATATTGGGGTTCATGGGTCCCGGTCCCGAGTAGCCGTAATAGAGGTTGGGCACCCGGCGGGCGCTGATGATGAGGCCGCTTTCATCCAGGATGGTCAAGGTGTCGTAAACCGGCCGGCTGGTATCCAGCTTATCGATGACCGCCCCCTTGGCGATGAGGCCCAGGTTCTCCCGGTTGAGTTTTTGCAGGGTGGCGTCCAGTTGGCGCAGGACCTTCTCTTTTTCGGCCATGGGGGCCTTGTGGTAGCGGAAAAAAAAGCTGACGGGGAACTGCTTGGCGCTGATGGAGTCATCCGCCGCCGCGGGGCCGAGGCTGAGCGCGATGACCAGCAAGACTAGGGCCAGGCCGTTTTTGACTGTCATGGCAGCTAGAATAGGTTTTAGGTATAACCGCAGCCCTCGCCGGTGCTTGAGCCGGCGAGGGCGCCGGCTCTACATATATAATTCAACCAGGCCGCATAATCTCGCCCCAGCTTCCTCCGGAAGAAACTGGGCTGCATTCATTTTCCGGGGTCAGGTACAACGTGGCTGCAATCGAACCTGACCTCCGCCTCCGGGGGCTCCACTTCCGCCGGGAACTCGGCAAAGGGAAAGGGCCGCCGGCTGCTGTTGAGGGAGATGTAACGCCACAGCCGGTAGACGTAGGCGATTACCCGGTTGGCGAAGGAGCGCAGTGGCTCGCTGTGCTTCAGGGTAATGATGAGCAGGAGAAATTGAAACAAAGTGGTCAGCACGATCAGGAGATTACAGATGGCGGTGATGGGCAAAATGAGCAGGGTGAAGCCTAGCCGGCAGACAATCTGGTTGCGGGACAGGGGTTCTTGCGGTTGATCGTTCATAACACCTCCTTGAGATGTAGAAAAAAATAGGGACACTTCCTATTTTTCTATGTATTATTTCCGTCATATTAGCCCTTGCTCAGAAAAATAGGAAGTGTCCCTATTTTTCCCCGAATTTTTTCGTCAGATATTTGATTAGAAATTCGGGGTTCAAAGACTCGCCCGTCACCGCCTGCACCAACTGGCGGGGCCGGTAGCGCTTGCCCTGGCGGTGGATTTTTTCCCGCAGCCACCCCAGGAGCGCGCCAAAATCGCCCCGGGAAAAATTCTCCTCCTGGTCGCCCAGGTCCCGTTCCGCCCGGGCGAAAAACTGGGCGGCGTAAAGGTTCCCCAGGGTATAGGTGGGGAAGTAGCCCAGGTGGCCGGCGGACCAGTGAACGTCTTGCATCACCCCCTGGGCGTGGTTGGGGGGCGTCACTCCGAGGAAGGCTCGCATCTTATCATTCCAGGCGTCGGGCAGCTCGGCAACCTGGAGTTCGCCTTTGACCAGGGCCCGTTCCAGCTCAAAGCGCAGCAGGATGTGCAAATTATAGGTGATTTCGTCGGCCTCGGTGCGGATCAGATCCGGCCGGACCTCGTTCACCGCCAGGTGAAAGGCCTCCAGACTCACATCGGCCAGGGCGGGGAACATCTTCTGGGCTTCGGGGTAAAAAAATTTCCAGAACCCGAGGGAGCGCCCCACCAGGTTTTCCCACATCCGGGACTGGGATTCGTGGATGCCCAGGGAGACGGCGTCACCCATAGGCGCGCCCCAATGCTCCACCGGCAGCCCCTGGTCGTAGAGGGCATGGCCGGTTTCGTGCAGGACACTGAAGAAGGCCAGGCTGAAGCAGTCTTCGTCATAGCGGGTGGTGATGCGCACGTCCCCCGGACCGATACCCGTGGAGAAGGGGTGCGCGGTGGGGTCCAGCCGGCCGGCCTGGAGGTCGTAGCCGATTTGGGCCGCGGCCCGGAGGGCGAACCGTTCCTGGTCTCCCTTGGGGAAATGCCGGTGCAGGATCTCGTGGTCGGGGCGCCGGCTGCTGCCCCGAATAGCGTCCAGCAGCCCGATCAGGGCGTCCCGGAGTTCCCCCAGCAAGGGCGCCAGGGCCGCGGCGGTCTCCCCGGGCTCGTAGTCGTCCAGCAGGGCGTCGTAGGGTTCCTGCTCATAGCCCAGGGCCTCGGCCTCTTGCCGCTTCAGGGCGACGAGGCGCGAAAAGAAACGGCCGGAAGGTCTGCCAGTCGCTTAAGGGGCGGGTCTGCTCCCAGGCGGTCTCCCCTTCGGCTGCGGCCTGGGCCAGGGCTACGGCCAGGTCCTGGGGGATCTTGGTGGCCCGGTCGTAGTCCCGGCGCCATTCCCGGACGTTCACCGCCTCCACGCACCAAGGGTCCCGGACCAGCTCCGAGCCCGCCACCGTCGCCAGCATCTCCCCCAGGCGGGGGTCGGTTTGGCGCTGGTGAATCCAACCGGCCAGCATGGCGAATTGGGCGTGGCGGTGGGGGTGACCCTTGGGGGGGATCTGGGTGCGCTGGTCCCAGCTCAGGAGGTGCCCCAGAGAGGTGAAATGGGCGGTCTCCAGGCTGTGTTGCCGCAGCCACTCATAGGCGTCCTGAGGGGTCATGGAAATACTTTAGTCATTCAAGCAGAGGCCGGCAAGCGCGAATCTCAGACACAGGCATCCGGCCGGTGAAAACACAGGCTGGAAGCCTGCGCTACCAAACAACAGGGCGGGTTTTAGAACCCGCCCCGCTTCCATCGCAAGTCTGGTTGCCGACTAAACCGAAAACTGTGTTTACATACATCCCTTCCCCAGCCCCTTGCCGCTGCAGGCCCGGGTCAGGCCGCCTTTGCGGCCCCTCAGGGAAGTGAGCGGTTCGCCGGAGTAAATGCGACTCAGACCCACTTCGATGAAACCGTTCATCGCCAGCGGGACCACGCCGGCTTCGGTCAGGATGGCCCCGGGGGTCTCGCCCAGGTCGCTGACCAGCACCGCCCGGCAGTCTTTCAGGACCTCCGCCAGGGTCCACCAGCGGTTGCCGCCGCCTCCCGACGGCGGGGCCGGACGTTCTTCCAGCAGCCGGAAGCCCTGGCCCTCAGGTCCCCAAATCTGGAAAGAATCGGCCTCCCCGAGATGCAAATTGACCAGGACACCCTCCAGAGAGGCCACGGCCACATAGGGCCGGGTGTCGTCCAAGGGCGGCGGCAACTGGGCACAGGCGGAGAGGCAGCCCCGAAATTCCTCGGTCCGGTCGGCCTCCAGCAGGCCCACGGCATCCGCCCGGCAGCGGGTGCAATGGCGCATCTGCGGCAGAAATTCCTCAGCCGCCGCCTGAATCGCCGTCATCGCCGCGGGTTCAGGCTCGGGAATCTCCCCGAAGGGCGTGTCCGCGTTGGGGTAGACCGGCATGCAGTTGAGCAGATCCACCCCCAATTCCTTCATCTTCCGGGCCACCGCCTCCACCTGCTGATCATTGATCCCGGGGATGATGATGGTGTTGATCTTGACCACGATCCCCCGGGCCTTGAGACCGCTGACGGCCTCAAGCTGACGGGCCAACAGGACTTGCGCCGCCTCGAGGCCCCGGTAAATTTTCTTGCCATCCCGCACCCAGCTATAGATCTTGGCGCCGATCTCCGGGTCCACGGTGTTGACGGTAATGGTCACGTGGGAGACCTGCAGTTCGGCCAGCTCATCCAGATACGGCGCGATCCCCAGGCCGTTGCTGGCCAGGCAGAGCAGGAGTTCCGGAAAACGCTGCCGGATCAGGCGCAGGGTCGCCATGGTCTCCTGCGGGTTGGCAAAGGGGTCTCCCGGGCCGGCGATGCCGGCCACGGTGATGCGGGGCTCGGCCTCCAGGACCTGCTCCAGGTAAGCGATGGCCTGGGTCGGCGAAAGCACCGAACTGGTAACTCCGGGCCGGGACTCATTGACGCAGTCGAACTTGCGGTTGCAATAATTGCACAGGATATTGCACTTCGGGGCCACCGGCAGATGCACCCGGCCGAATTGGCCCTTGACCTTGGCATTGAAGCAGGGATGAATATCGATGTTGATCATGGCAGTATTCCTGTAGGGGCGGTTCTCGAACCGCCCTTACGTAGGGCTTATATATATCCGTAGCCGACTTTGGAGGTCTCTTGCTTCCGTTCGATCACGGCGTTGACAATCAGGTCGAACAGGCTCTGCGCCCCCCGGTAGCCCAGGTGGAGGATCCGTTGGCCGCCGAAGCGGTCGTGGATGGGAAAGCCCACCCTGATTAAAGGCACCTGCCAGCGCCGGGCCAGGTGATAGCCCTTGGAGTGGCCGATGAGCAGGTCCGGGGCCAGACCCTCGGCGGCCGCGGCGATCTCGTAGAAATCCGCCCCTTCCATAACCAGCGGCGGCGAAGGCCCGAGGTCGCTGGTGACCTCGGCTATTGCCTCTTTAAAATGGCCGCTCTTGCCCCCGGAGGCGCAGAGCACCGGCCGGATGCCGATCTCCGCCAGGAAGGAGGTGAGGCCGATCACTAAATCCTCTTCGCCGTAAACCACCGCCCGCTTACCAAAAATGTACTTATGGCCGTCCACGTAGGCGTCGATGAGGCGGCCCCGCTCCGAGGCCTGCCGGGCCGGGGTGGGGCGGCCGGAGACTTCTTCCAGGATCTCGAAGAAGCGGTCGGTCTCCCTGAGGCCAATGGGCATTCCCAGCGGATAGTAAGGAACGGCGAAGCGATGCTCCAGGAATTTTCCGGCCGTCTCCGGCGAGAACAGAGTCCTGCCGAACTCTATGGTGGCCCGGGAGCGGCCCGTGGCCTTAATGTCCGCCACTGGGGTGCCGCCAGCCGGAATTTTTTCATAATCCAATTGGGCTGGGCCGTCCAGGGTCTCCGACAGGTCCGGCAGGATGATCCCGGGCAGGCCGAAGTCTTCCAGAATCTCCTTCAGGTAACGGATATCCGCCGGCGACACAAAGCCCGGCAGGAGATTGACGGCCTCCGTGGTTTCCCCCGTATCAGCCAGTTGTTCCACCAGGGCCTTGACCGCGGCGTGGAAACCTTCCATGTGCGTGCCGGCATAGCTGGGGGTCGAGACCGTGACGATCTCCGGCCGCGCCGGGGATTCCACGGGGGTGGCCGCTTCCTGGCAAAACTCCCGGACGATCCCGGGCACGTCGTCGCCGATGGTCTCGGTCAAACAGGTGGTGGCCACCCCGATGAGCCCGGCCCCGTATTTGCTCATGACGTTCCCCAGGCCCTGCTTCAGGTTGGGCCCGCCGCCGTAAACCGCCTGCTTCTCCCCCAGGGAGGAGGAGGCGATGTCCATGGGCTCCCGGTAATGGCTGATGATGTAGCGGCGCATGTAAGTGGCGCAGCCCTGGGAGCCGTGGAGAAAGGGCACCGCCCCCTCGACGCCCCGGAAGGCCAGGCACGCCCCCAACGGCTTGCATAACTTGCAAGCATTGGTGGTCGAGACGTATGCTGTGTTTTGATTCTTGCCGCTATTCATGGCTTTTTCCTTGTAGTTCCCGGTTACCAGTTCCCAGTTACCAGTGAAGAGCTGCTACTCCAAAACTGGCAACTTGGAACTGGTTTCTGATTTCTGACTTACTGCTTTCCGGGGGACAAACCTCCACACCGGGCTCATCACCGTGTTATAGACCTCCCGGGCGAAGTTGAGCATGCCCACGAAGCCTTCCAGGCATTCCTTGCGTTCATGGTTATGGTCGCAGAAGCCGACGCCCAGCTTGTAGGCGATGGGGCGTTCCTTGACCCCGCCCACGAAGATGTCCACGTCCTTTTCCTTCAGAAAGCTCGACAGTTCCAGGGGATTGGAGTCATCGACGATGATGGTGCCTTCGTCAGTGATATCGTGCAGTTCCTGGTAATCTTCCCTGGTGCCGGTCTGGGAGCCCACCAGGACCACCTGCATGTTAAGCAGCCGGAAGGCCTTGACCAGGGAGAAGGCCTTAAACGCCCCGCCCACGTAGATGGCCGCCTTCTTGCCGGCCAGGGCCGCTTGGAACTCCCGGAGCTGGGGATAGAGGATGGCCAGTTCTTCCCGGACCAGTTCCCGGGTACGGGCCATCATCTCCGGGTCGTTGAAGAAGCGGGCCACGGCGTAGAGGGATTCGGCCATGTCCTCCACCCCGAAGTAGGACACCCGGATATGGGGAATGCCGTAAGCTTCCTCCATCATCTTCGCCAGGTCCATGGTGGAGCCGGAGCATTGCACCAGGTTCAGGGCCGCGCCGTGGGCCCGGCGGATGTCGTCCACCCGGCCGTCGCCGGTGATGTTGGCCACCACCTGGACGCCCATGCGGGAGAAATACTCTCTGATGATCCAGATCTCGCCGGCCAGGTTGAAGTCGCCCAGGATGTTGACGCTTTTGGGGCTGATGCCGGCGGTATCGCCGGTACCCACCAGGCGAAACATGGCCTCGCAGGCGGCGAGATAGCCGGCCCGCTTGTTGCCCTTGAAGCCCTCGGATTGCACCGGCAGGACCGGAATGCCTTTTTCCCGGCTGACCTTTTTGCAGACCCCTTCCAAATCGTCGCCGATGAGCCCCACGATGCAGGTGGAATAGACGAAGGCGGCCTTGGGTTGGTGCCGGTCGATGAGTTCCACCAGGGCCTTATAGAGCTTGTTTTCGGCCCCGAAGATGACGTCCATCTCCTGGATGTCGGTGCAGAAGCTCAGGCGGTGCAACTCCGGGCCCGAGGACAGGGCGCCCCGGATGTCCCAGGTGTAGGCGGCGCAGCCGATGGGGCCGTGCACCAGGTGCAGGGCGTCGGCGATGGGGTAGAGCACCACCCGGGAGCCGCAGAAGACGCAGGCCCTTTGGCTCACCGCCCCGGCCAGGGACTCCTTGTCGCAGTCCATCTTAAAGGGCGCCTCGCCCTTGCGGTGGATCTGGTCTTGCCGCTCTTTATAGATCGCCGGTTCCATGTCAGGCCTCTGAGGTTCTTTGCTTTTCAAGGTTGGTGCGCGGGCGCACCCTACATTTGTCTGGCCCTGGGCGAACCCAGGTTCGCCCCTACGCTTAACTCACCAGATATTCCTTAGCCGGGCCGCCGTTTTCCAGGCTGTCCAGGATGGCGTCGATGGCGTCTTCGCCCTCCACCCCGGCGTACCAGTGGCCCTCGGGATAGACGATCATCACCGGGCCCTGGTCGCAGAGCTTCAGGCAGCCGGTGGTGGAGACCATGACGTTCTCCAGACCCCGGTCGGCCAGCTCCGACTCCAGGTAGCCCAGCAGATCCGGGGCGTTTTTCTTGATGCACTTGCCCTTGGGTTCCAGGCCCCGGAAACTCATACACACGAAGATATGATGATCAGGTTTTTCCATGACTCTTATCCTTTTTGTTTTTGTAGCCGCAGGCTTTAGCCTGCGTTTCGGAGGCTTGTTGACCCCCCTGTGCCACCGGGCGGACAGTAGATTCCCCTACATCACCAGCTCGAAACTCTCCTCCGGGGCGTCCCGGTCCTGGCGGTCCATGAGGGCGTCCAGAATCTTTTCCAGGAGCCGCAGCCCGCCCCGGTAACCCACGGTGGGGAAGTAGCTGTGGCCGATGCGGTCCAGGATGGGGAAGCCGAACCGTACCAGGGGAATGTCCTCGTCCCGGGCGATATACTTCATGTAGGTGTTGCCCATCAGCAGGTCCACCGGGTCGCTCTTCAGCCACTGGTGCAGCAGGAACATATCGCCTTCTGCCCGGACGTTCACCGGATGCGGCACGTCCTTGGTGATCTCCTTGATTTTGGCCTCGAACTTCTTCCCCGGGGTGCCGGTGACGATGTGGATGGGCCACATATCCAGGTCCACCAGGAACTCGGTGAGGGAAATCAATTGGTCCGGATCGCCCGCCAGGGCCACCTTGCGGTGGTAAAAGTACTGATGCATGTCGGTGATGACGTCCACCAGCCGGCCCCGCTCGATGTTGATGGAGTCGGGCACGGTCACCCCGGCGATGCGCCGCAGGGTGTCGATGAAGGTATCGGTGGCCCTCAGGCCGATGGGCAGGTGCAAGATTTCGCAGGGCACCTTGCACTTGGTGTCCAGGGCCCGGGCGGCCGGCCCGGAGGCCAAAGGTCCCAGGGCCACCGTGCCCATGCTGCTGCCGGCGGCGATCAGTTCCGCCACCGTGGTGCCCCCGGCCGGAAACATGGCGTAGCGGCCGGTTTGGGGGCCGTTGAGCACGTTGGAGGTGTCCGGGAACATGATAGTGGACACTCCCAACTCCCCGGCCAGGCGCTTGATCTCTTCCATGTCGCGACGGTTCCACGTAGCCCGGAATCAGGTTGATGCGGTTTTCCTTGTGCCCCTCGGCTTTAGCGAAATAATCCACCATGCCCTTGACCATGTTGGCGAAGCCGGTGACATGGGAGCCCACGTAGCTCGGGGTGTTGGCATGGATGACGTAGCGGCCCGCCGGGATCTTGCCTTCGTCCCTGGCCTTGGCGACGATCTGGGGGATGTCGTCCCCGATGGTCTCCGACAGGCAGGTGGTATGCACGGCGATCACTTCGGGCTCATAGACCGTGAAGATGTTGTTGATGGCCTGGAGCAGGTTGGCCTGCCCGCCGAAAACCGAGGCGCCTTCGGTGAAGGCGCTGGTGGCCGCCATCACCGGCTCCTTGAAGTGCCGGGTCAGGGCGCTGCGATGGTAGGCGTAGCACCCTTGGGAGCCGTGGCTGTGAGGCAGGCAGCGGTGGATCCCCAGGGCGGCGTACATGGCCCCGATGGGTTGGCAGGTCTTGGCCGGATTGACGGTCAGGGCCGTGCGTTCTTTGATTTCCTTGGGTGTATGTCTCAGTAGCATGATGTTATCCTTATTCCCGGTATGCCCCTCTCCCCCTGTTTGTCTGGTGAGGGCTGGGGTGGGAGACCGAAGACCGGAGACCGGAGAAAACACTTTTTTTACTTCCGTCTGCCGTCTTCCGTCCCCCGTCTTTCCGGGTTATTCCCAGGCATATTTGGCGGCCAGTTCGGGATTTTCCTGCCAGGGCGCCTTCAGATACTTCCAGACCTTGCTGTTCACCAGGCGGTCGATTTCCCGCCAGAAGTTGACGGCGCCTTGGAAGCCGGCATAAGGTCCGCCGGAGTCGTAGCTGTGCAATTGCTTCATGGGCACGCCGCTCTTCTGGATGGCGTACTTTTCCTTGATGCCGGCGCAGATCAGGTCCGGCCGGTAGATCTCGATGAGCCGCTCGGTTTCGAACTGGCTGATGTCGTCGATCACCAGGGCGCCGCTCTTCATCTCAGCCATCATGCCTTCGTAGTCGCTGAGCGAGAGGCCTTCCCGCTCCAGGCGGGTGATGCCCGCGGCATCCAGCCGGGGCCGGTAACGCGTTGGGTCCGCTTCCACGTGGAGCTCTTCGATGTTGCGGCTGTCGGCGTCCACCTTGAGACCGGGGAGCACCCGCCGGCCTTCGTAGTCATCCCGGTGGGCGAACTCGTAACCCGCGGCGATGATCTCCATGCCGATCTCCCGGAAAAGCTCCTGGTAATGGTGGGCCCGGGAGCCGCCCACGAAGAGCATGGCCCGTTTACCTTCACACCTGGGCCGCACTTCCTCCCGCACCGCCTCCACCGCCGGCAGTTCCCGGGCGATGACTTCTTCCACCCTGGCGGTCAGCTTGGGGTTCTCGAAATAAGCGGCGATCTTCCTGCAGGGACTTGGCGGTGGCCGCGGCCCCGATGAAGTTCACCTTGATCCAGGGGATGCCGAACTTCGTTTCCATCATCTCCGCCACATAGTTGATGGAGCGATGGCACATGATCAGGTTCAGGTCGGCGGTGTGGGAGTTGGCAAATTGATCGTAGCTCGAGTTGCCGCTGAAGCTGGAGATCAGGGTGATGCCGCAGTCCTCGAAAAGCCGCTCGATCTCGAAGGCGTCGCCGCCGATGTTGTATTCTCCCAGCAGGTTGATCTTGAATTCGCCTTCCCTCACCGTGTCGTCCAGGCCCACGATGTGTTTGAAGACGCCGTTGTTGGCGATGTGGTGCCCCGCCGATTGGCTCACGCCCTTGTAGCCCTCGCAACTGAAGCCGAAGACGTTAATGCCCAGTTTTTCCTTCATCTCCCGGGCCACGGCGTGCACGTCGTCGCCGATGAGGCCCACCGGGCAGGTGGCGAAGATGCCGATGGCCTTGGGCTTGAAGGTGTCATAGGCCTCCTGGATCGCGTGCGCGCAGTTTCTTCTCGCCGCCGAAGATGATCTGCTCGTCCTGCATGTCCGTGGAAAAGCAGTAGTTCATAAAGTTATGGTCTTCCGGGCCCTTGGGCCGGGTCTGATTGCGCCGGGTCAGCCAGCTATAGAAGCCGCAGCCGATGGGGCCGTGGGTGATGTTCAGGATATCCCGGGTGGGGCCCAGCACCACGCCCTTGCAGCCGGCGTAAGTGCAGCCCCGCTGGGAGATGAGGCCGGGGACGGTCCGGACGTTGGACTGAATCTCCGGCACCGTCAGATCCGTCTCCACCCGGTTGACGACAATCTGCTTGGCGCGCTTGCGGGCGATCTTGGTGGGATATTTACTGACCAAGTCCTTTTTCACTTTTTCAGCATTGATATCCAGAACCAAGGAGTTCAGGTCTTCTGGCGTTAAGGTGGCCATGTTTCAATCTCCATGTGATAGACGGGGGACGGGCGACGGGGGACAGGAGAATAAATACTACTTCTTCGGTCTTCGGTCTTCGGTCTCCAGTCTTCAGTTCTTTTCGGTCTTCGGACTTCGGTTCCCGGTCATCAAGCTTCGTCCAGAACCAGGTCGCCGCTCTCGCCGGTGCGCACCCGGATGGAATCCAGCACCGGCATGACGAAGATCTTGCCATCGCCGGATTTGCCTGTCTGATTCACGGCCATGATGGTCTCCACCGTCTTCGGCACCAGCTTATCGGGAACCACCACGAAGAAGACCCGCTTGGGGATGAGACGCTGACTCTGGCCCAACTGCACAATGGCCTCCTCATAACCCTTTTCCGCGCCTTCCAACAGGCTCAGATCCACCAGGCCCTTGCCCCGGCCCAGGCCGTCCCGGGCGGTGACGGAAGAGATGCCCGCCTCTGCCAGGGCCTTCTTGGTCTGGTTCATCTTATTGATGCGCACGATGGCCATGATTTCTTTCATGGCGTCACCTCTTCCAGCTCGCCGTCGGCGCCTTCCTTGATGCCGGAGCTGATGGTGTAGACTTCCGCCACCGGGGTCACAAAGATCTTGCCGTCGCCGTAGGCGCCTTTATCACCGGTGCGGGCCGCCTTGAGGACGGTCTTGATGACAAAATCTTTGTCCTGGTCCTGCACCACCGTGAGCAGCAGTTCCTTGGGGATTTCGTCATAGGTGATCTCCCCGATCTTGATGCCCCGCTGCTTGCCCCGGCCCACCACGCTCATCTTGGTGACCGCCGGGAACCCCGCTTCCATTAAGGCGGCCAGGACCGCGTCCACCCGCTCCGGCCGCACCACCGATCTGATCATGATCATGACTCGTTCCTTCCTGAAATTATGCTGTGATCAATTTTTACGGTCCTGGCCCTCAGGATTTCTCTCACCGAGGCCAGGGCCCAACCCATGAGCCAAAGGCTCAAGATTATTGCTGTGATAAGATTCATCGTCCCGCTCCTCGTCTCAGCCCGCCAGCCCGTAGTCGATGAGCAGCTTTTCCAGCTCGTCGCCGCTCATGGGTTTGGGGATGACGTGCATCTCGTTGCCTTCGATCTTCCGGGCCAGGGTCCGGTATTCATCGGCCTGGGGATGGCTGCCGTCGAATTCGATGACGGTCTTGCGGTTGATCTCCGCCTTCTGCACCATGTTGTCCCGGGGGATGAAGTGAATCATCTGGGTGCCCAGCTTGGCGGCCATGGCCTCGACCATCTCCAGTTCGTTATCCACCTTGCGGCTGTTGCAGATGAGGCCGCCCAGGCGCACGCCCCCGGCTTCGGCGAACTTGACGATGCCCTTGCAGATGTTGTTGGCGGCATACATAGCCATCATCTCGCCGGAGACGACGATGTAGATTTCCTTGGCCTTGCCTTCCCGGATGGGCATGGCGAAACCGCCGCAGACCACATCCCCCAGGACGTCGTAAAAGGCGTAATCCAGATGTTCACTGTCGGCATAGGCCCCCAACTGCTCCAGCAGGTTGATGGAGGTGATGATGCCCCGGCCGGCGCAGCCCACCCCGGGCTCCGGGCCGCCGGATTCCACGCAGACGACTCCGGAAAAACCGGTGCGCCGGATATCCTCCAGATCCACGTCTTCGCCCTCTTCCCTGAGGGTGTCCAGGACGCTCTTTTGGGCCAGGCCGCCCAGGAGCAGGCGGGTGGAATCCGCCTTGGGGTCGCAGCCCACCACCATCACCTTCCGGCCCATCTCGGCCAACCCCGCCACCGTATTTTGAGTGGTGGTGGACTTGCCGATGCCACCTTTGCCGTAAATCGCGATTTTGCGCATAGCCAACACCTCTATTCTAAATTTTGATTAGGATAGAAGCAAGGCGCATGCCAGGTTGGCGGATAATATGGTAAGTTGTTGATAATGCGGATGATAAAAAATGGTGGGGAAATATGGGGGCTTTGCCGGTTAGTCTATTTATACAAATACGTCAAATAATCTAAAACATAAACTACAATTGAGTATATTTAGAAATACGATAAAATACAAAAACGTATAGTTTAATCTTGCCTAAACATGTGCTATCATCCCTCCCAAGAAAAATTTGGACAGAAAAGAGGACTTCTCTTGGTTTAACTCGGGAAGAGAGGTCACAAAAAAAATCTAGGAGCAGGCCCATGAAAGTGACTGAGATGTGGCAGAAAAAACAGCCGACCATATCTTTTGAGTTTTTCCCTGCCAGGAATGCCGAAGCCGCTGAAAAATTGATCAGGGTAATCGACCAGTTGACCGTTATGGAACCGGATTTTGTCTCGGTCACCTTTGGGGCCGGAGGTTCTACCCGGGAAGGCTCCAGGCAGATGGTGGACCGCCTGAAAAATGACCTGAAGTTAGAGGTTATGGCCTACTTTGCCGGATACGGCTTGGGGCCGGATGATATCCAGGGGGTCCTGGACAGCTATTGGGATCTGGGAGTAGATAATGTCCTGGTGGTGCGGGGCGACCCTCCCCACGGGTTAGCCGATTTTAAGCCCCATCCCGCCAGTTTGGCCCATGCTTCGGAGATGCTGGAGTTTATTCGCCCCCGCTATAAATTCTGCCTAGGAGCGGCCGGTTATCCGGAGGGCCACATTGAGGCCGGGAGCCGGCAAAAAGACCTGGAGTACCTGAAGCTCAAGGTGGATAAAGGGGCCGAATATATCATTACCAATTATTTTTATGACAACCGTTATTATTTCGATTTTGTGGCCGCCTGTCGCCGCCTGGGCCTCAAGGTTCCCATTGTCCCCGGCATCATGCCGATTTTCAGTGTCAAGATGATGAACAATCTGGCCAAGCTTTGCGGGGCCAGCATCAGCGAGGGGTTGCGGCAAAGGTTGGCAGCCTTGCCGGAGGGCGATACCCAGGCGCTGCTCCTTTTCGGCATCGACTTTGCTTTTGAGCAATGCCAGGGGCTGATCGAGGCTGGGGTGCCGGGGCTGCATTTTTATACCATGGACCGGAGCCCATCAACAGCCGGAGTCTTGACGCGCTTGCGTCAGGAGGGGTTAATCTAGCCGCTGGCCGCCCGGCCCCCACCTTCATGGCAGGGGCGGTTTTCGAACCGCCCCTGTTCTCTACGCCCGGCCGTGAGACTGCTGCTTACCACTTATTCTTATGCACCCGGGCGGGGTCGTAGAGCTGCTCCCGGAACAGCTTTTCCGCCGGGTAACCGATGGGAATGATGTTTAGGGGCAGGACCTCCGCGGGAAGATTCAGCAGCTTTTGCACCTTGGCCATCCGGTCTGGATAGGGATAGATCGCGGTCCACACCGCCCCCAGTCCCAGGGCGTGGGCCGCGATGAGAATATTTTCCGAGGCCACCGCCCCATCCAGCACCCAAAACCCCTTCCCTTTATCCTTCTCCTTGGCCTGATTGCCGCAGACCAGGATGGCCACGGTCGCCTTCTTCAGCTGCAAACGCTTGGTATTGAACTTGTGGATTTCATCCAGGATCTGGCGGTCATTAATCACCACGAATTCCGTGGACCGTTCGTCGATGGCCGACGGCGCCGCCTGGCCCGCCTCCAGCAGCAGCTTGATCAGCTCCTCGGGCACCGGGTGGATCGAATAATCCCGGATGCTGCGCCGGGTCAGGATGGCGGTGAGGGCATCCGGGGTCCCCTTGGGGACCTGGATGGCCGCCGGAGTCCCTGGAGGGGCGGCGGCGCCCGGGCCTTGGTCCTGGGCCCAGCCCCGGAAGTTCGTCAATCCGGGCTGAAAAATAAAGGCCATGAGGACCACCGTCATAATTGCGAGGCTCGAGACTGAGCGCCGGAAAATCTTCATGTCATCTCCTCCTTGGTTTCCACTTTTAAGGGAAAATTATAATCATTAAAAGCCGAACGTCCAACCGGCCGCCAATTGGCTGGGGACTTGACAGGGAAGGATTATGGGCTTATAATAGTTTCAATGATGCGAAACCATGAAAAAATCGGCCAGCCAACCCCTGAGGCGGTTTCCCAGGATCAGGCCAGGTTGTGGGAGATGCAGGCCGATATGTGCCAGATCCTGGCCAACCCCAAGCGGCTGCAGATTCTCAACCTGTTGAAATGGGGCGAGCTCTCCGTGGGCGCCCTGGTGCAGGCCATGGGGGTGGCCAAGGCGAATCTCTCCCAGCATCTGAGCCTGATGCGGCAAAGAGGCATCCTGGCCACGCGCCGGGAGGGCACCACCATTTATTACCGCCTGGCCATTCCGCCCATTACCGAGGCCTGCGAAATCATGCGCGAGGTCCTGTTGGAGGCGCTCTCCACCCGGAGCCGGCTCTCCCGGACGACCGGCAGCATCGGCAACCAGAACGGCCTCGAGGAGCCGGAGGAGGACCGGAACGATCAGTAGGGAGCGCCGATAATTTTTTTTCTTTAGCTGTTGCACTGTTTCGCAACCAGGCAAATTTATCCCTTGATGGCGTGGCCTCCTGCCCGGCACCGCCGCCCTCCCCCTCGAGGACGAGCGCCAACCACGCGACACCGCCGCCTGATTCCAGAAAACCAGTAGCACAGGCCTCCGGCCTGTAGCCTTCTCATTTCCCGTAGGGGCGGACCTGTGTGTCCGCCCTGTTTTATTTATTGACAGTTATATGTATTTATTGATACATATACCCATATGAAGACAACCATAGAGATATCCGACCCGCTTTTGGAGGCGGCCCGGCAGCTGGCGGGCCGGGAGAAGACCACGGTCAGGGCCCTGGTGGAGGAGGGGTTGCGCCAGGTTATCGAGGGCAGGGCGCAGGGCCGCGGCTTTAAGCTGCGCCGGGCCACCTTCAAGGGGAAGGGTCTGCAACCGCAGGTTGCCGGCGCCTCCTGGGAGCAACTGCGGGACCACATTTATGAAGGGCATGGGGCATGATCGCGGTTGACACCAACCTCCTGGTCTATGCCCATCGGCGAGGACAGCCCCTGGCACGAGACCGCCTATGCCCGGCTGGCGGAATTGGCGGAAGGCCGCGGGCCCTGGGCCATCCCCTGGCCCTGCCTGCATGAGTTCCTGGCCATCGTCACCCATCCCCGCATCTATAATCCGCCGACCCCCCTGGAATTAGCCCTGGACCAGGTGGACGCCTGGCTGGAATCACCCAGCCTGGTGCTGCTGGCGGAAGCCCCGGGCTACTGGCCGGAGCTGCGCGCCCTCCTCCAGGCCGGCAGGGTGGCCGGCCCCCTGGTCCATGACGCCCGCGTCGCCGCCCTCTGCCTCAGCCACGGCGTCCGGGAACTCTGGTCCGCCGACCGGGACTTCGGCCGCTTCCCGGCCCTGACGGTGAAAAACCCGCTGGTGGGGTGATAAATTTACAGGGAGAATAGTGACACAGGCCTGCGGCCTGTGTTCTTTTGATCTTGTCGCCAGACAGAAATTGGAAATGAAAGGAAAACTTCCGTTAGGCGCGGCCACGCGTGAGTTCAAGCCCCTTCCTATATAGGTAAGGAATCCAATAGGTCGCCTGTCCAATGCGCCCACGCATCTTCAAAAAGCCTATTGCAATGAGGTCGCCACTAATCTTTTGCCATTGCTTCCCGAGTAGTTTTTGTAGAGCGTCGGTGGAGTACTCTGACTTGCCCCCTTGGAACTTTTCAACATACTGCCATAAGTGGGGGAACTCCGCTTTCAAGTATGTATCTCTCCTCCTCCTGGATAATTCCTCAAGGCCATATTGAATGGCTTGTGGTCCTATCAACCATGGCGATTCACCCTGGGGAGTTTGGTTGAAAGTGTCCTGTTGGGCCTGCTTCGCTCGTGTCACCAGATCAAGGACGTCTACTAGGAGTGACGACGCCCTTCCCATCCATGGTGTAATTATACATCCATCGCAATGTGGGGCTTTGGTTCGGGGGCCTGTGAACCGTGGGAGGGAACACCATGTAAAAACATTCCCTTCGATACTCTGGACTCGCTTCTAATCGTTCCTTATCTACACCAAGGTAGGTTCTTAAACTTTTATCGGCAAAAAGGCGCTTCACTAACATGGTCAAAATCTGTTCCTCGGACCAGCGAAGTGTATCTGATTGCCGAGCTGTTAGATGCGAGAGCGCAGTGAAACCTTCTTCGGTCGACACAACCTGCTCTAACATGTCGTCGCGCAGGAAGACCTTAACCCTAATTGACGGCGATGTGAAAAGCCTCATCGACCTCAGCAACCCTCTAAGAGCGCGTGTTTCCAGTTCGGTTCTGCGAGGAAAGACCTCATCAAGCCGGTCTATCATTAGCCAAATGGCAAGGGCGCTTTTGGCGAGTACTTCCTCGAGTGCCTCTTTAACCGAGATAACGAAGCGTGGCACTTCTGCGGGGCTTACTGAAGGGACAGGTTTGGGTGTTACTGGTTTGCCGAATAGATTTAATTCGATTTCGCCAGCATCATCTGGAAGCTTGTATGTCAGACGCGGTTTCCAAATTTTAAGAACGTTGAGTGTCCACGCCAAAATTTCCTTAAGGGATTTCTTAGCGTGTATTTCCGGAATATATGCTTTCGCGCACGCCTGACGAAAGCGGTCGATCTCTTCCGATGCACCTTTGAGATAAGGCTGGTATAGCTCTCCTTTAATAAACTGTTCGTGAGCCAAAGAAATAAGATAGATGCACCAGAAGCTGACAAAATCGTCTTCGCTAAGACCCTGGAATTGATCTTTAAAGGCATGGAAAACATTATCTCCATGCTTCTGCACACCATGCGCAATAACTACCTTGCGGTTACGGAGCAGATGGTCTGGCAGAAAATCGACGAATATCCTAAAAAGGGCGCTTTTGCCCGAACCTTTAGTACCAGGGACAAGGTCTACCTTGTCTTGAAGCAAATCGCTAAAGGCCGAAGTCTCTACGCGAGCGGTTTCAAGCAATTTGTCCTGTTCGGCTATTGATGACCCAAGATCCATCTGCTGTAGTAATTCAGCTGCACTACGGTGGTTATGCATGCTATTATTCCTTGTCTTGATTATAGTATCACCAAAAGGTGAAGTCACTATATGGTCTCTCGGATAATAATCACAGCATTTTCTCAATTCTACGGTAAAATCATCCAAATATACAAGTAAAGAATTATGTTCAAAAAATCTTCTTTGTCTTTCGGGTATCCCTCCATCCTCTCATTCGCAAGCCCCTATTCATCAAGTTTTGACTGGCAAGCTTCTAACTCTCGCCGATTGCAGTTGCACAATCCCTCACAGCCGTTATAATTAAAGATTAAGAAATTACTGCCGGGAACTTGCCGCGGAGCACAGCCAGCCAAGAGCCGCCGGCGGGGCGGACCCCCGTCCGGTCCGGAATCGCGGTCATCTGATCTGAAAAGTTCTTGAAAAATAGTGGCACAGGCCTCCGGCGCCGGTGGCTTTGTTTGGTGCGCAGGCGCACCCTACACGGCGGGCCCGGCCCGCCCTAGATATTAATGACTCCTGTAGGGCGAATCTACCCGACCTGGTTACGCCATTATCGGGCGACCCAGCTCGATTTCGCCATTATCGGAGTTTATTATGCAAGTTCGTGAAGATTTGAGAAATATCGCCATTATCGCCCACGTGGATCACGGCAAGACGACCTTGGCGGATGCCATGCTCTGGCAGAGCGGCATCTTCCGGGAAAACGAGCAGGTGGTGGAACGGGTCATGGACAGCATGGACCTGGAGCGGGAAAAGGGCATCACCATCATGGCCAAGAACATGGCCATTACCTATAAAGGGGTGAAGATCAACATCGTCGACACCCCGGGCCACGCCGATTTCGGCGGCGAGGTGGAGCGCACCCTGAACCTGGTGAACGGGGTCATGCTCCTGGTGGACGCCACCGAAGGCCCCCTGCCCCAGACCCGCTTCGTCCTGGGCAAGGCCCTGGAGCAGAAGCTCCCCGTCATCGTGGTGATCAACAAGATCGACCGCCCGGACCGGCGGATCACCGAGGTCCTGGAGGAGATCTACGACCTGTTCATCGACCTGGACGCCACCGACGAGCAGCTGGAGTTCCCGGTGCTCTACACCAACGCCAAGGCCGGCATCGCCCTGACCGACCCGGAAGGCGAGGGCCGGGGCCTGGGGCCGCTCTTCGATGCCATCCTGTCGGCCATCCCGGCGCCGGTCTTATGACCCGGCCGCGCCCTTGCAGTTTCTGGTGACCAGCCTCGATTACAGCGACTACGTGGGGCTGATCGCGGTGGGCAAGATCGTCGGCGGCGAGACTGAAGCGCGGCCAGGAGGTGGCCCTCTTGAAGGCAGGGCCAAATGGCCGGCAAGGCCAATATCACCGTGCTCTATAGCTTCGAGGGCCTGGACCGGGTCGAGCCCGAAGTGGTTAAGGCCGGGGAGATCGTCGCGGTGGCCGGGGTGCCGGCGGCCTTCATCGGCGACACCCTGGGCGATCCCTTGGACCCGCGGCCCCTGCCCGGCATCACGGTGGAAGAGCCCACCATCTCCATGGTCTTTTCGGTCAACGCCTCGCCCCTGGCGGGCAAGGAGGGCAAGCTCGTCACCTCCCGGCAGATCAAGGAGCGCCTGGACAAGGAAGTCCTCTACAACGTCAGCATCCGGATGGAGCCGGGAGCAACCCGGGACGCCTTCAAGGTGAGCGCCCGGGGCGAGCTGCAGTTGGCGGTGCTCATCGAAATGATGCGCCGGGAAGGTTTTGAGCTCTCACTAAGCAAGCCCCGGGTCATCACCCGGGAGGTGGACGGCAAGCTGTCCGAGCCCCTGGAGCTGGCGGTGGTGGACGTACCCGAGGAGTTTATCGGCATCGTCACCGAAAGGCTGAGCGCCCGCCGGGGCCGCATGGTGAAGATGATCAACCACGGCTACGGCCGGGTGCGGCTGGAGTTCGAGATCCCCTCCCGGGGCCTCATCGGCCTGCGGGGCCAGTTCTTGAACGATACCCGGGGCACGGGGCTGTTGAATACCATCCTGATCGGCTATACCCCTTATGCCGGGGAGATCAGCGGCCGGCCCAACGGCGTCCTGGTGGCCGACCGGCCCGGCAAGGCGGTGGCCTATGCCATCTTCCACCTGCAGCCCCGGGGCACCATCTTCGTCAAACCGAACGACCCGGTTTATCGGGGCCTGATCGTCGGCGAAAACACCCGGCCCGATGACATGCTGGTGAACATCACCAAGGAGAAGAAGCAAACCAATATCCGGGCCGCTAACACCGATGAGGCCCTGCGCCTGGTGCCGCCGCGGCAGTTCGGCCTGGAGCAGGCCATGGAGTTCATCAACGACGACGAACTGGTAGAAGTGACCCCGGCCTCCATCCGCCTGCGGAAAAAGATAGGGACACTTCCTATTTTTCTTGACAGGACCTAACCTGGTCCGGGCTAAAAATGCGAAAAATGGGAAGTGTCCCTATTTTTTCCTTTACCAGGGTTTCAGGCTGAAGGTGCTGGCTTCCTCCACGATCTGCCCCGGGGGCTTGTTGACCACCAGGACGAACTGGTCGGCCCACTCGTCGATGGTGTTCTTGGCGTTGCCGTACCAGGTAAAAGCCTTGAAATCGACGATCTTAAACTTTTGGGTCTCCCGGTCGGCGAACATGGCCACCACGGTGCCTGACTTCGAATCCCGCACCTTGGCCTCGAAGGCGACGGTGCACACCGCACCAGTGGTTCTCGACAGAAGCGTGGCGGCCGCCATACCGCCGTAAGGGGCATATCTCAGGGCTTCCAAGACCACGTTACTGGGAACCAACTCGGTGAGCGCCAGATCCAGGGTCAGGGAACCCGGTTCCGGGGAGCTCACCACTCGAAATTGATTATCCGCTCCGGTTACAAAGGCCCCTCTGAACCGATCTTCCATATAGCGGCCGAGTTCCTGCGCATCTTCCTTCATATGGCCCTGGCGGAAGTTCTCCTTCCAGGCGTCGGTTTCCATGAGATAACCGGTGTTCACCGGCTTAACGTAGATCGTCTGGTATTGCTTCCAGTTCAAGTCCTTCTTGACCCAGGCTTTGTTGAAGGGCAGGTCCCCCTGCTTGCTCATCTGCTCCATCGGGACGAAGCCGGCGCCGGTGGAAGGGTCGGCTTTCATGGCGGCGCAGCCGGACAGCATGACGTTTATCAGGATGATGGCTAACAACGGGGTCCTCTGTAACATTGGCTTATTCTCCTTACTCGTTCTCTGCTGAAGCTTCGGCGTCACCATCTAAATTATTCCCTGGACTGGGCCGTCTTAGAAGAGGCTCTCAGCTGGAAAGTGGTGTCTAAGGCTAAGTATAATCCAAGGTTATCGGAAGTCGCCAGTGATAACCATCGTGCCGGGCGCGGCCAGCAGCAAGACCTGAGGTCGAAGCCCCCGATAATCGGGTCTCTGCGTGCAGAATATAATTAAATTTAATTAAGGAGTGCGGATGGCACAATAGGCAAAAATGCCTATTATATAATCCCAGAAACGCAGTATTTTTTAAATCCCCGGAGAACGAGAGATGATTCAGCCCCAGGACCAGCAAAAGTATCTCCCGCCCTGCACCGCCGCCTGCCCGGTGGGCACCGATGCCCGGCGTTACGTCGGCCTCATTTACCAGGGCCGTTATGAAGAGGCCATGGAAGTGATCAAGGCCAACAACGTCATTGCTTCGGTTTGCGCCTATATTTGCGCCCATCCGTGTGAAGATGCCTGTCGCCGGCAATACGTGGAAGGCCCCCTGGCCATTCGGGCCCTGAAGCGCTTCGTCATGGACCATACCCGGGAATACCGGCGGCAGCACTACCGCCGGGCTGAGGTGACCCGGCCCCAGAGGATCGCCATCGTGGGCAGCGGCCCGGCCGGCCTGGCGGCGGCCCGGGACCTGCTGCTCCAGGGCTATCCCGTGACTTTATTTGAGCGGGAGTCCGAGCCGGGGGGTATGCCCATGCACGTGGTGCCCAAGTTCCGGCTGCCCAAGGCCGTGGTCTGGGAGGACCTGCACGAATTGGAGGCCCTGGGGGCTGAGTTCCGCACCGGCCAGGCCTGGGGCCGGGACTTTTCCCTCAAGGATTTGCAGGAACAGGCCTATGCCTCAGTGCTGCTGGCCATCGGTCTGCAGAGAGGCCGCGACCTGCCGGTTCCCGGGATGGACGCGGCCGGGATTTATCTGGCCCTCCCCTTTTTGCGGCAGGTGGCCCAGGGACAGCCCCCGCCCCTGGGTGAGAAGGTCCTGGTCGTCGGCTGCGGCAATGTCGCCATGGATGCGGCCCGGGCGGTGAAACGTCTGGGGGCCCCGGAAGTTCTGATGATCTGTCTGGAAGCTCCCCACCAGTTGTTCGCCTCGCCGGTGGAGACCGAACGCACCAAGGCCGAGGTCATCGACCTCATCTATCAATGGGCCCCCAAGCTGGTGCAGGCCCCAGGGGGGCGGGTGGAGGGCATCGAATTGATGGCCTGCACCTCCATCTTCGACGAGTTCGGGCGCTTTTCCCCTACGTATGATGAGAGCCGCTCCCAGCGCCTGGAGGCGGATACGGTGATCTTCGCCATCGGCCAGGAGGCGGAACTGGAGGCCGCCCGGGAAGAAAAGCTGGCGGTGGCCGCCGGCCGGATTCAGGTGGACCGGGCCACCATGTCCACTTCGCTCCCCGGGGTCTTCAGCGCCGGGATCTTTCTGGCCGGGGAGGTCTTCACCGGTCCCACCCTGGCGGTGGCGGCGGCGGCCAGCGGCCGGCGGGCCGCGGCCGCCATGGACCATTTTCTGCGCAGCGGCCGGCAACTGACCTTTGCCGATGAATGCCCCCGGCCGGTGGCCCGGTTTCCGGAGCAGCATGCCTCCCGGATCCCCTGGGTGCCCACCCGCCCCCTGAAAGAGCGCCCGGTGGGGGAGCGCCTGAAGGATTTTGATACCGCCGAACTGGTTTATGAGGAAGGTGACGCCCTGATCGAGGCCCGGCGCTGCCTCCACTGCGGCCGGGGGGCCGAGCTAATCGACCGCAAGTGTATCCGCTGCCTCACCTGCGTGCGCTGTTGCCCCTTTTTGGTGCCCCATATGGAAAATTATGCGGTGTTTCCCGAGGAGACCTGCATCGCCTGCGGCTTTTGCGCTTCCCAGTGCCCGGCCTATGCCATCAATATCCGCCGTCTGGAGCCGCCGGCCAGGCGCCAGCGCATTGCCGAAATCCTGATGAAAGGTCCCCGGGAGCTAGTCTTTGCCTGCTTACGGGGGATTACCAGCCGGGAGGAACTCCAGGCCCCGGACACGGTGTGGTGGGATTGTCTGAAGCTTATTCAACAGGAAGACCTGCTGGCGCCCTTCGAAATGAAGGCCACCGGCCTGGTCTTGAGGGAATGCCGGGAAGATTGCCGGTTGGACACTGCCGGCTCCTGGCTGCACCGTCTGGTGCAACGCACCAATGAGATGCTGGTGACCGTCGGCCTCGGTGCCCGGGTGCGCTTTGCCCCTGGAGAGGAGGAAATCGTCGACGAAGGCTAAGGCCTTGGCAGGCGGGATCAAAAGGAAGTTTTTCCAGGTCTCCCGCGAGAAGGGGTTTTCCTTAGAAATGGTCTGTTTCAGGCTCAATAATCGCGGAAAGGGTCCCCAACTGCAGATAAAGCAAAGGCTGCGGCATAATTCTCGGTTATTTCCCCAGTTATTCCGCCTTTGGCTTGTTTTCTCGCCAAATTTAAGTTTTTATAAGATAGATTCATCTTCCACCCACTCCCGGGGAAGGTAAGGTTTATTTATGACTATTATTAAGAATGATAGTACCCATTGTGGCAATTACTCCCACGGATACTTGATATTAAACAAGGAGTTTATTCTTATTGTAATTATTGCGACTGCTTTGGCGGTCTTTTTCATCTTTGACGGGTTCATATTAGGCGATTCTATCCGTTATGCCTTGGGAGTTAAGGCTCTAGAACAAAATAATTATAAGGTGTTGCCTTCAGTCTTCAACTATGAGATGTCATTTGGCTATTATTTAGTAATCATCTGGCTAAAAACTATTCTGAATTTCCAGGGGGAATTGAGTCGGTTAATGAACGGATTAAGCGCTGGAGCTTCCGTTTTGATGACCTGCTTCCTTTTTATGTTTGTCCAATCCTTGTTTAACCGGAGAATAGCTTTCTTTACCTGCCTCTCGGTCTTATTATCTCCGGCAATTTGGATGCTTAGCCACTATGGCAACCCTAACATCCTGGGGATGTCATTTTTCCTAGGGTCGTTATTCTTTTTAGATAAAAGCATCTCCAGCACTGGTAATAGTTATTTGAAAAATATCTACTGGATTTCATTTACCCTGTTAGTGTTTACCGCGGTTACGGTAAGAATGGATATGGCCTTAGCGTTTGGCGCCTATTTCGGTCTAATTTATTTTAGACGGGCCAGGATCACGCCGGATATTATCAAATTAATAGGTGCACTAGCGGTGGCGTTATTATTAACTTATGGGTTGCGTTACTATATTTGGGGCAATGTTGTCGACCAATTCCGCGGCGCACTTGGCTATCATCTGGGCAGCAGGCTCCCCGCGGCTCATATTTTCCCCAGTATTATCAAGAACCTGGTTCTATGGATGGTGGGGGCGAATATTTTCGTCGCAATTCTGGCGCTCTTGGGTCTGCGCCGATTCGGCCTGAAATCGGGGCTAGTGGTCCTCTTCTCTTTTTGGCTGCTGCCTTTTTTGATCTATCTTCCCTTTCAGGGGATGGATACCCCTCGTTTGGTAGCACCCACCATACCGGCGATTTGCCTGGTGGCGATGGGTTATCTGGAGCATAACTTTGAATCGGTAAAAAAGAAGACACTCTTCATGTTGTTGGTTTTGGTCTTGGCGCAAATGGCTCCTGCGGTTTTCTATTATCCGGCTGAGAAGTTCTACCAGCGGTATGCCGGCATCAAGAGGGAAACCCCGCCTGCTTACCCCACTGGGTTTGATTCCCCTGGACCATTTTCGCCTCCAACGGTTTGTGCGCGCCCAAGATGATCTTGCCAAACGAATTGCCGGCGAAAGAAATGGCAACGTATTAATAATAGATTTTTCACCGGGTGTCATGTATTATATTTATCATCTTATGGTATCTCGCAGTGTATTTTCCCAGGAAATAGTGTGGTGCGATAATGTCAGGCTGAAGAAATTTGTGACGAAAGAAAATACCTTCTTGGTGATGGATAAGGATATTAACATTCAACAGAGTTCACCCATTTCTACTGCTCTGCAATGCCCGAAAATATCCGTGGACAAAGTTTACTTGAGTCCATTCTCCGGTGAGTTTCCTTTTGATAAAGGAAAACTATATTTAGGGGAAGAAGAATTGAAGTCGCTGCTTGAAAATGAGACAACTTTATTGCAACATATGCGAGAGATTGTAAGGTAATATTACTGATGATTGATAATAGCTATTTTATACTTATTTATCTAACCGTTATTAGGGACGATTATGGCAACCGCGCCAGATGAGGCCTGTGCCAGGTTAGGGCCCAGGGCGCAGCCCTGGTCTCTCCTGGTGCTTATTCGAGTTGCCGCTAGCCGGTTAGATCAAAAATACTCCCTTGACAACAAAAGAGATAAGCGTCAACATGGTGCGCAGGGGGAGGTGTGACCATCAATTAGGATGCAGCGGTTTTGGCGAGGCAACATTTATGTTATCTGCGGTGGATATTGAAAAACAAAAGTTGATCGAAATAAGTATCGCTCTTTCCAGTGAAACTGACCTGCCTAATTTATTAAAAAAGATCATGCAGGAGCTTCGCCTTATTACCAATGCGGATGGTGGTAGTCTTTGCTTGAAAGAAAATGACAATCTCCGCTTTGAAATTGCTCAAAATGATACGCTCCTTCATTCAAAAGGTGAGGATTATCAATTTTTTAAGCCTTTTGAGATTCCTATCAGCAAGCGCAGCATCGCCGGCTATGTGGCGCTTACCGGAAAGGTATTGAATATTCTTGATGCTTATAAATTATCTAGTGATTCGCCTTTTGAATTCGATCCATCGTTTGATTTGCGTAACAAGTATCAGACCCAATCAATCCTGGCGGTACCCCTCAAAGATCATACCAGAAAAGTGGTTGGTGTTTTGGAATTGATTAATGCCCGGAATGACCAGGGACAAACTATTCCTTTCAGTAACCATCATGAGAACCTGGTACTTTCCCTGGCCTCCTTGGCTGCGGTTGCCATAAATAAAGCCCGCCTGATTCAAACTATTCAAAATCTTTTAAAAGCCGAAAGAGAAACTCATCGCCGCAACCTGGAGGCCGTTTTTCGCAGTGTTAATGATGCCATAATCACGGTGGACAATGATATGGTAGTCATCGCGGCCAACGAAGCTGCTGGAGAAATTTGCGGTCTGTCTCCCCGAAAAATAATTGGCAAGAGATTCCTGGAGGCGACGCCACATTGTGCTAAATCATGCTATGAACCTTTAATAGAGATTCTGCGGACAGGTACGGCGAAAAAGACTTACCATCTGGAATGCAAAAATGAGAATCGACCCCGGCAGGTAGTAGTCGTGAGTATTTCTCCATTAAGAGATAGTGAGGACCAACATATCGGCGCGGTGCTGGTGATTAGGGATGTAACCAGAGTAACCGAAATGGAAGGAGAGCTACGAGAACGATATAACCTGCACAATATTATTGGCAAAAGTCATAAGATGCAGGTAATATATCGGCTTCTCGACGAGTTAGGGAACACGGATGCCTCCGTGTTGATTACTGGAGAAACCGGCACCGGGAAGGAACTGGTTGCCAAAGCCCTCCACTATGGCGGCCCGCGGGCGGCCAGAGCCCTGGTGACGGTGAATTGTTCAGCCCTGGCGGAAAACCTGTTGGAGAGCGAATTATTTGGTCATGTGAAAGGTGCTTTTACCGGGGCGCAAAAAGACCGAATAGGCCGCTTCCAGGCGGCCCATGAGGGTACCATATTTCTGGATGAAGTTGGTGATATCTCTCCCAAGTTACAACTGAAGCTCTTAAGGTTTCTGCAAGAGAAAACGTTTGAGCGGGTCGGTGATTCTGCCACCTTTCAGGCGGACGTGCGGGTCATTGCCGCCACCAATCGTAACTTGAAGAAAATGGTGGATAAGGGAGAATTTCGGGAAGACCTCTATTATCGGCTCAAAGTAGTGGAGATCGATTTGCCGCCCTTACGCGAGAGGCGCGCCGATATCCCTTTATTGGTTAACCATTTCATGAACTTATTTAATAAAAGTTATAAAAAAACCCTGGAAGGGATTTCCCAAGAGGCCTTGAAAATATTCATGACTTACCCATGGCCTGGAAATGTCAGAGAATTGCAACATGCCATCGAACATGCCTTTGTCCTCTGCAACGGTCCAACCATTACCTTGGAATACCTGCCTCCAGAGATCCGAGACTACCCGGCCACGGAAATCCTGGCTCCTCCCGACCAGCCAAGAATCTCTGCCCGGCAACCCCAAGAAATCCTCCAAGCGCTGATTCAGACCGGCTGGAATAAGGCCAAGGCCGCGCGCCTGCTGGGAATCTCCAGACCTACACTTTACCATCTCATCGATTTTCACAATTTGCGTCACTCTGAATAGTTGTAAAAATTACACAACTGTAAAATACGATTGTGTAAAATTTACCATTCATTTGTCCAGCAACCATCAGCCTGGAATTATATAACCATTGTAAATAACAGATAAATTAGAAAAACACCCCCCAATTGGGATTTAGGCATGATTCTTGAATATATTATCTCGAACTCCTAAAGCCGAGAGTGGGTAGGGGAATAAGATGTGGATTCAGCAAAAATTAAGCAGGGCATTTGGCAAGTTTCCTGAGAAAATTAAAGGCGAAGAACTGCTCTATGAAGAACTGATCTATGTTGACAAGCCGCCTGAGGTCCTGGCGGAGGTCAAGAAGATTATCTCGTTATTGTTTCCTCATTTCGATTTTAACCCCTTTGAAAAAGTGTTTAACGACATTTTAAAGGTTTTTGCCGGTAACTGTCCAGGATACCGGAAATGCAACACCCTGTATCATGACCTTAACCACACCATGGACTGTCTCTTGGTAATGGCCAGGCTAATCCATGGCGCCTTTGTCAGCGGCAGAGCCTTTACCGAAAAGGATGTCAACCTCGGGTTGATTTCCGCGCTCATGCATGATACGGGCTATATCCAATCAGCTTTAGACGACCAGGGAACCGGCGCCAAATATACTACTATCCATATAAAGCGCAGCATGGAGTTTATGGAAGATTATTTTCTAGCTAATGGCCTTCCTTTAGAAGACTATCAAGCTTGCTGCAATTTTTTACGCTGTACGGGCATTGACGTCAAAATAGACGAAATCAAATTTCAATCTCCCGAACAAGAAATTTTAGGGAAGATGTTAGGAGCAGCTGATCTCATCGGCCAGATGTCGGACAAAAAATATCTGGAGAAACTCCCTTTTCTCTACCGTGAATTTAAAGAAGGCGGCATCCAGGGTTTTGACAATGAGTTGGACCTGTTGAAACAAACCCCGAACTTTTGGGAAATGGTTAAAGAAAGGTTTGCTACCGAATTGAGCCGCGTAGACGGCTACCTGCGCGATTACTTTAGGGTGCGCTGGGGAATAGACCAGAATTTGTATAGCAGGGCCATTGACAGAAATATCGCATGGTTGCAGGCCGTTCTGGAAGATTGCCGCGCAGATCATTCATCCTGCGGTGGCTGCGAAAATCCGGTTATGATATTTGTTTAGTCGGTTTTCAAGTCCCAGAGCCAGATGAGGGCAGGCCAGCATTAGGCCTGCCTTTTTTTGTTGCAGACGGAACCCTGACCTGCCCCAGCCTCCCAAGTGTCCCCTTAGAAAGCAGCCGGGGGCTTATGGTTGGGGGCCGGCTGCTGCCGCCGTTCACTCAGGCGCTGGGTGATGACGTAGAACACCGGCACAAAGGGAATGGCCAGCAGGGTGGAGGAGAGCATGCCGCCGAAGACCACGGTGCCGATGGCCTGCTGGCTGGCCGCCCCGGCGCCGCTGGCCTTCATCAGCGGCACCACGCCCAGAATGAAGGCGAAGGAGGTCATGACAATGGGGCGGAAACGGCGGCGGGTGGCCTCCACTGCGGCGTCGGCGATGGACATGCCCTCGGCGTGCAGCTCCCGGGCGAACTCCACCACCAGGATGGCGTTCTTGCTGGCCAGGGCGATCATCAGCACCAGTCCCACCTGGGTGTAGAGGTTGTTGTCGAAGCCCCGGGAGATGAGGGCCAGGATAACCCCCACCAGGGCGATGGGCACCACGAGGATGACCGCGGCGGGGTTGGTCCAGGATTCGTATTGGGCGGCCAGGACCAGGAAGACCAGGATGATGGCCAGGGCGTAAATGAAGTAGGCCTGGTTACCCACCTGCTTTTCCTGGTAGGCGGTGGCCGTCCAGTCATAGGAGATGCCCTCGGGCAGGTTGTTTTTGGCCACCTGTTCCATGAGGTTCAGGGCCTGCCCGGAGCTGAAGCCCGGGGCGGCCGAGCCGAACACCGGCACCGCGGGATAGAGGTTGTACCGCGTGACCAGTTCCGAGCCCAGAATCCGCTTGATGTCCAAAAGGGTGCCCAAGGGCACCATTTCCCCTTTGTTATTGCGGACGTAAAGCGCCTTGATGTCCTCCGGTTTCACCCGGTAGGGAGCGGCGGCCTGCACGTAAACCTGGTAGGACTGGTTGAACTTGTTGAACAGGTTGACATAGGCCGAACCCAGGTAGGCCTGGAGGGTATTGAAGACGTTATTCAGCGGAATCTGCAGTGACTCCGCCTTGGTCCGGTCGATATCCAGGTAAAGCTGGGGGCTGCGGGCGCTGAAGGTGGTGGTGACCCCCTCCAAGCTGGATTGGGCGTGGGCCGCCCGGATGAGTTCCATACTACTGGCATCCAGTTCAGCCAGTCCCAGGCTGCGCCGGTCCTCCACCATCATCTGAAAACCGCCGGACGCCCCCAGACCGCTGATGGGCGGCGGCACCAGCACCGCGAACTCCGCTTCTTCCAGGGCGGTCAGCCTCCGGGTCAGGTCAGCGACAATATGCTCCTGGCTCAAGGCGGCGCCGCGTTTGTCAAAGCCCTCGTAGATGGCAAAGGTACTGAACATCGTGGAGACGTTGGCGCTGTCCAGCATGGACAGGCCCCCCAAGGTCACCCAGGAAGCGATCCCAGGGGTCTGGCGCATAATGGCGTCGACTCTTTGGGAAGCCTCTCTAACTCGGGGTTCGGAGGCCCCTTCGGGCAGGATGCCCACGACAATGGCATAACCCTGGTCTTCCTCGGGCAGAAAGCCGGTGGGGTGTAGAGCGAAGAGCAGGCCACCCAGGCCGATAATGAAGAAAAACACCACGGCCATGAGCCCGGTGCGGTCCACCATCCAGCGCACCAGGTCGACATAGGCCTTTTCCACCACTCCATAGCCGCGATTGAAGCCGCGGTAGAAGGCGTTGGGTTTTTTGTTAGGGTCCTTGGGGCGCAGGTAGAGGGCGCATTGGGCCGGCTTCAGGGTCAAGGCATTCAGGGCACTGATGACGGCGGTGGAGGCGATCACCAGGGCAAACTGTCGAAAGAGCTGGCCGTTGATGCCCGGCATAAAGGCCGCCGGCAGAAACACCGAAGTGAGCACCAGGGTGATGCCGATCACCGGGCCGGTCATTTCGCCCATGGCCTTGATGGCGGCATCGCGGGGGGAGAGCCCCTGTTCGATATAGTGCGACGAGTTTTCGACAATGACGATGGCGTCGTCCACCACGATGCCGATGGCCAGAATCAGGGCGAACAGGGTCATCAGATTGACCGTGAAGCCGAGCAGGGCCATGGCGGCAAAGGCGCCGATGATGGTCACCGGCACGGTGGTGGCCGGGACCAGCGTGGCGCGCCAGTTCTGGAGGAACACCATGATGACGATGAGCACCAGGAAGCCGGCTTCATAAAGGGTGTGATACACCGCGTCGATGGCCTGACTGATAAACTCGGTGGTGTCGTATTGAATGCCGAATTTCAGGCCTTCCGGAAACTGCTTGCTCATCTCGGCCATGGCCTTCCGCACGCTCTGGCCGACGTCGATGGCATTGGCCCCCGGAGAAGAGTAAACCAGGATATGGGTGGCCTTATGGCCGCTGAGCCCGGCAAAATTGCTGTAAACCTGCTGGCTCAGCTCCACCCGGGCCAGGTCCTTCACCCGGACGATCTGGGCAGCCTCAGCCTCAGCGCGCGCCGTCTTAATAATGATTTCCTCGAACTGCTTGACGTCCGAGAGCCTTCCCAGGGCGTTGATGGTGAACTGAAAGTCCTGCTCGGCCGGCACCGGCGGCCCTCCGAGCTTCCCGGCCACCACCTGGACGTTTTGCTGCTGGATGGCATTCACCACGTCCATGGTGGTCAGCTGGTAGTATTCGAGCTTGTTGGGGTCCAGCCAGACCCGCATGCTGTAAGAACCGGCGCCGATGACCTTGACCTGCCCGACCCCGGGGAGACGCGCCAGGGGATACTGCAGGTTGATCATGGCATAATTGGACAGGTAGGTTTCATCAAAGCGGTCGTCTTCCGAGAAAAGGCTGACCACCTGGAGGATATTGGTGGAGACCTGCTTGACCGAAACGCCCTGGGCCTGTACCGTTTCGGGCAGTAGAGATAAACTGCCGTTGACGCAATTCTGCACCAGGGCCAGAGAGGTATCGAGATCGGTGCCCACGGCGAAAGTCACGGTCAAGGTGTAACTCCCGTCACTGCCGCTGGTGGAATTCATGTATAAGGAGTTTTTGACCCCGTTGACCGCCTGCTCGATGGGGATACCCACGGTGGTGGCAATGACTTCGGCGCTGCCCCCCGGGTAAGTGGTGGTCACCTGGATCGTGGGCGGGACAATCTCGGGATATTGGGACACCGGTAGCCGATACAGGCACACCACCCCGAGAAGGATGATGACAATGGCGATGACGTTGGCGAAAATAGGCCGGTCGATGAAAAACCTGGAGATCATGGGGCGGCCTTTTTGGACTTTTCCTTGTTACCGGGAGCCTTGGGACTTTCCGGTCCCGTAGCCTTGGCGCCTTCAGCTCCGGGTTGACCGGTGCTTTTTTCGGGGGTCACCTGCCGGCCGGGGATGGCCCGCAACAGGCCGGAAACCACCACCCACTCCTCGCCTTGCAGCCCTTCCGAGACGACGCGGTATTTATCCTCCTGCACGCCCAGTTTCACCGGACGGCGCTCCACGATATTCTTGTCGTTCACCAGCCGGACAAAGGGACCCATCTGATCATAGGAGATGGCCACATCCGGTACCAGCAGGGCCTCCCGTTGCTCATTCAGCGGCGCTTTCACGCGGGCGAACATGCCCGGCAGGACGACGGTTTCCGGATTGGGAACGATGGCCCGCAGCTGCAGGGTGCCGGTGGTGGGATTGAGCGAGATGCCGGCAAAATCGAGGTAACCCTGGTGCGGATATTCGGGTTCATCCGCCAGGCTGACGTAGACCGGATTCTTGCTATTTTGGGTCTCCTCCGCGGCTTTGGGTTTCTTCCCCCTGACCTTGAGCAAGTCTTGCTCATTAATATTGAAATAGACATAGATGGGGTCGATCTGGTTGATCTCGGCCAGCAGGGTGTGTTCGGCGCCGCCCACCAGGGTGCCGGGGTCCTTGAGATGGCGGCCCATGCGGCCGTCAAAGGGGGCGGTGATCCGGGTATAGCTCAGATTGAGTTTGGCCAGGATAACCTTGGCCTCCGCGGCCTTGACTCCGGCCTGACGCGAATCCCGCTCGTAGTGCCAGCGGTCCACGTCGGTTTGAGCCGCGGCATCCTGCTTCACCAGCCCGGAGTACCGCACAAATTCGGTTTGGGCATGCTCCAGTTGGGCCTTTTCGGACAGCACCGCGGCTTCCGCCTCCTGGAGTTGGGCTTGATATTGTTCTGGTTGGATAAGGAACAACGGTTGTCCCTTTTTCACCGAGTCGCCGTCCTGGAACAGGACCTTTTCCAGGAAGCCTTCCACCCGGGCCTTGAGCGGCACCGTGTTAAAGGCCGCGGCGTTGCCGGTGAATTCCAGGTAATCGGTCACCGGCTTTTTCAGGGGCTGACTTACCGTTACCTTGGGGGGCGGCGGCGGCGCATAGGTATTTTTGTCACCGCAGGCCAGGGCCAGGACTAATAACGCCACTGCGAGGAGCGCTGCCGGGGCGCGGCGGCGGCGCCGGATTGGGTCTGCCTTTCCCTCAACCATGGTCTCGAGTTCCTTTGGTTCAGTTCCTTGAATGGACCGTAAGTCGTTCAATGCCCTCTCCGTTACCATTGCGGCAGCCGGATATCAGATTGGGGTTGTTCCGACCGGGGCGGCGGCAGGGCCACCGGGATCAGCAGCTTGCCCCAATTGGTGCGTTGGGCCATGGCCTCTTTTACCGCGTCCGGCACGAAATCCTGGCCCTCACGCAGCTGCCAGCCGCCGCCCAGGGCCCGGTACATCCCCACCAGATTGCTGGAGATGTCTCCCAGGGTGCTGGCGAGATTGTCCTGGTAGGTCAGGAGATTTTGTTCGGCCGTGAGCACCGTGGTGAAATCCGTGATCCCTTGCCGATATTGCAGCGTGGCCAGATTGACCGACCTCTGGGCCGCGCCGGTGGCCCCCACCAGCTTCTGGGCCCGCTGCTGCGCCTTCAAGAAGCCGATCAGGGAATTCTCCACCTCTTGCTGGGCCTGGAGCACCGTTTGCTGGTAGGTGATGAGCAATTCCTGCAAGCGGGCGTCCTGGAAGCGCACCTGGTTGGTGATCTGGCCGTAATTAAAGAGATTCCACTGAAAAGACGGCCCCATGGTGCCGGTGCGGCTCCGCCAGTCGAACATATTGCTCAGGACAAAGGGCGGCACATCCGCGGCCTGGAGCCCGAAGGTGCCGCTCAAGGAGAAGGCCGGGTAGAGGTTGGCCTTGGCCACGCCGATTTGGGCGCATTGGGCCGCGGCCCTATACTCGGCACTCTGGATATCCGGCCGCCGCCGCAGCAAATCCGCCGGGATGCCGACCGCCACCTGGGGCGGCGGGGCCGGAATAGCCGATTTAGACCCCAGGAAATCTTTTAAGTCACTGGGCGGCATACCCATGAGGACGCTGAGGGCGTTCTGCGCCTGCCGCCACTGGGCTTCCAGGGTGGGGATGCTGGCCTCGGTGCCCTCCAGCACCGTCTGGGCCTGCTCCACGTCCCGCTTGGAGGTGGTGCCGCCCTGCCAGCGCGCCGTGGCGATCTGCAAGCTGCGCTTCTGGACCTCCACATTCTGGCGCGCAATAGCCAGCCGCTTTTCCAGGGTCCGGATCGAGATGTAGGAATTGGCCACGTCCCCGGTGAGGCTGACCAGGGCGTTGTCATAATCGGCCACTGCGGCCATCAGGCTGGCGTCGGCGGATTCGACGGCCCGGCGAAACTTGCCCCAGAAGTCGATTTCCCAACTGGCGCTCAGCCCGATCTGGGAGGTCGAAAAGTTGCTAGACGTACCCGGTCCGGATAAGGGACTGGTATCACTGAGGCGCTCTTTCTGCAGCGAGCCGGCGCCTTTTTGGCTTTGCGGATAGAGTCCGCCCACGGCGACGCCCAGTTGGGCCCGGGCCGCCAGGACGCGCACCCCGGCAATCCGCAAGGGCAAGTTTTCCTGGTAGGCGGTCAGGATGAGTTTATCCAGGACGGGATCGTTGAAGGCCCGCCACCAGTCCCGGTAATCCTCCGCCTTCGTGCTTACCTGCTTATATTCCCCCGCTTCCAGCCAATTCGGCCTCACGGTGGCCTCAGGTTTCACGAAGTCTGGCCCCACCTTAACGCACCCGGAAGCCAGGAGGAGGACGACCAGTAACCAACCACTGAATCTGTTGCAGATCATACGGCTCCGCCTGCGGCCTTGCCGCTTTCCTCAGCTATGGTTGACTTAAAGCTGATCAAACCTGACCCCTCTAGAAGATGCGGTCAATTAGAATAAAGCCCCTTGCCTGCCAAGGACGACCAGGTCCATTGCCGCCCATGTTAGCCTCACCTAAGGACCAGCAAGGCAAAACCTTGGCGACAGCAAAAGCCGAAAACAAGAATACCTCAAAGATCATAAAATGAAAGGAAAAAACCTAGTGGCTGGCAGAAGGGGCTGGAAGATCAATCAAAAGAGGTTTATGAAGGGGATAAGGGCGAGAAAAATGATTGGAATCAGTGGGAAGATCTAATCAGGTAATCAATAAAAATGGGAAAGCCCAAATGAACCTGCCCCCTCCAGGCAATCGGCAATGCTTCCACGACTCCCGGGAAACGCCCCCACGCGTATAAGGGCCTTCCCACACCCTGAAATGGCCTTAAAAGAGACTACCCGGCAGATAACACCGGGATCATGATGCTCCCAGGTGTTCCTGATAGAATTGGGCTAAGCTCCTGCATGCAAGTATTGGTAATCAAAAGATCAGCCGGAATCAACCTGAGTTTTTGCAAACTGTTACTACCAGCCAATCCTTTATGAAACTTACGATAACCAAGATCATTAGTATAGTAGCAGCTATAAATGAAACTGGGGGACCCAAAACCGGCCAAAGGGCCACTGATAGAAATACTGAGTTCGATCCTCCTACGATTTTGCGGTAATTGCTATTTTTTAGAGAAGACCTCGGCCTGCCTATTTTCCGGTATGACCAAAGCCCGATCTGGAAAGCATAGTAAAGCCCGGCAACAGGCAGATAGAAGACCGGCACCTTGCCGTACTGATACGCTATCAAAGTCGCTATGGCAGTCCCTAAGCCGTCAAATTCCTGGTCCAATATTTCTCCAAAGGCTGAAGCCTGTCCGAGGCGACGGGCCAGGAAGCCATCAACTCCATCCAGGGAAACCACCGTCAAATAAAAGAAACCTGGAATCCAAGCCAACCATCCGTCAGGCTGGGGAGAGAAAAGGAATCCCCCCAGAACGCAAATAACTAGCCCTCTCACGAGAGTCAGATAATCAGCCAGCCCCAGGGTAACGGGGTGAGTTGCTCCAAGCCGTTTTTTTCCTTCTCGGAAAGCAGTCCAGACAGCCCGAAAAGCAAGGAGAGCGGCCAGAGCCATAAATAAAGCGAAGCGCAGGGCATGAGAGGTTTTCCAGAAGTGGTGCAAGGATAGGACCCTTTGGACTTAATAACACAATTTAGAGTGCATTTGCTGTACTTGCATATCACATCACACCGCTTTGGCCGAGGGCGAGCCCCAGGCCTTGACCGTAATTTTTGAAGTGGGCCAGCAGGTACCCAACATCGGCGCCGGCGTCCTCGAGGGCTCCCTCTACTTGTGTATTTCCTTCCTGATCGGCTGGTGTTTTTAGAAAATGAAGTCCTTCGCCAGGCGGAACGAGGATAATTAGCCACCCGCTCCCCGGCCCTCCCCTTACAGCATCGATTCCGGGATAAGCAGGTAAAAGAATCGCCCGGAAAAGCGGAGCCAGAATCCAGCCAGGGGTTCCCGGTAATAGCGCACCTCTCGGCCCTTCTCGACATTAACCCAAACGAGCGTATCATCTCCCACGAGAGAAACCCGGTAGGTACGAGTGGGGGAGGCATCCTTGTTAAAGATGCCGGCGGCCTGTGCCGCGAGTTCCGGGCTGTGAACGACGATGCCGTTCTGAGTATCGGATCTCGCCGAGCGGAGGTCAAGGTTGAAGGAGCCCACGAAGACCGACCGGCCATCTAGGACGATGGTTTTGGCGTGCAGAGACCCCTTGGACGAGCCACCGATTCGGAAGTGTTCTCCCCACCTTCCGCCAGGCTCTCTATATTAACTTAACCTCTATCCTACTGAAGATTTGGTGCAATTACTGGGGGGCAGGTCATGAGCCGAGGGAAAAAATGCAAAAATGCCGCAAAAATTGGGAGCGGGTAATGGCGCTTTGGAAAACCGATGTTTATTCTTTTTTCATGATCTACCGAGGAGCCGGATGATTATTACTGTGTGATCTTCCACTTTTATAATTTTTGCAAACTCAGGATAGTCATTTTGAAATTTTTAGGGCATAAGGCTAGGCCATGAACCAGGCCGACCAGCAAAGGTGATCAGGATGCGAAGAAAAGCATGGATCGAAAAGCCTTCCGCCTTCGGGGAACGCACTACCGCAATCTTCCCTAGCCTGGATCTGTTTCGACATTACCGGCGGGAATGGTTCAAGGGCGACATGACCGCCGGCCTGCTCATTTTCGCCACCACCATCCCGGCGGCGCTGGCTTACGGGGAATTGGCCGGTCTCAAGCACGTCAACGGGCTTTATGCCTCCCTGTTGGCCATGGGGGTGTATGCCTTAGTCGGCACTTCACGTCAGTTGATCGTTGGCTCGGAAGCTGCGGTGGCGATCCTGGTGGCCACTTCGGTGGCCTCCGTGTATGCCGGCGGAGACCCGGTCCGTTTTGCCGCTTTCGCCTTTTTGCAGGCCATTATGGTGGGAGTGATGCAGGCCCTGGCGGGGGTGTTCCGGGTCGGGTTCGCCGCGGACTTCATCCCCAAATCCGTAGTCGCCGGGTTTATCAACGGCATGGCCTTGATCATTATCCTGGCCCAGGTGGGGAAGGTTACCGGGATTGAATTGAAAACCGAAGCCTTTTTTCCCCGAATCTGGGAATTGATCTCCAGGATCCATGAAACCCACCATCTGACTCTTTATGTGGGGGGAGCCTGTCTGTTGGCGATGCTGATCCTGCGCCCGCTGCTCCGCCGGATCCCTGAGGCCGTGGTCATGGTGGTTCTGGCCACGGTGGCCGCGGTGCATTGGGACCTGGGAGCCCAGGGAGTCCATCTGGTCGGCAAGGTTCCCGCGGGACTGCCGCACCCGCAGCTGCCGAATTTGGGGCTCCAGGATATCTTCACCATGTTTCCCGTCGCCTTGGGCGTGGCCCTGGTTTCGTACCTGGACACCACCATCACGGCACGTTCCTTTGCCACACGCGGCGGCTACCACCTGGACCCCAATCAAGAGTTGATCGCCTTGGGCCTGACCAACATCGGGTGCGGTTTCTTCCAGGGATTTGCGATCGGAGCAAGCCATTCACGCACCGCGATTAATGAAATGAGCGGCGGCCGCAGCCAATTGGCCGGACTGCTGGCGGCTATACTGCTCGGGGTCTTTCTGCTCTACGGCACTTTTATCGTCAACAGCGTACCGGTGGTAGCCCTCTCGGCGCTCATTATCCTGGCAGGCATCCAGCTTTTACGGCCGCGGGAACTTCTGGAGATCTTGCGTACCCGGGCGGCTTCCGGCTATATCAGTATGATCACCACTCTTTCAGTTCTCCTCGCCGGTCTCATGATCGGCGTCCTGGTGTCCGTGGCCCTGGCCATCGTCCTGGTGCTGCACCGCCTGGCCCGGCCCCACCAGACCGTTATCATGACGCCGAAGTTGCCGGGGTTGTTGATCTACCGGTTCGCCGGGCCGCTCTACTTTTTTAATGCCGCTTATTTCGCCCACCGGGTGCAGACGGTGATCGAGTCAGCCAACAAACCGGTCACGACCTTCCTCATCAATGCCGAGGCCATCGTGGATATAGATTTTGACGCCATCGAAACTCTGATAGAACTGGACTCCACTCTGAAAAGGCAGGGTATTTTCACGGGGATCTGCGAAGTCAAAGGGCATTTTAAGAAGCTGCTGATGGACACCCGTCTGCCCAAACGCCCGAATTTTATCATCTATCCTTCGGTAGCGGAGGCGGTTAAGGAGTTGAGCAAAGGGCAGTCTAAGGTGGCGGAGGCGCTTAAGGAGTTGGATAAAGAGCAGGCTAAGGTGGATGAGGCGGTTAGGCAGTTGAGTAAAAGGCAGTCTATAGTGGATGAGGCGTTTAAGGAGTTGCGGAAAGGGCAGTCTGAGGAAGCAGAAAAAACCTCGAAGGAAAAGCCCTCCCCCAAGGATGCTACGGAGTTGAGCAAAGAGCCGTCGAAGGAAAAAGAAAAGATCGCGCAGGGAAAGCCCTCCCCCAAGGGTCCTAAGGATGCTGAGGAGTTGAGCAAAGGGCCGTCTAAGAAAAAAGGGAAAACCTCGAAGAAAAAACCCTCCGCCAAGGATACTAAGGGTGCTAAGGAGTTGAGCAAGGGGCCGTCTCAGGAAGAAGAAAAAACCGCGAAGGAGAAAACCTCCCCCAAGAATGCTAAGGATGCTTAGGTGCGTAGCTTGGACTTAGCGCCGCAATCCCGGCAAAAACCTGCCGGGGTGGGATTCGGGGTGGCGGGCAAGAAGGGTGTGAACGGGCTGGAGGTCGATCTCGCATTGCGCCAGCTTTATGGAGCGCCAGCGTCCTGACCACAGGCAGGATCAAATGAGTGGCGCCCAAGACCAAGGGGCCCTGGGCTCGATGCTCATACAAAAAAACCCCCTCCCCAAAAGGGAAACCTCGCATGCGACTACTCGACAAGATCTTAGGACGACCGCTGGCTTTGTCGGAAAGGGGGAAGGAAAGTCTCAGCGTCTGGACGGGCGTGCCGGTTATGGGATTGGATGCTTTGGCCTCGACCGGGTACGGACCTGAGGCCGCGCTGACCATATTGACGCCCCTGGGTCTGGTCGGACTGCGATACTTCCCGATTATCGTGATCATCATCTTGGTAGAGCTCTTGACGCTCTATCTGTCATATCGGCAGACCACCGCCGCCTATCCGGGCGGCGGGGGCGCTTATATCGTCGCCAGCGACAATCTCGGCACCAATCCTGGAGTGTGGTCGGGAGTCATGTTACTCCTGGATTACCTGCTGAATGTTGCCGTCGGCATTTCGGCCGGGATCGGCGCAGTGGTCTCGGCTATTCCGGCACTCCACCCGTACACCTTGCCGCTCTGTCTCCTGGTTCTGATAACCCTGACTTTTCTAAATCTACGCGGCATGCGCGAATCGGGGCAGGCCTTCATCATCCCGGTGATCGTGTTCATTGGGTGCATGTCAGTTGCCATTGTTATCGGACTGTTCAGCGTCTGGCAGAGCGGCGGGCAACCCCACCCCGTTGCACCGCCTCCGCCAATTCCCCGGGCGACTGAAATCGTCAGCGCCTGGATACTATTGGCCGCCTTCGCCAACGGCTGTACGGCCTTGACCGGCATCGAGGCCATCAGCAACGCCGTCCCCCTGTTTCGTAAGCCCACCGTTCCCAATGCCCAGCGGACCTTGACGGTGATTATGGTGATCCTCGCCCTGTTCCTGTTGGGCATCAGCTATCTCTGTCCCGGTTACCACATCGGCGCGATGGATGAGACCAAGCCGGGTTATCAAACCGTTCTCTCACAAATTGTGGCGGCGGTGGCGGGGCGGGGCGTCTTCTACTACATCTCCCTGGCCAGTATCTTCTTTGTCCTCACCTGCTCGGCCCAGACCAGTTTTGCCGGCTTTCCGCGCGTGTGCCGGCTGCTGGCGGAAGACGGTTTCTTGCCTCCCTATTTCGCCAACCGCGGCCGGCGGCTCGTTTTTTCGCACGGCATCGTCTTCCTGTCCGTCGTTTCCGGCCTGCTGCTGATCGTCTTCGGAGGGGTAACCCAGGCGTTGATTCCCCTGTTTGCGGTTGGCGCGTTTGGGGCCTTTCTCTTCTCACAGAGCGGTATGGTGGTGCACTGGTGGCGCAAGAAAGGTCGGGGATACCGAATTAAACTGGCCTTCAACGCCCTGGGGGCGGTGACTACCGCGGTCGGCCTGGTGATCATTGTCGTGGCGAAATTTCTCGAGGGCGCCTGGATGACGGTCATCTTCATCCCGGCGCTCATATTCTTGCTCGTGGCCATCAATCGGCACTACAAAAGAGTCGCCCGGGAGGTGGAAGCGCCGCTGGAATTGCGGGCGGCAAAATTGCAACACCCGGCCGTGATCATCCCGTTCTTTGGTTGGAACCGCTTGACCGAGAGGTCCGTGCGCTTCGGCTTGCTCCTGTCGGATGACGTCACCGCCGTACATGTGAGTACCGATAAGGACGATCCGCACCTGAGAGAACTCTGGGCCGAGAAGGTGGAGAAACCGGCTAAAGCCGCGCATTTTGCCATTCCGCGCCTGGAGATCATCGCTTCACCCTATCGGCGGATCGAAGAGCCGATTTTGAACTTTGTCAAAGAAATGAGAAAGAAAAATCCGGACCGGCTCGTCGCGGTGATCATTCCCGAATTGGTCGAGCCCCACTGGTATGAATACGTGCTGCACAATCTGCACGCGGCCCGGCTGCGCGCCTCGATCTTTATGGCACGGGACCGGCGCACCGTAGTGATCAATACGCCATGGTATTTGCGGGAATAACTGGCGGGCTGGGACCCCTCCCAGGGTGGCGGCTAATCTAATTCAGATTCGATTTTGTCAAATGCATCCTCAATTTTATAAAGAAGCCGATCAGCCTCAGCGAGATTCCAGTCGGCGATATTTTCTTCAATACTTTTATGGAGGTTCCGAAGATTCTCTCTATGGCGGAGAAGCACCTCTCTGAACGGCGTACCATCGAAGGTATAAAGCAGTTTATCCAACTGTCCCGCTATACCATAAAGTGAAGGATCCCGCTCCACCAGATCAGAAGCTAAAGATTTTAAATGACGCGCCAGTTTCGGGTAAGTCTCCTCCAGATTTCTCGGATAATAAGGAAGTACAGTAACACTGAGATGCATGTATTTGCTCATGATTTATTTCCTTATAATAAACACAATTAAGAAATCAATTTTCATATTTATGTTGTGGTAGAGGACAAGTATCGCCTGGAAAGTCCTGGGGTCCCATCGCGGCCACCCCTGGTTGGGCGCTTTTAGCTCCGCGGCCAGCCCCTCAAAGTCAGAGAGCCCTCCCAACTCAGGATTCTGGTGATTGGATTATGCCGTTACCGGCCACGACGTCAGGTTTGATGATGTTGGCAGGCCTCACCTTTGGGTAAAAGTTTTATCTCACGTTTATGCGGCAGTCTTAGTTCTCTTGTTCCTCGAGTTCCCGCTGGTGCTGTTCGGCGGCTTTCTGGCGCTTGCTGGCATCCTGTTGGCGCTTGATGGCGTCTTGCCGGCGCTCGCCGGGTTTTACCTCCCGTTCTCGTTCCCGCCGTTCCTCTTGCCGCTTCTGCCGTAACTCTTGCAGTTGCTGATCTTCAGTCGTCTTCGCATCGCTTTGGGCCAGGACTTGGCTCGCGAGCCAGAGATTGCCGGGGATTACCAATAAACCTGCCAGGAGCAGCGCCCCCAGTCCCATGATCTTTTTCATCTGCCCCTCCGACCATTTAGAAATATTTAACCATGGTCATAAAGCCTGTCAACCGGCCCCAGCTTGCGCCTTTCCCTGGGCATAAATTCTTCCCTTTCATGGCCCCTATCCTTGCAGGCAATCAATGGCTACTTTTCTACCTTGTCTCGAACTATAATCATATATGAGCTGATGTCAATGTATATATTGTTATATACAATTAAATTACATAATATGTATATAAATATAATAGATATTCATTTGTTTGATAAATTATATATAAATATTTATTGACTTATATGGCTATATATAATAATATCTGAGGCAAGTTGGGAGGAGATTATGGAAAATAATCTAGTGCTGACCACAGAGGAAACAGCAGAGTTTTTGAAGCTGACACCCTTCACGGTGCGGGATTATGCCAGGCGGGGAATTCTGCCGTCCCGCAAGGTGGGCAAGGCGTGGCGGTTCTATAGGCCTGACCTGGTGTCCTGGTTAAGGGACTATGAGGCTCCGAGTTGAGGGTGAAAGGCTAAAAATGGATGACCTGAAGAGAGCCGCAGAGACTCCAACGGCTCCGTCAAGTGTTCCATGAAGATGAGCCGGGGCGCACCCAAGAGTTCGTTTTACGGTGGTCGCCAGACGGCGGTCAGTCGGACCGAGAGATTGTGCGCCAGCAGGATAATTTTAGTCCGCCGGAGGCCGCGCTGGAGGTCGAAGACTACGGAGTCGATCTTGACGGGGTCACGGCGCTTGAATGGAAGATTGTGCCGGACATAAGCGGTGGCGGCACCCGGGGATCGTTGGCCCAACTGCGCCTTGTCCAGCTATCAGACTGACTTCGGCCATTGGCGCAAGGAGGTGCAGTCTAAAAGATCTCGGCAGCCGACGCGATCACAGGAGAGGTGAAATGAACGAACAGGAAGCAAAAAAGGAAATAGCACAAGCAAAAGAGGAGCTTCTAAAAGCGAAAGACAAGCTAAGCGAATTAAACGCTAAATTGATGGAACTCTCAGAAGTGATGGAAAAAATAGAAGCAGCGCAAGGCCGGCTGGAGAAAATTGAAGAAAAACTGTTTAGTGAGGAATTTACCAAAAAATCGTCTTTCGACCGCATCAATAATGAATAAAGATTAGCAGGGCTTGAAAAAGCAACGAAACCCTGGCCCAGGCGTTCACTATCATTTATCCTGGATAGCGCTGGAGCGAAAGGCCGAAAGAGAGCGGATTCCACCCGACTTTAAGCCCTTCTAAGCCCTTCAACCGCATTTTCGAGCCGTTAAAAGCCGTCTAAAAAGCCGTCTGGCATATCCCCTGGGCAACCACTTAACCTGGCCTGGAAGGAAGGGCTGGAGCAGGCAAAATCCCGGTTCCCAAGTTTAAATAAGGAACTAGTATTTCAAAGTCCGCAGCCGCACAAACCGCGATACCACTCAAGCATCCGGCCACAATTACTGCCGCCAGCCAGATTTTTCTCGTCCAGGCCCGGCTCCCTAAGCGTGCCGGCGTTGCTGGCCGTGATGACCACGCCCGTGCAACCCTCGGCTATATAATAGGTTTCGCCGGTGACAAAGGCATTGCCGCTATTGTCCACCGCGACGGCATAAGCAGAATCTTCGTAGCCATCTCCCAGGTAATTGGAGTAAACCAGGGCGTTTCCTGAGGGGTTGAGATGGTACACCTCTTTATTTCCCAGCGGGTCGGTGATGGTGATCCGGTAATTTTCTCACATCCCCCCGTCGGGAGCCGGATAGCCGTGGTAGTAATTATTGATGTGGTCCGCCGGTTCGATGTAAAATTTCCAGGTGTAGCCTCCCTTGCTGATCCCGGAGAGATAAACGTCCTGATCATAGGTGAAGTTTGCCGCGTACCCCCCCATATCGGTGATGTTGGTGAGATTGCCGTTGCCGTCATAGCCAAAAGTGGCAAGGCGCCCAAAGGGGTCTATCACCTGGCTCACGGTCTGCTGGGCGTTATAACCCAAGGTGGTGACCTGCCCCAGGGCGTCGGTGATAGTGCACAGTCGAACCAGGGCGTCATAGCCGAAGGTGAGCCTCAAGCCGTGGGCCTCCCGGATTTCCACCAGCAATCCCGGTATCTGCTTCAGCAGGCGGCTGGCAAAGGCTAACAGCCAGCGGCCCCCACGGAACTCCCGGAAACCTGACTCCCATCCTTTTCCCTTCCGGGCCGGGAGGGAAAAGGACGGGAGAGGAAATTTCAGCTGGACTCTTGCGGGGTTAATCCAGCAATAAAAACCCTATGATGCTGGGTACGCTCTGGGCGCCGCCTCCAGGCGCCTCCACCGAGAAAAAGTCGATATCCACCGGGACCGGGGCAGCGCCGACGCCGGAGCCTTCCTGGGCGATGAAACCGTAATACTTCGGATTGCCGTCCCCAAAAGTGAGGTTAGCGCCCTGGTTTCTCTGCTCATAGGTGACGCCGTCCAGGCTGGTAAACTGCTTGTAGGTATTGCCCTTCTTGGTCAGCCGGAGATAAAAATCCGAGACCGCGATGCCCTTGGGATCGTGACTGTAAGTATAATATCCGCCCGTTTCCTGGGAAAATTCCCAGTACCGGCCATCATAAAAACCATTGGACGACTCGGATATGGTTATCATCATCATCAAACGCCAGGAGAATTATCTGCTGATAATTTTCCACGGGATTAAATCCCGTGACCTTGAGGGTCAGCTGAAAGTCGCCGCCGCTTGACACCGGGTTCGGGATGAGAAAGAGGTTTTTGTAATCGGTGGAGCTCTAGATGGAAGTCTCCCGACAAGGTCTTGGTGTGCAGCTTGCTGGCGGAGACCGAATAATTGGCGGGATCAGGATTCCTCACGATCCAGGTGGGGCCCAGAGAGCCGCCACTCAAAGTGATCGAAGAAGACCGGGTTGGGGTCTCCAGGAGTCTCCACCGAAAAGAAGTCGAGGTCCACCGGTACCGGAGTGGCGGTTTTGCCGTCGCCTTCCAGGGCTATGATACCGAGATATTGGGGAGCGCCGCTTCCATAAGTGATGGCCGAGTTTCTCTCCCGATAGGTCACGCCATCCTGGCTGGAATATTGCCGGTAAGTATTGCCGGTCTTGACCAGCCGGAGGTAAAAATCCTTGGCTATGATGCCGTTTGTATCTTGGTTATAGGAATAACCTCCACCCACCTCTTTGCACAATTCCCACTTCCGGCCGTTGGAAAAGACATTACAGACCCGTACGTGGTTATCGTCGTCATCGTAGGCGGTGAGGAAGATCTGCTGATAATTCGTCCGCGCCATCAAAACCCAACACCTTGATGGTTACCTGGGCGTCGGCTCTCCCCAGGGGGTTGGAGATGAGAAACAGGTTTTTGTAATCGTTGCTGCTCTGGTAGAGGTCTCCCGGTAAGGTCTTGGTGTGCAACCTGCTGTTGGAAACCGAATAATTGGCGGTATCGGGATTCTTGACGATCCAGGCGGAGCCCAGATGGTCGCCCTCAAAGTGATCGAAGAAGGCCGCGCCGAGTTTATTGAAGTTTGCCGAGATGGCATGATTCATGGTTACATTGGAAAAGGTATAAGATGTCAGGGGCCCCTGGGAAGAGCCATCCACCACGACGTCATTGATCTGATAGCCGCTGGCCGGGGTGATGGTGAAGGTCTGGCTGGCCCCGGAGATTGACCGTCACTGTGCCCGAGGGCGAGATGGAGCCGCCGCTGGCGGCGCTGGCGGTGATGGTGTAGGTGGCGCCGGCCTTGAAGGTGGCCGCGATGGTGTGGTTGGCCTGGACATTGGTGAAGGTGTAGCTGCTGATAGCGCCTTGCGAGACGTTATCCACCTTGACGTCGTCGATTTGATAGCCGTTATTGGCGCTGATGGTGAAGGCCTGGGAGGCTCCGGGATTGACCGTCACCGTGCCGGAAGGCGAGATGCTGCCACCGCTGCCGGCGCTGGCGGTGATGGTGTAGGTGGCGGGCCCCGGGGTAAAACTGGCGGCAATGGTGTGGTTGCCGGTGACGTTGCTGAAGGTGTAGCTGCTGATGGCTCCTTGCGCGACGTTATCCACCTTGACATCGGCAATCTGGTAACCGGAACTGGCAGTAATAGTAAAGGCCTGGCTGCCTCCAGCGTTGACCGTCATCGACCCGGAGGGCGAGATGGAACCGCCGCTGCCGGCGCTGGCGCTGAGGGTGTAACTGGTGCCGCTCGTGAAAGTCACGGCGATAGTGCGGTTGCTGCTAACGTTGCCGAAGGTGTAGCTGCTGATGGCTCCTTGCGAGACGTTATCCACCTTGAGGTCGGCTATTTGATAGCCGGCGTTGGCGGTAACGTTGAAGGTCTGGCTGTCTCCCGCGTTGAGTGTCACCGTGCCGGAGGGCGAAATGGAGCCGCCGCTGCCGGCGGTGGCGACGATGCTATAGGTGGTGGCACCCGAGCTAAAACTGGCGGTTATGGTGTGGTCGGCCTGGACGTTGCTGAAGGTGTAACTGAAATCGCCCCTTGCGAAACGTTATCCACCCTGACGTCGGCGATCCGGTAGCCGGGGCTGGCGGTGATCTTGAAGTTCTGGCTGCCCCCGGCGTTGACCGCCATCGTGCCGGAGGGTGTAATAGAGCCGCCGTTGCCGGCATTGGCGGTGATGGTGTAACTGGTCCCGCCCGTGAAGGTGGCGGCGATGGTATGGTTGGCGGTGACCTCGGTGAAGGTGTAGATGCCGATGTCCCCCTGCGAGACCCCGTCCACCAGGACGTCGACGATCCGGTAACCGGCATTGGGGAGGATTTTAAAGGTGATGTCCTCATACCGGACGACCTTCACCGCCCCGATGGGAGCGATGGTGCCGCCGGTCCCGGCAGTGGCGGTGATGGTGTAGAGGGGCCGCAGCATATAGGCAAATTGGATCATGCACTTGTACCAGCCCGAGCCGACGATCTCCCCGTTATCATTGATATCATTGGCCGTGACCAACTCCCAATCCGGCTCGTTGAGCAGGGTATTCAGGTCTCTTAACCCGGCCTGCGAGTCATAGATGAAGGCGTGGCTGCGGCTGCCGAATTTAGAGGAGCCCACGATCTGGCCCTGGCCGTTGACCCCGAGGGCCATGCTGTCGGTATTACTCAACTCCTGTGATCGCGGTGCCGTTAAAAATGACGGCCCTGGTGCCCACATAACCACGGGTCCCCGTCAGACCGACAATGGTGGGCGGATTCAGGTTGTTGAGGCTGCAGGCCTCGGAATTAACGGTATCAGGACCGAGCCAGTTGACATTGGCGCCGTCCCAGAAGAAGGCCCTGGTGGAAATCCCGCCATAAAGCTTGCCCACTATCTTGCCGGCATTGTTGATGCGGTTGGCCAAGGTTTGGGTAGTACCGGCAGTGCCCCCCAGGTTGTCAATCCTTTGCGCCATCGTCGTGCGGTTAGGCCATAAGCAGGCGGAGATATCATTGGATTCCATGGAGGTGTTGCCGACGATCTGGCCACTGCTGTTGACCCCATAGGCGCGGCCATAGGGAGACGGAGTGCTGGGTACTTGCAGGTAGCCGAAACTCATGAACCAGTCCTGGTAGATGGGCAATTCTTGGGTGCCGCTCGGCCAGGTGGATTTATGGGCATAGCCCACGGCCAGGTCGCCGTTATCGTTGATGCCGAGGAATTCGCCGTAATCCACCACATCCGAGCCCACTCGGTAAAAGCCAAACTTCCCATTCTTCAATACGGTCCAGATGCAGGGATTGTTATTCAAGTAGGAGTTGTTGACCTTCATGCCGCCGACGATACTGCCATTGTTGTTGATGGCGTAAGCGTTGCTACCCTTCTGATCCAGGCCCCCGAGGCTGTAGAGGACGTATTCCGGGGTTACGGGTGCCCGGTTGGCGACAAAATTGACCCCCCAGCGGTTGCCGGTGCCGAGGGTGCCATCCAGGGACTCCCCGGTGGTGACTACCTGGTCGGTGTAACCTGTGCCGCTGACCTGGATGGTGTAGCTGGCATTAGCCGCCACTTTGGGGAAGGCAAAGATGCCGCTGGCGGAGGTGGTGACGGCCGGGGGGCTGCCGGGGCCGGAAGCGGTGACGGTGACCCCGGGAACGGGAGCGCCGCAGGAGTTCGTCACCCGGCCGCTGATGATCTCTCCGGCGCCGCTGGTATAGATATTGTAAACGGTATCACAGACAGTATTATATGGTGGATTCGCCGCGTCGATATTGGGCAGGTTATACCAGAGGTTCTGACTCCCCCCCCAACCCATGTTGAGGTGATGGTACCAGGCGCCCCACTGGTTGCCGTAGCCGTCGCCGACGATGGAATGATAGCCGGAACTTCTCTTGATCCCCAGCAGGACCGGATACCCGGCGTCCAGATTGGCGTTGACCATGTTAAACAGGATGGGACGCGGGAGGTTGTAGTCATCATTTTCGTAATATTTGGCGTTGCTGTATCTAAACGTGGACCGCAACGCCTTAGCGGCGTTGGCATGAAAAGCCCCCGAACCGCCATTAGCAACAGTATCATATCCCATTTTTACGGCAGCCCCGGCGTCATAAGTGAGACCGCCGATGGCCTGCCGCTGGGCATCAGTGGTGCCGTGATTGAGAGGGTCCAACTCCATGCTGCCCCAATCGTAAGCCCCGCCGCTGCCGTCGCCGCCCCGGATGGTGGCGTAGGTCGGACTACCGGCCACGGTGACCGTGAAGGTTTCCACAATGGGAGAGGCAGGATACTGCCATTTGCGCATCACCTGGGCCATGGCGGTGGCCACGCAGCCGCACGGATAATAAGTATCGGGGGTCCCCCAATGGGTGAAAAAATCGTAACAGTGAGGAGTGGCGGCGGTGTTGTCGACGGTTCCCTGGTTCCACTTGCTCTGCAGCAACTCGGCCACATAGACGTCGTTAATGTTGGCCAGGCTGGACTCCAGCCCGTCGTCCAGCAGGTCCCGGGGGCTCTGCCCCTGTTGCAGCATGGTCCACTTGCGCTGCGCCGTTTGCATGGGACCCGAAGGCGCAAATTCCTTCCTCTGTAACTGGGACTGCAGTTGCAATTGACGAACCAGGAGCACCCGCCCCGGGATGTCCCGGTTCACCAGGGCCCCCAGGGGATTCCCCGGGGAGGAGTCATAGACCGCGGCTTGGGACGCAAAGCCGATGATGGGCTCCACCAGGTCGTCTCCCGGCACGAAGACCAAGCCGGCCGGCTCCAGGTAGACCACAAAATAGAGGGGGCCGCCGATGTCGGCGAAGGTTTGAATGTCTTTGACCTGCTGACTCATCCGGGCGCCCAGGGGTTGCTTTTCCAGGAGGATCCAGTTGGCCACTACTTGCCGGGCCTGTTCCGCGGTGGTGGGCGCGGCCTCGGCGCTTGCCGCCAGCAGGACCCAGGCAAGCGCTAGACAGATAACAAAATTAATCAGGAAGCGCACCCAGGATTTTAATCTTAGACCGGTTGTCATGGCGGTAACCTCGCTAAATGGCTCTCAAGTAAAAGCCCGAGACAGCAGGCGATGGTGAAACGGTGATTCTTCCTGCTCTGATTAGTAATAGATCTTTACAAATAATTATATAAAAAGCAATAACTTTCAAGGCAGCCATCGGTCTGGAGCCCCAGGCTGAAACAAAAGCCGGTGGGCAGGGAATCAGGGCAATCCCCCGATGCTGATCAATAAACAAAGATACCGCGGCTTCATGGTTTCTCCCCTCGTGGGAGGCATGATAGCAGCACAAACGTTCCAATGCGCACCTCCAGATAAAACTTTGCAAAGATTGTGCCCGGAGGGAAAGGGGATAATAATTGGCTAAGGGAATATTTTTCAAAAAAGAGATGTCAACATTTTTTACACGTTGTAAGGTTTGTAGCATAATTACTCAGACAGCGTCCAAGAACCAGACGAGGCCCTCCCTCCTAAATTGGCCTAGCGATCAAGCTCAACAGGCTTCGCCGGCTGCCACATATATTGCCAGGAGCGAAAATTATCAGGTGGCCACAAATTACCTTCCGGCCATTAACAACCAGGGAATGGTGGCTTATGTGGTGTCAGGCGGGAAGGTGGCGCTGACCAACTTCCGCACCGGCACGACCAAGGAGCTTGTGGGCTCCGGCGTCAGCGGCGCGGCCGTCGTTAAAACAAACGACCGCGTCCAGGTGGCCTGGCAGGAAACGCTGGATTTGGCATTCTGCAACCTGTATCTGGCAACGCCCAGGAACCCAATCCCCCCCCTGGTAAACTTGCTACTCGCCGACTGAACTCCACCCTTGGCGTAATTACCTGGTGACAGCCGGGAATGTCTCTGAGGGAGAGGAGGCCTAAAGCCCAGTCCCGGGTTAATCAAGCAGCAGCATCATACTCCCCGGATAGGCGCCGCCTCGGTTGATGTATTGCTCCTTGAACATCAAGGAACCGTCATTGCCGTGCCCGGTGAGGTCCTGGGTCTCCCACGCCAAAGTTTTTAGCTGGGATCAGGCCGTCAGCACTGTTCCGGTCAACCACTTGGTTGTAAGTAGGGTTGAGCTGGAAATTATCGCCGGCATTATTTTTGGCGATATTGCCGATAACACTGCCCGGCCCCCATAAGCAAATGCCGCCATGACTGTTAAAGCTGGCCACACAGCCGGTCATCGTGCCGGACCCATTAAGAGAAAAATAGAACTCTTGGGGTATTTTCTCCGGGCAGAGGGGTCGTAAAAACCTTTTTTGCCTGCCGAGACCAAGGTTGCCGCATAATCTCAGTTAAAGAATCTGTCAAGGACTGAAACCTTGAGAGATTCCCCCAGGGCGGCATTGGCGTAAATGAAGGCGCTGGCCCGGGTCAACCCCGTCTGGACGATGGACTCCAGCTTGATCTGCTCCGGCGGCAAGGGCAAGTTGAGGTGGTGAAGATACCCTTGACCGCAGCCAATTTGGCCGCCACCCATTGGCAGAGGTGGCCGGTTTGCAGGCCCTGGCTCACAGTGCTGGAAAATTCCAGGGTCTGGCTGGCAATGATGGTCAACAGGCTGAAAAAGGGGATGAGGATGACGAGGGCCAGCATCCGGCAAGTGAGGGCCTAGGCCAGGGCCAGCCGCACCCAGAGCAGCCGGCCCAAGGCCAGATATTACCGGGGGCAGGAAAAATCCTTAACTCCTGATTTTTTCCTTGACAGCTCTTAGATTTTAACTAGCATGCGGCTAAAAATCTGGGGCTCCCAAAAGCGAATTTGGCCGCCACCCATTGGCAGAGGTGGCCGGTTTAGACCCGGGCTCACAGGGCTGGAAAATTCCAGGGTCTGGCTGGCAAGGATGGTCAACAAAAAGGGGGATGGGGATGAAGAGGGCCAGGATCAGGCAAGTGAGGGCCGAGGCCAGTGCCCGCCGCCCCCAAGGCCAGATACAGGGGCTAGGAAAGATTCTTAGCTCCTGATTTTTTTCTTGACATCCCATGGCATAATTAAATATATAAAAGCCATATATACAATCTTAATAGGAAACAGCCTGCACTTTTATGACTTTCCTCCAGAGCGCTGCAAATCCATCCGCACCGCCAATGTCCTGGAACGGGCTTTCCAGGAGGTGGGCCGGCGCACCCGGTCCATGAACAACTGTTTCACCAATGAGGCCAGTTCTGACCGTATCTTGTCTGGCATAACCCACATGCTCAACAAAAACTGGAGAGGTAAAACCCTAAAACCAATTTCCACAATTTAATGGACATCACCGGGGGGGGCGATGCGCAAAATTTTCATATCCGCACTGATTTTTGTCTGTCTAATCCTAATACAGGTTTTCATTCTCTCTTGCTCTACAACTCCGCCAGAACCCCAGCCGGTAAAGGAAGATAATCTTACAAGTTCCTCACAAGCACCGGCAAAAGAGGCGGACAAAAGTGCCTCAATAGCACCGACAAAAGAGGCGGGCAAAAAGGCCGAGAAGGCCAATGAGTATGCAGGCGCGGAAATTTGCCAAACCTGTCACTCCCCAGTGTACGATCGGCTCGCCAAGACGGCTATGGGCAAGCTGTTTCTGAAGCACCCCCGTACCGCTGACTGAAAAAATTGGGTGTGAAACGTGTCATGGACCGGCAACAGAGCATGTTGGTTCAGGAGGCAAATCATTCGAGGGTATGGTTCGATTTACGCAGGGGACGCCAACGCCTGTTTCCGTGCGCAACGAGGTCTGTCTCAAGTGCCATCAAAAGAGGGAGAGGCTTTTCTGGTCGGGCAGTGTTCATAACGTCCAAGGCCTCACTTGCACCTCGTGCCACGTGGTCCATACGGGACCGGGAGTAGCGAACCGTGCTCAACTCGCCCGTATAACCGTAGAGGATACGTGCGTTACCTGTCATAAAGAGCAAGTTCGCGCGGAGAACAAATTTTCGCATCATCCCACGCGCGAGGGAAAAATGAACTGCGCCAGTTGCCACAACCCGCACGGGACTACTTCGCCCAAGCTCGTAAAGGCTATTTCCACTAGAGAACTTTGCTTCAATTGTCACGCCCAGTACCGAGGTCCGTTCATTTTTCAGCACCCTCCCGTCCTGGAGGATTGCTTCAATTGCCATCAGCCCCACGGCAGCGCCTATCCCGCCCTGCTGAAAACCCCGCCAATCAGGTTGTGCCGGGAATGCCACATTACCTTCCACAACCTCAATTTCACGATCGGGGGGACGCCACAGACAAGGGTAAATATGATGGCCGGCTCGGCGTGCGTCAACTGTCACCGGAACATCCACGGCAGCAACAATATCCAAGGCAATTTATTCTTTAGATAAGAAGGGGGGGGTGATGAAGATGAAGATTAAAAGAGAAATCCTGGTCGTTTTTCTCGCAGTCATGTTTATCACTCTGACCTGCGCGGGCGGATTTGCCGAAACGGACGTGGGTGATTACACGTTGGGCGGCCAAATCTCCGTAGGCGGAGGATGGCTCTCCGATCAACCCAGACACATGAACCGGGGATATTTGAAACAGTATACCCCCTTCGAGCAAGGGTTTCTGGCGGAGACGGATTTATCGCTGAAGAGCAAGGAAGGCCTCGATTATTATAGATTCTGGATGAGCAATCCGGGATTAAGAGGCGCTCAGGATTTCTTGCTCCAGATTGGCAAAATCGGGGTCTATCATGCCCAAATTGAGTATGACGAGCTCCAACACCTTTACTGCACGGTGAATCCCTCTATTTTTGCTAATAACAATATAGGGATCCTGGTGCAGAGACTGCGATTCAGCGGCTACTATATGCCAACCCCTGAAATCGCCATTTTCGCCGAGAACCAATTCCTGAAAAGAACCGGCTGGCAGGCCAATACCTATGAAACAGGCCCTGGCAATCCCCTTAATTTTACCACCACTCTCAGAGCGATTAATTATAACCAAAACGACATGAAGGTCGGAGTGGAATATGATCGGCCGACTGATGAGAAGAGCCCGTTTCAGGGTCGTGTGTCTTATCATCTTTCGAACTTTGAGAACAGCAATGCACTCATGCAAAACCCTGCGGGGAACGCCTTTATATCCCTGCCCCCAAGCAATATGGCCCAACTACGTTACCGGTGAGGGGGCACTGGACCTGAAAGCCTACAAGACCAGGTTCACCGGTTCGTTAACCTACGGCTGGCTGACCCAGAACGACTATGTCTTCGAGAGTACCACTAGTGCCGCTACTGCGGTCCCCCGTACCTTTGCTGGTAGATTTGCCGGCCTTGCGGGTCTCGGCGCCTCGACTTTTACCGCAAATATTGCCGGCGTAACCCGTCCAATCGCCCCGTTAACCTTGAGGTATGGGTACAACGCTTATAATTTTGAGAATAATAACACAAATAATCAAATTTTGACGACGGCATTCTCAGGAACGGCCTCAATCCTTCGGCCAATAATGCAGTATTCGTATTTACGGCAGGGTGCCAACCTCGGCGCCGACTATAGAGTGAACAACTGCCTGGCCCTCACTGCCGGCTATACCTGGCAAGGAGTCGACCGCACCAATGGACAGGGCACAACCTCGAGTAGCTCGCCCCAGGTGGGCCTCAGGCTGACTCCTACTAGCTGGCTGAGCCTGAATGCCAACTATGCGTACACCGTCCGGCAAGGGTGGAATTTTATGGTGAGGGAGCAGGAGGGGGAGGCGGGGGTGCCGATAACTTACAAATCCTACATTGGAAACCTCAACCGGAACGCCTTCAATTTCATTGCAGAAGTGCTCCCCGCGAATAATATCACCACCTCATTCAATTTCTCGGTCTATAACGACAATTTTATGGACTCGACCTTTGGTATCCAAAGCGATCGAGGCTGGTCGACCGGAGCGGATGTGAGCTGGAGGCCGCATGACCGGGTCGCGTTGAGCCTTGGATACGACCACCAGCAACTCCAAACTAAAGAACTGGCCGCCACCTTCCCAATTCAAGGGGAAACTGCGATAGTCCAGGGTGATATAGGCCCCACGTTGACCACCTCCGATTCATATGACACTTTCGTCGCCAGAGCGGACTTTAAGCTCATTCCGAAAAAGCTGGACCTCACGACCAGGGGAAGCTACTCCTGGTCGAACTCGAATTTCAACCAACTCGATCATGCCCAATCTGAACGAATACTACGCCGATATAAGAACATTTCTCACCTACAAGTACAACGAGCACTGGGCTGTCAGAGCGGGATACATATTCCAGGCCTTCGGCATGCCCCAAGCGTACCAAACGCTTTACCTGCAGGGAATCACTGCGAGCGGCAAGCCGCCGTTCGCCAATCAGCGGTACAATACCCTGGACGGGTTCTTCACGACCGCCACGGCGCATTTGGTGCAGGCATTTTTACAGTACAAGTTCTAGCTTGAGATTAGGAGTTAGGGGGGCAAGAGTGGCTCAACCGCGCCCTCATGGTTTTAATCTTGCGTTCTAGCGTGCCCCGGGGATAAACTGGGAATGGCGGTGGTTCGCCGTTCGTGATTGCCGTGGCCAAATATGTTGAGGGGAAATGCGGTCTGTGCCATAAAATAAAGGTTCGCAGTTTAATACCACGATCATTGGGCGGGCCAAAGCCGCCTGTCCGTTCACCAACCACAGGAGGAAAAATGAAATCTAAAGTGACGGTCCTTTTTTTGGTGTTGGTAGGAATGGTGTCGTCTGCATGGGCTCAAGGCGGTTCCGTGGATAAGGGAAAAGCCCTGGCAGATAGCAAAAAATGCGCCCTGTGCCACAAGGCGCCCGAACCGGGCAAGCCCGTCCTGGGCAAGCCCATGGAAATGATTGCCGGGGGAAAGACCGACGCTTTCCTCAAGGAGGCGATCACCAACCCCAAGAAAGCCATCGACCCCAAAGTGAAAATGCCGGAATTTAAGTTAACCGATGCAGAACTGCAGGACGTTATCGCGTATCTTAAGTCCGTTGCGAAACACTGAGGGTTGTGACCGTCTGTAGCCGCTCTCTTAGCATCGATATGGAACCCCTTCATGAATGGGCATAAGACTCCGCGTCCCCGATGGGTTTCCGCCCTGATCGGCAACTGGCTTGGCATCTTCGGCCTGGTGCTGGCCATAGGCAGCCTGTTCGCCGCGGTTTGTCTGATAGCAATTGACTTTTTTACCGGTTTCAGACAGCCCTACATGGGCATCCTGGTTTTCCTGATTGTCCCGTCATTTTTCTGGATCGGCCTCATTTGCGCGGGAGGGGGATTATGGCTGGAACTCCGCCGGCGCAAAAAGCTGACGGCGGCGGAGGCCCGCGTTGAGGCAAGTGGCGGGAGGCGCACGCGCCACCTTGTCGCGGCGCTTGCCTGCGTGTTCCTTGTTCTTATACTCAGCGCCTTAGGAAGCTACCGCACGTTTGAGGTGACTGAATCGTCGGAGTTTTGCGGCGCTTTGTGCCACACGGTGATGAAGCCGGAATACGTCACGTACAAAAGCTCTCCCCACTCAAGGGTACGATGTACGGAATGCCATATCGGCTCGGGCGCCTCCTGGTATGTCCGCGCCAAGATCTCCGGCCTCTATCAGATCTATGCAACCGTTCTCGACAGATATCCACGGCCCATTCCAGTGCCGGTCCAAAACCTGCGGCCCGCGCCGGAAACCTGCGAACAGTGCCATTGGCCGGCGAAATTTTACGGATGGCTGGAACTGCGTCGCCAATTCTTCCTGCCTGACAAGCAAAACACTCCGTGGAACATAAGACTGCTGGTTTATGTGGGAGGGGCAATTGCCACCAAGGGGCCGGTTGGAGGCATCCACTGGCATATGAATGTGTCCAACCGCATGGAGTACATAGCCACGGACGAGAGCCGGCAAACCATACCCTGGGTGCGCGTGACGAATCGAGAGACAGGCGCCGTCACCGTCTACGAGTCACAAAACAATCCATTGACCCCCCAACAAAAAACTCTGCCCATGCGGGTGCTCGACTGTGTCGACTGCCACAATCGTCCCACCCACATTTTCGATTCTCCCTACCGCGCTCTGGATGATTCCTTGTGGCTGCGTCGTATCGATCCTGCCATTGCTTCCATAAAAGTGAAGGCGGCCGAGGCTCTGGTCAAGGCCGGCGAGGCCGTTTCGCAGGCCCCTGGGCTTGCCCTGATTGCTCAAAAACTCTCGAAAGACTACTCTGATTACCAGGACCAGCCAAAGATCCGCCAGGCGATCTCCGAGACTCAGAGGATCTTTCAAGACAATTTCTTCCCGGAAATGAAAACGGACTGGAAAGTGCGGCCCAACAATATCGGGCATTATATTTGGCCGGGTTGCTTTCGCTGCCACGATGGTTCCCATGTCGACAAGACAGGCCGGGCCATCTCCAATTCATGCAACACGTGTCATATAATCACCTCCCAAGGCGGTCAGCCAGAACCGGAGACTGTGAGCCTGCAGGGGTTAAAATTCGACCACCCTGGAGGAGAAGTCCCCCCGGAAATCCTGTGTAGCCAGTGCCATACCGGCGGGCCTTAGTCTGTCGAGGACAAATCGAGAAGTGCATAATTCCTGCGTTTTTTCGCAAAGTCAAAACGGCGGTAAACGACTGGAGCCCTAACTCACGCAGGCGGATTAATCACCGATCTGGGCGGCCACTTGCTCATCCCTGTAATGTTTGAGCGTAATGGCCTTGGCAGGGTCCGATGTGGCCCTGCCTTTTTTATTGCCAACTTAAAAGTGAAAATAGTCGATACCTTGCCATGATCGCCTCCTCCCAAAGGCTGCAACCAATTGAAGATATGATGGATGTCGATTGCAAAATCCACAGCCTGTTGAGAGATACAAAGTGGTGATGCTCGAAGAACAACTAGGCAGAAAATTACGACCGCAGGAACTCGCAGATGTCTTTTTCTCTTTGATAGAGGGATACTGGTCTATTTATGGTCCCTGAATGAGCCCTGGTGGCTTGACCTATTCGGTTGGTCAAATGGATTCGGTAGTAGCCAAGTGCCCGAAGCCAATGTTCGATATGGGTTAGTTATCAGAAAAAATGGGAATGGTTGATAGTGGAGACCTCTGCGAAAGTCCTTGCACCTGTCATTCTGAGGGAGTGAAGCGACCGAAGCATCTCGGTTTGGTAGCCCAGCCTTTCCAGGCTGTGCCTATTCCAGCACAGGCTAGCAAGCCTGTGCCACCAAAACCTGAGATCCTTCGCTTCGCTCAGGATGACAAAAAGGCTTTTGGCAGAGGTCTCTAGTGGCAAGTAATCTAGCTACTAGAGGCCATTTCAAGACTGTTTTTTTGTCACTTCGAAGGGAAAGAAGTGGCTCAAGCATTAAGAAAAATTGAGATTCCTTGCTGCGCGCCGAATGACCATTTAGGGCTGGGGTAAATTTATCCCTACGATTATACTTAGTAAAATCCAAAAAATTTTAGGGACAATATTGGTTATTGGTTGTTATGCGGTAGGGGTGAGTATAGATATTGAGGCGCCGTTCCCGGGCGAACCCCACCAGGGTGAGGTTGAGTTCTTGAGCCAGGTTAAGGGCCATGGAGGTGGGGGCCGAGACCGCAGCCAGGATGGGGATGCGAGCGCGAATGGCTTTCAGGGCCATTTCGAAGCTGATGCGGCCGCTGAGCAGGGCCACCATACGGGAGAGGTCCTGTTTTTGAAGCAGCGCTCTGCCGATGACCTTATCCATGGCGTTGTGGCGCCCCACATCTTCGGCCGTCAGGAAGAAGGCGCCATCGGCAGGTGCCAGGGCCACGCCATGGGTGCCGCCCGTCTCTCGGAAAATGGTCTGCTCCTGCTCCATCCGTCCTATTAGGTCCAGAAGCATAGGGGCGGCAATGGTGAGAGCGCTGTCCACCGGAACGGTATCCCGGCGGATCTCACCTACCTCCTGCTTGGCGCACAGCCCACAACTGGAATAGGTCACCTCCAGGTGTCGCCGGCCCCGCCGCTCCCAAGCGGCGTCGGTCACCTGCACGTCCACCACGTTGGGCGGCAGGAGGGGGTCCGTGGCGGCGCCGCAAAAGTGAATAGAGGTGACCTCGCTAAGGTGACAAACGATCCCCTCGGTATGAAGAAAGCCCAGGGCCAGTTCCTTTTCCCAGCCCGGCAGACGCATCAATACCTGGAAAGGCTCCCCGTGCAGGCGAATTTCCAGGGGTTCTTCCACGGCCACTTTATCCGGCACGGTGGTCAGCCGGCCTTCCCGATAGCGCTGGACGGGAAATTGACTGATGGGTTCGGCCATCAGGTGATTATGGGAAGGGCTTTTGAATTTTGTTGGGGGAATTCATGGGCCAGGGTGGCGGCCAAAGGTGATAACGAGGGGAGTTCCCTGACCGGATACCCTTCTCTGGCGGGCGCCATTATTTTGCTTACCCGGCCATTCTCATAGAGCACCACAGTTTCCGCCAGGGCCGCCACGTCCTCGGGGTCATGGGTTATGAGTATGACCGGGATGGCAAACTGCTCTTTAATCTTCAAGAGTTCCTGGCGCATCTTGGCCCGCAGGAGGGTATCCAGGGATGAAAAGGGTTCATCCAGGAGCAGGAGGCTGGGCCGGCGGATAAGGGCCCGGGCCAGGGCCACTCGTTGGCGCTGTCCTCCGGAGAGGTCCCGGGGCAGGCAGTCTTTTAAGGAGGTCAACTCAAAATTCTCCAGTAACTCCTCCAGGCGCAGCCGCTCTCCCTGGGGGAGATACCAAGGCCAGCCCCGTTTCAGGCCGAAAGAAACATTCCGGGCCACGGTCAGGTGGGGAAACAGGGCGTAATCCTGGAAGACATAACCCAGGTTTCGGTGGCGGGCCGGCACCCTGATCTTCCGGGAGGAATCGAAGAGGGTACGCTCCCCCATCATGATACACCCTTCATCCGGGTCGTTCAGGCCGGCGATGATCTGCAGGGTGAGACTCTTACCTGCACCCGAGGGACCGAACAGGACGACGAAGTCTTTATCCGAGGCAAACGCCACGTCCAAAGAGAAGACCCGACGCCCCGACCACAACCGTTTTTTGATCTCCACCAGAATCTTCATAATCCTTCCGGTTTGGCTATCTGCGGGTGACAAAGGCTGAGCAAGCTAGGCCGGGCCAAAGCCATACCCCCTGAAGATCTTCTGGGCGGCCGGACTCAAGATAAAATCCAGAAAGCTCTGGGCCAGGGCCTGCTTTTGGCTTGCCGCCACCAGGGCCACTGGATAGATAATGGGCTGGTGCCCCTGGCCCTCGGCCACCGTTTTCACCTTCCCCTGGGCAATGGCGGCATCGGTGGCGAAGACAAACCCCGCGTCCACTTCGCCCCGGCTCACGTAGTCCAGCACCTGGCGCACCGATTCCCCGTAAATAAACTTGGGTTTCAGGGTTTCCCATAACCCTGCTTTGATCAAAGTCTCCTGGGTGTAGCGCCCCACCGGCACGGTTTCGGGATTGCCCAGGGCCACCCGTTTTACCCCCGGCGAAGCCAGCTCTCCGAGACTCGCCGGCGGCAGACTCGACTTTCCCGGCACGATGAGCACCAGTTTATTACTGACAAAGTTTTTCCGGCTGGCCGGTACGATGAGCCCCTTCTCCTGGGCCTGGTTCATGGTCTTTTGGTCCGCCGCGGCAAACACGTCCACCGGGGCGCCCTGAGCGATTTGCTGGAGCAAGGACCCGGATGCCGCGAAATTACAGACGATTTTGGCGCCGGGATGCGTCTTTTCGAATTGCCCGGCCACCTCTTTCAGGGCATTGGTGAGGCTGGCGGCGGCGGAGACGATCAGTTCCTGGTCTGCCAGGGCCGGTGCCGCCCAGATAATCAGCGTTCCCAATAACAGCGTGAAGATGGACTTCAGATCATTCATACAAGTCACCTTTACTTCACATATAGCCGGCCTTCAAGGCCTTGCCGGAGACCATCAGGATGGTGAGGCACACCGTCGAGATGATGATTACCAGGATAGTGGCTCCTGCGTCATTGCCGGCCTGGACCGCGTCGTACACGGCCAGGGACAGGGTCTGGGTCTTGCCCGGGAGGTTGCCGGCCACCATGAGGGTGGCGCCGAACTCGCCCATGGCCCGGGCGAAGGCCAGCATGGCCCCCGCCAGAATTCCCCGCCAGGCCAGGGGCAGGGACACCCGAAAAAAGACCGCAGCCTCCGACAGGCCCAGGGTGCGGGCGGCGTCTTCCAGGTTATGGTCCACCTCTTCAAAGGCGGCCCGGGCCGACTTGAAGATCAGGGGGAGGGACACCACCGCTGCGGCCAGCGCGGCCCCCTGCCAGGTAAAAATCAGGGAAATTCCCCAGGTTTCCTGGAGCCAGCGGCCCAGCCAGCCCTGCCGCCCGATCAGGACGATCAGGTAGTAGCCCAGGACCGTGGGAGGCATGACCAGGGGCAGGGTGCAGAAGGCGTCCAGGCCTTCCCGGCCCCAAAAGCGGCTCCGGGCCACCAGAAAGGCCAGATTCACGCCGACGATAAAAGTCACCAGGGTTGCCACTCCGGCCACTTTTAAGGTCAACCATAAGGGGGTTAGTTCCATAGTGAAATTTTCGAAACCGTTCCATAATCCTTATCGAAATTTTGTTAAAGGAAGAAGCAAACATCATGCCCACAAACGCCCCATATGGCTAACCATTTTTATTAATTAGTAAAATAGACTTAGAAGATTGATCGCCATGAGCCCTCAGTCTGCAATACCATACATTATGGTAATAATTACGAACGCTCAGATATTTAGATTATACAATTAAGTAATATATCAAAGCGGTGGTCAAGGCTTTCCTGGCTTGGCGAATCTCCAGGGGGGGGTCTTCCACGGTCACGCCCGCTAGGTTGACCAGAATTAGAATAAATTAGTGCAAATCTCTGGCAGCCATGCTGCCGGTGGTCTTGAGAACCTCCATTTCGTCCCCCACTTGGGCGTCTAATTCTTCCAAGGCCGCGTCGGTGACCATGGCGGTGATGATATTGCCGCCGCCGATGTCCACCTTAACCTTGGTCATAAGCATGCCCCTTTTGATCTCCACCACCGTGCCTTTGATGATATTCCCCATGTTCAACTTCATGGTTTCTCCCTTCCTGGCGGCTTACAGGCATAATCGTTAAGGTTTGCCCAAATGCCCATCATCTCAAATCATGGATTGGCCTCGATTTATTTGCCGAACGGGCATTTCTGGGGAAAGGTGCACACCTTACAGCCCAGACAGAAGGCCCCGTTGGCTAAGCGCGCTAAATCACGCCGGGTGATTTCCAAACCCGCCAGCAGGCGCGGCAGCAAGAGGTCGAAGCTGGTGGTCTTGAAGTACAGGGCGCAGGCCGGCACCCCCATGACCTGGACCGTCCCGATGCGGGCCAGCAAGGTCATGGCTCCGGGGACGATGGGCGCGCCGTAAAGCATGTCAGTCGCCCCGGCATCCGCCAAACCCTGGCGGGTAACATCATCGGGATCAACAGAGAGTCCGGCGGTGGTCACCAGGAGATCGGTCCCGCAGTCCAGGAGTTCCCGCACCGCCTCGCCGATGGCCCGCCGATCATCCGGGACAATCAGGGACTTGAGCACCTGGCCGCCGAATTGCTCCACCTTGGTGGTGATGATAGGGACGAACTTGTCCTCCACCAGGCCCATGAAGACTTCCGTGCCGGTGACCAGAATACCGACGCGAGGTGGCCGTAGCGGCAGCACCTGAAATAAAGGGCCGTCGCTGAGGATGGCCATTGCTTTGAGAAAGTCGGCCCGGGGCAGAAACAGGGGAATGGCCCGGGTAGCGCCCAGAATCCGGCCCTGGTTGAGCAGCGTGAAGCCCTGGCGGCAGGCGCACATCACGCCGGGCACCAGGTTGAACCTTTCCAGGCGCTCTTCGTCCACCACCAGCAACCCATCTTGCGTGGCTACCAGATTGAGCTTGCCTTCCCGGGGAGGCTCGGCAAAAGTGACTCCTTCGCCAGCAAGGGACCGGGCAAAATCCAGGGCGGCCTCGTCTTCGTGCAACCACTCGGGGCCGACCTGATTTTCTTCCATGACATAGAGGTGTCTCCGTCCCATCTGTTGCAACCGGCAGAGGTCGCCGACGCCGATCACCTGGCCCTTCTCAAAGGCCGGGCCTTTACTGGCCCCTGGGATGATCAAGGTCATGTCGTGCAAGGCCCGGCGGCCCACCGCCTCCTCCGCGGGCAGCGTTTGCAGGGGAGGGCCAAGGCTCCCGATCTCTTCCCGGCATTGGTCGTTCAGGTAAGGCACCTCACCCTGGCAGCCGCGACAGATGCCGCCATCCTGGGCGGGATAGGCTTCCCGGCAGAGGGGACAGATAATCATCCGGCCTCGGCTCCGCTTGCCCAGGAACTGGGGGCGGATCTTGACTCGCTGCCATTCCAGGATTTCCGCCCCGGCCTCCTTGATTTCTTCCAGAAGCCGGTCGGGGTCCTGCTCCTTTTTGGGTTTGAGTTGGCGAAACCAGGAATTAATTTCCGGCCAGTCGGCCACCTTCGCCGGGTCCAGGAAGACCCGCACGCCTTCCCCCCCGTACTTATCGTAAAGAGTCAGGGCGAAGCGGCCCACGTTGACCACCTTGAGCCAGCCGTTGCCGATGGTACAGGGAGTAAGAAGCTGGATGGCGTCCGGCAGACAATTTCTGGTTTCGCAGATGGCGTCGAATAAGACCTCCGCCGGTAGTAGCCGCCGAGCCGCATTCACCATGATCCCGCCGAGGACCACCCCGGGTGCGGCCTGGCCATGGAAGGACTTGACCAGTTGCAGAAATTCCTCAAAAGAATAGGCACAGATATTCATGATTTTACCAAAAACGATATAAACTTAGAGGCTGCCCCCACCCGGGCTATGGGCGGGGGTTAGCCCGAGATTTATGGGGAGTTTTAGGCTTTCTCCAGCCGCACCGCGCAGGCCTTGTATTCAGCGGTCTGGCAGACCGGATCGAACACCGGGTTGGTGAGCCAGTTGGCACAGGCTTCCCGGAAATGGAAGGCCATCCACACCATGCCTTGGGGCACTTCCTGGGTGACCTTGGCCTTGACCTTCACCTCACCGCGTCGCGACTTGACGGAGACCACCTCACCGTGCTTGATGCCCAATTTCTCGGCATCGAGGGGAGAGATATCGGCGGTCTCTTCTCCCAAGATATCGTTCAGGCCTAGGCAGCGACCGGTCTGGGTGCGGCTGTGGTATTGATAGAGGCGGCGGCCGGTGCTGAGCACCAGGGGGTATTCCTCATCCGGCACTTCCGCCGGCGGGGTCCAATCCACCGCAGCGAAGCGGCCCTGACCGCAGGTGAAACAACCATCTTTGTGCAGGGTGCAGGTGCCGGGATGATCACAATCGGGCACCGGCCATTGCAGGCCGTCGCCCTCGATACGGTAATACTTGACGCCTACCAGGGAGGGCGCCAGATGGGAGACTTCGTTATCCCAGATATCCTGGGCGCTGTTGGAGACCCACTCCTGCCCCAGGCGTTTGGCCAGTTCCTTAAAAATCCACCAGTTGGGCTTGGCCTGTCCCGGCGCCTGGGAGACCTTGCGCACCCGGCTGACCCGGCGCTCCGAGTTGCTGAAGGTGCCATCGTCTTCGCTCCAGGCCGCGGCCGGGAAGATGACGTCAGCGAAGCGGGTGGTTTCGGTGGGGAAGATATCATGGCAGACCATGAATTCGGCCGACTCCAGGCAATGCTCCACATGCCGGATATCCGGCTCGGTGTTGGCCAGATTTTCTCCGAAGACATAAAAGAACTTGATCTTGCCGTCCACCAGGCCGTCCATCATTTGCGGCATCATCAGGCCGTTCTTTTCCGGGAGCTTCTTCACCCCCCAGGCGGCCTCGAACTTGGCCCGGGCCACCGGGTCTTCCACCTTTTGATAACCGGGAAAGACGTTGGGCAGCGCCCCCATGTCGCAGGCGCCCTGCACGTTGTTCTGGCCGCGTAGCGGGTTGACGCCGCCGCACTCAAAACCGACGTTCCCTAAGACCATCTGGAGGTTGGCACAACTCATGACGTTATTGACGCCGCAGGTGTGCTCGGTAATCCCCAGGGTATAGATGAGCATCAGGGGTTTGACCGCGGCCAGGCGGCGGGCTACGTCAATGAGCATCTCCACGCTGATGCCGGCAATGGCCGCGGCCCGCTCCGGCGGGTACTCCATGACCTTGGCCTTCAGGGCCTCGAAGCCGGTGCAGCAGCGATTCGACATACTTCTGGTCATAGAGGTTTTCGGTGATCAGGACGTGCATCAAACCATTGAGGTAGGCCACGTCGGAGCCGACCTTAAGGGGCACATGGACATCGGCGAACTCGGTCAACTTGGTGCGGCGCGGGTCAGACACAATGAGCTGGGCCCCGTTGCGCACCGCATTTTTCAGAAAGGTCGCGGCCACCGGATGGGCCTCGGTCATATTTGAGCCGATCACAAAAAACATCTTAGCCTTCGCAAAATCGGCGAAGGAATTGGTCATCGCCCCGGAACCGAATGAAGTCGCCAGTCCGGCGACAGTAGGAGCGTGTCAGGTTCGGGCGCAGTGATCGATGTTGTTCGTCCCGATCACGGCGCGGAAAAGTTTCTGCATCTGGTAAGAATCTTCGTTGATACTGCGGGCGCAACTGACGCCGGCGATGGCGTCCGGGCCGTGCTTGGCGATGGTTTCCTTGAGCTTATCGGCCACCAGATCCAGGGCTTCATCCCAGGAGGCCTCCCGGAAGCCGTCGCCACTCTTGATCAGCGGCATCGTCAGCCGTTCCGGAGAGTAGATAAAGTCATAGCCGAAGCGGCCTTTGACGCAGAGGCGGCCTTGATTGGGAGCGGCGCCTTCCACGCCGGTCACCTTAACGATCTTGCCGCCCTTGACGTGCAGCCACAACTGGCAGCCCACGCCGCAGTAGGGACAGGTAGTGCGGACCTTCCTGGTCTCCCACGACCTGGCCTTGCCGATGGCCTTCAGCTCCAACAAGGCTCCCACCGGGCAGGCCTGAACGCACTCGCCGCAAAAGACGCAGTCCGAATCGCTATAGGCATTATCCGAGCGGGTGACGATCTTATTGTCGGCCCCCCGGTAGCCGATGCTGATGGCCTGATTCACCTGCTTCTCGTTGCAGGCCCGCACGCAGCGGCCGCACATGATGCATTTGGAAAAATCCCGGCGGATCAGATTCTTATCATCTTCGAGATAATAAGGCCGGTCCGGCGGATAGGCGAAACTGGGGGTCGCCACCTGATAACGGTAGGCCAGGGCCTGCAACTCGCAGACGCCGTTGGCTTCGCAGACCAGACAGTTATGGTTGCCGGAGGCCAACAACAGTTCGAGCACCATCCGGCGGGAGGCGTCCACCCGGGGCGATTCGGTCTTAATCGCCATCCCGGGCGTGGCCGCCGTGGCGCAGGCCGGCAACAGGGTCCGCGCCCCTTCCACCTCCACCATGCACATGCGGCATGATCCGGTAGCCGTAGTGTCTTTGAGGTAACACAGGGTGGGGATGGTATAGATTCCTGCCGCCCGGGCCACTTCCAAGATGGTCTGCCCGGATTGGAATTCAACGGTCATCCCATTAATGTTTAAGGTGGGCTTGCTCATACGCTTTCTAACCTCCATCTCACCTTGGGTGGATAATTTGGTATTTCATAATTCTTGCTTGCGGTGGTTCTATGGGCCGGAATCAAAATACGCACGCGCTATTCTTTTAATAGGATAACGCTGCCCAAAATAAAATCTGACCATAGCTTAAGCCTCTTGATTCATGAGCCATTCCCGGAACTTGCCGGCCAGTTCCCAAAATTGGGCTACGGCTGCCTCCCCTGCCGGGGTGAGCCAGGCTTTACCGCCGTTACGGCCGCCATTGGTCCGGGCCACCAGTTCTTCCCCGGCCAGGCGGTTCATATTAGCCACCAGGGTCCAGGCATGGCTGTAGGCCATCTCCATGGCGCGGGCTGCCGCGGAGATGGAGCCGGTTTCCCGGATTTGCTCCAGCAGCACCACCCGGCCCCAGCTCAAAAAGATCTCCCCCTCCCTTTCAATCCAGAGACGACCTTTGATTTGAGTCCCTTGGGATTCCGGGCTTTCCGCCAGGGCGGTCCCCCGACCGTGATTGGGTTTCTTGCCTTTCATAGCGATATTCTTAAAGAAGAATAGCCAAAATCCTTCCTATATTCAATGGAAATTTTATGAAAAATTTTTGAGAGAATGCATTCAGACCGACCAGAAAGGAGAGAACCTCATCGGGTGAGATTGACTCCGGGTCTCGATCAGAGAATTGGTTTCGGAACTTCGACAGGATCGACCCATAAGTCCGGTGCGTATTTTTTTTTTGGGAGTTCAGCCGATGGTAATCCAGATAAAGGTCAATTGCCTTGGCCACTTTCATGATCCACCTCCTGGTGTTAATAAGCAATCAGCAGGTAAACCATGCAGATGGTGACGGTGATCATCATGGGCCACCAGCAGGCCTTCATGTATTCCACGAAGGAGATTTTGTAGCCCGCTTTTTCCGCCAGACCCACGGTGACCACGTTGGCGCTGGCCCCGATCATGGTGCCGTTGCCGCCGAGACAGGCCCCCAGGGCCAGGGACCACCAAAGCACGCCGGACTCCGCCCCGGGGATGGTCTGATTCAAAAAGGCGATGATGGGCAGCATGGTGGCGGTAAAGGGGATGTTGTCAATGAAGGCCGAGGCAATGGCGCTCACCCAGAGAACAATGACGACGGCCACAGTGAGGTTGCCGCCCGAGACGTCCTTCACCCAGTTGGCGATCACCTGGATCAGGCCGGTCTCTTCGGCCCCGGCGATGACCATGAAGAGGCCGGCGAAGAAGATCAGGGTGGGCCATTCCACCTCTTTCTCCAGCATCTCCACGATGTCTTCCCCGGAGATGGCCAGCAGCACCAGGGAGCCCACCAGGGCGGGGATCGCCACCGGCAGATGCAGCATCCCTCCCAGGATAAAGAATAGTATGGTGAAGCCCAGCAACATCAGGGCCTGGATCATTAACTTCTTGTCGGTGATCTGGTAGGCTTCTTTCAGATACTCGATGGTGCGGGGTATGTCCTTCACTTCAGCCCTGGCGTAGCCTTTTTTATTCCACCACAGGAAGAAGAAGGAGGAGACCACCAGGGAAATGGAGCAGATCAGGGTCAAGTTCTGGACGAAATGGCCGAAGCTGAGGCCGGCATAGGAGCCGATGAGGATGTTGGGCGGGTCGCCGATGAGGGTGGCGGTGCCGCCGACGTTAGAGGCAAAGGCCTCGGGGATCAGCAGGGTCAAGGGGTTGATCTTCAGGGTGACGGCGATTTCGATGGTTACCGGGATCACCAGGAGCATGGTGGTGACATTGTTGATAAAGGCCGAAATGACCGCGGTAATTACCTGGAGGACTATGGCCAGCACAAAGACATTGCCGTTAGCCAGGGCATAGGCCTTATAGGCCATAAACTGGAACATCCCGGTCTTTTTCATCACCCCCACGAAGAGCATCATACCCATGAGCAGGAAGATGACGTTGAGGTCGATGGCCCCCATGGCGTCGTCGAAGGAGATGATGTAGAAGGACTTGTCCCAGTTCCCCAGGGTATAAGTGATGAAGACGATGAGGGCCGCGCCCAGAAAGGAGATCAGGGTGCGGTGCATCCACTCGAAGGAGATGACCACGTAAACCAGCAGCAGGATGATGGCAGCGATCCAGAAGCCGGCGGTGATGCTGCGCTCCATGGTGAGGTTTTGGGCTGCCTGGAACAGGCGGTTGCCCTGGGCGTCGACCCCGGCTTCCACTACCCTCACCGGGGTTGCCGGCACCGGCTTCCAGGAGGCCTTGCTGGCCTGGACCTCGACTTTGGCCGCAGGCAGGGTGCCAGCTGGCAGGATGAATTCGGCCACGTAGCCGCCGGGCTTGCCGGTGACGATTTCCGCCTCCGTACCCGTGGGCTTGACGGGCTGGCCGTTCACCAGCACTTCCACGGCCGCTTCCTTGAAACCTTTGCCCATGAGGTTGGTCACCAGGCCGGACAAAGTCAGGTGGTCACCGGCTGGAATTGAGGGTGGGGCGGCCAGGACCGCAGAGGGGGTCAGGCAGGCGGCGATGGTCAAACATAAAAGGATAGATACCAGAGAAACTGCCCTCAGGTACATTTTCAATCCCCTCAAAGCGCGGCTGAATTATCGGAATGGGGGGAGGACCCCGAGTTGTCATCGCCCAGAACAATATCAGAGATCTCCATGAAGAGATCACTCAAGCGAATCATGCCGGCCAATTTGTTGTCCTGGAGCACAGGCAGCCGGCTCACTTTTTGTTTGATCATTAAAAAAAGGGCCTTGGCAATGGAATCATCGGCATTGATGGTAGCTTCATTGGGTTTCATGAACTCGCTTACCGGCTTTTGGGAGGCTTTCTGCAATTCCGGACCGAACAAGCCTCTCAGACTGCCGGGAAGTTCGCCCTCCGCCTGGGCCAGGGTGATACTTTCATAAAGGAATCTTGGCTCCAGCCCCTTAATGATGTCACGCAGGGAGAGGATACCCATGAGCTGGTACTTTTCATCAAAGACTAGGACCGCCAGGGGTTCGAATTGCCCCTCAAAAGTGATGGCCGCCTCCCGGAGGATGGCCATGGCCTGGCGCAGGGTGAACCAATAGGGGATGTGAGGGTAATCCTCCAGAGGGATCATCAAATCCTGGACTTTCTTTTCATCAGGCATGAAAACCTCCTGGCACTTTAACTTGCCGCATTTTTGGGGCTCACAGTCTCGGGGGCCGGTTCCGGCTGCAGAGAAACAAAAAAAGTGGTGCCATGGGCGTTGGGGGCTTCGTCACCAGTACGAGTTTCGAAACGGATGTGGCCGCTATTCTTTTCCACGATGGCATAGCTGACGAACAGGCCGAGGCCCGTGCCCTCTCCCACCTTTTTCGTGGTGAAGAATGGGTCAAAGATATGGTCCACATATTCCTTGGGAATACCCGTACCGGTATCGGCGACAATAGCTTCCACCGCATTCTCACCGGCATCGAAGCGGCTCTCAACCGTAAGTTTGCCCCCTTCCGGCATGGCCGCCACGGCGTTGGTGATGAGATTGAGGAAGACCTGTTGTAATTCACCCGCGCCTCCTTTCACTTGGGGCAGGTCGGGAGCCAGGTGAAGTTCCAAGTCAATTTTTTTGGTCAAAAGCGTATTCTGCACCAGGAGGAGCACGGTTTGCAAGTTATGATTGAGGTCGCTGAAGGCTTCCTGTTGGCTTGGCGTTCGGGCGAAACCCATTAAGTTCTCGACGATGCGCTTGCAATTAAACCCCTGACGTTCAATAGTCTTAAGCATCTCGTATTCCTTGGTGCTCCCAGGAATGCGGTCCAGTAAGATCTCGGTAAAACCCAGGATGACCCCTAACGGGTTATTGATCTCATGGGCTACTCCGGCTGACAGAGTTCCCAGGGAAGCCAGTTTTTCGGTTTGGAACAGTTGCTCCTCCATCTGGTGGCTTTCGGTAATATCCCGCGCCATCACCAGGACCCACTCCACTGTGCGGCCGTCTTCCCCGAAGACCGGCACGAAATGGGTGGAGAGCCAATAGACCCGGTCCTTGATGCGTACCGCGGCTTTGACTTCCGAGCTTTTGCGGCTGTCCACCACGTCGCGTATCTGCGTAAATATGGCGGCGGCATCGTCTGCGGCGAACAGCTCTGAGAGGGGTTTCCCCCGCATCCCCGCGGCCGGAGTGCCGAAGGCCCGGGCTGCGGCCGTATTGGCGCTGATGAAGGTCCCCTTTTCATCCAGTAAGAAAATAAAATCCCGGGCGTTTTCCACTACCGACTTATATTGTTCCCGGCTGCGGCGCAAATCCGTGGTAGTAAGATCCACCTCTCGCTGCAGTTCCACCGACCAGCGCATTTCATAATAAATAACGGCGCAGGCCGCCAGAATCAGGGCAAAAATCAGCAGCCCCTGGATTAGGAATTGCCGGATGTAGAGGGAATGGATGGTGCCGTAGACTTCATCGGTGGGCGCCACCACCGCCACCGGCCAGATCCTGGAACCATCCGGATTCACCTTGGCATGGCTGTAAGCCACAAATTTGGTCATCTCGCCGATGACGCCCCGGTGCCAGCCGGAACTATATTGGGAAGTCCCTTCCTCTCCGGCCAGCATTTTCGATTTCTGAATTTCGTTGATCCTGGTGAAACTGATCACCGGGTTGCGCCGGCCCCGGGCGGTAAAGGCGTCTTCGCCGATGAACTCTTTCTCCGGATGATAAAGAAATACTCCATCGCTGTTCAGCACCCAGCAGTAGCCCGTGCGCCCGGAGTGAATCCCGGCGCAGTAGTGGCCGGTGAACTGGCTGGCATCTATTTTAAACAGGAGCACCCCATCCAACTGGCCCGTCGCCTTGGGGTGCGACTCGTCCACGCTCACTTCATATACCGGCGTGGCCATAATAAAGAGAGGTATCCTGTGGTCGCCCCGCTCTTGAATTTCCACCGGCCCCTGAAAGACGCGGCCGCGGTTGGCCGGATCTTTGGCCCAGGCCACCTCGGGGGCGGTTTCATTAATATTATAGTTAATAATCCGGGGGCCGCCGCTGTCCAGGATATAGGTGTGGCCGGCATTGGGACCCGCAAAATCGATGCGCTCAATGGCGGTTACCCCCAATTTGGAGAGGTCGTCGAAGCTGACCTGCATGCGGTTGGACCAGGCCACCTCCCCCAGGTACTGGATGGCCGGGGAATAATTGAGGATCTTGAGCTCCCGGCGCAAAAACTCCAGGCCGTCTTCAATCTGCCGGGCGGTGGTCTTGGCCAGGATCAACTGCTGCTGCTGAAAATCATCGGAAACGATCTCCCGCGTCCGCTGCAAGGAGAGCAGGCCCAACACAAAGGCCAACGCCAGCAGCAGAATAACTACCAGGCCTAAGCCCGTGAGTAGCCTCCGGATATTGATCTTATCCATTGGAATGCCCATGATCGGCTAACTCCTTAAAAATTTCAGGTATGGCGTCAAGAATTTTTGTAAATCTTTTGCCTCCACTGATCCTGATGAATTGTCCCCCTGGCTACTCAGAACACTTAACTTATTTTACTTTAAAATGGTCAAGTGTTTGGCTGGCTTCTTGTCGGATGACATTTTCTTCCCCTTGTCCTCTTAGCCTGTTCTATAGAAGCACGATAGCACAAATTTAGACCGCCTCGGCGAGAAACTTCTGTGAGATTTTTAGGCGGGTCCCATCAAGGCCCTCACCCTTATATTGCTTTTCCAAAATCGTCCCAGCTAATGCACCTGGTGCATTTCTACCGCCATATTGGTGGGGCGCCAAAAGCGGATTTCCGATTAAAAAAATTTGCCAGGGGTCCCTTCATAATGAGGTAATTTTCGCATTTATACGGACCGCAAAATCGAAAAAATCTCCGTGACCACCATAGTTACCAAGGGGGGTATGGGACCCGTCCCCGGGTTGGGCTCCGGGGCCGAAAATCCTCAGGGCTGGGACCGGGGCCATGGAGGGACCACCCAAGTGGTTGCATCATGGTGGCGCCGGGGGTCAGGGGCCGGCTGGCAGGGGACCGGGCAAGCAAAGAGAATTGGAAGAGGGAGGACCTGGAGGCCATGAGGCGGTTGCTAACGGGCGTTACCCACCTGGCCGAGGCCTTTCTCAAGTCGGCCCTGCCTGCATCCTGGCGGCTCTCCGGGGCCGACTACAAGGGGGCAAGGAAAAGGGGGCAGAGGTAGGAAGATCACCCCAGAGCGAGCCTCTAACCGCTTCATCCTGGATTTTAGTCAGGCCGTGAACATGCCCTGCGGAGTTGGGTCGGAGATTAGGAGTCGATGGGTGGCCGGGCCATCGGTACAGGCGACGGCGGTTCCCACATAGCCGCGACTGAGCGAGGTAGACGAACCTAATCCCCCAGGGCCGTTGATGCTGAGGATACGCTTGCGCTCTGGGCGCGATAACCTTGGAAACTTCACCCCTAATTGGTGGGGATAAGCGGAAGCCGAAAGAAGAAGGAGAAAGCGGCGGGACCGTGCACCAAAGAGCATATATATTCTGGATATCGGGAAGTTGTTGGCCCGGTGATAAGTTTCGGAGGATAGCAGTAATCGCTAATTAACGTACCTGGCCAGCACCTTGGCATTATCAAGGATTGGCATGGCGCCCTCCTGGAAATCGCAAAAGGCTTAAGAGATCCTCGCTGACAGCTGAAAAGAGGGCATGGCTCATGGAATGGTGCCCAATGTGGCTGGCGTTTAAGGTTCCCTCCTCCATGGCCGCAAAAATTGCTTCCACCATAGAGGAACAGGCTGACCAACGCCAGAACTATGGCAAAGAAACATACCTTTCGTTGCCTGAACATAAACAGGAGCGAGCCAAAATGATGAGGGAGGAAAGAGGCGGGCCACGAAATACCTTGAAGCTGAAATCACCCAGCACAATGTCGCAGAGATATATCCCACCGCAGTAACAACAAGCAGTCTCTCGTCATATCACTTTAAACGTCCAGAAGTGGCTTGGATAGGTTCTTGGACAATGGTCCGAATATCTTCTGGGGAGAGTTGACTCTAAACTTGACTATGATTACTAAAAATAAAATTGCCAATATTTCCAAGAAGCCGGAGGGCGTATGAAGGATAAGGATGATCAGCACTTGCCTGAGTATTTTGGCATGGTCTCCCGCCGGGACTTCCTGAAGTTTTGCGCCGTCGCGGCCGCCGGCATGGGACTGCCCGTGGGCATGGGAGTCAAGATCGCGGAGGCGGTTGCGAACCTCAAAAAGCCGCCGGTCATTTGGCTTTCAGGGCAGGAGTGCACCGGTTGCACGGAAACTTTGCTCCGCGCCACCCACCCCACGGTGGAAAAACTGATTCTCGATCTCATCTCCCTGGACTACCATGAAACCCTGAGCACCCCGTCCGGTGACCTGGCGGAAGCCGCCAGGAAGAAATCCATTGAGGAGAACAAAGGCAAATTCATCCTGGTGGTGGACGGCTCCATCCCCATGAAGGACGGCGGCATCTACTGCCAGATCGGCGGCAAGACGGTGCTGGAAATTCTTAAGGAGACCGCCCCCCTCGCCATGGCGGTAATCAATATCGGCTCTTGCGCCTCCTGGGGCGGCATTCCCTCGTCTTCTCCCAATCCCACCGGCGCGGTATCCACCGCCGAGGCCCTGGGCGGCAAATTTACGATGATCAATATCCCCGGCTGCCCGCCCAATCCCTATAATTTTCTGTCCACTGTCCTATATGTCCTGACCTTTAAGAAACTGCCGGAATTGGACGAAAAAGGCCGGCCCCAATTTGCCTATCGCCGGCTCATCCACGAGGGCTGCGAGCGTCGGGCGCATTTCGACGCCGGCCGCTTCGTCCTGGCGTATGGCGACGAAGGCCACCGCCGGGGCTGGTGCCTATATAAAATGGGATGCAAGGGGCCGGAGACCTTCAACAACTGCCCCGAACAGCTCTTCGGCGACGTCGGCCCCCGGAGCTGGCCGGTGGGCACCGGCTGCCCCTGCTTCGGCTGCTCCGAGAAAGGCGTCGGCTTTACTAAGCCCATACCGGAACAGGCCAGCCTGCAGTATTTTACCCCGGCGGGCATCCCCCTCGAAGGCGGTAAGGTCCGGGTGGGAGGCGGAGAGTTGCGTTTGACCCCGCCAACCGCCTTTGCGCCCATTGAGGCCCCGGAAGGTCATGGCGTCTCCGCCGCCGCCGTGGGTATTGCGGCCGGATTGGCCGGAGTGGCCGTGGGAGCAGCCGCGGTTACTGCCTTGAAATTGGGGAAGGAGAAATCTGACCCCGGCGCCGAGAACAAGAAGGAATAGCCCATGGGACTCAGCCGCAGAGATTTTCTGAAGGTTTCGGCCGGCGGGGGTCTGCTATTGGCGGCCAATCTCACCCCGGCGCCGGCACTGGCCCGGGAGCCGCTTCCCCGCCTTCCCGAGGCTATGGGTATTCTTTACGATGCCACGGTCTGTATCGGCTGTAAGGCCTGTATGACCGCCTGCAAAGAATACAATCACCTGCCTCCTGACCACTACGACCCCAATGGTATCTGGGACGATCCCGTAGACCTGTCCGCCAGGACGGTCAATATCGTCAAGCTCTACCGTAACGGCACCAGCCTGGCCAAGGACCAGGAGGTCAATGGCTACTCTTACGTCAGGCGCCTCTGCATGCACTGCGTCGATCCTTCCTGCGTCTCCGCCTGCCCGGTGTCGGCCCTGACCAAAGACCAGACCACCGGAGTGGTCAAGTATAACAAAAATAACTGCATCGGCTGCCGTTACTGCCAGATTGCCTGCCCTTATAACGTCCCCAAATTTCAATGGGACCAGACCTTCCCCCAGATCGTCAAATGCCAGCTTTGCGATCACCGCATCGCCGTCGGCGGCTACTCGGCCTGTTGCGAGTTCTGCCCCACCGGCGCTTCCATCTTCGGCAACGTCCAGGACCTTCGGAAAGAGGCCAAGAGGCGGCTGTCTCTCAAGGTGGGGGAGGTTGCCGAATACCCCTTGCAGCGGGTGGATTCGACGGACAAGACTCATCGCCAAGTAACCCCTTACCTGAACCAGGTCTTCGGGGAGAAGGAGGGGGGTGGCACCCAGGTCCTCATGCTGGCCAACGTGCCTTATAACAAACTGGGTTTGCCGCAGTTGCCGCCCGAATCCCAGGCCAGCCAATCCGAAACCTTGTATCACACCCTTTATAAGGGCATGATCTTACCCTACGTCGTCCTGGGTGGCCTCTTTTACGTAATTTATAAGAACACCACCGGCCATGAATTACCCTAAACCGGGGAGTTTACTATGTCTGAATTCGAGGTATCGACAGGGGAAGAAGAGGCCAGCCAGTCGGTTCTGGCTGGGATGCAGGCCCGGAATCCGAATGAATGGGAACCTGTAGGTGGAAAGGTAGTCACCAAGCCGTTTCTGGTCCTGGCCGCCCTGGCCCTGATCGGCGTCATCCTCATGCTCTACCGCTACGCCGCTGGCCTGGGCGCGGTCACCAACCTGAGTGACGGCTATCCCTGGGGTATTTGGATCACTTATGATGTCCTGGTGGGCACCGCCCTGGGCTGCGGCGGCTACGCCACGGCCATCCTGGTCTATGCCTTCAACCGTTGGGAGTACCACCCGGTGGTGCGCTCCGCCGTGCTCACCAGTGTCTTCGGCTACAGCCTGGCGGGCCTGGCCATCTTCCTGGACATCGGACGCTACTGGAACGGCTACAAGCTCTTCCTACCCTGGACTGTCAACTTCAACTCCGTCCTGGTAGAAGTGGCGCTCTGCATCGGGGCTTACGTGGTGGTGCTGTGGATTGAGCTCTTGCCCACCATCATGGAAGGCAATCCCGAAAACGCCAGGGCCGTGGCCACCCGGCAGCGCCTGGAGCGCTGGCTGCCGGTCATCGCCGCCGTGGGCATCCTGCTCCCCACCATGCACCAGTCCTCCCTGGGGACGCTTATGATCATCGCCGGCCACAAGCTCTCGCCCCTGTGGCAAACCAGCCTGCTGCCGCTCTTTTTCCTGCTGTCGGCCATCACCATGGGGTTCGCGGTGACGGTATTTGAATCGATCCTCTCCTCCATCGCCTTCAAGCGACCCTTTGAGACTCCCACGCTCTCCAGGCTTTTCGTGGGGATGGCCTGGGTTACCGTGGTCTACCTGGTGCTCCGCATCGGCGACCTCCTCTTACGGGGGGCCCCGATCTTCAGCAGTGGTTTCCAAAGCTTCATGTTCCTCCTGGAGACCTTGCTGTATCTGGTGCCCGTCTTGCTGTTGTTTAGCCCTGTCTGGCGCAATGAGATTCGCTGGCTTTTCGTGGCGTCCGTCGCCATGCTCCTGGCGGGTACCCTCTACCGCTTCAACGCCTTCCTCATTGGCTATAACCCCGGGTCCGGATGGCAATATTTCCCGGCTCCAGCGGAAATTTTCATCACCTTGGGAATAGTGGCCATCGAGCTCATGGCCTATCTCTATTTCGTCAAGAGATTCCCGGTGCTGCACATTGAGCATGCCTAATTCTGCCCTTAAGGAGAGGTAACATGGCCAAAATAATTACCATCGACCCCATCACCCGCATCGAAGGACATTTGCGCATAGATTGTGAAATTGACGGCGGCAAGGTCACCAATGCCTGGTCATCGGGCCAGATGTGGCGGGGTATCGAAATAATCCTGCAGGGCCGGGACCCCAGGGATGCTCCCACCTTTGCTCAAAGAATTTGCGGAGTCTGAACTACGGTACACGCCTTGACCTCGGCGAGGTCAATAGAGAACGCTCTGAAGATGGAAGTGCCACTCAACGCCCAGTATATCCGCAACCTGATGATGGCGGCCCACGCCACCCATGACCACATCGTTCATTTTTACATCCTCTCGGCCCTGGACTGGGTGGATATCACCTCCGCCGTCAAGGCCGACCCCAAAAAGGCGGCCCAGTTGGCCGACAGCCTCTCTTCCTGGCCCCGGAACGACTACAAGGAGCTCAAGGCGGTCCAGGATAAGCTTAAGGGCATCGTCGCCTCGGGCCAACTCGGCATCTTCGCCAACGGCTATTGGGGCCATCCCGCCATGAAGCTGCCCCCGGAGGTTAATCTGTTGGCGGTCACCCATTACCTGCAGGCCCTGGAATACCAGCGCAAGGCCAACATGATCGTCTCCATCCTGGGGGCCAAGACGCCCCACGTCGCCAATTTGGTGCCGGGCGGCGTCTCCACCGCCATCAACCTGGATTCCCCCTCGGCCCTCAATATGGAGAGGCTCTATTACATCAAGACCCTCATCGACGAGGTGGGCGACTTCGTCAAGAACGTCTACCTGGTGGACGTTTGTGCTGTGGGGGCCATGTACGCCGACTGGACCAAATACGGTGCCGGCGTCACCAACTATCTGTCGGCCCCCGACATGCCCATGGATACCAAGGGCACGGTCTTCAGCCTTCCCGGCGGCTACATCGCCGACGGCGACCTCAAGACCTTCAAGCCCATCACCTCTTACACCGACGACTTCTTCCGGGAAGGCGTCAAGGAGTCCATCAAGCACTCCTGGTACAATGGCGATTGGACCAAACATCCCTGGGACGAAACCACCGAGCCCAAATACTCCGCCTTCAATGACAAGGGCAAGTACTCCTGGGTCAAGGCTCCGTCCTTCTATGACAAGCCGGCCCAAGTGGGCCCCCTGGCCAATGTCCTCTGCATGTACGCCGCCGGTCACGAGCCCACCAAGAAGTACGCCACCCTGGTCTTGGAGACCGTCAGTAAGGTGGCGGGCGCCCAGGTGGGGCCCGAGGCCCTGCACTCCACCATCGGCCGGCACGCCGCCCGGGCCATCCGCTGCGCCGTGCTCTACGACGAACTCAATAAACAGTGGCAGGCCCTGGTGGACAACATCGCCAAAGGCGATCTGGCTATCTGCACTCATTATCCCGCTGACAAGAAGGGCGAAAGCCGGGGCTTCGGCTTTCACGAGGCGCCCCGGGGCATTCTCTCCCACTGGATAGTGATCGAGGACAACAAGATCAAGAACTACCAGGCCGTGGTGCCCTCCACCTGGAACGCCGGGCCCCGCAATCAGAGCGACGCCCTGGGCCCCTATGAGGCCTCTTTGGTAGGCAACCCGGTGGTCGACCCCGAGAAGCCCTTGGAAGTGCTGCGCACCATCCATTCCTTCGACCCCTGCCTGGCCTGCGCCATCCACCTGGTGGATTCCAAAGGCCAGTCCATCACTAAGGTCAAGGCCCTGTAACCCCATAATCCGCGAACTGGCCTTGCGAATTAACCGCCGAAAGTTCAAGTGATATTTGTGGTAGCCCAGTTGCGTAACCGATTAACCGAAGGCGCCATGCCTCCTCGATTAATGTTGCCGGTCTGGCTTGGGGCTGGATAGACGATACTTCCCGAAAATGACATGCCCGAAAATAACCCTGCTAGGCCTTGGTAACATCCTCATGCAAGATGAAGGCGTAGGCGTCCAGGCGGTGCGGATCCTTGAGGATGAATATGAACTGCCCCCCAATCTGGAGGTTGTGGATGGCGGCACCTCCGGGTTGGACCTCTTGCCTTATATCGAAGGCCGCGACCAGTTGCTGGTGGTGGATGCGGTGAATTTTGGCAGGGAGCCCGGTTTCATCGGCGTCCTGGAAAACCAGGAGATACCGGCCCTGTTCGCCGTCAAAGCTTCCCTCCACCACCTGGGGTTGGTGGACGTCCTGGCCGCGGCCAAACTCCTCGAGGTCGCGCCCCGGGAAATCTGCCTCATCGGCATCCAACCCCTGAGTATGGAAATTGGCCTGGAACTCTCCGAGTTGCTGCAAGGAAAACTGGAACTGTTGCTGCACCGGATTATTACCAGGTTACAGGAATGGGGCCTCGTTTTGACCCAACGTCCATCTAAAATCCCTCACATCTCCAAGGCATGACAAGAAACCCTTGACCCAAGTTTTGTGAAGAGAACAGATCACTTGCGAGACTGTCGAAAAAGGGATGAGCTTCTCTGCATTTCCCTCCTTGAAGAAGATACCGCCAAAGTTATTTCAGTCATAAAAAATCATCTAATACCAAGTTGCCATCTAACAAGTAAAATTAAGATAAGGAAAATTTGTCATCGAACGAAGTTTTTCCGGGTCTTTGGCGAGATTATTCAGCCCTCGACAGAGGTTGTCCTCTACCTCATCCAGATCCCGGCATGCCTGGTTGGCAAAATTCTTTTCCCTCAGTTCCTCCCAAATATGTTCGGCAGGGTTTAATTCCGGACTTCGCGGGGGCAGCTTTATCAGCCTAATATTTTCAGGCACTTCCATGTTCTGGGATATATGCCAGCCAGCCTGATCTGCCAGCATGAGGATAAAATAATCCGGAAAATCCTCCGCCACCTGCCTTAAGAAGATGTTCATCATCTCCGTATTGGCCCAGGGCAAGATTAGGGAGGTCATTCTCCCCAATGCCGGGCACACCGCCGTGAACACATAGAGATAAGTTCTAATAACCTGCCTGGGCGCTTGTGGCCTCGTCCCCAGAGGCGACCAGGCGCGCCTGACATCACTGATACGGCCAAAGCGCCCTTCGTCTTGAGCAAAGAGTAATACCGGACGGTGATCTTCCGGGTCCCTTTCTGCCAGTTTTTCAGCAATAATTTCAGGGAGTTTTTTTAAAAGCTGCCTGCTCCTCCTTGTCGGCATCGACGTGAAACGGTCGGGGCACCACTTTCCGCCAACCCTGTCGTTTAAGCAGTCTGTAGACCGTGGTCTTATGGACTTTTTGGCCGATACGTCTTTCCAAAGCCTCTTTGATTTCTGCAGAGGTAGCGATCTGACCGGTAAGTGCTGCCTGTCGGAATGATTCTAAAAACAAAGCCTCTTCATCCCAACTCAAATAGGAGCGGCGCCGTCCACCCTTCCCTGGCCCCTCCACCGCTTCCGGCCCCAAGCGATTATATCTGGAAATCAGATTGTGAACCGATTGCTCTGCAAGTCCGGTATGCAAAGCAATTTCCCCGGCAGTTCGAGGATCAACCAGGGCGTTCCAAATAACCAACCATTTTTGCACCCGCCAAAATCCTACCGTTGCCTTGATCCTTTCCTGAACCTCCTCTTTGGAAAGGTGGGGGATGCTCTTGGTAACTTTTCCCATGACTGCCCCCTTGATTATTTTTGGAGCAGTCTATCATATTACTCATTTGAACGCAACTTGGTATAACATATCTTATTTACTGGTATTTTAAGTGATTTTGTGCTAGTCTCGGACCAGATATAAATAACGACCATGTGGAGAGGAAGCACATGGTCTTATTGGGCTACTTCTAGAGGGCTCATCTCCTCCCGGAAGATCGAGCAAGCCTGTCGGGAGAACGTGGTCTTCATCGCCCTGGCCTGTGGGCAGCAGCCCGACCACAGCACCATCGCCACCTTTGTTTCTGCCATGAAGGCTGAGATTTTGCCATTGTTTCGGGATGTCCTCTTGGTCTGCCAAGAGATGGACCTCCTCGGAGGGACCTTCTTTGCCCTGGATGGCCTCAAGCTGCCCTCCACTGCCTCCAAAGAATGGAGCGGGACCCGGTCAGAGTTGCACCGGAAGAAGGAGCGACTCGAAGCCAAGGTGAAGGAACTGCTCAAGGAGCACGTACAGGAAGATAACGGAGACGATCCTCCTCCTGGTCCGGGAGGCAGAAGAGACCGAGAGCACCAAGTGCAGCGTCTGCAGAAGCAAGCCGAGCGCTTGGAGAAGTGGCTCAAAGATAATGACCCCAAGTATGGGACCACGGGTAAGGAGATCAGCAGCAACCTCACGGACAACGACTCGGCCAAGATGAAAACGTCCCATGGGGTCATCCAGGGGTACAACAGCCAGGCCCTCATCGATGGCAAGCACCAAGTAATCATCCACGCCGAGGCCTTCGGCCGGGGTCAGGATCACGCCCATGCGCCGCCCATGCTGGAGGGAGCTCTGGGGAATCTCCAGAGTCTGGGGCACGGTGCGGAGTACTTTGCTGGAAAAATCTTCACCGCCGACACCAACTACCACAGCGACACCAATCTGCGGAAATGCCGGGAACTGCACCTGGATGCTTATATCCCTGACATCTATTTCCGGCGGCGGGATCCCCGCTATGCGGCCCAACGGCGGTACTGGCCCCGGCGAGAAAGGTTTGCCTTAGAGGATTTTCGTTACGAGGAGGCCACCGACCACTACCTATGCCCGCAGGGCAAAAGACTCAGGCGGATAGCGAAAAAAGCCTACGGAGATGGTTTGGTGCGCAGAATATATGTGGCTGAGGAGCAAGATTGCCAGAGCTGTCCCTGGCATCTACGGTGTCTGACCGCTAGCGGCGGCAAACGAAGATATCTCCGGGTGCCCATCGGGGTAGAACTCACCAACTTTTCCAAACGAATGGCCGGCAAGGTTGATAGTGAACTGGGGCGAAAGATTTATCCCCAACGGTTCGCCGTGGCTGAACCAGTTTTTGCCAACCTCCGAACCCAAAAGCGCTTAGATCGCTTTACGCTGAGGGGAAAAAGCAAGGTAAATATCCAGTGGTTACTGTATTGCATGGTGCACAACATCGAAAAGATCACCCACTACGGCTCAACCTAAGCGAAAATATGGAGGAAGATGACTCTTAAAGAGAAAATGAACCTCAAGAAAAAGCTGATAGACGTTCCCACCGCCCCAAAATAAGTTCTAAACTCGAAAACCCGCCCAATCCAGGGAAAAGCACCTTGCACCAAATAGCTTTTTCAACAGTCACTGCCATTATTGATACTTCTCAGGAACTTTTGATAACTAGTAATTATCGCCTAATGGGGACTTTTTGCCCACCGATCAAGGGGAAAGAAAGGGCAGCCTTCTTCAGAGGGCTGCCCCGGGGTTTACTCCCGCTACTCACTCGATTTCTTATTATGCTGCGCCGCTGCCAGTTTCTTGATGTCCTCGGGGGACAGTTGCGGCGGGTCGATGGTCAAGGTGATCTTATTGATCTTGCCGCTGAACTTGAACGGCGGTTGATAATCCGCGTCGTTGACGCCGGTCAGCGTGTCCGAGCCGACGTCCAGCGATTCGTCGAACTGCAGGATGAACGGTATCGTCTGCTCCATCTTCTGCGTGGCCACCTCCTTGCCGTCCACCTTCAGGACGCCGGTCCCGCCCCGGCCTATCCCGCTGTAATTGTTGAACGCCAACGTTCCGGGGCCGAGCCCGTCGTACTTGAAGTCGAACTCGAGCGTGTACTTGCCAGGCGCGAGCTCGGGGCCTTCCCAACGTATTCGCTCCAAATCCAGCAGATTCCACAGGAAGACCGGCTTCCCCTTCAGCAGGTAGAAGCCGTAGCCGCCGAAGCGGCCGCCCTGGGTGATGAGCATGCCTTCGGCGCCACCCGGCGGGATCTCCACTTCGGCCTTGAAGTTATACGAGGTGTTGAGGATGCTCGGCGCATCGCCGTTGGGCGTGCCGGTAAGCGGACGGGTCCAGGTGAAGACGTTCCGGCCCGCGGTGATGCTCGGCCGCGGCGTGATGACTCGCGTCAGCACAGAATTGTCCAGCGGCAGCACCTGGTATCTCTTGGCTTCCTGCCAGAATTGCGCCTGCATCTTCTTCAGTTTCGCCGGATACTGGGTAGCGACGTCCTCCGACTGGGTCCAGTCGTTCCTGAGGTCGTACAGCTCCCAAGGGTAGTCGAGCGGGCCCAACTTCGGCGGATAGCCGTCCCAAGGGGCGCGCATGACTTTCGTGCTCGCGATCCAGCCGTCGTCGTAGAGGGCGCGGTCGCTGAACATCTCGAAATACTGCGTCTGGTGCCGTGACGGCGCCTTGGCGTTGGCCTGGTCGAAGGTGTAGGCCAGGCTCACCCCCTCGATGGGCGTCTGCTTGATGCCGTCCACCGTGACCGGCGCCGGGATGCCGGTAACTTCGAGGATGGTGGGCACGATGTCGATGACGTGGTGAAACTGGTGGCGGATGCCGCCCGCGTCCTTGATGCGCTTGGGCCAGGCGATGCACATGCCTTGGCGGATGCCGCCGAAGTGCGAGGCGATCTGCTTGGTCCAGGAGAACGGCGTGTCGAAGGCCCAGGCCCAGGGCACCGCCATATGGTTGTAGGTCCTGTCGGTGCCCCAGACGTCGTAGAAGTACTTGAGCTGCTCCTCGACGGTCGGATTGACGCCATTGAACATCGCGACTTCGTTGGGCGTGCCGGTCATCGTCCCTTCGGCGCTGGTGCCGTTGTCGCCCTCAATGTAGATGATCAGCGTGTTGTCGAGCTTGCCCAGGTCCTCCACCGCCTGGATCACCCGGCCGATCTCATGGTCGGTGTAGGCCACGTAGGCCGCGAAGACCTCTGCCTGGCGGATGAAGAGCTTCTTCTCGTCGGCCGAAAGCTGGTCCCACTCCTTGAGGTCCTGCGGCCACGAGGTGAGCTTGGCGTTGGCGGGAATCACGCCGAGCTTCTTCTGGTTTGCGAAGATCTGCTCGCGCAGCTTGTTCCAGCCTTGGTCGAAGAGCTTCATCTGGCTGATCTTGTCCACCCATTCCTTGGTTGGGTGGTGCGGTGCGTGCGTGCCGCCAGGCACGTAATAGATCAAGAACGGCTTGTCGGGGGTCAGCGCGTTCAGGCGATTCATGTAGTCGATGGCCTCGTCGGCCATGGCCGTGGTCAGGTTCCAGCCGGGCTGGCCCTGGAACGGGTAGATCTGCGTGGTGTTGCGGAAGAGGTTCGGCTGCCACTGGCTGGTGTCGCCGCCGAGGAAACCGTAGAAGTACTCGAAGCCCATGCCGCTGGGCCACTGGTCGAACGGGCCTGCCTGGCTGGCCTGGTACTCCGGCGTGTTGTGGTTCTTGCCGAACCACGAGGTGCCATAGCCGTTATCCCTGAGGATACGGCCGATGGTGGCCTTGTCTTTGGTGATGATGCTGTCGTAGCCGGGATAGCCTGTAGCCTGTTCGGCAATCACGCCGAAGCCTGCCGAATGATGGTTGCGCCCGGTGATCAGCGCGGCGCGCGTGGGCGAGCACAGCGCCGTGGAGTGAAAGTTGGTGTAGCGCAGGCCGTTGGTGGCGATGCGGTCGAGCCCCGGGGTTGGAACCACGCCGCCGAAGGTGCTGGGGACACCGAAGCCCGCGTCATCGGTCATGATCAGCAGCACATTGGGCGCGCCCTTGGGCGGCACGACGCGGGGCGGCCAGTAAGGCTTGGATTGCTGCGCCGTTTCCTTGATCACGCCCCCGAACTTCGGCGGCGGCGGAGGCAATTGCTTGCCATCGATAGTGGTGGTGGCGCTGGGAGACCCCGGCACCCCGGTTACCTGCTGGGCCAGGGCCGGAACCGCTGCCAGCAGCAAGATCAGGCTGGCGATGCCCCATACGGCGAGTGTTTTAGATGGTTGCGGCATGCTCTCCTCCTATGATTACCATCCGAGATCCGCCTTACCGACTTTAACCCGGAAAGTTGTCTCTTATTGTGGAAGGCATGTTAGCATACGGACTGATGAAATAAACCCTTTTATAAAGTGGAACATGAAAAGAAGATCACTTGCCTCTATCCTTGCATTCCACTCACTACTAACTCACTACCCCACCTTGCGCAACGCCTCGGCGATACTCACCCGCGCGGCCCGCCAGGCCGGGAACAGGGCTGCCAGAAGGCCCACGGCCAGGGCCACGACCAGGCCCAGGGTCAGGGTCTCCCGGGTCAGGGGCATAACCCGGAAATATTGTCCCAATTGGCTCTTGAAGACATACACCGCCGGAAAGGTCAAAGACAGCCCCACCAGGCCGCCGGCCGCGGCCAGGAGCAAGGACTCCCCCAGGATGAGGACCACCAGGTGGGGCGCCTTAAAGCCCATGGTCTTGAGCACCGCGTATTCCCCCAGGCGCTCCCGGGCGCTCATGGCCATGGTGTTGGCCAGGACCACCAGGATCACCCCGATGACCACCCAGGAGACCACCTGGATGGCCAGGAGGATGGTCTCGGTCATGGAGACGAAACCCAGGTAGAAGGCCTTTTCCGTCTCGGTGATGGTTTCGGCCAGGGAATTTTTAAACGTGGCGTCCACCGCGGCCGCCACCTGGGGGGCCAGCTCCGGCCGGGCCACCTTGATGGTAAACCAGCTCACCTGGTCGGCCCGGCTGTCGGCGCTCTTTTTCAGGCTCTCATTCAGGTATTCCCAGTGAAAATAGAAGCGGCCCTCATCGGTGGTGGACTCCGCCCCGGTATAGATGGCCCGCAGGATGAACTGCCATTCCCCGGGATAGATGTTGCCCTTGAGGATGATGGAGTCCCCCAGGCGCCAGCCGTAGCGGTTGGCCAGGGCCCGGCCGGCAGCCGCGCCCCGGCGGTCCTGGAAAAAGGCGAGCTTCTGGTCCACCGGCATGAGGTATTCGGGGTAGATGGCGAAATAGGGGCGCAGCGGGTCCACGGAGAAGACGGGGAAGAACTGCTTTTCGTCTTTATAGACGCCCCCGAACCAGTTGCCGTAAACCACCGCCTCCACCCCGGGCACGGCCTGGATCTTGACGAGATAGGCCATGGGCAGGGGGTAGATCAGGGAGATGGCGTTCCTGGTCACCAGGCGGGTGGGCGAGGCGCCCTCCACCCCGGCATACCAGGCGGCCACCATGGTGCGCAAGAGGGCGAAGGCCAGGACGGCCACCGCCATGCCGGCCACGGTGAGTGAGGCCCGCAACGGATGCCGGATAGTATTGCGCCAAATTAATTTGAACATCAGTAGTCAGTAGCTCAGTAGCCAGTTTTTAGTTTCGAGTTTTTAGTTTTTAGTGGTAGCGCAGGCTTCCAGCCTGTGCATTTTGCACCGGCAAGATGCCGGTGCCACCAAGTTATGTAGGCTTAACAATGCCCAACATTATTCCTTAACCTTGAGCCGCCAAAATCTCCACCGCCCGCAGGCCCACCTCAATCAGTCGTTGTTCCGCCCGGCGAAAGGACCGGGCCGAGGCGAAAACGCCGCGGAGGCGATTATTCACCACCACGCAGGCGCCGCCGGCCCGGAGCTTTAAGGTCGAGACCGCCGCCAGGGTGAGGTAGGCGGACATCTCCATTTCCAGGTTGAGGACCCCGGCCCGGCTCAACCGCGCGACCTTATCCGGGCTCCAGGGTGGGAAAGCCCGGCACGATCCGGCCCTGGCCGGCGAAGAAGTCCGGGCTGGTGCAGGTGACCCCGACGTGATGAGGCATCCGGAGGGTGGCCGCGGCCTCCTTTAAGGCCGCCAAGACCTGCGGATGGGCCAGGGCCTTCTGCTCCGCCGGAGCATAAAAATGAGTGGTGTTTTCCTCCCGCAGGGCCTCCGTGGTGATAATCAGGTCTCCGAGATTGATATAATCCTGCAAGGCCCCGGTGCTGCCCAGGCGGATGAAGGTGGCCGGGGCGACGCACTGGGCCGCCTCCACCACGGCGATGGCGCTGGCGGCGGCGCCGATGCCGGTGGCGATGACCGAGACCGGAATGCCATGATAAGAGCCCGGTATAGGTCAGGAATTCCCGATTGCGCCGCCGAACTTCCACCCGGTCGAAAGACCTGGCGATGCGCCGGGCCCGGTCCGGGTCGCCGCAGGTGAGGAGGTAAGGGGCCAGGTCCCCGGGGCCGCAGTTCAGGTGATAATAGCGGCCCTGGCGGTTCTTGGGGAGGTTGACGTCGATAGTCATGATAGCTTCGTACCTTGATGAATTTAGCATATGAACACAGGCTGGACAGCCTGTGCTAGATTATTGCCGGTTATTATCATTCAGCAATTGCCCCTTGATCAATTTGCGGATATGGGAGGCGTGGGCCGCGGCCTCGGGGTCGTGGGTGACGATGATGATGGTTTTGTGAAATTCCTGGTTCAGGCGGCTCAAAAGGTCCAAAACCTCCCCGGCGGACTGCCGGTCCAGGTCGCCGGTGGGTTCGTCGGCGGCGATGAGGGTGGGATCGGTCACCAGGGCCCGGGCGATGGCCACCCGCTGCTGCTGGCCGCCGGAGAGTTGGGCCGGGTAGTGGTGCTGGCGGTCGCTCAAGCCCACCAGCTCCAGGACCAGTTCCACGTGTTCCCGGCGGGCCCGGCGGGACAGATTAGTGAGGAGCAGAGGCAACTCCACATTCTCGAAACCCGTGAGGACCGGGATCAGTTGGTAGAACTGGAAGACGAAGCCCACGTTGTTGGCCCGCCAATCGGCCAACTGGGCCTCGGTGAGCCCGGTCAAATCGAGGCCCTGCACCAGCAGTTGTCCCTGGTCGGGGCGATCCAGGCCGGCGATGAGGTTCAAGAGGGTGGTCTTGCCGGAGCCGGAGGGTCCCATCAGGGCCAGGAATTCGCCGGCCATGATGTCCAGGGAAATATCTTGTAAGACCGGCAGGGTCTGGCTGCCCCGGCGGTAGGATTTGTAGAGATGGGCGATCTCTACTACCGCGGACGGAGACGGCCGTCGGGGCCGCGCTCATGATTCCTTGACTTTCACCCGGGAGCCGTCGCCCAGGCCGGCCGGTGGTTTGAGCACCACCCGGTCGCCTTCCTTGAGGCCGCCCTTAATTTCCACCCGGTCGCCCAGGGTTTCGCCGACGGTGACCTGGACCAGCCGCACCCGGGGGCCCTCCAGCAGATAGGCCAAGGTGCGGCCTGCCCGGGTTATCAGGGCGGCCTGGGGCAGGGCCAGGCGCGGTTGGCGCTCATTGGCTTCCAGGGGTCGGGAGAGAAAGGCCACCTTGGCGCTCATCTCCGGCAGGATGCGGTCGTCGAACTCCAGGAATTTTACTTTGGTGAGCACCGTGGCCTTGGTGCGGTCGGCGGTGGGGACGATCATGTGGACCTGGCCGGCAAAGCGCCGGTCAGGAATGGCGTCCAGGCTGATTTCGCAGGGTTGGGCCAGCTTAACCTTATCCAGGTTGGATTCGGCCACGTCGGCCTCCACCATCAGGGATTGGAGGTCGGCCATGGTGACCACCGCGGCCCGGGCGTTGACCGCGGCGCCGAAGGGCGCCACCACTTCCCCCACTTCGGCGTATTTGGCGGTCACCACCCCGTCGAAGGGGCTGCGGATATAGGTGTATTCCAGGGCCGCCTGGGCGTTGGCTTCGCCCGCCTGCATCACCTTGATATGGGCCTGGGCGCTGGCCACCCCGGCCTGGGCCTTTTTATAGCGGGCCACGGCGGTGTCGAAGTCCTGGCGAGCCACCAGGTCCTTTTCCACCAGGGTTTTGAAGCGCTGGTATTGCAGTTCGGCGTCCGCCAACTCCGCCTTGGTAGTGTTGAGGCCGGCTTCGGCTTCCTTGATCTGGGCCACCGCCTGATTGCGGGCCGCCATCAGGTCCTCGTTTTCCAGGGAGGCCAGGATCTCTCCCTTCTTCAGGCGGCTGCCTTCCTCCACCCCCAGGAAAGCGAGACGGCCGGTGCTTTTGGAAGAGACCGCGGCCTTGCGCTGGGCGACCACATAGCCGCTGGCATTGAGGACGGTGTAGGCCTGGGCCGGGTAGAGGCTGGAGACCACCGCCACCGTTACTTCCTGGGCGGGACGAAGTGGTCCCCAAAGGTAGAGGGCCACGAGGAGGAGGAGGACCGCGCCGCCCAGGGCCAGCCAGAGGCGGCCCCGGAAGAAGGTCTGGGTCTGGTATTTTTCTTCGGAGCGCTGGATACGGAGTCGGTCGAGGTCGGGAGGCACGCTGGTTTCCTAAAGATTTGCTGCCGGCCGACCCTGGGTCGGCAGGCAGCCACAGTTTAACAAATCTTCAGGAAAGCGGCAATCTATCCTAAACAGTAGCCAGTAGCCAGTAGCCAGTAAAAACCAGTAACGACGAAATGGGGGGCGTTTCTCTCGTTCCCAAGTTGTACTTAGGAACGCACTTATGACCCAAGCTTTGCGTCCAATTGGGTCCCCAAGCGCAGCTTGGGAACCAGGAGAAAAATTCCACTGCCACCTCAGGTTCTGGTGATCCCGGCCTTGGTAATGGTCACATACTGATACGGGGCCCCGAGGTACTCATCCTGGCCGGCCAGCTTCTCCATCCCGGCCTTGGCGACCTCCGCCAGCTTGGCCACGGGCGCTTTTTCTTTAATCAGCTGGTGGAGCTTGAATTCCAGGCCCAGCCGCCGGGGCAGGGTGAAGACGTCGGTCACCCGGTTGTATTCGATCTTGGGGGGCTTGGGCCGGTCCCAAATGACGAACAGGTGGCCGGCATTGGCGGAGTAACCGGCCATGACCAGATACATATTGATGATGGGATCCGGCGGGCACTTTTCGCACATCTTCCGGAGGATTTCATCATAGCGGCTGGTGAAGAAGGGGATGGCCGCCTGGATCAGGGCGTCCATCTCCGTCAGGTTTTCCCCCTTGGCAAAGCTGGCGAAGTCCTGGCAGAGATCTTGGGCCTCGACGGCCCCGGCTGACGCCAGAATCACGTGGGAAGTGACCGGGACCAGCCGGTCCAGTTTAATGAAACGTTCCTCACCATATGGTTCGAAAAACACGGCGCGGCTGTCGGTGGCAACCAGGACGCCATCGGCGGCGGCGCAGGCGATCAACTGTCCCATACTATCCTCCTGGGGTAAGGAATCAGGTTCTCTTATTGATCTTTAAAGATAATCCGGGGGTGGGGCTTGGCAAGGGGGTGGCTGGAAGAGAAAAACGAGGTCACTGCAAATAGGCCTTGAGGAGAGGGGCCAGGGGATGGGAAGAGGGGGTGGGGCCATCGCCTCCAGCCCCTTCTCCCAAGGTCCTTTTTGCCAACGACTCAATGCAGCAGGGGCGATGGTGGGTCGGGCCAGATGAACCCGGACTGGGGGTGAACCTCCGGGGCGGCGGCCGGCGCCTCAGCCCCGCCCGGGGGTAGATGGCCCTTGATGGCATCGAGGGTCCCCCGCAACTGGTCCAGCTCCCGCCATAAGACATCCATGGCCAGAACCAAGGCGTCCTGCAGTTTTCCCAGTTCCAGGAGCTGCTGAGCCTCTTCCATCTGCCAGATTAAATCCGGCTCTAGTTGATCCTTCATGGTGATACCTCGGAAACTCCCGTTTGAGTGGACCCTGAGGCAGAGCCGTTTTTTGCCGTTGGGCTGCCAGCCAGGGGAAACCCGGCGCGAATAACTTTAGCAAGGTTTGTACCAAATACCCACCAAGATAAAAATAATAATAATTAACAATAGTTAGGTTGATGAGCAAATTTAGTTTGACCGGGAAAAGTTAAAATTGGTAAACATTGCGGCTATCAATCTGAACAAACCGATGACTCCCAGCAGACCGGACCCGGCGACTTCGCAGGTTTGCAAATGGGCCGGGAATGTGCTACGTTTTGCATATATTTTCGGACTCTTAGGAAAATTTAGAAGGATGCTCGCATGACTGCTGTGGAAAACGATTTGCCACCGGGGGAAACCGATGCGGAGATGTCCGAGCACATCCGGCCCCTGGTGAACGAAATCCTGGAGATGTTCAACCAGCGGCAAATCTCCCCTTCAGAGGTTGGGATGGTAGTCCTGTCCCTGACTTACCGCCTGCTGGAGGTGCTGCAAGAGGCCCCGGCGGCCCGGCGCCATTTCATCCTCACCTTGATCAACCTGATCAACAATTATCTGGCGGATGAACTGCAAGGCGACCTCGCCGCCCAATGCGAGGTTTCGGTGCAGGAAGAACTCTAAACTCCGTAACCTTCACAAAAACTTTTGGATATGAGCTATGGAAGGTAAGGCCTCGAATATTCTGGAGTTAATCGGCCGCACCCCCATCGTGCGCCTGAACCGCCTCAACTCCAATCCCCGGGTAAAGATTTACGTCAAACTGGAATACTTCAACCCCGGGGGCTCCGTCAAGGACCGGCCGGCCCTGGCCATGATCGAGGCGGCCGAAGCCGAAGGCTCGCTCACCCCCGATAAGACCGTTCTCGAAGCCACCAGCGGCAATACCGGCATCGGCCTGGCCCTGGTGTGCGCCGTCAAGGGCTACCGGCTGCTCCTGGCCATGCCCGAGTCCGCTTCCATCGAGCGCAAAAAGATCCTCCAGGCCATGGGGGCCGAGCTCCTCCTCACCCCGGCGCACCAGGGGACCGACGGCTCCATCGAGGAGGTCTACCGCCTGACCCGGGAAAATCCGGAAAAATATTTCCTGGCGGATCAATTCAACAACCCGGACAACCCGGCCGCGCATCAGGCCACCGCGCAGGAGATCTGGGAGCAAACCGGCGGCCAGATCACCATGCTGGTGGCCACCCTGGGCACCAGCGGCACGGTCATGGGTCTGTACCGTTACCTGAAGGAGTTCAATCCCGCCATCCGGGTGGTGGCGGTGGAACCCTTTCTGGGCCATGCCATCCAGGGCCTGAAAAACATGAAGGAGTCTTATAAACCCGGGATTTTCGACAAGGCCCAGACCGACGAGATCGTCAATATCGAAGACGAAGAGGCCTATGAGACCGCCCGGCGCCTGGCCAGACAAGAGGGCCTGTTCCTGGGGATGAGCTCCGGAGCCGCGGTGGCCGTGGCCCTCCGCCAGGCCCGGGAAATGGCGGACGGCCTCATTGTGGTCATCGCCCCGGATGGCGGCGAGCGCTACCTCTCCACCCCCCTGTTCGTCGAAAAAGAGGTGCCCACCCTGCGTTTTACAATACCCTGGCCCGGGCCAAGGAAGCCTTCGAGCCCCGGCACCCGGGCGAGGCGGCCATCTTTACCGACGGCCCGGCCCTCTACACCAACCTCTCCCTGGGGGTGGCCCGGCGCCTGGTGGTGGCCGACCTGCTCGGCCGCTATCTTAACTACCGGGGCGTCCAGGTGCGCCAGGTGGTGAGCCTCATCGACCTGGACGACCGCGCCATCGCCGGGGCCGAAGCCGCGGGCCAGGATTTGCCCGAGTTCACCGGACGCTACCAGCGGGAATTCTTTGAGGATTTGCGGGCCCTGCGCATCAAGGAAGGGGTGCTCTATCCCCTGGCTTCGGACCACATCGACGAGATGGTGAATCTCACCCGCAAACTCCTGGAGCGGGGCTTCGCCTACGAAAAGCTGCGTTCCGTCTATTTCGACATCTCCCGCTTCAAGGATTACGGGCGCCTCTCCGGGGTGGACCTCAGCAAGATCCGGGTGGGCAAAACCGTGGACCTGGACGAATACGCCAAGGAAAACCCCCGGGATTTTACCCTGCTGAAACGGGCCAAGCTCTCGGAGCTGAAAAAAGGCCTCTACTACTCCACCCCCTGGGGCCAGGTGCGCCCCAGTTGGCACCTGGAGAGCGCCGCCATGGCCCTGAAGCACCTGAAGGAGACCGTGGACTTTCACGTGGGCGGGGTGGAATCCCTCTTCCCCCACGACGAAAATGAGAACGCCCTGTTTGCCTCCGCCACCGGCAAACCCCTGGCCCACGCCTGGCTTCACTGCGAGCGGGTCCTCAAGGAGGGCCGGCCCCTGAAAGACGAGGCCGCGGCCCGGGTGCGGGACCTCATCGCCCAGGGCGCCAGCGGCGCCGACGTGCGCTTCTTCCTGCTCACCACCCACTACCGCAAACCCCTGGCCTTTAACCCCGATAGCCTCAAGGCCGCGGCCCACGCCCGGTCCCGGTTGGACCACTTCCTGGAACGCCTCTCTTTGGTAACCGCAGCGCGGCCCGCCGACGGCGCCATCGAAGAGCGCCTCTTCCAATTGAAAAAGGAGTTCGTCGCCGCCCTGGACGACGACCTCAATATCTCCCGGGTCCTTTCCGGCCTCTTCGCCCTGGTGGGCGAATTCAACGCCGACCTCGACCGGGGCAAACTGGGCCAGAGCGCCGCGGCCGCCATCTTAAGCCGCCTGGCGGAACTGGACGAAGTCCTGGGCATCATGAACCCGCCCCAGGCCGCCGCGGCACCCGGACGCCGAGATCGACGCCAAAGTTCAGGCGCGGGAAGAGGCCAGGAAGCGCCGGGACTGGGACGCCGCCGATCAGATCAGGCAGGAACTGGCCGGCCAGGGCATCGAAGTCACCGATACCCCCGCCGGCCCCCGCTGGCGGCGCAGGGATAAGGGGAGGGAGGAAGGAAGAAAGAGATGTGGGGGAGGGGGCTAAGGGCCGACGGCCCTTACCCCCTCCCCCACACCCCCTCCCCAATCCCGTATAAGTAGGGGCGACCCGCTGGGTCGCCCCTAATAAAATTAGGCAGCACAGGCTTTAGCCGGCGCTTGCCCTGGACACCTGAAAAAGCGCTGCGCCAAAGGGGAATTTGCCAAAGACGAATTCGAACAGATGAAGTGGATATTCCGGGATAGGAATGGTCGGGACGAGAGGATTTGAACCTCCGACCCCAGCGTCCCGAACGCTGTGCTCTACCAGGCTGAGCCACGTCCCGACTTGTTTAAATTTATCTAAAAGCCGCGGCGAGGGCAAGAGAAAAGCGGCAATTCCTCATTGATTAGCTTAATCCCCCAATTCCTGAGGGTCCGTGGGAGCATTAGTATCCGACATGATAATTGAAGCCAAGACCGCTATCCCCCCTCCCCACGGGGGGAGGGGGTTGGGGGGAGGGGGGCGACCGGTTTTCTCACCCCCACCCTAACCCTCCCCCCTCAAGGGGGAGGGAAATATCGCCTCCCAGTCTCTTTCCATTTGGGGCTTTTTCTGCCTCTTCTGATCCTCCTGGCCCTGGCGGTTGGGGGCTGCAAGGCCGCCGAGGACGAGAAGCACTACGGCGGACCGGACACCGGCCCGGCCTACGGGGATATGTTCATCGACGCCTCCATCGGCGACGCCAGCACCCTCTTGCCGCCCCTGGCCAGCGACGCCGCCTCTTTCGCCATCATCGGCCTGGTCTATGACAGCCTGTTGAAATACGACGGCGACCTCAGTCTAAAAGGGCAACTGGCGGAATCCTGGCAGGTCTCGGCAGACGGCCTCACCATCACCTTCAAGCTGCGCCATGGGGTCAAATGGCACGACGGCGCCCCCTGCACCGCCCAGGATGTCCTCTTCTCTTACCAAGTGATGGTGGACCCCAAGACCCCCACGGCTTACTCCGGCGACTATCTACAGGTGAAGCAGGCCGAAGCCCCGGACGACTACACCTTCCGGGTCACCTACCCCAAACCCTTTGCTCCGGCCCTGGGAAGCTGGGCCGGCCTAGCCATCCTGCCCAGGCACCTATTGGCGGGCCAGGACCTCACCAAGTCCCCCCTGGCGCGCCATCCCATCGGGACCGGACCTTATAAATTCAAGGAGTGGCGGGCCGGAGAGAAGATCGCCCTCACCTATAACCCCGACTACTTCGAGGGCCGCCCGTATCTCAACGGCTACCTCTACCTGGTGAAGCCGGACACGGCCACCATGTTCCTGGAGCTGAAAGCGGGGAATCTCGACCGCATGGGCCTCAATGCCATCCAATATACCCGCCAGACCGACTATCCCAAGTTCAACCGGATGTATAACAAGTTCCGCTACATCCCTTTCTCCTACATTTACCTGGGCTACAATCTGGAGGATTCGAGGTTCGCCGACCGCCGGGTGCGCCAGGCTCTGACCTACGCCATCAACAAGAAGGAACTCATCGACGGCGTCCTCATGGGTTTGGGGGAGGAGGCCTACGGCCCCTACAAGCCCGGCACCTGGTACTACGACGCCGAGGTCCCCAAGTTTTCCTATGATCCCGAGAAGGCCAAGGCCCTCCTGGCCGAGGCCGGCTGGCGGCCCAACTCCGATGGTATTCTGGTTAAGGACGGCCGGCCCTTTGCCTTTACCATCCTCACCAACCAGGGCAACGATACCCGGGAGCGCACCGCCGTGATCATCCAGGACCGGCTCCGGGCCGTAGGCATCGTGGTGAAGATCCGCACCGTGGAGTGGGCCGCCTTCCTCAAGGAGTTCATCGAGAAGGGGAACTATGAGGCGGTCATCCTGGGCTGGAATACCGGCCTGGACCCGGACCAGTACGACATCTGGCACTCCTCCAAGACCAAGCCCGGAGAACTGAATTTCATCCATTATAAAAATGCCGAGGTGGACCGGTTGCTGGATGAAGGCCGCCATACCTTCGATCGGGAAAAGCGGCGCCAGGCCTATTTTAAGCTGCAGGAGATCATTGCCGAAGACCAGCCCTACACCTTCCTCTTCGTGCCCGACGCCCTGCCCGCCATCTCCAAGCGCTTCCGGGGCATCAAGCCGGCCGCGGCGGGTATCGACTACAACTTCATCAAGTGGTACGTGCCCCAGGGCGAGCAGAAGTACCACATGTCGCCGGATTGAAAAAAACAGACGAATTGGTGATAAACTTGGCAGAATCCATCACGGTAGCATGGATTAAGAGGGATTTAAGGTACAAGTGCCATCTTAATAGGAGACCTGCCCAGCCCGCCTCTGGGGGCTAGACCGAAAAAGGGGTAAAACCTGCATGACCATATTTAACCCTTTTTACAACGCCCTGTACGCCATCGGCTTCCACGATCCGATCCATCCGCCCCTGACCCATATAACCATCGGGCTGGTGGTTGCGGCCCTGGTTTTCGCGGTCCTGGCCTTGGTCCTGAGACACTCGTCTCTGGCGCAGGCGGCGCGCTCCTGCCTAGTCCTGGCCTGGCTGTTTATCTTTCCCACCGTGCTCCTGGGCTTCATGGATTGGCAGCACTGGTACCAGGGGGCCTGGCCACAGCCCATCCTCATCAAAATTTACCTGGCCGGCTTTTTATTCCTGGTCCTCTCCCTCGGGATGATCCTGATTTTTACCGGCCGGGAGGCATCCAAGGCCCTCCTGGCCATCTATGTCATTGCATTTTTCACCGTGGCGGGATTAGGGTACTTCGGCGGCCGGTTGGTTTTCGGGGGCCGGGCTCCGGCGGTCGACTTGCGGCTCGAGGCCGGCAGAAGGCTCTTTGAGAACAACTGCATGGCCTGCCACCCCAACGGGGGCAACGCCATCCTTCCCGATTATATAATCATTGGCTCCGACAACTTGAAGGATCTCCCTGCCTTCATTTCCTTGATCCGTGATCCACATCTGGACAACGGTCAGAAAGGACCCATGCCGGACTTTTCGCCGCAGAAAATCTCCGAGGATCAAGCCAGGCAATTGCATGACTATCTCAGCAGGGTTATGGGATGTGGCAGCCAGCAGAAGCATTGAGGGAGCAGAGGGAGATTTGTGCCAGCCTCTCTCCCCAATTTTCGGATCGCCGGCGTCGGTCAATCACGCTTATTTGCTTAGGCGAGGGCGCTCGCCCAACTTTGCCAGTAGCCCAATCCTCAGGTGAATGCCGACCAGACCAGCCAGCCCCACAGGTCCGAAACTTCCGCTAGCCAGTCTGGATGGCGGCTTAGGCATTCTGTTCAAGTCCTCAGCGCCAACTCCTCCACCAACCTATCGGCGAAGGCCAGGATAAAGTCCCGTTGCTGGCGGGTGGCGTAGTCGATGCAGGTGCAGCGCATCTTCTCCCGGCTGCGGATGAGGATTTCGAAGCGTAGGAAGCTATCCCCCACTTGCGGCTCCCCCACTTCCACGGCGAAGCGGAAGGGCCGGCAGTCGCGGTGGGCGAACTGCTCCGGGCTCAGCAGGTCTTCCGGCAAATCCACCCACCAGATGTCTGCCAGGCTCGAGGCCGTGGCGTGCTCCTTGAGGTATTGCCGCACCCGGGGCAGGTCGCCCCGACCAATTTCGTCCAGCAGGTATTGCCTCATAGATCTTCCTTAAGCCGCCGCAGATGCAGGGCACCGCACCCGGTGTCCCCACAGGGCTGCCGGCAATTTAGGCGCAGTTATTCCTGGGCCGGCGGACCGGCCCGGCGGGCCGCGTCCACCGCGGCGTAGCCCCACAAGGCCAGGAGGAGGCCGCAGGGCAGCCAGAACAGCGGATGCCTGAGGGTATCCAGCAGCAGCATCTGGACCATTTCCATGGTGGGGGGCCGGGGGTAGAAAACCAGGGTGTATTCCCGGGAAACCAGGATCAGGAGGGTGAGAAATACCAGCCCCAACAAGCCATTGGCCGCCAGCACCAGGATCATCCCCTTGCGGCGCTCTTGATTATATAGTTGCCCCAGCCCCGGAAAGACCAGGGCCGACAGGAGAAAAGCCGTAATCTTTTGACGCATGGTTTATCATATCCGAAAGTTCTCGGGAGGGTCAATAGTTGCAGCGTTTGGTGGCAGAGGCTTCCAGCCTGGGCGAACTAAAGCGGCGGGCGAGACGCCCGCCCTACGCGGAGGAGCAGCGCTTGATTTTCTGGGCCGATGGGATATGTTATTAAGATGTAATTGGCTGGGAGGCCGTTGGATGGATTATAAACAGACCCTGAACCTGCCCAAAACCGATTTTCCCATGAAGGCAGACCTGCCCCATAGGGAGCCCGGCGAGGCTCACACGTTGGGCCGACATGGACCTATACGGCACGATTCGCCAGGAAAGCCGCGGCCGCCCCCGCTTCATCCTGCACGACGGCCCGCCTTACGCCAATGGCCACCTCCATCTGGGCCACGCCCTGAACAAGATCCTCAAGGACATCATCATCAAATCCCGGCAAATGACCGGCTGGGATTGCCCCTACGTGCCCGGCTGGGATTGCCACGGCCTGCCCATCGAGCACCAGGTGGACAAGGACCTGAAGGCCAAAAAGCTTCGGTTATCTAAGGTGGAAGTGCGGCAGCATTGCCGGGATTATGCCCGGAAATTCATCGATATCCAGCGGGCCGAGTTCCAACGCCTGGGGGTGCTGGGGGACTGGGATAAACCGTATCTGACCATGAACCCGGCCTACGTGGCGAAAATCCTGGAGGAATACGGCCAGTTCTATTTCAGCGGCGCCATCCAGCGCAGCAAAAAGCCCATCCACTGGTGCGCCACTTGCCGCACGGCCCTGGCCGAGGCCGAGGTGGAGTACGAGGAGCATAAGAAGCCCCGTCTATTTACGTGAAGTTTTCTCTGGTGAGTCCGCCGCCTCAGTTGCCGGAATTGGGCGAACTGAAAAAGGTCTCCCTGGTCATCTGGACCACCACCCCCTGGACCCTGCCGGCCAACCTGGCCATCGCGGTGCATCCGGATTTTGACTACGTCGGCGGTTAAGGTGGGTGAAGAAACTTTGGTGGTGGCTGCGGATCTGGCCGAAGGGCTATTGTCCCTCTGGGGCCTGACAGGAGAGCAAACTCTTCAAGATCCAGGGTCGGAAACTGGAAGGGGCCATTGCCGCCATCCCTGGATTGAGCCGGATTTCCCCAGTGATCCTGGCTGATTACGTCACCCTGGAGGCCGGCACCGGCCTGGTGCACATCGCCCCGGGGCACGGCCAGGAAGACTATGTCTTTGGCAGCCGCTACGGCCTTCCGCCTTACTCTCCCGTGGACGACGGCGGCCGCTTTACCGATGAGGTGCCGGAGTTTGCCGGACAAAAGGTTGGAAGCGGCCAACGCCGGCATCATCGAACTGCTGCGCATGAAGGGAAGCTCTGAAGTGTTCGGAAGAGACCAACCACAGCTATCCCCACTGCTGGCGCTGCAAGCAGCCCATCATTTTCCGGGCCACGGAGCAGTGGTTCATCTCCATGGAAAAAAACGGCCTGCGGGCCAAGGCCCTGGCGGCCATCGACCAGGTCACCTGGATCCCCCGTTGGGGCCGGGAGCGCATTTACCAGATGGTGGAGCGCCGCCCCGATTGGTGCATCTCCCGGCAGCGCTCGTGGGGGGTGCCCATCGTCGCCTTTCACTGTGAAAAATGCGGCGAGGTGTTGCTCACCAAAGAAATCATGGCGTCCATCATCGCCCGGGTGCGCCGGGAGGGGGCGGATTTCTGGTTTGCCAGCCCGGTTACCGAGCTTTTGCCTCCGGGAACTCGCTGCTCTTGCGGCGCCGCGGATTTCCGCAAAGAGACGGACATCCTGGACGTCTGGTTCGATTCCGGGGTGAGTTGGGCGGCGGTGTTGGAGCCCGACCCGGCCCTGGGCCTGCCCGCCGACCTTTATCTGGAGGGCTCGGACCAGCACCGGGGCTGGTTCCACTCGAGCCTCTTGACCGCAGTGGGCACCCGGGGCCTGGCCCCCTACAAGGGGGTGCTGACCCACGGCTTCGTGGTGGACGGGGACGGCCGCAAGATGTCCAAGTCTTTGGGCAACGTCATCGCCCCCCAGGAAGTGATGGATAAATACGGGGCCGAGATCCTGCGGTTGTGGGTGGCGGCGGAGGACTACCGGGACGACGTGCGCCTTTCTCCCGACATCCTGAAGCAGTTGGCCGACGCCTACCGTAGATTCCGCAACACCGCCCGCTTCATGCTGGGAAACCTCTATGACTTCGACCCGGAGGTCCATTTGGTGCCGGCCGCGCAGCGGGAAGAATTGGACCGGCTGGCCCTGTCCTGGCTGGCCCAGCTCCTGGAGCGGGTGAAACGGGCCTACAGTGACTACGAATTTCACCTGGCCTTCCATAAGCTGCACCAATTCTGCGCCGTGGAAATGAGCGCCATCTACCTGGATATCTTGAAAGACCGCCTCTACGTCTCCCGGGCGGATTCACCTGAACGCCGCAGCGCCCAGAGCACCTTGTGGGATCTTCTGAAGGGCCTCACCCTGGCCATGGCCCCGATCCTCTCCTTTACCGCCGAGGAGGTTTGGGAATATCTTCCCGGGAAGGATAAGCCGGTCAGCGTCCACCTGGCGGCCCTAGCCGAGGCCCCTCCCGGATTTCCGGACGAGGCCCTGCTGGCCAAATACGACTTTTTGTTGAAGGTCCGGGCCGAGATCAACCGGGGCCTGGAAGAGGCCCGCAAGGCCAAGCGCATCACCACCGCCCAGGAGGCCCGGGTGGTCTTGGGGGCCATGGGAGAGCTGCATGACCAGCTGGCGGGCCGGCAGCAGGAACTCAGAACCCTGGCCCAGGTGGCGGACCTGGAGTTGAGCCGGGCGCCGGCCGGGCTGGAAAGCCCGGAGATTGACGGGTTATGGGTCCTGGTGGAGCCGGCCCCAGGGGCCAAATGTATCCGCTGCTGGTTCACCTTTCCCTCGGTGGGCGAGGACCCCAACCACCCCCAGGTGTGCCGCCGCTGCCGGCAGGTGTTGGAGCCCTAATGGCCAGGTCCCGTAAAGTAACCATCCTGATTTTGGTCCTGGTCCTGGGCCTGGCCCTGGACCAGGTGAGCAAATTACTGGTCCTCAAGTCTCTGCCCCTCGGCTCCCAGATCCCCCTGGTGAGCGGCTTATTCAACCTGGTGCACGTCCACAACAAGGGGGCGGCCTTCGGGTTGCTGGGCGGTCTGTCGGTGGATTTCACCCGGCTATTTTTTTTCGCCACCACCAGCCTGGTGCTGGGGGTGGTGGGTTATCTGTGGTATCGTCTGCCGCAGCAGAACTGGCAGGCGGAGTTGGGCTACAGCCTGATCATGGCCGGGGCCCTGGGCAACCTGATCGACCGGGTGCGCCTGGGGGAAGTGGTGGATTTTCTGGACCTCTACTGGGGGCGCTATCATTGGCCGGCCTTCAACGTGGCCGACAGCCTGGTGTGCCTGGGGGCCGGCTGGTTGGTGTGGGTAATCTTAACCGAAGAGAAATCTTGCAATGCATCCGATCCTGTTTGAATTTGGGCCCATAAAGCTCTTTACTTACGGGTTTTTTCTGGCCGTGGGCTTTCTCAGCGCCATTTTCATCTCCAGCCGGGAGGCCGGACGGTTGGGCCTGCCGGTGGCGAAATTCTACGACCTCTGCTTTTATGCGGTCCTGGGGGCCCTGGTGGGCTCCCGCCTGCTTTACATCCTCCTGGATATACGGCCTTTCCTGGAGCATCCGCTAAAAATTTTCGCCATTTGGGAAGGCGGGCTGGTCTTTCACGGGGGAGTGATCCTGGCCCTGGCGGTGGCCTTTTATTTCATGCGGCTCAACCAATTGCCCTGGCGGACCACCCTGGACGCCCTGGCCCTGGGCCTGCCCGTGGGTCAGTTTTTCGGCCGGATCGGCTGCTTCATGGCCGGCTGCTGTTATGGCAGCCCCGCCGATCTGCCCTGGTCGGTGGTCTTTACCGATCCGCAGTCGCTCTGCCCGGTTAAGGAACCGCTGCACCCGGCCCAGCTTTATGAGGCCCTCCTGACCCTCGGGGTTTTTGGGTTGCTCAGTGTCCTAAAGACCAAGAAACGCTTTGAGGGCCAGCTGATTCTCACTTATTTTTGTCTGGCGGGGCTGGTGCGTTTCGTGGTGGAGTTCTTCCGGAACCCGGGTGATTACCGCGGCCCGGTGCTGTTCGGTTGGATGCCTCTGACCCAGGCCATAGCCTTGGGCCTGGCCCTGGGGTGCGGGGCCTTGCTGCTTTGGTTCGGCCGGCAGGCGGGGCCACGCCCCCAAGAGAGTTGAACATTTAAGGCGGTTCGAGACCCGTCCCTACCGCCAAATCCCGGAGCGAAGAGGAAAGGAGGACCTGGTGCAATCCCAGCGCTGGCTAACGGCTTTGATCCTCCTGCCTCTCCTGGTATTGGTGCTGCTCAAGGGAGGACTCCTCCTTTTTGTCTTGGTGATCCTGGTGGTGAGCGGCCTGGGTCAGTGGGAATTCCTGGGGATGTTCCTGGCGGAGGCGGATAAATCCCGCCGGGTCAAGGCCATCTTGCTGGGCTCGCTCCTCCTCCTGAGCTTCTGCACGGCCCATCCTTCCGACAACTTGTGCACCCCCTCCGGCATCTTATTTTGCAACCCTTCCACCGTTTTGTTCGTCCTGGTCTGGTGCCTGTTTTTCCTGTTTCTCTTTTATCTGCTGAGCTACGGACATATTGAGCACCTGAGCCGGGATCTGGCGGTAAGCCTTTTGGGGCTCCTTTATCTGCCGTTCCTTTTGGGGCATCTCATCTGGCTGCGCTTCCTAGCCTCAGGGGGAGTGGTGGGTCCTCTGGTTCCTGCTGGTGATCTTTGCCGGGGATACCGGGGCTTATTATACGGGCCGGACGCTGGGGAAAACGAAGCTTTATCCGGCGGTGAGCCCGGGGAAGACCTGGGCCGGCGTCTGGGGCGGCCTGGCCGCCAGCCTGGTGGTGGGGGTGCTGTTGGGGAAATGGTTCCTGGGGATTGGGGGTCCTGGCCCTCGCTGCCCTGGCCGTAGTCCTGGCGGTGGTGGGGCTTTTGGGTGACCTTTTTGAGTCCATGCTGAAGCGCCAGGTCCAGGTGAAGGACGCCTCCAATCTGCTTCCCGGCCACGGCGGCATGCTGGACCGTCTGGACAGCATCCTCTTTACCGCCCCGGTGGTGGTCTATGTGCGCCTATTCCTGATCGGCTGGTAAGGGAGCGGTCAGCAGTCAGCAAAAGCCAAGGGGCAGGCCCTTATAAAGGTGGATTATGAACGATCAAGATACTCGGCAAATCGATTCACCCCAAGTAACTAAAGACAACCGTGCTGATTATTTTAGAGACATAGCCGAGTTTGCGAAATCTGAGATTAACTTTGTTCGAACAGCATATAAATGGTTGATCTCATTAGTTGCGGTTGTTGCTATAGCTGGGATTGCATTTGCCTACACATCCATCAGTGACTTTAAAAAAGATGCACGGGAAGAGGTTAAGAGGCGTATTGATGAAGAATTTAACAAACAAACCATACACAAGATGGTGGTGGATAAGGCAAAAGAGCGTATAGATGAAATTGCGGATACACTAATAGAAAAGCAGATTGCGAATAAAGTATCTCCTCAAATAAAATTAGCGCAGGAAGCACTTGATAAGATTCAAGCTAACTTTATGATTGCTGAGGATAATATTAAGATGTTGAAGAAGAGAAATGAGATTGCTCAGCTTGCTGATAAAGGAATTATAGAAGCCAGCACAGACTCTTACGAAGAACTGGAGAGAATTAAGGAAACTGCCGAAAGTGCAGATATAAAGGCTGCAGCTGACGCCGAAATCTGCCGTATCAAAAGCTTCTATGCGAGTATTACTCGACTAGCGCGGGAGAAACTCTCCCAAGGCCATAAATGGAGAGAAAAAAAAGGAATCAGATTTCACCACTCATGAATTAATTGGGTTGTTAAATGACAACAACTGGAAGGTGCGGGCTCTTGTTGCATTTGAGCTCCAAAATCGCAGAGAAAAAGGAGTACCTGAAGCTTTGCTGCAATGTATTAAAAACGATCGGAACCTTGAGGCTAAAAGACGTGCTCTCGAAGCATTTCAGGTCATAACTGGATGGGAATCGTCTGATTTATTCGATTACCTTCCAGCCCAAAAATGGTGGAACGAAAATTCAAAAGAGATTAATGCAAAATTGGCAGACCAGAAATAAACTATTTCAAACCACGAGATAATTTTCGAGGAAAGACAAAGGGCAGGCCCTGTGGCCTGCCCCTTGATGTTTCTGCAGAAATCTTTTTAACCGCAAACCGAAAACCGTCTTATTTGGTGGTCTTGAGGCTCACGGGCTTGATGGCCCGCTTTCTTCTCATTGGTTGGCGCCGGCAGCTTCCGCCGGTAAGCCCCGGTGTCCTTATCCAATTGGGCCATCGCCAGGTTGTACTGGTACAGGGACATCAGGTAGTCGCCCCGGAAGACGCCGTACCGTTCAAAGGCCTGGAAGATGTCGCTAATATTGCCCAGGCCCATGTCGAAGTTGCTGAAGGTGGTGACCAGCCAGCGCCGGGCGTTGACGTAGGCCTTTTCCAGGCCCACGGAAGCCTTATAGTTCGTCTGGACATCCCCGTAGTCCTTGGCCACCTGCACCGGGATGCCCATGAGGGCGGTCCTTTCCTGGTTCTGCAACTGCTCCAGCTCCGCCTTGGCCTGGCCGACCTTGGCCTTCAGAATACCGAAATCGAAGTGCCATTTGGCGCCCAACATCGGCAAGGCGCCGTTGTCATTAAACCAATCGTTGACATAGGGGTCCGGGTTCCATTTGCGGCCGGGGGCGCCGGCCAGTTGGCCCACCACCGCAAAGAACAAGGACGGCAGCCGGTCGGCCTTGGCGGCGTCCACCAGCAATTGCCGGGCCACCAGGCCCTCTTTCAACTGCTTGAATTCCGGGCGCAGTTCCAGGGCGGTTTGAATCTGGGTATCCAGGGTCCCGGGAGCCGCGGTGGGATTGGGAAGGTCCGTGGGCACCTGGAAGTCCTGGTTGGGGGGGTAGTCGGTGAGGGCCTTCAAGGCTATATAGGCCGTCTTGGCGCCCTCCTCGGCTTCGGCGCCGGATTTTTCGATGGCCCCTTCGTAGGCGGCCAGGCGGTACTTGTCGGTTTCCTTGACGTTGGGGGAGCGGACGGCGATGAGCCGATTGATGCGCTCCTTGGTGTCACTCAGATAGGAGCGGGCCTCTTTCACCGCATCCTTCCCCTGGTTCGCCAGGATCAGGCCGTAGTAGGCCTGGGACACCTGGACGATGATCTCGCCCTGTTTGGCCACCACCGCTTCCTCTTTCACCTTGATGTTCTTTTCGGTGGCCTCTTCCCGGTAGGCGATCTTGCCGAAGGTGTAAAGGGGCTGGATGAAGGTGAAATCCAAATGCCCAAAGACGTTGACCCCATGGAGCTTAGTCTTTGGGATCGCGTTGCAAAAGCGGTTGTCCCGGCGTAGTTTGTACCGGCAAGTGGGCATTGGGAACCACGCCGCCGAGGGCGGTGGTGTCGAATTGGGGCCAGCGGTAGCCATGGACCTCATTTTTCTGTTCTTTGGCCAACTTGACTTCGCTCTGGCTGGCCTTGACGTCTGGACTGAATTTCAACGCCATTTCAGTCAATTGTGGCAGGGCCAACACCGGCCCTCCCGGCGCTGGGACTGCCGCCGGCCAACCTGCCATCGGCGCCAGCAGGAAGACCAGGCCCAAGATCATTCCCCCCAAACGGGCCCATCGAGACATGGCTCCCCCTCCTCTCAATAGTAATCGATCTTTACATTAAAAGCTTGATTGGCATTAGTCAACCGGGATTCAATCGTAGCCCCATATTAGCAGGTAAAATGAGGAAGTTCATCTTAAAATTTATGCCCAACCCGACCGGGCCATTTTTACCCGCCCGGAAGCTGGAGCAGGTCTTGCCTTCTGAGGCATATTGGTTAAAATTAAAGGTTAGGAGATGCTTTATGTCAGGGCGCAAGCGGATTCTGGTCACCGGCGGGGCCGGCTTCATCGGCTCGCAGGTGGCCGACGCCTTTCTTCAGGCCGGCCATGAAGTGGCGGTGGTGGACAATCTCAGCACCGGCAAACGGGAGCAGGTGCCGGCCGGCGCCCAATTCTACCTTGACGATATCAAATCCGCAGCGACCTTCGACCTCATCTGGTCGCTGGCGGCCCCAGGTGCTGGTGCACCATGCCGCCCAGATGAGCGTCCGGATCTCCGTGGCTGACCCCACGCTGGACGCCCGGGAGAATATCCTGGGATCCCTGAACCTCTTTCAGGCCGCGGCCCAGGTGGGAGTGGAGAAGATCATCTTCGCCTCCACCGGCGGCGCGATGTATGGCGACGAGGCCCCCGTGCCGGCCCGGGAGGAAGATCGGGCCAGGCCCGAGTGTCCCTACGGCATCGCCAAGCTGGCGGTGGAGCACTACCTCCACTTTTACCAGCGGGAACACGGCATCATTCCCGTCTGCCTGCGCTACGCCAACGTCTACGGCCCCCGGCAAAACGGCCTGGGGGAGGCGGGGGTGGTGGCCATCTTCATCGAAAAATTTCTGGCCGCCGAGCAGCCCGTCATCAATGGCGACGGCTTACAGACCCGGGACTTTGTCTATGTCGGGGATGTGGTGGCGGCCAACCTGTTGGCCCTGGATTATCCCCGGGAAGGGCTGTTTAACATCGGCACCGGCCGGGAGACGGACATCCTCACCGTTTATCTCAAACTGCAGGAGATCGCCGGCTCCAGCCAAGACCCGGTGCACGGGCCGGCCAAGCCGGGGGAACAGCGCCGCAGCGCCCTGGACAGTACCCGGGCCCGGGAGTGGCTTAACTGGCAGCCCCGCGTGTCCCTGGCCGAAGGGCTGGCCCACACCGTGGCGGCCTTCCGGGAACGCCAATAAAGGTAAAATAGCCCTGTTATTTTTTTTAACCTCAGAGGCGATGTCCCGATGTTCTCAGCACCTTAGAGTCTTGCCAGAATTTTTCTCCTAATTCCCTTGCCATCAGGGCCAAATTGGTTAAATTTATAGGTTGAATATATTTAGCGCCAGTCAGCGGATGGGATAACGCATGGAAATGATGATCGAAGTCCAGGATTTGAGCAAATTTTACGGCCCCTTGCTGGCCGTCAACCACCTCGGCTTTCAGGTGGCGGCCGGGGAGATCGTGGGGTTCCTGGGTCCCAACGGCGCCGGCAAAACCACCACCTTGAAGATGCTGGCCGGTTTTCTGGCTCCCACCTCCGGCACCGCCCGGATCAACGGTTTCGACTGCGTCAGCCAGTCCCTGGAGGTGCGGCGGTCCCTGGGTTACCTGCCGGAGAACGTCTCCATCTATCCGGATCTGACGGTGACCCAGTTCCTGCGGTTCGCCGCCCGGGCCAAGGGGGTGGAGGCCAAGGAGGAGACCGGGGAGATCCAACGGGTCATGGCGGCCTGCGGCCTGGAGGAGGTGGAGGGCAAGCTGGTGGCCGCCCTGTCCAAGGGCTACCGGCAGCGCCTCGGGCTGGCCCAGGCCCTGCTCAACCAGCCCCCGGTGCTCATTCTGGATGAGCCCACCATCGGCCTGGACCCCTCCCAGATCGTGGAGATTCGCAGCCTGATCAAAAACCTGGAGGGCGCCCACACGGTGATCCTGAGCAGCCACATCCTGCCGGAGGTGAGCCAGTTGTGCCACCGGGTGATCATCATCAACCGGGGCCAGATCGTGGCCAGCGACACCCCGGAGAACCTCTCCCGGCAGATGGGCCATGGCGCCGTATCAGCCTGACGGTGAAGGGGCCGGAGGCCCAGGTCACCGCGGCGCTGCAAGGGCTCCCGGGAGTGGGCCGGGTGGATAGCCGTGGGGAGGGCCGCTACCTGGTGGAAGGCGGCAACGGCCAGGACCTGCGCCCTGAACTGGCCCGCCTGCTGGTGCAGCAGGGCTTCGACCTCCTGGAGTTAAAGTCTCAGGAATTCAGCCTGGAAGATGTATTCCTCAACCTGGTAACCGAGGAAGAATCATGAAAAATCTCAGCGGTTTTACGGCGTTGCTCAAAAAGGAGCTCACCATCTATTTCGCCGGCCCCATCTTCTACATCACCGGGTTCTTTTTCCTGGTGCTGGCGGGATATTTCTTTTACACCAACGTGCTCTATTACGGCATCGTCAGCCTGCAGGCGGCCCAGCAGGCCAGCAACCCCCAGGTGGCGGCCCAATTGAACCCCCAGGTGCATGGTCTACCGGCCCCTGTTAGCGGTGCTGGCCATCATCTTGCTCTTCCTGGTGCCGCTCCTCACCATGCGCCTGTTGGCCGAGGAGAAGCGCTCCGGCACCTGGGAGCTCTTGTTCACCTACCCCTTGACGGACTGGGCCATCATCCTGGGCAAGTTTGGGGCCGTCCTCCTGGTCTACCTCATCTTTCTGGCCTTTACCGTCAGCTTCTCCGTGGCCTTCAGCTTCATGACCCAGGTGGACTGGGGCGCCCTGGGCGCCGGCTACCTGGGGATGGTCCTGTTAGGGGCTTCCTGCCTGGCCCTGGGCCTCTTCGCCTCCAGCCTCACCGAAAACCAGATCATCGCCGGGGTGGTGGGCTTCGCCCTGCTCCTGTTGTTCTGGGTCATCGGCTGGGTCCAGGAGCTGGCGAGCCGGCGCCCGTGGGCAAGGCCATGCAATTTTTGTCACTGCTGGATCACTACGAAAATTTCACCAAAGGTGTGATCAATACCCGGGATCTGGTTTACTCTGTTAGCTTCATCTTTTTCTTCCTCTTCCTCACCAAGAGGCAGCTGGAATCCCGGCGTTGGAGAGCCTAACGTGAACTGGCTGGATCAATTCAAGAACCGGAAGGTAATCTACGGCACCGGCTCCATCGTCTCGGTGCTGCTGGTGGTGGGCATCCTCATCGTCGTCGCCCTGCTGGCGAACTGGCATCAGGTGGCGCTGGGACGTCACCCAGGGGCAAACCCAGTCACTTTCCTCGCTCACCAAGAACCTGCTGAAGCAGGTGGACAAGCCCCTCACCATGACCGCCTTTATGCCGGAGGGCGCCGGCGAGCGGGGCAGCATCAAGGACGTGCTCCAGAGGTATGCTTACGCCAACCCGAAGATCAGCTTCCACCTGGTGGACCCGGAGCGGGAGCCCCTCAAGGCCAAGGAGGCGGGCTACCGTTTTCCGGGCAATGTCCTGCTGGATTACAATGGCCGGCACCAGATGGCGGACAAGGCCGACGAGGACACCATTACCAACGCCTTGCGTCGGATATTGAAGACGTCGCGCAAGAAAATCTATTTCCTCACCGGGCATGGCGAGCGGGATCTGGCCAACGCCGAGAAGGGCGGCCTGCAAACCGCCAAGCGGGCCCTGGAGAACGAGGGCTATGAGATCGACAGCCTCAACCTGGTGACCCAGGCCCAGGTGCCCCAGGACGCCGCGGTTCTCATCGTGGCCTCTCCCCAAAAGGCCGTCCTGACCAGCGAGGTTGACGCCCTGAAGGCCTACCTGGACCGGGGCGGCCGCATCCTGGTGCTGCTGGAGCCCTTCGAGGATGCCGGACTGAAAGGCCTTCTGGCCGGCTACGGCATCACCCTGGATGACGGCATCATCCTGGATGTCAACCAAATCAGCCAGTCCTTGCGCCTCAGCCCGATTATGCCCATCGCCCTTAGTTACGGCCCCAGCCGGATAACCCGGGATTTTAAGAATACCCTCACCATGTTCCCCATGTCCCGCCCCCTGACCCTGAACCGGGAGGTCAAAGGGGTGAGCTTGCTGCCTCTGGTGAACAGCATGCCCTCCAGCTATGAGAAGCTGGGCAAGGAATGGCTGAAGACCGGAAAAGGGGATTTCGACGCCAAGATGGACAAGAAGGGCCCCTTCAGTATCGGCGCCCTGGCAGAGATCAAGCTGGAGGCGGCGAAGCCGGAAAAGGCGCCGGCACCGGCCGTCAAGAAGCCTGAGGAAGAGAACAAGACTTACCTGGCGGTTTACGGCGATATGGATTTTGCCGACAACGCCTACTTCAATCTCTTCGGCAACGGCGACCTGTTTTTGAATACGGTGAATTTCCTGGCCGCGGAAGAGCAGCAGATCATGGTGCGGGAAGCCCGAAAGGCCCAGTTCCTGGTGTTGTCGGGCAACCAGATCTGGATCCTGTTCCTAGTCTGCCTGGTTTGGGCTCCCCTGGTGCTGCTGGTGGCGGGCATCTGGGCCTACCGGACCCGGAGGGCCAGAAAGTGAACCCCCGCCGGCTGATTCCCTATGTGGTGGTTTTCCTGGTCCTGGTAGGGACTTATGTGGGCCTGCGCTGGCACCAGGCGCAAAAGGAGACCCGGGAGCAGCAGGCCAAACAAGTCTTTACTTTCAAAGAGGCGGAGATCAGCGCCCTCACCCTGAAGCGGGGTAAAGAAGAGATTCAGCTTACCCGGCAGGGCGCCGTCTGGGAGATCACCAAGCCCGTGAAGGCCAAGGCCGATCAGGAAACGGTGGATAACCTGGTGCAGGCCCTGGCCGAACTCAAGAAAGAGCGGGACCTGGGGCCCGGGGAAGCTCAAGACCTTCGGCCTGGACCAGGCCGCGATTGTCGTCTCTTTTACCGCCAAGGGAAAGCAACACCGCCTGGTCCTGGGGCAAGCGGCCCCGGGGGGCCGGGGCTATTATGCCCGGAAGGACAAGGACCCCAATATCTTGCTGATCAGCCACCGGCGCCAGGGAATCCCTGGACCAGCAACTGACCGCCCTGCGGGACAAGACCCTGTGGACCTTTAACCCCGACCAGGTGAAAGCCATCAAGATCCGGACCGACAAGACCGAGGTGGACCTGGAGAAGAGCGGCGCCGGCGCCTGGCGCTGGGTGGGGCGGGCCGACTTTAGGGTGCGCGCCGACCGGGTGGAGGAATTGCTGCGGCAGCTCAAGCAGGCCCGGATCACAGATTTCCCCCTGGCGGCGCCCAAGGACTTGCAGGCCGCGGGCCTGGCCCCCCAGGCCAAGACCGAAGTCACCCTGATGACTCCCCAGGGCGCCGAACCCTGTTCCTGGGAGCCGGGACCGGAGCCGAGAGTTTATGCCCGTTTGGGGCCTCAGGGCCAGGTGGTCAAGGTGGGCAAAGGCCCTGCCGGAACAGGTCGCCCAGGGCGGCAACCACCCTGGAAGACCGCCGCCTGTGGTCCGGTTCCATCATCGAAGTGGGGAAGGTGGTGTGGGGAGCCCCGGGTAAGAACTGGACCGCGGTGCAGAACCCCGGATTTCTGGAAGATCACCGGGCCGGATAAGGCCGAAGTGAAGCAAGACTCCCAGCGCCTGCAGCTGGCCCTAATCAACTTCCAGAACCTGGAGTATTCGAGCCTCTTGCCCCAGGCCGGCGCCCCCGGCAAAGAAGCCTTTACGGTAGAGTTTTATGACCTGGCCGGCAAACCCATGTTCCACCTGGATGAGCTGGCGAAAAAGGGCGACAGCGTAGAAGTCCTCACCAAGTCCGGCAACACCACGATGGCGGCCGCCGTCCCCCAGAAGAACTTCACCAATGGCAGGAGGAGCTGACCCGGCTCACCACCCCGCCGCCCAAGCCGGTGAAGTGACCCTTTAAACAGCGTGGTTTTAAATGGGGCGTATCTGTGGGTGCGCCCCTGCTTTTTAAGTGAAGGTGGCAAACCAACAGGTAGCACAGGCTTTCCAGCCTGTGCAGGCGCAGCCTAAAGCCTGAGCTAGAGAAATTCGCAACTCGGTGGCAAACGCTACTTTTCTAAGAAATCCCGAGTTGATTAGCCAACTTTCGCCGCTTGCTGGTATAATCTAACTATGATTCTGCTGACCAATGACGACGGCATTTACGCCCCTGGCCTATGGGCCCTGTATGAGGAACTCAGCCAATTGGGGGAAGTGGCGGTGGTGGCGCCGGAGAGCGAGCAGAGCGCCGTGGGGCACGCCATCAGCCTGACCAACCCCCTGCGGGTCAAAAAAGTCACCCTGGACGGGGTGGAGGGTTGGGCGGTGAACGGCACCCCGGCGGACTGCGTCAAGATCGCCCTGGCGGAGCTGCTGCCCCAGAGCCCCGGAGATGGTGGTCTCGGGCATCAACCTGGGCCCCAACGTGGGGATCAACGTCCTTTACTCCGGCACCGTGTCCGCGGCCACCGAAGCCTCCATCCTGGGGGTCCGGGGCATGGCCGTGTCCCTCAATTCCTACAAGGCCGCGGCTGATTTTGCCACCGCCGCCCGGTTGGCCCGGGAGACGGTGGTCCGCCTCCAGGACTGGGCCGGTTGGGCCAGCAACGGGGTCTGCCTCAACGTCAACCTGCCGGCCCTGCCGGCCGACCGGGTCCTGGGACTCAAATTCACCCGCCAGGACGTCGGACCCCTGACGGAGCATTTCGAGCGCCGGGTGGACCCCCGGGAGCACGTCTATTACTGGCTGGCGGAGATTGCCGAGCGGCGGGACCCGGACCCGGAAACGGACTACGGGGCCCTGGCCGCGGGCTTCATCTCCGTCACCCCCATCCACCACGACCTCACCGATTACCGCAGCCTGGAAGCCCTCAAGACCGAGAAGTGGTAGCCTAGTCCGAAGTGGAGGATTACCCCTGGGTATGGATTAAACAAGATTTACACCCGTAGGGCGGGCGTCTCGCCCGCCGCCTTAAGCCGGCCAGGTCTGCGCGGCGCTCAGCATGGCAAAACTTGCCAAGCCAGGTTTTGAAATAGCTCACCTCAATGGAGGGTTGGGGGACCGTCCAGCACCTCCCGCACCTTACTCACCAGCAGCTCGTGTTTAAAGGGTTTTTGCAGAAAGGCGACCCCCGGATTTAACACCCCGTGGTGGACGATGGAGTTTTCCGTGTGGCCCGACATGAACAGGACCTTGATTTCCGGCCGCTGGGCCTTTAACAATTCCGCCGTCTCCCCGCCGCTGATCCCGGGCATGACCACATCGGTGAGCATTAAATGAATTCGGCCCGGGGTCCGTTGGCTCACCGACAGGGCGTCGTGGCCCGAACTGGCCTCCAAGACGGTGTAGCCGTTCAGCTCCAGGAGGCGCCGGGCCACGTGCCGCACCATATCTTCGTCCTCCACCAGCAGGATGGTTTCCGAACCACGGTGCAAGGGGCACTTGGAGGGCGCGGCGGCTTCTTTCTCTTCTGACTGGCTGAGGCGCGGCAGGTAGACCTTGAAGGTCGTGCCATGCCCCGGTTCGCTATAAACTGAAATATGGCCGCCGCTCTGTTTGACAATGCCGTGGACCGTGGACAGGCCCAGCCCCGTCCCTTTACCCATCTCCTTGGTGGTGAAGAAGGGCTCAAAGATGCGGCCTTGGGAGACCTCGTCCATGCCCCTGCCGGTATCGCCCACCGCCACCATAACGTAAGGGCCGGGATGGACTTCCAGGTGGCTCCGGGCATAGGCCGCGTCCAGTATAACGTTACCGGTCTCGATGGTGATCACCCCGCCCTGGGGCATGGCATCCCGGGCATTGACCACCAGGTTGATGACGACTTGCTCGATCTGACCGGGATCAGCCATGACCATTCCCAGTTCCGTCCCCGGGACGGTAACCAGCTCGATGTCTTCGCGAAGCAGGCGCCGCAGCATCTTATCCAGGTTCATAACCAGATTATTGAGATTCAGGACCTTGGGCGGAGAAGATCTGCTTGCGGCTGAAGGCCAGCAGCTGGCTGGTCAGGGAGGCGGCCCTCTCCGCGGCGTTTTGGATTTCCTGCAAATCTTTTTGGTGAGGATCGTCATATTCAAACTTTAGCCGCAAAAGTTCAACATAGCCGATAATCGCCGTCAAGATATTATTGAAATCGTGGGCCACGCCGCCGGCCAGGCAGCCGACGGCCTCCATCTTCTGCGACTGGCGCAACTGTTCTTCACTGCGGTGCAAGGCTTCCTCGGCCTGCTTTCTGCTCCGTGATATCCCGGACGTATTCCACCACGCCGCGTATGGTCCCTGCCGGCGCGTCGATGAAAGGAAAAGTGCAAAGCTCCACATATCGTAATCATCTCGCCGTTGGGTTTCCGTTCCCTGATCTCCTCCCGGGAAGTCTTGCTCCCGTCTCCAGGGTCCGCCGGGCCGGGCAGATTTCACAGGGTTCCCGGCCCGCCGTGGTAGGCCTCATAGCACTTCTTACCGATCAGGGGCATGGCCTGGGCATAGACCCGCTCCATGGTCGGGTTGACCCGGACGATGTTATAATCGGTGTCCATGATACTGATGCCGTCCTGGATGCTATCGAAAATGCTGGCCAGGAAGCGTTCGTTAAACCTTAACGTCTCTTCTGCTTTTTCAATTTTTTTGATGTATTGATTAATAGAAGAGAGCATCAAATCAAACGCCTGAGACAACGCCTCAATCTCGTTACCCCCTGACTCTGGTGCTAATTCTTCCCCGGAAAACTCTCTAATGGCATGTTGGGCCTTAGCTCTCAATCTTTTTAAGGGAGAAATCAAATAAAGGGTCAACGTAGAACCTATGATTGTTACTAATATAAATATTATCAAGATAATTAACAATAAGTGTCTTTTTTTCTCTTTTAACAGGGCGGCAACTTTAGCCGATTCAGTTTCGATAATCAAGCAGATAGTTTCATCAACCACCTCCAACGGAGAATACATGAAGGTTCTTTGTAGATGGTGATCTTCAATAAATATTGGCCGTTTCTCCAAAATACAACGTTCCACGATGGCCGGATCAAATGGTCTCTGATCAGGAGGCAATGAACTGGCCAAGATACTTCTTACCCTGCCAATGGTGATCTGGGTCTTGGTGGCGTCGGCAATCTTTTTGGCGAAATGATCATCGAAACGATTCCCCAGAATCAGGACCCCATAAATTTTATTAGCCCGGGATATGGGCGCCAAAGACCTGATGGCGAATCCGTGAGGGCCTTTTGATGCCGTCATGACATCCTCACCGGCCAGAGCTTCATCCATTCCCCAAACATTATGATCATCGCCCCGGACTGACGGCTCATTGGCCCGATAAACCACCTTGCCTTGGCGATCGGTGACCAAAAAAATTTGCGTGTCCAAGTGCGCGTAAAGTCGATCCATGGTTTGTTGCAGGGGCTTAATATCCCCTGCCGGCCCCGCATAATCGGCGAGTCCCTTGGCCAACTCATGATTTTCTTTCAAGACCTTGGTCAAAGCCGATAATTTATTAATCTCTATTTTAATTATTGAACTAATGATATAAATAATATCGCGATTCTTATCTTGGTCTCTCTCTTCCAAAGTTTTAGTTAATAAATTGATATTAAAGTAGTAGCCGATAAATAAGGAGCTAAACGCTACTACAATAAGTATAAAGATAATCGGGAATGCCAGGCTCTTTTTCAGTTTCATAGGCTTATGATAGGTTAACGGGAATTAGACCGTATTTGATTAATACAGCCTTGCCCGCATCAGAGAAAATGAAATCAATAAATCTCCGGGCCAATCTCACTTAAACGCTTTTCCTTATAAACCAGGGCATAATCCACCATCAACTCATATCTGCCTTCCCGCAAATTTGCCGGGGTCGGAAAGACCTGATCAACTGCCAGAGCTTTTATGGGAGACGCGGTTATAGTGCTATTAGTGAGCCAGCCAATGGCATTATGGTATTTTTTCAGCAGTTCCGGCATATCATGATCGCGAAAAACCATTTTGCTGTTAGGATCAAAAGTTAGGTTTTTAAAGGGTTCAAAATGTTTTTGAATAACCAATAAGCTGCCATCGCCCGGTTCCCGAATGATTACCCGGATAAGGCCCCGGTCTCCGCCCACTTCCTGCCAGTCGGTAATTTTTCCGGAAAAAATATCACCAAGTTGGCTGACGGTTAGCCCCGTTATGGTTACTTTGTTGCCGACGGCAAAAATTACCGCATCCCGGGCAAAGACCAGGTACTTCAGCCCAAAACCCGTCTCCTTCTCTTTAAGGGGCCGGGCGACCCGGACCAGCCCGGCTTGATCAGTGCCCACCAGATTGATGGCACTTCCCGAACCGATACTGAGTGGAATAATCACCTCATGACCGGGGTTTTGGTTATTGAAAGCCGCGGCTAACCCTTTCAGGGCTACTTCGCAGGCGCCGGTGCCTGGAATGACCAGGGTCTCGGCGCCGATCCCGCCGGCCCAAAGGCAGGCGGCAACAATGGTGAGAATGGCAGTGATTATCTTCATAGTTGCTCCGGACCATGCCGATTGAACCTCGGTACGGCTGCCTGAGCGATAAGCGGTTTGTCGGTAAAACCGGCTGGTTGATGAAACCGGGGCTTTAATTATTATCGGCAAGACGATCGGGTATCTTGAAAAGGCAAGCGAAACGGGCTGGGGCGGAGGCAGGAAATTACCGAAGTATACGAGGAAAGATTAAGGAAGGGGGTCAGGAGCCAGCCTGACCCCCCGGGAGCGCTTTACCACTTGGCATCAAACAGACCGGCGACGGGAGAAAAGAAGCCGCTTTGGGGTTTTTTATCGGCGCTGGCCAGGATTTTCTGGCACTCGGCGATTTGTTCCTTGATTTCGGCCTTCCTGGGGAACTCAGGATATTCCTGATCTACGACCTGATATCGTTCCAGGGCCGCCTGGTAGCGTTTGTTCTTAAAGTAGAACTCGGCGATATAATACTCATGTTCCGCCAGGTCCCGCCGGCAATTGCCCATGAATGCCTCGGCCTTGGGGATGAACTCGCACTGGGGGTACTTCTGTTTCAACCGGCGAAACTCCTCCAAGGCCTTGGTGGTGAAGGTCTGGTCCCGGTCGATGGAAGTGCGCTGCCGGTAGAAACACAGACCCTGGCGATAGACGCAATAGGACACGGCCTTGTTGGTGGGATGCAGCTTTTCAAATTCTTTGTAGGCCTGGAGGGCTTCATCGTATTTTTTCTTATAGAAGTAAGCGTCCGCCACCTTGATTTGGGCCAGCAGGGCTTGCTCGCTGTAAGGATAACGATCCCGCACCTTCTCGAAGGTATCGATGGCATCGTCATAGTTCTTTTTCTTCAAATCTTTGAGGCCCTGCTCGGCCAGAACATCAGGGGGCTTGCCCTCGTTCTTATTCTTGCTGAACCAACCGCTGATGGTGGAGCAACCACAGGTGAAGGTTAGGAAGACCAAGGGCAGCAGGATCTTGACAAAGGTTTTCTGTTTCATAAGTCACCCATTCTTGAGGGTTTCAAGGTACCTTTCCACGGCGATGGCGGCAACGGTGCCGTCACCTACGGCAGTGGAAATCTGCCTCTCCCATTTGGAGCGCACATCGCCGGCGGCAAAAACTCCCGGGATGGGAGTACCCATAGCGGGGTCGGTCAAGATGAAGCCCCATTTATCCAGGGGGAGTAGCTCGCCGAGCCAGGCGGTATTGGGCACCATGCCGATGGCGATGAAGGCCCCGGTGACCGGCAGGGTGGAAGTTGCCCCGGTCTTGACGTTACGGAGTTCCAGGGCTTCCAGTTCGGATTGGCCTTTGCATGCGGTGACCACGGTATCCAAATGGACCTGCACCTTTTCCATCTCCAGGACACGCTCCTGCAAGTATTTACAGGCCCGGAACTGATCGCGGCGATGAATCAGATGGATCTTCTTGGCAAAGCGTTCCAGGAAGAGGACCTCGGTGAGGGCGTTGTCGCCGCCGCCCACCATGGCGACCTCCTGGCCCCGGTAGAGAGCCCCGTCACAGGTGGCGCAGAAGCTGACGCCATGGCCGGTGAGTTTATCTTCCCCCGGCACCCCCAGACGCTTGTATTTAGCCCCGGTGGTGATGATGATAGCCGGGGCGGTCACTCGCCGGTCCTCCAGGACTACGGTGTGCAGCGGCTTGCCGGGGATGAGCTCCAGGACTTCGGCGGTTTTGATCAGCAATTTGAAGCGTTCCGCCTGCTTGCGCATCCGGTCCGACAGTTCGAAGCCGGTGATGCCTTCGGGGAACCCCGGATAGTTCTCCACCAGGTCGGTGGTCATCATCTGGCCGCCGTGGATGAGCTTTTCCAGGAGGATGGCGCAAAGCCGGGCCCGCCCGGCGTAAATGCCGGCGGTGAGCCCGGCCGGGCCGCCGCCGATGATGATCAAGTCATAATCCCAAGAAGACATGCGCACCCAGGGTTACAGGGCTTTTTTCAGGGCATTTTCAATAATGGAACGGGAAACCGCCCCGGTGATCTGCTCCACCACCTGCCCCCCTTTAAAGATGATCAGGGTGGGGATGGCCCGAATGCCGTATTTGGCGGGAGTCTTGGCATTTTCGTCAACGTTCATCTTACCCACCTTGACCTTCCCGGCATAGTCCCGCGCCAGCTCCTCCACCACCGGGGCAATGGCCCGGCAGGGGCCGCACCAGGCCGCCCAAAAATCCACCATGGCCGGAATATCGGACTTCAGGATTTCCTGTTCGAAATCAGCATCGCTTACCTGAAGAGGTTCAGCCATTCTCTTCCTCCCAAGATATTTTAGGATCTAATTTTATATGATTATCTTTTTTTACCACTTTTTGTCAATGACTTTTGCGGGGCGAGGGGCCTGAAGCTGCCCAGGGAAATGAGCCAGAGTCATAGGTTAGCTTTGATTTTGATCATCGGCGCGGCTGCGGAAAAAGATAAGTCTTATCACTCTCCCCAACAGGGCAATGCCTAAAAGGACGGCCACTACCACGCCAATGAAGATGGCCAGATAAACGCTTACCTTAAAGATAAGTACCAGTAAAGGAACCATAATGATGGCGACGACGATTACCAGGCAGCCGGTGATAAAGTCTTTAGGTCCTAGCTTATTGATTTCATTGGTCATGTTTGTTTTCCTCCCTCAGCGTGCTTCCAGGCCCAACGCCCGGCGTTTGCCCTCGAGGTGGCCGCTGATGAGCTGGGCCGCCTGGATCGGGTCCGGCCCTGCCAATTTCATTTTATCATCCCCACTCCACTCATCTCCCACTTTACTGCAATTTGCTCCATAAAAAAAGCCCGGTCAAGGACCGGGCTTTTCGGTGATCAAATTTTACCGGTTAGGCGGTCAATCCGCCTCCACTACCGGCCGGGGCGATAGCCCGGCGGCCTCGATGATCTCCGGCGTTTTATGACTCCTGTTGAAATCGGCAGCCATCGGCACTAGCCGGCGGTGTCGTCCAACAACAGCAGTTGCAAAATGGGCGCCACGGTCCAGGGACCCACCCGATAAAATTGATACCCCTGGTTTTTCAGGCCGGTAACCAGTTCCTGCAAGTAACTGAGGTCGAGATACCAATGGAAATAGCAACTGGCCCAGCCATCCCGCACCACCTTATTCAACTCCGCCCGGTGCAGCAAGTCCGCCGGCAGACTCGGGGAGCCCCCGCTGGGATCGATATAGCCGATGGTCTCCGGGAGTCGCTTGATGCCGTAGACGTCATGGTGAAAGACGTAAGGGGCGATTTGGTCCAGGCAATTTACCTGGCCCAGACTATCCGTGGCAAAGTAAGCGCCCCGGTCCAGGGAAAGGGAGAAGAGTTGGGCGAATTGCAGGTAGTCCGTCACCGAGGCCAGGTAATGGGGGGTGTTCCAGGCCACCGGGCGAAAACCGAGATTAGTTAACCGGCTCTTGCCTTCCACGAGGCGTTCCCGGGCCCAGGCCGGGGAATCCCCAGGAACCGGGCCCACCAACACCTGCTTTCCCTGCCCATCCAGAATAATCCGATAAAACTCGTAGTCTTCAGCCGTCACTCCGGAATACGGGTTTTGCACCACATCATATTGGTGGGTGAAGCCGTGCATGACAATCTGGCCTCCCCGGGACACCATATAGCGCAGGGCGCTCACAACCTCAGGGGCTTCCGCCAGGGTGACCGTTAACGGCACGCCGTGATTGAATTTACCCAGGGGATCGCGATATTCCGGGATGACGCACACCAGGAAGGGAACCTGCTGAGAAGACAAATAATCTGCGATGGCCCGCAAGTTCGCCGGGTTGGCCATGGGATGGACGTCCTCGATGCGGATCATGGCCCGGTGAGACTCGGGATGGTTGAGATTGAGAAAATCATGCAAGACGTCGGCAAAGGCCAGGTAACGATCGGTCATGCTGACGTAGGCCATGGGGTTGTCGGCCACGTACCATAAATTTGCCGCCCGGGTAATATAAGGAGCTTCTTTACTGAGATCGGCCGTTTGGCAGGTGGCCAGCTGCGCCACCTTCAAGGGATCGACGATTTGCAGCTTCCCTAGTGGCTGGGATTGCGAGCGCCTGGTCAGGGTCACGTTCTTATAAAGCACTTGGGTATAGGCGGAAGAATCGAGACGGACGAATTTGACGCCGAATTTCTGGACAAAGGCGGGATTGTCGGCAGTTCGGTCCGGGGTCCAGGCGACCTGCCACAAATTGTAGCCCAGCCAGCCAAAGGGGATATTGGCGTTGAGAAAATCGTCCCGGAAGGCGGCCGGTAAGGGATTGTCGTAAAGGGCTCCCAAATACACGGCGGCTTGATAATTATTGATTTCCCCGGCAGTGTATTCCTCCACTGGCTGACAGGCTATCTCGATTTCAAAATGCGACAGCAGATTGGCGAGTTGCTGAACATAGAGTTGTCCCATCCAGCCTTCGGTCCCGGCGCTGTCATACAAAACCAGGACGGATACGTCGGCCCGGGCCGGAGCGGCCATGCCCAGGGCCAGAAGGCAGGCCAGCGCCAATGTCAAGATTATCAATCGCGATGTCAAGAAAAAGGAACATCGCTTGAGACCGGTCAGGTTTGGCAGGAAAAGATTCATTGGACTCCATTTACCGCAAAGATGGAGCATTCTTGCGGCACCGCGAGGGGACCGCGCCGGAAAGGCGCCATCTCACCCGAATAGTAACCTGCAAGAAAACTGCCACAAAAAAAGCCCGGTCCAAGACCGGGCTTTGGGGTTTTTCGGTATGATTGATTTAGATAATCTTAATCCGCCTCCACTACCGGCCGGGGCAGGAGCCCCGCGGCCTTGACGATCTCCGGGACGTGGTCTTCCCATTCGATGGCCATGAGGTGGATGCCGGCGACGCCCTTCATGGCCAGGCACTCCTGGATCTGCTCCACCGCAATCTTGATGCCCTCGGCGGCCACCTTGTCCTTGGGCACGCCCTTGAGGCGGGTAATATAGGAATCGGGCACGTCCAGGCCGGGGACGAATTTCTTCATATAGTTGGCCATACCGACGGACTTGAGCGGGGTGATGCCGGCCATGATGAAGCACTTTTCGGTGAGGCCCATGTCATTGGCCATTTCCATGAACTTCCGCCAGCGCTCCATGTTATAGATGCACTGGGTCTGGATGAACTGGACCCCGGCGGCGATCTTTTTGCCCATCCGCACCACCCGGAATTCCTGGGGATCGGCGAAGGGGTTGGCGGCGGCGCCGATGAACATCCGGGGCCGGCCCTGACACTCGGTGCCGCTCACCATCTTGCCCTCATCCCGCATATTTTTCAGCGTGTGGGCCAGCATGATGGAGTCCAGGTCGTGGACGTTCTTGGCCTGGGGATTGTCGCCGAAGGACTGGTGGTCGCCGGTGAGGCACAGCAGGTTCTTGATGCCCAGGGCGGCGGCGCCCAGGATGTTGCTCTGGAGGCCGATGCGGTTCATGTCCCGGGTGACCATCTGCATCACCGGCTCCTGGCCCATTTCCAGGAGGAGCTTGGCGGCGGCCATGGAACAGAAGCGCACCACCGCGGTCTGGTTGTCGGTGACGTTCACCGCGTCGACGTTGCCTTTCAAGAAAGCGGCCTTTTTCTTGAAATGCTCGACGTCGGTGCCCCGGGGCGGGCCGCATTCCCCGGTCACTGCCTTCTGGCCGCTTTTGAAGATTTTTTCCAGTTTGCTTCCCGCGGAATATTCGGCGGTCATTGTTTCAACTCCTCCCGTGTCGTGGTGCGCAGGCCGCCGTCGCGGCTGGTGGACCAATTCTTATATAACTGAACTTCGGTGAGTTTATGAAGCTCACCCAGGTTCTTCAGGCGATCGTAAATCAGCTGCCAGATGCAGGGGATGCTGCCTTTGCCCACTTCGCAGATGCCCTGGCTTGAGCCGCCGCAGGGGCCGTTGAGCAACTGCTTGGCGCAGCGGGTGACGGGACAGAGGCCGCCAAAATTGCCGATGATGCAGCTGCCGCAGGCCTGGCAGAATTCCTTCCAGACCCCGTGTTCCACGGCGCCGCCGATGCTGGTGGTGTTGAGGCCGGGATAGACCCGGAGATAGGGGTACCGGGCCGCCACATACTGGGGCCCGACACTGCAGGCGATGGAGACCACGGCGTCAGCGTCGGTCACCAGGTCATCCAGGGGCTCGATATATTCCGGGTCGCACTGCCGTTCGCAGGTATATTCCTTGACCTCCAGCTCGTTGCCGGCGGCCTTGCGGGCAATACGGAGCTCGGAGGCCAGGATGGCCACCTCCTTCTCGCCCCCCGCGCAACAGACGGTGACGCAGCCCTTGCAGCCTGCCACCACTATCTTTTTAAAATCCTTGATCATGTCCAGGATTTCTGCCAGCGGTTTGGATTCCGCAATAACCATAAGGGTCCTCCTCTCCCATTTTTCCGGAGCAAAAAAAAAGGACTGCCGCCTTCCCCTCATTTTTTCTAAACGCAGTGCGGGACCGCCGCGGCCAACCGGCCGCGGGGTGTGGAAAATTCCAAGCCACCGGGCCGAACCAGAAAAATTCAGGATCGGGCCTTTGTAAGATTTGTACTTCTATTCACTTAATCTTATGGCGAAACAAAGGGGTTGTCAAATAGAAAAATCCCCCGGAATTTTGCCCCAGTGGTTTTGGCAGTGTAAAAAATTTATTGACAAACTTTTGACCGTCGTTTAAAAGGGGGACTATGTGAAAAAAAGTATGAGCCCTGGCGTGACTCCATCCAAGCGCGAGTCCGCTCAGGGTATACTTTGCAATTAACCCCGGCCATTTCTTGATGTCCGGAAATAGCCCGCAAACACAATACCTTAAGGAGGCTAGGTCTATTATGGCGAAGTACGATCCGGTTAAACAGGCTGACTGGCAGATTGCCGAAATCGCCGAAGCGGAGATGATCCCCTTTGACGCGATGTGCGATAAGCTGGGCATTCCCAAAGAAGAGCGCATCCCCCACGGCCAGAAAATCGGCCGCGTTGACTACGTGAAGTGCCTGGAGCGCCTGAAGAGCAAGCCCGACGGCAAGTACATCGAAGTCACCGCCATCACCCCCACTCCCCTGGGGGAAGGCAAATCCACCACCTCCATGGGCTTGATCGAGGGCCTGGGCAAACGGGGCATGAACGTGGGCGGCTGCATCCGCCAGCCTTCCGGCGGCCCCACCATGAACATCAAGGGCACCGCGGCCGGCGGCGGCATCTCGCTGCTGATCCCCATGACCGAGTTCTCCCTGGGCCTCACCGGCGACATCAACAACATCATGAACGCCCACAACCTGGCCATGGTGGCCGCCACCGCCCGGATGCAGCACGAGTTTAACTACAACGACGAGCAGTTGGCCAAGCGGAAACTGAAGCGCCTGAACATGGATCCGAAAAATTTTGAAATGGGCTGGATCCTGGACTTCTGCGCCCAGGCCCTGCGCCATATCACCATCGGCCGCGGCGGCAAGATGGACGGCTTCTTGATGGATTCCAAGACCGGCATCGCCGTGTCCTCGGAAGTCATGGCCATCCTCGCCATCTTTAACGGCCTGGCGGACTTCAAAAAACGGCTCAACGAAATCGTCGTGGCTTACGACAAGCAGGGCAAACCCGTGACCACCGGCGACCTGGAAGTAGGCAACGCCATGATGGCCTGGATGCTGCCCTCCATCAACCCCACCCTGATGCAGACCGTGGAGAAGCAGCCCTGCTTCGTGCACGCCGGCCCCTTCGCCAACATCGCCGTGGGACAAAGCTCCATCGTCGCCGACCAGATCGGCCTGAAGCTCTTTGACTACCACGTCACCGAGTCCGGCTTCGGCGCCGACATCGGCTTTGAGAAGTTCTGGAACGTCAAATGCCGCTTCAGCGGCCTCATCCCCCACGTGTCGGTGCTTACCACCACGATCCGGGGCCTGAAGCACCATGGGGTCAACGCCGGCGCCCTGCCGTGCCCTCCGGGCAAACCCGTCCCCAAAGAATATTTCGAGGCCACGAAAGCAAACTTTAAATGGCTGGAAGACGGCGTGCAGAACGCGGTGCATCACATCCGCACCATCAAGAAATCCGGCATCAACCCGGTGGTCTGCATCAACGCCTTCCATTTCGACTCCAAGGAAGAGCATGACCTGGTCCGCCGGGTCTGCGAGGCCGAAGGCGCCCGGGTGGCGGTGTCCAAGCACTGGCAGTTCGGCGGCGAAGGCGCCCTGGAATTTGCCGACGCGGTCATCGACGCCTGCAAAGAAACACCGAAATTCAAGTTCCTCTATCCCAATGAGCTGCCGCTGCGCAAGCGCGTTGAGATGATCGCCAAGGAAGTGTACGGCGCCGACGGCGTCGACTTCGCCCCCGAAGCCGTGGCCAAGGCCAAACGCTTTGAGGCGGATCCCAAGTTCAACGAATACGCCACCATGATGGTCAAGACGCACCTGTCCCTGACCGCCGATCCCACCAAGAAAGGCACCCCGAAGGGCTGGCGGCTGCCCGTCCGTGACTTCCTGATCTACGGCGGCGCCAAGTTCATCTGCCCGGTGTGCGGCGCCATCTCGCTGATGCCCGGCACCGGCTCCGACCCGGCCTACCGCCGTGTCGACGTGGATGTCAAGACCGGTAAAGTCACCGGCCTGTTCTAAGTAAACTGTAGGGTGGGCACTGCCCACCTTATCTGAACGCCAAACCGGCTTCCCGAGGCGCAAGCCCCGGGAAGCCGGTTTTTTTATGGCAGAAGGTTTGACAGAGTTACACAATGTAGTTACAATTTATTATGCAGGCGGAATGGGATGAGGAGAAATGCCGGGCAAATTTAGAGAAACATGGCCTCTCTTTTGAAGACGCCTGGCAGGTCTTTGCCGGAGACACCGTAACCATCCCCGATGAACGCTATGATTATGGGGAAGATCGCCTGATTACCCTGGGAAGGCTGGAGGGCCGGGTGGTGGTTGTGGTGCACGTCGCCAGGATGGGGAAAACCCGAATAATTTCCATGAGGAAAGCCAATGCAAGGGAGCAAGAAATCTATCAAAAGCGACTTGGCCAGGTTGATGCCCTGAAAGATGAAGATATCGATTATTCCGAGATTCCTGATCTGAGCGCTTTAGGGGAAGAGTTCTGGGACAAGGCGGTGGTCAAACGGGCGGAGCCCAAGGCCCAGGTGACTATCCGCCTGGACCGGGAAGTGCTGGATTGGTTCAAGTCGCAAGGCAAGGGCTATCAAAGCCGGATTAACGCCGTCCTGCGGGCCTACAAGGAAGCCCGCAGTCGGGCTTAGGCTGTAGGCGTGCCACGCCCAATTGGCCGCCCCAGGCTTAGAGCCTGGCCTTAGCCGACATCTCAGCCTCCATGTCCGCTCCCGCCATCTCGAACCTGAAAACCGAAAACGAAAACCGCTTTTGTGATATTTATCACTTGCGTCTTTCCCCCCGACCGTGGTAAAAAACAATGGATTTAGCAGAGACCAAGGCTGGCCCAGCCACGGGCCGGCAGGCAGTGGCGGCGAATAAATTTTTCCCGAAGTTTTTTAAGAGGAGAGGTTCTTATGTTCGAGATAGTGGAACGCCAGGAAATGGCCCAGGGGACCATCGTCAGCAACTGGATCAAGGCCCCCAAGATCGCGCCAGAAGGCCAAACCCGGGCAGTTCGTCATCCTCAGGGCTAACGAGACCGGGGAGCGCATCCCCTTGACGATGGCGGACACCGACCCGGCCAAGGGCCTGATCAACATCATCTACATGGTAGTGGGCAAAAGCACTGCCCTATTCAAGACCTTGCAGGTCGGCCAGGGATATCTGGACGTCATCGGCCCCCTGGGGCAGCCCACCCACCTGGATAACGTCGGCAAGGTGATCTGCGTCGGCGGCGGCACCGGCATCGCCGTGCTGCACCCCATCGCCCGGGGCCTGAAGCAGGCCGGCAACTACGTCTATTCCGTGATCGGCGCCCGCAGTAAGGACCTGCTCATCATGGAAGACCGGATGAAGGCGGCCTCCGATAACCTGATGGTCTGCACCGACGACGGCACCTACGGCCACCATGGCTTCGTCACCGACAAGCTGCGGGAGACCCTGGAGAGTGATAAGGACATCAAGCTGGCGGTGTGCATCGGCCCGGTGCCCATGATGAAGTTCTGCTGCAAGGTGACCAAGGAATTCGGGGTCAAGACCCTGGTGAGCCTCAACCCCATCATGGTGGACGGCACCGGCATGTGCGGCTGTTGCCGGGTTAAGGTGGACGGCAAGATGCAGTTCGCCTGCGTGGACGGCCCGGAATTCGACGGCCATGCCACCGACTTCGAGGAGCTGACCCTGCGCCTCAAATCCTACTGCGCCGAAGAAAAGCTCTCTTATGATGAGTACAAAGGCGCACCCACCACCTGCTCCTGCGGCACCCCTGGCTCCGCGCCCAGGCCTTAAGTTAAGAAGGAGATACGATAATGGCTGAAGAATGTCAAAGCTCCCCCGAAAGAAAAGATCCCCAGGCAACCGATGCCGGAGCAGGAGCCCAAGGTCAGGGCCCGCAATTTCCAGGAAGTCCCCCTACGGCTATACCAAGGAATTGGCCATGAAGGAAGCCCAGCGCTGCATCCAGTGCAAAGACCCCCGCTGCCGCCAGGGCTGCCCGGTGGAAATCGAAATTCCGGCCTTCATCAAATGCATCAAGGAAGGCGACTTTGAAGGCGCCATCCGCAAACTCTGGGAGAAAAACTCCCTGCCCGCGGTGTGCGGCCGGGTCTGCCCCCAGGAAGTCCAGTGCGAAGGCATGTGCATCGTCGGCAAAAAAGACGCCCCGGTGGCCATCGGCAACCTGGAGCGCTTCGCCGCCGATTACCAGCGCATGCACGGCAAAGACATCCTGCCGCCCAAGCCCGAGCCCACCGGCAAGAAAGTGGCCGTGGTGGGCGCCGGCCCCGCCGGCCTGACCGTGGCCGGCGACCTGATCCAGAAAGGCCATGCGGTCCATATGTTTGAGGCCCTGCACGGCCCGGGCGGCGTGCTGCTCTACGGCATCCCGGAATTCCGCCTGCCCAAGGCCATCGTCGCCCAGGAATGCAACTTCCTGGAGCGCATGGGGGTCAAGATCGAAGTCAATGCGGTCATCGGCCGCTCGGAAACCGTGGATGAACTCCTGGAGAACTTCGACGCCGTTTTCCTGGCCGTCGGCGCCGGGCTGCCCGTCTTCTTGAAGATCCCCGGCGAGCACTTCATCGGCGTCTATTCGGCCAACGAATACCTGACCCGCTCCAACCTGATGAAGGCCTATACCTTCCCCGCCTATGACACGCCTATTGTCAAAGGCAAGAATGTCGCCACCTTCGGCGGCGGCAACGTCGCCATGGACGGGGCCCGCACCGCCCTGCGGCTGGGCGCCGAGCACTCCTACATCATCTACCGGCGCTCCCATGATGAACTGCCGGCTCGTGGGGCGGAAATCCACCACGCCGAGGAAGAGGGCGTCGAGTTCTTGCTGCTCACCAACCCGTTGCGCTTCCTGGGCGACAGCGAGGGCCGGCTCACCGCGGTGGAGTGCCTGCGCCAGGAACTGGGCGAGCCCGACGCCTCCGGGCGCCGGCGGCCCATTCCGATTCCGGGCTCCGAGTTCACCGTGGAGATCGACACCGCGGTCATCGCCATCGGCTCCGGCTCCAACCCGCTGCTCACCAAGAGCACCCCGGGCCTGGCCCTGAACAAGTGGGGCTACATCGTGGCCGACCCCAAGACCGGCAAGACCATGAAACCGAGGGTCTGGGCCGGCGGCGACATCGTCACCGGCTCCGCCACCGTCATCCTGGCCATGGGCGCCGGCCGCCTGGCCGCCAACTCCATCCAGGACTATCTAACGATGGGGTGGTAAGAAAGAAAGACCTTGGGGGAGGGGCAAAGGGCCGATGGCCCTTTCCCCTTCCCCCAAACCCCCACCCCAATCCCATATAGTAGGGGCGACCCGCTGGGTCGCCCCTTTTTTATTATGCTTTAGTGGCACCGGCCTCCGGCCGGTGAAAATGCTAACGGCGGGAGGCGATTCGCTTTCCCGCCTTACGGCTCTGATGGCGGCGGAGGGCACCCCTCTAATATCGGCCATCAGAATCCGGCGTTGTTGACCTTGATGACGCCGATTGTGATGCCAGCAAAATGCACGCCGGGACCAGCCACGACGTTTTGGATAATCAGGACAGGGTTATCCGTTTCGACGTTAATCCCGATTGGTTGAAATTATTGGACTCGAGGTGATAACAGTATTGCCGCTGACGTTGCTCGCATCAGTAATACGGGATTCGGCATCAAAGCCAGTTGGAGGGAAGCTGCTCACCGTATTGCCGCTCACCGTTCCGGCGCCATAGATACCATTTACGGAATTGGTAACGGAGTTACCGCTAATCGTTCCAGAAAAAACCAGGATACCGATATTGCAGGAATCGGCGATGCACCCCTTGACCTGGTTGCCGCCGCCACTGGCTAATGAGATGCCGGTTTGACTGCAATTTTGGCACGCGTGAGATTAAGGGCGCGGTTGTTCTGACTATTCGCCGCAGTGCCATCCAAAAGGCCATACTGCCAGCCACTCAGGGTGCCGTTGCGGATCTCCACGTTTTTCTGCCCGGTGTTCGTAAATAATTCCAATACTGCCGTTAGCCTGGTCCGCTCAGCCGAAACCCCATCAGGTCGAGGGTGACGTCGTCGCTGCTGACGGTGATGCCGTTGCCGCTGCCGGTGTAGGAAAGGTTGCCGGTGAGATAATAAAAGCCCGGCGAGGAGATAGTGTAAGGCAGGCTGGTGATCTTGGTGCCCACCGCGGTGGCGCCGCCGGCGATCACGTAAAATTCCTGGGCCCGGGCGGCGCTGCCGATCAACAGCGCCACCACTGCCACTGCCAAGATGAAGATTCTCTTATTCATGGTCCAAGCCTCCTGAATTTTTAGAAGATTTTGGTTTGTTAAGTGGCGGAATCATTCTGTCCTTGCAGGCCGCGCAGGTTGTGCTCTAACTGACAAACTAGGTAACTCGCCAAAACAACGGCCCTAGAATATTTCCGGGCAATTTTTAATAAAAATTATCATTTCCGGTAGCAAAGTAAAGTGGTTCCAAAGTCGCGGGGGAATAACAGGAGGGTTTTTAAACCGGTAGACGTGCGGGATGGAGAACCTGAGAAACCAAGGATTATGATGATAAGAGAAGGTCGGTTCTCGAACCGCCCCTCCTTGCCAGGTTCCGAAGAATATAAAACGAAGGGCCGAATTTTCCCGTACCCATTGCCCCCCATCCCCCTGCCTTTACTACCCGCTCGAGTTGTTGCTGGTGATGACCACGCCGCCGGTCCCAGAGTTGATTGAGTAATTAGTTCGAGCCAAAGGCGCTGTTTCGGTCTACCAGGATGCTGTCCGCCCCCCCGTTCCCCATTACAAAGTTGGCCAAGCTATTATTGCAGGCGGTGTTCCCCAGCAGGCTGCCCGGTCCGACTAAAGAAATGCCAATAGACCCATTATTACTCGCCACGTTATCAGTAATCAAGCCGGAACCGGGACATCCGATGCCTACAGCGGTATTAGCCGTGGCCGTGCAGTTTTTAATCAAATGATTAAGGCCGGACATGTTGATCCCAATAAAATTGTTGGCGGCCCGGATATTGAGGATGCGGCAATTGGCGGCATTAGAATTAATCTCGTTGATCCCGTAACGAAAGCCAGCCACCGTGCCATTTCTGACCTCCACATTGTATTGGGGGGATATATGGATGCCTTCGGCATCGGTATTTGGGCCGGGGCCAACCAGGATGAAACCCATGAGGTCCAGGGTGACGTCGTTGTGGTTGATGGTGATGGCGTTGCCGGTGGTGGGGGTGTAGCCCAGGTCACTGCCCAGGAAGTAGAAGCCAGAATTATTGATGGTGTACGGCAGGCTGGTGATCTTGGTGCCCACCGGCGGCCCGCCGCCGGCGATCACGTAGAAATCCTGCGCCCGGGCGGCGCTGCCGATCAACAGCGCCACTGCTGCCAAGGCCAATACGGAAATTTTCCTCTTCATAATCTAACCCTCCTGCATTTCCATTATTTTTCCTGAAGATGATCATTCCCGGAAGAAAAGTAAAGAGATCACAAGGCTGTGTCTCTGTGGTGAAACATTGACTATTGCGAGACCAATGGCTAGATAGAAAAGAAAACGAATTGCGAGGCGTTTATGGACCTCAAATTGGAAAATAAACTGGCCCTGGTGACCGGCTCTACTGCCGGGATCGGGTTGGCCATTGCCAAATCGCTGGCGGCTGAAGGGTGCCGGGTGATTGTCAACGGCCGCAGCGAGGGCCGGGTGAATGAGGCCATGGAGAAGATTCGCCAGGCGCATCCCCAGGCGAAACTCGAAGGCCTGGCGGCCGACCTGGCCAAACCCGAGGGGGCCGCGGCGACCATCCGCCGCTTTCCGGCGGTGGACATCCTGGTCAACAACCTGGGGATGTACGAGCACCGGCCCTTCGAGGAGACCAGCGACGCCGACTGGCAGGCCATCATCGAGATCAACTTCATGAGCGGCGTGCGCCTCTCCCGCCACTACCTGCCGGCCATGTTGGCCGCCGACTGGGGCCGCATCATCTTCCTGTCCAGCGAGTCCGGGGTCAACATCCCGGTGGAGATGATCCATTACGGCGTCACCAAGGCCATGTACCTGGCCCTGAGCCGGGGCCTGGCCGAAACCACCGCGGGCACGGGGGTCACGGTGAACGCGGTGCTCCCCGGCCCCACGCGCTCCGAAGGCGTCGGCCGCTTCATCGCCGAATTAGGCCAGGCCAAGGGGATCACTCCGGAGGAAGTGGAAAAGGAATTCTTCCGGTCCATGCGGCCCACCTCCATCATCCAGCGCTTCGCCAGCACCGCAGAGGTCGCCCATCTGGTGACCTACCTGGCCAGCCCCCTGGCCGCGGCCACCAACGGCGCCGCGGTGCGGGTCGACGGCGGGGTGGTGCGGTCGATAATCTAATGCCGTTGCCTGAAGGGCGAACACCAGGTTCGCCCCTACGGCGGTGAATCATTTCCCCAGCTTTTCCACCCGGACCCCGATGAGGCGGATGAGTTTGTGTTTGGGGTTTTCCCGTTGGTCCAGGAAGGGCATCAGCAGTTTCATGGCCTCGAAGCGCAGGCGGCGCGGGGAGTCGGAGGGGGTGGGCAGGGTGTGGGAGCGGGATTTGGTGTCGAAATCGGCGCAGCGCACCGTCACCACCACGGTGCGGTAGGTGAGAAAGCCTTCGGCCTTAACCCTGTTAAAGACCTCATGGCACATGACCCAGAGGCGGGTGAAGATAAAATTCAAATCCAGGGTGTCGGTGCCAAAAGTCTCCTGCTCGCCGATGGATTTGGGCTCCCACTCGGTCACCAGAGGCGATTCGTGGCGGCCGCGAATCCTTTCATAAAGTTCCGGCCCCCACTTGCCGAACCTTTCTTGTAATTGCTCAGGCGAAAAGCGCTTCAGGTCCCGGACCGTCTTGATCCCCAGGCCGAGCCAGGGACTTTTCCGTCTTGGGGCCGATGCCGGGGATCTTGCGCACCGGCAGGGGGGCCAGAAAATTCTCGGCTTCCTCCGCGGTCACCACCGTCAGGCCATCGGGCTTTTGAAAATCGGAGGCAATCTTGGCGATCAGCTTGTTGGGGCCGAGGCCGATGGAGGCGGTGAGCTGCTCCTCCTCTTTGATATTTAGCTTAATTTGCCGGCAGATGTCTGCCGCTCGCGCCAAGGACCCGGCAAAACTCAGGTCGAAATAGGCCTCATCGATACTGGCCTCCTCGACCACCGGGGCATGCCGGCGCACAATGGCCATGATGCGCTCCGAGACCTCGGAATAGCGCCGGTGGCTGCCGCGGACAAAGGCGGTGGCGGGCAGGCCCCGGCGCCGGGCCACTTCCGCGGCCTTCCAGGCCTGGGAGATGGGCATGGCGGAGTGGATGCCGTACTTTCGGGCCGGGTAGTTGGCGGTGGCCACCACCCCCCGGCCCTTGCCGCCCGCCGGGTCGGCCCCCACTACGATGGGCTGGCCCCGGAGCTCCGGGTGATCCCGCTCTTCCACGGCGGCGAAAAAGGCGTCCATGTCCAGGTGACCGATCAGGCGCATGATCACTCATTTTAACCATTAGGCCACCGGAGGAAAAGAGGCGGTTGCCGGTGGGTTTGCGAGCCTTGAGGGGACGGGATCGACCTCCGGCGCGGCTTCCGCAAAAAACCATGGGCGCGGCAACCGGTTATTGCTCCCCGCCACTGGAAGCAAAATTAAACACGCCTCATTTTTAAGCAGATAAATATCGTTGCATGTTTAATAATTAGGTTTATATTATTGAATAAGAATACGCTTAGTATTCCTCAGCTGGTTTTACTACCGGCTGGTAGACCAACGAACCCCCAGCGGGTTGGTAAAGCATTTCACTGGGGTGGCGGGCCACTTGAAGAAGTTGGGTTGCCTCTTAACAAAACGCTTATGAACAACGTCATCGACTTTAAACAGGGCCAGCGCCGGCGGTTGGTAAGAAAGGTGGGCCGGGCGCACCGGCATTGGTGGCGGTTGTGGTTCTGGCCCGCGGCCATCCCGCAGGAGGACCTGAGGCGGCTTGCCCCGGAAGAACTGCGCCGGGGCGGAGTTTGGGGGCCAGCCGTGGACCGGGGGCGCCAGAGCGGGGCCGATTTGGAGCTGATCTAACCCGGCTTAGCAAGATTCGAAATTTTGTCACCTTTCTTTCCAGGTAATGCCATCCTTTTGTTTGCAGGCTGCAAGCTATTTCAAAACCTTTCGGCGCCGAAAATGTCATTCTGAGCGACGCGCAGCAGCTAGCCGTTCCAGAACCTAGACCCTGCGCCACCCTCAGGGTGACAGAAAAAATCGGGGTGAAATAGCTTATCATAACTGATAACGGGATGAACCTGCGGGTCCGCCGAATTACGGGGACGCCGGTACACCCCGGATTATTAAGGGGAAAGGCCGGGGGACATGAAGAAGTCAGCCGCCAAAAAGAAGAAACGGTCCAAGAAGCAGGCCACCGGCGGCGCTCCCCGGAGACCAGCGGATCCGGCCTACGAGGCCATCTCCCGCAGAGAAAAGGAGACGGTGGTTGAGATTATCGCCGGTGGCCAAACCGCAGATAAAGCCCTGGAGGTGGGGCTAAGCGCCCTGGTCTGGGCAGATCATGGGCTGGCGCGGTTCGACTTGGAAAGCGATTTGCCCCGGCCGTTAGCCTGCAGCGAAGGTTGTGACCACTGCTGTTTTAACCAGGTGGAATTGACGCCGCCGGAGGCCCTGGGCATCGGCCATTTTGTCGAACGACATTTTTGCCAGGAAGAAAGGGCAGGGCTGCTGGCTAGGATAAGAATTGCGCTCGATGGCAAGGCAGGGAAAAGCCAACGGGAGATTGCCAAAATCAGGCGGGAGCTGCCCTGTCCCCTGTTGCAAGCGGCCAGGTGCTCGGTTTACCCGGTGCGCCCCTTAGTCTGCCGGGCCATGCACTCCCTGGATGCCGGGCAGTGTCAAAGCTCGCTCCAGGCCGGCGACCTGACCTCCGGGGCCTACTACCACCAGCGCCATGAGCTGGTTCAGGCCATCGCCCGGGGGCTGCAGGCCGGCAGCCGGGCCATGGGCTGCCAGTCGGGCTCCCTGGATCTGGCCCGGGCCCTGCTGGATTATTTCCAGCAGCCGGACCCCCTGGTGCGTTGGCTCCGTGGGGACAAGGTTTTCAGCCTTTAATCACCTGGCGCCTTTAAGTCCAGAGGAAGAAAAAGCACCATCACAGTTTCTGGGGCGAGTAGCTGAGGAAATTTTGCCTCAGAAAATAAAGAGGCCAGCAACCTGCGGTTGCCGACCTTTTTTAATTCAAGCCAGGTTGCTGGAGACGGCTATATTTTAAGGCAATTAGCCGAACAGCGGGGTCGAAAGAAACTGCACCGCCACCCCAAAATTGGCCGATCCCGCCACGCGCGGTTCAATGCGCTTGACCACGGCCTGGGTCTCGATCGGGCTGTTAATAAAGCTGTATTTGGGGGGGTTGGTAACGAAGGTGAAATCTATGACGTTGCCGCGCTTTAGCTGGGGGACGGTCTCGCATTCAAAATAGAGCCCTCCCTGACTGATATTTTTCAGGATCGCCCGACTTTCCCAAGATTCATCTGTCTCCGGTACCTTAACCCGAAACTCCATAGGCAAAGAAAAGTAAAAGCGAATATGTTCCCGTCTTTCCATTGATGCCACTCCGGCAAAAGTTTATTTTAACTACCGATAGAGAAGTCTTTGCCAGGCATACCATAATTTTTCCGCAGCCTGAACCTGCCTGGCCCACCTGGGGCTTAGCACCCCATCATTTATATCGATGTTCATTAAAATAACCATTTCACTCTAAGATAACATCGGGTAATCCCTGATTTATGCCTTCCGAAAATCCTTAAATTGAGGCGGGCCGGAAGCTTCTCGCCGTTTGACGCCAGACGCCTGGCTGCCTGGTGGATCACCCCCGGAGTGAAGTAAGGATATGGTAAACTTTGGCCTGACGGCAAAAAGGGCCGGCAACCTGGCGATTGCCAACCCGTTTTAATCCTTTCTTATCCCTGGTGGAGATGAGGGGACTTGAACCCCTGACCTCCTGCAGGCGAAGCAATTTCCCTGAGCTTCCTAACCTCCTCAATTTACCGGAAGCCATTGAAATAACTGTTATGCTTATAAGTAGTAAAGATTAATTATGAGAAGAAATGGGCATATTATTCATAATCATTTCAGATAATACCTCACTGAGTTCACTAATTCTATAAGGTTTAGTAATGACCCCTTTGAACCCATACTCTTTATAATTGGCCATTATGGGATCGTCTGAGTAGCCGCTGGAGACTATGGCTTTTACCAGAGGATCGCTGGACAATATTTGCTTAAGGGCTTCCATGCCTCCTATTCCGCCGGGGACCGTTAAATCAAAGATCACCGCGGTGAAGGCCTGACCTCCCTGTTGGGCGGTGGTATATTTTTTTATGGCCTCTTCGCCATTTACGGCATAGTCCACCTCATACCCGAGTTTCTTCAGCATAGTCCCCAAAACATTTCTGACCATCTCTTCGTCGTCCATGATCAATATTCGGCCCTGGCCCTGGATGGGCGCCGCGGGGCTTTCTTTATCGGGGGCGATTTTCCCTGCAACCGCGGGGAGATACACGTAGAAGGTGGTGCCCACTCCCACCTGAGATTCCACCGTAATGTAGCCCGCATTGTTCCTGATAATGGAATGGACCGTGGCCAGCCCGAGACCGCTGCCCTTCTGTTTCGTAGTAAAATAAGGATCGAAGATCTTTCCCAGGTAATTGCTGGGGATGCCGATTCCCTGGTCCGCCACGGTTATCTTGACGTACCGCCCCTGGGGCAGCGGCAACTCGTCTCCTACCCTGACATTCTCCGCCTGCACCGTGATGGTGCCGCCCTCGGGCATGGCCTGATCAGCATTAATCAGCAGATTATTGAAGACCTGACTGATCTGCCCCTCGTCCACCTCCACCAGCCAAAGGTCCTTCGGAATCACTAATTTGCTCCGGGCCTTGGAGCCGCTCAGGGCCAAGTTGGCGGACTCCTTAATCAGTTCGGCCACCGATGTGACCTTCTTGATCGGCAGTCCGCCTTTGGCAAAGGAGAGCAATTGGCTGGCCAGGGCCTGGGCCCGCTCACAGGCCTTTTCGGCTTCTGCCAATCTGGCTGACGGAAATTCTTCGGGTTTGCCGGTCCGGACCGCCTCCATCCTGGCCAGGCTGATATTTCCCAGGATGGCGGTGAGAATGTTGTTGAAGTCATGGGCGATACCCCCGGCCAGCAGCCCCAGCGACTCCAGTTTGCTCAGCAGCAGACGTTCCTCTTCCATTTTCCGGCGCTCCGAGATATCCCGAAAAATTGCCTGGACCAAGGTATTTCCGGCATATCTCACCAGGCTACTGGTTATATCCACGGGGATTTTCCTGCCATCCTGGCGCAGTATCCAGGTATTACTCAATTCTGCGGCACCTGTGACGATAACATCTTGAAATGTTGCCCTGATTCTCTGGGCATCTCCTCCGAGGGATGGATCTGGATAAAATTCATGGTTACCAGCTCCTCCAGAGAATACCCCAACAACTCCAACATTTTTTTATTGGCTTCCAGGAGGTTCCCTTCGACATTCACCAGCAGGATGCCTTCACCGGCATTATCCATCAAGGCCCGGTATTTCTCTTCGCGCTCAATCAGGGCCTTTTCGGCTTCCTTGCGCTCGGTGATATCCTGGACGGTCCCCGTCATCTTGAAGGGCTTGCCGTCTGCATCTGTGATTACTTCCCCGTGCAGGTTCATGATCCGCTGGCGAGCCGGCGGCCGGGATGATGCGGCAATCGATCCGGAAGGACTGTCCGGTGGCCAGGGTAGTATCCATGGCATCTTCGGCCAGGGTTTGGTCTTCTGGATAAATGAAATCAATGAAAGCCTTGCGGCTCATGTCGATCTCAGCGGTTTTCAAACCGAAGAGGCGGCAGGCTTCCTCGGAGCATATCAGCTTATCGGAGTCAACGAGCCACTCCCAATATCCCAGGCGGGCGGCTTGCTGGGCATAGGCCAGGCGTTTTTCGTTTTGGGCTAAAACCTGGGTGGTCCGGTTCAATTCAGCAATGGTTCCTTCCAACTGCCGGTTGGTTTGGGAAAGTTCGGCCGTGCGTCGTTGCACTTCCATTTCCAATTCATCCCGGTGCCGCTCCAGGGCGAGATCGCGTTTCTGGATTTGAGAGAGCATCTCGTTGAACCCGTCTATCAGGGCGCCCAACTCATCTTCGCCCAGCTTCTCCACCTGTACCGTGTAGTTTTTCTCCTGGGAGACCATCTTCATGGTCCGGGCCAGGTCCATAATAGGTCGGGAAATGATTCGTTGGAGCCTGGAAGAAAGGAGATAGGCGATGAGCAAAGAGGGTATCATGGCCGATAAGGCAAAAACGACATACCACCCCAGGCGTCGATAGAGATCGGCCAGAGTTGACTTAAGGTAGACGCAGCCGATGACTTCGCCTTCCAAGACGATATTTTTAGTCAGCTCCAGGTAGTCGGGGTAAAAAGCGTAGCTGGTTTGAGGGGCTCCGGCTGGAGCCGGTGGTTGTCTCCCGGGAATTGCGGCGCCCGGCTCGGTCTCTGACAGTGGGTCGCTGGAGCGTTTCTGGGGATGCAGATACATGGCAAACAGTCTGCCATCCTTGGCGTAAATGGCCGCACCGACGATTTCCGATTCGGCGCTCAGGGCTGACAGGGTAGCCTCGGCTGATTTCTGATCGTTGAAGGTCAGGGCTGCGGTGCTGTTGGTCCCAATTACCTCGGCCAGGGTCGCAACCTTTTCCACCAGGGCAGTCCGAGAAATAGTAAATTCCAAGATGGTGAAACTTATCAACAGAAAAATCAGGACGACCATGCAGGTCGACATGGTGATGAGGGTTATTTTATTTTTAATGGAAATATTACGAAAGAAGTTCATTATGTCACCTTCAAAATCTTATAAGCCCTCTCAAACCTGACATAGGCTATAAAATGTCGTTAGAGGCAAACCGAAAAAGGCGGTATTCTTCATTTCGTCCAAGCTGTCGACCAAGAGGTTCTGAGATGGCACCTATTCCTCAACCGTTATCGCCAGTTTCAGTAGTTGCGAACTGATCTTCAGGCCGGATCGCCTGGCATTGTTTAGACTGATTTCAAAGCGGATCTTATCCTCTGCTACGATGAGGTTGATGATCCCACCCAGTTTGGCAAAATTATCCACTTCGTCGGTTACCGTTAGTACCGGGGAATTTCGCAGCGAGCTCATGATCTGGGGCAACCCCGATCTCTCTGAAGCGCTGGCGAAAAAAATCTGGCATTTCCTCAAATCTTCGGGGCCCCGGCAGCGCCGGACCTCCAGTCGCCGACCCTGGACCACCTTGCCCTGGAGAGCCTCCAGCGCCCCCGCCAGGGGATCCCGGTCCGAAACGCCCAGGATTATGGCAGCCTGGTCATTGGCAAAGGTTCCCGGCGGCCATTCCACAAATTTGGCAAAATTAAACAGGAAGGCGGCTTTGACTTGACTGGCCTGTTGGGCCTGGGCGGTGAGGGTCGCGGCCATTAAGCCGGAAAGGCTTAAAATAACTACCAATATGGATAGTTTGAATATGCGCAAGCCCAGCATTGATAAGGCGAATGAAATCATTGCAAAAAGAGAGGCTCCAGGTCGCAAATATAGTTAAGTGGGTCAAAACAACTGACTCGAATATTCTACTCCTTACTGCAGCGCTGATTGTTTGATAAGAATCTTTATTGACTAAAATGAATATGTGAGCTTCAGTCGAAACATAATGCCGTCCTGAATGATGCTGGTCAACCCGGTTCTTACGTGTTCCTCGGCCCCCGGGTCTCTAAATTTCTGGTTAAAAAGATTATAGACTGTGGCCGAGAACTCCCAACCTTTGAAGACGTTTTTATTGAACAGGGTCAAGTTGGTTAAGACCACATCGCCCACATGACCGCCATTCAGAGTCTTCCGGGGGCTTTGATACAGGACTTCCAATCCGGTAAAGAGCTTGTCTTTGAACAGGGGCACGATCAGGTTAAACTTGGGTAGGTGGGTAGGAGAGTTGTTCAGCAATTTGTTCGTGTCAATGTCCTTGGTCTCCTGCAAGGTATAGCTGAGGCGCCCTTCCAGGCCGCTGGCCCATTTACCCCCCAGTTCAAATTCCACGCCTTTGGCCTCTACCTGCTGCGCATTTTTAAAGACGATTAAGCCGTCCGCGGGATCCATCTGCTGGGTGATGAGGTCGTTGATCTTATAGTAATAGCCCGACGCCGTGAAGCGATAGTTCTTGGCGAAGTATTGCTCCCAGACCACCTCATAGGTATTGATCTTCTCGGGTTTCAGGCCGGGGCTGGGTTTTTGCGTCAGGCCGCCATCCTGGTAAAAGAGTTCATAGGCGTTGGGGGCGCGAAAGGCCTGGCCATAAAGGAGCTTCAAGGCCGTCTGTTTAAAGGGGTTGTAGATCAGGGCTACCCGCGGGTTGAGGCTGCCGCCAACGGTGGAATAGTGATCGTAGCGCAAGCCGGCATTGAGCCTGAGGTTCTTAAAGATCGTGATTTCATCCTGGGCATAAAAAGCCCAAACCTTGGAATCCCGTTTGTCATCCAGGATGGGCGCAAAAGGCTCCACATCAAAGTTGGCTTGATTCAGGCGGAAATAATCACGATATTCGGCCCCGACGATGACCTTATGACGGTCAAAGAGCTTTTTACTGACTTGCACTTCACCCCCCCACCAATCGGCCTGGGCGGTGTCTCGATTTTCCACGATGGCCATGGGCCCCCCGGGCTCGGCCCGGTTATAAAAAATAGTAACCGTTATAAGGATAATGGTCGTAAGAGAGACGGGCCAGGACCTGCCAGTCGTTGGCCAAGGTGTGATCGTATTTCAAGTCCAGGTAGGCCCTGGTGTCGATGGTGCGGTTGCGGGGATCGCCGAACACGACGCCATAGGAGCCGGTGGGAATGCCCTTTTCTCGGTTATGATAGACCCCGGTGAGGGTGAAATCCTTAAAGCTGAATTTGGAAAAAGCACTCTGGAAGCTCTCGTAGTCACAATTGCGGGCAATACCGTTGCGGGTTTCCGGGGTGTTAAATTCACTGAAAAACAATTGCGGCCCCCGGCTGTCGTAGTAGGAACCGGAGACCAAAGCTTCCGGACCTCCGGCCCACTGCTTGCCATAGGTCACCCTGCCTTTAGAGCTGTAAAAACTGCCGCCGTCGCCGGAAACCTCCAGGCCTTTTAACTTATCGCACAGATCCCGGCCATTGCGAGTGATGACATTGATCACGGCGAAAAAGGCGTTGGTGCCGTAAATGGAAGAACTGGGGCCGCGGATCACTTCCACCCGGTCGATGAGGTCGATATCCACGGGAAAATCATAGCCGATGGGGGCCTGATCATAGAGCCCGTCATTGAGACGATGGCCGTCCACCAGCAACAGAATTCGGGTGTTGTAATCACCGGGGCGGTTAAAACCACGGACCCCGAGATATTGATAGTTGCGGTCATTGGTGACGAAGAAGCCCCGCACACTGCGGAGGATGTCGGCCAGGTTGCGGTAGCCGTATTTTTTGACCTCATCCTTATTAATGATGGTCACCGAGGCCGGGGCTTCCATCAACTTCTGCTCATATTTTGAGGCCCCATAAACGCAGATGTTCATCAGTTGTTCAATAGGCAACTCGGTTAAGTCTGTCGATGGAATGTCGCCTGGACTTGCCGCCCGGCACGTTAGTGGTGATAACCATACTGCGACAAAAACAAGAAAGATTATTATTATTCGATTCGTCAACATACCTATATCTTTCTGGACATTATTTATGTGGCATATTTTATAGATAACATTTAAGAACTTTCAGCATTGAATTAGTTATAGATGATTAATAAGGTCAATGAATTATAGCTTTCCGTATAGCCGGACAACTTTCTTAGGGTTGATGTTCTACCGAGGATAGAAACTTTATAATTTTTGCATTAATCGGCCAAAATTTCAAGAAACTTTAGGATTTTTACCCCGGGCAAGCAATATCTTCCCTGCCACCATCTCTCGAAAAGCAATAATTAGGCGCGATATGAAGAAGGCTTCGGCTGTCAGTAGGGTGGAAAATCAATGAAGTGATTAACTTCTTATTTCTCGCACTAGCTCACTGAAACTGATTATCGGAGAAGGTCACCATGACGGCTTGGTATAGTGTAGATAAGTCTTAAAAAGCTTATCCGCCTCCGGTCCCCCCAAAGGCGTCATATATTCCGGGACGCTGAAGGCCAGGATGCCGCCGGTGGCGAAGCGGGCCGCAACTTCCAGTTGACGCCGCACCAGTTCCCAAGAGGCGGGCTGGGCCCGGAAAGGGCGCTCGCTCACCTGGCGAAACAGCTCCACCACCACTTGCAATTCCCGGGACTGAGTCTGGACCGCCTGACGCAGGGCCCCCAGGTAAAGGGTCAACTCATCCAACTTGAGTTTTCCTGCCCCGATGCCATCTTGAAAAAAGACGGTATCGATGGCCGACACCCCCAGCAGGGACTGCCAGAAGCGGCCGAAGGTCTTTGGGTCGGTACGGCCATTGGCGAACCCTGAAACCGCCACCGTAGTTCCCGGGGTAAGTTTATGCAGGAAGGCGGTCAGATCCCGGAGGAAGGCAAAGAGCACCTCCCGGGCCGGGGCTTCCTGCCAGTTGATATCGTCCACTTCCTCCGGGATATACCACCCTCGAAAAGATGGATGGTTCTGAAGCTGCGGCGCCAGGCGCCCGGCAATGGCCTCATCCCGTAGCCGCACCCGCCGCAGATAAATTTCCACCAACTTCGGGTCCCGGCGAATCTTTTCCCAAAATCCAGGGTCATGGGCCAGGCCCACCCAAACCTTTAGCCCCGCCGCATCCGCCAGTTGCATAATGGTGGTCAACGGCGGCTGGGCCACCTGCTGATATTCTGGAGCAGGGAAAAAGGCGAGATCATCGTAAACGGTCCACTGGATCACTAACTGGGTCAGGCGCAGTTCCTTGAAGTACCCAAACAACTTGGTCCAATCTGCCGGCTGCCAGTCGCGGTGGGCTGCGGTTAACTGCAGGAAGGTCCCTTGGAGGCGGGCCGCGGACGCGGCCCGTTGCTCGCCGGCCACCGCGTGGGTGCATAACAGGATAGTGAAAACGGTCGCCACCAGGATGGTCCTCAGGGCGCCTGGCCTAGCAGCCGCATTGGGCGGCAGGTCTTCCCGCGGCCAGCTGGAATGCTGGCGGTCAGAACCTCTTTTTTCCAGATAAATTCTTTTCAAGGGTCACCCTTCCGGCTTTTGCCTCTTGCGCAGCTAGAAATGAAAGATCCCGGTGAGAAAGAAACCGTCATATTTATCCCCGCTGACTTTGAAGTCCCGATTGAGGAAATTCCCATGCTTATAATACGCCAGGATCTCAAAGCTGGCCCGGTGCACTTCGTAACGGGTTTCCAGGAGTAAGAATTTTACGGATAACCCGGCGCCTGCTTCCAGGTAAGAGCTATTGAGTTTGAGCGGGTCCTGGTAGCGGGCGTCCACCACCAGATGGGGGGTGATGAGCACGGAGTCGTTGAGGTTGAACGTCACCCCCTGCCGGATTTCGGCATAATAGGACCAGGTCCCCGGCGTCTTGGTGAAAAAGGCCGCATCGCCGTAAAGGAAGGTGTAATTCCACCGCCTTTGACCCGGCTGCAAATCATAGCCGTAGTCCCAGGAGTAGAGTAACCTCAGGAGCCAGTCGTCCAGCGCTTTGTCCCCCATTTTAAAAAGCCGCTCGCCCCAGAGATAGAAATTTTGGGTCTTGAGGGGTTTATAGCGCAAGCCCACGCCACCCTGGAAGGAGTCTTCGTCAAACCGCATGGACCCGGGCTTGATATTCCAAAGGACCCGGGTGAAGACCTGAAAAATACGTTCGTCCCGGAACCCGAGCTCCGGCGGCTGATAGGCGAACTCCACGCCGCCCTGGGAGGGGACGGGGCCGGCTCCCAGGCCCCCCGGGGCCACGCTCTGCCCAGCCTTGGCCGTCTGATAGGAAAGATAGGCGGTAAAATCATAGCGGTTGGTGATTTTGCTGACCTCTTTACGCAACCGGTACAGGTCCTGGCGCAACTGTTCGGCTTCCTCGGGGGTGTGCACCGGATAGAGGGGCTGATTGTCGATGGCCCGTTTAAACCACTCCACTGCCGCATCGTTGTGGAGCGCGTGCATCTGGAGATAGCCCAGTTCTTCATATAATTTGAGATGATCAGGGTCGCGCCGCAATACTTCTTCAAAGACCCGGGCCGATTGCTGATAATCTTTCCGGTCCAGGTAAGCATACCCCAGCGCCACCTCGAATTGATTATTCCCGGGGTCCCGGTCCACGGCCTTTTGCAGGTAAGAAATAGCCTCCGGGGTTTTCTTCTTTTCCTGATAGATCAGCCCGATGCGGTAATCCCGGGCCGGGGTGTCCTCGATCCGGTTGGCCTGGGTTAAAGCTTCCACGGCTTTTTCCGGCTGCTGCAAGGCCTTCAGGTTGGCGGACGTTTCCTCCAGACGTTCGGCTTTTTGAGCCGGGAGGAGTTTTCTGGGGTCAATATTCTCCAGGGTGGCCAGGGCCTCCTGGTACTGGCCCAGGCGCCGCAGCATCTTGGCATAAGCCAGGGCGATCACCGGGTCGTCTTGCATTTTCAGGGATTGGGACCATAATTCCGCCGCCCGGGCGTATTCGGCTTCATCGGCATAAAGGTATCCCAGGGCATTAAGCAGGTCTCGTAGTTCCGTTGGCGTCAGTTGCTTTTTGAATACGAGAGCTTGGTCCAAATAAGGGATGGCCAGGCCCGGTTTACGCATTGCCTGGTAGGTCAAGCCCAGATAAACCAGAGTTTGGGGGTCCCGGCGGACCTCCAAGGCCTGGCGGAACTGCTGCAAAGCCTCCGGCCATTGCTGCAACTTAAACAGGGCAGCCCCAAGGTTCTGCCGGACCTCCCACCGGTCCCGGCCTGCGGCCAAAGCCTGCCGAAACGCGTCCGCGGCCTCCTGGAAGCGCTCCAGTTTAAGGGCGGTAAACCCCAGGCTCTCCCAGACCGGCCCCTCAGTCCCGGGCCGGTGGGGAAGCTCCAGGGCTTTTTTCTGGTACACCAGGGCCTGGGCCGGGGATTTGAGTTTCAGGGCAATCTCCGCCAGGGATTGATAGAGATAAGGATCATGCGGCTGCAAGGCCAGCGCCTTTTCCAAGGCGCGCTGAGCCTCGTGGTAGCCTGCCAATTGATAGTAGATGGCCCCCAGCTGTTTATAGACCAGGAGCCGTTGATTTCCCGGCAAGCTCCCGGCGGCGGCCTGTTCCAGGTGAAAAGCCGCGGCCTGACGGTCCCGGTTTTTTCCAACAAGGAGCCCTAATTTCAGGTGGATCTGGGGGGAGGGCTGACGCTTAAGCATCTCCCGGTATAAAGCCGCGGCCTGCCCCAAACGCCCCTCCCGCTCCCGGGTCTGGGCCAGGGCCTCCATAACCGGCAGGTCGTCCTTGATGCTGGCGGCCCCTTGAAAGGCCCGGGCGGCCTCAGCGAATTTTCCCCGCTTGGTATAGGTGTTTCCCAAGGCGGTATAGATACGGTAGCGTTCTTCAGGAGTTTGGGCCTCGGGCAGCAACCGGGTGAGCCGATCCGTCGCCTCCTGGTAATCCTTCAGCAATCCCAGGATGTTGAGATAAAATTCCCGATCCTCGGGGTTGGACTTAAGGGCCAGGGCCCGCTCAATGTAGTCGGCGCTGGCGGCATAGTCCTTCTGGTTATAAGCCACCTGCGCCAGGGTCCGCCACATCTCCGGGTTGTCCGGTTCCAGTTTTTGGGCCGCCTGGAAGGCCTGGGAGGCGGTCGGCCAGTCCTGGCGCTTGCGGGCCAACTCCCCCAGGGCCCGGTAGGCCCGCAGCCGCTCCGGCGCCTCCTTGGCCCGCGCCAGCGCCCGGCGATAGGCCGTTTCCGCCTCCGCCAGTTGGCCCGACCCTTCCAGGGCCAGGCCCCGGCGATAGGAGAGGCTGAAATCCTCCTCCAACTTTCCCAGGTCTTCCAGCCATTTCAGCGCCATGGCATAGTTTTTCTGCTGAATGGCCAGGTCCACCAGCATATTAAGGGCGAACCGGTGATTCCCAGGGGTAATATTGGCCTGGCCGGCGGCCTCCTGAAAGTCGTCCTGAGCTTTTTCCGGACGGCCCAGGGCTTGATGGGACAAGCCCCGGTACAGCAAACCTGGAATGAATTGGGGATGCTCTTTGAGGATCAGGTCGGCCTGACGGATGGTCTCCCCATAATCCTTCATTTTGAACAGGATTAACAGGTAATGGTAACGGGCTTCGGAATTCCGGGGGTCAAGGGTCAAGTATTTTTCCAGTTCCTGACGGGCCTCGGCCAGTCGGCCGGCTGCCATCAGCTTCTGGGCCCGGTCCAGATGGGCAAAACCTTGGAAGCGGCGAATCTCCCGGGTCAGCCAGCTTTCTTCCCGTTGTCCCCGAAGTTGCTTCAGGTAATCGGCGCTGGGCGACTCTTGCCCGAAGGTTGGACCCGCCGGCAAGAGCAGGAAAAGGATCATGGCGAGTCCCAAGGGCAGAAGGCGAAGCGGGAGCGAAACAGGTCTCATGCCGGTGAATCCTTCGGAGACAAAATTTCTTGCAGTTGCGCTTTCGTAAGCAATTTCAGGTCCACCAACACCTGGCCCAGGCGTCGGAACCGTCTCTGCTGCACCTCCAGGGCCTGCTGCAACTGGTCCGGGGTCAGGTAATGATTTTGCACCAGGAAATCCCGCAAGGCGAGGCGGCCATCGGCGCGATACTGGATGATGGCCTGGTCCAGGGTGGCGGGATCAATCATGGACAGTCCCAACAGGATATCCCCCAGGCGGACGTAAGACCGCCGCTGCTCCTTCAAGGCCTCATGTAATTGGGCCGGGGTAATGAGCTGCCGGTTCAGCAGTATCTGCCCCAGGCGAGGTCTTCCCTCGGCCTCAGCCTCCGCCAGGCGCTGGTAACCTCTCTGGATAGCAAAGGCCAGGTTGTTCCGGGTGGTGAGACAGAGATCCAGGGGGCGCCCCAGCCGTTGTTCCAGTTGATCCAGCCGGTCGCGGCTCGGCACCTCCAGGGTAGCCACCACCAGGCGGCCAGCCCGGGTAATTTCCACCGGAAAGACCCCGTAATGGATGGCTACCTCCCGAGGCAGCATACTCAATAGTTCCAGGGGGACCTCATAGGGGTCGATCTCCCGGGTCGACAAATATAACTGCACCCCCAAGACCTGGATCAGCTCTTCTTCCTTCACCAGACCCATATCCAGGAGAATGGTCCCCAGGGGACGGGGGTCCTGTTTCTGCCGCATCAGGGCTTCATCCAGTTGCTTTACCGTGATGAAGCGCCGGTCCAGCAACAAATCTCCTAATTTGCGGCGATAAGCCTTGAGTTCGGCATCGGAGGGAAAGATATGGCTGGTCTTGTCCCAGGGAATGAATTTCCCGGTGACGAGATATTTCCCATACAGGTAAAGGGCACGGGAGCCGGCCACAAAGTTGATGACATTGCCCCAGAAAAACCGGGGAATGGAAAGCAGGGCCTGGGGCAGATCGTAAAAACGGTAGACGCAGAAGCAGCGCTCACAGATGCGCACCAACATAAACGCAGTATCCGCCCAAATCAGGTACCAGATCCACGACCCCTGGCGCACCAACGGCGGGTAGCGGTAGGAGTCGGGAATCAGCCAGAGGCAGAGCCAGTAGGACAGCACCACGGTCAACACCAGGTACCCCAACATGTTGATGTAGTTGTTCACCAGGGCCTTGCGGTCCCGATAGAGCATGTACTTGGTGGCCAGGTTCCCCGGCCACCCCAGGCTGGCCCACCCTTGCAGGCAGATCCCCACGATCCACCGGGATTTCTGCCGCATTGCGGCCCGGAAAGTCTTGGGAAAGTGCTCCCGGATGGCAATATACTCCTTGACCTTGACCTCCCGTTGTTTGCGGCTGAACCAGCCGGTCTTGAGGCTGGTGCGCTCGATGGCTTGCTTGACAAAAATCTGTTTCAGGCCGTAGGGCTGGAGCCTCAACCCGATATCATAATCTTCAGTAAGCGAGTCGATGCTGAACAACTGGTTATGGCTGAGGCTGGCGGTCAATTCGATGGCCCGGCGACTGAAGGCGCAGCCCACCCCTGCCGACGGGACGTTGCCACTCAGGAATTCTCGCACTACCAGGTTCTTATAGTGGTTCTCAGAAAATTCATCGGCGTAATGGCCCTCGGTGAAGCGATACCACTTGGCGGGTAAGGGTAACACCGTCAGTTGGACCATGTCTTTCCGGGGAATCAGGTAATTGAACAGCTTGAGGGTTAAGGGATGAATGATATCCTCGGAGTCTTCCATGACGAAGATGGCGAACCGCACGTGGTTCTCCTCTTCGAAGTTCTTTATCCCCTGGTAGATCCAGTTCAGACAATCGGCTTTATTGGTGGGCCCGTCTTTGGGGCACACGATGCGGTGCACGTTGTCGACTTTTTCCCGGACGATCTCCACCTCCCTCTGAGTGCCCGGGTCATTGGGATAGGTGCCCACAAAGATATGATAGTTGGCATAATGCACCGCGCGCAGCGTGTTTTCCAGCATGTGGCGGATCACCGGAGCTTCATCCCAGGCCGGGATCAAGACCGCAATGGGCTGTTCCGAGACTTGCATGGAGTTGCTCTTCGGTCAGAGGTCGGTATTTGCGGAGGATGAAGAGGCGGCGGTACAGACTGCGGATGCCGTAGTAGATATCGATGAATAGGTCATCAACGCCGCTGATAAAAAAGACCACAGCCACCCCATACAGGAGGACTTTAGCCAGCACCAACAAATAAGGGAATAATTCCACCAAGCTCATTTAGGACTGCGACCCCTTGGTTATAGGAGAAACCGACAGAACCAGTTGCCCAACCGCACCTGGAAAAATATCAATAACTTCTTCGGTTAGTCAGTCATCTTCCTTAAACTTTATTGCTAATTAATGGTCGGGTAACCAGCCAGGGAGCCCTCATTAGAGCACCAAAAAGACCACTACAGATAATTGTGTAATCAAAAGCGTTCACTAATCATCCCTCTGCCTTAATTCGAAAATTGTTGAGTTAATCATAGAGCGGAGAATTTGCTAAAGACACCGGGAGATACCCCGAATTAGGAAGGAGGGAATCACTGATTTCTCCATACTATCTTGCGGAAAGGTAAGACGATAGATCGCGGGGGGTCTCTGAGCGATAACTTGCCATGATCACCCCCTCCATAAAGTCGCAACGAATTGCCGATATCATCGGTTCTGTGCGAGACCCTCCAGCAGCTATGGCGGAAGCGTAGCCAGAATGATTGGGTGTTCCTGAACCCCAAGACTGGCACCAGATACAGGCACCGGCCAAAACTCATGGGCACCATTGGTAGGCAGGCCGGCGGTATGAAAGGATCAAAATCCGTTCAGGAGGCAAGCGGGCCATTGTGGCCATTGCCCGCATCCTGCAAGCTCCGCATGAGACGGATGTTGCTGGATAAACGAGCATACGCGTGGTCAGGTTCATGTAAATTTCATGTGAGGGGGTCGGGGGAGAGGTCGCCTAGTGCATTGGGGGCAACCTTATTTAGTTTGTTCTTAATATTGATCCTGTGATTAAACACGGTCATAATGCTGATGGATAAAGTTCCGCGATCTCTTTGGAGGACTTGCCTTCGGCGACCAGGGTCAGCATCTCAATTTCCCTAGGGCTCAAGAGGTCTCCGCCGGCGTCGGACCGGTGCGCGGCTTCGGCGCAGATCCGCCACATTTGGCGGGAGACCCGGCTGGAGAAGTAATTTCTGCCTTCACGGATAGTATTAATGCGCAGAGACCAGGTCAGCCAGGGCGTCTTCTTTGATCAGATAGCCATCCAGCCCGGCGGCGATGGCCTCACCCAGATGAAATTTGGATTTATGCATCGTCAAAATGACGATCTTGACCTGGGGATAGCGCCCTTTGATCTCTCTGGCGGTTTCTATTCCCTGGAGCCTGGGCATGGAAATATCCAAAATTATCATGTCCGGAATGCTGGTTTTTAAGAACTCCAACACCTCCAGGCCATCGCTGACCTCGCCCACGACTTTCAGCCCCGCAACGCCCTCGATGCTATTCTTGATGGCCTGGCGCAATAAAGGATGATCATCGGCCAGTTGATGCGATAAGGCAGACTCATCTGTTCAAACCCCTCAAATGGCATGCTGTCTTTCTCGGCGCACTGCCACGTAACAAAGGAACTTCTTAATTAAGGCTGCCTTGAAGCAAAGTATCTGCTATGCTCCGAAACTTATCACGACGCCATAAACTTCCTATATCCAGATCATACCTGGAATTTCTACCCCTGATCCGATAACTTTCGCTCCTGGCAAGATGGTTGAATACCACTCCTATCCGTAGGATTTTTGACTGTCCATTTCTGCTGAAGTCTCCCTTCCCTCCCGATTCCCAATCAAGGTTTTATTTGTCTGGATTTTCTTCGGCCGTCTGTCCCGCCGTTCTGTATCCCTGTTTTTAAATGTCAGAGACCCCAGAACCTGACTAAGATTTGTAAATCTTTCTTCTTGAATTGCCGATAGAGTTTCCATGGAAGGTAGCCGGATAGAAATAAGGTTTTAACGCAGGGAGAGACTATATATGGACGTTAAAAGAATCTTCATCCAATGGCCCTTTCGCAGGAAGTTGCAGTTATTGTTACTGGTTATCTTTCTGCCCGCACTTGGAATCATTGTCGCCACTGGGATTAGCCAGCGTCAACATGCCATAGTCAAGGCCCGGGACGATGCCCTGCTGCTGGTCCGGAGCCTAGTGGCCCAGCAGGAACAGATCGCCATCGCTACCAAGACGATGCTGAGCACCCTGGCCCAGTTGCCTCAGGTGCAGAACTTGGATGCGCCGGCCTGTAATCGAATTTTCGCTGAATTACATCATCTGTACCCTTTCTACGCCTCCATTTTGGCAATGACCCCAGATGGCTACGTCTTTGCTGCCCACTCGCCTTTAGAGCCGGGCAAAGTAAATCAGTCGGACCGGAAATACTTCCAGGATGCTATCAGCTCGCGCGATTTTTCTGTCGGAGAATACATCATTGGCAGGGTCAGCAAAACGAACTCGCTCAACTACAGCTTCCCCGTCCTGAATGTGAACAAAAAGCTTGTTGCCATCTTAACCGCCGGCCTCAACCTGCACAAATTTAGCAATTTCATCTCCATGGCCAATTTGCCGGCAGGCTCCGCCGTGGTCTTTATGGACCACCGAGGGTTGCGCTTGTACCGTTCCCCTGAGAATGAGGCCACTCCCATCGGCAAGCCGGTCCTCAAAGGTTACTTCGACCTAACATCCGGCAGAGCTGCGGAAGGCTTGTTTGAATGGACGGCCGCAGATGGCATAGCACGAATCAATGCCTTCAAGCAGTTGCGTCTCAGGGAAAATGCGCCTCCCTATATGTATATGGTGGTCGGTTTGCCCAAAGACAAGATTCTCCACGAAGCAAACCTAAATATGCTGCGCAACTTATTAATCCTCGGATTTGCCGCCCTGCTGGCGCTGTCTCTGGCATGGATCTTGGCGAATGTGGTTTTTATCAAGCCGATCAATCGACTGGTGACCGCCACGCAGCAATTCGGACAGGGCGACATGGACACCCGGACTGGCCTGCCCCACACACCTGATGAACTGGGGTGCCTGGCCCAAGCCTTCGATGATATGGCCTCGGCGCTCGAAACCAAGAATTTTGAACGTGAGAGAGCGGAAGAAGCACTGAACAAAGCTTATACCGAGATGGATGAGCGTGTTCAAGAGCGCACTGTCGCCTTGAGGGGCGAAATCACTGAGCGCCAGCAGGTGGAGCAGACGCTGTTACAAAGCCAGCAACAATTAAAGAGTATCTTCCGGGTCGCACCGGTGGGCATCGGTTTAGTGTACACCCGCGTCATTCAAGAAGCCAATGAGACCCTGTGCCGGATGACAGGGTATTCCCGTGAGGAACTGGTGGGTCAAAATGCCCGTTTGCTCTATCCAACGGAAGAAGAATACGAGTCCGTGGGGCGCGAGAAGTACCGACAGATCGCCGAACGCGGCACTGGAACCGTCGAAACCCTTTGGAAACGGAAGGACGGCAATATTATAAATCTCCTTCTAAGTTCAACCGCGCTGGATGCAGCCGATCTCTCGAAAGGGGTCACCTTTACGGCTCTCGATATTACCGAACGCAAACGGGCCGAAGAGGCCTCAGCTAAGAATTATCGCGAGTTACAGGAGACCTCCCAACGGCTCGAATATTCCAGGAACATGCTGCAATTGATTATAGAATCGGTACCCGTCAGGGTCTTTTGGAAGGACAGTGGTCTCCGCTATCTGGGCTGCAACACCCTGTTCGCTCATGATGCAGGCTTCAGTCAGTCGGAGCAGCTTCTGGGCAAGGACGATTTTGCCATGGGCTGGAGGGAACAAGCTGACCTCTACGGCACTGATGACCGCCAAGTCATGGAGTCCCGTCGCCCCAAGCTGAACATTGTCGAGCCACAAACCACCCCTGCAGGTGCCAAGATATGGCTGAATACCAGCAAAGTCCCGCTACAAATGCCCAACGGTGAGGTCTTTGGGGTTCTGGGTGTCTATGAAGATATCACGGCCCGCAAACAGGCGGAGGAAACCCTGCGGCAAAGCGAAGAAAAATACCGGTTAGTTTTTGAAAAGGCTCCCTTGGGTATCCTGCACTTTGACCAGACGAGCACCAGTACCGATTGCAATGAAAAGTTTGAAGAGATAATCGGTGCCCCGAAAGAGCAAATCATCGGCATCAACATGATGCAGCAGCTAAACGATGACAAGCTGCTGGAGGCTGTAGCTGCCTCCCTCAGAGGCGAGGTCGGTTATTACGAAGGTGATTACCTTTCGATTACCGCTGGAAAACTAACCCCGGTAAGGGGAATTTTTCAGCCGCTATTCTCATCGGATGGCGTCGTGTCAGGGGGGGTGGGCATAGTTGAGGACATCAGCGAGCGCAAGCAGGCCGAGCAAGAACGCTTACAATTCAGCAAACTGGAGTCCCTCGCTACCCTGGCTGGCGGTATCGCCCATGACTTCAACAATATTCTTACTGCCATCCTGGGGAATATTGGCCTGGCCATGCTGGACGGCAACATCGAACCCCAGGTTCAAGAAAGACTGGCTCAGGCAGAACAGGCTTGCTTACGGGCCCAGGCCTTGTCTCGGCAACTGCTCACCTTTGCCAAGGGTGGGGCACCGATTAAAAAGGTCTTATCCATTGCTAATTTACTAAGAGAGTCAGCTAATCTAACGTTATCCGGTTCCACGTCTCGCTATGAAATGTCAATCCCTCAGGATCTCTGGTCAGTGGAAGCCGATGCAGGACAAATCAACCAAGTTATTAGCAATTTGCTGATCAACGCTGACCAAGCCATGCCAGAGGGTGGAATTATCAAGATAACCGCGGAAAATATCTTAGTAAAGGCAGAATCGAATTTGCCTTTATCAGAGGGGAAATATGTTAAGTTTGCCATCGCCGATCAAGGGATTGGCATCTCGCCAAATTATTTAGGTAAAATATTTGACCCGTATTTTAGTACCAAGCAAAAGGGCAGCGGGTTGGGTCTGGCGACGGCCTATTCAATTATTAAAAATCATTCCGGACACATCCAAGTAGAATCCCAAATAGGAGTTGGTACCACTTTTCATATCTATCTTCCAGCCACAGACAAAGGAGTTCCTGCTGTTGAATCAATAACGGTAAAACCGGCTATGGGGCAAGGGAAAGTCCTGATAATGGACGATGAAAAAATGGTCAGGGAAATTTTAGGGAAGATATTGAGCCGCTTGGGCTACGAGGCGGATTCTGCGAGCGATGGATCTCAGGCAATAGAAAAGTTTGCCAAGGCGAAAGAATCTGGGCGGCCATTTGCTGCGGTAATCCTGGATCTGACCGTTCCCGGCGGCATGGGGGGCAAAGAGGCAATCAAGGAACTCCTTAAGATCGATACTCAAGTAAAAGCCATAGTTTCCAGTGGTTACTCCGAAGATCCGATAATGGCAGACTTTCAGAAATATGGGTTCTCCGAAGTCATTGCTAAACCGTATCGGGTTTCGGAACTGAGCAAAATCTTACAAAGAGTTATTTCAAAGAAGGGTGATTAAAGATCACTGCTATGTTGAGAAACTTATCAAGTGGCTGAAAATTCAAGCTATCCAGACCATATCCAAACTCTTCGCGCTTACTGACTATTTTCTCCTGCAAAATCTGATATATTGCCTGACCATTGAGGGGTTTGGGCCATCAAATTATCCACTTGGCCCCGGCATGACCTACTAATTGTTAGAGGGTGAACATGGCGCTCACCAAAGATAAACTGATCAACCACCTCCAGACGCAGATGGGCATGAGTAAGCAAGAGTCCCGGCAGATAGTCGACCGGCTCATGGAGATTATGAAGAACACCCTGGTCCAAGGAGATGACCTGCTTATCAGCGGTTTTGGAAAGTTTTCGGTCAGGCTAAAAAATGCACGCAGGGGTAGAAACCCTCAAACTAAAGAAAGTCTTATGCTCCGACCTCGCAAGGTGATGGTGTTTAAGGCCTCGGGAGTATTGCGTGAGCGGCTGAACAAGAAATAACACCTTCCCCAAAACAATACGTTTTCCCTGAATTTTACGCATGCCTAACCCCTAATGGCCCAATCTCCTCCCCGCTCTCTTCTTGAATTTGCTCCTTACTCTTGGCCTTTCATTAATACCGCCAGGAGAGGAAAAGTCTTATCCTGGTTTGGTCAATTTTTGCAGATAGACTCAAGTGGTGGCATCTTCAATCAGCCAGCAGAAGTAACATGAGTGAACCTGTCCACGGGGCGCTGTTGGCAGAGAATTTGGTCACGAAGGCCATCTGAGATGCGCCGTCTGGCCAGGTCTGCGCTGGATTTTTTAGCGGAAAATCCTGAGAAAAGGTGAGACCGCTCAAGACTATGTTTCCGTTGGGATCGAAAGCCAATCCGTAAGCGCGGTCACTGTCGATCCCGCCGAGGTAGGTGGAGTAGCCCAGGTTGGCGCCGCCAGGGTCGATTGCCATGAAGATGACGTCATAGTTCACCCCATGGAGCGCCTTGAACAGGGCGTTTTGGGTGTATGGGAAGGTCGCGGGCGCCGTCAAATTGCCAGGCACCCATGCCGCCCCAGTGGCATCACTCTCCCCGGCTACATAGACCGCTCCCAGCGCATCGACGCCCACGCTGGTGCAGAAGCCGCCCTGGCCTCCCAAGAAGGTGGAGTAGACGAGGGAATTTTTGCCAGGCAAAGTAGGATTAATCTTCACGACATAGGGCTCATCGTTAGAGGAGCCCTGCGGGCGGTAGTTGAAGATGGTGGGGCCTCCCGCGGTCATCGGGAAGTCAAGGGACTCCGTCCGGCCCGTGGCCACGATGAGCCCCGATGGATCCATGGTCATGCCGTAGGTGTCATCCCGATAACTCCCCCCCAGGTAGGTGGAGTAGAGCATATTATACGTGGCGGTCGGGGAACTGAGCTGGGTTGATTGGAACTGGGTCACAAAGCCGTTGCTGGTAAAGCCCGACGCCGGAGTTTGGGCCAAGGCGTTGGGGGTGGTCGGAAAGAGTGTGGAGGTGGTATAGCCGGCCACGGTGATGAGGCTGCCGGAGGCGTTAACCGCCACGCTGTGCCCCTGGTCATCGCCGGCCCCTCCCAGAAAACTGGCGTAAATTAACGAGGTTGGGCCGCTCTGGGAGGGATCGATGATGCACAGGCAGGCGTCGTACAAACCACCGCCAATCTCGCCTTGCTGAGCGTTGGGTGTCACCGGGAATTTGATCGCCCCGCTGCCGCCGCCGGAGTTAGTCATGCCGGCAACATAGACCAGGCCTTGCGCATCCACCGCCACACAGTTGCCATTGTTTTGGTCATCGGCATAGGGGGTTGACTGGTTCGCGAACTGTCCCTCCACCCCGCTGCCGCCCAGGTAGGTGGAGTATTTCATGATGCCGTTTGCATCATACACGGTCACGAAGTAATCCGAACTCCCCTTGTACTGCCCCTGGCAGGCGTTCATAGTGGGGAAGTTGTCCGAAGTGGTGAGGCCGGCGACCACCACGCCGCCGTTCGGCATGGCGGCCACCCCGATGCCCATGCTTTGATTGTCGCCGCCCAGGTAGGTGCACCAGAACGGTTGGCCGTTGGGGTCGTATTTCGCCACGAACGCCGACTGGGTACTGCCCTGCGCCGGACTCTCTTGCCATGGGTTCAATACGGGAAGGTCGGAGACCGTGGTGGCGCCGGTCACGTAAGTATTGCCCTGGGCGTCGCAGGCGCAGTTCTGAGCGAAGGTGTCCGCACTGCCGCCAGACACAACGGGCGTCTTTCCTCCCAGATAGGTGGAGAAAACCAGATAACGGGTCTGGGTTTGAGCGTGGGCGGATGTATAGCTGATACCGAGAATTGCGGTGATCAAAAGATAAGCAGCGAGTCTAAAAATAATACGCGCAATCATGCAGACCTCCCTTCTCTGAATGGCAGGCATATTAGCACAAGTTCACTTGAAAAAATACTTATTCCCTGATTCTTAGGCCCACCAGTCTCTTGGCGGCCGGGAAGAGTAAAAACCCTACCGAAATTTATTTGGACACTGTGGACGATGGACTGCGCCAAGCGATGGGCCGATTGGAGGATAAAAATTTGAACCTACTCACCGAAGCTACTCACCGGGAGGCTAGGGGAAGTTGATGGAGGGATAACTATTTGAAATTATTGGTGGAGATGAGGGGACTTGAACCCCTGACCTCCTGCATGCGAAGCAATTACCCTGAGCTTCCTAACCTCCTCAAATTACTGGAAGCCATTGAAATAACTGAACTTCATTTTAGCCTGTCTTTTCAGATTTTGGCAGGCTTTTGCACATACTTGAACCATTTTCACACACAGATTCACACACAGCAGACTTAGCCCCCGTAAAAAACGGCAGTGGACTTGCGCCGTTCTGAACCCAGTAGGCGCTAATAATGAAATTATCAACGACCATGGCAAACCCATCGGCTGCGGTCAATTGAATTACCTGATGCCGCCCTATTACATGGGAATGCGGGAAGAACCTCCCTCCCGCACTCCCCTCGGTTTTTAGGGGCTGAACCGCTCAGCCATCCTGCCTGCCGCCGGGATCATGGCCACCGTTGGCGCCAATGATATGCAAACTGCCCCGGTCATGGTCGACCCGGCACATGATCAGGAAACCGGGTAGGAAATCGTTGCGGGAGAATTTGAGGCCTCCTTGCTCCAGGATGCCCAAGAACCTATCCAGCACCTCCGGAGTCGCATGGAAATTCGAGGCTCACCTCTTCTCCCGGCAGCCGGTCATCAACCGTAACGTATACCATGATGGACTCCGTGTTCCCCCGGTCTTCTATGGCCCAGAGGCTGTCCCAGGCCCTATACAAGCGCCTGAGGTCCTCCAGACCACCAATGCCGAACTCCAACCTGCACAAACGGGTTTTCATTGTATCCCTCCTCTCTTTTTAAATTCATTAGGTTTGCAAAGCCCAGAGAACGATCCTCTGGACCTTGAGGGCGACCGAACTCATTTGGGCGTACCCGATAAAAAGGGGCGGCGGTAATTGCGCCGGCCCCATCCGGTTCATCTGCTGGGTTAGTCCTGCCTGGCCAGGTACTTCAGCTCCTTAAAATGCAGGCTTCGCCAGGCGTTCAGAGATTGCTGAAAGGGGCTTACTCAAGGTCGGGATCGGGGCCCTTGAGGAGATCCAGATAATAAGCGATCAGAGTCAGGTCAGCGGTTCTCCTATAACCCTGGCCAATGAAGCCCGCGACCACTGCCCGTGTTCCTTGGTGCACATACTTGGCGGCTACTACAGCCGTCCGACCATAACATTCCACCCTTATTTTGAATGACATAACAGCCAGGTTGAAGCTGCAAATGGGCTCGTCCTGCCGGGAAAACCTGACCTCCGGTTCATCTCGCACCAAGCCACCCAGCACACAGAAGTTGATCATGGCTTCCTCCTTTTTTGTTTACTCGCTTTAAAAAGCCCAAGGTTTATGGCTGGCAGCTCGATTCATCTGCTTGAGGCTGCATCCAGATTCGATTTTTGGGGAGGGGAAAGGGGTGCCAGATTAGGTGCTGGCGTAAATTTCACTGCCAGGGCGAACTGGTGGTGCAATTGCCCTGGCAGCCCGCCTCTGGGCCTCGGACATTCCATTGCCCTAACCCAGCAAAGCTCAAGACCGGCGGAGTTCCCTATGCAAGAGTACAGCTAAAACTGGGTACTATCTTAAAATACAGCCCAGGGTTAGAGCGAGTCAGGTGGGTATAAGGTTATCTCTGGGCCACAAATGGTCCTGGGAAAAGAACCCGGCTTGGATAATGCCCAATCGGCTCAGCAAATCCGATGGAGCAGGAAGCTGAGGGTCAGCGTTGGCCGGTCGGTTTGGTCCTGGCCTTAGAGTGCGGAGTAACAAGTATCAGCCCGCGGTAAATCATGGTTAGGCAGCCTAGCTGTCATGTTCGCCTCAAGGCGGAGTCCCCAACCTAGTTATGCTCAAAAGCAATAGGCCCAGGACCGAAAAGGTCTTGGGCCTGCATCTTAATCTTCATCGCCCGTTATGCCATTGTTGGCCCAGACGCCGGCTCCTCTATCAAACAGGGGGCCAGGGCCAAAGACCCTGTACAGGCCAATCGACAGAAGCAGGCAGAGGCCGAAAACCACCAAGGCAGTACTCAGGCCGGCGGCGATAGTGAGGTAAACCGCCACCGCCGTGCCGACGATGCCGGACACCCGTTTCAGCAGGGCATATTCGGTATCGGTCAGCGGACTGGTCATAAATTCGGCCACCTGTTCCACCGGCCTTGCCAAGACAGACTGTAGTTTCTCCTTCAACCAGGAGATCAAGCCCTTCATTTGCCCAACGATCTTCAACATAACTTTCACCTCCTTTCTTAAACTCAGCATGGTGACCCCCCAGGGGGCCAACAGAGCTTAAATGCTCTGAGGTAAGAACAAGTGAGCATCCCCAGCCCTTTGCAGGCGAGCCTGGGTAAGGTCTAATAGCCGCGTGGGTCAGCTTTAACGTCAGCCTAAGGTACCCGTTCTGACGGGAGAGCAGCATTTATAGGGCGCTCTCCATGCCCACCCGATTACCTCACGGACTTGGGCGGCTCACCTCCAGGGCCTGCAGTTCCTGGAGGTCGGGCCGGCTTGTATTGCCCCCATAAATGACCGGCGGGGGCTCGCAACTGGAAAGGGGTCCCATGCATGGGACCCATCTATCACACCTGGAGCCCAAGCAGGATGTTTCGGTTTCTGGGGCTAAAGGGCTGTTACGGAGGGGTACCTGGAAAACGCTCTTGTGATTTTCGACCCTGGAAATTTTATTTCAGATTCTGCCCTATAAGGGCCGTTAAACGGGCCTAATTTGAGAGCTGATGGGCGGATGAAGGGTAAGTATAGGGGTAGGGACTTGATCGTTCGAATTCGGGGCCGTAGACGCTGCTGGGCTGCGTAAAAATTTTAAAGTTGCATTGAGCTTGGTGGGATCTGGGGGGGCGCTGCCTTGGTGCACTACCTCAGCCTCGGGCTCCACCAGGAAATCGAACAGCCTGGCCTGGGGCCTTATTGATCTGAGGATCATATCTTCAATTGGTTGCGACTTTAGGGAGGAGCGACTAGTGGCAGTGACTGTTGAAAAAGCTAATTGGTGAAAGGTGCTTCTCTCTGGATTGGGCGGGGTTTCGAGTTTAGAAGGTTTTTTGGGGGATGGGAGTGTCTTTCAGTTTCTTCTTGAGGTTCATTCCCCTGTTAAGAGTCGTCTTCCTTGGTATTTTCGCTTAGGTGGAGCCATAATTTGCGATCTTCTCTATATTGTGAATCATGCAGTACAGAAGCCATTGGATATTAACCTTGACCTTTCCCCTGAGGGTAAATCGGTCAAGGCGCTTCTGAGTTCGGATGTTGGCAAAGACGGGTTCAGCCACGGCGAAACGTTGCGGATAAATCAGGCGCCCCAGCTCACTATCCACCTTGCCGGCCATCCTCTGGGAAAAATTGGTGAGTTCTACCCCGATCGGGCACCCGGAGATATCTGCGTTTACCGCCTCGAGCGGTCAGACACCGCAGCTGCAAAGGGCAGCGCTGACAATCGTGCTCCTCGGCCACATATATTCTGCGCACCAAACCATCTCCGTAGGCCTTTTTCGCTATCCGTCTGAGTCTTTTGCCCTGCGGGCACCGATAGTGATCGGTGGCCTCCTCGTAATAAAAATCCTCTAAGGCAAACCTCTTCCGCCGGGGCCAGTACCGCCGTTGGGCCGTGTAGCGGGGGTCCCGCCGCCGGAAATAGATGTCAGGGATATAAGCATCCAGGCGCAACTCCTGGCATTTCCGCAGATTGGTGTCGCTGTGGTAGTTGGTGTCGGCGGTGAAGATTTTTCCAGCCAAGTACTCCTCACCGTGCCCCAGACTCTGGAGATTCTCCAGAGCTCCCTCCAACATGGGCGGTCCATGGGCATGATCCTGACCCCGGCCGAAGGCTTCGGCGTGGATGATTACCTGGTGCTTGGCATCGATGAGGGCCTGGCTGTTGTAGCCCTGGATGACGCCATGGGACGTCTTCATCTTGGCCGAGTCGTTGTCCGTCACGTTGCTGCTGATCTCCTTGCCTGTGGTCCCATACTTGGGCTTATTATCTTTGAGCCACTTCTCCAGGCGCTCGGCTTGCTTTTGGAGACGCTGCACTTGTTGCTCTCGGTCTCCGCCTCCCGGACCCAAGGGGGGATCGTCTCGGTTATCCTCCTGGACGTGCTCTTTAAGCAGTTCCTGCACCTTGGCTTCGAGGCGTTCCTTCTTCCGGTGCAACTCTGACCGAGTCCCGCTCCACTCTTTGGAGGCATTGGAAGGCAGCTTAAGACCGTCCAGGGCAAAGAAGGTGCCCCCGAGGAGGTCCATCTCCTGGCAGACCAGGAGGACATCCCGAAACAACGGTAAAATCTCTGTCTTCATTGAGGACACAAACGTGGCAATGGTGCTGTGGTCAGGTTGCTGCCCGCAGGCCAGGGCGATGAATACCACATTCTCCCGCAGGCTTGCTCGATCTTCCGGGAGGAGACCAGCCCCCGGGCATACCCCAACAAAACGATCTTCAAGAGAATCTTGGGATCGTAGGCGGTGCGTCCCGTCTCATCATTACGGTATTTCTGCTCAAAACCAGAGGTATCCAGGCGGGTTTCCACCAGCGTGTGGATGGCGAACTCCAAAGTCCCGGGCATCAACTGGTCTTCCAAGGAAACTGGCAGGAAAACCCTTTGCCGATAATCGTATGCCTTGAATTTAGCCATGTCTTCCTCTCCACTGGTTGTTATTTTCATCTGGTCCAAGACTAGCACGAAATCACTTAAAATACCAGTAATTAAGATATGTTAGATGATTTTTTATGTATTAATAGAACGTTGGCGGAAGCTTCTTCGGGAGAGGATAAATCAGAGAAAATACGACGGGGTCAACCCTTTTTCGACAGTCTCGCAAGGTATATGGCAGGTTCAAT
>CAWCKU010000022.1:0-9162 GCA_963796215.1 uncultured delta proteobacterium | reverse complement strand
TCCAACTCATTGACTCTTTTAATTGCAACTGTACCGGAGCCGGGTGTACCCTTCTCGAACGATTTGCACCGGCATCCCTTCTTTTTTGGTTATCCTGAAGATCAATTGATGGACCATGGCCTTCAGAGGTAATGTTTATCGATGCCACGCCGGGGAAAATCTGCGTCCAGGATCGTCCTTCCTGAATCTCCTCGGCAAATCTTTTGCAAATCGCCTTGGCTCGGCTGGATCATTTCCCCCTGAATAGCTCCTTCCATAATAGCCAATGCTCTTGCCTTGGCGGTGGCTTCCAAGCGACGGCGAGTTCCCGGTTGTAGCAACCGTTTGATCTCCTCAACTTCATTCGCAAAAAAGGGCGGACAGGTCTATGGGGGGCTTGGTGGATAATGGGAGCACCCTTGCGGGAAGATTAATAGCGAGGTCTTTGAAAATAGTTTGCAAGAGGTCCTTGAATAGGTCATCTTGCTGGGCCTGATATAAAGATGCTTGTCAGAAATATCCAATAGTGATGTTAGCCGCATCCCAGTATTAATATGGCAATAAGCTTTCTTCGGTCAAAAACTTCATTTCTTCATTGTTAATTCAACGCATTTGTGCGAAGCGATGGTTGTTTTTGGCTTCTGGTATTTATGCAGTGGAGGCTTAAGCAACATCTCAAGTGTTCCAGAACAGCGCCTCAATCTGCTTGCCAGAATTAATGCTCAACGCTGAACCAATATCCAACAGCTTTTCCCAATTGGCCTAGCCTCTTTCTCATGCTATGAATCTGGATTTAATATTTTGCTAGGTAGCACCGCTCCAGTGCTTCTTGCATAGAAAATTCATTCGAAGGTGCGCATTGTGCACCAAAATTTAATCCAAGTATTCCAACTGTCCACCACCGCCTGAAAATCCTCCGGCAGCGGCGCTTCCCAGCTCATCGCTCGCCGGTGCGCGGGTGGGTCACCGTAAGTTTCCAGGCGTGCAGCAGTTGGCGGTGCACCAGGGGCTTGAGGCCGATTAGCCGCGGGTGGCCGGCTCAGGCGGCTCACCCCGCCGCCGTAGGTGGCGTCGCCCAGCACCGGGTGGCCCTCCGAGGCCAGATGCACCCTGAGTTGGTGGGTGCGCCCGGTCTCGGGGCGAGAGCTCCACCAGGGTCAGGGGGCCGGGAAATTCCCGGCGCACCCGCCAGCGGGTCACCGCGGCCTTGCCCCGGCGGGCGTGGACGCTCATGCGTTGGCGCGCCGTGGGGTGCCGGCCGATCTCCTTGTCGATGATCCCTGCCGGCTCCGAGAGAAGGCCCCAGACCAGGGCCACATAAGTCTTCTTGGTCTCACGTTTGGCGAACTGGCCCACCAGGGCCTGGTGCGCCAGGGCGGTCTTGGCCACCACTATGAGGCCGCTGGTGTCCTTGTCCAGGCGGTGCACCAACCCGGGGCGGCTCACCTCGCCGATCTCTTTGAGCTCCGGGCAGTGGTGCAGCAGGGCGTTCAGCAGCGTCCCGTGGCGGTGCCCGGCCCCGGGATGGACCACCAGCCCCGGTGGCTTATTGAGCACCAAAATATCCCGGTCTTCATAAATAATATCCAGGGCCAGGGGCTCGGGTGAAAGCTGGCAGGGCAGAGGCTCCGGCACCTGGACGGTGACCGTTTCGCCCTCCCGCACCCGGTAGGCGGCGGCTTTGGCTGCCCCGTTGACCGCAACCAGTCCGGCCTTGAGGAGTTTTTGCAGTCGGGCCCGGGACCAGCCCAGGGATTGGGCCAGGAACTGGTCCAGCCGGGCGCCGGCCTTATCCGGCGCCACCAACTGGCGTAAAGTCTCAATGTTGATAGGATTGGGCAAGGATCAGTAAGGAATTGGTGGGCAGTGCCCACCCTACAAGGGGCGGTTCGAGAACCGCCCCTACACCTTTCTTAAGGAGGCGCTGTTGCCATTTTTAATTTCCGAAAAGATCATGCGTCCGGCGGTGGTTTGCAGCACGCTGGTGACCGAGACCTCCACCTCCTTGCCGATGAAGCGGCGGGCGTTTTCGATGACCACCATGGTGCCGTCGTCCAGGTAGGCGACGCCCTGGCCCTGGGATTTACCTTCCCGGAGAATCTGGACGTGCAGGGTTTCCCCGGGCAGCACCGCGGGTTTCATGGCGTTGGCCAGTTGGTTGATGTTGAGGACCTCGACCCCTTGTAATTCCGCCACTTTGTGCAGGTTGAAATCATTGGTGATGATCTTGGCCCGCAGCTTCAGGCCCAGGGCCACCAGCTTGGAATCGGCGCCGGCGGCGGTGGGGATGTCGTCTTCGGTGAACTCCACCCGAAGAGGATTTTGCTGTTGCAGGCGCTTCAGGATGTCCAGGCCCCGGCGGCCCCGGGTGCGCCGGAGATCATCGGCGGAATCGGCGATGTATTGCAGTTCTTCCAGGATAAATTTCGGCACCAACAGGGTGCCTTCCACAAAACCGGTTTCGGCGATGTCGGCAATGCGGCCGTCGATGATGACGCTGGTATCCAGGATTTTTAGGGCCAGGCGGGAGGGCTTGTTCACCGGGTCCAGGAAGTAAGGGGTGCTGATCTCCGACATCTTTTTGCCCCCTAACACTAAACCGATATAACCGAAGATAGCCGATAAAAAAATATATAAAGGAATCTGCAGGTTAGGGAGTTCCAGGTATTTGTCGAAGGGGTAGCTGGCCAGCTTGCCGATGCCCAGACCCACAAACAGGCCCAGGGTGCTGCCCAAGATGGTTTTTAAGGGAATGCGCTTGATTACTTGTTCCAGGGCCAGGGTGATGAAGGCTACGGCTAGACCGGCCGCGCCTCCCACCCAGCCGGCCCACCAAAATTGGCCGAACTGGGGTATTTCGGAGGCGATGAGATAGCCGCTCACGGCGCAAATCGTCCCCATGATGGCCCCGATGACCACCTTGTGTAACACTCAGCCTTCACCTCCTTTTACAGGAATAACAGGCGGGAAAAAGGCGCCCGACCAGGCGCTCTGCGGAAAATTGGGCCGCTGCCGGCAACCGGGCAAAATATCGCCCCCTACACAAAAAAGTTACAAAGGTGAAAAAAACTTGAGATAAAACTTGCTACCACGTTGTCGGCAGGGTGGACCAATTTCAGGCGTTACCCAGCAACTCTTGGAGATGGGCTTCTATTTCGGTTTCTTCCTTCTCGTTTACCAGGGAAAGTTCTTTGATTAATAGATTTTTGGCGGTGTCCAGCATCTTACGCTCTCCGAAGGAGAGATCCTTCTCGGTCTTGAGAAGGGTTAAGTCCCGCAAAACCTCCGCTACCCGGAAGGGGGAACCGGTCTTGATTTTGTCCATGTAATCACGGTAACGGCGGTTCCAGGTCTGGTTGTTCAGGCGGCCCGGGCGACTGCGCAGGATATCGTAAACCTGGGAAACCGCCTGGTTGTCGATCACGTCTCGGAGGCCGATGTTTCTGGCGTTATTGGTGGGGATCATGATGATCATGTCGGTGTCTATAAGCCGCATGATGTAAAATTCCGATGGTGTTCCTGAGACCTCCCGTTCCTGCACGGATTCGATCCTTCCCACCCCGTGGGCGGGATATACGGCCAACTGGCCTACTTGGAACATCCTTTGCCACCTCCTTTCCCTGTCTCTATTTATCACAATATTCCATAAAATGCAAATCCCCTAATAACTGCAAGTTTACCTCTGAAAGCGGAATAGCAGGATGTCGCCATCTTGGACCAGATAATCCCTCCCTTCCGAGTGGAGGCGGCCCGCCTCCCGGACCCGGGCCGGGGACCCCAACCGGGTCAAATCATCCAGGCGCATCACTTCCGCCCGGATGAAGCCCTTTTCCATGTCCGAGTGCACCCGGCCGGCGGCTTGGGGAGCCGGGGTGCCGGCCGGCACGTGCCAGGCCCGCACCTCCACGCCGACGATGGTGTAAAAGGTCACCAATTCCAGGAGCCGCTGGGATTCCCGCACCAACCGGTAAATGCCCGGCTCCTCCAGACCCAGGCCCTGGAGGAATTCGCGCCGCTCCTCCGGGGGAAAGTCTTGCAGTTCCACTTCCAGGTCGCCCAGGATGGGGACCACCGGGGCGGAGCGGGCTGCGGCCAGTTGCTTCAGGACCGTGTAGTGGGGACCGTCGTGGAATTCTTCCTCGCTTAAGTTAGCCACGAACAGGCAAGGTTTCAAGGTGAGGAGCGGCGTGGCCTGGAGATACTCCAGTTCCTGGGCGCTCAGACCCAGGTCCCGGGCCCATTGTCCCCGGTTCAGGCCCTCCTCCACCTTCAGCAGGACGGCCAGGGCGGCGGTGGCTGCCTTGTCGCCGGCCTTGGCCGCCTTCTCCGCCTTGAGGCGCTGGCGCCCGACGATCTCCAGGTCCGCAAGCAGCAGTTCGGTCTCCACCACCTCCACGTCCCTTACCGGGTCCAGGCCCACCAGGGGGTGGGGGCAGGACCCGGCCGCGAAGCAGCGCACCACGTGAACCAGCAGATCCACCTCCCTTATGTGCGCCAGGAACTGGTTCCCCAGGCCTTCGCCCTGGGAGGCGCCTTCGATCAGGCCGGCCACGTCCACGAATTCGATGGTGGCAGAGGTGAGCTTTTGAGGTTTGAGGAGCCGCCCCAATTCGGTGAGGCGCGGGTCCGGCACCGGCACCACCCCGGTATTGGGGGCGATGGTGCTGAAGGGGTAAGAGGCCACCTCGGCGTGCCCGGCGGTCAGGGCATTGAAGATGGTGGTCTTGCCGGCGTTAGGCAGCCCGATGATGCCGCAGGTCTAGGACACTGTTTTCTGTTTTCCGTTTTCTGTTTTCTGTTAAAGGGAAGGGCGTTATCCTTTCCGCACGAGAAATATGTAGGGTGGGCACTGCCCACCATTCTCCGCTTGAAAATAAAGAATGTAGAATGAGTGGTGTAATGCGCACCCTAAGCCTTTTTCTGCCAAATCCCCGGAATCTTCACCCCGCAATAACCGCAGTTATCGCCCTTCAGATGCATCTCGCCGATCCGGTAGCCGGTGCGCTCGATGAGCAGCTTGCCGCAGCCGTGGCAATGGGTGCTCTCCGCCGGGTTGCCGGGGATATTGCCCAGGTAGACGTACTTCAGGCCCGCCTTTAAGGCCAGTTCCCGGGCCTTCTCCAGGGTGGACACCGGCGTGGGGAAATGGTTCTGCATCTTGTACAGGGGGTAGAACCGGGAGAAGTGCAGCGGCGTCAGCGGCCCCAATTCATCGTTGATCCAGGCGCACATGTCGCTGATGGTCTGGGGTTGATCGTTGAACTGGGGAATGACCAGGTTGACGATCTCCACGTGCACTCCCTTCCGGCGCAGGGTCTTCAGGGTATTGAGCACCGGCTCAAGTTTGCCGTCCACCAGGTCTTTGTAGAACGTGGGGTCAAAGGCCTTGAGATCGATTACGGCCGCGTCCAGCACCTCAGCCAATTTTTCCAGGGGCTCGGGGTTGATGTAGCCGTTGGAGTGGCAGGTGTTGAGAATCCCGGCGTCTTTGGCCAGGCGGGCCACCGCGGTCATATACTCATAAAAGATGATGGGTTCGACGTAGGTGTAAGCGATGGCGGGGCAGCCGGCTTCTTGCGCCCCGGCCACCACCTTTTCCGGGGGCAGGTCGAAGTTATAGGTCTTCTCCGGCCGGGCCTGGGAAATCTCCCAGTTCTGGCAGAACTTGCAGTGCAGGTTGCAGCCCGCGGTGGCGATGGAGAAGGATTGGCTGCCGGGCAGGACGTGAAAAAAGGGCTTTTTTTCGACGGGGTCCACGTGGACGGCGCAGGGGTTGCCGTAAACCAGGCTAGTAGTAAATGCCCTTGCGGTTCTCCCGGACCCCGCACTCGCCCCGCTCGCCGTCCTTAACCTCGCAGTTCCGGGGACAGAGCTGGCACTGCACCATGCCCTTGGACATAACCTTGGTGAAGGAGGCGGGGATGGGGCGGCTAAAACCCTGGCGGATTTCTTGGGAGGCGGCCGGGCCAGGCCGCCAGGGGAGAGCGAAGAGGGCCAGGGCCGCGGCGCTGCTCGAGACAAAGGCCCGGCGGCTTAAGCGCCAGGCAAACCGGCCTTGCACTCCGATCATTTTGCCGCGACAGCCTTCCATAGCCAGTCCCTATTATCGGCGAATCGGTGTGACCCCCGTGGGAACGGCTCAAGCGACTGGGCCGCCTGAGGCTCTTACCAGGGGGCTGCGGGCTGAGGTAAGAAGATAATGAGGTTACTTGCCTTCGTTGATGCGGTTGCGCAATACCCCGGAGGTTTTGAACACTACTACCCTGCGGGCCCTGAGGATCAAATTTTCCTTGGTTTGCGGGTTCCGGCCCCGGCGGGCGTTTTTCTGCCTTACCGAGAATTTTCCAAAACCGCTGATGAGCAGGTCCTCGTTTTTAGCCAGGGACTCTTTCATGATATCCAGGACCCGTTCGACTATGGAGCGAGATTCTTGCTTGCTCAAACCTGCCTGAGTCTGTAAGCGGCTGATCAACTTTTCCTTGGTGAGGGCCATGAAGCGATCTCCCCTCCGGCTATCCGGTGTAAATACTTTGATTTATTATGAATAAAATAAACTAGGTGTCAAGCATTTTTTCTTCTGGTTCAGACAGGTGAAGTGGCCCGCTTCTTCTCCGGCGCCGGGGGCCGGCGAATGCCGAACTGCAGGGCCCGGAACTGGCAGGCGTCCAGGCATTTCAGGCACATGATGCACTCGTGGCTGTCAAATTCCTGGTTGGGTTTCACCCCCATGGGGCACTTGCGGGAGCAGGAGCCGCAGTCCACACAGTTGCCCTCGACAAACTCCAACTGGATCAAGGTCATGCGGCTAAAGAGACTGTAAAAGGCCCCCAGGGGGCAGAGCATGCGGCAGAAGGGCCGGCTGATGAACATGGCCGCAGTAATTATGAGGATCAGGATGGTGAGCTTGTTCCAGAAATAAAAGCCCAGGGTGGCCCACAGGCTGGGTTTGAGAAGGATCATGGGCAGGGCCCCCTCCAGGGTGCCCGCCGGACACAGCAGCTTACAAAACCAGGGGTGTCCCAGCCCGGTGGTGGCATCCACCAGCCAGAGGGGGAGAATTATCACCAGCACCACCAGCACCGCGTACTTCCCCCAGCGCAAGGGCTCCCACAGGCGAAATTTGCGGACCGGAATCTTGTGCAGCAAGTCCTGAATGAAGCCAAAGGGGCAAATCCAGCCGCAAGGCAGGCGGCCCACCACGGTGCCGATGAACCCGAGGTAACCCAGGACGATGGCCCCCAGTTGGGGTAAGGTGCCCGGATTGTGGAACCGGATACTGGCCAGAAAGTTCTGGAAGGCGCCCACCGGGCAGGAGAGCAGGGCCCCGGGGCAGGAGTAGCAATTGAGCCCGGGATGGCACACCGCCTTCAGGGGACCCTGGTAAATCACCGAGCCGCCGAAGGGAAACATGAGATAGGCGTTGGTCCCCAACGCCATTAGGGTCTGGACCATGGTCCGTAGTTTGACCATTTAGCCGACCCCGATGCAGGATAGTCAGAGGGTATTACCCAGGTTCAAGAGATAGTCCAGTTCACCGGTGTTGATTCCCAGGATAAACAGCAGCGTGAAGATGATAATGAGCCAGACCGCTTTCTTCGGCATGTGCCCTCCGGTGAAAAGCATTGACCCCGGCCGACGGCCGGGAATAGCTTCCCAACTTATCCTTTGAATTATAATCAATGGCATAGAGGCGGGGGGAAATTTTTTATTCCAACCTCGATATTTTCTCGGAAGGAGTTTGTTTCAGGAGTTCATTTACCCCGGGACCTCATGGCGCTGAGGCGGACGGAGCCAACCCCTTGCCTCACCTCTGCCGAAGGCTTATCTTCACTAAATACTTGGATTTTTCCTTTCCGGAGGCGGCCATGGGGAAAACGGCCCTGATCGTGGCGGACATGCTCAATGATTTCCTCGACCCGGATGGTTCTCTTTATGTGGGGCCGTCGGGACGGGAGATCATCCCCTTTGTCGCCGGCAAGATCGAGGCGACCCGGCAAAGCGGCGGGGTGGTGATCTTCGCCTGCGACGCCCACGCGCCGGATGACCGGGAATTCAAATATTTTGCCCCCCACGCGGTCAAGGGCACCTGGGGCTCCCGGATTATCCCGGAGCTCCCCGTGCAGCCGGGTGATTATCGCCTGGACAAGACGCGCTACACCGCCTTTTATAATACCAACCTGGAGGAAGTCCTGCAGCAGGAGGAGGTGGCGCAGGTGGAAGTGGTGGGGGTCTGCACCTCCATCTGCGTCATGGAGACGGTCAAGGAGCTCTTCGACCGGGACCTCCCCACCCTGGTCTATCGCGACGGGGTGGCCGATTTCGATCCCGAGGCCCAGGCCTTCGCCTTAAAGCATATGGAGCGCATCTTCGGAGCGAAAGTGGTGTGAGAAGATAGCTGTCAGCTATCAGCGATCAGCTTTCAGTTGGTAGGGCTGGCGTCTCGCCCGCCCCTACTCGATCACCGCCGTCGCCTCGGGATCAAAGGGATTGGTGCGCCAGGCCAGGGAGAAGAGGTAAGGGTAGTTTTTTTGGAGGTGCCGCATGTAAGTCAGCCATTCGGAAATCAACGAGACGTAGGCCCGTTCGATATCCCCGGGCAGGTGCTCCCGGTCTCCGCGGGTTAACTGCTCCAAATCCTGCCGCTGTACCAGTTCTTCCGTCAGATGGAAGACTGCCAGCAACAGGTTGGCAAAGGAGTCGTGTTCCAGCAGGTTGGGGTTTTCCAGCAGGCGCAGGAGAAAGTCCCTTTTCGCCACGAGTAAACCTCGCAAGGCTTCCAGGTCTCCCTCCCGTATGACTATCTCAAAACCAAAATTTCCCAGGCGCTGCTGAAAGCCGGCCAGGTCCGGTCGGACCAGTTGCCGAGGGTCTTGATCTCGCCCCGAAATTCGGCCAGCTTACGATCATAACCGGAAAAGATTTTTAGTAAGTCAGTCCCCACCTCGCTGAAAAAAGCGCCGATGACCATGTTGAGTTTGCGGAGCTTGGCCGCCCTGGCCCTTTGGCTCAGCAACTGGTTGATGATGATGGTGACCAGGAGCACCGAGATGGGCAAAAAGCCCAACTGCGCCAGGAACAGCCGCAGCATGTAGTTGGCGTCCCGGAAGATCAGGTAATTGATAGAGTAAAGCAGCACCGACAGGGCGATGAGGGACAGGCCCAGGAAGATTTTCCAGCTCAGGA
>CAWCKU010000021.1:0-169446 GCA_963796215.1 uncultured delta proteobacterium | reverse complement strand
TGAATGTCCGTGGTTCTTCCGCAGGGGCTTCTGGGAAGGCCAGGGCCCGGGCGAACTATCCGCTCGAATAATAGAAAGGATCTACCCACTTAGAAAGAGTCGCTCTGTATACTTTTAAAGATCCGATCGTATGTTTCTTGATCCCCTGCAGACCGGGAGGTCGATCTCAATTCGAACAGTGAGACCCAGGTCACGATCCTCAGCTGGGACCCGAGCCAGGAACTGGCTGGAATTGCGGCGGTTCGCCGGCAATCTCTTCCTTCGCGGGACTTGCTCAGGCCCTCTTCCTTTGCTTTTCTTTCCGTGTACCGCCGGGGCACGCGGGGCTTCTAATTTCGCCGTGCCCGGCCGAAGCCGGCTAGCGTCTGAAAAGTAGTTGTGGCTCGGCGGGACCCAACAATGGACGCTCGTTTGGTCTGTCTGCCGGAAAGAATGCGATAAGGGCTGCCCATTGCTCCAGAGACCATAGCTTTATCCCCGTGAAGGGAGAACAGGTCGCCGTAGGCATTCTTCACCAGCTCAGAGAACTTTTCCGCAAAATGCATCATCATCATGCTGCGTGAAACCAGCGGTTGTTCGCCTGTGGGAGTCCCCATCGTCCAAATGACGCTTAATAAATTGCAAGATGAGACTGTTGAATAAAGTGAAAGTTGCTATGGCCTTTTTGGTGCACTAAAGGTTCAGAACCACTATCGCTCAAGAACCCTGTAAAATTTGTCAAATCGAGTTGTGATTCCCAATTGCAAGATTGGACCGCTGCTTTTTTAGGCAACCCTTACGCCGCTTACGTGGTTGGGCATGGCGCCGCCTGCCAGCGGAAGTCGACGAGGCGCTTGAGGTTAAGCACGATGGCCACCATGAATGACTGGAGACCACGTTTGGCCTACTCCACAATAGTGAGTTTGTCTAAGCCGTGGCGATTATTTTTCGTAGTTTCTTTTCATTTGTGCGCGCGCTCCCGGTGAATGCCGTGGGCGTCCCGGTCGCGACGGCGGATGATGCGGAGGTCACCCCCAACCAGGTCAGGTGGGCGTGGTTCGCCTCGCTGTCATAAGCTTTATCGGCCGTGGTTTCCCGGGCGCTGTCGATCAGGGCGGGCAGTTGCTTGCCGTCGTGCACATTGCCGGGGGGGTGGTCTTGACCCTGACAATAAACTCCGAATCGGCGTCCTCCACCTCATGGGCCTTATAGCCATAGAATACTTTTGTCCGTGCGGAAACGGGTGTCCGGGTCCGGGGAGTGCCGGTCGACATAATGGTCGTCATCGTCGCCTCCTTCCCCTTATTTCTTTTCAAGCGAAACAGGTCGACCCGGGTGGTGATATGGGTGGAGTTGATGATGTGGAGGCGATCGGGAACGGAAACCCCGGCTCCGGGCTTGCTCTACCACCCGATGAACAATTTCTCAAAGCCCGCTCAGCCGGGCTCGGAAGCGGCACAGGGTAGTGAATGGGTGGCAACTCCTCGGTGCTCACTCCGAGGAACCACTTGTATGGAGGTCAGCGGCTTGTTCCACCGCCTACCGACAAATCATAAGAACCGGACACGATTTTGAACATCAGCACCGGGTCCCAAGGGGTCCCGCCCCCAAATCGACATAAAAGTCTTTGCAGTGCTCCTAGAAAGCCGAAAATCCACCACTTGCACCAGGTCTTTCAGGAAGTGACGTTTTTACAACTGTGGATAGAGAAAATTGCCGAAGAAGGAACCGTTGGCTTTGCCCTTTTTGGTCATGGCCGCCCCTAAAAATTAATTACTAAATATTACAATGAGTTATGTGCTTTGGAACCAATTTGTTAAATAATTTTACGTTTAATTTGCGATGTGTTTTGTACAGTCTCAAGATATTAATGAGGTATGACTCGTTCTTTGGGGCAAGATCTAGTTCTTTAAAGCTGAGCCGTCGATAGTTGGGGGAAGAGTACTGCGAAATTGTTGGAACAGTTTTAAAAATGGGGCCACCGCTTGAAATGTATGGACGTTGATCGCCCATAGTTACCTCTTTTTATGCCCTCGTTCTTTTTCTGAATTAGAGAGAACCTTAATCTTAACATCAAGTATATATTTCCTGGAAAATCGAGATGCCTTCGGCAGAAATCGCCTTCCTCTTAGTAACAACGCGTCCCATTAATATAGCTAACTGGTTCTTCCTTGCATCAGGGAGCTCAATTAGTTCTGCATCCTCCTTTATTTGGCGTCTTAATATTTTTCTCCGTTCTAGCCAAGAGACGGCCTTCCTCGTAATTTTTATAGGAAACTGATAAATTTACCAAAATTTCAGAGAGATTTTTTAATTGTTTTAACAGAATGTATATAACAAAAAGTGTATAGATACTATCTTTGTTGGCAAGACTTTCTATGAATTTGAGATCTAACGAACTGTGTTCAAGTTTATCAATTTTAAGTTGGTCTTCGCGGCGCATTGAGTAAGCATTAAGACCACTCGGGCTCAGCCTTCCATAAGTACTATCAATAAGGCTTAAGTAAGCTGCAAATTCGCGGACGTTTACTTCTGAATCTTCAACAACCACGCTCAGACATAGATGCGCAATCAAGAGGAACGTCTGGGGGAATGAACAACTTTATTAGGTCAGAAAGCGCTCTGCGGGGGATCGCTAAACTTCTCTCTTCCATGCATTTTCTTCCCAAAATTGAGCATGGAATAGCAGTTTTAGACTCAATAAAGTTCTTATGCCATGCTCATGATAATATTGCAAATTATTTATGTGCTGCCATTATTCCCCCTCCTCTTTTTGCGCCATCTTTCCCACCCGTGCTGGCCCTCCATCGCCTCCCTTGATAACCTGAAATCATCCGGCATCCTGCGGAAATTCCTGTCTTGGAGCGCAAGTATGGTAAAACGCTGTTCCGTCTGTTCCCACCCCTCCCGTGCGGAGATCGACCGCGGCCTGATGGAGGCGGTGCCCTATCGCACCCTGGCCGCACAATTCGGCCTCAGCCCCGCGGCCCTCTGCCGCCACGGCAAGCATCTTGCCCGCCGGCTTAACTTGCAGCGGCGCCAGGAGGACCAATCCCACCAGGGCGCCCTCCTGGAAAAACTGGCTCTCCTGGATTCCCGCCTGGACCGCCTCTTTAATTCCTCCCTTGATTTACGCGCCCATCATGTCGCCCTGGGCTGCATCCGCGAATCCGTTCGCCTCCTCTCCCTGTTGGAACGCGTCCGCCAACCCCTGGGCCGCCAGTCATAATGGCCCTGTTCCGCTACATATGCAGCGCCATGACGATATATCACGACAATAAAGGGACTTGCCGCCAGAACGCCCCCGGTTCGGGGCGGCCCGGCAGCGGAAAAATTTGCGGAAAAATATTTACGGCTGAAACGGCCGGGAGGTCAACTGTCCCAACCTCACCAAAAAACTTGCCTGAATTTAGCAGAAAATGCAGGTTTGGGGAGGGAAATTGAGAGATGCTGCACCACTGCTCACTGCTTACTGCTCACCGCCACGCCACAAAAATCTCCCCCCGCTCCCCCAGGTTCCCCTTTACCTCAAAGGTGGGTCCCAGGAACTGTTCGATGACCCAGAGGTTGGTGAGCAGATGCGAGGTGATCTCGGAGGTGATGAATGACGACGGCCCCTGCGCCTGGGCCAGATACAAGACGATCTGGTCCGCCAGGTGGGGATCCACCGCGGCCTGGCGCCGCCGGAAGGTGAGGTAGGCGTCGGCCGCCTCATCGGCCACCTGCTCCGCCGGTTTCCCCCGGGCCCCCAGGGAGTCGAAGCCGGCCCCGGGGCCCCAGAGAAAGACCAGGCTGCCGGGGTCCAGGCCGCCGGCCGCCACCGTCTCCACCGGCAACTCCGGCCCCAGGCGTTCCTTCAGGCGGGCCGCCTGGCGCCGCGCCACGTGCTCCGGCAGGCGGGAGGCCGCCGACAGGGCCCGGAAACTCGCCGGTTCAGGCGGAGTTTGCCACGCCACCCCGGCTGAGCGCCGGGCCGGGAGCGAGGCTCAGGCGCACCTCGCCGCCGCCCCGGGGATACCAGCCCCAACGCTCCAGGGTCATGGTCACCGGCGCCCCCAACCGGGCCAGGGCCGGGATAAAGACGTGGATCAGGTAATGGGCCGTGGGGCTCCAGGGCACATGGGTGCCGCCCTTGAGGATCAGGGTGGAGGGCCTCCCACCTTGGAGCAGAGGAGGCAGCAGGGTCTGGGCGATCAGGGTGACGGAGCCGGCGCTGCCGGACTTCTCCGCCACGTCGAACAGGTAATGGCCCGGTTTCGGGGCCCGGGGTTTGAAGGTCAGCTCCTGGCTGTGCAGTTCGGCGCCTGCGACCTCAGCCCCGGTAATCCGGGCCAGGGCCCGCACCGCGGTGAGGTGCTGGGGCCTCAGCCCGGGCTTGGGGCGGCCGGCCCGGATGCGCTCAATCTTGACCGGCGCCCCCAGCAGGGCCGAAAATGAAAGAGAGGTGCGGAGAATCTGGCCGCCCCCCTCTCCATAAGAGCCGTCTAAATTAAGCATCAATCGAGGATAAAAATCACCTCAAACCTGACCCGGTAGGTGGCAATTTTATTATCCTTCACCGAAACCCGCTGATTCAGTATGCGCAGTCCGGTGATTCCCCTTAAGGTCTCGGCGGCCCGTTTAAAGCCTATTTGTAGGGCGTCGTCGAAGCTTTTGGGGGATTCGCCGATGGCCTGCGTCACCCGTGCGACTTGTTCAGCCATGGCCTTTCCTCCTTCATGAGTTAGGGCGGTTGCCAGCCAAATTGAACCGCCGCAATATCATCCGGAAACTCAGTCTAAAATGAAGATGACTTCCATCTTCACCCGGTAGGTGGCAATTTTATTCTCCTTGACGGAGACCCGCTGCTCCACGATCCGCAGACCGGTGATGCCCCGCAAGGTGCTGGCGGCCCGCTTGAAGCCCACCTGCACGGCGTCATCAAAACTCTTGGGAGATTCCGCAATGATGTGGGTGACCCTGGCGACATTGGTACCTGTAGACATGATTATTCCTCCCTTTGAGATGGTCCGGCCTGTGCCGCCGGTCCGGCCTCAAACGCTGCGTTGAGTCCGGCTTTTTACAAGTTAATTTCGATTAGCGGGATTGCAAGGGAGTTCGATGGTTTTCGTTTTACGTTTTTCATTTTCCGTGTAGAAAGGTTGCTCTCCCTGATGAACTGCGTCCTTGTACCGAAATCCGAAAACTATCTTTGATAGGGAATGGGATCGGACAGGCCCGCGGCCGCGAAGCCTTTGAGGCGCAAAAGGCAGGAGGAGCACTGCCCGCAGGCCAGTTCTTCGGCCTGGTAGCAAGACCAGCTGAGTTCCAGGGGCGCCCCCAGTTCCAGGCCCAGGCGGATGATGCCGGCCTTGTCCATGTTGGATCAGGGGGGTGTGGATGTGGATGTGGGTCTCAGGACGGGTGCCCAGCTCGATGAGGCGGTCGAAGGCCTCGAAATATTCCGGCCGGCAATCGGGGTAGCCGGGATTGTCCAGGACGTTGGCGCCGATGAAAACCGCCTCGGCCCCCAGCACCTCGGCCCAGGCCACCGCCGCCGCCAACAGGTTGCTGTTGCGGAAGGGTACATAGGTGGAGGGAATCCCCGGTGGCTCCGCCTCGCCGGCGGGCACCGGCCGGCTCACGTCCGTGAGGCTGGAGCCGCCCATGGCCCCAAGATAAAGTAAGTCCGCCTCCAGGACCCGGGCCGCCCGGAAGAAGGCGGCTTGAGCCCGGAAAGCCGCCAGCTCCCGCCTCAAGGTACGCTGGCCGTAATTGGCGTGAAAACAGGCCAGCTCAAAACTCTGCCGGGCCACCGCCGCGGCCACGCAACTGTCCAGCCCCCCACTCATCAGGACCACGGCCAGGGGCTTGGAGGCCGAGACCGGTTTTCGTTTTTCATTTTTCGCTCTTGCTGAACTGCCGGAAACCATGTTCAATCCTTGGGTATCGGGCCTGCCTTGTCTTTACTGAAAACTCGAAACTCAAAACTCGAAACTATCACTTACCCCGGGCCTCCGGTCCCCAGAGATATTTATGGAGTTGCAGGTTGAGCCTGAGGGGTAGGCGGCTCTCCAATATCCAGGCTGCCGCCTCCTGGGCCGGGACCTGGCCGAATACCGGGGAAATGAGCAGCGGCAAGCCTCCGGCCAGGCCGTGGGCTCTAATCACCTCCAGCGCCCAGAGGAAATCGTCGCGGCCGCTGATGACAAACTTGACTTCATCTCGAGGAGTCAACCATTCCAGGTTCGGCCAGTAATTCTCCCCGACCATGCCGCTGCCCGGACACTTCAGGTCCAGGATGCGGTGCACCCGCTCGTCCACCCGGGCGATGGGCCGAGAGCCGTTGGTCTCCAGACAGACTTCAAAGCCGGCCTCCGCCAGGGCCGCCAGCAGCGGCAGGGTGTCTTCCTGCAGCAGGGGCTCGCCGCCGGTCACCAACACCAGCCGGGTGGGGAAACCCCCGGCGGCCTTGAGCAGGTCCGCCACCGCCACCTCCCGGCCCCCCTCATAGGCGTAGGCGGTGTCGCAGTAAGTGCAGCGCAAATTGCAGCCGCTCAGCCGGATAAAAAACGCCGGCAGGCCGATCCGGGTGGATTCGCCCATGAGACTGTAAAAAGTTTCGCAGACCTTGAGTGCCATAAGAATGAGGCAGAAGTAGTGATTATTCTAGTGTTAATTATCCGCCGTGGCGCCGATTTAAGCAAGATGGAAATCCGCCCGACCGGCCGCCGTTTTGGCCGGATTGGGTTCTGCTATGACGAGCTTAACTGCCCCCTAAGTTTCTTCTACCCCTGGAGAGGCCGGTAATTGTGCGTAATTTCACATAATTTTTCCATTGCGTTCTGCTGAACCCTGGCTTAAAATTAACCCGTTTTCGCAGGAGGGGGAGATGAGCCAGCCGGGCCCGATGCTGCCGGTTAAGCCGGTGGTCAGCCTGCTTTTGGCCCGGCAGGACCTGAGTCCGGCAGTGGTGCGGCGCCTAAGCGTCCACTTGGGCCCGCCGGACCTGGTGGGGCCGTGGTGGCCCTTCACCTATACCGACTATTACACTCCGGAGATGGGGCCCGGTTTGGGGCGACTCCTGGTGTCTTTCCTCCATCTGGCCGATCCGGCCCAGCTGGCAAACTGGAAGGTCTTTACCAACGATATCGAAGCGAGGCTCAGCCTGGGGGGCCGCCGGGTGGTCAACCTGGACCCCGGCTATGTGGCCAAAGAGAGGCTGGTTTTGGCAACCGGGAAAAACTTTTCCCACCGCCTCTATCTGGATCACGGCATCTACGGCGACCTCACGCTGATCTACGGCCAGGGGACCTTTCAACCTCTGCCCTGGACCTTTCCCGATTATGCCCGGGGCCCGCTGCCGGAGCTGTTGCTCCTGGTGCGGAAAAAATATCTCTGGCAACTTAAGGCGCTGGCCGACTCATGATCAACTAGCCGCAGGCTTTAGCCTGCGCCTCATTCTTCTTAAGAGCGGTTTTTTACTGGCTACTGACTACTGACTACTGGCAACTTTCTTATGATCAAGAGCATGACCGCGTATGGCCGCGGTGAGGCCGAGGCCCCGAACCAGAAGTGGGTGGTGGAGTTTAGGACCCTCAACCACCGCTTCCTGGAGCTGTCGCTCAATCTCCCCAAGCGCCTCTGGGGTCTGGAGGATCGCCTCCGGAAACTCATTAAAAGCCGCATCCCGAGAGGCCGGGTGGAGATGCAGCTCACCTGGGAGAGCCTCGGGGACAAGGCCCTGACCCTGAAGGTGGACCCGGCGCTGGCCCGGCAAACCGCGGCCATGCTGCGTGAGATCCTGGACGCGGGCGCCATGACCGAGCCCTTGCGGCTGGAAAATCTCCTGCACTTCTCGGACCTGTTCATCACCAAGGAGAACCAGGAACTGGAGCTGGAGGAGACCTGGGAGGCCGTTTCCCAGGCGGTGACCCGGGCCCTGGACGTCCTGGAGCAGATGCGTCTTACCGAAGGCGCCGCCCTGGCCGCCGATCTGGCCCTGAATCTGGACGCCATCCGCCGGGAGGTGGGGCGCATCCAGGAACAGGCGCCGCTGCTGCCGCAGCTCTGGCGGGAGAAAGTCTCGGCCCGCCTGGCGGAGCTGGTCGGCGAAACCGGCGTGGACGAAACCCGCCTGGCCCAGGAAGTGGCCTTCCTGGCCGAGCGCCGGGACCTGGCCGAGGAACTGGCCCGCCTGGAGAGCCACCTGACGCAATTTGCCGAGACCCTAAAGACCCAGGTTCCGGTGGGCCGGAAACAGGAATTCTTACTGCAGGAGATGCTCCGGGAGGCCAATACCATCGGCTCCAAGGCCCAAGATCTCCTGATTACGCAGGCGGTTTTGGAGATCAAAGGCTGCCTGGAGCGGCTCCGGGAGCAGGTACAAAATATCGAGTGACAGCCCAGGGGGGAAATGGCTATGGAAGGCAGGCTGATCAACATCGGTTTTGGCAACACGGTCATCTCCCACCGGGTGGTGGCGGTGGTCATGCCGGGCTCGGCGCCCATGAAGCGCCTGCGGGAGAAGGCCACCCAGGCCGACCGCCTCATCGACGCCACGCACGGCCGCAAGACCCGCTCCATCATCATCACCGACAGCAACCACGTCATCCTCTCGGCGGTCCACGCCGACACCCTGTCCCTGCGCCTGAACGGCAACTCCAACAGCGCGGCGCGCCAGGAACTGGATAAGGCCGACTGAAAGTGCCAGGGGAAGTCTTCGTCATCACCGCCCCCTCCGGCACGGGGAAAACCACCCTGCTCAAAGAGCTGATGGCCGGAGAGCCCCGGCTGCGCTTCTCCATTTCCTACACCACCCGGCCGCCCCGCCCGGGGGAAGTTCCGGGCCGGGACTACTTCTTTGTCAGCCCCGAGGAGTTCGCCCGGCTCAAGGACCGGGGCGCCCTGGCCGAATGGGTGGAACAGTTCGGCTATAGCTACGGCACCTCCCGCCAGTGGGTCGAGGAGACCCTGGCCGCCGGCCGCGACGTGGTCTTCGACATCGAGACCCGGGGGGCTAAGGCCCTCAAGCAGGTGTTTCCCCAGGGCACCTTTATCTTCATCCTGCCTCCCAGTTGGGAGCAGTTGGAAAGACGCCTGCAAGTCCGGGGGCAGATGGACCCGGCGGAACTGGCCCAGCGCCTGGCGCAGGGCCGGGCTGAGGTGCAGGAAGTCTCCTGGTACGATTACCTGATAATCAACGATGACCTGGCCACCGCGGCGGCGCAGCTCCAGGCCGTCGTCGCCGCCAGCCGCTGCCACACCTCACCGCCTCTGGCCCGCCCTGGCCCCCCATTTCCTGGGCGGCTGAAAACCACAGCAACCGCGGATTAACGCCGATATTTCCGGCAAATTTCCCCCATAATCGACATTTATTTATTATTTAAGTCCATTTTATTGGTGACGATAGGACGGTTGGCAGCACCCCCCGTTTCACCGAAATAATTTGGTCCGCAATTTGTGCCGCAGCGGGACCGCTTTGGCGCGGAGGCGTTGGGGTGGCAAGCCTCTTTATTTTCAGGATATTCCGGGTGAGCGCCGTCCGCCTAGCGGAACAGAGCCGTGGTCCGCAGCCGTGTAGGGTGGGCACTGCCCACCATAATTTATTCTTAGTGGCACAGGCTTCCAGCCTGTTCCTTTGCCCCCTCTCCACCCGCTGGCGTGGTCTTTTTCTCCCTCTCCCCCCAGCGGGGGGAGAGGGCCAGGGTAAAGGAGGGGGTAGGGGTACGGCGCGCCCGTGCCCCTGCCTGGGACCGGCCCTGATGGCGGCGCTGGGCCTCCAGGGCGCGGGAGAGATACTGGCGGTGGCGGCAGGGGGCCGAGGGGGAAAGATCGAACTGCCCGGCCAGGGCGCGATAGGGCACCGCCTGCCATGAGGCCGCGGTCGATCTCCGGGCCAGGTGACAGGAAAATGTATACAGGAAAGTCTATGCACATTTGCCATTCTCTTTTTTCCATGCTACGGTGGCTTCGAAAAATAAAAGATAGTCCCGGGCCAAGACATAACCGTCAATTCTCTTTATTTAAGAAGGAGCCAGACCTTGAAAAAAAGAGCCTATTTATTGGTACTGGCGGTGTTTGTGTTATGCGGCGCGGTTGGTTTAGGATCGGCCGATCGTTCCTGGGCTGATGACGATTTCTATGTCATCGCGGCCAGTTCGGGCACCTTTAGAGGCAATTGGGCTGCCACCACGACTTACAACGCCAGAGATATTGTGTTCTATAACGGCTCGAGCTGGTTCAGTCTGGTCGGCCCGAATCAGAACCAGGCGCCCGACGCCAACCTCCACCTATTGGACCATGCTGGCTCAGAAGGGGGACGCCGGGGCGACCGGCGCCAACGGACCGGCAGGGCCGATTGGGCTCACTGGAGCGACAGGGCCACAGGGACTCACGGGTGACACGGGCGCCGCCGGGGCCACTGGGGCGGCGGGACCGCAAGGGCTCAAGGGTGATACCGGGTTGACCGGATCGACCGGGCCAGCTGGACCTCAGGGTTTAAAGGGTGACAAAGGCGATACCGGTGCCCAAGGATTGGCGGGGCCGGCTGGTGCAACTGGACCCCAGGGGGACCTTGGACCGGCGGGGCCCCAAGGAGCCAAAGGTGATGCGGGCCCGGCGGGAGCGCCAGGCCCCAAAGGGGATAAAGGCGATACAGGCCTCATTGGGCCCCAGGGAATCGCTGGGGCTAAGGGGGATACGGGTCTGACCGGCGCGGTCGGACCTCAGGGCCTAAAGGGTGACAAAGGCGATACCGGTGCTCTAGGAGCCACCGGGGCGACTGGCGCCCAGGGGCCGATTGGGCTTAGTGGACCGGCAGGACCCCAGGGAACCAAGGGTGACACCGGCGCCACCGGACCGGCGGGACCCCAAGGACCGCAGGGGCCGATTGGGCTTAGTGGACCAGCAGGACCCCAGGGGCCGCAGGGACCACAAGGACCGGCCGGAGCCGGCCTCAACCCCTTGCAAATCGCCACCCTGCGCTGGTATCAGGCCAACCTCCGCTTTCATGATACTGCGGTGGATAGCTCTCCATGGGGACTTGCCTTTGACGGCGCCAATATCTGGGTGGCCAATTATGGCAGCCACAACGTCAACAAGCTGCGGCCCAGCGACGGCAGCGTCATGGGGACCTATACGGTGGGTAACTGGCCCATAGCAATTGCCTTTGACGGCGCCAATATCTGGGTGGTCAACAATTCAAGTAACAACGTCATGAAACTGGACCCCAACACCGGCGCCGTCCTGGTAACCTCTCCGGTGGGTAGCAACCCATGGGAATTGCCTTTGACGGCGCCAATATCTGGGTGACCAACTCCAGCGACAACAACGTCATGAAACTGGATCTCGACGGCAATCTTCTGAAGACCATCACGGTGGGTACCTATCCTGTCGGCATTGCCTGTGACGACGCCAATATCTGGGTGGCTAACAGTACGAGCGGCAACGTCATGAAACTGGACCCCAACACCGGCAGCGTCCTGGGAACCTGTACGGTGGGTAGCAGATCCTGTGGGCATTGCCTTTGACGGCGCCAATATCTGGGTGGCCACCGCTGACGCCTTTACCGTGAGCAAGGTGCGGGCCAGCGACGCGGCCTATTTGGCCACTTATCCGACCGGTGGCACTTACCCCTATGGCATTGCCTTTGACGGCGCCAATATCTGGATGACCAATCCTAACAGTAACAATATCACCAAGTTGCGGGCCAGCGACGGCTCCGTCCTGGGGACCTATGCGGTGGGTACCGGTCCCTATGGAATTGCCTTTGACGGCGCCAACATCTGGGTGGCGAATTCTGGTTCTAATTCGGTGTCCCGGCGCTAGGCCGGGCGCGCCCGGGGTTCAAAGGCGCCTGAATTGGCGGCCGCGGCGGGGAGGGGCAAGCGAGCCCTCCCCGCTCTTTTTGGGGGGCGGCCAGGAGGTCTGACAACTGCGGATGAACCCAGATTAACGCAAGAATCAAATGACGCCGGCGTTTATCTGCGGTTTAACCCCGGTCCCCTTTATTTGCCTCTGGTAATTCTGATATATTGAAACCGCAGATGCACGCAGATTAACGCGGCTGGTCAGGCGATCACCTGTGTCCATCTGTGTTTATCTGCGGTTAATAATTCCAGGAGTCACGAGCATGGCAGAGCAGGAGGCCGCGGCGGCGGTTGCGGCCGCAGAAGGGCGGGAGCCGCAAGAGGTCTGGGAGCGGGAGCACCGGCGGGAGTTCTATCTGCTCAACCAGATAGCCACCATCACCGCGCACAGTCTGGAGTTGCAGGACATCATGGACCAGGTCCTGGCCGCGGTCCTGGAGTTCTTTCAGATCAAGGCGGGGCTGCTGCTGCTGTGGAACCGCAAGCGGCAGCGCCTGATTTACGCCGCCTCCCGGGGCTTCCCCGGCGAATACCTGGCGCAAGATCGCCGGGAGCGGGTTGGAAGCGGTGGTGGGGGCCAATATCTCCCGGGCCAAGGAGCCGTTGATCATCAAGGACATCCGCAAAGACCCGCGGCTTCATACCTCCAGCTTCACCGAACTGATCCGGCAAGACCCCCGCTTCCGGGCCCTGGTGAGCATTCCCTTGAAGTATCGCGATGAGGTCACCGGCTTTCTCAACCTGGCGGCGGAATCGGCCATACCCTTCCGGACCTCCCGGCGGAAGCTCTATTTTCTCAGCACCCTGGGCAACCAGATCGGCCTGGCCATCGAAAACGCCCGGCTGGTCCACGAGTTGCGGCGCTCCGAGCACCGCTACCGCCGCGTCTTCGAAGGCTCCAAGGACATGATCTTCGTCACCGACCGGGAAGGGAGCCTGTTGGACCTCAACCCGGCCGGGGTGGAACTGTTAAAATTCCCCTCCAAGCAGGAGGCCCTGGAACTTTCCCACGTGCGGGAGATCTTTCAGGACCCCAAGGATTGGGGGCGCTTTCAGATTAAGGTGGAGGTGGAGGGCTTCATCCGGGACCTGGAGTTGACCCTGAGCACCCAGGGCCAGGGGCAGGTGCAGACCCTGCTCACCGGCATCGTGCGCCGGGACGCGAACGGACGCATCACCGGCTACGAAGGTATCTTCAAGGACATCACCGAACGCAAAAGGGCCGAATGGGAACTGCTGCGGGAGAAGAAGACCACCGAAGGCATCCTGGAGGGCATGCCGGTGCCCACCTTCGTCATCGACCGGGACCACCGGATCATTTATTGGAACAAGGCCTGTGAAGAGCTGACCGGCTATTCCCGCCACGAGATGGTGGGCACCTACCGCTACTGGCTGCCCTTTTACACGCATGAGCGGCCGTCCATGGCCTCCCTGGTGGTGGAGCAGAACATCAAGGCCTTGGAGAAGTTCTTCGGGGACAAGAACCTGAAGCCGTCCCCCAACCTGCCGGGGGCCTACGAGGCCTACGAGTATTTCCCCAATTTCCGGGGCCGGGAGCGGTATCTGTACCACACCGCCTCGCCCATCTACGACGAGGAGGGCCGCATCCGGGGCGCGGTGCAGGCCATCCTGGACATGACGAAACGGGAGCAGTTGTCCCGGGAACTGCAGGATTCGGAAGAGAAGTTCCGGCGCTTGGTGGAGACCTCCTTAGACGGCATCGTCCTGCACCGGGATAAGAAGCTGCTCTATGTGAACCGGGCCTGCCTGGAGATGTTCGATTACCAGGAACCGGCGCAGATGCTGGGGCAGTCCCTCCTGGAATTTTTGGATGCCCCGTACCGGCAGGCGGCGTCCCGCTGGCTGGAGCAGCTGCAGCGGGGGACGCCCCGGCGGCGGATTTTTGAGATGAAGGGTGTCAAGAGTGACGGCCGCAAGTTCGACCTGGAGGGGGTCTCATTTCCCACCACCTATGACGGCCAGCCCGCTATCCAGACGCATATCCGGGACATCACCCACAAGAAGCAGCTGGAGGAGCATCTGAGCCGCACCGAAAAGCTGGCGGCCCTGGGCCAGTTGGCGGCGGGGGTGGCCCACGAAATCAACAATCCCCTGGGAGGCATCCTGGTTTACGCCTATTTGCTGCTGGAGGACCTGCAACCGGGGCAGCCGGAGCGGACCCAGGTGGAGAAGATCGTCCGGGAGGCTACCCGGTGCAAAGAGATCATCCAGGGCCTGCTGGAGTTTTCCCGGCACATGCCCTCCAAGATGACGCCGCTCAAGATCAACGCCGTCCTGGAGGAAGTCTTTTCCCTGGTGAGTGATCACCTGCTGTTCCAAAACATCGACCTGGTGCAGCAATTCGACCCGCAACTGCCCCTGATCCTGGGAGATAAAAACAAGCTGGAACAGGTCTTCATCAACCTGCTGATGAATAGTGGCGAATCCATGAAAGGGGAAGGCCGGCTGGTGGTCACCACGTCGATGGCCCCAGAAGGGGAGCTGGTGCGCCTCAGCTTCGAAGACAACGGCCCCGGCATCCCGGCCACTTATGTGAGCCGCCTCTTCGATCCTTTCTTCACCACCAAAGAAGTGGGCCAGGGGGTGGGGCTGGGGCTGTCCATCAGCTATGGCATTATCCAGAAGCACCTGGGCCGGATCTATGTGGAGCGCACCGACCCCCAGGGCACCACCTTCGTCATCGAACTGCCGGTATACCAAGGCGGCGGGGAGAAAAGCGAGGCGGAAAAGAGTTAAGGCAAAAATGCACAAGTTCCAGGCCCGGCCCCGCTCCCGATCACAGTCGGATGAAAATGCTCCCTGTCTAACTATTAAATATATCAATACTATTAGCCGCTAATTTTTCTTCCCGGCGAAGGCCCAAAAATTATTGACTAACTTCCGGGGGTATGATAGGTAGGCACATGTGAAAAGATTCATTTTCTCCCGACCCGCGGCCGGGGAAGGAAAGCCTTGAGGGACGACACCAAGAAGTTTTTAAAGGAGCTGTTTCAGGGTGGTTACCGGGCCAGCAGCATCGGCTTTGTCCTGGTCTTCTCCATCCTGATCGGTTTTGGCCTCGGTTATTGGCTGTCCACCGTTTTCAATAGCAGCATTTTTATTATCCTGGGACTGATTGTGGGGATTATTGCCGGTTTCCGACAAGTCTATCTATTGGGGAAAAAGTATAAATAATTTCCCATGGAGATCTTGACCCCCCGACACCTGAAGATAGCCAACTGGCTGGTTCTGGGCGGGTTGGTAGTGGCCGGCTTCATCTGGGGCGGTCGAGAGTTCGCCCTGGGAATCCTGGTGGGGGGCCTGGTGGCGGTCATCAACTTCCACCTGCTGCATCAGGCCCTGAAAGGCATGCTGGCGCGGGCCGCGGCGCCGAGTCCGGAGGAGGCCACAGGGCGGGCCAAGGCCTATTTTGCGGCTCGACAGCTGTTGCGGTTTTTTGCCCTGCTGGCCGTAATTTTTCTGTTAGTCAGTCAGGGCTGGGTAAACATTATCGGTCTGGTGGTGGGCCTGTCCACTGTGGTGCTGACTCTGATCCTGGCCGCCATCGTTGAGGTGATCAAGCTTAAGAACAAGGAGGCAAACCCGTCCCATGGAACATCCGATTCTGTTTCTTGATCTGCTTTTTGGCTCTTTTGGTCTTCATATACCCCCGCATCTGAGCTATGCCGTGCTGGCGGCCCTCGTCCTGGTGGGGTTGGGCTGGCTGGCCGGCCGCCAGATAACTCTGGTGCCCAAGGGCGCCCAAAACGTCTTTGAGCTGATCGTGGGCGGCCTGGAAGAATTCATGGTGGATGTCACCGGCGAAGAGGGCCGGGCCTTCTTTCCGTTCATTGCCACCTTTTTCCTGTTCATTATGTTCTGTAACCTCATGGGGCTTGGTGCCGGGATTCTATTCTGCCACGGCGAATATTAATGTCACCCTCTCCCTGGCCTTATGCACCTTCGTCTATACCCATTACCTAGGGGTCAAGTACCACGGGGCGAAATATATCAAGCACTTCCTGGGACCCATCCCGGCCCTGGCGCCGCTGTTCTTCATTATTGAGATCGTCGGCCACTTCGCCCGGGTGCTCTCCCTGACTTTGCGTCTCTTCGGCAACATCATGGGGGAAGACCTGGTGCTGGCCATCCTGCTGTTCCTGGCCGGCATGTTCCTGGCCCCGCTGCCCATGATGTTTCTGGCGGTCTTCACCAGCGTGGTGCAAGCCTTCGTTTTCACCCTGCTGTCCATGATGTACTTCGCCGGGGCCATGGAGCACGCCCATTAAAAGATCGCAGTTTTCAGTTTTCAGCTAAAAGCACCGGCTGGAAAGCCTGTGCCGCCAAACTTTAGGAAGAAGGCCAATCTTCATATACCCATCATCTTTTAGGAGGTTTTGAACAAAATGAGAAAATCCCTGGTAGTTGGCTTAAGCGTGCTGGTTTCCGTACTGTGGGCCTCTCTGGCCCTGGCGGCCGAGGCCGCTGGCGGCGCCTCCGCCGCGGGTCTGGGCTCCTTTTTCAGCTATGCGGTTATCGCGGCTGGCATCGCCATCGGCATCGCCGCCTTCGGTACCGGCATCGGCCAGGGCCTCGCAGTGAAGAGCTCGGTGGAAGGCATCGCCCGCAACCCCGAGGCTTCCGGGAAAATCACCGTCACCATGCTGATCGGTCTCGCCATGATCGAGTCTCTTTGTATTTACGCTCTGGTCGTGGCCCTGATCATCCTGTACGCCTACCCCATGGCCAAACCCATCGCCGCGGCCTTGGGAATGAAATAACCATTACTTTACCTTAAGGGGGGGCCTGGCGCCCCCCCTTAACTGCGCCATATTTGTGCATTTATACACAAGAGCCGTAGGACCTAAAAAACCCAAGAAAAATGCGCTCGGCTATGAAATTCTCCAAGATTCCCACCGCGACCATTACCCGGTTATCTATCTATTCCAGGTATCTTGAGTCCTTGTCTCAGGAAGGGGTGAAGATCATCGCCTCGGACAAGCTGGCCCAAAAGTGCGGCATCAACCCGGCGCAGATTCGCAAAGACCTGGCTTACTTCGGCGAGTTCGGCATCCGTGGGGTCGGCTACTTCGTCAAGGAGTTGCTCTTCGAAATCAAGCGGATTCTGGGGCTGAACAAGACTTGGAAGATGGCCCTGTTGGGCATCGGCAACCTGGGCTCGGCGCTGTTGGCCCACCAAAACTTCATCCGCCAGGGCTACGAGTTCGTGGCGGTCTTTGACGTGGACCCGGCCAAGGTCGGCCGGCGGGTGCCCAGCGGCCAGATCATCCATCACATGGACGACCTGGAAAAGGTGGTCCGGGAAAAAGGCGTGGAAATCGGGGTGATCGCCACCCCGGCGGCCAAGGCGCAAATGGCGGCCCTGCGGCTCATCGCCTCCGGCGTCAAGGCCATCCTCAATTTTGCTCCCATCCAACTGCAAGTGCCGGAAGGCATGGCGGTGGAAAACGTCGACTTCACCGTCAAGCTGGACAACCTGGCCTATAACCTGACCATGGGAGAAGGGTAGGAAGGCAGCAGTCAGCTTTCCGCGGTCAGCCAAAAGCTCTCAATATATCCCTGCATCCTTAATTTGCCGATAGTTAAAACCGTAGGATCGGCGTGTCGTCTCTGTCTTACTGAGGGGCATCGTACCCACGTGTCGGGGCAGGCCAGATCTGGCCGCCGCTAATGATCGTCAGCTTGAAAGGAGAACGCCTTGAAGATCCTCAACCTCTATTTTTCTTCCACAGGCAATACCGACAAAATGGCTACCCGGATAACGGCTACCGTAGAAAAATTGGGACACCGGATCGACACGGTGAAAGTCACTGGCGATCAACAGTTAGATGTACTTAGTTATGATTTTATCTTTGTGGGGTCCGGGGTTTACCAGTGGCTGCCCGGCAAGGGGTTGCAGGAGTTCATCCAGGCGAAAATCGGCCATTATGCGGCGGCCGGCGAAATCAAACCCGCCTCGCCCCGACGCCCCGGGAAAAAGGTGGTAGTGTATTGCACCTATGGCGGGGCTCATACCGGCATCAATGAAGCCGTTCCCGCAGTAAAGTTCATGGGCCAGCTCTTCGATCATCTGGGATTCGAAATCGTGGCGGAATGGTATTTCATCGGAGCATATCCGGCCCATGGCAGGATGAAAGATTTCTCAATCCTGGGCCGTCTGGGAAACATCGCGGGCCGGCCCAGCGAGGCCGACCTGGCGGATCTGGCCGAGAGGGTAACAGGGGTGCTGCGGGTATGAGGCCGACCTGGGACCTCCGCCGGTAACACTATTGCAGCAACTTCAGGTAGAAGTTATCGCCCCCTTCGCCTCGAAGTTACATCACCTCTCCAAAAAAAGTAGAGGCAAACCGGAAGGTCTGCCTCTTTTTTTCGGCTGCACCTCTAAGCGCACCTGATTATCCCGTTGACCAGTTAATTATTTTGAATAAAACCTGCAGCCGAAGGCAAACTTACCTAGATCGTGCGGCGGAAGCTTCCCCGGCTCGACTATTCCTATTTTTCGGGTTTCTTCAGGTTCAAAGCCAAACCGAAGGCCATGGTCAGCATGATAATGCCGTAGAGGTGCCAGGCCCAGGGTTCAAGCGGGCCGAAGGAACCTATTTGCGCCATCATTTCCATTAGCTTCTCCAATCTGTTTTATAGATATAACTTCGTTAATAGGATTATAACTTACAATAAATCGAATATGGCGGAAAGGTTATGGTTTATTCCTTTACTTATGGACCTTACCCGAAGGTGGGACTTTTTCGGAGTAAATCGATGGCAGGCCGAGCGAGACCCCGGGCCAGATCCAGCCAGGGAAAGCTGGCCAGCCGTTTGGCACGACCACCTGGTGGTCCGGAAGTTCGGCTGCCACCAGCCGTAACCGGGCAACCATATACTGAGACTTTCCTTCGCCCTCTCCGAGGTGGCGAGCGGAGCAGCGACAGGACCTGCTCCGAGATTATTTTTTTTGGGGCTGCCTTATAAGATATTTTTGGTTCGGACTAAGACAAGATTTACCCTGGGGATGGCCAACGCCAGCCAGGTGAGCCACCAGTGCCGGTCCTGATCGTAGGTGAGGAACAGCCGCCGGGTGAACAGCAAGGCAAACAGCCCCACCAGGACAGATTGAGCCCTATGAGGACGAGGGCTTTGACTCGGTTTCCCCCCGTTCTTTTTCCTTGGTTTCCTGGCGCTCTTTTTCCGTTTCCCGCGGTCTTTTTCCTTCCCGGCTGACTGCACCCCGGGCCCTGACAGCGATAATGCTACGCCCTGCAGTTGCTCTCTCAAACTCGTGCCTCCCACTATCCCAAAATCCAGGACGCGGACCGGGGACGGCATCGGAATGCCATGCTCCTCAAAGGTCTGCTTGATGGCCTTGATGGCCTCGCTTCTAGCCTTTAGATAGACCTTTTGTTCCGGATCGGTCCAAAAACGAATCTCAAAGTCGATGGTGTAATCGCCCACCTTCTCGTAGAACAATTCCACCGGATGGTCGGGGATGCGCCATTCCAAGGCTTCCACGGCCTTAACCGCCAATTCTTCCGCCTTCGGCAAATCCTCCACCTGGGTGAGGCTCCAGGGTAAATCCACCCGTCGTTCGCCGCTAATGGTGTAATTGATAATCGGGTTCCCCAAGATGTTTTTATTCGGGATCGTGATTCTCTGACCCTGCTGGTTGCGAATCTTGGTGGAACGCATATCTATCGCTTCCACATGGCCCAAAAATTCGCCGCTTTTGATGAAATCATCGATGCGGAAGGGATGGATGAAGTGCAGGAGGATGCCGGACATAAAATTGGCGGCGATGTCCTGGGAGGCAAAGCCGAAGGCGATGCCCAGGATGCCGACCCCGGCCAGCATGGAAGCCACCGCCCGGTCCAGGTTGAGGACATCGAGGGCCAGGATAATGCCCGACAGTGATGACCGCCAGGCGGGTCATCGTGGCCGTGAGCCTGGCTATGTGTCGATATCCGGAGAAGCGCATGACGGCCCGAGCCACTAATTTGGCCAGCGGACGGCTCAATTTGATGATGATGACCAGAACAATGAACGGCCACCACCAGGTTGGGCAGCATCTTGATGGTCAGGGTCGCCCAGCCGTCCAGCTTAGTGATGAGTTGACCAACCGCCTTTTGCAAGCTCAACGCCGTGCTTCCATCTCCTTAACCTCCGGGCGCCGGGCACCCAGGTGCGTTTCCCTGCAGCGCCTCTCCTTGGCCTAGATAATCATTAGAATTCGTTAAGTAAACTGTTCGATTATTTTATTCAGACTTAAGAATTGCCCCCGGGCTAGATTTTCAGGGGTCTTTGGTTGGCCCACTAACAATTGACCGCCGGTCGAGGACGATTATTCAGTCACGGCCGGATAATTAAACTTGCGTTCAACCGTGGCCGTGCTAATAAATATCTATGAGAGGTTTTCCTGAAGACAAATAGGTGGTTATTCATGGGATCGAGAAGAGTGGAGCACAGCTAAGGGAATGGTGCGGAGAAGAAAAAAGAGAAAGAGTCCGGTGCATTCCGAGGCAGGCCCGGGGGTGCAGAGGACCACTGCCATACTGAGACTCGATCTCCTCCGGACTTATAAAATAGCCTGGCTGCCGGGCGATCTGGCTGCCGGGCTGGTCATCTTCGCGGTCACCATTCCGGCGGCGCTGGCCTATGGCCGCCTGGCCGGTCTTGAGCCCGTCAACGGCCTTTATGCTTCCCTGCTGGCCATGGCGGTCTATGCCTTCTTCGGCACTTCGCGCCAGTTGATCATTGGTTCGGAGGCAGCGGTGGCCATCGTCGTCTTGACCTCGGTGGCCGCCATGGCCCCGGATGCCAGCCCGGCCCGCTTCGCGGCCCTGGTCATGATGGAAGCCGTCATCGTGGGAGGAATCCAGGTAACCGCAGGGTTGACCGGGCTCGGCTTCATTGCCGACTTCATCCCTAAATCAGTGGTTCAAGGGTTTATTAATGGCATGGGCCTGATCATCATCATGGCCCAATTGGGAAAGATGGTCGGGCTTGAGCTCACTCAAACGGAATTTTTCCCCCGGGTTTGGGAATTTTACCTCAAGATCCAGGGGGTGCATCAACTCCCCCTGATTCTCGGGGTAGCTTCCCTTTTGGGTCTGTTTCTGTTTCGCCTCCTGCTCAATTTTATCCCTGAGGCCGTCGTGGTGGTGTTTGGTGCCACTATTGCAGTGATCTGGTGGAATTTGGGGTCTCATGGCATCGAACTGGTGGGCCTGATTCCTGCCGGCCTGCCCCACCCCGCAATACCTCCGGTCAGTTTCGCCGATGCCGTAAAAATGATCCCCATCGCCGCGGGGGTGGCTCTGGTCTCCTATGTGGACACCACCATCACCGGACGGGCCTTTGCCATGAGGAACGGTTACCGCTTAGACCATAACCAGGAGCTGATCGCCCTGGGACTGGCCAATGTGGGGACCGGTTTATGCCAGGGGTTCACGGTGGGTTCCAGTCACTCGCGTACCGCCATCAACGAGATGTACGGCGGTCGCAGCCAATTGGCCGGACTCCTGGCCGCCGGCCTGCTGGCGCTGTTCTTGCTGTACGCCACCGATATCCTGAAAAACGTTCCGGTGGCGGCCCTGGCGGCGATCATCGTGACCGCGGGCATCAGGCTGCTCTCCCCCAAAGAAGTGCTAAGAATCTGGCGCATCCGACCGGCTTCGGCTTATTACAGCCTGGCCACCACCGCCGCGGTGCTGCTCACCGGCATCATGATTGGCATCTTGGTGGCGGTGGCCTTTGCCATTATCCTGGTACTCCACCGCCTGGCCCGGCCGCATGAAACCATTTTCAGGCCAAAGGTCCCGGGGTTAATGGTCTACCGGTTTGCCGGGCCGCTCTACTTTTTTAACGCCGTCCATTTCGCCAACCGCGTGCACGAGTTGATCGACTCGGCCGACCCCCAGGTGTCGTTTTTCCTGATTAATGCCGAGGCTATCGTCGATATGGATTGGAACGCCGCCGAAGTCCTGGGGGAGCTCCACAATAGTCTTAAAAGGCGAGGCGTAGTCCTGGGCATTTACGATGCCAAAGGTGATTTTCGGAAAGTACTGATGAACACCCGTCTGACCTCCCGCAGCGGCTTCAACCTTTATCCTTCGTTGGCGGCGGTGCTGCTGGAGTTGAGCGAGGAGCAGGAACCGCCCCAGGAACCACCTGCAGAAGATAAAGAATCCAAGGAGCAAGGTCCCGCTGCCTGAGACGCCGACCCCGGACCCATCAGAGTTCCCTCAACCATTGTTTTAGTAAATCGGCCAAGTGGGATTCGGGGCGGCGGGCGATTCCTCTGCGAAGTCGGAGGCCCTGGCCACCACGCAGCCCCCTTCGCAACCCGCCGAGATATCAGTTGATTTCCTCTGACCGCAGCCGCATGAGCCTAACCTGACTAAGGCACTTTTCAGGTGGATTAAATCGCCACCGGGAATATAATGGGCCATCTTCTAAGTCTGGGAGGGAATCCGGTGCAGCGTCCTCAAAGGTCTCAAATCGGCAAATTCGTTCCCTTGTTCCTGGCCGTAATCTTCATCGCCATGTGCAGCTCCGAAAAGGCCGCGCCGCCGGTGGCGGGACCGACCGTGTCCTTGCCGGCCCTGGAACTGGAAGCCTTTGGCGTCCTGCCGCCCTCGCCGCCTGCCGCCGTCACCCCCGCTTTACAGGAGCAGGCCGTGGCCCTGGACCGGGCGCTGAACTATCGGCAGGTCACGGCCTTTTTGGGGGTCCGGCTCACCCCGGTCCAGAAAAAGTTTCTGTCCGAACACCGGTTCCTGCTCATTCCCAAAGGCGCCACCCGCTTTAAAGGGCAGGCGGACCTGGGGATTGAGGGATTTCGTTTTGATGAGATGCTCGGGCTGTTTGACCATCTGAGCGGCTATGATGACCCAATGCAGCGCCGGCCGGAGAACTGCCGCTTCGTCAATCCGGATGTGATGCTGCACGCCTTCCACAAGTATCTGGAAAATTCCCTGGAATATCTGGAAAAGACGGAACTGGCCGAGACCCTGAAGCGTTTTCTGACCAATCTCCAGGCCAAGGCCCTGGAGTACCGGGCCGCGGCCTCCGGCCCGCTGGCGGAGCATTATGAACTCATCGCCGCCCAGCTCACCGTGCCCCTGGTCATCCTGGAGAACGCCCACTTGTTCAGCGCCAAGGAACTGGCAGAAATCGCTTCTTGGCCCCCGAAAGCGCCCCCGACGGATGACGCCGACACCCTGGCCAACGCCCTCAAGCTGCTGGACGGGTTCAAGGGAAAATTCTCCGAGCCCATGTTCAACCGCCTGGCCGCCGAGTTGCGCTTGATTTACGCCGCCCGGGATCTGGCGCCCTCTCCCCTGTACGGCCAGTACGCCAAAGACGGAGAGGTCAAGGCCGATTACACCCAGTTCACCCCCCGGAGCCATTATGTCAAGAGTTCCGGCCTGCGGGGTTATTTCCGGGCCATGATGTACCTGGGGAGAAACGGCTATCTCCTGAAAGATAACGGCGTCAGCGACGCCCTGTTGGTGACCCTCCTCCTGGCCAGCCCGGGCCCCGAGGGCCAGCCGCTCCTGAAAGACTGGCAGCGCCTCATGGAGATCACCGGCTTTTTCGCCGGGAAGCCGGATGACATCAGTTACCCGGAGTGGCGCAATTTCCTGGTCAAGGTCCTGGGCACGGAGAAGCTCGCCGCCGGAGAGGCCCTGAACCCCGCCACGCTGACGAAGATTACCCAGCGGTTGGGGGAACTCCAGGGCCCCCGGATTCTCTCCGAGGTGATCATTGACCCCAGCGTCTTTACCGCGACCAAGGAGCAGTTGCTGGCGTCGACCAAGAGCTTCCGCCTCTTCGGACAACGCTTTACCTTCGACGCCTGGATCTTTAGCCGCCTGACCGCCGGCCAGGAGCAAACGCCGCTGCGCCTGCCCTCCACGCCCTCGGCCCTCTTTGTCCCGGCGGCCCTGGGGGATAAGACGGCTCGGGAGTTTACCGACCAATACCTGCAGAACCTCTCTCCCCCATTCTCTCCGGAGGAGACGGCCGCGTTCAACGGCCGGCTGCAGGAGGTGGCCGCCGACCTGGGGAAGGTCAAGGAGCCGGAATGGTTCAGCTCCGTGGGCGGCGCCTGGCTGAAACTGCTCGGCACCCTGACGCCTGCCTATGGCCCCGGCTACCCGCTCTACATGCAGGACCGGCTCTTTCCGGTCAAACAGGTGGAATCCTTCCTGGGTTCGTACACCGAACTCAAGCATGACACCCTGCTGTACGCCAAACAAAATTACGCCGAATTGGGCGCCGGCGGGGATGAAGGCACCCCGCCCCCGGTGCCCAAAGGGTTTGTGGAGCCTAACCTGCCCTTCTGGGAAAACCTGGGGCGGCTGGTGGCCTGCGTCGAAGCCGGTTTTGCCAAATACGGGCTTTTTAAAAGTGAATTGGAGAAGTACGGCCATCTGAACCGTTTTAAGGAGGTGGTCGCCTTCTACGCCGCTCTGGCCGCCAAGGAGCTCCAGGGCGTCCCCCTCACCGAGGAAGAATATGAACGACTGCGGACCGAGCCGCTCATGTACCTGGCCGAACCTCGCGACAAGAATGTGATTTTGGCGGAAAAGGATATGCGCGCCGGCCTGATCGCCGACGTCTCCACCGACCTGCTGACGGGGCAGATCCAATATGAAGCCACCGGCGAGCCTTATGTCATGCTGGTGCTGCTGGGTAATGAAAGAACGGTGCGCCTGGCCGTGGGCCTGGCCTTCAACCATTACGAGTTTACCGGGCCTTTGGCGACCCGCTACACCGACGCCGACTGGCAGGGCCGGGTTTACGAGCACCGCGCCGCCCTGCCGGAGAAAAACTTTTGGTATAAAAGTCTGCTTACTAAATAAATGCGGCAGATCGCTTTTATCGCCCTCAGCCTGCTACTGGCCGCCGCTTGTTCCGGAACTGACCAGCCCCCGGGGAAAGAGGCCTTCCCGCCTCTTTTCCCCGACTCGGGGGCCGTTTCTGGCCGCCATCAGGCAATGCCGGGTGCAAGCAGCGCCCCAGAAGATCAGCGGCCTCACCGTCCCCCATCATCTCCTGGCCGCGGATCTCATCGCCTCCGCCTTCGCCCGGGTTCAGGGCCACGATTACCGCCGCATCGTCATTCTCAGTCCGGACCATTTCTCCCGCAGCCGGAGCCCCTTTGCCGTCACCCGTAGGGACTTCGAGACGGCCACCGGTAGGCTCACCACCGACCGCCGGGCGGTGGCTCAACTGCTCAACAACCCGCTGGTCAGCGAGTCTTCCCTCTTTTCCCATGAGCATGGGGTCCAGGCCCTGCTGCCCTTTATCGCCCATTATTGCCCCCGGGCCTTGATTGTCCCCATTGCCCTCCGGCACTCCAGCCAACCGGCGGATTGGGAGGCCCTGGCCCGGACCCTAACTCCCCTTCTCGGCCCTGACACTCTCCTGGTGCAGAGTACGGATTTCTCCCATTACCTCTCTCACCAGGAGGCCCGGCGGCGGGACCAGGAGACCCTGCGGGTCCTGAGCGGCGGCGGCCCCCGGGAGGTCCTGAGCCTCACCGAACCGGACCATCTCGACTCCCGGGGCTGCCAGTACCTGCAACTGCTCCTGCAACGGCAGGTCTTCGGGGCCGGCCCCACGGTCATCGCCAACCGTAATTCCCAGGAGTACACCACCGAGCCGGTAGCCAAGACCACCAGCTATATCGTCCAGCTTTACAGTCCTGAGCCGTTGCCCATAGCAGGAGCTCAGTCCTGGTTCTTTGGCGGGGACACCTTTTGCGGCCGTCGGGTGGCGAAAAGGCTGGCCACCCCGGAAAGCCGGGAGGCCCTGTTGCAGCAAGTTCTGCGGCTCACCGGCGGGAAACCCTTGATTCTTAACCTGGAAGGGGTGCTGCAAGCGAAGTGTCCGGAGTCGCCGGGTCCTTATACCCTGTGCCAGGAAGAGGCCCTGGCCCTGCCCCTGTTAAAGGGCCTCAACGTCCAGGCGGTGAGCCTGGCCAACAATCACAGCCTGGACCTGGGCGAGGACGCCTACCGGGAAATGCGCCGGCGCCTGGCCGGCCACGGCCTTGCCTGTCTGGAAAACCGAGGCGTCCTGGACCTGGGAGCCTTTTACCTGGCCGGTTTCACCGATGTGGATAATCAGAGTGAGGCTAAAATCGCCCGGCTTACCCGGCAAGACCTGGCAGGTCTGGCCCGCTTGCAGAGAGACAAACCCATTTTCGCTTTCATCCACTGGGGCCGGGAATTCGCCGATCAAGCCGGCCCTCGGGAGCAGGCCCTGGCCGCCCTCCTGGAGGCCCAGGGCGTAGAAGTCGTCATCGGCTGCCATTCTCATCGTGCCGGCCAGTTGACCGGGACCCGGAAATCCTGCCGGCTCTTTTCCCTGGGGAATTTCCTTTTCGACCAGGATAAGCCGGGAGTTTCCGGGATGCTGCTGGAAGCCGTCTTTTTCCCGCAGGGCACCTACTTCCTCAGGGTTCACCCCCTCAATAACCTGTACCGCATCTCTCTCTTGCCAGGAAGCTAACTGCCGGGGCCTCAACTAAATCTTCCCCTATCTCAAACGGTCGAGTGGTCCCGGGAAGACGGGAGGAGAGGAGGGGGGCAGGGCCACCAGCCCCTCCTGCTTGACCTCGCCGGGGTTCAACAGGTGCCCCGCGAGCTTGCCAAAGAGGGTTACCCGGGTCCAGATCAGGGTGGGGACCCGTTCCGGGCTGAGAAACATAAAATAGTCATCCTCGTCAGCCGCGCCCGTCAAGTGGGGATTCACCATGACCTCGAGCCCCTGGTCGGTGGCGGCGCCGAGGTGAAAGACCAACTCCTGGGGTTTAGGGTTCGGCAGGACCATGACCCGCAGGGTGGCGCCGCCAGACAGCGGTCCCAGGGCGCCTAACCGGACGTTATAAAACAGGCTCAAGAGGTCGTAGACCGGGCCGGTCAAGGGAACTTCCCATTGCTTGATTTTCTCGCGGCCCTCAACCTGACGCCAAAGAGTCAGCCGGCTATGATCATAGTCGAAACGGTACTCCTTCAGGACTTTTTGCCCTTTTCCCTGGAATTCTTCACGATACACCAAGGGTTGCAGCCGCCCATCCCGGTAGACCATCTCAGTCTGGTAACGTTCGGGCAGCCACCGGCTCAACAACTTCCACATCCCCTGGGCCGCCCCGGAAAACTCCGCCAGGTAATGTCCCGGCTGCAACTCCTTGAGAACCAGGTGAACCCGGGCCACATCCGACCAGGGCCCAGGCTTATTTGATATTCCAGGTCTTCCCGGATGTCCGGCGCGGCGGCGAGCGTGGCCGGGGCGCAGACGCGTCAGTAGGAACAATATAACTGATGAGCCAAATCCTCCCGGCCCGCATCAATTATCCTCGCGATCTTTGCTCTTTCGGGGGCTGCGGCCCCCACAACCGGGTCGCCGGCGTGAAAGGCCTTAGGTAGAATTTGCCGGCCCGCGGTAACCCTTGATTTACGGACCTTTCAGAGAATGGCGGATCATCCGGTGACGACCCCTAATTGAACCCAACCTGCTCGTCGACCTGCTCGCCCGGCCACGGGGTCCTCCCAGCCATTCTCTCAACCCCCATGGTCATGATACAGAATCTATCCCCGCCCAGCCAGGATTTCTGTGGGCGTAGGATATCTTATCTCACTACTTCGTACCAGCTTTTGGGCTTAATAATTGTGGGTTATGTTCACAGATACGATTATAAACGGACGCTGTGAAAAGAATTTTAAAAAATCCAGCCTCTTTCGCAGCGGGATGGTGAAATAAAATGGGCTTTCCATTAATACCGCCAAAATTTTCCTTTCAATCTTTGCCCTCGACATCTGGCAATTTCTCCCGGCAGGATAAAATTCCGAATTTTGAAAATTGTTCATAGGTTAACCATAGTGCATCTAAATTATAAGATCTATCGGGAAATACCATGAATTTCGGAGGGGGAACTCACTGAACTTTTCCTAGCGGCCCGCGTCATCTGATAAATTAATTTGCCCTGAGAAACAGTCCGGGAGATTTGAAAAGATAGATTTTTTTCCTCAATAGAAATTGAAACCAATTTTATAACTCAAAAACCTTGACAAGGATTTACGGAGTATTGATTATTAATCTACCTGGGATTGAAAATATTAATCCAAAAATGAGGGGAACGTCTCCATGGCCAGTGAAGCCCTGACGTTAACGGCCCAAATTGTGATGTCCCATGCCTCGATGACGGAACTCACCACCAAAGAACTGGTGAAAGAAATCAAAGAAGTTTATCGCGTCTTGGCTGCTTTGGAAGCTGAGGTTGTGGTGCCGAAGACCGCGGCCCCGGTCGCCCGATCACGCAAGACTCGAGCCGTGAAAATGGTAGAATCTCCCGAGGCGAAGGCGATTGAAGAAGAGGCGGGACCGGTTTTGGGAGATCCAGATTATCTGGAGTTTATGGAAAGCAGAGAAGGGTAAGCCGCTATTGGCGACATTTGCTTACCTTAAAGTCGATAAAATCAAAGAAGACGTATCCCCTTTAAAATAAAAGGCTGAAACTACTGGCAAAGATGGTAATCTACCACTGATCGTATTGTTAATCGGTCTTGAAATGGCTAAACCGGAATAACGATTTCCCGGCTATTATCTCCAAGTCCTAATAATTATCCAATAAAGCGCTTAGGATATTCAGAAGCTCTAATCTTACCGCCTTCTATCACTCACTTCTCATCCATCACGGTGACTGCGTCCCAGTTGGGCCCGGGGGGAGTTTCGCGATACTTCTGGACCAGGCCCAGATACCGCAAGGCCGCGTGGTCTTCCGGATACACTTCCAGGGCCGCACTGAAGGCGGCCAGGCTCTCCGGCCAGCGCTGCTCCCGGTAAAGGGCCAGTCCCCGGTGGTATGATTCCAGAAATCGGGCCAGCATCGGGGCCGGCTCCCCTTCCCCAAACATTTCAAAGATGCCGGCGGCTTGGGCCTTGCCCTTAACCCGCACCCGATCCACTTCCCGCAGGATGAAGCTGTCGCCGAGGAGCTCCGCGGTGCTCTGGCTGATGAGGATGCTGGTGCCGTAATACTTGTTCAAACCTTCCAGGCGGGAAGCCAGATTGACGTTGTCGCCGATGGCGGTGTAGTCGAACAGCCGTTCGGAGCCCATGTTGCCCACCGCCACCGGGCCGGAATTGACCCCCACGCCGATCTTCAGCAGCGACCGCCCCTCTGCCTGCCACTGGGCGTTCAGATTTTTCAGGGTGACGGCCATATCCAGGGCAGCCCGGCAGGCCAGGAGGGCATGGTCCGCCTGGATCAGGGGGGCCCCGAACTCGGCCATGATGGCATCCCCCATGTACTTGTCGATGGTGCCGCCATGGTTGATGATGATGTTGCTCATGGGGTTCAAAAAGTCGTGCAGCAGCCGGACCAGGGCTTCCGGGTCCAGGTTTTCCGACATGGTGGTGAAGCCCCGAATATCGCTGAACAGGACGCTAATCTCCCGGCGCTCCCCTCCCAGGCGCAACTGTTCGGGATGCTTCAGCATCTCCTGGACCACCGTGGGAGCCACGTAGGACTCGAAGGCCTTGCGGATGCGTACCCGTTCCCGCTCTTCTGCCAGGAACCGGTGCATGGAGATGCCCAGATAGATCACGATGACCATCGTCAGGGGGTAAAAGAGCTCCAATTGCAGGTTCAAGCGGCTGAATAAAAGGTAATTAACGGCCGTGTAAACTTCGATGATAGTCATGGTAACGATAAAGGCCCAGGCCGCGGACAGCCGTGGCAACAACAACCCGAGAGAGACCCCCAGAACCAGAAGAATGAAAAGCATCAGGGGCAGGCCCAGGAACGGGCTCCGGATGAAATTGTCCTTGATCATATTGTCGATCACCGAGGCCTGAATCTCCACCCCTGGAAAGATGCCGGAGAAGGGGGTGACCCGGAGGTCGTAGATCCCCACCGCCGTGGCCCCTATCAGGACGATCTTGTCCTTCAGGACCCGGGCCGGCAACTGGCCGTCCAGCAAGGCCGCAGCGGAGTAAGTGGGGATCGTCCCGGCGGAACCCAGATAATTGATCAGGACCCGACCGTGCCGGTCCGCCGGGATGGTTTGTCGACCCAGGCGGATCTCCTCGACCCCCAGTTGGGACAAAGTTATGGCCAGGGGAGGAGCCCCCAGGAAATGGTCCATGGCGACCAGGGCCATGGGGGCAAAGATGTCGGAGCCATAGATGATGGTCAAGGGGAACCAGCGAACCCCGCCATCGGGATCCGGCACCATGTTGAAATAACCGCCCCCCGCCGAGGCCTCGATAAACTCCGGCAGGTTGAGCTCGATCCCGGCGGCGCCCAAGAGGGGTATTTTAGAGGGCTCAGTATCCAGAGAGCGCACCAGGTTATAGGTGGCGGCCTGGACGAAGGTGGAGCTCTTCAGTCTCTCCGGTGTCGCGCCTCCGGCGGTGCCTCCCACCCCTCGGAAGTAGAAGCCCAGGATCGTGGGTGGGCCTTCTTTGAGGACCTGCGCCAGTTGGCGGTCCACATCGACCCGCCGTTCTGCTTGAGTCAGCAGGTTCAGGATTTCCGGAGTCGCCACTCCTTTCCGGACCATTTCCTGGCGCAGGTTGGTAACCGCCTTAAGCCCCTCAGTCTGCTGTTTCTCGGCAAAGATGATGTCCAGCGCGATGACCCGGGGGCCGGCGTCTTTCACGGCCTTAATCAGTCGGGCAATGTCTTCCCGGGACCAGGGCCAGCGTCCTACTTTTTTCAGGCTGTCGTCGTCGATGGCCAGGATGACCACCTCTTGGGAGGGGGGCCGGCTTCCCCGGAACCGGAACTTCAGGTCATAGAGCTTAAGCTCGATGAACTCGACAAAGGTGGGACGCCAGAGCAGCAAAATCCACACCAGAACGATGGCCCCGACTACCCAACGAGTAATGGGCGATTTACCTAAGGCCGCTAAACGCCTGATCATGGCTCGAGACTCTCCGGCTCCTCAGGGTTTAACAAAAGTATGGGTTAGGGTTAATAAGTTGGCAGAATAATACCCGGTTTCCGGGTGGAGGTGGTAGCTATTTTTTCTCTAGAATTGCGGTTGCCGAAAATGAGCCCAGGCCCTGGCGGGAGAGCCTGGGTGTCGGTAATCAATACCGGCCGACAACGGTTGCGCAAATCACGCCGTCGCCTTGATACGGCCCTTTGGGGGCCAGACCGGGAAGGGTCCTCACACCCGGGGCTTGGCCCAGATTTCCAGGACGGAGAGCTGCAGGAAGCGCTTGGACGCGGCGCTGCGCACGATGGCCACCGTGTCCCAGCCCCGGGCGGTGCCGCCGATGGCCACGACTTCCTCCCCTTCCGGGACCAGGCCGGCGTCCACCGCCTCCATGACGATCTCGCAGCAGACCTTGAGCCCCTGCCCCAGGCGCCGCAGCGTGCTGGCCATGATTAGGGTGGGGGCGCTCCCTTTGAATTGCTCGGCGATGCCGGCATCCAGGGAATGGGTGAGGATGGTGGCCTTGAGGACCTTGCCCCCCAGTTTGGTGATCTCCTGGAAGTGCTCCGGGAGAAATTCGTCGATATTGGGACCTTTGTAGCCCACGGAGTGGCCCACCACCACCAGATTGGCGCCTTTGCCCACCAGACGCCGGGCCGCCTCGGCGCCGCTCACCCCGGTGGTGGAGGCCACCACGGCGTGGCGCCAGCCTTCGGCCACCGCCTTTTCCAAAAGATCCTGACAGGCCGGGGTGTTCTCCGTCCCCACTTTATCGAAGTACCAGGTTTCTCTGCGGATCATGATCTACTCCATTAAGCTTTATTTGCGTAAGTCTATTTTAACAGATATCCAGGGGTTCCACTAGGAGAATTTCTGACTGGCGAGATTTGCCTGGGGAGACCGAAATAACGAGGCCGGGTAGTTTTCGGCTCACTGCTTACTGCTGACCGCTCGCTGCCAATAAATCATCCGGCAGGAAGACCACTTCCCGCTCCAGGGCCACCCCCTGGGTGCGCCAGACCTCTTCCTGGATCTCCGCGATGAGGGCCTTAACCTGTCCCGCACTGGCCCGGCCCTGGTTGAGGATGAAATTGGCGTGCTTTATAGGAGACCTGGGCCTCCCCCACCCGGCGGCCTTTGAGTCCGGCCGACTCGATGAGCAAACCCGCGGCGGGCGCGCCGGCCGGGTTTTTAAAGACGCTGCCGCAGTTGCGGTAATTGGCCGGCTGCCGGGCGCGCCGGGCCGCCTGCAACTCGTGCAGGCGCCGCTTGATGGCCTCAGGAGGGGCCGGCCGGGTCAGGAGAAACTCCGCCTCCACCACCAGCCAGTGAGGAAAGTTGAGGAGCCGCGACGAGCGATAGCCCAGGCCCAATTCCTCCGCCTTAAATTCCAGGAGTTGCAGTTGCGGCGTGGCCACCCAGACCCGCTTGAGCACCCCGGCCAGGTCCAGACCGTCGGCCCCGGCGTTGAGGCGCACCGCCGCGCCCACGGTGCCGGGGATGCCCGCCAGGAATTCGAAGCCGGCAAAACCGAGCCCGGCCGCGGTCCGGGCCAACCTCGGCAGCGACACCCCGGCCCCGGCCCGGAGAGGATCGCCCCTTTGCTCCAGGCCCTGGAGGCTTTTCGCCAGGTGCAGGGTAATCCCGGGCAGGCCCGCGTCATCGATGAGAATATTGGAGCCCCGGCCCAGAAACCACAGGGGCCAGCCCCGGTCATAGGCCAGGGCCATGAGGCGATAGACCTCCTCCAGCCCGGCGGCCACCGCCAAATACTGCGCCGCCCCGCCGATCTTCCAGGTGGTCAGCGGGGCGAGGGGGTGGTTTTCCCGGCATAGACGGGGCCTAGAATCCAGGCCAATAAATGGACTTAGTGGTCATCCGAATTTAAGCATTAGAGACTATTATCTTGAATAGGAACATAGTTGAAAATTGCGGGCCTTGATTGGGAACCGACCCATTCAGTTTCAATGATGCCATTATTGATAGGCCAAGAACTAAACTGATAAAATGGGACATCGCGTAATGTGCATATATCAAATGGCATATGTGGTTCAGGATGGTTTAATCCAATCACGCAACATCGATTCCAGTAGTTGGCCATAAGGAGTATGGCCGAAATCGTTTTATGATTCGGCGCTATAATCTGTTCTTGAACAGTGAAGAATATTGAATTAATAAATTCTTCTTCCGGATAATATAATTGAGGAATTTCTTCTTTATTGGTGTCAGCATCAGTCACCGTATCACCAGTTAATAAATCACGCCCAAAACCACACAAAAGGGTATTCGCCGCAGAGTGAGACCCTGTAATGACTATTAATCTCGGATGCGGGAGACAGGCTAGTTGTGGAATTTTTTATAGCCTTTCTAAGTAAGGTTAAGGTTATTGTATTAAAAGTTCCTCCATTTCCACATTTAGATATTTCAGGGATGCCAGATTTATCTGGCAATAATTTCTGGGGATAAAGAAGTAACTTCTACATAGATAATTCAGAAAAGCAACACTAATGACAAAGAAAATCAGGCCCTGCTTTACCTCTATCTATTGGCTCGGGTGCTAATCCAAGCGAGTTGCAACCAAGAAAAGACCACAGCCTCTGAACGAGCGGCTTCTACGTCTGCTCGTAATAGGCGCTGGAATTTCTTCAAACATTTCACATTATGGGCCTCCTCAAATTTGACAGGGTACATCAAATAAGAATCAATGATTTTTTGAATTGATACGTCCCATGCTATCCATGTCAGGCATTAAAGTTGGCGCACTTCGCTTTCTTCTGCCGGTCTGGGCTTTCTCTTCTTGACGCTCCTGACTTTTCAATTTTATGAGGTAGGAGTGAAACCTTATACCCCAAAACATGCAGGATATCAGCCACCGTACGCAGGGTAAGATTCCGGCCGCCATTCAGCAATTGGGAGACAAACCCTTTGGTTTTCCCCAAGCGTTCGGCCAGTTCTTTCCTGGAAATCTTCTCCTTCTCCAGGAGTTCACAAAGCGTTTCCGTGACCTCCATGATCAAGTCTCCCTGGGCCATCATTCTGGCAAACTCGGGGTCTTCCAGGTACTGGTCCATGCAAGGTCTTTTCAGGTTCTCTTTTCGTATTCATCGCGAATCCTTATCATTCGATCAATTTCTTCGGGCTTAATTGCATCCCTTTGTTTAATAAAGCCGTGGGTAATGATTACCCGGCCATCCGCAAGGAAATAACAGGGCATTCTGATTTGGGAGTCCTTAAACTCAAAAAATTCCTCACCTTCAATTTTCTTGAACTTCTCCCGGTTGGTCACCCTTCCTTCATCTGCCAGGCGCTTTATTATTCTTAGAATTTTTTCCCTATCGACTTTGGAGAGGCTCATCCAGAAATTTTTTTCCGGGGCACCTGCCGTTGGCGGTTGATAGCAAGTCTCAACCGTGTGAAATTTGCCCCTGTATAAAACTCTCCCGCTTCGCCATGACGAGTAGTTTACATATACATAAACTATTGTCAAGAAAAAATCAAGTTATCAATGTAAAAATTGTCACTTCCCTCTTCCTCCAAGGAATGCCCCGTCCCGCCTTGACAATCCCGGGGAAACCGGGTAGCTTTAGCCCAGTGAATTAAGGGGGATGGCATGGCGCAGCGGCGGTTTGGGGGGGTGGTGGCCGGGGTTTTGGCGGCAGTCCTGGTGGGGTTGGCCGCGCCGGCTTGGGCCGAGGCCCCGCCGGTGGCTTACGTGAACTTGAAATACGATCTGGTGCGCCACGGCCTGGACAAAGGTTTCGTCTTCCGCACCTTCGACGACCCCCGCGACAGTTTCCTGCCCGACGTGGTGCGCAAGATCGCCTTCCTGCGCAAAGAGTCCAAGGACATCTATGCGAAATTCCTGACCCCGGCGGTGGCGGCCCAGGGCCGGGACTATATCAGCACCCACCGCGCCGCCCTGAGCCGGGCCGAAGCCCAATACGGCGTGGCCCCGGAGGTCATCGTGGGCATCCTCACGGTGGAGTCCGGCCTGGGCAGCAACACCGGCAAGTATCCGGTCTTCAACGTCTTCGCCTCCCTGGCGGTGATGGATTCGCCTGAAATCAGCCGCGAACTGGGTTTGGAGTCGGCCGGCCGGGACCGCCTGAAAAAGAAGGCCGCCTGGGCCCGGCGGGAACTCCAGGTCTTTCTGGAATACTGCGCCGCCCGCCATCTGGACCCCTATTCCTATTGCGGCTCCTGGGCCGGGGCCATGGGCTTTTGCCAGTTCCTGCCCTCCAGCCTGAAGAGCTGCGGCGTCTCCGCCAGCGGCAAAGGGCCGGTGGACCTGTTCACCCACGACGACGCCATCTTTTCCATCGCCTGCTACCTGAAAAAGAGCGGCTTTAAGCTTCAGAACCGGGCTACCTGGCGCCGGGCCGTGCTCAGCTATAATCACTCCGACGCCTACGCGGACACGATACTCACTCTGGCCGGCTGGTATTGACGGGCCACTTTTCTGTAGGCCCATTCCTTTTAGGATAACATTGAGGATCAGTCGAACCAGTGGGCGGTTCTCGAACCGCCCGGGTAATTTGGGGGAGGGGATGGGGGCGGGACCTGCGGCCCTGGCCCTCCCCCACCTATCCAACGCAAAGGGGACAACCATGGCGGTAGATGTGGGTATCGTTTTGGGCAGCGCCTCGGATTGGCCCGAGGTGGAGCCGGGGGCCTTATTATTAAAGGAGTGGGCCATCCCCTTTGAGGTGGTGGTGGCTTCGGCCCACCGGGCGCCCGGTCGGGTCCAGGCCTATGCCCGGGAGGCGGCCGGCCGGGGGTTAAAGGTCATCATTGCCGCGGCCGGCATGGCGGCCCATCTGGCCGGGGTCCTGGCGGCAGAGACCGTGCTCCCGGTCATCGGAGTGCCCATGCCCGCCTCCCCTCTTCAGGGGTTGGACAGCCTGCTGTCCACCGTGCAGATGCCCCCCGGCGTGCCGGTGGCCACCATGGCCATCGGCAAGGCCGGGGCCAAAAACGCCGCCATCTTCGCCGCCCAAATCCTGGCCCTAAGCGACCCCCGGTTGCAGGAAGTCCTGGCGCAGCACAAGCAAAACCTGGAACGCGAGGTGGTCCGGCAGGCGGAGCAGATCCCCGAGGAATACCGGAGCAAAGGGTAGCACCGGCGTCTCGCCTGTGCTTCAAAGTGCGGCCGGTTACAAAAGGAATGCGGTCATGTTCGTTTCCTCCATGCTGAACCTGGGCATCGACCTGGGGGCCCTGGAACACAACTACCGCCAGTTGCGGGGCCTGTGCGAGCCCCAGGTCAAAATGCTGGCCGTGGTCAAGGCCGATGCTTACGGCCATGGCCTCCTGCCGGTGGCCCGGACCTTGGCCCGGGCCGGGGCGGATTACCTGGGGGTGGGCTCCCTGGACGAGGGCCTGACCCTGCGCCAGGCGGGCTTGACCTTGCCGATCCTGCTGCTTTTGGGGATCCTGCCCCAGGAGGCGGAGCGGACCGTGGCCGCCGACCTGGAGGTGGCCCTGTTCCGCCGGGACGTGGCCGAGGCCCTGGCGGCCGCGGCCCGCAGCCAGATGAAGAAGGCCAAGGTGCACCTCAAGGTGGACACCGGCATGGGCCGCCTGGGCCTGCTGCCCGGCGAGGTCCCGGAGTTTCTCGCCGGCCTGAAGGACTACCGCCAGTTGGAGGTTTTGGGGCTCATCTCCCACCTGGCGGTGGCGGACCTGGAAGATAAGACCTATACTTTGAGGCAGTTGCAGGACTTCACCGATCTTCTGGCCGCGGTCCGGGGCCAGGGCTGGGCCTTGCCTCTCTCCCATATCAGCAACAGCGCCGCCCTCTGGGAGCACCAGGAGGCCCATCTGGGTCTGGTGCGGCCGGGCCTGATGCTCTACGGCTCGCCCCCGGCCCCCGACCGCCCGCCGCCGGTGGAACTCAAACCGGTGATGAGCCTGACCACCCAGGTCCTGCAGTTGAAGCACCTGCCGCCGGGGAGCAGCATCAGCTACGGCTGCACCTACACCACCCCGGACGGGCTGCGACCTGGCGGTGCTGCCGGTGGGCTACTGCAACGGCTACAACCGGCTGCTGTCCAACCGGGGCGCGGTCCTGATCCAGGGCCAACGCGCCCCCATCCGGGGCCGGGTCTGCATGAACCTCACCATGGTGGAGGTGACCGGCATAGAGGGCGTCAAAGAGGGGGACCGGGTCACCTTGCTGGGGCAGGACGGGGACGACCGCATCAGCGCCGACGAGCTGGCGGCCTGGGCCGACACCATCAGCTACGAAGTCTATTGCATGCTGGGCGCGGCCAACCTGCGGCGCTACCAGGCAAAATAGGGACACTTCCTATTTTTATCAACCAGGCTGGTAGGTAGAGCTAAAATAGTAAAAATAGGAAGTGTCCCTGATTTTTCCAACCCGAGGCGCGATAAGGGAGCCTGACATGGTCGAGCGAAAACCGGACACCAAAGAGCCCAGCATCTGCCTGGTCTGCGCCTGGCGGGAGAATTGCGTCAAGAAGTTTTCCTTCACCGGCCAGCACTGCCTGGAATACACCCGGGACCTGACCCTGAAGGCCAAACCGGTGGGCGAGGCGCCGCCGAAGGAAAAGAAGTGATCCGTATAGGGTGGGGCCGCGCCAGCCAGATAATCTCTGTAGAGACCAACCTGAGACGTAATCTTGGATAATAAGTTATGTAGGGTGGGCACTGCCCACCAATTCCTTCGATTTGAACCTTGAACTTTCCAGAACAGAAAGGAAGTCAACCATCTCTTCTTTTCTGGCAATTTCTCTCGGTCCGGTTTATTAGGGAAAAGGTGGAACAATCGCCCGCGGTTTCCATGAACCAGCGCCGGCGCTAATTTTTGTTCCGCAACGGCGACGGGTCCCTGGCGAAATATCATGGAATTAAAGTGGGTTGCCGGTAAAACACTCCCGGCCCCCGGCGGCGCCCAAGCGGCACGATTCTCGCAACCTTCGCCGGCTGCTGGAACACCCGGAGGGTCGACTGTCCCATCTTTGCCAAAATCGGTGGGTAAAATTATTCATTAATTAGGCTAAAAGTAATCTTGGTGACGAACAACAGAAAAAGGGACAAACGGATAATCTTCTTCTATGCGACTCAAAAAAATCTTACGTGACCTAATCACTAAAGCGGTGGAATCCGCCCGGGCCGCGGGCGAACTCACCTATGAGGCCCTGCCCGGCTTCGAAGTCGAGGCCCCCAAGCAGGCCGGCCACGGCGACCATGCCACCAACCTGGCCCTGGTCCTGGCCAAGCCGGCCAAGCTGCCGCCCCGCCAGGTGGCCGAAATTCTGGTCAGCCGCCTGGCCGCGCCGGAGGGTATGCTGAGCAAGGTGGAGATCGCCGGCCCCGGCTTCATCAACTTCTTCATTGCCGATGCCTTCTGGTACCGGGTAATCCCGGAAATCCACGCCCTGGGCCCGGCCTACGGGGACAGCGACCTGGGCGCCGGCCAAAAAGTCCAGGTGGAGTTCGTCAGCGCCAACCCCACCGGCCCCCTGCACATCGGCCACGGCCGGGGCGCCGCCCTGGGGGACGCCCTGGCCAACCTGCTGGCCGCCACCGGGCACCAGGTGGTGCGGGAATACTACATCAACGACGTGGGCAACCAGATCCTCACCCTGGGCAAATCCCTCTATTTCCGCCTGCGGGAACTGAAGGGCGAGGTCATCGAATTCCCCGAAGACGGCTACCAGGGCGGCTACATGAAGGACCTGGCCCAAGCACTACCTGGCCCAGGGCCAGGCCCGCGCCGCCCGCGCCGCCCCAGGAAGACACCCTGATCGAGTTGGGCCGCTACGCCGGGGACGCCATCCTGGCCGAAATCAAGCAGGATCTGAACGACTTCGGCGTCCGCTTCGACGAGTGGTTCAGCGAAACCGAACTGTACCGCCAGGGGCTGGTGGAGAAAAGCTTCGAACTCCTGAAGGAGCGCGGCTTTCTCTTTGAGGCCGACGGCGCCCTGTGGTTCAAGGCCACCGAGTTCGGCGACGAGAAGGACCGGGTGGTGCGCCGCAGCAACGGGGCCACCACCTACTTTGCCTCGGATGTGGCCTACCACCTGCTCAAGTTTCAACAAGGCTTCGATCTGGTGGTGGATATCTGGGGGGCCGACCACCACGGCTATGTCCCCCGGCTGCAAGCGGCGGTGCAGGCCTTGGGCTGCGAGGGCCGGTTGCAAGTGATCCTGGTGCAGCTCGTCTCGCTCCTGCGCCAGGGGGAGCCGGTGGCCATGACCACCCGGGGCGGCACCTTCGTCACCCTGCGGGAGGTGCTGGACGAAGTGGGCAAGGATGCGGCCCGCTTTATCTTCCTCACCCGGCGCCCCGACGCCCAACTGGAGTTCGACCTGGAGCTGGCCAAACAGCAGAGCAGTGAGAACCCGGTCTATTACGTGCAGTACGCCCACGCCCGCCTGGCCAGCGTCTTGCGCCAGGCCGCGGCCCAAGCTATTGCCGTGGGCGAGCCCGACTCCCGTCTCTTCCCGCGGCTCTCTCTGCCCGAGGAACTGGCCCTGCTGAAGCTGCTGGCCGGCTATCCGGAGCTGGTGGAGGCCGCGGCCCGCAATTTGGAGCCGCACCGGATCACTTATTTCTTGACGGAACTGGCCTCGCAACTGCATAGTTATTACAATAAGCACCGTTTCATCACCGAAGACCTGGAACTGACCCAGGCCCGGTTGGGTTTGGTGTCAGTGGTGCAGACGGTATTGGCCCACGGTTTGAAGATCTTGGGGGTGGCAGCGCCGGAAACCATGTGATCGGGCGTGCGGAGGGGTCAACGTGGGGAGCAAGCAACTGCGTCTCTGGGCAGCCCTGAAACTTCCAGACAATCGCCGGGAACCGGAGGAGGGGGACGTGGAGACAGGCCGGGGCAAAAAAGGTAAGAAGGCTTGGCAACTGAATCTGAGGCTGATCGACGTCATCTGCGCCGGTATCGGCATTGTGGGTTTGATGTGCATGAGTTTTGCCCTGGGAGCTTTGGCCGGCCGGGGGGACATCTATCGGGCCGCTTACTCCTTGGGGCTGCTGAGCCCGGAAACGAAACAGCTGGCCCAGATGACGCCCCAGATGACGCCGGTGCCGGCGCCGCCGGTGGCTGAGGCCCCGGTGGCGCCTCCGGCCGGCGCCCCCGCCGCCGCACCCTCTCCGGCGGCGGCGCCCTCTCCGGCCGCCCCGCCGGCGACTACGGCAGCCGGCGCCAGTGCCAAGTCGCCCCACCCGGCGCCGGTTACCGGCTCCATGGCCCCGCTGCCGCCGCCGGCCGCCGCGGTCTCGAGCAAAAAGAAAGCCAAATCCGCCCAGGCCCAGCACGAGCAGAAGGCCCGGGAAGAGCAATTGCGCCAACACCAGGATGTGGCTAAAAAAATGACCTTTCTCAACAGCTTCGACTCCACCCCCAAGCCGAGCCCGAAGAAAGACAAGGATAAGCCCAAGGCCGCCGCCGCCAAACCGCAGCCGACTCAGGTTAAGGTGGGCACCTACCGGGATAGCAAGACCGCCCAGGCCAAGCTGGCCGAACTGCAAAAGAAAGGCGTCAAGGCGTCCGTGAAGCAAAGCAAGGATGCCAAAGGCGCCTGTTATACCGTGTATCGTCCGGCCCCGGCGGCCCCCGTCAAAGAAGCTGAAAAAGTGGCCCAGGGCAAGGAAAAGACCGGCGGCGCCGCCCGCAAGCCCCAGGCTGAGTAAGGGCCTACTGGGGTCTAATGGTTAAAATTTCACCTTGGGGGCCGCCTTCTCCGCCTCCGGTATCTGGTAGTATTCGGCCTTGCTGACCCCGGCGAGGCCGGCGAAGAAGCGGCCGAACACGGTGCGGATATGGGTATTCAGGAGGCGCACCGCGTCATTATAACGCTTCCTCTCCACCGAAAGGCGGTTCTCGGTGCCCTCCAGACTGTCCATCATCTTCAAGAAGGTCTCGTTGGCCTTGAGCTGGGGATAGGTCTCCTGCAGCACCAGGAGCCGGGACAGGGCCCGCTCAAAATCCCCGGTGGCCTCGATCTTGCCCTTGACGTCCGGGGCCTGGAAGTATTTGGTCCGGGCGTCGGCCAAATGCTCGAAGACCTCTTTCTCATGAGACGCATAACCCTTGACCGTCTCCACCAGGTTGGGGATCAGGTCGTAGCGCCGCTTCAACTGGTTGTCCACCTGGGCCCAGGCGGTCTTGACGCTCTCATCCATGGTGACGACCCGGTTGTAGCCGCTGATCAGCCAGCCGCCGGCAATCACCACCACGGCGATGATCACGCCCAGGACGATAAGCAAACTTTTGTTCATTTATTTTCCTCCCCAATTAGGTCGAAATGGTCGATTTAGAATAATTTTTATTGTAGCCGCAGACTTTGGCCTGCGCCTCCCAAACACCGCCAGCTACCAATCTCCGGAGGCGCCGCCGCCCCCGAAATCGCCGCCGCCGCCGCTAAAATCGCTGGAGCCACTGGAGCCACTGCTTCCCCAGGAACTGCCGCCGCCGGAGCCGCCGGAGCCCGTGCTCCAAAAGCTGCGGCCTCCCCTCGTTCGGGCCCAAATAATCCGCGGCACTATCAGGGCAATCGCCGGAAGCATGACAATAATAAAAATTATAATGGCTAAAAGAATTAGTCGAGGTGGTGTTTTCCCCTCACTCGGTGTCTCGGTTACCGGCGCCGCGGCGGTTGGCTCAGCATTACTGGCGGCGGCTTCAGGGATAGCAGTCAACTTGTTGATTATCTCGGTTGCCGCCGCCTCCAGGCCGCCGGCATAATCCCCCTTGCGGAAGTTCGGCGCCAGGTATTCCCGCCCAATGCTGCCCACCAGGCTGTCGGGCAGGGTGGACTCCAACCCGTAACCCACCTCGATCCGGTATTTGTGGTCCTTGACGGCCACCGTGAGCAGGACACCGTTGTCCTGGCCCTTCTGGCCGATGCCCCATTTCACTGCGGTCTGGTGGGAAAAGCCCTCGATGGGCTCCCCTTCCAGGGAATTGAGGGTCAGGACCACCATTTGCGCCGTAGTCTCAGCCTCCAGGTCTTTGAGCCTGGCATTAAGCCTGGCCCTGGCCTCGGCGTCGAGAACCCCGGCCAGGTCCACCACGTATTGGGCCGGGTGGTCCGGGATGGGCGGCGTTACTGCCAGGGCCAGGGAAGGGCAGGCCCATAACCACAGAATAGGAAGCAGGTATTTAAAGATTTTAGAATTGCCGGTCATCCGTTGCCTTCTTGAGGTTACCAATCCCCTGAAGCGCCGCCGCCACCAAAGTCCCCGCCGCCACCGCTGAAACCGCCGGAGTCGCCGCCGCCCCCCGAAGACCAGCCACCCCCGCTGAACCAGCCGCCGCCAAAAAACCAAATCCAGGGTCGACTCAGGATGATCACCACCAGCAGCACGATAATAAAAATGATCAGCAAGATTGCGGTGAGCGGACTTAGACTTTTCGATGGTTTCTTGGGGACGGTTTCCCAATGATATGGGGGCTGGCCTTGCGTGCCCGGGACGCCCACCTTACCGCCGGAGACGGTTTTGGCGATCTCGGCTGCCGCCGCCATGAGACCGCCGGCATAATCCCCTTTCTTGAAGTTCGGCGCCAGGTATTGCCGGCCGAGGCTGCCCACCAGGCTGTCGGGCAGGGTGGACTCGAGGCCGTAGCCTACTTCGATCCGGTATTTTCGATCCTTGACGGCCACGGTGAGCAGGACGCCGTTGTCCTTGCCTTTCTGGCCGATGCCCCATTTCACCGCGGTCTGATGGGAAAAGCTCTCGATGGGCTCCCCTTCCAGGGAATTGATGGTGAGGACCACCACCTGGGCCGTGGTCTTGGCCTCCAGGTCATGCAGCATGGCATTGAGCCTGGCCTCGGTGGGAGCGTCGATGACCCCGGCCAGGTCCACCACGTACTGGGAGGGCTGCGCCGGAATGGGCGGCGTCACCGCCGGCAGGAAGGCGGGGTAGAGCCAAAATATGGCGAGAGCCAGGAACCGCTTGAGAAGGTTAGATTTTGATGCCATCCACCACCTCGGCCAATTTCTCCGTGCCCCGGTAAAACTCGGCAAACAATCGGGAGGTTTCCTCTTCCGAGGGTTTGCTCAGCTGGTTCTTGAGGTCGTAGATCTCTTCAAAAACCCTGGTTTCCGTGCCGGTTAAGGCAAATATCAGGTCCAGGACCTTTTTGAGGCCCAGGGGCGGGACCTGGCCCAGCAGGTGCAAAATCCCCCGGAAAATGGGCAGATAACCGCCAAAATGGCTGACAATGTCGCGGGCCAGGACTTTTTTATCCCCCATGGCGGACACATAAATCCGGTGGAGCCAGATTAATTTTCCCTTGAGCTCCCGCTCACATTGGAGCCGGAGTTCCTTCTGATCAATCTCCAGCCCGGCCAGCAGGTCCTCGCCGTAAATGGCAAGGTGCGCCAACTTGAAATTGAGAAATTCCAGGGGGAAGACGTCTAAAGAACTGTGAAGGTAAGCGGGGTCCATGATTAACGGGGCGGCCAGCCCCTGCTTGCCGTATTTGGCGCCCAGGGGCGCCAGGGTATCCAGAAAGGCCAGGTCCATCTTCTTAAGGACGATGACACTGTCGATTTTCGTGGTCTGCTCCTGGTAATCCTCGGTTAAGACGGCGCCCACCAGGTAAATGGAGTGAATCTGCGACGTCGAGTTTTGCAGGATTTCATGAAAAAAAGGAGAGATTTTCTCCTGGAGAGATGGACTCAGACTCTCGGTCTTTAAACCAGTCATGGGGAAACCTCCCGCCCATATCTTACCAGCAAGGGGGTCTAAGGTCCATCATTACTCCGAGAATCAGGGGGAATAGCGAACGTCTGAAGTAGTTAAAAATCTGGCGATTAGATCCTTGAGTTAAATTCTCCTGGCTGATTTGCCTGGTTATCAGGCGGCTTCAAGGTAATGGACAAGATTTAACCTAACCGGCATGATCTGAAATGCAGCTAGATAACCATATTGAATAATCAGCCCTTCTATATATGGGACGAGAAAATGAGCGGTCTATCGAATGGCGAATAAAGTGTCTGATTCTGCCATGGCGGTTTTATCGTCTCTTTTCCGGTTCTTAGCCCCATAATGAAAATATTTTTAGAAAACTATTCTTCCCTTTGCGCCGGTTTTCGTTTTTTGCCGGGTTTATATGTTAAACTGGATACCCGGTTAAGCAAATTGAAGTAATAGAGCCAGAACCAACAGTTTAAGGAGGAAGGCGCAATGAAGAATCTCGGTAGGTTCACCAGCATAATCGGCATCTTCGCCCTGGTCCTGGCCGCTACCGCGGCCTGGGCGCAGCCCGGTATGGGGCCTGGCGGCGGCCAGGGTCGCGGTATGGGAGCCGGAAATTCCTACAACCGGATGTACGATCCTAAGACCGTGGCGACCGTCAGCGGGGAAGTGGAAAGCCTGACTCAATCCACTTCCGGAAGAAGGATGGCCTATGGGGTGCATCTGACCCTGAAAACGGAGAAGGAGACCATCCCGGTCCATTTGGGACCCAGTTGGTATTTGGAAAAGCAAGGAATCACCTTTGCCCCCAAGGATAAGGTGGAAGTCACCGGCTCCCGGATCATGTATAGAGGGCCAACCCGCCATCGTCGCCCAGGAAGTGAAGAAGGGCGGCCAGGTCCTTAAATTGCGGGATGCCGCCGGGGTCCCGGCCTGGGCCGGCCAGCGCCGGCAGTAAGTAGAACTTCCGTTACCTGGCGTAGGGGACATTTCCCGGGTCGCCTGCCGCCAAGCGGGCGTCCCGGAGTCTGAGAGGGTCAGACTATGAAAAGGCTGAGTATTTTTCTCGGAATAATCGAGCCTCTCCGGTCTGGTGCTGCCTGCCGCCGGTCTGAGCCGTGGGCGACAACTGGCACGTTCATTAAGGACAGAGGGTCTTTGAAACTCTTCGACTTCTTCGATTGGACGCCAGGAGCCAGACGCTAACCTGAGACTGAGGGGCTAGGCGGTTTCAAGGCGAAGATATTCCTCGCAAGGTGAAGGAATTCGTGCAGCCCCAATAACGATGTGCCAAAATTTCAGATGGAGGTATCCCTGATGGCGCCGATTGCCAGAGTATCAGGAGCGCCTGGAACTGGACGGCTTTACCCGGTTCATTCACCTGGGTCTGACGGTTTTTGGCTTGCTGGCCTTGATTACGGGTTTTTTTGCCGGGGACTATAAGCACCCGCACCATGCGGGATTCAGCTTTCATAAATGGTTCGGCATCGGCCTCGCTACTTTTCTCGCCCTCCGACTCTGGCACGGTTTTTCGGGGCCTCAGGAGGCGCAGTTTCGGGAGTGGATTCCCTATACCCGAGAACGTCTGCTGTTCATTTTGAAAGACATCATGACCCTTTTGAAGTTCCAACTCCCGGAAAGACCTCCCCGGCAGGGGCTGTCCGGCCTGGTGCAAACTTTTAGTCTGGCGGCGTTCGCCTGGATGGGCGCCACGGGCGCCCTTATGTTCATCCTCATGACTCCCGGTGTGAAAAGCCAGGGGATTTTTACGTCTGACCAAAGAAATGCATGAAGCTGGCTGGTGGCTTGCCTTGGTATTTCTCTGCATCCATGGAGGAGCCGTAATCATTCATGCCTTGGCCGGGCAAGATTTATGGCGGCCCATGTTCTCTTTACCCAGAAGGTCGAAAATGAGGCTATGGAATATATCTTGCCAAACAAGAAACTTCTTCGAAAATTCAATCAATTACAGATATTAACTGACAATCTGCCAGCCCTTCTGCCCAACCAAAAGGTCTTCGAAGGATTCGATTTTATTAGGCATCGCTCAATCTACCGCGTTCTTAACCCTTTCCCCTCTTCCCCTTTTCCCCTTTTCCCCCAATCTTTTAATCCCCTTTTCGCCCCTAGCCCTTCTTGGCCTCCGCCTTGGTCACCAGCCAGAAGATCACCCCCAGGATGAGGATGCCGCCCAGGTACATGAGTTCCGTCTTCAGGTCTGTGTGGGTCAGGGAGGCCACCAGGATCTTCCGGATAAAGGCCACCAACGCCACCCCCACGAACAGGTTGAACTTGAAATCCGCCCCCTGGATGCGGTGGATTTCGGCCTCCAGCAACTCGATCATCAACCACAGGATCAGCAGGGTGCCGAGAGAGGCCACCATGCCTTCCTCCCATTTACCCTGGAAGATCATGAAGATGTCGCTGGCCAGGACCGCCAGCACGCCCAGGGACAGGGCGATGAGGCCCAGCAGGACCACCAGGTGGAGGCCGAAGGTGAAGCGCTTGCCCAGGCGCACCAGGGCGTTGTCCAGCTTGAAGGACAGCGACACCTGGCGCATCTCTTCATCACGATAGGCCCGGCTGATCAGGTCCAGGTTCAGGTCCAGGATTTTGTCCAGGGCCAGGCGGGCCGTCCCTCGCAGCTTGGGCTCCACTTCGGCGTCGACGATCTGCGAGAGTTGCTGGCGCAGGAAATTCATACCCACGTGGACGAAATGCGCCGAGATGCCGATATTGACGTGGGCCTGGCCGACCCGTTGCAGCCGCAGGAAATAGCGCTCATCATAAGGACCCTTGAACAGGTCCAGGAGCCAGTCGCGGTGCAGCCCTTCCAGCCGGGCATGCTTGGTGTCATCCTGCAGGAATTTGGCGGCATCGGGTATTTGCAGGAAGAGGTTGTAGAAATCCCGGATCAGCTGCCGGGCGTGGGGTTCCACCACCGGCAGCAGGCCCTTCAGGGTCTCCGCCTCTAAATCGCTGAACCGGTAATTGTCCCGGATCTCTTGGAAGGTGCGCATATGATAGGCTCCTGGAATACTTTTGCCAGCCTAGGCGTCAGGCCGGTGCCGACGCGACGACTCTTTGCTAATCCCTACCACAGGTTGAGATGGAAGTAAATTGAGCAGTCCGGGCCGACTCGGACTATTGACAACTGGTGAAAAATGATTATCCGTTAATTTACTAAAACATCCAGGAGAAACCATGGGCTTGAAAGAGACGCAAGAAAAAATGGAGGCCCAGCTCAAGGAGTTGGGGGCCAGGCTGGAGGCCTGGAAGAACCAAGCCGCCAAAGCCGGCGCCGAGGCCCAGGCTGATATGAATAAGCAGCTGGATCGAATGCGGCCCAAGCTGGAGGCCGCCCAGCAGAAACTCAAGGAACTCAAGGCCGCCGGCGGCGAGGCCGCGGAAAAGGTCAAAGAGGGTTCGGAAAGCGCCATGGCGGAGTTGAAAAAGACCTGGGAGGCCGTGAAGTCGAAATTTGAGTAGCCGGCTGAGACCAGGGGCCGCGGCCTGGAGAGACGGCATGAGAAGGTTGGGATTGGTAATTTTGTTGGCAATTCTGTTGCTGACTACGAGATAGCGGTAAACCCGATTCCCTCAAAAGCTATACCGGGGTTGAGTGTTTTACGGCGGCGCCGGTGGTGCGCCTGGCTTCCCAGGTATCTTGACGCAGATCTTTAGGATAATGCCAGAAAGGGCGGGCCTCAGGGCCCGCCCCCTTTTTTAGCCGCCGGCTCGGGCCTAGGCCCCTGCCGGGTTTTCCTTAACCTCCCTTCCCGGCCTCAGGCGGGCCAGTCCCGTTTGGCGGCGATGGCCTCGATCTCGATGGAGGCGCCCCGGGGCAGGCCGCCCACCTGGATGGTGCTGCGGGCCGGGGGGTGCCCCGGGAAAAACTCGGCATAGGCCCGGTTCATTTCCTGGAAATCGGCCAGGTCCGCCAGAAAGACCGTGGTTTTCACCACGTCTTTTAAGGTCAGGCCCGCCGCAGCCAAAACGGCCTTGAGGTTGGCGATCACCTGGCAGGTCTGCACCACGATGTCTCCTTTGACCAGGTTTCCCTGGGGGTCCAGGGGAATCTGTCCGGAAACAAAGACAAAGGGACCCACGGCCAGGGCCTGGGTGTAAGGGCCGCTGGCGGCCGGGGCCTGGTCGGTGTTAATGGCGATTTTTTTCATAAGGTTCCATCCTTTAGAAAAATAGTTTTTCTCCCGAACCCGGCGGGATAAAACTCTTGAAGTATGCCGCCGGTTTTGTTAATGGTAATGAAAAACTTAGGAGAAGGACCATGGGTCTGTGGTTGAAATGTCCGGGGTGTCAAAGCAAAAATCCCCTTCCTTTGCGGGTCTGTCCCAAGTGCGGACAGTCCCTGGATAATCTCCCGCAAGAGTTGCGAGTCTATGTCATCGGGTCCCCGGAAACGGTGGCCCCCAAGGCTGCGAGCGCCCCTCAGGTTAAGGCGGCCGCGGCCCCGGAGGAACCCAAGCCCTTGAAGCAACCTAAAAAACCGCGTAAAAAGAAGAGCTAGAAAAATAGGGACACTTCCTATTTTTACTTTTTCATCCTCAACATATCAGGTCTTGTCCAGAAAAATAGGAAGTGTCCCTATTTTTCCCTCTTTAATCCGCCTCTTGCAGCACCCCCAGCAATAACTCCACCAGTTGAGGCTCGGCCCGGGCCACGGTGGCGATAATCTCCTCAATGGCAATGGGGGCCATGGCATCCGGGAGATTGAGGTTGCTGAGAACGGAAACCCCCAGGACTCTGAGCCCGGCGTGCACCGCGGCGATGGCTTCGGGCACGGTGGACATGCCCACCGCGTCGGCGCCCAGCCAACGCAGCATGCGGGTCTCGGCCGGGGTTTCCAGATGGGGTCCCTTCACCACTACATAGACCCCCTGGTGCAAGACCAGGCCCCGGCGCCGGGCCACCTCCAGGGCCACCTGACGCAGGCCCTGGTCGTAAACCTGGCTCAAGTCCGGGAACCGGGGGCCCCAGGCGTCAATATTCTCGCCGACCAGGGGGCTGTCCCCCATGAAGTTGATGTGGTCGCCAATGAGCATCAGTTCGCCGGCCTTGAAGGAGGGGTTGAGGCCGCCGGCGGCGTTGGTTAGGATAACTTTCTTGACTCCCAGGGCGGCCATCACCCGGACCGGAAAGGTCACCTGACGCAGAGAATAGCCTTCGTAGGCATGAAACCGCCCTTGAAAAAGAAGGACCTGGCGTCCGGATAAGCGCCCCCAGCCCAGGCGGCCCTGATGGCTGGGGCTGGTGGCCGGCGGGAAATGGGGCAGCTCTCCATAAGACAGACCGTCGCCCTCTGCCAGCCGGGTGTCCCAGACCCCCTGGCCCGTCCCCAGGATGATGCCCCATGCCGGCGGCGCGGTCAGGCGCGGCCTTAAGAAGCGGGCGCATTCTTCCACCTGTTCCGGGTATTTTTGGCTGAACACGAGGCCCCTTTCGGCGATTAGTCACCTAACAATAAGCCCCCTTCCCAGGTTCGTCAATGCCCGGGAGGGGGCCGAGGGCCAATTTTCGCTTTGCCCTTGACAGCCGCCCGGTTTAGCTTAACAATAAAGCATTAACTTCAGGCAGGAACCACATGGGTAGACCCAAAAAATGCCGTTGGGTGGAAACCGAACCGGGGGTGACCTTCTTCAAACCCCGGGGGATTCCCCTGCGAGCCTTGGAACAGACGACGATTACCGTGGACGAGCTCGAGGCCATGCGTCTGGCCGATTACCTGGAGTTGACCCAGGAAGAAGTGGCCCACAAGATGCAAGTCTCCCGACCCACGGTCACCCGGATGCTGGCCCGGGCCCACCGGGCCGTGGCCGAAGCCCTGGTGCAGGGCAAGGCCATTTGCATCGAAGGCGGGGATTACCGCCTGGGGCAACAATGCAGCTCCTGCGGCCAGTGGGCGCGAAACCGGGGGGGAGAATCCCTGCCCGGATGCTGCTGTCAGCAAGCGGCGGAGGATGAGGACAAGACTTAGACTCTCGGCGGCCGTTAGTCGCCTCTTTTTCCTGACAACTGGCAACTGATCACTGACCACTGTATTTCAGGCAATCCTTTGAAGGGGGAGACAAAGGAGATGGCCGATACCAGCACTTATAAGGATGCCGGGGTCGATATCGACAAGGCGGACGCCTTTATCAAAAAGATCCGCCCCCTGGTCAAAGCCACCTACCGCACCGGAGTCCTGGGAGAGATCGGCGCCTTTGGGGGCCTCTTTCACCTGGGGGCGGAAAAATACCGGGACCCGGTGTTGGTTTCCGCCACCGACGGGGTGGGCACCAAGATCAAGATCGCCATCCTGATGGACGCGCCATGACACCATCGGCATCGACCTGGTGGCCATGTGCGCCAACGACATCATCACCCATGGCGCCACCCCGCTGTTTTTCCTCGACTATCTGGCCATGGGGAGCCTCGACCCCGACACCGCCACCGCCATCGTCGAAGGCATCACCAACGGCTGCCGTCAGGCCCGCTGCTCGCTGATCGGCGGGGAAACCGCCGAAATGCCGGGGATCTATCAGCCGGGAGACTACGACCTGGCCGGCTTCGTGGTGGGCGTGGTGGAGCGGGACCACATCATCGACGGCTCCGAGATCGCCGTGGGCCACCGGATCATCGGCATCGCCTCCAACGGCCTGCACAGCAACGGCTTTTCCCTGGTGCGCCGGGTCCTCTTCGAGCGCCACGGCCTCAAAGTCTCCGATGAAATGGCAGAACTGGGCGGACCCCTGGGGGAGGAAATCCTCAAGCCCACCCGCATCTATGTGGAGACCGTGCTCAACCTGCTGCGGGATTTTCCCTTGAGCGGCATCTGCCACATCACCGGCGGCGGCCTCACCGATAATCTGCCCCGCGTCCTCCCCAAATCGTGCCGGGCCGTGATCCACCGGCAATCCTGGCCGGTGCCCCCCATTTTCCATCTGCTCAAGACCCTGGGCAACATCCCGGAAGAGGAGATGCTGCGGACCTTCAATAACGGCATCGGCCTGGCCCTGGTGGTGGCCGAAGACCAGGTGGCCGACGTCTTGCTGCGGCTCCAGGGCCTCAACGAACAGGGCTTCATCATCGGCGAAATCGCCCCCCGCAAAGAAGGCGAACCGCCGCTGGTTTATGTGTGAATGATTTTTGAGGGAGGGGGATGGGGCCGACGGCCCCTGCCTTGACGAAAACTCCCTCAAACCCCCTCCCCCAACCCCATATATCAAGGCGACCCGCTGGGTCGCCCTTTTTCTGGTAAGGCGGGCAAAGCGCGCCGGCTGGTCTCCGGCCGCCGGTCAATCTGACAGCAGCAGCTAACTGGTTGATTCCGGCTTTGGGGCTGAATTTGGCGGTCACCCCGGTGGAGGTATTGCCGGCGTTATCCAGCGTATACAGCCGGTAATATTGGGGTTTCCCATTTCACGCCTGAATGGACATAAGGAGTGGTGAGGCCCTCATAAATTTTCGTGCCGTGGCTCAAGTCCGGATACCCGCTGGAACTATAGTGCGCTTATCCGAAAATGTTTAACCGGGACTATACTCCAGGGTGCTTCAATGTATACACTTTATTTTATTAATCCGGAGCGATGGCCCAATATTCTCCGCTTGCTAAAAACGTTTAAGGGCGCAGCTTGCTGCGCCAGGCACCTCCCCACGGCGAAATTTTTCCCGTCCGCCCCTCCCACGAAAATTCAACAAAACATTGACATTTTGCTAACAAACGTAAATAATGAGTAGTGATCTTTTAACCCAGGGCTTGGATCCGGCTTCAGACGGACCGGGACTCGACGGGCGGCCCCCAAACCCCCTGAGAATCGGCCGGGGGTTTGTTTTTTTATGGAGATAATCAGCGATCCTAAAGATATGCAGGCCCTGGCCGCCGAGTGGCGGAGCCGGGGCTTCAAGATTGCCCTGGTGCCCACCATGGGCTATTTTCACCGGGGGCACCTGAGCCTGATGGAGTACGGCAAGACCAGCAGCGACCGGCTGGTGGTGAGCCTCTTCGTCAACCCGGCGCAGTTCGGACCCAACGAAGATCTGGAGCGCTATCCCCGGGACCTGGAGCGGGACGCGGCCGCCGCCCGCGGCGTGGGCGTGGACGTCCTCTACACCCCAACGGCCGCGGCCATGTATCCCCCGGGCTACCAGACCTATGTGGAGGTGGAGCGTCTCTCCCAGGGCTGGTGCGGCGCCTCCCGGCCGGGACACTTTAAGGGCGTGGCCACCGTGGTGCTGAAACTGTTCCACCAGGTGCAGCCCCAGGAAGCCGTCTTCGGGGAAAAGGACTATCAGCAACTGGCCGTGATCAAAAGGCTGGCCGCGGATTTGGACCTGCCGGTGGCGGTGGTGGGCCGGCCCATCGTCCGGGAGTCGGACGGCCTGGCCCTGAGTTCAAGAAATACTTATCTTGATAAAGATGAACGGGCCGCGGCCCTCTGCCTCTATCGGGCCATCCTGGCCGCCCGGGAGGTGATGTTGACCGACGCCAGGTCCCGGGAAGATATCCTGGCCGCGGCGCGTAAGATTATTACGAGCACCCCCCACACCCGCATCGATTACCTGGGTCTGGTGGACCCGGAAACCCTGGAGGAGGTGGGGACCGTCCGGCAGGAGGCCCGCCTGCTCCTGGCGGTGTGGCTGGGCAGCACTCGCCTCATTGACAATACCTTGCTTGCGGAGAGCCGATTATGTTGCGTGTAATGATGAAATCCAAAATCCACCGGGCCACGGTCACTCAGGCCGATTTGCATTACGAAGGCTCGCTCACCATCTCGGCGGAACTGATGCAGGCCGCCGACATCCTGCCCTATGAAATGGTCCATGTCTACAACGTCAGTAACGGCGAACGCTTCGAGACCTATGCCCTGGAAGGTGAGGCCGACAGCGGCATCATCTGTCTGAACGGCGCCGCGGCCCGCAAAGGGGCGTCGGGCGATCTGATTATCATCACCACTTATGCCACTTACGAGGCGGCCGAGCTGAAGCAGCACCACCCCAGAGTGGTCATGGTAGACCGGCACAATCGTCTGAAAGATACCGCCGCCACCGAAAAACCTCTGGCAATTTTTTCCATACCCAGTTAAACTTCTAAGGTTTAGCGTGGGGACTCCCCGCGCTGCCACTATTATTTTGTAAAGGAGTCCTCAAAGGATGGCTAAATCTTTTCTATTCACCTCGGAGTCGGTTACCGAGGGGCATCCCGATAAGGTGGCGGATCAGATTTCCGATGCCATTTTGGATGCCATCCTTGCCCAAGACAAATATGCCCGGGTGGCCTGCGAAACCCTGGTGACCACCGGTTTGGCCATGATTGCCGGCGAGATCACCACCACCGCCCGGATTGATTATCCCGACATCGTCCGGCAGACCATCAAAGAGATCGGCTATAATGACTCCTCCATGGGCTTCGACTGGGAGACCTGCGCGGTGCTCACCTCCGTCGACCGGCAGTCGCCGGATATCGCCCAGGGGGTGGAAGGCCGCGGCCTGTCGCCCGAGCAGGGCGCCGGGGACCAGGGCCTGATGTTCGGCTATGCCTCCACCTCCACCGAGAACCTGATGCCCATGCCCATCTGGTATGCTCACCGTCTGGCGGAACGCCTGGCCAAGGTGAGAAAGAGCGGCACCCTGCCCTTCCTGCGCCCGGACGGCAAGACCCAGGTGACGGTGCGCTATGAAGACGGCCTCCCCAAGAGCATCCACACGGTGGTGGTCGCCGCCCAGCACAACCCCGACGTAAAGTATGAGACCCTGGAAGAGGCCATTATTGAAGAAGTAATCAAGAAGGTCATCCCGGTCAACCTGCTGGTGGACACCAAATTCCTGATCAACACCACCGGCCGTTTCGTCGCCGGCGGCCCCCTGGCCGACTGTGGCATGACCGGCCGCAAGATCATCGTCGACACCTACGGCGGCCGGGGCTACCACGGCGGCGGCGCCTTCTCCGGCAAGGACCCCACCAAGGTGGACCGCACCACCTCCTACATGCTGCGCCACGTGGCCAAAAACGTGGTGGCCGCGGGTCTGGCCGATCGCTGCGAGGTCCAGGTGGCTTACTCCATCGGCCTACCGGACCCTCTCTCCATCACGGTCTATACTTACGACACCGCGGTCATTCCGGAAGACAAGCTATTGAGTATCATCAAGGATACCTTCAGCTTCAAGCCTGCGGCCATGATCCAATACCTGGATCTGCAACGCCCCATCTTCAAGCAGACCGCAGCCTACGGCCACTTCGGCCGCACCAACCCGGACTTCACCTGGGAATACTGCAATAAGGTCGACATCCTGCGGGAAAAGGCCGGGCTGCAAGGCCCCTCCCCCATCTGCATCTGCCAGCCGCAGGCTGCCGCCGCGAAATGAGGAACTCATGGATTACGATGTCAAGGATATAAATCTGGCCGATAAAGGCCGCCTGCGGGTGGAATGGGCCCGGCGGGACATGCCGGTGCTGAACGCCATCCGGGAGCGCTTCGAGCGCGAAAAACCCTTGAAGGGGCTCAGGATTGCCGCCTGCCTCCACGTCACCACCGAAACCGGAGTGCTGGCGGCCACCTTAAAGGCCGGCGGAGCCACCGTGCATGTCTGCGCCTCCAACCCCTTGAGCACCCAGGATGATGTGGCCGCCCACCTGGTCATAAATGAAGGCATCCCCACCTTCGCCATCAAAGGGGAAGACGGCGACACCTATTACCGCCACCTCCACCAGGCCCTGGACGTCAAACCCCAGATGACCATGGACGATGGCGCCGATATCGTCTTTACCGTGCATACCAAGCGCCAGGAGCTGCTCCCGGGGATCTTCGCCGGCACCGAAGAGACCACCACCGGCGTCATCCGCCTCAAGGCCATGGCCGCCGATGGGGTGCTGAAATACCCCATCATCGCGGTGAACGACGCCCAGACCAAGTTTATGTTCGACAACCGCTACGGCACCGGGCAAAGCACCCTGGACGGCATCCTGCGGGCCACCAACCGCCTGATGGCCGGCAACATCTTTGTGGTGGCGGGCTACGGCTGGTGCGGCCGGGGTCTGGCCATGCGGGCCCGGGGCCTGGGCGCCCGGGTCGTGGTCACCGAGGTCGATCCCTTGAAGGGCCTGGAGGCCGTCATGGACGGCTATGAAGTTCTGCCCATGGCCGAAGCCGCCAAGGTCGGCGACGTCTTCTGCACCCTCACCGGTGACATCCACGTCCTTCGGGAAGAGCATTTCCTGGCCATGAAAGATGGCGCCATCCTCTCCAATTCAGGCCACTTCAACGTGGAGATCGACATCGACGCTTTGACCCGGATCAGCACCGCCCACCGGCCCCTGCGGGATTTCGTGGAAGAATATACTCTGAACAACGGCAAGTGCATCTACTTGCTAGCCGAAGGCCGCCTGGTTAACCTGGCCGCCGCCGAAGGACACCCTTCCGCGGTCATGGACATGAGCTTCGCCAACCAGGCCCTGGCCTCGGAATTCGTCTCCAAGAACCACGCCAGCTTCCAGAAGCAGGTCTACCCGGTACCGGCAGAGATCGATAAGGAGATCGCTCGCCTGAAGCTGGCGGCCATGCAAGTGGATATCGACACCCTGACCCCGGAGCAGGAAAAATATCTGGCCTCCTACGATTTGGGTACTTGAAAGTCACCACCGGATAATTAAGGTAATCGTAGGGGCGGGTTTTAACCCGCCCCTACTTTAAGAAGGCGAGGTATAACATGCCGGCGATCAAATTCGGTACTTCCGGTTGGCGGGGGATCATCGCCGAAGATTTCACCTTTGCCAACGCCCGCCTGGTTTATCAGGCCATTGCCGATTACCTCAAACACGAAAGCCTGGCCTCCCAGGGCGTGGTCATCGGCTACGACACCCGCTTCCGCTCCGACGCCTTTGCCGCGGCCGCCGCCGAAGTGATGGCCGGCAACGGCATCGTCAGCTATTGCACCATCCGGGATTGTCCCACCCCGGTGGTGAGCTTCGCCATCCGGGCGGGCCGCCGCGCCGGGGGCATCAACATCACCGCCTCCCATAATCCCCCGGAATACAACGGCATCAAGTTTTCACCGGCCACCGGTGGCCCGGCCCCGGAGCCGGTCACCCAGCCGATTGAGGCCCTGATTGGCAGCCTGGGGCCCTCCGCCGTCAAGATTATGCCCCTGATCCAGGCCCGGGAGAAGGGGATGCTTGTGGACATCGACCCCCGGCAGGACTATTTTCAGCACCTCAAAACCCTGGTGGATACCGAAGCCCTGCGCCGAGCCGGCCTTAAGGTGGTGGCGGACGTCCTCTACGGCACCGGCCGGGATTATCTGGAGGCCTTCCTGAAAGACGCAGGGGTGAAGGTGGAGTTGCTCCACGGCTGGCCGGACCCCTATTTCGGCGGGCATCGGCCGGAGCCTTCGGCGGAGTTTCTCTCTGAAATGGCCGCCCGCATCCCAGCCACCGGGGCCCATCTGGGCCTGGCGGTGGATGCCGACGCCGACCGCTTCGGGGTGATGGACGCGGCCGGAGAATACCACGAAGCCAACGAAATCCTGGGCCTGCTGCTGGACTACCTGATCCAAACCCGGGGCTGGGACGGCGGCGTGGCCCGCAGCGTCGCCACCACCCACCTGGTGGACCGGGTGGCTAAACTTTACGGCCGGCCGGTTTTTGAGACCAAGGTGGGCTTCAAGTACCTGGGCCAATATATCCTCGACGGCCAGGCGATCATGGTGGGCGAGGAGAGCGAAGGCTTTTCCATGCAACACCACCTGCCCGAAAAGGACGGCATCCTGGCCTGCGTGATGGTGGCCGAGATGGTGGCCAAGACCGGCAAGGGGATTCCCGAACTCTTGGCCGACTTATTTTCCCGGGTGGGGCCGGTTTACAACCGCCGCCTCAACTTTGCCTTGACTCCCGCGGCCAAGGAGCGGCTGATGGTGAGCCTGAAACAGGCGCCGGCGCGCTTTGCCGGGCTAAGGGTGAAACAGCACGTCACCATCGACGGCCATAAGTATATCCTGGAAGACGGCAGCTGGGTCTGTTTCCGCCCCTCCGGCACCGAGCCGGTGGTGCGGTTTTACTTTGAAGCTTCTTCTCGGCAGGAATTGGAAAAGTTGCGCCAGGCCGGCGAGGCCATGATCCGTGAAGCCTAAACGTAGGGGCGGCTCGCGAGCCGCCCCTACATTTCTGTTTCCCAGCAGCTGAAAACTAAAAACTCGAAACTAAAACTCGAAACTCCAACCGTGCCTTCTTTAAGCCTCCCATATCTCTTGGAAGTGGCCCTCATGGCCATAGTATTGCTTTTTTCCATCATCGTCCATGAGGTGGCCCACGGCTACGTGGCCCTGCGCAACGGCGACCCCACCGCCAAGATTATGGGGCGCATCACCTTGAACCCCGGCCCTCACATCGACCCCGTGGGCTCCATCCTGATACCGGGGATTCTGCTGCTGACTCATGCCGGGCTCCTGTTCGGCTGGGCCAAGCCGGTGCCGGTAAACCCCTTAAATTTTCGCAATTACCGCTGGGGTGAAATCACCGTCAGCGCCGCCGGCCCCTTGAGCAACCTGGCCCTGGCCGTGGTTTTTGCTTACCTGCTGCGCCTGGGGCTGGGAAACGTCGGGGTGATGAAGATGGCCTACTTCGGGGTCACCATTAACATCTTCCTGGCCCTGTTCAACCTGATTCCCATCCCGCCCCTGGACGGCTCCCACATCCTGGCCATTCTACTGCCTCCGGAACTGCAGCGCTTATATCACCACCTGGACCAGTTGGGCTTTATCCTGATCCTGATCCTCTTCTACACCGGGGTGATGGGCGCCCTGCTCATGCCGCTGTACCGCGCCATCGCCGTTTTTCTCTTAGGATAGTTCAAAGTTCAATAAATCATCTCCATTTCGAACCTCAACCTTGAACTTTGAACTAATCCCCCGATTATGCTATTATTTTGCTAATGCTGAACCTGCGCCTGAAAAATAAAGTGGGTGGCAAGCTCCTGGGAGTGACTCTGTTTTCTCTCCTGGTGGCCCTGGTGGGCTTGCTCCTGGTGATGCAATACCTGGCCACCCGCCAGATCCTGGAGTGGCACCGCCAGCGGGTGGAACTGGTGGCCCGCCTGGTGCTGGCGGAATATATCGGCAAGATTCACCGCGTGGAACAGGCTGCCAACCTCTTGGCCGACAACCCCACCTACGGCGAACTGCTGGCCGCGGGCAACGTCGAAGCCCTTAGGAGCCTGGTGACCCCCATGATGAAGGCCACCGGGCTCAATATCCTTACCGTCACCGATTATCAGGGGGTGATCGAGGTCCGGGCCCATGATCCCGGGGCCCTGGGGGTCAACATCTCCAGTAATCCCCTGGTGCGGGCCAGCCTCAAGGGCAAGGAAGCCACCCGCATGACCACCTGGAAGGACAGCATCTCCCTGAGCGCCTCGGCCCCCATCCGCTATCAGGATAAGATCGTGGGCGTGGTCCTCACCGGGGTCCTCATCGACCGGGGCTTCGTGGAGTCCCTGTCCCGCCCCGGAGCCGAAGTGGCCATCTTCTACGGCAACCGCCTGGTGGTCAATTCCTTTAAAGACCTGCCGGAAAGCGCCTTGAATCAGATTCAGCTCAGCAAAGACCTGGCCGCCAGCGCCAGCGGCGCCGGAAATCTGATCCAAAGCCTGTCTCTGGGGAAGGAATCCTATACCATCGAATTCCTGCCCCTGGAGGGCGAAGAGAAACCCTGGGAAAACCTCATCGTGGTGGGGGTCAACCGCCGGGAGCTGGAGCCGACCCTCCTCACCCTGAAGCTGGTCATCTTCGGCGTGGGCGGGGCCTCCGCCCTCATCGGCATGCTCTTGAGCTTCTGGCTCTCTTCGGGGATGCGGCGGCAGATCGCCCACCTGGCCGAGGGTACCCGCCGGGCGGCCCAGGAGGAACTGACCGGGGACATTCCCGTGACCAGCCGCGACGAACTGGGGGAGCTGGCCGAATCCTTCAACGCCATGACTCGGGCCCTGGGGGACAAGACCCGCCTGCTCCAGGAGGAGCGGGACCGGGTGGCCGCCAACGCCGACTTTCTGGCCATGATCGTCCATGACATCAAGGCCCCGTTGACCGGGGTGCGCCTCACCATCGAGGCCCTGGAGGACGAAACCCTGCCCCCGGAGATTCACGACAAGTTGCGGGGCATTATTCAACGCAGTGAAGGCCTGCTCCTGCACCTGCACAACGTCCTGGACCTGAGCCGTTTCGAGTCCGGCCGCCTGGTCCTGAAGCCGGAGGCGGTGCCGCCGGGATTTATCATCCAGCGGCAACTGCATCGCTTCGGCCCCATGGCCCAGCAGCAGGGGGTGGCCTTGACCGCACCCCCCTTGCCGCCCCACTTACCTCCCATCCTGGTGGATGAGCCGTCCCTGGACCGGGTTTTGGCCAATCTCCTGGTGAACGCCCTGGCCGCCACCCCCGCCGATGGCAAGATTGAGGTGGGGGCCCAGCTCCTGGATGGTTCGGAGCACCCGGAGGTGGAGATCACCGTGGCCGACACCGGCTCCGGCTTGGCCCCGGAGGAAAAGGAGCATCTGTTTGAAAAATTTCGCCTGTCCGGCTCGAAAGCGGACGGCACCGGCCTGGGCCTCTACATCTGCAAGACCCTGGTCGCGGCCAACCACGGCCGCATCTGGGTGGAAAGCGACCCCGGCCGGGGCGCCGCCTTTCATCTGGCCTTCCCGGCGGCCGGCGACGAGGCGGAAACCCTTGAGGCCTAGGGGCACGGCGGGCCGTGCCCCTTATTTATAAGCATAAGTGACCTAATTCCCCTTTTGGAAAAGGAGGGGAAAAGAGTCGGCCTCGTACCCGGAGACCATGACCCTGATGAGCCCCTGGATTTTGGTGATCGACGACGACCCTTGGACCCGGGAAGCCCTGGTGGCCATCCTGCGCCGGGCCGGCTACCAGGTCACCACTGCGGCGGGGTTCGACCCGGAGCTGGCCGGCGCCGCTGATTCGCCCAGCTACCAGGTGGCGGTGGTGGATTTCCACCTCCCCAGCCTCAATGGTCTGGAGGTGGCCCGGCGGCTAAAAGAGCTCCAGCCGGAGTGCCGCGTCGTCATGATCTCCTCGGAACCGCCTGATCTCGCCGACCTCGCCGGCCAGGATCAGATAGTGGACCGCTTCCTGGCCAAGCCCTTCTCCAAGGACGCCATTCTCGAGGTCATCGCCCAACTTTGTCCCATCACGGCCGCCTAATCCAAGCCCTCTTTGCTGCCGGCCTCCCGCCGGCGCGCCTGACCGCTTGGGTCCTTGATTTTGTGCATCGAGAAGAGATGTTCCGACCCGGAGACCGGGTCCTGGTGGCGGTCTCCGGCGGCCCGGACTCGGTGGCCTTGCTGCACCTGCTGGTGGGCTGGCGCCAGGAGTTGGGGCTGGAGCTGGGGGTGGGCCACTTCGACCACGGCCTCCGGGGCCGGGAATCCAAAGATGACGCTGCCTTTGTGGCGGAACTGGCCCAGGAGCTTCACCTGCCCTATCACCAGGGTCGGGGCGACGTCAAGGAGTTGGCCCGCACTCACCGGCTTTCCCGGCAAATGGCGGCCCGGCGGCTGCGCCTCGATTTCCTCCGGAGACCTGCCGGTCCCAGGGCTACGACAAGCTGGCCCTGGGGCACACCGCCGACGACCAGGTGGAGCTCTTCCTGCTCCGCCTGCTCCGGGGCGCCGGCCCCGAAGGCTTGAAGGGCATGTGGCCCGCCACCCCGGAAGGATTGGTGCGGCCCCTGTTGTCGGTGGGCAAGGCCCCCTTGCTGGCCTGGCTGGAGCAGCAAGCCCTCCCGTACCGCCTGGACTCCAGCAACCTGAGCCGCGCCTATCGGCGCAACCGCGTCCGCCTGGACCTGCTGCCGGAGCTGCTGCACCTATATAATCCCCGCCTTAAGGAAGCCATCTGGCGCACCCAATTCCTGCTCCAGGAAGATGAGCGCCTCCTGGCCCGGGAGAGCGACCGCCTCCTGGCGCAGGTGAGCCGAGCGCCAGCCCCGGACTTTTACTCCCTGGACCTGCCCCGGCTCCTGAGCCTGGCGCCCGGCTGGCAGTTGCGTCTGCTTAGGGCCGCGCTGGGCCGCCTCATCGGCGAGCAGAGCCTCAGCGCGGCGCAAACCGCCGCGCTCCTGGACCTGGCCGCGGGGGAAAAAAGCGGCGGCCTCATCTCCCTGGGTCCAGCCCGGGTGGCCCGGGCCGGCCCGGAGCTGCACCTGTTCCGGCGCCTGCCGCCGCCCCCGGCCGGAGTGACCCTTTTGAACGCCCCCCCGGGCCGCCTGGAGACGCCGGAGGGCTGGAACTGGACCTGGAGCAGCCGGACTCGTCAGGCTGGGGGCTTAATCCCCCTGGAGTCCCACGTGGCCGTGTTGGACCAGGAGCGGCTCACCTTCCCCCTGGAGGTCCGTTATTTCCGGGCCGGAGATCGCTTCTGGCCCCTGGGCGCCCCGGGTCCCAAAAAACTCCAGGACTTCCTGGTGGACGCCAAGATGCCCCGCTGGCTGCGGCCCCATATTCCCCTGGTGATTAGCGCCGGGCAGATCGTCTGGGTGGCGGGCCTGCGCCCGGCCGAGCCGGTGAAGCTGACCGACGCCAGCCGCAGTCTCCTGACCCTGGAAATCAGCCCCCAGACCCCCGACACCCGGCGGATTTGGGAGATGCTGCTGGCCTGCCGTGGAGGGCAAACTTAAGGGTGGTTTATCCGACGATGCCGCCTGGGGTGGCCAGGGCTGCCGCAAAATCTCAAATCAAAAGGTTGGCAGAAAATGAACTTCATCAGCAGAACCACAGCCGTCTTTGTTCTCTGTGTCGTCATACTGCTCGGCATGTGCTTCGCCTTGGCCGGACAAAGCTCCAGTGCGCCAATCCAGGCCAATTCCGAACCGGGAAAATACGCCCTGATCTATAACGGGCCGGTCTCCGCCGAGGATTGCCCCGAGGCAGCCGCGGCGATCGTGACGAGCGTCGGTCTCAAGGTCAAGTTCGTGTCCAATGTTGGGGAACTGCCAAATTTGCTCAAAGATACGGCAGTCTTCATAATTGGCGGCACCGAGGACGATCTTCACCCTCTGTTGAAAGCCTTCACGCCGAAAGTCACGGAGGCCTTGAAAGACTACTTGCGCAACGGGGGTCGCTATTGGGGGCTCTGCGGGGGCGGCTTCATGGCGTCCACCGGTTGGAACGAGGGCAAGACCCAGGTCAAAGGCTTGGGTCTCATCCCCGCGGCAACCAAGGTCTACCGGGGCGACTTTACCGCACGGATCATACCTGTCCACTGGCAGGGGAAAACCCGCCCCATGTTTTTCAAGGCAGGTCCCAGTTTCCAACTCGTCAACAGCCAGGAAGACGTGCAAGTCGTCGCCAACTACGAGGATGGCAGCATCGCTGCCCTCATGAGCTCATACGGCAAGGGCAAGCTGGCTGTCTGCGGACCGCATCCAGAAGCGCGCCCCTCTTGGAAAGACGAAGCCTTTGACGGCCACAAATGGACCTCGTCGACTGATCTTGCCATAGATTTTCTGGAGGACTTGCTGTCCGACCGGCCCGTCAAGCGCTGACGCGGCTCGGTAGGAAAATTTTGCCTAATTTGTCTTTTAAAGAAGCAAATGTCCATGGAAGCCTCCCGCCCCCGGCTGCTCCTCATCAACCCCTGGATTTACGATTTCGCCGCCTACGATTATTTCGCCCGGCCCCTGGGGCTGCTCTACCTGGCCGGCTGGCTCCAGAACCAGGGGGTGGAAGTGCACTTCCTGGACTGCCTGGATGTCCCCCACGTCCGGCCCGGGCCCTGCGGCACCGGCCGTTACCCCAAGGAGATCGTCCCCACCCCGGCGCCCTTACGAGACATTCCCAGGCGCTTCGGGCGTTACGGCGTAAGCTACGAGGATTTTCGGGCCCGCCTGGCCGTCATGCCGCGGCCCGACGCGGTCCTGGTCACCTCCCTCATGACTTACTGGTATCCCGGAGTGACCGCGGCCATCGCCCTGGTCCGGGAGTATTTCCCCGGGGTCCCGGTGATCCTGGGAGGAATTTATGCCAGCCTCTGCCCGGAACACGCCCGCACCAATAGCGGCGCCGACCTGGTGCTGGCCGGCCCCTGGGAAACCGTCCTGCCGCCGCACCTGGCCGACCTGGGATTGGGTCAATTCTCTGCCGTAGTCCCAACCGATTTGGCTGAGCTGCCCTACCCGGCCCTGGACCTCTTACCTCACCTCTCCTACATCCCCATCCTCACCTCCCGGGGCTGCCCCCTGGACTGCGACTACTGCGCCTCCCGCCTGCTGCAGCCCAACTACCGGCGGCGCCGTCCGGCCGCGGTGGTGGCGGAGTTGGTCCACTGGCAGGAGCGCCTGGGCCTCAAGGACGTGGCCTTCTATGATGACGCCCTCCTGTTGCACTTCCAAGACCAGCTGCTGGTCATCCTGGAGGAGTTGGCCCGTCAGGGCTTATCCTTCCGCTTCCATACCCCCAACGGCCTTCAGGCTCGCCTGATCACCCGGGAGGTCGCCGGTTGGCTCAAGCGGGCCGGTTTCGCCACCCTGCGCCTGGGGGTTGAGACCACCGCCCTGGAGCCGAACCGACCGGACCGGAAACTCCGGGCCGGCGAACTGGAGGCGGCCCTGGCCCATCTTAAAGAAGCCGGCTTTGGCCCCAAAGAAATCGGGGTCTACCTCCTGATGGGTCTGCCGGACCAGGACGAGGGCGAGGTGGCGGCCGCCATCCGCCGGGTGAAAGAACTGGGGGCCACCCCGGTTCTGGCCCAATATTCTCCCATCCCCGGCACCGCCTTGTGGTCCGGGGCCGTAGCGGGCTCGCGCTACGACCTGGCCAACGAACCCCTGTGCCACAATAATTCTGTCTTCCCCTGCCGGCCCCAATTTTCCTGGGACTATTACACTCGCCTGAAACGCCTGGCCGCGGCGGAGGAGTTGTGGTAGGGTAGTGCAAACCCGTAGGGGCGAACCTGGTGTTCGCCCTAACAGAGCGGCGTTGGCTGGGAGGAAATTATGGGAACCTCTTCTGCCCGGCGGGGACCGACCGGACGATTATGGCGGCTGGCCAAGGGGGCCGCAACCCGGTATCTCTCCCCGGGCAACGCCGCTGCGGTTGCGGCCCGGGAGGTGGCGGCCCGCTATGTGGCGGCCCTGGGGGAGGCAGGGGGGCCGGGTCCCGCCGGGGCCTTGGCGGCCTTTCGCCTGACCCGGAAGGTGGCCCAGAATCTGGGGGCTTTTGGGTGCCAGGTCGATTCCGAGGGTTGGCCGGCGGCTCTGGGCGCCTGGGGGCTCAAGGAACTGGCCGGGGAGCCGGAGACCTTGGCCCAGGCCCTCAGCGCCACCCTGGAGGTGGCCGGCGGCGGGCTGGAGCCGGCCGTGGCCCATACGGCCCTGGTGGGAGTCTTGCTCGAACTGCGGGAGCCCGGTCCGTCCGTCCCAACCCCGGGTCCACTCTGGCTGGTGGAGCGGTTTTTAAGTAACGCTTTCCAGCTGCGGCTAACCCTGGACCTGGGAGAATCCCTGGAGGCGGCGGCGCCAGGATTTGTTCCCCTGCGGCAAGGCTTAGAAGAGATTGCCGCTTGCATCGGCCTGGCCGTGGAGACTGGCCGGCCGCAGACGTCGGCGCCGCTCACCCCGGCGGAGTGGCTGGGCCTGCCGGGCTGGACCTGGGTCACCAAAATAATGGCAGCCCTGCTGTCCCGGTTAAGCAGCGTCCCAGGAAGCACAGATTTTATCAGTTATTAACAATTGAAACTGTATCTGAATTCCTTCCTCAATTGATAAGTGCAGAATTAGGAGTTCCTTTCTTTATCCCCTCTCCCCCGATGGGGGAGAGGGTTAGGGGGAAGTAATCTCTTTTCCACTTCCATCAATAACTCCCTCTCCCTTGAGGGGGGAGGGTGGGGTGGGGGTGAAAGGATTATTTCCGCTGCCATTCATGGATAATTAGGTAACCTCGTGGCGTTTCACCTATTTTTACGGGCCCCTGGCGACCAACGCCGTCCACCCGCCGGTATGGATGCGGTAGTCCATCTGGATGAGCCAGTGGTTGCCGGCTACCCCCTGCACCATGATTTAGCGCAGCTGCTGGCCCCTCCCGGGCCTCCGGGGGAGGCGGCCCAGGGCTTTCTCCTGCTGGCCCTGGGGATTTGGGCGGCGGACAAGCTTCTGGACCGGCGGGCGGCGGCGGACGCCTGGACCCGCGAGATCGTTCTGCACCTGCCCGCCCCGGACGCCTGGCGTCCTTTGGCGCCTGATTTAACCCGCCTTTTGAACTTCCTCACCGGAGACGATTGGGATTTACAGCTCCGCCCGGCCAAAATTAACCTGGGTTGCCAAGGCGCCTGGCCCCACCCCTGGCGGCCCGGGGCGGTGGTGCTCTTTTCCGGGGGCCTGGACTCCCTGGTGGGGGCCATCGATATGCTGGAGGCCGGCCAAAGTCTGGTCCTGGTGAGTCACTACGATTTCGGGCAGTTGGCTTCCCTCCAGCAGGGTCTGGCCGCAGCCCTGACGGCGCACTACGGCCCCGATAGGGTGCACCACCTGGGGATCAGGGTGCAGTTCCCCGAGGCGCCGGAGCTCACCCTGCGGAGCCGCTCGCTGCTTTATCTGGCCCTCGGGGCGGCCACCGCCGCGGCCGCAGGCCGCGCCACGCCCCTCATCGTCCCGGAGAACGGCTGGGTCAGTCTCAACCCGCCTCTCACTTTAAACCGCCTGGGGGCCTACAGCACCCGCACCACCCATCCCCATTTCCTGGCGCAGCTCAATTCCTTGTGGCGCCGGGCCGGCTTGAACCAGCCCCTGGATAATCCTTACCAGAATCAGACCAAAGGGGAGATGCTGCTTCAGTCCCGCAACCCTGATTTGCTCAAGAAGTTGTTTCCCCAAACGGTCTCCTGCTCCCGGCCGGTGGTGTCCCGCTGGCAGCGGCGGCCGGCCGGGTCCTGCGGCTACTGCTATCCCTGCCTGATGCGCCGGGCCGCCCTGCACCGCCTGGGCTGGGACAACGGGGAGGATTACCTGTTGGATGTGCTGGCCGCTCCCGAAACCCTGCGCCATCGCACCCGGGGCCGGGATCTGCGGGCCTTGCTGCTGGCCCTCAAGACCTGGGAGGAATCCCCGCAGGAAATCCAGGCCCGCCTCTATCTGGGAGAAACCCCGGCCGCAGTGGCAGCCCGGAGCGGACCGGCCCGGGCCGTGCTGGCGAAAGGCTTTCAAGAGATTGGTGAGTTTTTCAGGGATAAGGCGCCGGAGTGGGTTAAGGCTTATTTGGGTTGGTAATCAGCAGCAGAATCGTTCTCGGCAAATTTAGGTAAACCGCAATGTCGACAGGAACATACTATCCAAAGGCGTGTTAGGGCATTATACCAAGTTGCGGTCATAAAAGTAATATTGTCATTCTGAGCGAAGCGAAGAAATGACAGCTCCAATAATACCTGTTTGAACCCAACTCAGCATTAGTCCATCCAGCCGGCAAACGGCGGCCATAGGCCGCCCTTGACCTTGCCTGGATTGACTTTACTGCTCACCGCTCACTGCTTACTTTTTACGGCCTGATAATCCGCCCCGCCTGCATCTGGGCTTCCAGGATGGAGAACATATTGGAGACCTGGCCCGCGGCCAGGCGGTCCCGAACCTTATAGAAATCGAGGCAGGTGCCGCACACCAAAAGCCCCACCCCCATCTCTTCCAGGCCCTTGAGTTCGCTGAGCACCGGGGAATCGTTTAAGGTCAGGAAGACGCCCCGGTTGTAAAAGAGCAGCTTCTGGGGCGCCGGCAGCTGCACGATGGTCTGGCAGAAGGCCCGCATCAGGATGGCGCCCAGTTCCGGGTCGCCTTCGCCCATATGGTCCGAGGCGAAGACTACCACCGTGGTCTGGGGCGCCGGGGCGGCTTCGGGGAAGACGCAGGCGCCGGCGGTCTGGCCGGCGGGCGGCGTGATGCTGAGGTGAAAGCACTTGCCCGCCTGGGCCACGGCCACAGTGCAGCCCCGGCTCTGGGCGAAGCGGCTGACGTTGTCCCGGGCGGCGTCGTTGTCCACCACCACGACGAATTCCTGGGATTCCCCGCCTTCCAGGGCCTCCTTGGTGCGAATCACCGGCAGGGGGCAGGCCAGGCCGGAGAGGTCGAGGATTTTTGACATAATGTGCTCCTTCAGCAATTATCCGGTAGCACAGGCTTGCCAGCCTGTGCCGCACCGGCTGGAAGCCGGTGCCACCAATAACCTTCAAGGGCGGTTCGAGAACCGCCCCTTACAGAAAACAGAGAACAGAAAACAGCAAACCGCCTTTTCAGCCCCCCAGGGAGATGGCCAGGGCGGTGGTGAGCTTCACCACGTCCTGGTTGGTCTTGCGCAAATGCCGGGACAGGAGCTGGGCCAGGTGCAACAGGAGTTTCACCCCCATGATGGGGTGGTGTCGGATCAGCTCCAGGAAATCCTGGTAATTGAGCTCCAGCAGCTGGCAGTCGGTTAAGGCGGTGACCGTGGCAGTGCGGGTATCTTGCTCCAGCAGGCTCATTTCGCCGAAATAGACGCCGTCGTCGGCCTTGAGCCGGATCATTACCCGTTCCTTGGGGGTGTCTTTGTCCAGCACCAGGGTGAGCTGCTTGGTGATCTCCACTTCGCCGCTTACCATGATGTACATGGAGTCCCCAGGCTCGCCTTCCCGGATGATTTCACTGCCGGCGGGGAATTCCCGGGGGCTGGTGCGGTCCAGGACCTCCTCGATCTCCCGGTCCTCCAGGTTCTGGAAGAGAAAGATTTTCCGGAAAAAAGCCGCGTCTTTGTCGGTTTTCTTCACAGCTCCGGCCTCTGGAGGGCGATGACCACGGCGACTTGACGGGGCCCCATAATCGTGCTGCCGGGAGGATTGACCTGGTATTCCACCTTGGTGCGGCCCAGAAGATGGGTCATCTTGGTCTCGGCGAATTTGCGCCGGATGAAATCGTCAATAGCCGACGGCTCGTCGGCCAGCAGGTCCTCCAGGCTCAGGGCCCGGGCCTCGGTATAAATGGCGATGAGCAGGCTCTGATATTGGTTCCGCAAGTGGTCGGCCAGTTCGCTCAGGGGACGGCCATGGAAGCGGCTGGGGATTGCCACGGCCCACAGGTTCTGGCCCTCCGCGGCCAAGAGGGTGACCAGGACGCGGAAGATGCCGGGAGAGGCAATGGCCCCGGCCAACAGGGAGCTGTCGTATTGGCCGCGGATGAGGACATCTTCGGCCCCGGCCCGCTCCAAATAAGTGCGGTTTTCCGAGCGCAGCAGTTCCGCCAGGATGCGGATCTTGGGATGCAGGCCCTTGAGGGTGAGGGCGGTGAACAGGGTGCGTTGATCCACCTGGGCCGCGGTCTCCTCCGCTTGCCGCTCGGCCAGAATGATGGCTTTAAAGGCCTGCAGCACATTGGCCTTCAGGAGAATCTCTTCCCGGGAATAATCTCCCCGCAGAAAAATGGGCGGGTTGGCGGGGTAAAGGTTTTGTAAGGCCTCCATCCGTTCCTGGGGCTGATTATTGACCAGGACCAGAGGAATGTCTGGGGGGAGCCGCTTGAGCAGCTGGTCCAACAAGGCTTCCCCTTCTTCATTCCAGCCCAAAAGCAGGATGTGCTGGCTGATTTTAACCGGTTCCAACCCTCGCTCCTGGCGAAACTTGCGTTCGATGAAGACCGAAGCTACGGTGGCCGTGATCAGGGAGAGGCTCAGAACCCCGCCCAGGATGATGCCGGCTGCCACCAGCCGTCCCAGCGTAGTAATGGGGACCACATCCCCGTAGCCGACGGTGGTCAGGGTGACCAGGGCCCACCAGGCGCCCCGGCCAAGGCGCTCCACCCAGGCTCCCTCACCCGGCTCGGTGAGGGCGAAGCCTATGGCTCCCAGGACAATGAGGCCGGCCACCGCCAGGATCAGGGCAAAGACCCTTTCCCGGTGCAGGGTCCGGATTAGGTTGGTAAGATATACTTTGACCACGGCCCCCTGAGGCTGATCGGCCAGCCGCTGCCCCTAAATCTATCAATATTGTATAATACAACAAAAATAAGGATAAGTGAAGAGAATCAAGAAGAGATTACGGCGGCCTAACCCTATCGGTCCAGCCCGTCCATCCCGGTAGTAAGAGCCACAGGGGCTGTCCGCTTCCCAGAAGTTGACCCGCCAGGGCGCCGCCCGCCATTCCTCTATCCGCGGCAATAGGAATTTTTGCTTATCAAAAAACTTTAGGTATTTGTGCCTATTGATAAATTAAACTTATATTGTAACATTTAATCATCGTCATCAGCCAGCCACCTACACCTTCATTTAGGTCGCGCCAGACCCATACCGGGAAGGAGGCAGAAAAATGACCCATCTGACCTTCAGGCGCAGCTGCTTTTTCGGCTTGGCCCTGAGCGCCCTACTAATTTTGGGCGCCGGTCCGGTCTATGCTCAATGGAGACCTATACCACCCATTATGGTGCCCGGCGCCACTAACACGCAAATTACCGGGATTAACAATAATGGGGCGCTGGTAGGAACGGCTCTCATCGGCAGCGCCTGGAATGGTTTTGTGAGAGATCCTAATGGCACCATCACCACGTTTACTGTCCCCTTCGCCGGGGCCACCGGGACGTTTCCCCAGGGGATTAATGATGCCGGAGATATTGCGGGTTATTACACTGTTGCCGCTGGGGCGCATGGCTTTACACAAATAGCTACTATATTCCGAAGCATTGATGTCCCCGGGGGAGAGCAGACGGTTCTCTACGGTCTTAGTAATTCTGGCCAGACGGCGGCGACTTACACCGGTGGCGGCGTCACACACAGTGCTGTATATAATGCCACTATTGGAAGCTGGACCAGCATAAATGTACCCAATGTCAAAAATAGTTCAGCGGCTACAGGTGTAAGTGTTAATACTAATCTGAACCTGGTGTGCGGATATTATATGGACGTCAGTGGCGTCACCCATGGCTACTTATATAACATCAAAACCAAAGGATTGACCACCTTTGACCACCCTCTGGCCGCCGGTGGTAGCACTCAATTATTTGGTGTTAATGGGAACGGGTATGCGGTGGGAGCTTATTTAGATTTAAACTTCACCCTGCATTGGTTTGTCATGGCTCCCAGCAGAAACCTCGACATCATTCCCCCTCCCAACGGCGATTCCTTCAACCTCGTCGCCATCAATGATCAGAAAACTTTAGCGGGAACGATGATAGATGCCCTAGGAGCTGACACCGGACTTGAAGAATTCTACAGTGCCCCTATTGCTGGAATCATTTTGAATAATTTGCTGGATTAGGGTTTCTTTGGGCTGGGGTCTACTCCCGGTGATCATGGCTTTGAAGCCGGCTGCGGCCCTCGCCAGGGCAGCCCGCCGGACGGGGGACTAAGGCCCCCGAGGGGTCCGGCGATTACGGCGCGGTCAATCCCGGTAATAGGAGGCGCAGGAGCTGTCCGATTCCCAGACGTTGACCCGGCGAACCCGGACGCCTTCATGGTTCAAAACGGCCGCCAGACGCTCGAACAGGTAACGGGCCAGGTTTTCCGAGGAAGGATTCTGCTCCCGGAAGGCCTCCAGTTCATTCAAATACTTATGGTCGATTTCCTCCAGCAGGGCGTTGGTCCGGGCCTTGATTTGGCCGAAATCCATGAGCAGGCCGGCCTTATCCAGTCGCTCCCCCGCCAGAAAGACCTCCACCTTCCAGTTGTGGCCGTGCAGGGCCTCACATTTGCCGTAAAAGTTTTCCAGGCGGTGGGCCGCGGCAAACTGGGTAATGATCTTTAATTCATACATCTTATTTGGAGCTTCCTTTGAGGGTGCGCAACCGGGTCTCCATCCGGCTGAGGAAATTTCTCAAGTCCGTTTGCAGGGCCGCCAGTTCCTTGTGGCGTTTGGCGTCCATAGTTTTCAACTCCTGCAGCCAAAACTCCAGGAGAGCCAACTCCCGCTGGCGCAGTTCCTCTTCCACCTTTTGCTTCAACTGCCTGATGAGCGCGGCTTCGTCCATAGCACACCCCTGCTTATTGCTAACCTAAAAGGTGGTCGGTGTCAATCGCATCTGTAGGGGCGCACCTGCGTGTGCGCCCTCAAACAGGGCGGACACATAGGTCCGCCCCTACCAAAAATAGCAGATAATTTTGAAAGGAGTCAAAAATAGCGGATCGGCCACTGGTGCCGCCGCGCCTGGCGCCTCAGGCGCCAGGAAGGATTCACCGCCACCGGATGGCCGATGTGCCGAAAAAGGTGCAGATCCTGAATATGGTCCCCATAGGCATAAGAACGGGGCAGATCCAATCCCTGGGCCAGGGCCAGATTCAGCAGGAGACGCAGCTTATTGACTCCCCGGGGATGGAGGCCCTGGATCTTGCCGGTAAATTTCCCGTTATCCCGGCCCACCTCGGTGGCGATGAGCCAGTCGGCCCCTAGCTCCTCTTTCAGGGGCAGCAGCAAGATAGACAGGGACCCGGTGAGCAGCACGACGTTATGCCCCCGGCCCTGATGCTCCAGGACACAGGAGAGCCCCGAACGGCTCACCCGGGGGGAGATTTCCTCCTGGTAGCACCTATGGGCCAGGCTCTTGACTTCGGCCACCGTCAGCCCTGCCAGATAACTCTTGTCCTCGAACCGGACCAGAGGGTTCATGGCGAGGAAGCTCAGATAGGTTAAGGCCTGGGGTACGCTGAGGCAGCCCTGCCGGATGAGGTAACGAAAAAAAATCCTTTCCGTGTAACCTTGCACCAGGGTCTGGTCTACGTCAAAAATAGCAGCCACCCGGCTCATCTGGCTTCCCCGAAAAAATCCCATTGGCAGGCTCAATTTTTCTGAGTCCCAAAATAGATCCGGCCGTCCAGGAGCACGGGGATGCCCCGCACCACGCACAGCCCCACTGACAGAAAAATAAGAGCTTGATTGAGAGAATGCAAGGCCAACGGCGCTCCGGGATATTTCAGGGCCAGGGCGTGAGTCAGGTAAAGGAGGCCAAAGACCACGGCCTTGGCCAGGCCATAGAAGGCCCGCATGAACCGGGAAGCCACCAGAAATTTGCCTACGGGGGAGTGCATCATCCCGAAGCCGGATTGCCCCCGGGCCAGGGCCACCCCCCTGATCCCGTCCACCACGAAAGAGCGGATGAGGAAGACGATGGGCACCCATAAGGGCACCAGGGCCAGATACATAAAGGTGAGCCAGAGGATGTTTTCCACGGCGCGGTCCAGGGCCACGTCCAGCACCGCGCCCATCTCGGTAACCTCTTGACGCGCCCGGGCCACGTAGCCGTCGAACCAATCCAGCAGAAACAGGACGATGAGCAGCGCCAGTCCGGTGAGTTGCACCTCGAAGCTGGGTACAAACAGCAAGGCCACCAGGGCCAGGAGCAACGGCAGCCGCGCCAGGGTGATGAGATTGGCCAGAGACATGGACCCACTCACGATGATTTACAAGATTAGAAGCAAAATTAACAGAAAAGTTAGGATATTTCCAATTGTTATCTAGCGGTTCGCGGCTCCCCCAGCCACCGGGACAGGCAATTTTTTGCATTTTTGCTAAGGATAATCACTTTTTCGGGCCAAGCAAAAGGGCTGTCTTGGCCGGGGCTTTTGTGTTATGTTGAATCAAAGCCGGAGTCAGCGGCCCATTCCCTGAAAGGCAAGGCAGGCGCCGAGATGAATCAGGATAACCCGGATCTTCCCAAGGCCCCCGATACTGGGCAACGGTATGAGATTAGCCGCCGCCTCCGGGGAGAGCCCTGGGGGGAGGTGTGGCTGGCCCGGGATCTTCTCCTGGGGGTGGAAGTCGGTCTCAAGGTGCTCCCCCGGGAGGCCCCGGAATGGACGGCGGCCCAGAGGTATTACGAGCAGGAAGCCGCCCTGGCCTTCCAGTTGCGCCATCCCGAAATTCTGGGGGTCTTCCACCTGGAACGGGCCGAAGGCTGCCTGTTCCTGGTACAGGAGCCCTTTACCGGCGAGAGCCTGCTGGCGCAGTTCGCCCGGAAGCAGCGCTTCAGCCTGCCCCAGGCCCTGCACCTGTTGGAACAACTCAGCCTGGCCCTGGACTTTGCCCACCGGCGGGGCGGGATTCATCGCGCCCTCAATCCCGCCAATATCCTGGTGGCAGGCGATGAAATCCGGGTGGCCAATTTCGCCTTTCCCGGGGAAAACGGGAGCCAGGTGATCACCCTGGAACTCAAGGCCTATGACGCCCCGGAAGTGATTTATGGAGATGCCCCCACCAGCGCCAGCAACCTTTTTTCCCTGGGGGTCCTGGGCTTCCGCCTGGTGGCCGGCAGCCTGCCTTATCCTCTCACCTTCGATGAGCCCTTTCCCTATCGGCTGGAGGCCTTGCCGGCGGACCTGGGTGAGATCCCCATCCCCTTGCAGAACCTGCTGCTGCACTGCCTGGCGGTGGACCCGGAAGAGCGTTTTCCCGACGTGGCCGCCTTTTTGGCCCAATTGCGCCAGGTCCGGGAGTTGAAGCGCGGGGGTCGACCGCCGGAGTATCAGGCCCGGGAACCGGAACCAGCCCGGTCCTGGAAGACCGCGGCGACCTGGGCCGGGGCGCTCCTGGGAAAATTTTGGCGGGTGAGCCAGCCGCTGGCCCAGAAGCTGAAGGAGACCGCTCTGTCTTCACCCCGGCGCCTCTTGTGGGGGCTGGCGCTGGCGGCGCTGGCCGCGGCCCTGATCACCCTCGGGGTCAGGTTGAACCGCCCGGCTCTGGAGGCGACTAAACCAGCCCCGGCGGCCGCGGTAAAACTGCCGGCGGTGGCCGGGAGCGGCCCGCCCCTGACGGAAACTGAAGGTCCGGCCCCCTCCCAGCCGCAACCCGGCTTCAGAACGGCTCCCGGCGCTCCTGCCGCCCTGGCCCCCACGGCGACCCCGGCGGCCACTCCGGCTCCGGCTGCGACCCCGGAGGCAGGCAAGGCCAGGGAAGAGCGCTTCATCCTGGTGGCCGCCACCTATGCCAACCAGAAACAGGCCCAGACCCTGGTGCAAAAGCTCAAAAAGGACAATTTTAAGGCTAAGATCGTCTCCCATACCACCAATGGCAAGACCCAATACCAGGTCCAGCTGGGGCCCGTTACCGGGACCAAGGCCGCCGAAGACCTGGCCCGGCGTCTCAAATCCCAGGAAAAAATCACTCCCAGGATCGTAAATATGACTGCCAAGACCAAAACGACCAAACCCACGACCAATAATACGGCCCCGAGGACAGCCAGATGAGCGCCCCGGTGCTGGCCACTAATCTTCCCGGCTTTCCCCGGCACCAGGGCAAGGTGCGGGACATCTACGACCTGGGGGACCGCCTCCTGCTGGTGGCCTCCGACCGCATCTCCGCCTTTGACGTGGTGATGAACGAGCCCATCCCGGACAAGGGCCGCATCCTGACGGCCCTCTCCGCCTTCTGGTTCCGGCACCTTAAAGACCTCGTGCCCAACCACCTGCTGTCTCTTCAGGTCGCTGATTTCCCCGCGGCCTTGCACTCCCATAAAGAGATGCTGGCCGGCCGCACCATGCTGGTGCGCAAGTGCCAGCCCTTGCCGGTGGAGTGCATTGTGCGCGGCTATTTATCCGGCTCCGGCTGGGCCGAGTACCAGAAAACCGGGGCCATCGGCGGCCTGCCCTTACCTCCGGGCCTGGTGGAGTCCCAGCAGTTGCCGGAGCCCGTCTTCACCCCGTCCACCAAGGCCGAGCTGGGGACCCACGACGAAAATATCTCCATGGCGCAAATGGCCGCCACCGTGAGCCCGGAACTGGCGGCGCAGGTCAAGGAGATCAGCCTTAACCTCTACCACCGGGCCCTGGCCTGGGCCGAGCCCCGGGGCATCATCATCGCCGACACCAAATTCGAGTTCGGTCTGGCCGCGGGCGAGTTGTTCCTCATCGACGAAGTCCTGACCCCGGACTCCTCCCGTTTCTGGCCCCGGGAGGACTACCACCCCGGCGGCCCCCAGAAGAGCTACGACAAGCAGTATCTCCGGGACTACCTGGAATCCCTGGGCTGGAACAAAAAACCGCCGCCGCCGCCGCTCCCGGCCGAAGTCATCAATAACACCCGGGCCCGCTACGTCCAGGCCCTTAAGGTCCTGACCGGAGAAGGATTGGAGTAGGTGGCACAGGCTTTCCAGCCTGTGCCGGTGTACCGTGAAGAATGTATCAATTTATACAGATGGAGCTTGCTTGGGAAATCCGGCCCTGGCGGTTACGGGATTATCTTAGCCCGATCGCTTGTCTGCTGCTGGTGATCACCGCAATTCTCGGCGTCGGCTATTCATCTGCCCAGGCGCAAGCCCCAGGGCCGGCCCGGCCGACTCCGTATCTGGTTTTCTCCACCTACCTGGGAGGAACGACGCCCTTTGCCTCCGGCTACAGTCCGCTTACCTTCGCCCAGAACTGCCGCCAGCGACGCCCAGGGGAATACTTACGTGACCGGCGCCACCCACGGTCTCCAATCTTCCCGTGTCTCCGAATGCCTTCCAACCGAACCCCGCGCGCAGACAGCACGATGTCGGCGTTCGTGGCGAAGTACAACCCTGCCGGCCAACTGCTCTGGTGCACCTACCTGGGTGGCAACCAGCAAAGCATGGGCGTCGGGGTGGCTGCCATGCCGGACTGGCGGCGTGGTGGTCGTGGGCCTCACCACTTCAGATGCCTCGTTCCCCACCATAAACGCTTACCAGGGGCAGAACAACGGGAACTCGGATTACTTCGTGACCGTATTTGATGCGAACGGCAACATCACATACTCGACCTACCTGGGCGGCAGCGGGGTGGAGGGAGCAGTTACCGCCCTTTGCCGATGACCAAAACATGGCAACTGTGTGGCGGTGGATGCGGCAAGGTCTGGTCTATCTTGCCGGCATGACCACTTCCGGTGGCGGTAGCGGGGCGACAAATTCCCGGTGACCGCCAACGCCCTCCAGAGCAATCTTGCCGGCACGAGAAACGCCTGCCTGTGCATCTTCGACCCCACCCAGAGCGGCGCAACACTCGTTGGTTTACTCCAGCTTTCTTGGCGGGGACCACGATACCCAAGGGCACAGCGTCGCGGTGGACCCCTCCGGCAGCCTACATCACCGTGGCCGGCTTTACCACCTCTTCGAACTTCCCCACCACACCGCCAACTCCTACCGCAGCATCTGCCCCGCCTGGCGGCTTTGCACCCAACTCCAGCAACGGCTTTGTCACCCAGATCCAATCAAGCCAGCCCGGCTCCCAGTCTTCCCAATACACCATGCTCTACTCCACGTACCTGGGGGCAAACTCGAGCACCGCCCGAGATGACGTCTACGGCATGACTTTGGATCCAACGGGGCTCATCGTGGCCACGGGCCGGACGCAGTCGGCGGGCTTTCCGATGACCCCGGGGGGCCCCAGCATCTTCAACAGCCTACCAGGCGGGCACGACTGGAAATGAGCCCTACCTCGTGAAGATCGATCCTGCCTTGACTGGCCCAGCATCCCTGGTCTACTCCACCTTCTTGGGAGGCGGAGGATCGTCAACCGAACCGGGGGGCAGCTTCTGCACCAGCGTGGGCGTCGATGCGCGGGGAACGGCCTATGTCGGCGGGGAGACCTCTGCCCCGGGCGTGCAATACGTGGCTTCCGGCCAACCGGTGGCGGCGCCCCAGAACTTTCCGTACACCCAAAACGCCCTGTTCACGGCGCTCCAAGATAGCTCGTGACTCCATCTTCATGCAAATCTCCCCAGGCGGCGCCACCCTGGGCTACTCCACCTACCTCGGCGGGCAAGACAACAGTTCCCGCACCTACGGACTGGCCGTCGATCCGCCGGCAACGTCGTCCTGTCAGGACTCACCTTTTCTCCAATTTTCCGCTAAAAAATCCGGCGCAGCCCTGGCCGGGCATCACCGGGGTTCAGAACGCCTTCGTGACCAAATTCTCTATTCAGGTTGTCAATCAAGGTGCATTCCTGTTGCTGCTGCTGGATGATTGAAGACGCCACCACTTGAGGCCATCTGAGAAAATTGACCGAACCGGGATAACCCTTATCTTCTCCTGACGGTCTTATCCTGGATTACTTTTGGAGAATGTCTATGAGCCGAAAGGTCGAAAAAATCACGGTGGACATGCACGCCGAGCGGCTGGCCCAGGACCTGGAGCGCTACGTCCAAAAAGCCCTGGAACTGGGGGCCACCCACGCCGCGGTCATCAAGGCGGCAGAGATCCCGGTGGATGAGCGCATCACCCTGAAGTGCCAGATCCCCAGGTGTTTCGGCTATGGGGCCGGGGCCCACTGCCCCCCCAACACCATGAAGCCCGCCGAACTCCGGGACATCCTGAAAAAATACCATTCGGCCGTGGTTTTCACCATGGACGTGCCGCCGGAGGTGATCGTCCGGAATAAGGCCACCATCAAGGAGCGGGTGGGCGCCTTCCAGAAGATCTACAAGATGGTGAGCGAAGTGGAATCCCTGGCCTTTTACGACGGCCACTACCTGGCCTTCGGCTTCGGGGCCGGCTCCTGCCGCCACACCTTTTGCGGCGAGCAGGAGAGCTGCAAGGCCATGGAGGGCAAGCGCTGCCGCTTTTCCCTGATCGCCCGACCCTCCATGGAGGCGGTGGGCATCGACGTTTATCAACTGGTGGCCCGCCTGGGCTGGGAAATTTATCCCATCGGCAGCGGCGCCAAACCCGAGGATATGCCCAAGGGCGTCCTGGCCGGCATCGTTATTGTGCAATAGTTCTATCCTGGGGCGAAAACGGACCCGGAACCTGGGCCCACCTCTATTCTTAGGTAAAACTGCCCCGGATTTCGGCTACTGTCGTCTGCCAGGTCATCCTGCTCCCGGCCGCCTGGGGTCCTGCCCGCTCGGCGGGCGCCAAGGCAGCGGTTTAATTTTGGGTTCCCTACTTGCACGTTCCTTTAATTTTTGATAGAAGGGTTCTGGTGCATAAAGCCCCTAAATGGGGGGATTTTTCCCACCGGAGCCCCGGGTTTGCTGCTCTGGATTTATAACCACCTTAGGCCATTTGGGAAATAGCCCGGGGAACCTTGGCACAAAAATCGCATTTTATTTTCTAGTTATCTGGATTCAATGAGCTAAACATTGTGAACTAATACTGCAACAATTCTGCTTGATCCTCATGAAATCCAGTTAAGAGGTTACATATGTCTGAAAAAGTTTTGGGGTCGGTTCTGGTCGTAGGCGGCGGCATCGCCGGCATGCAGGCTTCTCTGGACTTGGCCAACTCAGGCTATTACGTCCACCTGGTGGAAAAGGGCCCGGCCATCGGCGGCACCATGGCCCAGATCGACAAGACCTTTCCCACCAATGACTGCGCCATGTGAATTATCTCCCCCAAGCTGGTCGAGGTCGGCCGGCACAGCAACATCGAAGTCCACACCCTCTGTGAAGTCCAGGAAGTTGCGGGAGAGCCGGGAAATTTCAAGGCCACGCTAAACCGGCAACCGCGTTATATCGACCCCGCCAAGTGCACCGCCTGCGGGGACTGCGCCACGGTCTGCCCGGTCTCGGTGAAGGACACCTTCAACCTGGGGCTGTCCGAAGCCAAGGCCACGCATCGCCTCTACCCCCAGGCCATTCCTTCCGCCTACGCCATCAGCAAGCTGGATCCGTCACCTTGCACCGTCACCTGCCCGGCTCATATCAACGTCCAGGGCTATATTCAGCTCATCAAGATGGGCAAGTATGCCGAGGCCGTGAAGCTCATCATGGAGCGGGCCCCCATCCCCGGGACCCTGGGGCGCATCTGTCCCCATCCCTGCGAGGAGCAATGCCGCCGCCAGGAACTGGATGAGCCCCTGGCCATTTCCGGCCTGAAACGTTTCGCCGCCGACCAGGTGGACCTGGCCACCCTGGCCCCGCCCCTGGTGGAGGCCCGGCCCGAAAAGATCGCCATCATCGGCTCCGGCCCGGCGGGTTTGAGCTGCGCTTATCACCTGGCCCTCAAAGGCTATCGGCCCACCATCTTCGAGGCCCTGGACCAGCCCGGCGGCATGTTGCGGGTCGGGATTCCCGAATACCGGCTGCCCCGGGACGTGGTGCAAAAGGAGATCGACAACATCTTGCGCCTGGGGGTGGAGCTCAAAACCAATATGGCCTTGGGCGCAGATTTCACCCTGGATGACCTCTTTGCTCAGGGCTACCAGGCGGTATTCCTGGGCATCGGCTGCCACCGGGGGCGGACCCTGGGCATTCCGGGCGAGGACAGCGATGGCGTCATGCAGGGGGTGGAGTTCCTGCGGCGCCATAATCTGGGCCAGGACATCAAAGTCGGCAAACGCCTGGCGGTCATCGGCGGCGGCAACGTCGCCCTGGACGTGGCCGGCGCCGCCCGGCGCTACGGCGCCACGGTGACCATCGTCTATCGCCGCTCCCGGGAAGAGATGCCGGCCCATGCCTGGGAGATCGACCAGGGCCTGTGCGAAGGGGTGAAGATCCTCTATCAGGTGGCGCCCCTGGAAGTGCGCTCCGAGGACGGTAAAATCACCACCTTGCTCTGCCAGCAAATGGACCTGGCGGAACGGGACGACTCCGGGCGCCGCCGCCCCATCCCCATCGCCGGGGCCGAGTTCGAGATGGCGGTGGACATGGTCATCCCGGCCATCGGCCAGGAGGCGGGCAGCGCCGACCTGAATGACTCGGGGATCGCTTTCAGCCGCCTGGGCACCATCGAAACCGATGAGGTGACCTACATGACCTCCCGGCCCGGCGTCTTTGCCGCCGGGGACGCCCACACCGGCCCCTGGATCGCCATCGAGGCGGTGGGCGGCGGCAACGAGGCGGCGGAGTCCATCGACCGCTATCTCAAGGGCGTGGACATGTATGAGGGCCGGGTCCGGGGCATCGCCGCCCGGCAGCGCTGGCGGGAGATTCCCAAGGACGAGGAAGGCCGGCCCCGGGAGATTATGGCCACCCTGCCGCCGGAGATTTCTTCCATCTGCTTTGCCGAGATCGCCCAGGGCTATAGCGAAGCCCAGGCCCTGTCCGAAGCCTCCCGCTGCCTCAACTGCCAGATCTGCTCCGAATGCGGCCAATGCGTGACGGCCTGCCAGGCCGGGGCCATCGACCATAGCCAGAAGCCGGAGACGGTAACCCTGGAGGTCGGCTCGGTCATCCTGGCCCCGGGCTTCAAACCCTTCGATCCCAGCGGCATGGCGGCCTACGGCTACGGCAAGTACCCCAACGTTTACACCAGCATGGAGTTCGAGCGCATCCTCAGCCCCGGCGGGCCTTTCGGCGGCCACGTGCAGCGGCGCTCCGACGGCAAGGAGCCCAAAAAGATCGCCTGGATTCACTGCGTCGGCTCCCGGAATTTCGGCGAAGGGGCCAAGCCTTACTGCTCCAACTTCTGCTGCATGGCCTCCCTGAAGCAGGCCATCGTCGCCCGGGAGCACCTCGGCCCCGACCTGGACATGGCCCTGTTTTACATGGACATGCGCACCCCACGGAAAGATTTCGAGAAGTATTGCATCAAGATCAAAGACCAGGGGGCGCGGCTGATCCGCTCCCGGGTCACATTCCATCAAGCCCGCGGTGAATGCACGGCGATCTGGAAGTGCGCTACGTCACCGAGGCCGGCGAGGTGGCCGACGAGATCTTCGACGCCGTGGTCCTGTCCGTGGGCATGGTGATGCCTCCGGCCACCATCGAGCTGGCCAAACGGCTCCAGGTGGACCTGGGCCCCAACGACTTTGTGGAGGCCAGTTGTTTTGCCCCCACCACCACCTTCCGGGACGGGATCTACGCCTGCGGCGCCTTCACCGGCCCCAAGGACATCCCCCAGACGGTGATGGAGGGCAGCGCCGCCGCCGCCGCGGCCTCCAAGCCCCTGGCCGCGGCCCGGGGCACCCTGATGAAAAAGAAGGAATTCCCCCCGGAACTGGACGTGGCCGAGGAACCGGCCCGGGTGGGCGTCTTCGTCTGCAACTGCGGCCTCAACATCGGCGGCGTGGCCGATGTCCCGGCCATCGTCGACCGCGGCCCAGGGCCTCCCCAACGTGGAGTACGCCCAGGCCAACCTCTTCACCTGCTCCCAGGACGCCCAGGCCCAGATGGTGGAGAAGATCCGGGAATACCAGCTGAACCGGGTGGTGGTGGCGGCCTGCAGCCCCTCCACCCACCAGCCCATCTTCCAGGAAATGCTGCGCACCGCCGGCCTCAACAAGTACCTGTTCGAGATGGCCAACATCCGCAACCAGTGCACCTGGGTCCACCAGGGCGAGCCGGAGCTGGCCACCCAGAAGTGTCAGGACCTGGTGAACATGGCGGTGGCCAAGGCCCGGCTGCTCTGGCCCCTGGACTATATCACCGTGGGCGTTGACCACACCGCCCTGGTGCTGGGCGGCGGCGTCGCCGGCATGACCTCGGCCCTGACCCTGGCCGACCAGGGCTACCAGGTGCACCTGGTGGAACGCAAAGACTACCTGGGAGGCAACGCCCTGAAGCTCCACACCACCTGGCGCGGCGGCCTGGTCAAGCCCCGGGTGGAGGCCATGATCAACCGGGTGCTCTGCAACGACCGGATCAACGTCCATTTCGAGGAAATCGTCACCGGCGTCTCCGGTTCGGTGGGCAACTTCACCACCACCCTGTCCAGCGGCGAAGCGATCCGCCACGGCATCGTCGTCCTGGCCATCGGCGCCGTACCTTTCCGGCCTGAAGGCATGTACCTCTACAAGCAGAACCCCAACGTCCTTCTCAACCTGGACCTGGACGCGGAAATCGCCCAGGAGAGCGAGCGCCTGAAAAAGGCCCAGGCGGTGGCCTTCATCCAGTGCGTCGGCTCCCGCATCCCGGAGCGGCCTTACTGCAACAAGGTCTGCTGCGCCCACTCGGTGGAGGACGCCATCAAGCTCAAGGTGATGAACCCGGAAATGGATGTCTTCATCCTCTACCGGGATATGCGCACCTATGGCGAACGGGAGGCCTTGTACACCCGGGCCCGGGAACTGGGGGTGGTCTTCATCCGCTACGTCGTCAGCAATCCCCCCAAGGTGGAGGAGGCCGACGGCCGCCTCAAGATCACGGTCACCGACCAGATCCTGCAGCGGCCGGTGAGCTTCATGGTGGACCTCCTCAGCCTGGCCACCGCCATCATTCCCCACCAGAACGCCCCACTGGCCGAACTCTACAAGATCCCGCTCAACGCCGAGGGTTTCTTCACCGAGGCCCACGCCAAGATCAGGCCGGTGGAGGCCTCCACCGAAGGTATCTTTCTGGCGGGCCTGTGCCATTACCCCAAACCCATCCAGGAATCGGTGGCCGAGGCCCTGGCCTGCGCCTCCCGGGCCAATACCATCCTGTCCCGGGACTCCCTGGAGCTGGAATCCATCATTTCCAACCCCATCGACGAAAACTGCGACGGCTGCGCCTTCTGCGTGGACACCTGCCCCTTCAAGGCCCTGACCCTCATCGAATACATGAAGGACGGCAACGTCAGAAAGACGGTGGAGGTCAATCCGGTGCAGTGCAAGGGCTGCGGCTCCTGCATGGCCACCTGTCCCAAGCAGGGCATCTACGTGGCCGGCTTTACTCCGGAACAGTTGGGCGCCCAGGTGGAGGCGGCCTTGGGGTTGATTTGAAGGTAGGGTGCGTCCTACGCACCAAAATTTGACTGGAATAGGGCGCGTAGGACGCACCCTACAAAAACCTGACAACTTAGAGGGGTTTTCCATGGAAGATCAATACGAACCGCTGATCATCGCCTTCTGCTGCAACTGGTGCTCCTATGCCGGAGCGGACCTGGCGGGAGTCTCCCGCATCCAGTATCCCAGCCAACGGCCGGGTCATCCGGGTGATGTGCTCCGGCATGGTGCACCCCAACCTGGTGATCGACGCCCTCACCAAGGGGGCCGACGGCGTTCTGGTCTGTGGCTGACACCTGGGCGAATGTCATTACCTGGAAGGTAATAAAAAAGCCCAGAATAGAGCGGAAGGTATTGACATGATGCTGGAGGACTTCGGCCTGGAACCGGAACGCTTCCGCCTTGAGTGGATCGCCTCGGCCGAGGCCCAGAAGTTCGCCGACGTCATGACCGAAATGACCGAGCAATTACGGGCCCTGGGCCCGAGCCCATACAGCACCAGGGGATAACGTAGGGGCGGTTCTTGAACCGCCCCTGCACGTATTTGGAGGGAAGGCAAAAGACAATGACCATACCATTGGCCAGAAAGGTCGACGGCAAAAAATTCATGTGGGACGGCGTCGTCTACGACAGTGACGACCAGGCCCAACAGGTAATGGAGGGCTACGCCAAAGACGGATTCGAGGTGCAAAAATTTGTGAATGAAGGCCAATTCCTGGTTTATTCTCGGAGGGTGGCGACGGTGGAGAAATCAGGAGAGTGATGGGCCAGGGCCGGCGTTCCGGCGGCAGCAAGTTAATCGCTTCCTGCTGACTGCCGGACGCTAACTTTAAAGGAGGGATAGAGATGGCGGTAAAAGTAGTCGAGGATTGGTTGAACGCTTGCTCCGGTTGTGAGATCTCCATCCTCAATATTGGAGATGCACTTCTGGATATCTTACCCCAACTGGAATTTGTCCACATGACGGCCCTGATCGACCACAAGTTCTTTGGTCAGTTGGGCGACGGCACAACCATGGACATTCCTGAGGCCGTGGTGGGCATCGTTTCGGGCGGCGTCCGTAACGAAGAGATGAAACACGAATTAGAAGAGATCCGGAAGAAAGTCAAATTTCTCATCTCCTTGGGCAGTTGCGCCTGCTACGGTGGGGTGCCGGCCCAGGCCAACATGTGGAAAAATGAAGAGACTTTTGAGAAGGTTTTTCGCCAAAGCGTGACCACCGAGCCCGCCCCCGACCCGAAAGATCCCAATGTGCCTCCCTGGACCTCCACGTGTATGGCGGTGGATGAAGTCGTCAAGGTGGACATCGCCATCCCCGGATGTCCGCCGCACCCCGACTGGATTGCCGAAGCCATCACCGCCCTCTTGGAGGGCAAGACCGCCTGGAGTCTGCCGGAGCGCAGCGTCTGCGACACCTGCCCGGTAATCCGGGAACAGAAGTCCGGCGGCGGTCCCGTCAAGCGCTGGCTGCAGAACATGGAATTCAACCCCGAAGAGGGCCTGGAGAAGATGCGCTGCATCAACGAACAGGGTTTCCTCTGCATGGGCCCGGTTACTCTGGCGGGTTGCGCCGGCAAAACCGGGGTGCCGCGCTGTATCCAGGCCCGGACCCCGTGCCGGGGCTGCTTCGGCCCCATCCGCAAAGGGGCCCGGCCCATGGTGGAAATGATGGGCGCCCTGACCTCGGTAGGACTGGATCCCAAATCCCTGGTAGATCGTCGGGCCATGATGAACCGCTACATCGGCGGCCATGGTTTTCTGACGGTGCTTCCGGCGCGGCCGGCAAGATGAGGAGGAGATAAGCATGGGCAAAACGATCAATATTCAGCCGGTAACCCGGATCGAAGGTCATGCCAAGGTGGTCATCACGCTGGATGACGCCGGCAATGTCGCCGATACCAAGTTCCACGTCCAGACCTTGCGCGGCTTTGAAAAATTCTGCGAAGGCCGCCCCGTGGAGGAAATGCCGCGGACGGTCTGCCACATCTGCGGCATCTGCCCCTGGGCCCATCACCTGGCTTCCGCTAAGGCCGCGGATGCCTGTTACGGGGTCACGCCGCCGCCGGCGGCCGTGAAACTGCGCCGCCTGACGCAGAACATCGCCTACGTCAGCGATAAAATCCTGCACTTTTACTTCCTGGCCGCCCCGGACTTCGTCATCGGCCCCGACGCCGACTATTCGGTGCGCAACGTGGTGGGCATCGTCCAGGCGGCGCCGGAGATCGCCAAGCAGGTGGTGCATATGCGGCACCTGGGGGCTCAAATCCTGGAGCACTTTGCCGGGCGGGCCATCCATCCCACCTTTGCCGTGCCGGGGGGGGTGAGCAAGCCCATGACCGAGGCCGATCGCCAGTATACGCTGCCCCTGGCCCAGGAGCTGTTGGAGTTCTCCAAGTTCTCCTTAAAGTTCGCCAAGGACAACGTCTTCCCCAAATATATTGACGCCATTAAGTCCATCGGCGTTATCAAGGTGGGGTATCTGGGGACGGTTACCGAGGACGGGGCTCTCGACTTCTACGACGGCAAGCTCCGGTTGATGAAGCCCGACGGCGCCTACGACGATTTCGCCTACGAGCAGTACGTGGATTACATCGGCGAGTGGGTCGAGCCCTGGTCCTACCAGAAGTTCCCCTATGCCAAGAAGTGGGGCAAGCTGAGCCTGGATCTGGACAACCCCACCGGGGTTTACCGTACCAACTGTCTGGCCCGCATCAACGTGGCCGACAAGATGGCTACCCCCCTGGCCCAGGTGGAATTTGAGGAATTCAGGAAAGCCTTCGGCCGGCCGGCCCATTACACCTTGCTGTACCATTACGCCCGCCTCATCGAGCTCTTGCAGTGCGCCGAGCAGACGGTGGAGCTCCTGAATGACCCGGAGATCACCAGCACGGACATCCGGGTGCCGATTACCCCCAGGGCCGCTCGGGGCGTGGGTTGCGTCGAAGCCCCCCGGGGCACCCTGATCCACGACTACGAATGCGACGCCAACGGTCTCATCACCAAGCTGAACCTGATCGTCGGCACCACCCACAACAACGCCGCCATCAACATGTCGGTGAACCAGGCGGCCAAACTCTGCATCAAGGACGGCAAATATGACCAGGGAGCCCTGAACAAGGTGGAAATGGCCATACGCGCCTACGACCCGTGACTGAGCTGCGCCACTCACCGCCTGGATGGCGGTTTGGCCGTGGAGCTCACCATCACCGATTCACAAGGCAACGTGATCGACACGCTGAAGAATTAGCTGATAGCTCAGCATATGTTGGGCGCCACAGATATCAGGAATTCCTGTAGCTCCAGCTTTCAGATGACATTCCGAGAGCCACAGGGTCGATAACTTAAGCAGAGATATCCTGTGGCTCCGGCTTTTTAATGATTTTTGGTGGCACCGGCGTCTTGCCTGGGCCGCGGTTAAACCATCATGGCTTGAAAGCAGCCGCCTCCGATAATGAATTTTCTTGTAGAGGCGAGCTGGCGTAGCTGCCCCTACAGGGCCATCGTCTCGTTCCCAAGCTACTGCTTGGGGAGGAAATGGACGGGGAGTGCCCCGGCCCCGGAGGTTCATTGACAAATGAGAGCCAGCTTCCTGGAAATTTCCCTTTTTTCAGATAAACTAAGCTGGGCATTCATCTGTCTTGGATCACTTTCAAGAGGTTTTGGTAGCCGCAGGCCTTAGCCTGCGCCGGCACCAGAGAGGATATCAAAGCGCAACCACTTATAATAATAGGCAAAATAACATTATTTATTGAAAAACAAGCGCACCAGCACCGCCCCCAAGCGGCACAAAAAAGGCCCGAAAACGGCCCGAATGTGAGATAATAAGAACCATCAGCGGCTCAGCAACGCTTCTCAAGCGCAGAAATTGCGCCGCCCCAGCCGCCCTCCGGCGCAGGAAATGCCCCGATGGGGGAGGAAATCGATGCAAAAGCTAGCCATAAAGGTACTATTTTTAGCTCTGGGGCTGCTCCTGGCTCTCCCCGGCCCCGTCCTGGCCCAACCGGCCAACGCCGACCTGGCCGCCAAGATCAACGCCGGCTACGATCTTTTGGAGCAGGGGAAATTCGACCAGGCCCAGAAAATCTATGAAGAGATCTTAACAAAGCAGCCCGACCATCCCATTGCCCTGAACAATCTGGCGGCCATTTCCTGCAAGCAGGGGAAATTTGCCCAGGCCCTGGCCCAGTTGAATCGGGCCCTGCCCCAGGCTAAAGGCTACAAGATCACCCTGAACCGGGTCTGCAACGTCGACGGGGTCTGCGCCGCCTTTCGCCAGAGCACCGACAGATTCGGCGAAGACAACCTGGAGGATTTGATCAAATCCAACATCCTCATGGTGCAGATGACCGCCTCCGAGCGCCGGCCGGGCAAGTAACATGTTAGAACCGCCGCCCTCGGCCTGTTGTTTATCACCGGTGCGCCTGGCGCACCTCACATTTTCTTTGCTGACAGCTGAAAGCTGACAGCTGAAAGCTAACTCATGGACATGTTCGAAAAATCCATCCTCATCTTCGGCTGCGGCAGCATCCTCTGGGGCGACGACGGCTTCGGCCCGGCGGTGATCGAGTGCCTCAATCAGAAATATCACCTGCCTGATGACGTCCTGGCCCTGGACGTGGGCACCAGCATCCGGGACATCCTCTTTGACCTCATCTTAAGCGAGCAGAAGCCCAAGCAGCTCATCATCGTCGACGCCGTGGGCTACCCGGACCGCCAGCCCGGGGAGGTCTTTGAGATACCGGTGGAGGGCATCCCGGAGACGAAAGTCTCCGATTTCTCCCTGCACCAGTTCCCCACGGTGAACATGCTCCAGGAGATCAAGGAACACGGCGGCATGCAGGTGAAAATCATCGTGGGGCAGACGGAGTTCATCCCCGAGGAGGTAGCCCCGGGCCTGACCCCGACCATGCAGCGGGCGGTGACAACCGCCTGCGAGGCGATTATGGCGGTGATCAAAGAAGGGCGGGAGTAGCGCTTTCGGGTGGGGGCGGGCCTCCGTGCCCGCCAGTGGCACAGGCCTCTGGCCTGTGGGAAAAGAACCAATAAAATGTAGCCCAGCTGCCTGCGACTGGTCTTTAACTGCTCACTGCTTACTGCTCACTGCTCACTCACCTAATCCCACTTCAGCTCAATGGACTCCACCCCCCGGCCGCCCTGGACCGGAGTTAGGGCGCCACATTGCGGACACTCCGCCAGGGCCAGGGCGTCGTGCGGGTCCACCGCGCCCATGGGCAGGGGCCCCTGAAAGCCGCACTGGGAGCAGACCACGCTCACCGGCAGGATGATCAGGTTAAGCAGGGCGCCCTCCAAGGCGGTGCCCTTGCTCAGGACCTCAAAGGCCTGGCGGCTGGCGGCCTCGGAGTGCATCTCCAAAGCCCCCACCTTCAGAGTCACCGTCAGGGGCCGGCCCGCCTGGACCTCCTCCCCGGAGGACTTGAGTTCCACTATGATGGTGGCGATGACGTTTTCCATCAGGGCATATTCGTGCAAAGCTTGCGGCACCTCCTCAGGTTGATAAAACTTTCAGATCACAAACAGTTTGGTAGGATTATGTTGCGTCGAAACGTGAACCTTCGGGGAGAAGCTACTTCTTTTAGCAATAATCGACCTGAAGGTGGCTAACGCCAAATCTGCAGTGTTATTGGTGCTGCTTAAGTGCGACAGCACGATATTAGTCAAATTGCGAGAAGCATGTTCCCTGACACACTCCCCGGCGGCCATATTCGATAAATGGCCGGTGTCGCCGGCAATCCATTTTTTTAAATAGGCGGGATAAGGTCCGTTTTTCAGCATTTCCGGATCATGGTTAGTCTCGAGACATAAGAAATCAGCTGCCTTGATCTGTTCGATGATATTGTTGCAGGCATGACCCGCGTCGGTAATTACCGAGACTTTCTTGTTAGCAAAAATCGTATAGGAAATAGGATCAGCCGCCTTATGGATTTTTGAGAAGGCCTGAACCTGATTACCGCCGACCTTAATAACATCAGTATTTTTAATGAGTTCGATTAAGGATTTATCAGAACATAAGAAACAATTATCAATGGTCTTTTTGGTGGCAAAGATCGGCACCTGAAATTTCCTGGCAAAGACATCCGCTCCCTTGATATGGTCAGTATGCTCATGGGTAATGAAGATGCCACTGATCTTTTCCGTAGTCAGGCCCAGCATGGCCAACCGGAGGGCAATCTGCCTGGTGCTGATCCCCGCATCAATCAAGACCGCGGTCTCTGATCTATCATCCTCAATGTAAAAACAATTCCCTGCCGACCCCGAGGCCAACGCCGCAATTTTCATGAGAAGCCCCTGGAGCAGGAAATTAGGTTATTCAGCAAGTTCACGGCTGGGTGGATCGCTCCGCCCATCATCAAGATCGCTATGCCCTTCGCAAGGACACGGTCCGTTCTTGTGCACCAGCCTGTCGAGTCTGGCGCAATGCAGCGCCGCAAAGGTCCGGCACGACCCGGCCCCATCCACAGCCGGCGCCTTGGGAAAGGAGGCATATTCACAAGAGAGGTCGCACCATTTCATGGTTTGCTCTCGTCCCTAAGCTCCAGCTCTGGCGAGATTCAGTTACCACACCGGAAACTTACGCTCCTGAGCAATAGCCGGAGCTTTTCGCCTACAGCCGGTTCCTCAGTGAAGCTGGAAAACCGGTGTATAGTTGGTGTCCTTTTTCACCCTATTTGGCTGCCTTTCGGGTCTCAAACCGCAACAGCCGCCACCGTGTCCTGGGCTTTACGTGTCTATTAGATGAGCTCATACGGTCATTACTGACTATCTTACCATCAGCAAAACCATCCTCGTCGGCGAAGTAAAAAGTTTTATTGTCATGTCCAATTACCCCGAGGAAATCTTCCGTCGCCCTGCTTGACTTAAAAGTCCATAGAGTTCCCGTCCGTTCTGTTTGAGTGATCTGGACCTTAGACTCTTAAGATAGGTTTGTTTTGCCTCCCAATGGGTCACTTTCCCCGGCTGATTCACCCCTGACCATCACCCCGCCTTCGCTTTTAACTTCCCAGGCGCCGACTAAATTAGGAATCGGCGGGCCAGCTAAGCACCATGATGCCAGGGCTAACGTTAAAAGAAACGCTGAGGCGGCAATAATCATCTTTTTCATGGAGTCCTCCTGGTGATTTTTTATCCCTTCGCCTTTTTGGCCACCACCTCATAGGCCTGTTCCAGGGCTTTAGGGATGCCGCCCAGGTCCGGGCCGCCGGCCTGGGCCATGTCGGGCCGGCCGCCGCCGCTGCCGCCCACCGCGGGGGCGATGGCCTTGATGATCTCCCCGGCGGGAAAGCGCTTGGTCAGGTCCTTGGAGACCAGGGCGATGAGCATGGCCTTGTCCCCGGCGGCCGCGCCCAGCACCACGATGCCGCTCTTCAGCCGTTGCTGGAGTTTGACTGCGAAGTCCCGCAGGCCCTTGGGGTCGGCGGCCTCCACCTTCAGGGCCAGGACCGGGACGCCCTCAATCTGACGCGCCTGCTCCAGCAGGTCCCCGGCCTGGGCCGCAGCCATGCGGCTTTTCAGGGCCTCTACTTCCTTTTCCAGGTCCCGCTGGCGCTTCAAAATCTTATCCAGACGAGGGATCAGGTCAGTCCGGCTCCCCTTGATCAGGGCCGCGGCCTGGTCCAGTTCCCGGCCCAACTCCTGGGTTAAGGCCACCGCTTCCGGGCCGCAGACCGCCTCGATGCGCCTGATGCCCGCGGCCACCGAGGCCTCCGAGGTGATCTTGCACAGGCCCAGGTCGCCGGTGCGTTCCACGTGGGTGCCGCCGCAGAGTTCCTGGCTCAGGCCGGGGATGGCCACCACCCGCACCTCTTCGCCGTATTTTTCCTCGAACAGGGCGGTGGCGCCTCGCTCCAGGGCCTGGGTCACGGACATGCGGTCAGTAATCACCGGTAAATTCTCGGCCACCTCTCGGTTCAGGTCCAGCTCAATTCGCTCCACTTCCTCGGCCGCGATGGCCTTGAAATGAGTGAAATCGAAGCGCAGGCGCTCCGGTTCCACCAGGGAGCCGGACTGCTTGACGTGTTCGCCCAAATGCCGCCGCAGCACCGCCTGGAGGATATGGGTGGCGGTGTGGTGCCGGGCGATCTTACGGCGCCGGGCCGGGTCCACCGAAAGAACGGCCTCGTCGTTGACCTTGACTGTCCCTTCTTCTACTACCCCCTGGTGGATATAAAGATCATTGGGCAACCGCTGGGTGTCGGTCACCCGGAGGCGCCAGCCGTCGCCGCGGATGAGGCCGGTGTCCCCCACCTGGCCGCCGGATTCGCCGTAGAAGGGGGTGGCGGCGGTGACCACCTCCACCTCTGCGCCGGGCTCCGGCCTGCTCATGGTGCCCCTCATGGGTGATGAGGGCCAGGATGGTGCTGTCGGCCTCCAGGGCCTCGTAGCCCAGGAAGTGGGTGGGGGGCCATTGCGATAGCTCCTGGTAGATCGGCGGGACCTCGCCGGCGGCGCCGCCGCGCCAGGACTGGCGGGAAGCCTCCCGCTGGTGTTTCATGTTATCTTCAAAGCCTTCCAGATCCAGAACCAAACCCTCTTCCCGTAGGGTGTCCTGGACCAGATCCAGGGGGAAGCCGTAGGTATCGTAGAGTTTGAAGGCGACCTCGCCGGGGAGAATTTTCAGGTTATGGGTCTTGAGGTAATCCAGTTCCTCGCTCAATAGCTTCAGGCCGTGGTCCAGGGTGTCGGCGAAGCGCTCCTCTTCCCCGGCCACCACCTGGGCCAGGAACTGCCTGGCCTCGATGAGCTCGGGATAGACCTCGCCCAGCAGCGCCACCACCCGCTCGCCCACCTGCCCCATAAAGGGGGTGGGCAAGCTCAGGAGCCGCCCGAAGCGGATAGCCCGGCGCATGATGCGGCGCAGCACGTAACCCCGGCCTTCGTTGGAGGGCAGCACCCCGTCGGCGATCAGGAAAGTGGTGGCCCGGGCATGGTCGGCGATCACCCGGAAGGCCACGTTTTCCTGCTCATTTTTACCGCCGTAGGTCCGGCCCGCCAGTTCCTCGACCCGGCCGATCACCGGGCGCAGCAGGTCGCAGTCGAAATTGCTCTGCACCCCCTGGATGACGGCGCACGAGGCGCTCCAGGCCCATGCCGGTGTCGATGCTGGGCTTGGGCAGGGGATGGAGGACGCCGTCGGTCGTGCGGTTATACTGCATGAAGACGTTGTTCCAGATCTCCAGATAGCGGTCGCAGTCGCATTTGCCGATGCCGCAGTCCGGGCCGCAGGCCATCGCCTCGCCCTGGTCGATGAGGATCTCGGAGCAGGGGCCGCAGGGGCCGGTGTCGCCCATGGCCCAAAAGTTGTCCTTCTCCCCCAAGCCCACGATGCGCTCCCTGGGCAGACCGGCGATCTTCTCCCAGAGGCGGGCCGCCTCGTCGTCCTCATGGTAAACCGTGGCCCAGAGGCGCTCCTTGGGGAGTTTATATTGCTCGGTCAGCAGCTCCCAGGCCATCTCGATGGCCTCTTCCTTGAAATAATCGCCGAAGGAAAAGTTCCCCAGCATCTCGAAGAAGGTGTGGTGCCGGGCGGTGAAGCCGACGTTTTCCAGGTCGTTGTGCTTGCCCCCGGCCCGGACGCACTTCTGGGAACTGGCGGCCCGGGTATAGGGCCGGGGCTCTTCGCCCAGAAAGACCTTTTTGAACTGCACCATACCGGCGTTGGTGAACAGCAGGGTGGGGTCGCCGGCGGGCACGAGCGATGAGCTGGCCACCCGGGTGTGGCCCTTGGATTCGAAGAAGCTGAAGAAATGTCTCCCGGATTTCGCGGCTGGTCATGACGTTGGCTGCTCCTGTGCGGCTGGCTCGGTCTTGGTCTCCAGGCCGAAATGGTCCCGGATTTGCTTATCCAGTTCGGCGGCGATTTCCGGGTGCTCCTTGAGATAGGTCTTGGCGTTCTCCCGGCCCTGGCCGATCCGTTCGCTGCCGTAGCTGAACCAGGCGCCGCTCTTGGCGATGAGGTTCTGCTCCACGGCCAGGTCCAGGAGGTCGCCTTCCTTGGAAATCCCCTGGCCGAAGATGATGTCGAATTCCGCTTGCTGGAAGGGCGGGGCCAGCTTGTTCTTCACCACCTTGACCCGGACGTGGGAGCCGATGGTCTCATCCCCCTGCTTGATGGAGCTGATGCGGCGGATGTCCAGGCGCATGGAGGCGTAAAACTTCAGGGCGTTGCCGCCGGTGGTGGTCTCGGGGTTGCCGAACATCACCCCGATCTTCATCGCGGATCTGGTTGATGAAGATCACCGAGGTGAGCGACTTGCTGATGGCTGAGGTGAGCTTGCGCAGGGCCTGGGACATGAGGCGGGCTTGCGAGCCCATCTGGGCGTCGCCCATGTCGCCTTCGATCTCCGAGCGGGGCACCAGGGCGGCCACCGAGTCCACCACCAAGGCGTCCACGGCGTTGGAGCGCACCAGAATTTCGGCGATCTCCATGGCCTGCTCGCCGGAATCGGGCTGCGAGATGAGCAGGTCCTCGGTCCGGACCCCTAACTTGCGGGCGTAGACGATGTCCAGGGCGTGTTCGGCGTCGATGAAGGCCACCACCCCGCCCATCTTTTGGGCCTCGGCGATGACGTGCAGGGCTAAAGTGGTCTTGCCCGAGGCCTCCGGGCCGTAGATCTCGACGACCCGGCCCCGGGGGATGCCGCCGATCCCCAGGGCCATATCCAGGGAGAGGCAGCCGGTGGGGATCACCGCCACGTCCAGCTTCTCGTCGGCCCCCAGCCGCATGATGGAGCCCTTGCCGTATTGCTTCTCAATGTGGCTCAACGCCTGGTCCAGGGCCTTGGCCTTGTCCGCCAACTTGGTCGCTCATATTTATATTCCTTTTCCTCTGAATTTGGATTAACGGGTTTATTTAGCTGTCAGCTTTCAGCTTTCAGCTTTCAGCAAAGCAATAACGATCTTGGTGTTTTATGTAGCCGCAGGCTTTAGCCTGCGTTATTTTCTGGTTTCAACTATGTCACAAATATTATTTAAATTTGATATCGCCTACTTCTAATAACTGTTTCATAAAATATTCAGACGCGATGTTTGGCTGCAATTATATAAGCTCTGATCCTTTCAAAGATTGATAAATCGTATCATCGTTATATCCAAATGCTCAACTTAGAAGCTTATATCTATTCATTTAGGCGATTCTTCTCAAATAACCATGATCTAAATGATATGTCCAATGTAACGCTCCATTATAAATCGGTTTCCAGCAATCTCTGGTGGACTAATATTCGTAAATAGTAGTATCCTAACTTTGTAGATAACTACTAAAGGTCAATTCTATTCTCTGCTATTAACATGCAGCCAATTCTGTATTTGTACGAGATACCATGCTATAATCTATTCCGTGAAATTACTGTTCTCTGCAATATTGCATCTTTATTATTGCTCAAGTATGTTGGCCTCATTTCCATTGACGGGCTTTTTCTCATGCCTCCTGTACTTCATAGCCTAAATTCATGCTTTTCCATTGATATAAATCATGTTCAAAGTGCGACACCATTAGTTACAGACGTCCTTTCCATTATCTCATATGCCCTGGGACATGATCGCAATGAACCAATTGTTAGGACCGTTTTATTTGATCTGACTCCGAAGATGTTGGCAAACCAGATAGTCCGGATCAAATATCAATCGATTGACTTTTTTAAAAATCTATCTATCTTGATCGATGAACATCCAACGAGTCATCTAATTTTTCTACTCTTCAGTTTCTCAAGCTTCCTAGTTGGGTGCAACGCTCTCATGGATCCAAAGTCTCCAGCCTTTGCAGGGCGGCCTAAAGCCTGCGGCTATATTGCTTTCGCCGCCGGCAGCGCGGCTATATTTCTAGCCCCTACGACTACCTTATCCGCGGGCCGTCAGTTCCTCCCAGAAGGCTCTCGGGGACATAATCCTTACCTGCCCGATGTTCTGGAGGCTTTGCAACTCGTGATCACCGGTAACCAGGACCTCTGCCCGCGCCCCGATGGCCGCGGCGACTATTTCAGCGTCATCCTGGTCCTGGATGGGGAGGTCCGGCAGGTCTTCGGACTCGGCCAGGATGGCATCTTGACCGATAAGTTCCAGGTATTCCGCGATCAACTGCTCCGGGACCAAGAACTTCATACTCAAGATTCGCCGGACCTCCTGAAGAACCCTGGCACAGGTGACGAGTTCATGGGCCGCCAGCACCGCCCGAAAGACGTCGGCGCACAGCCCCCGGGTCGTAACCGCGCTGACGATGACGTTGGTATCCAGGAGAACCCTCATGAAACTTCCCGGAACACGTCCTCATCGGTGAGATATCCCCGCGCCTCTGCGAAAGGCATGATCTTCCTCCGCAGGGCTTCGAACTGGCTGACCCGGAGTTGGCGGCGCAGCGCCTCACGGGCAATCTCACTCCGATTCTTTCCCGATTGCTTCGCCGCCTTCGTCAGGAGTTTATCCAACTCCTCGTCCAGCCTGATGGTTAAGGTGTTAGTCTTCATGTCTTACAATGTATTACATTGACCGATCTTGGTCAAGTCTTTTTCAAGCCTGACAACCTTACGTTTCCTTCCCGCCCAGTTTAATCACTTCCAACGGCGTATACGTCGACCCCTTGGGCGACAGCACGCTTTGATACAAAATGATCTCCCGCACCGGGAAGGGCGGCCAATCCACCACCAGCTTTTCCAGGGCCCGGCTCAGTTGCGCCCGGCCCTCGGGCGAGCGCACCCGGCCCAGGGTCAGGTGCGGGTTGAAGGCCCGGCCCTCCGGCGGGTAGTCCAGCGCCGCCAAGGCCTTTTCCAGCCGGTAAAAAAACTGGCTCAGGGGGAGCATATCCCCCCCCAGCCCCAGCCACACCACCCGGGGGCTGCGGATATTGGGGAAGGCCCCGGCCCCGGTGACCTTGAGCGTCAAGGGCGCCTGCTCCGCCGCCACCTCCCGGGCCGCGGCAATGATGGCCGGTACTTCGGCGTCCGTGACATTGCCGAAAAATTTCAGGGTGATATGGATGTTGCCCGGCGGCACCCAGCGCACGTCGGCCTGGGCTTTTTTTAACTCCCCCTGCACCAGGGCCAGGCCGGGGCGCAGGTCTTCGGGCAGGTCAATGGCCAAAAAACAGCGAATCATTTTTTTAGTTTCGAGTTTCGAGTTTCAAGTTTTTAGTTTTGTTGGGGCGGGCGTCTGCCTGCCTAACGACTGCCCATAAGCCGGGGGCTTAACTGCCTCACCCTTGACAGGGGAGGTTGGGGAGGGAATGGCGTTTTATGCACTTGCAACAGGCGACAGCGATCGCCACCCTCCCCCAGCCCTCCCCAATGGAGGGGAACTTAAACCAGCTGACCACTGACCGCTATCCTATCTTTTTCAACTTCCGCCGCAGCCGGTCCAGGGCGGTCTCGGCCGACAAGATCTTGATGGCTTCCCGGTTGCCGTGGAAGAGGTAGTGCCAGACCTCCACTTCGTCTGGCGTGGCCAGGGCAATGTAGACCGTGCCCACCGGCTTCTCCGGGCTGCCGCCGCCGGGGCCGGCGATGCCGGTGACCGCCAGGCCCAGGTCGGCCCCAAACATCCCCCTGGCCCCCAGGGCCATATCCCGGGCCGTCTCCGGGCTCACCGCCCCAAACTGGGTCAGGACTTCCGGGTCCACCTGCAGCAGGTCCACCTTGGCCTCGTTGCCGTAGGAGACCACCCCGCCCAGAAAATAATCCGAAGACCCGGCCACGCTGGTGAGCCGGTGGCCGATGAGGCCGCCGGTGCAGGACTCGGCCAGGGCCAGGGTGAGCCCGCCCTCTTGCAACTGGCGCCCCACCAGCTCTTCCAGGGGCGTCTCTTCGGGCCCCAGCAGGAGATCGTTCACCTCCCGGGCCAGGGCCGCGGTGAGGCGGTCCAGGGTCTTAGCCAGTTCCTGCCGGTCTTGGCCGTGCACCGTCAGGGTGAGGTGGTTCTCGGGGAAATTGGGGTAATAACCCACGTTAACCCCCTCCCGGAATTCCGGGATTTGCGCCACCACCTCCTGCAACTGGGTTTCGGAGATGCCGAACAGCCTCAGGGTGCGCTGGGCCACGACGCCGGCGTCGCCGGCCAACTCCATTAGGCTGGGCAGCACATAGCCGTCAAACAGGGCGCGCATCTCCGTCGGCACCCCGGGCAGGAAAAAGAGCCGAACCTCGCCGTGCTTCAGGGCAAAGCCGCAGGCCAGGCCGCCGGGGTCCAGCACCACCGCCCCCTGGGGAAGGAGAGCCAGGCGACCGTGGCGCTCCAGCCAGGGAATCCGGCGCTCTGCCAAAAAGCGGCGCAGGCGGGCCAGCAGTGCCTCGTCATAGTGGAGCGGCAACCCCAAGGCCTCGGCTGCGGCGGCCACGGTCAGGTCATCTTCGGTGGCCCCCAGGCCCCCGGTAATGACGATGAACCGGGAGCGGGCCAGGGCCCGGAGCAGCAGTTCCCGAAACAGCGGCGGCTCATCCCCCAGAATGGTAATCCGCTCCACCGTAATTCCGGCCTCGTGGAGCCGCCGGGCGGCGTACCGGGCATTAAAATCGGCCACCCGCCCGGAAATCAACTCGGCGCCGGTGGCGATGATTTCACCATGAATCATTAGATTCCATTTAGGCTATTGCCAGTAGGTCAGTGGCCAGAAAGCCTTTAGCCCTCTGCGCCTCAGTTTGAAGTCATTTATAACCTCCAACCAGTCCAAGCCAGCCGGCCATCACCCCCGCCAACACGTCGTCCACCACCACTTCCAGGCCCCCCGAGTCGCCCCTGGTGAACCAGCCGATGGGGGGCGGTTTCAGGATATCCAGGGTCCGGAATAAAATAAAGCCCGCAACCGCGGCCGGCCAAGTCAGGGGCATGCCGGCCAGGGTGATTAACAGGCCCGCCACTTCGTCTATGACAATGGCGGGATGGTCGGCTCGCCCCAGGCATTCCTGGGCCGGGCCCGCGGCCCACAGGGCCAGGAGCAACACCGCCGCCGTTCCCAGGCCGTAGCCCCAGGGGCCCAGGTGGGTCAGCCCCCACCACAGGGGCAGGGCCGCCAGGGTCCCCCAGGTACCGGGGGCGCCCGGCAGGAAGCCCACGCCCCCCCAGGTGGCCAGGGCCAGCACTAAAAAATAGGGACACTTCCTATTTTTGTTGAAAATGCAACTCCATAAACCTAACCTTCCCAAAATCAGTTTTCTTCTGCCCTGCAAAAATAGGAAGTGTCCCTATTTTTTCTCGACTTCACCTTAATCTTCTAACAGCTTAGAAATATCTGGAATGGACCGGCTTGTCAATAATTCCCCCATACCCGGAAAATTTTACCTTTCTGAGCCTGGAACCGGGGGAAATTATTGAAAAAGGGATTAAATAATTGAGAAATTTCGGCTATAATAACTAAATGCGGTTTGACGCCCCCGAACCACCGGTACCCCAGCCCCATATCATCGCCCGGCCGGAACACACCGTCTCCCGGAGAGACATCGAGTTGGAGGCCCTGAAGGTCCTTTACCGGCTGCTGCACGCCGGCTATACCGCCTATCTGGTGGGGGGCGGGGTCCGGGACCTGCTCCTGGGCAAAAGGCCCAAGGATTTCGACGTGGTCACCGACGCCCGGCCCGGAGAACTGCGCAAACTCTTCCGCAACAGCCGCATCATCGGCAAGCGCTTCCGGCTGGTGCAGGTCTTTTTCCGGGGGGGGCATATCGTCGAGGTCTCCACCTTCCGGCGCCGTTCGGAGTTCGACGAAGTCCAGGACGCCGATAGTCCGCCCGCCAAGGACAACACCTTCGGCACCCCGGCCGAGGACGCCCAACGCCGGGACCTGACCATCAACGGCCTGTTCTACAATATCAGCGACTTTTCCCTGGTGGACTTCGTGGGGGGGATGGAAGACCTGAAGGACCGGCGCATCCGGGTTATCGGCGATCCGGCGGTGCGCTTCGTGCGGGACCCCGTGCGGATGCTGCGGGTGCTGCGCCACGCGGCCCGCATCGGCTTTACCATCGACCCCGAGGCCTGGCGGGAGATCAAGGTCAAGCGCCAACTGATCCGCCTCTGTCCCCCGGCCCGGGTGCGGGATGAACTGCTCAAGGATTTCCGCAGCGCCGCGGCCGCCCCTTTCTTCAAGCTGATGCTGGAGTCCGGCCTGTTTTACGCCATCTTCCCCACCTGGGAAGGGCGCCTGGGGAAGGCCGGCGGGGAGCGTCTCCTGGATCTGTGCCACCGGCTGGACCTGTTGATCCAGGCCGAGCGCAGTGTCTCTGAGAGCCTCCTGTGGGCCGTCTTTTTGACGCCGTTTTTGGAGCAAGGCCCGTCCTTCCCGGAAGATTTCAAGGAGTTGCGGGACTTCATCCACCAGGGGATCAAGGAAGCCCTGGGGGGGATCGAGTTTCCCCGGCAGCGCCATGACGACGTCTCCCAGATTCTGGCCCTGGAAGCCCGGGTGGCCCCGCTGCTCCGGCGCCACCGCCCGGTGCCGGCCCGGCAGGCCCGTTTGGCCCTCTACCCTGAGTCCTGGCTGCTGTTCCAGATCAAAGAAGCCCCGGAGGCGGAATTGCTGGAGAGATGCGACCCGGAGCAGGTCCCGGTCAGAGCGCCACAACCTAAGGCCGCCAAGCCGCGACGCCGCACCCGTCGCCGCCGCCACCGCGGCGGGCGGGGCCGAGGCGCGGAAAAAGTAAACCTTGGGGGAGAGGGCTAATGCTCTGGGGGATGGCGCCAGGCGCCTTTTTCCCTGTAAGTGGCCGCCTGCCCCCTACCCCTAAACCAGCCCATAAGTAGTAGGGGCGACCCGCTGGGTCGCCCGCTTTATCTATAAAGGTAGCACAGGCTTCCAGCCTGTGCCTTTTAAGGTGGGGCGGGCGTCCCCGCCCGCCAACCACAAACCCGGGCGGCCGTCCCCGGCTGCCCTACCCAAGACTATCCTGCCAGCGTCACCCGCTTAAACCGCCTTTTCCCCACCTTCAAGAGATACGATTTCCCCGCGGCCAGTTCCAGGTCGGCATCCGTCACCTTTTCTCCATCCACCTGGACTCCGCCCTGGGTGATAAGCCGCCGGGCCTCGGAGGTGCCGGCCGCCAAGCCCGCCTCTGACAAGACCTTGGGCAGCCAGAGCTTCGACCCTTCGACCTTCAGAGTCACCTCCTCAATCTCCTCGGGCACTCCCTTCTCCCGGAAGATGTGGGCGAACTCCTGGGCCGCTTCCGCCGCCGCATCCCGGCCGTGGTAGCGGGCCACGATCTCCACCGCCAGTTCTTCCTTGACCTGGCGAGGATGTTTATTGCCCGAGGCTAAATCATCTTTCAGGGAAGCCAGGGCCTCTGGGGTAATGTCGGTGAGCAGCTCAAAATAGCGCAGCATCAAGGGGTCGGAGATGGACATGATCTTGCCGAACATGTCCCCGGCCGCCTCGTCGATGCCCACGTAATTCCCCAGGGATTTGCTCATCTTCTGCACCCCGTCCAGCCCTTCCAAGAGCGGCAGGGTGATGACCACCTGGGGCGCCTGGCCGTATTCCCGCTGCAGGTCCCGGCCCACCAGCAGGTTGAAGGTCTGGTCGGTGCCCCCCAACTCCACGTCGGCCTGCAGCGCCACCGAGTCGTAGCCCTGGATCAGGGGATAGAGGAACTCGTGGATGCTGATGGGGGTTTGCGTGGTGTAGCGCTTATGAAAATCCTCCCGCTCCAGCATGCGGGCCACGGTGTGGCGGGCCGCCAGGCGGATCAGGTCTTGCGCCTGCATGGGCTTCATCCAGCGGCTATTAAAGTCGATGAGGGTCTTGTCCGGGTCCAGGATCTTGAAGATCTGGCGCTCGTAGGTGGCGGCGTTGGCCTTGACCTGCTCTTCCGTCAGCGGCGGCCGGGTCTCGCTCTTGCCCGAGGGGTCGCCGATCAGCCCGGTGAAGTCGCCGATGAGAAAGATCACCTGGTGCCCCAGGTCCTGGAAGTGCTTGAGCTTCTGGATGAGCACCGTGTGCCCCAGGTGCAGGTCCGGGGCGGTGGGATCGAACCCGGCCTTGACCCGCAGGGGCTTGCCGGTGGCAACGGCCTTTTCCAGCCGCGCCTTCAGCTCCTCTTCCCGGATGATATCGTGACAGCCCTGCTTGATCAGGGCCAGTTGTTCGTCTACAGGTTTCACGAGGTAATTTCTCCTGACTCGTATTTATCAGCCGTTTCAACCGTTTTTAGAGTATTTATCTGGTAAGCATGGGACAGTCGGCAGCCCGGGTGTTTCTCCGCCATTGAATTTTGCGGGAATTTTGCCGCTTTTGCTCCGCTTAGGGCCGGAGGTGTCTCACCGGCAAGCCTCTTTAATTCCAGGAAGATTCACCTGAGAGCCGCAGTCGTTGCGGAACAGACCCAATCCCCGCCGCTGGTTAAGGATAATCGCACGCAACTGTTCCACATTACCCCTTAGTCACATAAACAGGGGGGAAATTCCAGAATAAGGAAATATGATTGACGTCTTTTATGTTCCAAAGAGATTATCCTCACGCCAAGACGCAAAGGAAAGGCGCAAGAAGATGGCGGGCGGTGACGCCCGCCCCAACAAAACAAGCTGCTAGCTAAAAAGGGTGCGTAGGAAGCACCCTACAAAATTCTTGCTCGTTCCCAAGCTGCACCTTGGAACGAGTACCAAGAAAGGTTGTGCCGTCCCGCCGAATTAGGGCTTAACGCAAATCCTTCCTACCCCGGTGCCGGTGACCTCGCCGATAATGGCCGCCTCCGCCACGCCCGCATCCTGAAGGCGCTTCATCAAGCGTCTCACCATCCTGCGGCGCAATGGCGATGAACAGGCCCCCCGAGGTCTGGGCGTCGCTCAAGAGGTCTGCGTTACCTGATCCACCCCAGGTTCGAGGGTCAGGTGGTTCTCGCAAAAACGGCGGTTGGCGTGGCTGCCGCCGGGCACCAGACCCATGGCGGCGTATTCCCGGGCCCAGGACAGGACCGGCACCCGGGAGGCGGAAATGGTGAGCTCCACCTGGGAGGCCCGGGCCATTTCCAGGCCGTGGCCCAGGAGGCCGAAGCCGGTGATGTCGGTGACCGCGTGCACTTCCAGACCTTCCAGGGCTTCGGCCGCAGCCCGGTTGAGGGTGCTCATGACTCGGATAGCCGCTTCTTCGGCTTCCTTCGAGGCCAGCCGCCCCTTCAAAGCCGTGGCGATGATGCCGGTGCCCAGGGGCTTGGTGAGGATGAGCAGGTCACCGGCCCGGGCCCCGGCCTTGGTGAAGATCCGGTCGGGATGCACCACCCCGGTGACCGCCAGGCCGTATTTCAGCTCCGGGTCTTCGACGCTGTGGCCGCCCACCAGCAGGGCCCCGGCCTCGTGCACCTTGTCCAGGCCGCCCCGGAGAATGGCCTTGAGGGTGTCCGCGGGCGCGGTCTTCAGGGGAAAGCAGACGATGTTCAGGGCCATCAGGGGCCGGCCCCCCATGGCATAGATGTCACTTAAGGCGTTCGCCGCGGCGATGGCGCCGAATTGATAGGGATCGTTGACGATGGGGGTGAAGAAATCCACCGTCTGGATCAGGGCCAGCTCCGGGGTCAAACGATAGACCCCGGCGTCGTCCGCCGCCTCCAATCCCACCAGGAGATCGGGGTGCGTCTGGAAAGGCAGGCTTTTTAAGACTTCCTCCAGGACCCCTGGAGGTATCTTGGACGCTCAGCCCGCGGCCCGCACCTGCTCCACCAGGGGTTTTTGTTGGTCTTCTGCCATTAGGTCTCTCTTTATGGACCGGGGACGGGAGACGGAGGACGGGGGCCTAACTCCGGTCTCCGGTCCCCGGTCTCCCGTCTCCGGTCTTTATTCACCGCTCGTGGCGGTGTAATAACCCTTCCTCTCCTGCACCCGAATCGGCGCCCCGAACATGGCCGACAGGTGGCGGGAGGTCAGCACCTCCCGCTTGGCGCCGTCGAGCAAAATCCGCCCCTGTTGCAGCAGGATCACCCGGTCGATCTCCGGGAAGATCTCCTCCACCCGGTGCGTGACCAGAATGATGGTCTTGCCATGCCGGGCGATATTCTGCAAGGTCTGCAGGAACCGGGCCCGGGCCAACAGGTCCAGCCCGGTGGTCGGCTCATCCAGGATGAGGGCCCGGGGTTCGGTCACCAGGGCCCGGGCAATCATGAGGCGCCGGGCCTCGCCGGTGGACATGGTCTCGATAAAGGCGTCCGCCAGGGGCGCGGCTTCCAGTTGCGCCAGGGCCAGAATTGCCTGCTGCCGCATGGCCTCGGTCACCACCTGATGCCGGAACAGCCCGTAGCTGGCGAAAAAACCTGACAGGACGACATCCAGACCCCGGGTGCGCCCCGGAATCGTCCGGTTGATAAAAAGCGCCTGCAGCTCTGCGGAGATGATACCCAGCCGGGAGCGCAATTCAAAGACATTCCAGAGGTCCTGGCCGAAGATTAACAGCGGCGCGCTGCCGTTGGCGTGGGCCAGGGGATAATCCTCCCGGGTGATAAGCCGGATCAGGGAAGTTTTGCCCGCCCCATTAGGGCCCAGGATGGCGGTATGCTCGCCCTCGCGGATCATCAGGGACAGGTCGTCCAAAACGCGTCTGCCGTTCTTGACGACGCTGGCGGCCCGCATTTGCAACAAAGGCGGCCTCACCTGCGAAGGCAGGTCAAAGCCCTTATTTATCTCTTTTGGCATCTTCTCTCTAACAAGCTTTCAGGCATGTGTGGGCTTTGCCTTTGCTTTTAGCTGAAGGCTGATAGCTGATAGCTAAAACCCCAGCCAGCGCACTTCCCGGCCTTTGCGGGCCGGCGCCGGCGGTTCTTTAGCCGGGTAGCCGATGGGGGTGATGGCCAGGATTTGCTGGTCTTCTTTCCCCAGGAACTTCAGGATTTCGTCCTCCAGATAATTGGCCCCGGCCATCCAGCAGGTGCCCAGGCCCTCGGCATGGGCCACCAGCAGCAGGTTCTGCATCAGGGCGGCGCCGCTCTGAATCAGGGACCTATTGGCGTATTTGTCCGCGGCCTTGAAGATCGTCACCGCCGCCACCACCGGGGCGCCACCCAGATTCTTAAAAAACTGCATCACCTGTTTCTGGGCCTCTTCGGGGTAGTTGGCCTGCTTCAACCGGGGCATGAGGTATTTGAGTGCCTGGCTGATCAAGGCCACAAAGTCATCCCGGACCTGGCCGGCCATGACGGTAATTCCCCAGCCCTGCTGATTGGCTCCCGAAGGCGCCCACAAGGCGGCCTCGATGACCCGTTCCAGGACTTCCCGGGGCGGCAGGTCCGGTTTGTACTGGCGGTGGCTGCGGCGGTGATGAATCGCGTCGTAGATCTCCATGGACCCTCCCGATCTTTTATTTGGCGGTCATTGGCTGAAATGAGATTTTCCGGGACAGGGTTTGGTGCACCGGACACGATTCGGCCGCCAGGAGCAATTCTTGTCGCTGGCCCTCGGTCAGGGGCCCGTGCAGCTCAATGGCATAGGCAAAGATGGCCTCCCCGGGAACCTCCCGGTTCAAGGAGACTTCGGTGGTTATCCCGGCCAGGGGAATCTGGTGCTCGCTGGCATATTTCCTGGTCCAGATATTCAGACAACCGGCCAGACTGGCTTCCAAAAGCTCATGAGGCCCGAAACCGGCGCCGCCGCCTCCTTTTTCCACCGGTGCGTCGCATACGCCCCGATGCTTGCCGTCGGTAAAATGAGTCTCAAAATTTGCCTCGGCGCTGGAACATTTAATCATTTTGATTATCCTTTAAGCTCCTTTGGAGAAAAGCTTTTCCGGGTCCGAGGCGGCAGGCTGACCTGGTTTGGACCAGCCGGCCCGTCGGCCCAGTTCCCGGTAATGTTGGGCTTCGCCGTGTTTTTCCCGCTTCTCGCAGCCCTGGGCGTAGATGGCGCATTTCCGGGCCAGCACCCGGCGGGCCGCCCCGGCCTCGGGGGCCGGCAGCCCGGGATCGTTTAGGAGCTTCATTAGCGCCCGGATGCGGTAGCGGTCCAGCCCCCACTGGCCGGAAAGCTGGTCGGCCCGGCCGCCGCGCTTGATGATCAGGGGCTCCGGCAGCAGGCCCACCTCGTAGCGCCAAGCCAGGCGCAGCCAGAGGTCGTAGTCCTCGGCCGCGGGCAGGTCCTCGTCGAAGCCGCCGTGCTCCTCCAAGAGGCGCCGGTGCAGGATCACCGCCGAGGGGCTCACCAGGCAGCGTTCCAGGGAGGCGAAAAAGATCCGGCCGCCGACCTTCCGGTGGGTCAGGGGCTGGTTGACCCGCAGCCCCCGGCGGACCCAGGTCTCCTCGGTCTGGCAGAGCTTCAGCTCCGGATGCTGGGCCAGATAGGCCATCTGCCGCGAGAGTTTTTCCGGTAGCCAGAGGTCGTCGGAGTCGAGAAAGGCCAGCCATTCGCCCCGGGCCGCCTTGATGCCGGTATTGCGCGCCGCCGACACCCCGCCGCGCCTCTCCCGGCGCAGCAGCCTGAGCCGGGAGGCATAGGGGGCCAGGGCCGCCTCGGTGCCATCGCTCCCGCCGTCGTCCACCACCAGGACTTCAAAGTCCCGCCAGGTCTGGGCCAGCACCGAGGCCACCGCCTCCTGCACCAGGCCCGCCCGGTTGTAAGTGGGGATGATGACGCTGACCGGAATTGGGACCGCCATATGGAGAAGTTATCAAAAAAACGGGAAAATTCAAGGGGGAAGGTGGCTTACCTGCTGTAGCCGCAGGTTCTAGACTGCGCCGGCGCAGGCTGGAAAGCCTGGGCCACTAATCCGGCCTCACCTTTTCCCCTTTACCGTTTGTCCCTTAGGTTCATCTATGGTAAATTATTAAGGTTAAAATATCTTGCTTTCCAGGAGTTTCGATGCCACCTCGTTACGAACCCCGCCGCCTGGAGGCCAAGTGGCAGGAAATTTGGCAGGAGCGGCGGCTCTATGACGCCTCTGAGGACCCCGCCCGGCCTAAATACTATGTCCTGGAGATGTTCCCTTACCCCTCCGGCCGCATCCACATGGGGCACGTGCGCAACTACACCATCGGCGACGTGGTGGCCCGCTACAAACGCCTGCGGGGCTTCAACGTCCTGCACCCCATGGGCTGGGACGCCTTCGGACTGCCGGCGGAAAACGCCGCCCTGGCCCGGGGGCTGCATCCGGCCAAATGGACCTACGCCAACATCGACTATATGCGCGGCCAGTTGCAGGCCCTGGGCTACAGCTACGACTGGCCCCGGGAGCTGGCCACCTGCGATCCGGACTACTACCGCTGGGAGCAACTGGTCTTCATCGAGATGTTTCGCCGCGGTCTGGCCTATAAACGGCAGGCGCCGGTCAACTGGTGCCCGAAGTGCGCCACGGTGCTGGCCAACGAACAGGTGGAAGACGGCCGCTGCTGGCGTTGCGACTCCCCGGTCCACCTAAAAGAACTGGACCAGTGGTTCTTCAAGATCACCGCCTACGCCGAGGAACTGCTCGCCGACCTGGACCAGCTCAGCCACTGGCCCGAACGGGTCGTCACCATGCAGCGCAACTGGATCGGCAAGTCGCCGGGGGCGGAGATTCACTTTCCCCTGGAGGGCGCCGGTTCGTCCATCAAAGTCTTCACCACCCGGGCCGACACCCTGTTCGGCGCCACCTTCATGAGTCTGGCTCCGGAGCACCCCTTGGCCCTGGAATTGGCCCGGGGAACTGCCCAGGAAGCCGAAGTGCGCCGCTTCGTGGAATATTGGTCGGCCCAGAACCGCAGCCGCGGCTTCCTGGAAGAGATCACCAAGGAGGGCGTCTTCACCGGGCGCTATTGCCAGAACCCGGTCACCGGCTGGCAAATGCCGATTTACGTGGCCAACTTCGTCCTCATGGGCTATGGCACCGGCGCGGTGATGGCGGTGCCGGCCCACGACCAGCGGGATTTTGAGTTCGCCCAAAAGTACGGTCTTCCCGTCAAGGTGGTGATTCAGCCGCCACAAGAAGAACTGCGGGCCGAGGATATGCCCGCGGCCTATGAAGACGACGGCGTGCTGGTGCACTCCGGGGACTTTTCCGGCCTGACCAGCGACCAGGCCCGGGAGGCCATCGCCGCTTACCTGGAAGCCAAGGGCCTGGGCCGGCCCGCGGTCAACTTCCGCCTGCGGGACTGGCTCATCTCCCGGCAGCGCTACTGGGGGGCGCCCATCCCCATCATCTATTGCGAAAAATGCGGCCTGGTGCCGGTGCCGGAGCAAGACCTGCCCGTGGTCCTGCCCCTGGACGTGGAGATCACCGGAGAGGGCGGCTCGCCCCTGGCCCATCTGCCCAGCTTTTATGAAGTCACCTGTCCTGCCTGCGGCGGCCCGGGCCGCCGGGAGGTGGACACCATGGATACCTTCGTGGAGTCCTCCTGGTATTTTCTCCGCTACGCCTGCACCGACTACACCGACGGCATCCTGGATAAGGCCCGGGTGAACTATTGGCTGCCGGTGGACCAGTACATCGGCGGCATCGAACACGCGGTGCTGCACCTGCTCTATGCCCGCTTCTTCACCAAGGTGCTGCGGGACCTGGGGCTGGTCCAGATCGACGAGCCCTTTCAGCGCCTCCTGACCCAGGGCATGGTCCTGAAAGACGGGGCCAAGATGGCCAAATCCAAGGGCAACGTGGTGGACCCGGAATACCTGATCCAGGAGTACGGCACCGACACCGCCCGCCTCTTCATGCTCTTTGCGGCGCCGCCGGAGAAGGACCTGGAGTGGAGCGACCAGGGGGTGGCCGGCTCCAACCGCTTCCTGCACCGCCTCTGGAACCTGGTGCAGGCGCTGCTGCCGGACATTGCCAAGGTCCGCCCTTACCAGGGCAAAGGTGACGACCTGGGACCGGCGCTCTGGGATTTCCGTCATAAATTGCATAAGACCGTCAAAAAGGTTAGCGACGACATCGAGGACTCCTTCCACTTCAATACCGCCATCGCCGCGATCATGGAGTTGGTCAACGCCTTTTATCTGGCTCTGGAGAATCCCCGGGATGAGGACGACGCCGCCGGCAAAGCAGTCTTCCGGGAAGCTCTTGAGGCGATTATTCTGCTCTTGAGCCCCATGGTGCCTCACATCGCCGAGGAATTGTGGCAGTTGCTCGGCCAGGGCGATTCCTTGCAAACCTGCTGCTGGCCTCAAGCCCAGGCTGACGCCCTGGTAGAGCCCCATTTTGAGGTGGTCGTGCAGGTAAACGGCAAGGTCCGGGGCCGGGTTCAAGTTCGCACTGCAGACGCCACAGCCGTGATTGAGGCCAAAATATTAAGTGACGAGGCGATCCGGAAATGGGGCACGGATAAGTACAAAAAGATTGTCTGGGCTCGTAATGGGAAACTGGTCAACATTGTTGTCTAAGGAACCGGAGGTATGATGGCCCGTCAGGTCGGTGCGCTTATCTGCTTCATCTGTGCCCTTTCAGGGTGCGGTTATCACCCCATGGGCGCCGAACCCATCGGCCCCACCACCCGCACTCTGGCGGTGCCGCTGTTTGCCAACCGCTCCACCGAGGTGGGCCTGGAAGCTATCCTGGCCAACGCCCTGATCAACGTCTTCACCCAGACCCGGGCCGTCAAAGTGACGCCCTATGAGGAGGGCGCCGACCTGGTCCTGGAAGGCAAGGTCCAATCCGTGGACAACACCTCGGTGGCCTTCCAAAGCGTCACCCAATCCACGGTGCGGCGGGTGACGGTGCGGGTGGAACTGACCCTGCGCCAGCAGGACAACGGCAAGGTCCTCTGGAAAGATGCCCAGGTGCTGCAGGAAGACTACGTGGTGGACCCCAACTATCACGCCGGCGAAGCCACCAAGTCCGAAGGCCTGCGCCGGGCCGCGGTCACCCTGGCCCGCCGGGTCATGGATAAGGTGTTGTTGGTGATTTAGCGATTAGCTGTCAGCTTTCAGCAAAAGAAACTGCTGAATACTACCCGCTGACGGCTTGCCGCTTCACGTAATCGTAAAATACTTTTTTAAAGCTGATTGCTGACCGCTGAAAGCTAAAATTCCCATGTCCCATCCCATCATCGAACGCCATCTCGAACGTCAGGCCGTCCGGCCCCTTTATCTATTTTATGGGGATGAAGAGTTCCTCATGGAGCGGGCCCTGGCGCGGCTGGAGGAGGGCCTTAAGGACCAGTGGGGCGAGGCGCCGGTCCGGGTGCAGCGGGAGGCACCCGCCCGGGTCATGCGGAAGGCCCAGGAGGAGGCGCTGCCGGAGGCCCAGGAGAAGGCGCTGCCGGAGTTCCTGGCCGAGTCCCGGGAGGCCTCGCTGTGGGGGCCGGGCCAGCTCCTGGTGTTGCGCCGACTGGAGCTCAATGCCGCGGCCCTCAAAGCCATCAACGATTACCTGGACCACCCCGCCCCCCGGGCCTGGGTGGTGCTCCTGGCGGAGGGGGCCAAGGTTAAAGATTTGGGGAAGAATCCCGTCTGGGGCCGGCTGCAAAAGGAGGGCGCGGCCCTGGGGTTTTACCGCCTGAAGGAAGCGGAGCTGTTCCAGTGGCTGACCCAGGAGGCCAGGAGTCTGGGAAAGACCCTGACCCTGGCCGCGGCCCAACGCCTGGTGGAGATCGTGGGGGATAACCTGGCGGACCTGAGCCAGGAATTGGAGAAGCTGGCCCTCTATGCCGGCGAGGAAAAGTCCCTGACCCCCAGCCTGGTGAACCAGCTAAGCCACCCACAGCCGCACCTACAACATCTTCGCCCTTTTGGACGCCCTGGGGGAGCCGGGGCCCACAAGCGCCTCACCGCCCTGGCCCATTTACTGGACCTGGGGGAGAAAGAGCCCAAAATTCTGGCGACGCTGGCCGGGCATTTGCGCAAACTGATGCGGCTTAAAGAGGGCGGTGGCGGCCTCAACCTGACGCCAGTGGAACCATGAGGAAAGTGGCGCAGCAGGCCAAGCACTTTTCGGAGTGCGGCCCTGCGCTCCCACCTGTTCCTGCTGCACCACGTTGACCTGCAACTGAAGACCAGCGCCGGCTCGCCGCGGCTGTGGCTGGAATGGGCTTTGCTGAAGATGGGGCCGGGGTGAAAAATAGTTCAAAGTTTAAAGTTCAAGGTTCAAGCCGGTTTTTCGACTTTGAACTTTGAACCTTGAACTTTGAACTAATATTTCTTCTGTGCGCTCTCTGTGGTGGGCTTTTTTATGAGCCTTGCAATGCCTGGACCTGCCGGGTGAGGCGGGAAATCTTCCGGGCGGCGGTGCGCCAGTGGAGGGTGCCCTTGCCGGCCACCTTGGCGATGGTGGGCACGGCCTTCTTGCAAGGCGGTCTCCGCGGCTGCCAGATTTTTTTGCCCAACCGCGGCGCGCACTTCGCGCACGGCGTGTTTGACCCTGGTCTTGCGGCCCTGGTTGCGCAGCCGCCGTTTTTCATTCTGTCTTGCCCGCTTCAGGGCGGAAATGTGTCTGGCCAATTTCTTCCTCCGTTGGTTCGCTCCCTAAAATATCTATTCATGAGCCGTTTTTGTCAAGACTTGGGGCCTTCCGGCTGCTGCCGGAAAAATGTCTGGAAATACCACGTCCCGGAAACCAGGGTGATGATGAGGGCCAGCCAGAGCAGGACTGTGCCCAGTTGTTGAAAGTTAATGGACAGGAAAGGGTAGTGCAAAATCAAGCCGGTTAAGGCCGCCATTTGCAGCAAAGTTTTGGCCTTGCCCCAGCGGTCCGGGGCCAGGATGATGCCTTCGGTGGCGGCCAGGCCCCTCAAGCCCGTGACCGCCAGTTCCCGGCCCACGATGAGAAAGGCGATCCAGGCGGGCACCCGTCCCAGGGGGATGAGCATGATGAGGGCCGCGGAGACCAGCAACTTATCCGCCAGGGGGTCCAGGAATTTGCCGAAGCGGCTCACGCTCCGGTACCGCCGGGCCAGAAAACCGTCCAGAAAATCCGTGGCCCCGGCCAGCACAAAGCAAATACCCGCCAGGGAACTGGCCAGCTGCCCGGGGAAGAGCAAGAGGAACACCACCACCGGCACCGCGGCGATGCGCATCCCGGTGAGCATGTTGGGGGTGCTCCAGATGTCAGTCTCTACCTGTTCCATAGGTCAAATAAGCAAGTGGCGGCGCACCCGTGGGTGCGCCCTCAACGCAGGGCGGACACCTGGGTCCGCCCCTACTTGCGGGCCTTTTCCCAATCCTCCAAGAACTTTTTCAACCCGGCATCCGTCAGGGGATGTTTCATGAGCTGCAGCAGCACCCCGTAAGGGATGGTGGCGATATCGGCGCCGGCCAGAGCGCCCTCCAGGACGTGCAGGGGAGAGCGCACCGAGGCCACGATGATCTCGGTTTCGAAACCGTAATTTTCAAAGATGGTGACGATCTGCTCCACGATTTCCATGCCCCGGTGGCCGATGTCGTCCAGGCGGCCGATGAAGGGGCTGACGTAGGCGGCGCCGGCCTTGGCGGCCAGCAGGGCCTGCAAAGGCTGAAAAATCAAGGTGACGTTGACCCTGATGCCTTCTGCCGCCAGGATGCGGGTGGCCTTGAGGCCGTCCGGGGTCATGGGGATCTTCACCGCCACCCACTCGTGGATTTTGGCCAGTTCCCGGGCCTCGGCCACCATGGCGTCGGCTTCGTCGGTGGCCACCACCTCGGCGCTCACCGGCGCCTGGACCAGGTCGCAGATGGTGCGGATCAGTGCTCTTTAAATTGCTCGTCGGTTCTCAATTCCCGGCTTGGCGCACAGGCTGGGGTTGGTGGTCACTCCGTCCACCAGGCCCAGGCTGTGGGCCTCGCGAATCTCATCCAGGTTGGCGGTGTCGATGAAAAATTTCATGATGACCTCATATCATATCATAAAAGTTAATTGCTGCCACTACGCATGAACCGCTTTAAACAGCCTTCGGAACAGAAAAAATAGACTTTTCCGTCTTTTTCGGCCTTCAGCGCCTCTTTACGAGGGATAAAGGTTTGGCATACCGGGTCCTGGACCAGCACGTCCGGTTCCCGGTCTTTGGCCAGCGGCCGGGGCGCTTCGGGCCAGAGGCCCAGGGATTGGGCCACCTTCTTGACCACCAAGTAAATCAAGTAACCCAGGATTAAACCGCCTATTAAACGGGACATCGTTCCGATTCCTCAAGCGACATTGGTTGTAAGCGCCTCCCGGTCCGCCGCAGCCAGTTCCGCCAGGAGTTGGGCGGCGCTTTTATTAAGGACCGGGTGCCAGGCGTCCGGGGCGATTTCCGCCAGCGGCGCCAGGACAAAGGCCCGACGGTGCATCTCCGGATGCGGCAGGACCAATTCCGGGGTGCGGCTGACCTCGCCGTCGTAGAGCAGCAAGTCCAGGTCGATGACCCGGGGGCCCCAGCGCTCCCCCCGGACCCGGCCCAGGGCGGCCTCGAGGCGCTGCAAGCCCCGCAGAAGTTCCTCCGCGGCCAGCCGGGTGCGCACCTGCGCCACGGCGTTGACGTACCAGGGCTGCTCCGGCGGCCCCAGGGGCGGGTTCAGATAAAAAGCTGGAAACCTGGCACTACCTCCACTTCGTCCAGGGCGGCCAATCAACGCCAGAGCCCGGCGCAACTGCCCGGCGGGATCGCCCAGGTTGGCCCCCAACCCGATATAGGCAATAACCGGCTTCGTTTCAGTTATAGCGGGGTATCCCAGGGGCATGGTTTTAAAAATTCCTTTTCCCGGAAAAGTCTTTTTGACAGCACTCTATTAGTTGGCCGACGGCCGCTTGTTCAAAGAAGACACCACCGGCCTCAGGGCGGCGGCAATCTTCTGGGCCACCAGCCGGGAGCCCGCTGGGGTGTAATGGGCCACGTCGGACATATATTCTTTCTCCTGGGGGATTTCCCGGGCCAAATCCACTACCGGCACCTGGTTTTTGGCCCCAACCTCCCGGATGACCTGGTTGAAGCGGTCAAAGGCCCCCTTAAATTCCCGGTAAGTGATGCCCTGCTGCACCTCCAGGCCCTTCATCAGCCGGGCGATCAAGGGGTCGGGGTCGTCCTTCAGCCGGCTGGGCATGGTCATGAGGACCGGGGTAATTCCCCGGGCCCGGCAGATATTGATGAAGGTCTGGAGATTCAGGGTGAATTCGGGCACCAGTTGGTCTTGATTGACCTCGATTTTTCGGCCCCGGACCTGCTTAAACTCATCTTTTTTGAATTTGCTCTCCGTTTGCACCAGCCGATGAATAACGCCGTAGAGGTTGGGAATCACCAGGTCCCGGGCCATATGGAAAGTATCCTCCAGATCCTTGCCCACCGTTTTCCAGCATGGCCTTTTCACCACCAGCGGCGAGCGTGTCGGGTGGTTGTTCCAGTAGGTCCCTTCATAGAGCAACACGGCCAAGTCGTTGATATTTTCCATCGTGACCGCAATGTCGGGTTTGAGGGGCACCACTTTATTCACCAAGACATTGATGGAGTGCAGTGAATCGTTGCCGCTTTTGGCGGCATTGTAGGAATTCACCTTGAGCCCGGTCTTTTCCTCCAGCAAGTGGCCGGCCAGATAAGGGAACCGGTTATTTTCATCATCATAGATGCATTCGGTGGTGGAGCCCCCTAAAAAGGCCAGCACCAGGTCCGGGTGCTCATGCACCTTGGACGGCATAATGAAGCCGTTGTCATCCACCCTGATGATATAATCCCGCCGGACCAGGGTGTCCGAAATGGTCAAGGCCTCTTTGGGGGGCAGCAGCACTTCGGCGTAACCCGGAGGGAATTCCCGCAACTTGATGTACCGCTTCACCCCCTGGGAATGCCGCAGGTTGCCGGCCTTCAGGACCAGGATCTTTTCTGTCACCAGGGCCAGGCCGCAGACCACCAAAAATACTAACAGAAATATTATCTTTTTGGGATGGCGCTCGAGCCAGGTTTTCCGGGATAGGTCGCTGCTCATGGGATACGGCTTCGGTTCTTAGCCAATCTTTTTCAACCGCGCCAGGGCCTCTTCGAGTCGCGCCTTGGGCACCGTCAAAGCCAGGCGCACGTAGCCTTCGCCGGGCTCGCCCAGGCCATTCCCCGGAATGGTGACGATGCCGGCCTGCTCCAGCAGGTGGGTGGTGAAGCCCATGGAGGTCAGCCCTTTAGGCACCGGCAGCCAGACGTAAAAGGTGGCCTTGGGAGGCGTCACGTCATAACCCAGCTTTTGCAAGCCCCCCACCAGGATATCCCGGCGCTCCTGCAAGATGGCGCAGTTTTCCCGGACGCAGCTCTGGTCCGAATCCAGGGCGGCGATGCCCGCCAGCTGGATGGCGTCGAAGGCCCCGGAGTCGATGTTGCTCTTGATCTTGCCCAGGGCCGCCAGCACCTCGCGGTTTCCCACCGCCATCCCCAGGCGCCAGCCCGTCATGTTGTAGGTCTTGGAGAGCGAATGAAACTCGATGCCCAGTTTCCTGGCCCCGGGCGCCTCCAGGAAGCTGGGGGGCTTGAAACCGTCGAAGGCCAGTTCGGTGTAGGCCGCGTCGTGCACCGCGATGATCTGGTGCTCCCGGCAAAAATCGACCACCCTGGCGAAAAAATCCTTATCCGCCACCGCCGCCGTGGGGTTGTTGGGGTAATTGAAGAAGAAAGCCTTGGCGTCCCGGGCCACCAGGGGTGAGATGTCGTCCAGGTCCGGCAGGAAGCCGTTTTCCCTGGTCAAGGGGACGAAATGACAGAAGCCGCCGGCGAACAGGGTGCCCATCTGATACACCGGGTAGCCCGGCGTGGTCATCAGGTTGATATCCTCCGGGTTGTTGATCCCCAGGGGTAGATGGGCAATGCCCTCCTTGGAGCCGATGAGGGTGAGGACTTCGCTTCCCGGGTCCAACTCCACCCTGAAGCGCTTCTGATACCAGCGGGCCACCGCCTCCCGGAAGAGATTCAGGCCGGAGTAGGCCGGGTAGCGGTGGGTGCCGGGGTGCTGCACCACCTCCATCATCTTATCCACGATGAACCGCGGGGTGGGCAGGTCCGGGTCCCCCACGCCCAGGTCGATGATGTCCACCCCCTTAGCCTTGACTTTGGCCTTCTTGTCGTCAATGGCCTTGAAGAGATAGGGCGGGATCAGGTCCAGCCGCGCCGCGGGTTTGAAAAAATCTGCCATTTATTCTGCCTTGGAAAATAGGGACACTTCCTATTTTTTTAACTGTTTTTTTGCCATATCAGGTCAGGTCTCAAAAAAATAGGAGGTGTCCCTATTTTTCCCAAGAGACTAAGCGATTGCGCAGGGCGCCGATGGACTCCACCCTGATCTCCACCACGTCGCCTTCCCGCATGGGGCCGATGCCCGAGGGCGTGCCGGTGGCGATGACGTCGCCCGGCAGCAGGGTCATGATCCGGGAGATGAACGACACCAGGGTCGCCACCCCGAAGACCATGTTACTGGTGTTGCCGTGCTGCCGGCGCTCGCCATTCAGGTAGGCCTCCACCGTGAGGTTATCCGGGTCGGCAATCTCCGTTTCGATCCAGGGCCCCAGGGGGGCGAAGGTGTCGAAGCTCTTGGAGCGGGTGAACTGGCCGTCCTTTTTCTGCAAGTCCCGGGCGGTGACGTCGTTGATGCAGGTGTAACCCAGGACGTAGGCCCGGAAGTCCTCAGCCGCCACGTCCTTGCAAGGTTTGCCGATGACCACCGCCAGCTCCGCTTCGTAATCCACCCGGCGGCTCATCTCGGGATAGACGATGTCCTCATCCGGGCCGATCACCGCGGTGCTGGGCTTCATGAAAATCAAGGGTTCTTCGGGAATGGGGTGGCCGAACTCGAGCGGCGTGGTCCCGGTAATTCAAGCCGATGGCGACGATTTTAGATAGGCTCGCAGGGCGCCAGCAGGGTGACCTCCGGCAGGGAGACGACTTCCCCGGTGGTATTGGCCAGACCGCCGTCATAGGGCGTGCCCCACAGGACCTTGATTTTTTCGCCTGCCAGGAGGCCGTACCCGGTGCGACCCTCCATTTCAAATCTGACGATGCGCATCTTATCTCAACCTTATTTTCTCCCCCCTTTGACAAAGGGGGGTAGGGGGGGGATTTCACACCATCTCTAAATCCCCCTAAATCCCCCTTTTACAAAGGGGGACTTAAAATCGGCGGCCGCAGGCCGCCCTATAATTTAATACTGGCCACTGACCACTATTTTCCTACTTCAGTCCCAGCACATCCTGCATGTCATAACAGGCCGGCGGCTGATTGACCACCCATTGCGCCGCCCGCACCGCGCCCTTGGCAAAATTGTCCCGGCTGTGGGCCCGGTGGATGATCTCGAGCCGCTCGCCGATGCCGCCGAAGAGCACGGTGTGCTCCCCGACGATATCCCCGGCCCGCACCGTCTGGAGGCCGATCTCTTTATCGGTGCGCGGCCCGATGATGCCGTGGCGGGCGTAAACCCCGACTTTCTCCAGGTCCCGGTCGAGGGCGTGGGCGATGACCTGGGCCAGCTTCACGGCAGTGCCGCTGGGCGCGTCCTTCTTCAGGCGGTGGTGGGCCTCGACGATCTCCACGTCGTAGCCTTCCTGCAGAGCACCTTGGCGATGTCGGCCACCACCTTAAACATCAGATTTACCCCGACGCTCATATTGGGGGCGAAGACCAGCCGCGTCCGGGCGCCTAAGGCGTGGATCTCGGCCACCTGGGCCGGGGAAAAGCCGGTGGTCCCCAGAACCATGGCCTTATTCGCCGCGGCCACCTCCCGCAGATGGTTCAGCGACGCCTCGGGATGGGTGAATTCGATGACCACGTCCCCCTCCCCCAGGACCTCGTGGAGATAGTCCGCCACCTTGATACCCATGGCCGGCAGCCCCACCACCTCGCCGACATCTTTGTCCACCGCTGGATGGCCGGGCCGTTCGAAGGCGCCGGCCAGGGTGATCCCCGCCGCCGCCTCAATCATATGGATAATCCGGCCGCCCATGCGCCCCGCCGGGCCGGAGACGATGGCTTTGATCATGGAGTCCTCCATAGTTGTAGGGGCGGACCTATGTGTCCGCCCTGAGAGGGCGCACACGCAGGTGCGCCCCTACAACCTCGTATCATTTAATCAACCCGTACTTCTGCATCACCTGTGCGCAGTTTCTCTTCATTAGCCTTACGGTCATCGTCCACAGCGGCTGCCGCACCTCGCCGGTGACCTTTCCCATCATCTTCAGGGCCGTCTTGACCGGTACGGGGTTGGTCTCAAAGAACATGGCCTCCGTCAGGGGCCACATCTTGTAATGGAGTTTCCGGGCCCCTTCCAGGTCGCCTTTGAAAAACGCCGCGCACATGCCCGCCATATCGCCCGGCACCACGTTGGAGACCACCGAAATCACCCCCATGCCGCCCACGCACAGCAGCGGAAAAGTGGTGAAGTCGTCGCCGGAGAGCACCGTGATCTTATCGCCGCACAGCTCCAGGGTCTTGCAGCCTTGGCTCAGGTTGCCGGTGGCGTCCTTGAGGCCGACGATATTGGGAATCTCGGCCAGCCGGGCCATGGTCTCGGGCAGCAGGTTGACGCTGGTGCGCCCCGGCACGTTATAGACCACGATGGGAATCTTGGTCTGGGAGGCCATGGTTTTATAGTGCTGATACAGCCCTTCCTGGGTCGGCTTGTTGTAGTAAGGAGTGATCAGCAGGGCATAATCGGCCCCGGCCGCCTGGGCATGCTTAGTCAGGTCCAGGGACTCGGCGGTGTTGTTGGAGCCCGCGCCGGCGATCACCGGCACGCGTTTTTTCACCTGGTCGACGCAGGTCTCCACCACCCGCTTATGCTCGGCGTGGGACAGGGTGGGGGATTCGCCGGTGGTGCCGCAGGGCACGATGCCGTTGATGCCTCCCTTGATCTGGAACTCGATGAGTTCCCGATAGGCCGCTTCATCGAACTGGCCGTTCTTGAAGGGAGTGACGATGGCGGTGATGGCTCCCTTTAACATGGTACTACCTCCTTACTTGAGTTCCTCGACCCACAGATCGCCCTGGCAGACCACCAGGGCGTCTCCTTCCAAATAGACCTCGCTGCAAGCCCCGCCCTGGGGCTTGAAGTAGACGTTCAAGATTTCGCCGCCCCGGGTGTGCACGGCCACCGGGGAGTCAAGCTTCCCCAGGCAGGCGCCCACCAGGGCGGCGGCCACCGAACCGGTGCCGCAGGCCAGGGTTTCATCCTCCACCCCGCGCTCATAGGTGCGGATGGACAGGGTCCGGGGCCCGGTAAAGCTGACAAAATTGACGTTGGTGCCCGCCGGCTGAAACATCGGGTGGAAACGGAGCAGCCGGCCCCACTCAGTTACCGCGGCAGCCTCCAGGTCGTCCACCGGCACCACCAGGTGAGGCACCCCCACCCGGACGAAATGGCCGGTGACGTTGGCTTCCTCCAGGGGGATGGTCTGATGCAGATTAAAATCCCCCACTCCCGCCATGGACACCTTGACCCGGCGGCCCCTAACTTCGGCGTGGATGAGGCCGGCCAGGGTCTCAAAGGCCAGATTTTCCGGGGCGATGCCGTGCAGGACGGCGAAGCGGGCGGCGCAGCGGCCGCCGTTGCCGCACATCTCCGGCTCGGAGCCGTCGGCGTTGTAAAAGCGCCAACGGAAATCGGCCTGGTCCGACCCTTCGATGAGAATCAGGCCGTCGGCCCCAATCCCGAGCTGGCGGTGGCAGACCCGGCGGGCAAACCCGGGCTGCTCGGCTTCCGGGATAAACCGCGCCCGGTGGTCGATGAGAACAAAATCGTTGCCCCCGCCGTGCATTTTATAAAAGGAAATATGGTTAATTTCTGGAGCTACCATGATTTGCCTGGCCGAAATGTCGGGGCGCACCTGCGTGTGCGCCCGGAATTTAGGGCGGACACCTGGGTCCGCCCCTACTTCAAAAACTCCGGGATGGCCTCCCCCCAGGTAAGTTGGCGATAGGTCTCCCGTTTTCTGATAACATAAAATTCGCCGTCCTGCACCAAGATTTCGGCCACCCGGGGCCGGGCGTTGTAATTGGAACTCATGGAAAAGCCATAGGCCCCGGCGCTCATTACCGCCACCAGCTCCCCCGGCTGGAAGGCCGGCAGCTTCCGGTCCTTGGCCAGGAAATCCCCGGATTCGCAGATGGGCCCCACCAGGGAGGCCTTAACCAGGGGCCGGGACTGCTGCACCACCGGGCAGACCCCGTGGTAGGAGCCGTAGAGGCTGGGGCGGGCCAGGTCGTTCATGCCCGCGTCCACGATGATGAAATGCTTGGCTTCGCTCTCCTTGGTATAGAGCACCTTGGTCACCAGGATGCCGGCGTTGCCCACCAGCACCCGGCCCGGCTCCAGGATCAGGGTGACGTCCAGTTCCTGAAGATGCTTCAGCAGCTCGCTGCCGTACTCCCGGGGGTGCGGCGGCTCTTCCTGATCGTACTGGATGCCCAGGCCGCCGCCCAGGTCCAGGTAGCGGATGCCGATGCCCAGTTCCTGCAGGCGCCGGATCAGCTCCTTGAGGCGCTCCAGGGCCTCCACGAAGGGAGAGACCTCGGTGATCTGGGAACCGATATGGCAGGCCACCCCCACCACCTCCAGGTGGGGCAGCGCCATGGCCCGGCGATAATCCTCCAGGGCCTGATCGAGGTCGATGCCGAACTTGTTTTTCTTGAGCCCGGTGGAGATGTAAGGATGGGTCCGGGCGTCGATGTCCGGGTTGATCCGCAAGGCCACCGGAGCCTTTTTCCTCAGGCGGCCGGCGATGCGGTTGATCTCCTCCAGTTCCTGGGAGGATTCCATATTGAACAGGAGGATGCCGGCCTTCAGGGCGGCCCGGATCTCGTCGCCTCTCTTGCCCACCCCGGAATAGACGATGCGGCCCGGGTCCACCCCGGCGGCCAGGGCCCGTTGGAGTTCGCCGCCGGAGACGATGTCGGCCCCGCAGCCGAGACGGGCCAGCAGGCTTAAGATGGCCAGGTTGGCGTTGGCCTTGACCGCGAAGCAGACGAGATGGGGAAAGCCGTGGAAGGCGGCTTCGAAGACCCGGTAGTGGTGCCCCAAAGTGGCCGCGCTATAGAGATAGAAAGGGGTCCCGACCTTGGCGGCGATCTTACGCACCGGGACTTCTTCACAGTAGAGTTCGCCTGCCTGGTAATTGAAGTGGTGCATGTTGCAGCCTTTGTGTTTCTTTGGTAGCCGCAACCTTTAGGTTGCGATTTCTTTAATGCCGACTAATGCTAACTATCGAAATATTTTTCGTAGGGGCGAACCTGGTGTTCGCCCTGAGTAGCTGATTTTCCCAGCTGACCGCTAAAGCTGACAGCTAATGCTAATAGCTGATCGCCGCCTCTTCCGACGGCAGGCTCTCGTTGGCCCGGCGGGTGCTGTCCACCGCGGTCACGTAATAGGAATAAGTCCGGCCCCGTTGCACCCGGGAATCGACGAAATACGGCTTGGTGAGCAACTCGGGGGTTAGCAGCTCAGGCGCCTCCACCCCCGGCCCCCGGCGATAGACCCGGTAGCCCGCCAGATCGGCGGCGGGGCTGGGCTCCCAGCGCAACTCCACCCCCTGGGAAGTGGGCACCGCGAACAGGCCCAACAGGGGCGGCGGCCCCGTCAGCTTCTCCGGTTTGGCGACCTGCAGGGGAGAGTCCAGGCTGGCCAGCAACTCGCCCCCCAGGCGGCGCACCGCCTGAACTTTGTAAGTATATTCAACTTCGTTCAACACCGCTACATCCTGGTAAACGGCTGGGGCCACCGGCTCGGGCCTGAGCTTGATCCAGGCGCTGTCGCCGGAGCGGCGATAGATGAGATAACCCGCCAGGTCCGGCACCGGTGAGCCATTGCTAAGCTGGGTCACGGGGCTCCATTTCAGCTGCACCACCTTGTCTCCGGGCGCCACTTTGAGCTCCCGGGGCGCCCGGGGCAGCCAGCCCCAGACATGGCTCAGGGTCGGGGACCAGCCCCCCAGATAGCCGCCCTGGTCATAGGCGGCCACCCGGTAGCAATAGCGGCGGTCCGGCGTCAGTTCCCGGTCCTGGAAGACCAGGGCCTCACCCCGCACCTCGCCCTTCTGGGGATAGGCCAGGTCAATGTCGGCATAGAGGACGAAATTCGTCGGGCAGGGGGCCTCCGGCGACACTCCTTTGATTTCGGCCCGATAGACGCGGCAGCCCTGCACCTGGGTCAATGGCTGCCCCAAGAGATTAACCCGGGGCAGCAGCCAGCTCAAGACCAGGGCGTCGCCTTCCTGGGAGAGCTTAAACTCCCGCACCGGCGCCGGCAGGACCTGGTCCGGCGCCAGGGGCGGCAACTTCTTGCCGCAGGCGGCGGCCAACAGGATCATTGCCAGGATCAGGAAAAGAGCCGCTAACGCCGCCCGCCGGTCCCCCGTCCCCCGTCTCCGGTCACATGGTCTGCTCATAAGGATTCAGTCCCAGTTCCGCCTCGGCCCGCTCCAGGGCCTCTCGCACCCTTTCCGGCGCAGTGCCCCCGGGGGATTGCCGCCGGGCCACGGAGTTTTCGACCTTGAGCCAGTCGAATAGATCGGCCTGGGCCAGGGGTGCGAATTCCCGGATTTCCTCCAGGCTGAGCTCCCACAATTCTTTCCCCTGGGCTTCGGCGTGGCGCACCGTCTGGCCCACCTGCTCGTGGGCGGTGCGGAAGGCCACGCCCTTGGTGACCAGGTAGTCCGCCATGTCCGTGGCGGTGAGAAAACCGCCTTTGAGGGCCGCGGCCATCTTCTCCGGCCGCACCTCCAATTGCTCCAGCAGCCCGGTCATGAGCGTCACCGCGGCCTGCACCGTGTCCACCGTGTCGAACAGCGGCTCCTTGTCTTCCTGGAGGTCCCGGTTGTAGGCCAACGGTAGGCCCTTGACCGTCATCAGCAGCCCCATGAGGTGGCCGGCCACCCGGCCGCTCTTACCCCGGATGAGCTCCGGCACGTCAGGGTTTTTCTTCTGGGGCATGATGGAGGAGCCGGTGGCGTAAGCGTCCGGCAGCGCCACGAAGCCGAATTCCGCCGAGGACCAGAGGATGAGTTCTTCGGAGAGGCGGCTCAGATGGACCATAATGATGGCGGCCTGGGCCAGGAATTCCAGCAAAAAATCGCGGTCGCTCACCGCGTCCAGGCTATTGCGAAAGACCTCCGGGAAGCCCAGTTGGTCCGCAGTAAACTGCGGGTCGATGGGAAAGGTGGTGCCGGCCAGGGCCGCAGCTCCCAGGGGCGAGACCTTGAGGCGGGCCAGAGACTCCGTCAGGCGCAGCCCATCGCGGCGCCACATCTCATCGTAGGCCAATAGATGATGGGCCAGCAGGATGGGTTGGGCCCGCTGCAGGTGGGTATAGCCCGGCAAAATGATCTCCAGGTGGCGGCGGGCCAGCCGCGCCCCGGCCCGGCGCAGCTCCGCCAGCGCCTCGATCAAGATCTCCACTGCCGCCGCCAGATAGAGGCGGACATCCAGGGCCACCTGATCGTTCCTGCTCCTGGCGGTATGGAGCTTGCGGCCCACCTCGCCCACCTTGGCGATGAGCCGGGTCTCGATGGCCATGTGGATGTCTTCCAGGGCCGGGTCGAAGTCGAAGGCGCCTGAGTCGATTTCGGCGCCAATCTCTTCCAGGCCCCGGACGAGTTCCTCCGCTTCGGCCGGAGCAATAATCCCCTGGCGGCCCAGCATCCGGGCGTGGGCCGCGGAGCCGGCAATATCTTGCCGATAGAGGCGTTTATCGAAGCTCAGGGAAGTGGTGAAGTCCTCCACCGTCTTGGCCGTTTCCCCGGCAAACCGGCCGCCCCAGGGTTTCTGGACCATTTTCTTCGCTCCTTCAGGTCGGCAGGCGCGGCTGCCAGACCTCACGGTTTGAAAGATTCCAGCTGATACGTCAGATGCTCGGAAGTCTTCGCCTGGTCTTTTCCCACCTTATTAATGGTGACCATAGATTTCACCAAACCGACCTCGGGGGCATACCACTCGAAGGCCTCGAGGGAGATGCCGGCGCCCCCTTTCTTACTGGCGCCTTTATGCTGGATCATGACGCAATCCTTATAAGTGCCGGCCGGGACGGTGACTGACTCGGAGGTGCTCTCCACCGTCAGGTTGACCGTCAGCTCGTCCTCGCCCATTTTGGTGTGAATATCCCAGGTGGTGCCGGTACTGACCGGATCCTTCAGGGAATAGGCTTTGGGTTTGGTTGGGACCGGCTCGGCCTTTTCATCCTGTTGTTCGCCATAGCGGTAGATGCCCATGTTATCCGTGGCCATCACATGATATTTGGTTGTGCCGCCTATTTCCCACTTCCGGGGGGTCACGGTGACGCCGTTTACCTCCTTCGCCGGCAGGTTGGTGATCACGATTTTCTGGTCTTGGCTTTTGTCGGAGCTCACCTTATAGGTCCAGGTTAGATCCGGCTTGAGCGGATAGTATTTACTGGCGGGTTCGTCGCCATACAGATTATTGGCCGACAGCAAGGCCAATAACCCCAAAAGCGCGCCGATCAGTCTGGTTCTCATAGCCAACTCCCTGAATTGCAGAGCCTTACGGCTCGGGCGGACTTTGGGGAGGCCGCCGCCCCATGGTTGAGAAAAAGCGCCGAAGACTGCGGAGCCAGAGGACCACCGGATGATCGCCCCATTGCTGGCTGCGGCTGAGGTGCCCGCAGGCCTCGCAGATGGCCGCGGCCAGTTCGGCTTCGTCCCGCAGCCTTTGGAAGTGGCCGCAGTGGGCTGCAACGCACCACCGGATGGTAGTCGATCCAGCCGATGTCCTTCCAGAAGCGCCAGGTGCCGTACTTCCAGCGGTACAGGAGCACGGTGTAGAGACAGCTCAGGCCGAGGAGATGGGCCGTGGAAATATAAAAAGCCCGCCAGGAAATCAGGACGGTGACGCCCATGACCATGAGGAGCCGGGAGGCCAGGCGCCAGGATTTCTTCCAGATTACGGTATCCGCCAGGGTCCACGGCAGCCGCACCCCGAACCAGAGGTTGGGGCCGGGCTGCCAGAAAAGCATCAGCAGCCCCAGGGCCCAGCAGAGTCCCGATACCAGGTAACGCGAGTCTGGCAGGAATTATCGCCTCCTTTGCTTTGTAGGGGCGGACCTGTGTGTCCGCCCCAGGGCCGACACACAGGTTCGGCCCCTACTCTTCCAGCTTGGCCCGGATCTTCAGGCGCAGGGCGTTCAAGCGGATGAAGCCGGTGGCGTCCGCCTGCTGGTAATCGCCGCCGGCCTCGAAGGTCACCAGGTCCGGGCGGTACAGGGATTTGGGGGCCTTGCGCCCCACCACCGTGACGCTGCCTTTATAGAGTTTCAGCCGGGCGGTGCCGGTCACCGGCATCTGGGCTTCGTCGATGAGCTTTTGCAGGGCCTGGCGCTCCGGGGCGAACCAATAGCCGTTGTAGACCAGTTCGGCGTAGCGGGGCATGAGGCTGTCCCTCAGGTGCATCACCTCCCGGTCCAGGGTGAGCGACTCCACCGCCATGTGCGCCGCCCGCAGGATGGCGCCGCCGGGGGTTTCGTACACCCCCCGGGATTTCAGGCCGACGTAGCGGTTTTCCACCAGATCCACCCGGCCGACGCCGTGTTCGCCGCCGATTTCGTTCACCAGGGCTAACAGATTAGCCGGGCTGAGGCGCTGGCCGTCCACCTCCACCGGGTCGCCTTGCTCAAAGTGGATCTCCAGATAATGCGGCTTATCCGGGGCCTCCTGCGGCGATTTGGTCAGCACGAACATGTCCGCCGGCGGCTCGGCCCAGGGGTCCTCCAGGATGCCGCCCTCGAAGCTGATGTGCAGCAGATTGGCGTCGCTGGAGTAGGGCTTCTCCTTGGTCACCGGCACCGGAATGCCGTGCTTTTTGGCGTAGGCCACGCAATCGGCCCGGCCTTGCAGGTCCCACTCCCGCCAGGGCACAATGATTTTCAAATCCGGGGCCAGGGCCTGGTAGGTGAGCTCGAAGCGCACCTGGTCGTTGCCCTTGCCGGTGGCGCCGTGGCTGACGGCGTCGGCCCCGGTCTTCCGGGCCACTTCCACCTGGGCCTTGGCGATCAGCGGCCGGGCGATGGAGGTCCCCAACATATAGGCCCCTTCATAGAGGGCGTTGGCCCGGAACATGGGCCAGACGAAGTTCCAGACGAACTCCTGCTTCAAGTCCTCGACGAAGACCTCGTCGGCGCCGGTGGCCCTGGCCTTGGCCGCCACTTCGGCCAGATCGTCGCCCTGCCCCAAATCAGCGGCAAAGGCCACCACCTTACACTTATAGGTTTCCTTGAGCCACTTGAGGATTACCGAGGTGTCGAGCCCCCCGGAATAGGCCAGGACGATTTTTTTGATGTTTGGCATGCTTGTTTCCTATGAGGATTTATGGTGGGCAATGCCCACATTACATTTTAATTCGGCATAACCGGGGCGGCTGTGCCACATTTTCCCTGCCAATTGGGGAAGTTGTAGGGTGCGTCCTACGCACCACCAGCCTTTTTTATTGGTGCGTGGGACGCACCCTACTTGCTAAAGGCACAGGCTGGAAGCCTGCGCTACCAAATTACTTCATTTACTGACTACTGGCCTGGCTACTGGCTACTGACTACTACCCCAACACCCACTCCAGCAGCGCCTTCTGGAAATGCAACCGGTTTTCCGCCTGGTCCCAGACGGCGGACTGTGGGCCTTCCAGCACCTCGGCGGTGATCTCCTCCTCCCGGTGGGCCGGCAGGCAGTGGAGCACGATGGCCTCGGGCAGCGCCAGTTTCAGGAGCTCGGCGTTGACCTGGTAGGGTTTGAAAACCTCCCGCCGGGCCGCGGCTTCGTCCTCCTGGCCCATGCTCGCCCAGACGTCGGTGTTGATCACGTGGACGTCTTTGACCGCCCCGGCGGGGTCCTGGCCCAGGTTAATGCAGCGCCCCACCTTTTTGGCCTGCTCCAGCAGGGCGGCGTCGGGCTCATAGCCTTGCGGGCAGGCCAGATAGAGGCAAAAATCCAGGTGCAGGGCCGCAGTGATCCAGGAGTTGGCCATGTTGTTGCCGTCGCCCACCCAGGCCACCTTGAGGCCGGAAATCCGGCCGAAGCGCTCCTCCATGGTCATCAGGTCGCTCAAGACCTGGCAGGGATGGTGGAGGTCGGTCAGGCCGTTGATGATGGGGATGGCGGCATGCCGGGCCAGCTCCTCCACCGTTTCCTGGGCAAAGGTGCGGATCACCACCCCATCCACGTAGCGGGACAGGACCCTGGCGGTGTCGGCGACGGGCTCATTGCGGGCCAGTTGGGTCTGTCCCGGGGCCAGGTAGATGCTGCTGCCGCCCAACTGCGCCATGCCGGCCTCGAAGGAGACCCGGGTGCGGGTGGACGGCTTGTCGAAGATCATGGCCAGGATCTTGCCTTTAAGGGAAGCGTGCGCCACCCGGCGGTGATGCAGCGCCTTCAATTCCCGGGCCCGGGCCAGCAGGGTTTCGATCTCTTCCCGGCTCAGGTCCAATATGGTCAATAAGTCACGTTTCATATAAGTGCTTCTTTATTCTGGTTCCCAAGTTGCACTTGGGAACCCACTGATTTGCAAAGCTGTGCTTTGCTTAATGAATCCGATTTAGTCGCGCTGCATCATTACTAATCACTTCGCCCAAGCTAAGCTTGGGCCATAATTGCGTTCCCAAGTACAACTTGGGAACGAGTGGTAAAAACATTCTTAAAGCAATCCCAAGGCCTCTTCCAGGATTTGCAAGCCCCGGTCTAGTTCTTCCATTTTAACAATCAGCGGCGGCAGCAGCCGGATGACGTTACCCTGGGTGCAGTTGAGCAAAAGCCCCCGTTCCCGGCAGGCCGCCACCACCGGCGCGCCCTCCTGGTCCAGTTCCAAGCCCCAGATGAGGCCCAGGCCCCGCACTTCCTTAATTGCCGGAAATTTGCCTTGCAGCCGGGACAGCCCCTGGTGCACATAAGCGCCTTTGGCCCGGACCTCTGCCAGCAACTTTTCGTCGCTTAAGAGTCCCACGGCGGCCTTGGCCGCGGCGGCGATGACCGGCCCGGCCCCGAAGGTGCTGGCATGCGTGCCGGGGACGAAGGCCCCGGCCACCTCTGCGCTGGCCAAAAGCGCCCCCATGGGCAGGCCGTTGGCCAGGCCCTTGGCCAGGGTCATGACGTCGGGCTTGAGACCGTAATGCTCATGGGCAAAGAGCTTGCCGGTGCGGCCCAGGCCGGTCTGAATCTCGTCCAGCACCAGCAGCAGGCCTTTCTCGTCGCACAACCGCCGCACGTCCTTTAAGTAATCGGCCGCCGGCAGGCAAACGCCGCCCTCGCCCTGGATGGGCTCCAACAGCACGGCGCAGACGCTGCCGTCCACCGCCGCGGCCAGCGCCCCCAGGTCATTGAAGGGCACAAATTTGAAGCCCTCCAGCAGCGGCTCAAAGCCCTGGTGGAACTTCTCCTGGCCGGTGGCGCTCAAGGCCCCCAGGGTGCGGCCATGAAAGGAGTTCAACGCGGCAATGATGCGGTGCCGGCCGGGCCCGAACTTCTCCCGGGAATAGCGCCGGCACAGCTTAATGGCCCCTTCGTTGGCTTCGGCGCCGCTGTTGGCGAAAAAGACCCGGTCCGCAAAACTCAGGCGCACCAGCGCCTCCGCCAGCTCCACCATGGGGGTGGTGTAGTAGATGTTGGAGACGTGCACCAACTGCGTCAGTTGGGCCGCCGCGGCCCTGGCGATCTCCGGATGGGAGTGGCCCAGGTTGCACACCGCCAAGCCGGCGACAAAGTCGAGATATTCCTTGCCGGCCTCATCCCACACCCGGCAGCCTTCACCCTTCACCAGCACCAGGGGCTGCCGGCCGTAGGTGTTCATGATGACCTGGTCGGCGCGTTGCATCCAGTTATTGTTCACAATTCTTCTCCTGCGAATCTATCTTAAAGTTCCCGGTTGCCAGTTCCCAGTTGCCAGTAAAGACTTAAAGCCGCACCTTGTTTTCACTGGGAACCGGCAACTGGCAACTACCCCACAATTTCCGTGCCGATCCCGGTATCCGTAAAAATCTCCAGCAGCACCGAATGGAGCGTGCGGCCGTCCAGGATATGGGCCTTGCCGACGCCGCCGGTGATCGCGTCCAGGCAACAGCTGATCTTGGGGATCATGCCCCCGGTAATGGTGCCTTTATCCATCATGACCAGGGCCCGGTCCCGGTCCAGACTGGAGACCAGGTGCTGGTTCTCGTCCAGGACTCCGGCCACGTCGGTGAGCAGGATAAGTTTGGCCGCCTTCATGGCCTTGGCTACCGCCCCGGCGACCGTATCGGCGTTAATATTGTAAGTCTCCCCGGCATCACCCACTCCCACCGGGGCGATGACCGGGATAAAGTGCTGCTGCTGCAAAGTGCGAATCAGGGCGGTGTTGACCGCCACCACCTCTCCCACCAGGCCGATGTCGATGATCTCCGGCGGCTCGTCCTCCCGGGGCTGGTAGAACTTGAGCTTCCGGGCCAGGAGCAGGCGGCCGTCCTTGCCGCTCAGGCCCACCGCGCTGCCCCCGGCGGTATTGATGAGCGAAACGATCTCTTTATTGACCTTGCCGGCCAGGACCATCTCCACCACGTCCATGGTGCGTTCGTCGGTGACCCGCTGGCCCGCCACGAAGCGGGTGGGGATGTCCATCTGGGCCAGGACCTTGCCGATCTGGGGGCCGCCGCCATGCACCACCACCGGGTTGATGCCCAGGTATTGCAGCATGGTGATGTCCCGGGCGAAGGCGGCCTTGAGCTGCGGCTCCAATTGGACGGCGCCGCCGTATTTGATCACCACGGTCTGGCCCTGGAAGCGCTTCATGTACGGCAGGGCCTCCAGCAGGACTTCGGCTTTTTTAATGTATTCGTCGGTCATAAGAAGCTCTCAGCGATCAGCTTTCAGCGGTCAGCTATAAATCAATCCTTTTTAGTTTTTAATCTCCAAGGAAAATCAAATATCTGTTGCCAATCATATTGATAAACTGGCATTAAAGTTTCCATCGATCCTGCGTGGAACATAAGAAAATATTTGGTATATAATTTATCAAGGAAATCAATTGCTTCGTTAACATTTTGGAATGAAGGAATTACCTTGGGTTTTTTCTTATCTTAGATGTGCTACCATCTTATCTGCATACTCTTCTAGTACACGAGCTATTTCTCTTAGACGGCAAATATCATTTATCACCATTTCCTGAGAAATAAATTCATCGCCATGGTTTTTACAAAATTGGTCAAAATCATGGTCAGCTAAAAACTCTACGGCGGAACCTTTATAAAGGCCCTTAAAATATTTTCTTGAAATTACCTGTGGCTGCTCAGCCATTTCACTGAGTAGACGAACAAATGAAATACTCCGCTGGTCATTCTTAATTTGCCTTCTTATTCCCATAACAATAAAAGCAACATAAGTATCCTTAAGATACTCATAAAAACTGCTTGGTTTTTGAATATCTTTATTTTTTTTAATCAACTCTTGAAGCGAATGAAAAATATCTCTTGCAATAACGAGTTGCGTTATCTCGTCATTAATTAATTTCAGCCATTTAATCCATTTTTGTAATTTCGGATCCATAGATTCCATGAAACAGGATCTCTTGGCTGACAGCTGATAGCTGACCGCTGACAGCTATAAAATATACCTGCTCAAATCCTCATCTTCGATCAAATTCGCCAGCCGCTCCCGGACGTACTCCGCGGTGATGGTGATCGATTGTTCACCCAGGTCCGGGGCGGTGAAAGAGATCTCCTCCAGCAGCTTCTCCATGATGGTGGCCAGCCGCCGGGCCCCGATGTTTTCGGTGCGCTCGTTCACCTTGGTGGCCAGGGCGGCGATCTCCCGGATAGCCTCCGCCGGGAAGGTGAGGCGGATGCCTTCCGTGTCCAGCAGGGCCTGGTACTGCTTGATCAGGGCGTTCTCCGGCTCGGTGAGGATGCGCTCGAACTCCGCCGCCCCCAGGGACTGAAGCTCCACCCGGATGGGGAAGCGCCCCTGCATCTCCGGGATCAGATCCGATGGCTTCGACACGTGGAAGGCCCCGGAGGCGATGAACAGGATGTGGTCGGTGCGCACCATGCCGTATTTGCTGGTCACCGTGGTGCCTTCGACGATGGGCAGCAGGTCCCGCTGCACCCCCTCCCGGGAGACGTCCGGGCCCCGGCCGTGGTCCCGCCCCACGATCTTGTCGATTTCGTCCAGGAAGATGATGCCGTGCTGCTCCACCTTGCGCCGGGCCTCCTCCACCACCCGGTCCATGTCGATGAGGCGGCTGGATTCTTCCTGGAGCAGCATCTCCCGGGCCTCGGAGACCTTGACTTTGCGCTGCTTGGTCTTGCCGGGGAAGATGTTGCCCAGCATGTCCTTGAAATTGAAGTCCATCTCTTCCATGCCGGCGGCCGAGAAGATCTCCACCACCGGGGTGTTCCGTTGGGTGGTCTCCAACTCCACGAACCGGTCTTCCAGCTTGCCGTCCCGCAGCATGGCCCGGAATTTTTCCCGGGTGCCGGTGGACTCCCCTTCCCCTTCCTGGCCCGGGACCGGGCCGGGCAGCAGCAGCTCCAGCAGGCGCTCCTCCACCGCTTCGGCGGCCTTGACCTGGACCTTGTCCCGCTCTTCGGCCTTCACCAGGTTCACCGCCAGCTCCATCAGGTCCCGGACCATGGACTCCACGTCCCGGCCGACGTAGCCCACTTCGGTGAACTTGGTGGCCTCGATCTTCAGAAAGGGCGACTGGGCCAGCTTGGCCAAACGCCGGGCGATCTCGGTCTTGCCCACGCCCGTAGGGCCGATCATGATGATGTTCTTGGGGGCGATTTCGTCCCGCAGGGCCTCGGGGATCTGCTGGCGGCGCCAGCGGTTGCGCAGGGCGATGGCCACCGACTTCTTGGCGTTCTCCTGCCCGACGATATATTTGTCCAACTCCGCCACGATCTCCCGGGGGGTCAGCTGATCCCCGGAGGGGCGGAAGGCCTTCATCCATTCCATGTTTACCAGTCCTTTTTATTGATCTGCTGTCCATCGGCGTTTATCGGCGGTTTCAATATTAGCCGCCGATGCACGCCGATACGCAGATTAATCATTCACCGCAAATTGAATCTCTCGGGTATTCTGCACCACCTTGGATGCCTGCAAGATCTCCAGACGAACAATCCCGCCATCATAACCGAAATCGGCAATCACCCCCGGGCGCACCTCAGCGCTTTCCTTGATGCGCTCCTGCCGCAGGGTTATGGTCAATGAGTCGGTTTCAGGATTGTAAATTATTTTCATAATTCTCAATCTAGCATACGAATTGCCCATCATTCTTATTGCTCACCAGATTTCTACAAATTCCTGATGCTAAATCTGTCAACTGCATCCAAGCTGTCCCAGCCAATAAGCATGCCTTCTTTTCAAGGAATTTTAGCTGATCTCATGAAATTATCTGAGCATTATCGTAGATGGTTATAAATTGAATAATTTTCTTGTTCTACTTGTAGTCTTGTTCATTTCATATATCTCATTGCTTCATATCTGGTTATGATTATATAAGTACATACCATTTGATTGCGTCATATTTCTCATAATGTAATTTGTATTCTCATGCAATCTTTCAGCCACATGCTAAATTTGTAGACCAAGTCTTACAATAAAATTGCAACCACATTATGCAAAGTATGTCTCTGATAATATAGCTGCCTCTCTAATTCATTGTAACGTAATATGGTACTGTTCAAATCAATTTATCGTATTCAATTCTAGCAAACTTAACACAATATTACTGTAAGAACTCTAATTCCATATTTTAACATCTAAGTTGATTCATTATTATTTCTCTTTAGTATCATTTGTTAATAATTACTCCTGATTTCACTCTTCAATATTAGCATTATAATTCCTCAATCACAATCTCATTATTGGTATAAACACACAACGACGCCGCAATAGTCATGGCCTCCCGGCAGATGTCCACGGGGCTCAGGTCCGTATGGGCCATCAAGGCCCTCGCCGCGGCCAGGGCGTAAGCGCCGCCGGAGCCGATGGCCATCACCCCTTCGTCCGGCTCGATGACGTCGCCGGTGCCGGAGATGAGAAAGCAGCCGCTGGCGTCCACGGTCAGCAGCATGGCCTCCAGGCGCCGCAGAATCCGGTCGGTGCGCCAGTCCTTGGCCAGCTCCACCACCGCCCGGGTGAGGTTGCCCTGGTGGGCCTCCAGCTTCGACTCCAGGCGCTCGAACAGGGTCAGGGCGTCGGCCGCCGAGCCGGCAAAGCCGGCGACGATCTTGCCGTGGTAAAGGCGGCGCACCTTTTTGGCCTTGTGCTTCATGACCATGTCGCCCAGGCTCACCTGGCCGTCGCCGGCCACCGCCACTTTATCACCGCGCCGCACCATGAGAATGGTGGTGCCGCGGAATTTTTCAGAATAATCCATTTTAAAGGTTCCCTATTTAACTGCCCCAAATCCCCCCCCCTTCTAAAGGGGGGCAGGTGGGATTAACAGGCCCTCAATAATCCCCCTATATCCCCCTTTAAAAAAGGGGGACTTAAAACCTTGCGCCAACCGCCGAAAAAATGTGGAACAGCCGCCCCCGGCGGCTCAATGGTAGCGCAGGCTTCCAGCCTGTGAATCTCACAGGCCAGAGGCCTGTGCCACTAAGGGCCTATTTAGTGGTGGGCCGTGCCTCACCCTACAGTTTAGTCGCCAATGCCGGTTTTTGTCTTTGCTGAAAGCTGACCGCTGAAAGCTGACAGCTATTTACTCCGCGGATGCGCCTTGTCGTATTCCTCCATCAAATAATCCAGGTTCAGGTGCGTATACAGGGCCGTGGTGGAAATGGAGCTATGCCCCAGCAATTCCTGCACCGTGCGCAGATCGGCCTGGCCCTCCAGCATATGCGTGGCGAAACTGTGGCGCAGGCCGTGGGGCGTCAGGGCCTGGGACAAGCCCGCCACCCTGGCCCACTTGCCCACCAGGCGGGCCAGCGAGCGGCTGCTCAAGCGCCCGCCCCGCTGGTTGACGAACAGGGCCGCCGGCAAAGGGGTCCCGGCGCCGTCCAAGAGCGCCTGCCGCCGGGGCAGATAAGCGCCCAGCGCCTCCCTGGCGGGCTTCCCCAGGAAGGCCAGGCGCTCTTTAGAGCCCTTGCCCCAGACCCGCAGCACCCCTTCCTTCAGGTCCAGGTCGGCCAGGCTGAGCCCGGCCACCTCCGACAGCCTGAGCCCGCCGCCGTAAAAGACTTCCAAAATCGCCCGGTCCCGGCAGGCGCCGAAGCTGTCGCCGCCGGAGGTATCCAGCAGGTGGAAGGCCTCGTCCACCGTCAGGAAATGGGGCAGGTGCTTCTCCAGCTTGGGGCTGGGGGCCAGTTTGGCCGGGTTGCCGTCCACCACCCCCTGGCGCTGCAAATACTTGAAGAAGGTCCGCAGGGCCGAAAGCTTCCGGGCCACCGTGGACTTGCGCCGCTCCTTGAGGCTGTCGGCCAGAAAGGCCCGCAGGTCCGGGTAGGCCACCTCCTTTAAGGAAGCGTCTGCCCGGCTCTCCTGCAAAAATTCCAGAAACTGGCTGAGATCCAGGGCATAGCTCCGCAGGGTGTGCGGCGACAGCTGCCGCTCCACCTCGGAGGTATTGCAGGAAATCTTCTAAATAAGCCCAGCCGTCCATCGGAACATAGTTCAAGGTTCAAGGTTCAAAGTTCAAGATTAAGGCGCCGGGGCCAAAAAATTCCATGAAATATAATTATTATCATACCTTTACCATATTGCCAAAAAATTCTCGGTTTCCTGGCTCCCTTAAGGTAGGGGCGGACCTGCGTGTCCGCCCTCGAAAGGCGCCGGCAATTAGCCGGGGAGGAGAATTAAAAAGCCGGGGCAACCCCGGCTTTGCCGCGCAGGAGAGGCGGTTGGCTAATAGGTGAAAACCCGCATAATGGTGGGCGAGCCCAGGTAGGCGTCGACCTCCTGCTGCAGTTTTTTCCGGTCCGGGTTGTTAAACCACTCCTGCCAGTATTCCAAAGACTCCCAGGCGCTGATCACCAGGTAATGGTTGGGATCATCCACCGCATGCAGGGTCTCCCCGGAAATATAACCGGGCTGCTGCATGGCCAGCACCCGCATTTGCCGCATCAGTCTCACCGCGTCACCGACATTTTTTCCCCGGATGGTTCTCTCCAACAAGACTTTGACCATGGCTCCCTCCCTGCACCTATTGGGTTCGGCTTTCACCATAATATAACCAGGATATCCGGGAAATCCAGGGTCCTTTCAACGGCAAACTATTGAGAGGCCATAAGTCCTGTGTTATGATTAAAATTTGGGGAAATGGGTACTTGAATGGTCAAGTTAGCGGAATTGCGGCAAATTCTGGACCGGCAGGAGGATGACTGGCTTTCTCCTTACGCCTCCCGGTCCGTCCAGGCCAGCCGCCGCTGCTTCGAGGAGCGCATTGCCCGGGGCCACCGCCAGGAGTTCGCGGTGGACGCCGACCGCATCCTCCACTCCCGGGCCTACACCCGCTACATCGACAAGACCCAGGTCTTCTATCTGGTCGATCACGAGCACATCAGCCACCGGGTGCTGCACGTGCAGCTCCTCTCCAAGATCGCCCGCACCATCGGCAAGTTTTTGCGCCTGAATGAAGATCTGCTGGAGGCCATTGCCCTGGGGCACGATATCGGCCACCCGCCCTTCGGCCATGACGGAGAGCGCATCCTGTCGGACATTTGCCAGGCCCACGGCATCGGCCCCTTTCTCCATAGCATTCAGGGGGTGCGGTTTCTCGACCGGTTGGAGAAAAACGGCCGGGGCCTTAATCTGTCGCTCCAGGTACTGGACGGTATCCTGAGCCACGATGGCGAGACCCACCTGGAGCGCCTCTCTCCCCAGCAGGACAAGACCTTCGCCGACCTGGAGGAGGAGATCCGCACCAAGATGGCCGACCCGAATCTCTCCTTGAAGCCCATGACCCTGGAGGGCTGCGTGGTCCGGCTGGCGGACACCATCAGCTATATCGGCCGGGACCTGGAAGACGCCATCACCCTGAATTTGGTGCACCGGGAGGAGCTGCCGGCGGAGGTGGTCGCCCGACTGGGCCGCACCAACGGGGCCATCGTCTATGCCCTGGTGACGGACCTCATCAGCCACAGTTTCGACAAGAACTACGTGGGCTACAGCCCCGAGGTGGGGGCCTTGCTGAAGCAGCTCAAGGAATTTAACTACGAGCGCATCTATGACAGTCCCGCGCATCAAGGCCGAGACCCCCAAGATCGAGGCGCTGTTCGAGCGCCTGTTCCAGCGGTTTCTGGCGGACATCGCCGCGGCCCGGCGCGACTCTCCCATCTGGACGGACTTTTTGGCCCCCATGGAGCCCGCTTACCTGGAGTCCCACCAGCCGGCGGAAATTGTTCGGGACTTTCTAGCCTCCATGACCGACGCCTATTTCCTGCGCACCTCCCAGGAACTCTTCTTCCCGCAGCCCCTGCGGGCCGGGTTTGCTTGAGGCCGCCATGCTGGTCATGACCTTTAACCTCAGGTTCGCCAACCCCACCGACGGGGCCAACGAATGGCAGTTCCGCCAGGATTTGGTGGTGGACCTCATCCGGCGGCACGCTCCGGACCTGCTGGCCACCCAGGAAGGCACCGTGCCCATGCTCCGGTTCCTGGAGGCCCAACTGACGGCATATCTGCCCCTGACGGCCCATCGCCAGGTGGACGAAACCTGCCAGTATCCCACCATCTTTTATCGGGCCGAGGGTTTGGCGGTTAAGGAGAGCGGGGAGTTCTGGCTGTCCCAAACCCCCGAGGTGCACCGCAGCCTCAGTTGGGGGAGCGCCTATCCCCGCCTGGCCACCTTCGGCCTGTTCCAGGCAGCGGGGCGGACCGCAGCCCTTCTACTTCATCAATACCCATCTGGACAACATCTCGGCGGCGGCCCGCCTCGAAGGGGCCAGGATGATCCGGGACTATTTTGTCCCGCGGGGCCGGCCCCTGATCCTGGCGGGGGATTTCAACGAAGCCGCCGGATCAGCCGGTTTTCCAGGAATTAAGCCGGGACGGCAGGCCTTTCCTTGATACCTGGCGGACCTTTCACGCCCCGGGGGAGGAAGCCACCACCCAGCATTATTTTGACGGAACGCCCCGGGGGGCCAGGATCGACTGGATTCTGGTGACTCCGCCCTTTCAGGTGCGCCGGGTGGCCATCGTCACCGATCATCAGGATAACCGTTATCCTTCCGATCATTTTCCTTATGAAGCAGAGGTGGATTATTAGCATGAAGCGCTTGTGGTCGTTATCCATAGTCATTATTTTTCTGGGGCTGGCTACCGCGGCGGCGGCCGCCCCGGCGCCGCCGCCGCTCTATCACCAGGTGGCGGGCGGGGAGGAAGAATGCGAGTACACGGGTAAACCCCCGATAACCATCCTGGCCGCGGAAAAAGGGGTAAAGGCTACGGTGGTGATCCGGCAGAACCGCATAAAAGGCCAAAGGATCAAAAAGGGCCAGGTCTTGAAGATCAACACCAGTCACATCGTGCCGGCGGAGCTGGACAACGGCTTTGTCATCAACCTGCCGGAGTTGTTGCTGTACCATTTCTGTAACGGCACTTACCAGCGGCGCTATACCCTGGCCATTGGCAAGCCGAGCTGGCCGACCCCCACCGGGACTTACAAGATCATCGACAAGCGCAAAAATCCAACCTGGAACGTGCCGCCGTCCATCCAGGAGGAGATGGAGGACCAGGGCCTGGAGGTGGTGGAAAAGGTGCCGCCCGGGCCCAAGAATCCCTTGGGTAAGTACTTTATGTTGACCTCGGCCGAGGGGGTGGGCATCCATGCCACCAACCGGCCCTGGAGCTGTGGGCTCCTTTGTCTCCCATGGCTGCCTGCGCATGCTGCCCAGGAGATCCCCCAGCTCTTTCCCCAGATAACCGTAGGCACCCCGGTGAAGATCATCTACCGGCCCATCAAGCTGGCCGTCACCCCCGAGGGCCGCATCTATCTGGAAGTGCACCCGGATATCTACGGCACCGGGACTTCAAGCCCATGGAATACCTTAAGAACTTGGCCAGTAATATCAACTCACCGACCGGATCGACTGGGCCTAAGGTGTCGGCCGATCCTAAAGGCCAAGGAGGGCATCGCCCAGGAGATCACCAAAGGCCCGCCGGTGCCCTTGCCCACCGCTCCGCCGGCGGATTCCGGCGGCCCCAAGGAGGTCCGGCTTTCTCCTTTACAGGTCCCCAAACCCACGGTAGAATAACCACCATCGGGGAGGAAGGGCGGGTTTGAAACCCACCCCGACGGCTCGGGTTGAGGAGTAATCCGTTGTCTCAATGCGATGACCTCGCCGCCCGGCGGCAAGCCATCCGGGAAGAGAACCGTAACCTGAGATACCTGCGCTTTTTGGTGGACCTGGCCCTGGCCGAAATTCGGGCCGGCAGCTTCACCCTGGAGCAGGCTGAACGGGTGGTGGCAAACATCCGGTCCCAGGCCTTGCAACTCTTCCCAGGCAAAGAAACCGCCTTTGATTGGATCTACCGGCCCCGGTTTCACCGGGCCATCATGGAAACCTATAAACTCCATTAACCAAAGGATGTACCAATGACCAAGTCCCGTTATGTGCACCTCGTCCTCACCCTTCTCCTGGTTCTCGGGTTTAGCGGTTCGGCTCTGGCCCAGACCCAGACGCCGCCTCAGACCCCGGCCCCAACCGAGCCTCAGCCCCAAAAATCTGCTTGCGGTCCGGATCATAAGATCATTTACAAGCGGGCCGTAACCCTGCTGGATAACGCCGAAAAGAAACTGAATGCCAGTTTCACCGCGGAAGCCAAGTCCATGGCCAAAGAGGCCAAATCCCTGTTCGCCATCTTGCAGAAGGAGTGCGGCCAGGACCAGAAGGAGCGGCCCCTGACCCCCAAAGAGGAGCAGCAGGAGGCCATCAACCAGAAGCTCTCCGCGGATGAACAGGCCCAGGCCGAACGCCTGCTGAAATCCGCCGAGGAGAAATTCAAGAAGGCTCAACCCCTGGAGGCCGGCCAGCCGGATATGTACACTCAATTGATGCGGCAAGCCAAAGGGGAGAACGAGCAGGCGCAGAAACGCAGCATCAAGGCCATGGTCTACGCCATGCGCACCCAGCAGATGCTCTTCAGCTTTTTGTCGAAGTGATTGGTCTGACGGGTTCAGGGGACGAGGCTTAAAGTCTCCTGGAGCAGATTTAAATCATTTATAGGGGCACAACGTGCCGTGCCCGCTAACTTTTAAGGTAACAGGTCTAGCCGTTGCCCCTAAATATTTTCACCGAAGCCGTGGGCCCATTCAGGGTTTTCACCTATCTGGTGGCCTGTCCGGAAAGCGGGGAGGCGCTCCTCATCGACCCGGGCGGCCCGGCCCCGGCCCTGCTCAAGCGCCTGCACCAAAAAGGCTGGCGGCTGCGCTGGCTCGTCAACAGCCACGGCCATGCCGACCATATCTCCGGCAACGACCTCTGGGCTGAAACCACCGGGGCCGCGGTCGTCATCCACCAGTTGGACTGGGAGTTCTTTAGTCGCCCGGAGATGCAGGCTCAGGCCCGGGCTGAGGGCTTCCGGCCCCTGACCCGGGCCGACCTCCAGGTGGCTGACGGCCACCGCCTGCCCTTGGGAAGGCACGAGGCCCTGGTCCTCCACACCCCGGGGCATACTCCCGGCTCCATCTGCCTCTATTTCCCGGGCCATCTCTTCACCGGCGACACCCTGTTCGTGGGGGCCGCGGGCCGCACGGATTTGCCCGGGGGCTCTCTGACCCAGCTCATCTCCTCCCTGGAGGAGAAGATCATGCCCCTGCCCGACGACACCCGCGTCTGGCCGGGCCATGACTACGGGGAAGCCCCCACCTCCACCCTGGGCCAGGAAAAGACTACCAATCCCTATCTTACCGATTTTTTCTAAGATTAACTTAAGACCATATCCCCGGTGACCATTAACCAGCCGCTAAGAACCTGGTATTAACCGGTTCAGCGTCGCCCTTGGGAGCACTTAAAACGAAGAAAGTTCGGTTTTCGGCCCAATAGATATTGCATTCGGGAAATTTAGGAAATACTTATTAACTGATGACTCCCAAAGGTAAACATACCCCGCGGCGGCCGCCCCCAGGACTCTTCAACCGCCTGCTGGACAGCCTGAAAGACCTCTTTACCCTGGTGCTGGACCAGGAGAGGCGCATTGTTTACGCCAGTTCCTCCTTCCTGGAGCACTTCGGCCTGGATTGGCAACAGGTCTCCGGCCAGGCCTGCGTTAAGCTGGGCAGCCCCTTCACCGGCACCGCCGGCGAAGAGATGGGCTTTTGCCCCCTGGACCTGGGGCCTTATTTCTCGGTCCACCACTTCCTCACCCGGGAGGCGGACAACCAGAAATTCGTTTACAAAGGCGTCTTCTACCATCTGGCGCACGACGCTGAAGGGACCTGGACGGTGTGCACCTTCCGGGATGTCACCCACATGTTTAACCTGGAGTCCCAGGTGCGGCACCTGGATGAGCTGGAGCGCCAGCTGGTCCAGGCCGCCATGGACGGCATCATCGTCAACGACATGCTGGGCAATATTCTCATCTTTAACGAAGGCGCCGCCCGCATCCTGGGCTACCGGCCGGAAGAGGTCATCGGGGTATTGAAGGTCAACCACCTGTACCCGGAAAAACTGGCCCACGAAATCAAGCAGCTCATCTACTCCCCGGCTAACGGTGGCGCCGGCATCCTGGAGAATTATGAAACCGAGGTGCGCCACCAAGACGGCACCCTGGTGCCCATCTGGCTGTCCGCCCGCATCCTCCGGGAAAATGGCCTGGAGGTCGGGATCGTCGGTTATTTCCGGGACCTCCGGGAACGGAAGCGCCTGGAAGAGGAACTCCTGCGGCATGAGCGCCTGGTCACCCTGGGCCGGATGGTGTCCCACATCAGCCACGAGATCAAAAATCCCCTGGCCACCATCGGCGGTTTCGCCCAGCAGTGTGAGCGCCAGGAGGATTTACCCGAAGCGACCCGACGCAAGATCAAGATCATCCATGAGGAAGTGCAGCGCCTGGAGAAGTTCCTGACCGATTTGGGCAGCTTTACCCGCACCGCCCCCACCCTGAAGAACCCCGGCGACATTTTGGCCCTCATCCAGGAGGTGGCGGCGTTTATGGAGGCCGGCTTCAAAGAGCGGGGGGTGGTTTTTGAACTGCAGACTTCGGAGAAGATCCCGCAGTTTGCCTTCGATCCCGGCCAGATGCGCCAGGTTTTCATCAACCTCTTTAAAAATGCCCTGGAGGCCATGCCCCATGGGGGGGTGCTCACCGTGAGCGCCGCGGTCCGGGAAGATCAACTGGTCCTCGCCCTGGCGGACACCGGCCTGGGCATCGCCCCGGAACAGCTGAAATCCCTCTTCACCCCATTTTTCTCCACCAAAGAAGGGGGGACCGGTCTGGGTCTCACCATCTGTCGCGGGCTCATCGATCAGCACCAGGGGGAGATCGCCATCGCCAGCGAAGTGGACCGCGGCACCACCTGTACCATCCGCCTGCCCTTGAAACCATTCTGAGTTGCCGAGTTGCCCTGAAGAGATCTTTGCTAGCCGCAGGCTTTAGCCGGCGCTGCGCCTGGGGAGGCCGGCGCCACCGGTTGGCTGACGGGGAATATCCCGCCCGCCGGAATAATCGCTTTAAAGTTTTGTCCGGAATCGTCCGATAAACCAGGGAAGAAAGCGAAAAAGCAGCCGTCGCCCCGAAACAGTCGCTATTTTTCCAGAGTTTCCGGAGGATCGAGGCGGGGGCCGCGAATTCTCCCTTACCCAGCAGAGGCTAGCAATTGTCAAAAGATTTGCGCCCGCCAGCAGTCCTGGCGGCCGGTGTTACCCCGGAAATGAGAAGGCAGCCAGTTCCGGCGCCCCCAGCCCAGCCGGACCCGGCACCCGAGATCCTCGGGCCTCCCGGCCTCCGAATTTGCCGACGCGGCGGTCCTCCTGGACCGCTCCTTCGAGGAACTGGTCCGCTATTACCGCTACTCCTGCTGCGGCCGCCTGTGCCGGGGGATTGTCCACCAGATGAATACCCCCCTGCAAGTATTATTCTTTCAGGTGGAACTCCTGGAGCAAAAGTCCCTGGAAGAGCTGAAAATCCTGCCGGAGATCGGTCTCCCCGCCGGTGACCAATTGCAGACCTTGCACCGTTACCGGGTCCAAAAGATCCGCGAATTCCGCCAGGAATTGGAAAAAATCCAGGAACTGGCACGCAACCTGGTCCGGCAGGGGGCCCATGAAGAAGCCGAAGACGCCGTGCCGCTGGACTTGAATGAGCTTTACCGGCTGGAACTGGAGCTTTATCAGTCCCATCCCCTCTTCAAGCACGGGGTGGAAAAGCGCTTCAGCTTCCAGGATGACCTGCCGCCGGTTCACGGCCATTACCTCGACTTCAGCCAGAGTTTCCGCAACCTCCTGGAAAACGCCCTGGAAGCCATGGAAGGCGCGGCCCACCGGCGCCTGACGGTGGTGACGGCCTTTGAGGGCGGCCAACTGCTCCTGCAACTGGGCGACACCGGGCCGGGGATTCCCCCGGAGGTCGCGCCCCGGATCTTCGAGCCCTTCTTTACCACCAAGAGGAACGGGGAAAACGACCATGCCGGCCTGGGGCTATTTATGGCCCGGCGCCTGCTGGCTCCCTACGGCGGCGAAATTCGCGTGGACAGCGTCCCGGGGGAAACCTGGGTGACGCTGACCCTGCCGGTGAACTAGCTGGTCAGCGGTCAGCTTTCAGCAATCAGCCAAATCGGAGGAAGGGGAGCACCTGCCCGGGGAGTCGCATTCACAGATATTTTAAAGCGGTCGGGGGTGGCGTGCCCCGGGCCTTTGGCCGACACCAGTATGGTGGTTTTTATTTTTTGCTGAAAGCTGACCGCTGACCGCTTTTTTTACGGGGCCGGTCGGCGATTGAGGTCTTTGGCCTGCAGAAAGACTTCCGCCGCCCGCCCGGCCTGAAAATACCGGGTCACCTTTTTCAAGGCGGCCAGCCGCTCCAGGGGCGCGGGGTGGGAATCGAGAAAATAGTTGCCGGCAAAGGGATCATGATCCTTAACCGCCGCCAGCCGCTCCCAAACGGCCAGCCCTTTATCGAGGTCGTAGCCGGCCTGAAAGGCGTACCAGGCCCCATAGATATCCGCCTCCCTTTCATCATCCTGCGAAAAGACGCTGACCACGGCATCTCCGGCTACCTGGCGGACATCCGGCGACACCATGGAATGCCGCCAGTCCAGGAGATGGTTGAGGGACAGGGTACTGAAGGCGGTTACGGCGGCTCCGGCAAATTTTCCCAATTCCCGATGGGCCGCCCCCCGGATCAAATGGCCCTTGGCCTGATGGGCCAACTCGTGACCTATGACCAAAGCCAGTTCATCATCATTAAGGCAAAAATTGACAAAGCGTTGGGTCACGATAATCTTGCCTAACGCCGCGTAGGCATTAATATCCCTGCCTTGAGAGTCCAGCAAAATAGCATATTCCGCCGGCAGATGCTGGGGATACAGGGTCAGGCCAAATTTCTTCTCCTCCCGTTGAATGAAAAGCTCCACCGGGCCGGTGAGGTAGCGGCCCCGGGCCTCCATGTTAATGTGCTTCAAGTCCAGTAGCACAGCCGGCAGCACCTCACCGGGAAGGCACATATAGACGAAATGCTGTACCCGGCGTTCGCTGCGTTTATATTTATAAACCTGTCTCGTAGCTGTCCACCGGCACAAAGAAGAGAAAATTCTTAAAAACATCCCGCACCGCCTTGATATTCCGGTCCCAGGCCGCGGCCTCTGCGGGGATGGGCCAATTGTTGACGGCTAAAATTATATCCCCTTGCTTCAGACCGGCGTCAGCGGCCGGCGAAGGGCGCCAGACCTGGTCCACCGCCACCTTGCCGGCGGCGGTGACCCACCAGTTGAATCCCAGAAAGGGATAAGTCCGACCGTGGACCTGGGGCAGGCAGGGCAATAGGTGGAGAAAGACCCGGGAGACCCTTTCTCCGGACCAGGTCTGGTAGGGATGGCGCCGGGCCGCGGTTAATTGGGCTTCTTCCACCTCGTGGTCGGAGGCCTGGGGCCGGGTGACCTCGGCGCAGCCGGCCATTAGTGATATAATTGCCACCAGGCCGACCGCGACCAAGCCCCTGGCCGCGAAACAATTTTTTCCTTTTTTAAGAATTCGGCCCATACCCAGCGTGTCCCCAGGTAATAATCAGCCCGTAGGGGCGGCTCGCGAGCCGCCCCTACAACACCAGGTCCTTTTTGGTCGGCTTTGGCTGAAACTTGGCCAGCCAGACATCAAAATCATCCTTTCCGTAGCCTGGGCATTTTCCCGGTCCAGTTCCCAACGCCAGGGATTAGTTGCAATATAATCGCGTATTCGGTTCAAGGCTTCTTCATGGCGTATCACCTGCTCGTAGAAACCCGCGCTGCCAAAAGGGAATACCGGGCATCTTCCTATGAATATTAATCCGTTTGCTGGAGACTGTTTTAAAAGCACCTACCAATCGGCTCAATGGCAAAGACTTAGGCAGTGTAGGGGCGGTTCTCGAACCGCCCTCTTGAGGCTGATTAATGAAAATGATCCCATGAAAATGATTGGGCATAATGGACCATTCATCAAGAAGGATATAAGAAAAAGCGGTGGCTAACCATTGCCAGGATTCCGCAACTATTGAACCATATTTGCTTAACTTCATTTCTCCGTCGGTTATAGTGCCCAATAAACATTTCCGCTGGCTAACGCAAATCGTGACAAAATAGGCCCCAGGTTGCGAGTAGTCGAAGTCTTGAAGCCGCAAAGTTTTGCGTTTAGCGAACGTTAAAGGCATGAGCAATTTTGCCGTTTAGGGCGGTTCGAGAACCGCCCCTACAAGTGACTATCTTAGGCCCCTCAAAACTTCCATCTAAACGACACCCCGGCGGTCATGAGGCGGTAGTTATCCACCCACTCCCTAAAATAGAAGAAGTGCAGATCGGTGTAAAAGTTGGTAACGAACTCCCATTCCAGGGCGGCCATACCCTGGAGGGCCGGACCGAAGTCGCCGTGCTGGTTCACCCCCTGGACCGTGCCCTGGAGGATCAGGGTGGGCAGGCGAAAGATCTGGCGGTCGAAGTCCAGCCCCAGGCCGACGGCGTTATAAGCGGAGGGGCTGAAATAAGCATCATGCCGTTGCCGGTAGGCCGCCAGATAATAATGGGGGGTCAGTTCCAGGTGCATCCGGGGCTCCCGGATGGCCTGCCAGGCCAACCCCTGATACAGGGTGAAGCGGCGGTTCTGGTCCGAATAAAAGGCTCCGCCCGCGACGCCCCGCCAATCCAGGCCGGGCTTGAACTGATGGGTATAGGACAGATCCACCTGCTGGTAGGTGGTGATGCGGGCCTCAGTTAGGTTCAGGATTGATTGATAGAGACGGGGGTAGAGGTAGGACTCCTGGTCGAAGATGTCCCGGCGGCTGTAGCGCAGGGCCGCCTCGGTGCGGGAGGTTGGCGAAAAACCGAGTTCCAGGGAACCCAGGAGGCGGTTTTGATCGCCTTTTTGGGTGAAACTGGTGGTTGCGGTTACGTCTTTCGGGGTAAACGGATTCGGGAAAAAGCCGATATGTATCCGTGGGTCTTGAAATTTGGGGTTAAATTGTCCTGTTTGGGCCACGGCAAAATCGTCCCTGCGCCAATAGCGCCGCAGGATCAGCTCGCCGCTCAGGCGCAGGCGGTCTTCCACCGACAAGGGACCCAGACCCAGGGAGGCGTCGAGCCGCCGCAGGCGGCTGGCGGCGTTGGTCTGCTGGCTGAACACCGGACTCAAGCCCATATTGAGCTGGCCTTGCTTCACCCCTTCGTTATTCTGGTTGTATTCCCGGTATTCCACACCCAGCCGGGCCGGCAGCACCTTGGTGACCCAAAAGCCGCCGGAGAGGCGGACGATCCAGCCGTAGAGCTTGTTGCTGTCGGTAAAGTAGAGGCTTTCTGGCTGCACCACCGGGAGCACGTCGCTCAAGAAGCCCGGCAGATAGTTGCTCAGACCCAGCCCCCCGGGCTCCCGGCCGAACCGGGAGAACTGCCAGGGTCGCGAGGCTTCCTCGGGCCGGCGTTCGCCCCGGTAATAGGGAAAGCCCCGGGAGGCCATCTCGGGCCGCAGCTGCTGGCGCACGTACTCCAGTTCATTCAGCAGGGCGATGTCCTGGGGCGCCTCCTTCAAGGCCGCCTCATAGGCCCGGTAAGCCCCGCCCCAGTTTTTCCCGGTCCGCTCCTGGCGGGCCTTCGCCACCCGGGCCGCCTGGGAGTCGGGCTGGCCTTTAATGATTTCGCCATAAAGGTCCTTGGCGCCCTGATCTCCCAGGCCCTCCAGGATTTGGGCCTTTTCCATGAGATAGTCGGTCATTGTAAAGACGAACCAAGACTTCGCTGAACAGGACCTGTAATCTCGATGTAGATGATCCGCCAGGTTTGATCGGGGCTCCCCTCCGTAAGTCGCAATCAGCGAGGCCTGGTATTATCCAGCGCGTCGCTAGGCTAGCGGGAATGCCTTTAATTGCAGCCTTAATTTCGAGGCCGGGAGGAAAAGCGCGTCCTCATGGGTCTCGACCCAGCGCCGAAAAATGTCCGTTCGCCGTTGGCCCGGCGCCAGGCTTTGGCACAGAGTGCGACCATGCATCGGAAGAGCGATGTCCCCTGCGGCCCCGTATTGCGGCCTCTGATACGCCCCTGATGCGTTGCCTGCCGCCAAAAGCAGGTCGCGTTCTGATAGCCCCCGCAAGCAGGGGACGCGGCGGTCACAGACTTGCTTTGGCGTACCGGACTTGTGGGACATTCAGTTCAGACCCTTCCCCCCAGGCCCGCCTGATTATCCAGATTTGGCGCGCGCTTCGCAGGTCGGCTGCTATTTTGCCGCTAGTTTGCTCGGCCTTATTGGCTGTGGATCGGCTAACACATTGTAAAGACGAGCGTTTAAGTGCGAGAAAAGCTTTTGCAGCGTTTGCAGCTAAATTCCCTGGTGGCTTATTCGGCCTCCATGATCTGATGATCGGCTAACGCATTGTGAACACGAGTATTTCAGCGATACGAAGGCGCAAAAACCCCCCTTTTTGGACCCCCAAAAAAACATTAGCTGCAAAATCTGGCATTCTCAGCAAAATTCGACCTCTGCAGACTGGTTCCGCGGGACTGCGTCCACCACCAGGAAGTCCCCGCGAACTGCAGTGGTTTCCCGGCTTCCAGAAACGTGCGACAGTGTAAGGCGTTAGCGCGTCAGAGACTGGTCTGCGGCGGCCATTTCAGCGACTTGCGTGGCCCGATTGCGCGGCGGCCCGAATTGCGTGCGGCGCTAATCGCCGCGGCCGTAGATCCTTGGAAGGTCGATCTGGATCGATCGGCTGAAATGGCCCGAAACGCAGTCAGTTCGGGGGCATTCACTTCAGCGGATGTGCTGTTGTTCCGGCGCGAAAAAGACGCAGATTTTCCTACATCGGAGCTCACGCTCTGGGACACTGATGCCGGCTATTACGTTTCGAATATCGTTCCGATTGAGACAGGCAGCCTAACTTTTGCTCAATACAACGCGATTCTTGAGGATTTCATCAGGCATGTCGCCGAGCCCGTAGCAGCAAGCTGCGGCTATGCAATCGAAGCGACCAAGCCACGTCAGACGCTCGACGATTGGTTGTCGCACCTTGCTGCGGCGAGACTGCGGGCCTTCTCGCATCTTGCGAACAAGTCGAGCGGCGCGAGCCATCCTTCGGACGAGAAACGTTGGTTCGACTTCATCATCGCCGTCCATCGCGCTCGCGATAAGCTGGATGCCACCAGGCTCGCGCGTTGGCTCCATGAGGCGGAGGGGTGGGACAAGGGACTCTGCGCACGAGCTCGCTGGCGACTACGAGACATCTCTCGCACTTCTAAAGCGTTACGACGAGCACTGAGACGGGCGATGGACGCGAATGCCATCGCATCGGCGGGTGTTCCGGTGCTTTGTATCGACACTTGCTCTATTCTCGATGTCATGCGCGATCCGACGCGCGAGAGCGCCAAGGTCCACGAGAGGCAGGCAGCGATCGACCTTGTGGCGGCCGCTGAAGCCGGCAAACTGGCGTGCCTCATGGCTGAACAGGTGGCGATCGAGTTCGCGGCTTACGACCAGCCAGTTCAGGACGAGGCCACGCGTAATCTCAACAAGATCCGCGAACAAATCGAGCGGTGAGGCCGACTGGCTGGCGGCCGTTGAGGATCATGACGACGATGTTCGGGGCGAGGTAGTTCAGGCGCATCAATCGCGCCGCGTAAGGCGCGCCCATGCCCTCCTGGGCTGCGACATCCTCCAGCGTCGATCCGGCGTGGCGGCGAGTCGCCGGCTCAGCGCGTGGGCCCGGACAAGCAGTCAGCAGCTGTCGGTGCAGGCATAGCGCAGCTTTTTGGGACATATGCTTCACGGCAAGCGCGCTGTCGCAATGGCGCGTGGTTTGATCGTTTATGGGCGGATTACGGGCAGCAATGGCCACATCGCTTCGAAAATGTGCCGTCACTCCGCCCCTCGCCTTTCGCGCCGGCGTGAAGTTCCGCCTCGCTGCTCGCGCAAATCTTGCGATAGCTTCGCCCCGTGTACGCGCCGGGTGCATGGGTTTCATTCGAAATGCTCGTACAGTCTGCTCGGTGCAGAATGACGTATCGCGGATCAGGAGAACGTCGGACGTTCAAGACGTAGCCGTTGGGGTGCGCCGCGACCCAAGCCAAATAGCTCAAATCGTCGGCGACGAACTCGATCATATGCTCCTCCCGGTCTCCTGGACTGACCCTTCGAAGCGGGCCTAGTCCATCCCCATTCACGTTTGATCGGCAGCTTGGGCTGCTTGCGAGCCGTCGTGTTCCAACAACGCGTTCAACGCAACCCACCTCTCGGGTAGCATCCCCAGTATCCACAGTCTGGCGTTTCCTTGAAATCGGTTTGGCGTTGGACGGTGACTTCACCCGCGGCTTTGCGGGAGTTCGGTTACGCCCTTGGGCTTCCGGCGAGCGAGCCGCCTCGCCAGCGCCCACGACATGCGGCCGCAGCTCGGTTTCCTGACGCGCTTCCTGTTGCCAGCTGGAAGGTTGGGGCGCGCTTGACGCAACATAAGTCGGGGCTTCGGTTGGCGGACCTCACTCATTTTGGGGTTTGCCATGGATCATCTATGTTCTTCCGGCAGCGTCGCCGATTGCCGGTTTCAAGACGCACCATTCGCCGACGAGCGGAACCGCTATCTCAGCCACTGCGCGGCACGTGGCGCGAGGCTCGCGGTCCTAAAGGTCAAGCGCAACGAACTCCGATGGATAGCGCGACGTCTCGGCCCGGACGCCGACCGCGGCGTCGGCATGACGGAGTTGATGCCGCTTGCGCTGGAGCGGCAGAACCTTCACGGGGCGGCAACTGGTGCGCGGCGGGTCATCGATATCGGGCGACCGTGGCTGCGGTTTCTTGGTTGGTGGCGGGAACCCGCCGTCCCGTTTTTGGACCGGGGCCAACTCGACCGGTACGTCACCTGGATGCGCGACGAGCGCGGCTTCACGCCGTCGACGGTGGAGCAATGGGGCCGTACGACCAGGAGATTCCTGCGGTGGTGCGCGGAGGCAGGCCGCCAGCTCGGGGATCTGACGGCGGGCGATATCGATAACTATGTCGCCACCCAGGGAAAGGGCCGCTGGACGCGCGTCTCGACAGCCAACATGGTCTCGGCATTGCGAGCGTTCTTGCGTTACGCCGCCAAAGAGGGGCTGGTCGCCAACCGGGGCAAGAGCGATGCGGTCTTCTTGAACCGGAGCAACCAGCCATTGACGCGGTTCGGAATCCATCGGCTCGTGACGCAATATGCCGAGCGGGCGAGCTGCTTCGTATTCCTCGGGGATCATCGCCGAGAGATAAGAGGCTCCGGCCTGAATTTCTCGGCGGCGGCGGGCGATCCTCGAGGAAATCCATCGCAACGGCTGCAACGCACGGATCGTGCCCGGGGATGGAGTGATCGACGCTGAACACGAGCGTCGCGCTTTCGAATGCGACGGACTGACCGCCTACCGTCAGGTCCCGATGGTGGTCGTGCTGCCGGATACGACCGCGCAGATCGTCGAGGTGCTGCGCTACTGCTCGGCCAACAACGTGAAGGTTGTGCCGCGAGGCGCCGGCACTTCGCTCTCCGGCGGCGCGCTGCCGCTGGAAGACGGCGTGTTGCTTGGGCTGGGCAAGTTCAACCGCATCCTCGTGATCGACATCGCCAATCGCTGCGTGGTCGTGCAGCCGGGGGTGACCAATCTCGGCATCACCCATGCCGTTCAGGCCCACGGATTGTATTACGCCCCGGATCCCTCCAGCCAGATCGCCTGCACCATCGGCGGCAATGTGGCGGAGAATTCAGGCGGCGTGCACTGCCTGAAATACGGCCTCACCACCAACAATGTCATCGGAATCGAAATGGTGACGATGGATGGCGAGGTGGTGCGCCTCGGCGGCAAGCATTTCGACGCCTCGGGTTACGATCTGCTCGGGGTCATGGTCGGCTCCGAAGGGATGCTCGGCGTCGTCACCGAGGTGACGGTGCGCATCCTGCCCACGCCGCCCGGCGCGCGGGCGCTGATGATCGGCTTTCCCAGCGTCGAGGGCGCCGGCGATTGCGTCGCCGCAGTCATCGGCGACGGCATTATTCCGGGCGGGATGGAGATCATGGACCGCCTGGCCATCGAGGCGGCGGAGGCCTTCGTCCATGCCGGCTATCCACTTGACGCCGAAGCGCTGCTGATCGTCGAACTCGACGGCTGCGAGGCCGAGGTGGATCATCTCATCGCCGCCGTGGAGGCCATCGCCGCGCGGCATGGCGCAACCTCTTGCCGCGCCAGCCAGTCCGAAGAGGAGCGGCTGCTATTCTGGGCTGGGCGCAAGGCCGCTTGCCCGGCGGTCGGACGAATATCTCCCGACTATTACTGCATGGACGGCACGATCCCGCGCAAGCGCATCGGCGACGTCCTCTTGCGCATGAAGCAGATGGAAGCGCGCTACGGCCTGCGCGTGGCCAATGTGTTCCACGCCGGCGACGGAAACCTGCATCCGCTGATCCTCTATGACGCCAACAAGCCCGGGGAACTGGAGCGCGCGGAGGCGTTCGGCAACGACATCCTCCGGCTTTGCGTCGAGGTCGGCGGCGTTCTGACCGGCGAGCACGGGGTCGGCGTCGAGAAGCGCGACCTCATGGACACGATGTTCAACGAGAGCGATCTCAACCAGCAGCAGCGCCTGAAATGCGCTTTCGACGAAAGGAGTCTGCTCAATCCCGGAAAGGTGTTTCCGCAGCTTTGCCGGTGCGCGGAACTCGGCCGCATGCATGTCCGCGCCGGACAGCTCCGCTTCCCCGATCTGCCGCGCTTCTGAACGAGAGAAATTTCATGACCGTTTTCCAACCCTCGGACGCCGCTCAAGCCGCGGAAATCGTCGCCTGGGCGGCGGCCGAGAACCAGCCGCTCGAAATCGTCGCCGGCGGGAGCAAGCGCGGGCTGGGTCGTCCCCCGCGCGCCGAGCATCGGCTCGACGTGTCGCGACTGGCCGGAATTGTCGACTACGAGCCGGCCGAACTGATCCTCACCGCGCGCGCGGCCACGCCAATGGCGGAGATCGAGGCTGCAGCTCGAGGCAAAGCGGCAGATGCTGGCCTTTGAGCCGCCGGATTGGCGCGGCCTCATCGGCGGCGGCGGCGAACCGACGCTCGGCGGCGTTCTCGCCTGCAACCTCGCCGGGCCGCGCCGGGTCCGCGCCGGGTCGGCGCGCGATTACTTCCTCGGCTTCTCGGCGATCAACGGTTGGGGCGACGTATGGAAGGCCGGTCGAACTGGCGAGACGATTTCCCTCCGTATGCTTTCTTCCGGAAGCCGACGGCCTTGCCGAGCGGCTCCCGACCCGGGGGCGGCGGCGAAGAGGGCGGCCTTGCCCGCTGTCGACAAAGCATCGGTTGCTCCTCTCCAGCGCCTGCAGGGCGTCAAGCGCGGCCGGACTGTCGGCCGAACCAAGGACGGCGATCACGCTGTATCGGCCCGGGGATGAATCGAATGCCGGGCCATGGCGCCCGTGATCCAGAAGCAGCACGCTGTCGCCCCGACCCATGCCGGAGCGCTGGGCGCCCGCCTTCGGCGCCGGACCGGTGGGTGATCCTCAACCCTATGTTGCGCGTCCTCGACATCGCTGCCCTGGGCAACGAGCCGCGCCGGGCAGCGCCCCGGCGGCCGCGACGGCCGTCGCCAACAACAACGCTCCATCTTTACCTACATGGTTACGCTGCAACATTACGCCACCTACATGGTTACGCTGCGACCTTACGCCGCATCGCCGCCGAAGTCCCGTCGGGCGCCGCCTTCTGTCCGATGCGGCGATGGCGAGGGCCTTGCGGGCCCTCGCCGTTCTTCGGTTGCGTCACCAGCCGCGCTCGCCGCCGAAGAAACTCCGCGCCATGCCGCTGAGGCCGCCGCCGCGCCCGTAGCCGCCTTCGTAGCCGTAGCCGCCCCACGGGCCGCCGTACCTATAGGGGTAACCCCCCCCCCCCCCCCCACGGGCCGCCCCAGCCGTAGGGGGGGGGCCACCGTCGCCGCCGTAGCCGTAGAGCCGCCCTGCGCCGAACTGGCGATCATCAACGCAAAGAGAGAAACGCCGAGCGTCTTGGACATGGCTAGGGTCTCCATCGGTTTGCGGCGTCAGCCGCATATGCAGGAAAATCCCAGCCCGCCATCATCATAGCGGCGAGAGGTGACAGTTCTCTCCAGGCTCATGTCAGCGACGTGAACCTAAGCTTTGTTGCGACAAGAAAACGCCACGCATTCAGCATGGAAACGCCGCCCCTTCGTCACCCTGAACCGAATTCTATCCCGCGGCGGCCCGGCGGTTGACAGGGCCTCTGGCGCGGCGAATATGGCCGCCGAAACCCGAGACGCATTTGACGAAACTCGACAAATTCCTGTCCCGTACGGCGCTCGGCCTCGCGCTTGCGCGCGACGCCGGCCTCGGCCGACCTGCGCATGTGCACCGCCAACCGGGTCAGCGTCGCGCTGGCTTACACCGACAGCCAGAACTGGGTCAGCGAGGGCTGGTGGAATCTGAAGTCGCTCGACTGCGTGACGCTTCTGCGCGGCGCGCTGGCGGCGCAGTACTATTACGTCTACGCGATGGACGAGCGGGGGGGCGAGTGGAAGGGCAAGGCCTTCATGTGCACCTCCGACCGCGAGTTCAAGATCGACGGCCGCCAGGACTGCTTCCGGCGCGGCTACGACCGGACCGGCTTCTTCGAGGGCAGCTCACCGACCAGGCGAATTCCGCCGCCCCTTGAGCCAATTCGCGCAGCGAGGTTCGTGCCACGACAGGAGACACGACCGTGTCAGCCGAGAACGAACTGGATCGGTTCCCAGACCGTCTGCGCGATGTGACGCAGTCGCTGGCGAAGAAGCGTTTCTGGTCGCTCCTGCGGGATTCGATGGCCGCCCACGCAGGCGAATTCGGCAAGAAATCAAGCGGTGATGCGCGCCGCCGCGGACGAGGTCGCGCGCCTGATCGAGCCGAGCCCGCGCATCGAGCTGAACGGCCATTCCGCGAGCTCTCTCCTGCGGGCGCTCGCGGAGGCGGGCGCCGTGGATCCGCCGGTATTCGAAGGCGTGCGTGGCAAGGGGCGCGACGGCAGCCTCGTCCACATTTCCCCTTTCGAGCCCGCCGACGCCCTCTTCGCCTTCGCCTGGAAAGAGAAGGATGGAGCGACGACCTTCGTGCACGGCTACTTCTATTTCGCCGGCCCCGAGTTGCTCGAATGGGTGGGGCTGCGGCGCGGCAGGGACAGCATCAGCTTCCAGCGCCTAACGACCTTCATCAGCCACGTGCAGGGCGTCAACCCCGACCCGTCGCTCCCGCCGTTCGCCGACGCGATCCTTGCGCGGCTAAGGGCGTCGAGGATCGTCTGAAGCGCCGGCGGCTAATGGGGTGAGCGTCCTCAGCGGATGGTCGTCAGACAGAGTGACAACGCCTTGCGGTTTGCCTGGACCAGCAAAGGCAGACGAGGAAACGCCGGCTTGCTGAATCCGGGTCGAAATGAGTGAGTCCTCGCCGGCGCCGATCGTCCTGATCATATGCGGTGGCCCGGCTGGATTGTTTGCGGCCTGCGAGCTTGTTCGCCATGGCGTCAGGCCGCCTGTCGCGGAGCGCAGGCTCGCGCCGCATAAGGAAACGCGCGGGACCGCGCTTCAGCCGGGGGTGCTGGAGATCATTGATCGGGGCGGCCTGATCGAACCGTTCCTTCGGGCGGGCGTGCACATCAAGCGCACGCAGATCCTGGGCCCGGGCCCTTCGCGCTCGCCTCCGCCGCATCGGCTCAGGTCCCGCCGCCCCCGCCGCTCGACAGCGCGACCTTTACAACATGTCGCTGCCGACGGTCCGGCAGGATGCGATTCCAGCGCCTTGTAGTTTCTGCGCCGCCGCTCGCGAGCAGGCGCCCGGTCTTCTCCGCGAGATAGATGAGGATCGCCCCGCTCTCGAAGACCGATAAGGGGCCGCCGGGCGCGTCCGGATCGATAATGGCCGGGATCTTGTTGTTCGGAGAAATTTTCAGGAACGCCGGGTCGAACTGCTCGTTCTTGCCGAGGTTCACCGTGTGAACCGTTATAGGGCAGCCCGATTTCCTCGAGCATGATCGAGGCCTTGCGTCCGTTCGGCGTCCTCCAGGTGTAGAGTTCGATCATTCCGACCTTCCTTCTCGGTGCGCCGAGGACGGCGCTCGAACACCGCTAGTTTAGGGCCGCACGCGCGAATTACACGGCGCGGCAAAACATTGTCCCCGCGCCGGGCATCCGCTACGACGCCTGCCCGCCTGCTCCTTCAGGTCCCGCCCATGTCCGCCGCGCCGCAGCCGCCAGGAGCAACCGCCGCCGGCGGCGGCTCGGGCGCGAGCTCGGCGCGACCTTCGCGCTGAGCTGGCCGCTCGTTCTCGCCAACGTCGCCGTCAACGTGATGACGGCGATCAGACTACATGATGCTCGGCTGGCTGTCGCCGCATGCGCTCGCGGCGGGCGTCGCTCGGCTTCTATCTCTTCCAGCCGCCGTTCCTGCTCGGCATCGGCGTCGTCGGCGCGCCCTCTCGCCGATCGCGGCGGCGAAGATCGGCGCCGGCGCGAGCCGAAGACGGCGTGAGGCGGGCGACGCACCAGGCTCTGCTGTCGGCCGCTCCTCATCGCGGTCGTCGACCTGGATCGCGCTGTCGCAGACGCGGCGATCCTGACCGCGATGGGCGAGCCGCCCGACCTCGCCCGCGACGCCGGGACCTACATGCGCGGATTCCAGTGGGGCCTCGCGCCGAACCTCCTGTTTTTCGCCGGCCGCTCGGTCTTCGCCGCGCTCGAACGTCCCCGCCCGACGCTGATTGCGGGCCTTATCGCCGTCAGCCTTCAACGCGCTCGCCAATTACGCCCTCATCTTCGGCAAGTTCGGCATGCCTGCGCTCGGAATCATCGGCTCGGGCTTCGCGACCACGCTGTCGCAGACGCTGATGTTCGCGCTCCTCATTGCATTCTCGCTGATCGACCCGCGGATGCGCCGCCTCCGCCTGTTCTCGCCGCCCTGGCGTCCGGACGGGCGCGAGCTCGCGGCGCTCTGGCGGCTCGGCCTGCCGATCGGCGCGATGATCGCCGCCGAGGTCGGGCGTTTTCTGCGCCGCCACGCTCGTCATGGGGCTTATCGGCCCGGCGACGCTGGAGGCCCATACGATCGCGCTGCAGATCGGCTCCCTCGCCTTCATGGTTCCGCTGGGGCTCGGACAGGCGGCGACGGTCAGGATCGGCCACGCCTTTGGCGCGCGCGATCGGATCGCCATCGCGCGCTCCGGGTGGTTGGCGTTCGGCCTCACCGCAGCCTTCGCCGTCCTCTCCGCTACGACGATGTTGGCGGCGCCGCGGCTCCTCATCGCGCCCTTCATGGAGGTCGACGCCCCTCAGAACGCAGAGGCGGTCGGGATCGCGGTCGCGCTACTGAGAATCGCCGCGATCTTCCAAATTTTCGACGCGAGCCAGGCGACACTCGCCAACATGCTGCGCGGCCTGCACGACTCGCGCTGGCCGCTTGTCATCGCGCTCATCGGCTACTGGGCGATCGGCGCTCCGGTCGGCGTCGCGCTCGGCTTTGCGACCCCGCTCGGCGGCGTCGGCGTCTGGATCGGGCTTGCGGCCGGCCTCGCCGTCGTCGCCGTCCTGCTTGCGGCGCGCTGGCTCGCCAAGGCGTGGCGGGGGTTTCTTGTACCGGCCTTCGATCAGGGCGCGAAGGCCGCCGTGAGCGGCGATTGGGAACGGAGAGGTCGGCGATCACGTCGTAGTGGTGGCGCCCGGGCGCGCACACGCATTTGGTCGCCGCGCCGAGGCCGGTCCAGATGTTGGCGATGAGCTCGCTCTGGCGCAAGAACTCCGGCCCCTCGTCGGCGCGCAAGCACGTCTTGATAGAGCTCCGCGCTCGTGACGGGGTTCGAGCTGGGGATACGTTGGGAAAACGAGTTTCCCGCTTCCCAAGCCTCGATGCGATTCTCAGCCCGCAAAATTCCGTTTCCCGGACCAAGAGATGGAGAGGCCGAAGCCGAGGCGCCACGTTCGCCTTCATCTCCGTAGGCCCGTGGAGAGGCGTTCCCTGACCGACCGTGTGGTAGCGAGTTCTGCCGCCGAAGGCGCGCATGGTTCCTCGCTTGATCCGCGCCCCGCTTGTGGAGACGGCCGCGAGCCGCTTCGACTCACGGGGGAAAGATCACCGGAAAGGGATGGAGAGCCGGACTACGGTCGCCGACGCGAACCTTCGCTCATTGCAACGCCACCGTCTCAATGCTTCTGTCCTGCCCAAGGGTTGCCCATTGCCAGTTGGCATCGATTTCAAGGGTTTTTCTCGTCCGCACAATGGAACACAATGGATCCGGAGAAGTTCGCACTCGTCGTTGGCATCGCCGTTTTTGCGGGCGGGACGATTGGACTCGTCCTGCAGCGCACGCTGCCGAGTCGTTCACGACTGGGGGCCCTCGCGACATGATTGGCGCGGTCGTCGGCCTTCTCACGCTGCTGTCAGCCCTGACTATGGGTTTGCTGATCTGGACCGCCTATGGGGTCTACACTGGCCAGAACATCGCGATACAGACCCTTGCGGCAAAGTTCCTGCAGTTTGACCTTGCCCTTGCCGACTATGGGCCGGAGGCGAAGGACCTTCGGGTTCAACTGCGCGACGGGCTCGGTAAGACGATCGACGCCGTCTGGGCGCCAATCAGAGCGCCGCAAATTTCGCCGCCAACAACTTCGCCGAGGCAATGCGCAATATGCGTGCGAGGGAACGGGCCTTGGATGCGCTTCAACCTTCGACCAACGCGCAGACACAGGCGCTGGCGGCGGCAAGAGCCACCAGCGAGGCCATCGGCCAGTCACGCTTGCAGATGTCTCTCGCGCTCTCAAGTCCTGTCTCTCACCCGCTGATCCTGATCGTGGTCGGCTGGGCAATCTTTCTCTTCTGCGGGTTCGGGCTAAGGTCGAAGGGCCACGTGATGACCTTGATCGCGGTCCTCGTCGGAAGTCGCACCTTCCGCCCCGACGTCCTTGAAGCGATGTGCTTCAAGCCCAGCGGACGGGCGATTGCGACGAGTTCGAGCGCGTTCTCGACCGTCGCGTCGTCGCGGGTCAACATGAAGACGAAGTCCATCGCCGCACGCACTCCGAACCTACTTCCGCGATTCCTTCAGGTGTGTCAGAAACGCCCTCGCCAGCGGCGAGAGCTTCTTGTCCCGCAGGTGGACGACGTACCATTGGCGGGGGAGCGGAAAGCCCTCGACGTCGAGCTCGCGCAAAGGCCCTGCCGCCGGATCGAGCGTCACGACGTGGCGCGACAGCACCGCGAGGCCGAGGCCGGCCGCGACCGCCTGCTTGATCGTCTCGTCGCTGCCGAGCGTCATGCGCGTCGCCGGGCGGATCTCGTGCTCGGCGAAATAGCGCTCCGTCGCCTGGCGCGTGCCCGATCCCGGCTCGCGCAGGATGAACGGTTCGCGCGCGAGTCGCGCGGGCGCGATCCGCTTTCTCGCCGCATAGAGGATGTCCGGCGGGCGCGAGGACGACCAGCGGGTTGTCGGCGAAAGGCGTCGCGACGACGTCGAGGTCGTCCGGCGGCTGGCCCATGATGTAGAGATCGTCGAGATTGTGCCCGCATGCGCTCGAGAATCTGCTCGCGGTTGACCACTTCGAGCGCGAACTCGACTTGGGGTGGGCGCGGCAGAAATCGCCGATCAGCCGGGTGGCGAAATATTTCGCCGTGGTGATCATCGCGAGCCTGCAGGCGGCCGCGCTCGAGACCCTGCATCTCCGCCAGCTCCATGCCGAGCAGGTCGAGCCGCTCCAGCATGTCCCGGCTCGCCGCGGCGACCGCCCGGCCCGCCTCGGTGAGAAAGAGCTTCTTGCCGGCCTGTTCGTGCAGCGGCAGGCCAAACCCCTGCGACAGCTGCTTGATCTGGATGGAGAACGCCGACGGCGTCACATGCATCTCCTCCGCCGCCCGCGTCATGTTGAGGTGGCGCGCGAGCGCGGCGAAGAGGCGCAGTTGATGAAGCGTGACCTGCCGGAGCAATGTTTTATGATCCTAAATAGTATCCTTTAAAACAATGAACTTAACAAAATTATTCGTCCGGCGTAAACGGGACCGCTCGATCGAAGCCGCCAAGGGAGGACAGCACCCATGAACGTTCAGCCGCCAGACCGTGAGGGGCAAAGACCGCTACAAGTCCGGCGTGATGGAATACCGCAAGATGGGCTATTGGGAGCCCGACTACACGCCGAAGGACACCGACATCATCGCCTGCTTCCGCGTCACGCCGCAGGACGGCGTCGACCCGGTCGAAGCCTCCGCCGCCGTCGCCGGCGAATCGTCGACCGCCACCTGGACGGTGGTCTGGACCGACCGCCTGACGGCCTGCGAAAAGTATCGGGGCAAGTGCTTCCGCGTCGATCCCGTTCCGGGCGCCGAGGGGCAGTATTTCGCCTATATCGCCTACGATCTCGACCTGTTCGAGCCGGGCTCGATCGCCAATCTCTCGGCCTCCATCATCGGCAACGTGTTCGGCTTCAAGCCCCTGAAGGCGCTGAGGCTCGAGGACATGCGCTTCCCGGTCGCCTATGTGAAGACCTTCCAGGGCCCGGCGACCGGCATCGTCGTCGAGCGCGAGCGGCTCGACAAGTTCGGCCGGCCGCTGCTCGGCGCGACCGTCAAGCCGAAGCTCGGCCTCTCGGGCCGCAACTACGGGCGCGTCGTCTACGAGGCGCTGAAGGGCGGGCTCGACTTCACCAAGGACGACGAGAACATCAACTCGCAGCCCTTCATGCACTGGCGCGACCGCTTCCTCTATTGCATGGAGGCGGTCAACAAGGCGGAGGCGGCGACCGGCGAGGTCAAGGGCACCTATCTCAACGTCACCGCCGCGACCATGGAGGACATGTACGAGCGCGCCGAATTCGCCAAGGAGCTCGGCTCGGTCATCGTGATGATCGACCTCGTCATCGGCTACACCGCGATCCAGTCGATGGCGAAATGGGCGCGCAGGAACGACATGATCCTGCATCTGCACCGCGCCGGCCACGGCGACCTACACGCGCCAGAAGTCGCACGGCGTGTCGTTCCGCGTGATCGCCAAATGGATGCGGCTCGCCGGCGTCGACCACATCCACGCCGGCACGGTCGTCGGCAAGCTCGAGGGCGATCCGGCGACGACCAAGGGCTACTACGACGTCTGCCGCGAGGACTTCAATCCGATGCAGCTCGAGCACGGCATCTTCTTCGATCAGCATTGGGCTTCGCTCAACAAGCTGATGCCGGTCGCTTCGGGCGGCATCCATGCCGGGCAGATGCACCAGCTCCTCGACCTGCTCGGCGACGACGTGGTGCTGCAGTTCGGCGGCGGCACGATCGGCCATCCGATGGGCATCGCAGCCGGCGCGACCGCCAACCGCGTCGCGCTCGAGGCGATGATCTTCGCGCGCAACGCGGGCCGCGACTATGTCGCGCGAAGGGCCGACGATCCTCGCCGAGGCCGCCAAGACCTGCACGCCGCTCCGCCAGGCGCTCGACGTCTGGGGCGACGTGACCTTCAACTACGCCTCGACCGACCAGCTCGACTTCGTGCCGACGCCGTCGGTCGCGTGACCCTCATCCGGCGCTTCGCGCCGCCCTCATCCGCGGCGACCTTCGCGCGCAGGGGAGAAGGGGCGCCCCCTCTCCCGCTTGCGGAGAGAGCCGGCGTGAGCGCCGCCTTAACGAAACCTTAGGAGACTTTCCCATGCGCATCACCCAAGGCTGCTTTTCGTTCCTGCCCGATCTCACCGACGATCAGATCCTCACCCAGGTCCAGTATTGCCTCGACAACGGCTGGGCGGTGAACCTCGAGTTCACCGACGACCCGCATCCCCGCAACACCTATTGGGAGATGTGGGGCCTGCCGATGTTCGATCTGCACGACGCCAAGGGCGTGCTGATGGAGCTCGACGCCTGCCGCAAGATCTACGGCGACCGCTACATCCGCCTCTCGGCCTTCGATTCCTCGCACGGCTGGGAATTGGTGCGGATCTCCTTCATCGTCAACCGGCCGAAGAACGAGGACGGCTTCCGCCTCGACCGCACCGAAGGCGCAGGGCCGGACGCAGCGCTATGCGATCGCGCGCCTACGCGACCGACAAGCCGGAAGGAAAGCGCTACGCATGAACGAGGCGCCGAGGCCGAGGCCGGCGGCGCCGGCGCAGGATCAATCTCGCCGAGGAGTTCGCGCAGTCGGGCGTCGGCCCCGTCCTGCAACAGCTCGACGACGAGTTGGTCGGCCTCGCGCCCGGTCAAGCAGCGCATCCGCGAGATCGCGGCGCTGCTGCTGGTCGATCGCGTGCGGTCGAAATTCGGGCTCGCCTCGCAGGCGCCGACCCTGCACATGAGCTTCACCGGCAACCCCGGCACCGGCAAGACGACGGTCGCCATGCGCATGGCCGAGATCCTCCATCGGCTCGGCTACGTGCGGCGCGGCCATCTCGTCGCGGTCACGCGCGACGATCTCGTCGGCCAGTACATCGGCCACACCGCGCCGAAGACCAAGGAGGTGCTGAAGAAGGCGATGGGCGGCGTGCTGTTCATCGACGAGGCCTATTATCTCTACCGGCAGGAGAACGAACGCGACTACGGGCAGGAGTCGATCGAGATCCTGTTGCAGGTGATGGAGAACAACCGCGACGACCTCGTCGTGATCCTCGCCGGCTACGCCGACAAGATGGACCGCTTCTTCCACTCGAACCCGGGCTTCCGCTCGCGCGTCGCCCATCACATCGACTTTCCCGACTACGACGACGCCGACCTCCTGGCGATCGGCGAGAAGATGCTGTCGTCGCTCAACTACAGGCTGAGCCCGGAGGCGAAGCAGGCGCTGGCCGAGTATATTGCGCTCAGGCGCGCGCAGCCCCTCTTCGCCAACGCGCGCTCGATCCGCAACGCGCTCGACCGCGCCCGCCTGCGTCAGGCGAACCGCCTGTTTGCCGCCGGCGATCGGGAACTGGACATCGACAGGCTGACCGCGATCGAGGCGGAAGACATCCGCCGGAGCCGGGTGTTCCGCGCGCAGCCGGCTCGCCTCCTCGTGGAGCAAAACGCCCGCCCGGACGATTGAACCTTCAGGCTGTTCGAGCCGGAAACGGAGGCTGCCGGATGGCGCCGTCCTGGCTTCGCGCTTTCGCCGACGTCTACGTGCCGCTCTCCGTCCTGACGGCGGCGCTGATCGCCGGCGACATCTTCGTCGCCGGCCGCCGGCAGCCGATGCCAATCATGGACGCGGTGTGGCCGCTGACGATGCTCTACTGGGGGCCGCTCGGCCTGCCGTTCTATCTCGCCTTCGGCCGCGCCCCGCCGGCGGGGCGGCAAGGCCACGCGGAGCGGCCGATGCCCGAGGCCGCGTTCGTCGCGGCGACCCACTGCGGCGCGGGCTGCGCGCTCGGCGACTTCCTCGGCGACTGGATCGCCTTCTTCTCGGGTTTTGAGCCTGTTCGGCTCCGAATTCGCAGGAAAGCTGCTCCTCTCATTCCTGCTCGCCTACCTGTTCTGGATCGAATTCCAGTATTTCTCGGTCGCGCCGATGCGAGGCCTCGGCGTCATGGACGGCCTCCTCGCCGCGGTAAAGATCGCGCGCCATGCTCGATGGCGCCGCTGATCTCGGCTTCGTCGAGGGCGACGTTGATGAGCCGGTCTTGGTCCAAATCCCGGTGGCCGTCGATCAACTCGTCATGGTGGTCGCCAAGCCTCACGAACTCGCTTCGCTCAAAACCATCGAGCTCGACCATCTGCGCGGGGCCCGCTGGGTCTTCGCAAGAAAGGGTCCGGCACGCGCCAAGCTTCGAGGATGACCTGCGGCGACGCGGCATCGATCCCGCCGAGCTCGACGTCGTTATGGAACTGCCCTCCAATGAGGCGGTGAGGAGCGTCGTCGAAGCCGGAGCGGCCGATAGAGAAATGGCGGCAGCCAATAACCGGCAATGGTTTGGCTGGCCCACAGACGCAACCGGCCGCGTAAGAGACCCTCCGCCAGTGGTTTCACGCCATGTATCACATGACGCAGAGCAAGAAGGGCATTTCCAGCATCGAGCTGGGTCGCCTACTGGGCGTCAAGCAAGACACCGCCTGGAAAGTTAAGCACAAGCTCAAGCAGGTCATGCTCGAACGTGACGCGGCCAAGAAGCTCTCCGGGCGGATCGAAATCGATGACGCCTATGTTGGTGGCGAGCGCCGCGGCGGCAAACGGGGCCGCGGGGCAGCCGGCAAGACGCCGTTCTTCGCCGATCACGAGATCGGCCGCGAGCTGAAGGCGATGTCGCAGTGGCTGGACGAGCATCGCGAGATCATTGGGCTGGTGGCGGAGGATCTGCGCCGGCATGACGTCAAGGAGACCGGGCGACAAGGTCTGCCGGCCGAGTCGGTCTTGCGCTGCGGGCTTCTCAAGCAACATCGCCAGCTGAGCTATGAGGAGCTGGCGTTCCACCTTGAAGACTCCGCCTCGTTTCACGCCTTCGCCCGTCTGCCGCTGTCGTGGACCCCGAAGAAGTCGGTGCTGCAGAAGACGACCAGCGCCATCCGGGCCGAGACGTGGGAAGCGATCAATCGCATCCTGCTGGCCAGCGCGCGTCAGGCGAAAGTCGAAACTGGCAAGGTCGTCCGGCTGGACAGCACGGTCACCGCCGCGCTGCTGCATGAGCCGAGCGACAGCAGTCTTCTCTGGGATGCGGTGCGCGTGATGGTGCGGCTGTTGAGAGTCGCCGATACCTTGATCGGTGACCGTCTCGTATGGCGCGATCATCGGCGCGCGATCGAGTACGCCCGTGTTCGACCGAACCGGGTCCCGCATTGCCGTGAGCTGATCAAGCTGACCCGCGCGACCTTGGCCTATGCCGATTAGGCCGCGGCCCGCGGTCAATTCGATGCCGACGCCGAGGGCGAGGTTCTGGATGTGCTGGTCCAGTCCAACCGCAAGCCTACGCGGCAGCCGTTCAACTATGTCGGTGGAATGTAGACCGTGTCGCCGGCTTGGACGGAGCCGTAGCGGGCCGCGAAGGCGGAGAGGAAGCACATCGGCAGCGCTGCGGCATCGCGGAAGCTCAGGGATAGCCTTCGGCGAGTGGTCGAGCGTATTCGGCGATCCAAAGATGACCACCGCGCTCCTCGACCGCCTCACCCACCATTGCGACATCGTCGAGACCGGCAACGAGAGCTGGCGTTTTAAGAACCGCGCCTGACCTGCAAGAAAACGGCTCTTCAATAACCCGCGCTCGCCCCGGCTGCGCAACCCCGACCAGCTCCGCCGGGGCGAGCGCTACTGTCAGCGCGCTTCTCCATCAGGGGTCAATCTTGGACGCCGATCAGGGGTCAAAATTGGACGCCGATTGACGACCGTCCCGGACTTCACTGACACGGAGACCACGTAACCGCGTCGTAACTTCCGCCTTTCTGCAAGCACTTTCAAAATGTTCATGCTTTGATCTCTCCAGATATGGTCATTGGGACAACATGAGCACTCGTTAACAGTCCGCTCAAAGCATGCCCTAACGAGTTCATCAGGATAATGGCCGGCAGTACGAAGCACACGGTCTATGAATGAGACAACCGAGCGCGAGCTGAGCGTGTTCGAGAAGCATCAGCTTCTCATCGCCCGCAAGGCGCTCACCTATTCAGATGCTGCAGCCGCCATATTGGGAGGCCCGACGAGAGCGGAAGCGCGCGAGATCATCGAGCGCATCACCTCCAAAGCGCCGAGCGATGCAGCTCTGCAATCAGCATGATTTTGGCCCAGGAGGACGGGAGCGCGTTCGCCATGCGCTGCCCCAGATGCCGAGCCTTTTCCGCATTGCTGAACGCCCCGCCTCGATCCGGTCACCGCCGCTCGTCGCCAACGCCGAGTTCTCGCCACAGCCACGTGAAGTCGTAGGCACCCATCGGATCCTCGGGACGCTGTTGCGCTGATTGGTTCTCCAGCATCTTCAGCCACGCGATCACCTTCTTCCGGCCTTTCGCAGTCTTGACCGCTTTGCGCGGCGTCTGGTTGCCGAGCGCCGGGATCGGCGCGTCCCGTGTTGCGATAGTGATCCGTCAGGGCCTGATGAACGATGCTTCGCTCCTCGTCCGGCGGGAGGCGAACGATGTCGTGTTCCGAATGCTCCCGCGATGACGCCATCATCCCCACGCCGCTGACGCCGAGCCCATTATGCAGCCCTCCTCGCGCTCACAATAGAGTCATCGGTCTTTTTGTGGATCTTTGACCTTCCGAACACGATCGAGAGTTCCCTATACGAGCACACTCTCACTTCTCGATCCTTGAAACGCGATTCCAAGCCACGGCATTCGGAGAGAGTGGGCGTCGTTCACCACCAGGGCGTTTCCCGAGAACCGCCTGGCGAAAAGCGGGGAGGTCGTCCGCATCGTCATGACCGACGTCGGCGATGCGCGGCCGGTGGTGGACCTCGTCTGGTTTCACCAGGACTATGTGAGCCTGTTTGCGGCCAGCGGGCTGGAGCTGTGCGCCGAATAAATGACGACGGCGGCTTTTCGGGCGGTTCGATGGAGCGGCCGGCGCTCCAGAAGCTGCTGGACGACGTCCGGGCTCGCATTCGATGTCTACAAGGTCGACCGGCTGACGCGCTCGCTCGCCGACTTCGCCAAGCTGGTCGAGCTGTTCGACGCGCACGGCGTCTCCTTCATCTCGGTGACACAGGCCTTCAACACGACCACCAGCATGGGACGGCTGACCCTGAACATGCTGCTGTCCTTCGCCCAGTTCGAGCGCGAGATCACCGGCGAGCGAATTTGCGACAAGGTCGCCGCCTCGAAGCGGAAGGGGATCTGGATGGGCGGAGCGGTTCCCCTCGGCTACCGGATCGAAGGCCGACGCCATCGGACTGCAGGCGCCGGCTCAGGTTCGAGCCGAACTCGGCTGATCCATCCCGCTCCTTTCCGCGCGCCGCGAATCCTCCTTGTCGTCATCGGAAGGCGCTCAGCCTCTGCTCCGGCCTCTCCATCTCGTGGTCCGGGAAACGGAATTTTGCGGGCTGAGACTGGCGGGGGAATTCAGGCGCGGACCGCGGGAGAACGGTCGGAATTCGGTTCGCAGACCGCGACACGCCTCGCTAACCGACTGAATTTACGATGATTTCTGCCGACCCGGAAACCGCGTCGGTTTGCCGTCCACTGATGGCCATCGCAGCTTGGCATCCCTTCAAAACGAGGCGGCGCGTCGCGGATTTAGTGCGAGAAACGATTTGTCGCAGCGAATGTCAAAGTCGCTCGCGGGCAAATTGAAGGCGCTAACTATGAATCGCTATTTGCCCGTAAGTCTCAGATTTCACTCGCTTTCGTCCCGCTCAAGAGCAATGGTCGTGACGTGCTCAAGGGCGCTCAGGCGCCTGCAGGAGTGACCCGCCGATGAAATGATCGGCGAATTCTCGGCCCCGCCCGGCTCGTCGCCGGTTCGGGGCTCGCGGTGGTGACGGCGACAGCGCCGCCAAAACCGAGAGGATGATCCCGATGAGTTCTCCTGCCAAACTTACTGACACACAACGTGCGATTTTGTTCGAGGCGTCACAACGCAAGGATCGCTACCTCATCCCGCCGAAGACCCTGAAAGCCGCCGCGGCGCAGAAGGTCGCGACCAAGCTTCTGAAGGCCGGCCTCGTGCGCGAGATCAAAGCGAAGACGGGAATGGAAGCCTGGCGACGCGACGAGGAAACGGGCCAAGCGTATTCGTTGAAATTGACTGACGCGGGACTGAAGGCCATCGCGGCCGATGAGCGCGGCTCGCAATCCATACCCAGCACGGCCGTTCCGCAGAACACGAACGAGGATTCGTCGAATGCGAAGACCGCAGCAAATATGGCGGCGGCCCGGAGCGCAACGGCCGCACCAACAGCGACGGCGCCCCGCCAAGGCACGAAGATCGCGCGGGTGATCGAATTGCTCCAACGCGAGCAGGGCGCCAGGTTGGAAGAGCTGATCGCCGCCACGGGGTGGTTGCCCCATACCGCGCGAGCCGCGCTGACCGGCCTTCGCCATCGCGGCTACGACGTCCGCCTGGAGCGTGGCGAAACCGGCCGCGCCTCGGTCTACCGCGCCGTCGCGACTCTCGCGGCCAGCGCGTGATCCCAATGCGACCGAGCCCGAAGAGCTTGACGCGGCGGCCGATCAATTCGGCCGCCGAGCCGCATGGACGGACCGCCGCCGGCAGCCTCGACCAGAACGATTGAACGAAGCCGCTGCCGCGGCGGGAGTGGGGGCAGGTTTGTGAGCGGCGGAATGGAGTGAAGGTCCTCCTGCCTGAGAGGATGGGGCGTCGTAACCCACTCTCAGACAGGAGTTTCAGATGGCCGAGATGAGCCCTCTGCGTCGTCGCATGATCGAGGACATGACGATCCGCAATCTGTCGCCGGCGACGCAGCAATCCTACCTCTACGCGGTCTCCAAGTTCAGCCGATATTTTGGCCACTCGCCGGATAGGCTCGGCGCTGAAGACGTGCGCGCCTATCTCGTGCACTTGGCGTCGAAAGGCTTCGCATGGTCATCGCTGAACCAGACCGTGTGTGCGCTGCGGTTCTTCTACGGCGTGACATTGGGCCAGACGACGATCCTCGACCGGATTCCGTTCGCCCGCGAGCCGCGCAAACTTCCCACCGTGCTGAGCGCCGACGAAGTGGTGAGGTTTCTGGAGGCCGTTTCGAGCCTGAAAGCGCGCGTGGCGCTGACGACGGCCTATGCCGCGGGTCTGCGGGTGTCCGAAGTCGCCGCGCTGAAGATCAGCGACATCGATAGCCGCCGAATGGTGATGCGGATCGAACGCGGCAAGGGCGGCAAGGAGCGCTACGCCATGCTCTCCGAGACGCTGCTGGGCATCCTGCGCGACTATTGGCGGTTGGCGCGGCCGAGGCCGTTCCTGTTTCCCGGTCGGCCGGCCGACACGCCAATCGACCCGAGCGTGCTGCATGCCGCCTGCCGATCGGCGACGGCTGCGGCGGGGCTCGACAAGCGTGTCAGCGTGCATGCGCTGCGGCACAGTTTCGCGACGCATCTTCTCGAGAGCGGCGTCGACCTTCGCATCATCCAGGTGTTGCTCGGCCACGCCAAGCTGGAGACGACGACGCGCTATGCCCACGTCTCGACCGAAGTGATCGCCGGTACGGCCAGTCCGCTCGACAAACTCTCGCTGAGCGTGACGCCGCCGAAATAGTGCGGTGAGGGTTCGGCCGGCGTTCGAACTGGCCGACGTCTTTCGCCGCCACGGCGACAGTTACCAACGAGCGAACGCCGGACATCTCGGGCGTGTCGAGCGGCGCGTGATCGGCGCGATCACGGCCTGCCGCACGGCGGCGCTCGGCGGTCATGTCGAGCGCTGCGACGATTGCGGGCTCACGCGCATCGCCTACAATTCCTGCCGCAACCGCAATTGCCCGAAGTGTCAGGGGGCGGCGCGCGCGGAGTGGCTCGAAGCCCGTCAAACCGAACTGCTGCCGGTTCCCTACTTCCACGTCGTCTTCACCCTGCCGCCGGCCGCGGCCGAGATCTCGTTCCAGAACAAGCAGATCGTCTATGGCCTGCTGATGCGCGCGTCAGCCCAGGCGCTCACCGTGCTCGCCGCCGAGCGTCTCGGCGCCAGGATCGGCCTCATCGCGGTCTTGCATACCTGGGGACAGACGCTGACCCATCATCCCCATGTTCACTGTCTCGTCCCCGGCGGCGGCGTCGCCCTCGACGGCCAGCGATGGGTCGCCTGCAAACCCAACTTCCTGCTCTCCGTCCGCGCCCTGTCAAAGACCTTTCGACGGTTGTTCCTCGACGGCCTCAACGCCGCTTTCCGTCGCGGCGAACTCGGCTTCTTCGGCGATCTGGCTCCGCTCGCTGAGGCCGCCGCTTTCGCCGAGCGCCTGCGCACGCTCCGCAACAGCCCCTTCGTCGTCTACGCCAAGCCGCCCTTCGGCGGACCCGAGCGCGTATTGGCCTACCTCGCGCGCTACACGCATCGCACCGCGATCGCCAACTCGAGGCTCATCGCCGTCGGCGATGACGAAGTGGCCTTCTCCTACAAGGACTATCGCCGCGGCGGACGCTGCCGCGTCATGCGCCTTGCCCCACACGAGTTCATCCGCCGCTTTCTCCTCCATGTCCTGCCCGACGGCTTCCACCGCATCCGTCACTACGGCTTTCTCGCCAAGGGTGACCGCGGACAAAACCTCGCTCGCGCGCGAGAGTCGGTCCAAGTCCAAACGACCCATGACCCCGATGACGGAGCGAAGGCGACGACGATCTCCGAGCCAGAGACAGCCGCCGCTCATGAACCGTTCGCCGTCTGCCCGGATTGCGGCGGCCTCATGCGCCGCATCGGGCGCGTCGCAGCTTCGCCAATCGACGCCTTTCGCTGCGACACGTCATGACGATAAACCCCAGCTCGCTCGATCGCATTCGTCTTCCGACGCCGCCGAGCCCTTACGCTACCGACGCCGGGGAGCCGCGCTTCATCGCGTCCGCCTGGGCTCACTTCGGCCTCGATCGCTTCACCGTCGTTGCTGCTCGATGCGCTCGAGCGCCTGCGCCCGAACACGCGAACCCCTCAATTATCGCCCGCTGCCGCCTTCCCGTCGCGGAACCGCCCGCCCAAGTCGAAACCGCCGCCGCGCTTTTCCCATAGCGGCTAACCGGCCAGCGGCTTCGTTCAATCCGGCTTATGTGAGGTCGCCTTCCGCGATGCTCCAACCCGCGCGCCGGCGACCTCACATAACCCTCTAGATTCCGTGGCGACGAACGGTCCCGAAATCGGGGCTAGGGCTGCGGCGAGCGCGCCGGACAGCACGAGCCAGGCGAATGGCATGAAGGCTGGACGGTTCTCGAGGCCGGCCTCGTGCGCGAGATCAAAGCGAAGACGGGAATGGAAGCCTGGCGACGCGACGAGGAAACGGGCCAAGCGTATTCGTTGAAATTGACTGACGCGGGCCTGAAGGCCATCGCGGCCGATGAGCGCGGCTCGCAATCCATACCCAGCTCGGTGAGGCCCGAAAACCCTATCCCAAGCGCTTTCTGCCGCTGCGCTTCATCCTCGTTGTTGGCGACCTCGGTCTACTTCTCGCCGTCCTCGAGACGCCCCAGCGTCACGGTCTTGGTCACTTCCTTGCCTTCGCGCACGACCACGACGTCGACCGACCTGCCGACGGGCATCGAGGCGACGAGACGCAGCAGATCGCGTAATTCTTTGATGTCCTTGCCGTCGAACTTGACGATCACGTCTCCCGGCATCAGCCCCGCGGGCTTGGCCGGACCCTTGTCGTCGACGCCGGCGATGAGCGCGCCGCGGGCCGTTCCCAGGCCGAGGCTATCGGCCATGATGTCGGCTCGACAAGGAGAAGTTGTGTTTCGGCGTGGAAAAGTGACCCCCTGTCGACGGGTTCGCTAAAGGACAGGATCTATTACGCAATTGAGAATGAAAAGGGAACACGAAAACTTGTCGCCGTGACGGGATCGCGGAATGGTCGTCATCGACAAAGGACAGCCTCGGTAACGACGAGCGCGCCTGTGATAGGAATTGCAATGGTGACGGTCTAGGCATTTTAATCAAGTGACGCTCTTCGAAGCCCAGAAGTTCAGATTTATTTCTAGGGCACTCTTAGTTTTCAAAAGTTAATCTTTTTACGCTCGACCAAATCAACGAGGGGCACGAGGCGCTTCCCGAGATCACGCGTCAGCTCGAGGCACAATTACGTGCCGCGGCATAGATCGCTCATTGTCAGTATGGAGTGGACGCAAGCGGGCCGCGCGCACGACTGCCGCTCCAACAAGAACCATCAACTCGAAAAAAGTCATCGCCGTCTCACGATCAAGTCCGACGGCGACGAGCACCATTACTGTGTCGCGTGCGCCAAGACCTTCCTCGCGGCCGACATCAAGCGGTTGCAGACCCTGCTTGAGCAAGCGGACGCCGCAGCCCTTGAGCACCCCCTATAGCGTCGCCGCAAAGTAAATGATAAATGTGATAGCCGATCCCGGCGTTGTGGATCACGGCGTGGAAGCGGCCGAGCCGATTGACCTGATCGGCGACGCTCTTGGCGCCGCCGATGGTGGCAAGGTCGCCCGCAACGGCGCTCTCGGCACCGGGTGCCGAGTTCAACGCGTCGTGGCGGCGCGCGTCATTTCGTCCATGGAGAACAACCGCGTGCCCCGCGTCGATCAGGAGTTTCGCCGCCATCAGGCCAAGCCCGTCCGACGACCCGGTGATGAATATGCGCGCCATCGCCGTTCCTCCATTGGGCCCCTCATGATCGTAAAGGGCCGCCCGCCTCCCCCACCCCTCCCGTGATTAGCCGCGCACTGCGCTGGCCGCGGGCCGGAAACAGATACGCCGTTCGCCCTGCCTGCCTCGCACGCACCGCCGGCGGCCATACCATTCCGTCGCGTCCTGCCAACTGTTCATTGACCGCGAACGCGGCTATTTTGGGCGCGGTGGGATGTCAGGTCGTTCGGCCGAGCGCTGCGGTCAAGCAGACAAAGGAAGGCGGGCCATGGTGCGCAATCGGTTTTTCTTTTTCGCGGCCGTCGCGGGGCTCGCCGTGTCGCTTGCAGGTTGCCAGCCGGTGGGCTACGCCGGCTACACTTATCCGGTCTATGCCGGCGGCTACTACGGCGGCTACGGTTATCCCGGCTATGGCGGGGTTTACTACGGCGGACCGGTCTACGGCGGCGGCTATTATGGCGGGTACGCCTGGCGCCATGGCTACTATGGCGGCTATCGGCGTGGCGTCTATTACCGCGGCTACGGCCACGGCGGCTATTATCATGGCGGCTATCGCGGCGGCGTCTACCACGACGGCGCCTGGCGACGGTAGGCTCGCGCGCCCTTCTCCGGCATAGGGCGTCGAAAGACGCCCGTCTCTCGACGGGCTATGGGGCCGGATGAGGGCCTGCATCCCCAAAAGCAGCTCGCTTTATCCGAGGAACTTGGACGGCTGCAGAATCTCGCCCTGATACATCCCTCGACCGCCGCGACATAGGCTTTCGCGACGTCCGCCGAGGCGAGGCCGGGGGTCGGGTCCATGCCGAACTTCACCATCGTCTCCTTCACCCAGGGCGGGCTGACGGCGTTGATCCTGAGCCTTCGCGGCATCTCCAGCGCCGCGGCGCGCACGAAACCTTCGAGGCCGGCGGCGACCATCGAGACGGACGCGCTTC
>CAWCKU010000020.1:0-133206 GCA_963796215.1 uncultured delta proteobacterium | reverse complement strand
TTATTAAAGCGTCTGAGATTGGGACGTGCGACAAAGGACCCATGCAAACCTCTCACCTTAGCGGGTTTTTCTGCATCAACCTAATTTTGCCTATTGCCTGGGGCAAACTGCCTCCGCAGATCCACGGAGTACTGTGGATCTGCGGAGGCAAGGTTTTCCTGTGGCGCGGCACCGTCAGTGGCTACCGGCACCCCCCAGGAGTTTCTGCAACACCTGGTCGATGGTGAAGCTCGCCGCCTTCTGGCGCGGGGGATACTCCTTGAACGTCATCAGGAATTCCCCCACGAATTTCTGCGCCGGCAGAAACAGGTAGACGTGATCGATTATCCAGTCCCAGTAAGTGTTCGAGGTGATGTCGGCCCGCTCGAAGGGGTCCGTGCGCAGGTTGAAGAGCTTCGGAAACCGCAACGGCACCAGCGGCTCCTGCCAGATCCGCAGGGTGCCTACCATCCGCTGCTCCATGAAGATCAGCTTCCAGTTATCGTACCGCAGGGCCATCAGGTCGCCGTCATCGGAGAAGTAGAAGTACTCCACCCGGGGGCTCTTTTTTTCTTCGCCCGTCAAGAAAGGCAGGAGGTTGTAGCCGTCCAGGTGCACCTTGAAGGTCTTGGCGCCCGCCTGATGTCCTTTGAGGAGTTTCTCTTTGATGTTCGGGTCGCCGGCGGCGGCCAGGAAGGTGGGCAGCCAATCCAGGTGGCTGATGATCTCGTTGGACACGGTGCCGGGCTTGATCTTGCCGGGCCAGCGCAGCATGGCCGGCACCCGGAAGGCGCCCTCCCAGTTGGAGTCCTTCTCGTTGCGGAAGGGCGTCATGGCGCCGTCGGGCCAGGAGTTCATGTGGGGGCCGTTGTCGGTGCTGTACATGACGATGGTGTTGTCGGCGATACCCAGGTCATCCAGTTGCTTCAGCAGGGCGCCCACGCACTTATCGTGGTCGATCATGACGTCGTGGTATTCCGACTGCCAGCGGCCGGACTGACCCAGGCTCTCGGGCTTGGCATGGGTCCGGAAGTGCATGTGCGAGGTGTTGAACCACACGAAGAAAGGCTTATCGGCCTTGGCCTGGCGGTCGATGTATTCCGTAGCCGCGGCCAGGACCTCATCGTCGATGGTCTCCATCCGCTTTTTGGTCAGCTGGCCGGTGTCTTCGATGCGACCGTCGGCAGAACAGCGGAGCACGCCCCGGGGTCCGTAGTTTTTCCTGAAGTTGGGAAAGTCCTTTTCCGGAGGGTAGTCGCGCAGTTCCGGCTCCTCGCAAGCGTTTAAGTGGTAGAGGAAGCCGAAGAACTCGTCGAACCCGTGGTTCGTGGGCAGGAATTCGTCCTTGTCGCCCAGGTGATTCTTGCCGAACTGACCGGTGGCGTAGCCCAGCGGCTTCAGCAACTCGGCGATGGTGGGATCCTCGCCGCGCAGGCCCAAGTCGGCTCCCGGCATCCCCACCTTGCTCAATCCCGTGCGGAAGACGCTTTGGCCGGTGATGAACGCCGAACGCCCCGCGGTGCAGCTCTGCTCGCCGTAACAATCGGTGAACATGATCCCTTCTGCCGCGATGCGGTCGATGTTCGGCGTCCGGTAGCCCATCATGCCGTGGCTGTAGGCACTGATGTTCCACATGCCGATGTCATCTCCCCAGATGACCAGAATGTTTGGTTTCTTCTCTGCTGGCATAAATCCTCCTTTTAGGGGGTTGGACGTTGATCATCACGCCAGGAATCCTGATTCAGGGCTTCCCGGCATGGGTGAGGCCGCGTTGACTACAGAGAAGTTCTCCTGGCTTCGCCAGTTGCCTCCCGGCCATGACATTTCTTGAACTTGCGACCACTGCCGCAAGGGCAGGGATCATTGCGGCCGGTTTTGGCAGACGCCTGGGCCGACCTGCCATCCTCGTCCGCGAGAACTTGCATGACCTGCGCGGCCGGGTAGCCCCGGCGCAGCAGACCGGCCATGATCTTCAAGGGCCGGTCGACGTGCTGGAAGAACGCCCGGTAACCCGCACACAGATAGTTCAGCCCCGGTTCCCCATCCGGCGTGGTGAGAAACCGATTCTTGGGACATTCACCCTTACAGGCAAATCCCACCGCGCATTCCCGGCAATAACGGGGCAGGGTCTCCAGCTTGCCGCGGCCAAAGGTGAGCTGCTGATCGGAGCTTGCCAACTCGATCATGTGGTTTTGCCGGATGTTGCCCAGCAAGTGCTTGGGCTCGACAAAATGGTCGCAGGAGTACAGATCGCCGTTGTGCTCCAGGGCAAGTCCATGCCCGCAGGTGGCATCGAAGACGCACATGCCGGAGGAGGGCAGGCCCAGCCAGTTCCTCACGGTGGCCTCGAAGGTCTGCACAAACACCCGGCCGACGTCATTCTTGACCCATTCGTCAAAAATGGTGATCAGGAAATTACCGAGCTGTTCCGGCCGAACCGAACGCTCCGAAACGGTGGTCCCTTCCTGATACAGGGAGACTCCCTTTTCGTTGAGGCGCTCGATCGCCGGAATGAACTGCATCCAGCTGGCGCCGGCTTCGTCCCGGAGAAAGCGGTAGACCTCGAGGGGGTGATCAGCGTTGCGCCGATTAACGGTGGTCAGAATGTTGTATTCCACCCCATGCTTCTGCAACAGCCGGAGGCCTCGCATTACCCGGTCAAAGGTTGGCCTGCCGCTCTTGTCCACCCGGTGGGCATCGTGCAGCTCGCCAGGACCGTCGATACTGATGCCGATGAGAAAGCCGTGAGCGCGGAAGAACTCGCACCATTCGTCGTTCAGGAGCGTGCCGTTGGTTTGCATGGTGTTCTCGAAGCTCATGCCCGGCCGCTGGTACTGGTTCTGGTACTCGATGGCGCGCCTATAGAAGTCGAGGCCCATCAGGGTGGGTTCTCCACCCTGCCAGGCCACCGTCACCGTATTGGCGCGATGGGACTCGATGAGCTGCCGGATATAATGCTCCAGCACCTCGTCACTCATGCGAAAGTGACTGCCGGGATAGAGCAGCTCTTTGTTCAGAAAAAAGCAATAAGAGCAGTTCAGGTTGCAAGCCGCCCCGGTGGGCTTGGCCAGCACGTGGATTCGAGGGGGTAGGTTTTCATTAGTCATGAAGAGGGCTCTCGGGGTAGGAAAACTTGGGACAATAATAATCATCTAAAAGTAGTGCTCATTGACCCGCTGTCAAGAAGGCGCCGCCGAGAGTGGTTCCTTGCGAAGGATGAATTAGTCTTGAAGCGATGATCTTATCCTTGAATTAAATTGAAGAATGATTAACAAAAGTGGGGTTCGCCGTCTTGCATGTGTTGGCGGGAATCATAGAACAGAGGGGAACCCTGGGTTTCCCATCTGCCAAAGAGGGGTCCTGGTGAATAAAACCGCTTGGGGAGGAGGACCATGAGGGGACTGAAGATTACTATCATCATCATCCTGTCGCTTTTTCTGAGCACGGCCGCTTACTCACAGGAAAAACCGGGGCCGACCAAAGAAGAGCCAGAAGTAGCCCAGGAGAAGGCGGCAGCCGCCCAAGAAGATGACCGCCTCCCCATTTATAAGGAGGGCTGGCAGTTTTTTCTGGCCCCCTATTTATGGATTCCGGGGGCTCATTTTGACCTCAGCCACCAGGGCAGATTTAGCGGCACCACCGTGGCCGATGTCCCCTGGTATAACCTCGTGCCCCTGCTCTTCAGCAAAGTCATGGGGGCCATGGGCCGGGTAGAAATCTGGAACGGCAGGTGGGGGTTAATATCAGACACCAATTTTATCTATATCAGCGATTCCGTCAGTGCGGGCGGAGCCAGGGAACTAAAAATAAATCTTAGACGACTGCCGGTGACCATTCCGGTGCGTCTGCAACTTTCGGGCGACCTGAAGATTTGGAGTCGGCTCCTGTGGCAGGATGTGGGGGTGCGCTATCTGGTGGGGACCGTACCCCTAAATGCCGACAAGCCGCTGCCCGTGCTGTCCTGCGAACTTTTGGGCGGTCTCCGCTATACCTATTACAATCAGGACACCAGCCTGGGCCTGAATGCCACCTTAACCGGTCCTTTGGGCAAGGTGCAAATAAACCGGGGCGGCTCTTTTTTTGATTCCGTGACCTATCGATTGTTGAACCCTATGTGGGCATGCGGATCGGTCTCTGGTTTACGCCGAAGGTTAACCTCCTGTTAAAAGCCGACTGCGGCGGCTTTGGCTTTGTCGCCTACAATAATGTGGACAGTGTGCTTGAGGCCTTGGTGGGTTACCAGGTGCATAAAAATATTCGTATCTACGGTGGCTATCGCGGCCGTTATGTTTCGGCAGAGAGCAGCAATGGGAATATCGCGGTCCATGGCTGGTTTCATGGCCCCATGTTGGGGGCGGTGTTCAGTTTTTAGGAATGGGGAAGCTCCAAAATTAATGGCGATTATCCTCTTGGAGGAAAGGGAGGTAGGAAAATGTTTAAAGAAGAACGGGACGAAAGCCAATTCGCTTGGAGTATGCTCGGTGATATCAAAGAAGGTCGGCCGAATCTCGGCCCCATGGTTCACGTGGCAGTATATCGTCTGATGCAGTTCACGTTGCGCGATGCGCTTATCAGGGATTTTGGAGTCGAGGATACTGACCGCATCTTTTTCGAGGCGGGCAAGAAAGCCGGTGAAGAGTACTGCAAAAATGTGCTCACCGATAAAAGTGACTTGACCACCTTTTTTGCCGATATCCAGCGCACCATGAAGGAGTTGGGCATTGGAATCTTCCGCGTCGAATCGGCCGATTACGAGAAGGGCTCTTTTGTGGTAACTGTGGCAGAAGACCTCGATTGCTCGGGCATTCCGGTTTGTGCGGAGGAAGTGTGCATCTATGATGAAGGATTTATCGCCGGCCTGCTGCTTGCCTACACGGGCAAGGACTTCCATGTCAAGGAAGTGGACTGCTGGGGCTCAGGGGGAAGGGTCTGTCGTTTCACGGTTGACCCCAAATGAGGTTCGAAGATGATAGAGGTTGAAGAGGAGCTTCTCGATAAGATTACCGCAATATTCCATCATCTTCGCACCGGGAAAGTCCCTCAACCCATCCCCATACCGGATGACCTCCCGGACAATGAGGTCCGCCAGGTTCTTACCTATGTGAATCGCTTCCTGGTGGAGTTCGCGATATTCACCGAATCCATGGCGCAGGTCGCCCAGGGAGAATTGGACGTCCGACCGATGGCAGGGCGCATGGCCGTTATCCATTCCTTCAAGGCCCTCCAATCTAACCTCAAACACCTTACCTGGAAGACCCAACAGATCGCCGCAGGGGATTTGGAGCAGAAGGTCGATTTCATGGGGGACTTCTCCATTGCCTTCAACACCATGACTCAGCAACTGAAGGACTCCCGCGCCCAACTTGTCAATCTGAACCAGCAACTCGAGCGTCGCAATCAGTTTATCCGGGAGACCTTCGGCCGCTATACCAGCGACGACATCGTGGGGGTGCTCCTTGATATGCCCGAAGGGCTCAAGCTTGGTGGAGAGAAGCGCGAGGTTACCTTACTGATGTCCGATCTGCGGGGGTTCACCGCCTTGGCTGAGCGGCTTGAGGCCACTGCAGTTGTTGCCTTGCTGAACCATTACCTCTCCGCCATGGTCGAGGTTATTCATCTAACCGGCGGCACTATTGATGAGATCATAGGAGACGCCATCTTCGTACTTTTTGGTGCCCCCATGGTGATGCCGGACTCGGCTCAGCGCGCCGTCCTTTGTGCCCTTGCGATGCAGAAGGCAATGCGCGGGGTAAACGAATATAACTTCCAAATGGGTTGGCCCGAAATAGAGATGGGGATAGGCATACATACCGGAGAGGTGGTGGTGGGCAACATCGGCTCGACCAAGCGCTCGAAGTACGGAGTCGTAGGGCGCACGGTCAACCTGACGGCGCGTATCGAGAGCTTCACCGTAGGTGGGCAGGTGCTCGTCTCCCCAACCTTGATAAACGCCGCTGGACGGGGCCTCATCCTCGGTGATGAAGTCAAGGTCCACGCCAAGGGCATGCGGGAGGCCCTCGATTGTCGTGAGTTGCTGGGCCACGAAGACCACCCGGAGCTTTTCCTTAAGGAAGAGGTGGCGAGCTTCACAACCCTTACCGAACCTATACCCTTCTCCTACATGATTCTAACCGACAAACATCTCGACGAGAAGATGCATCCTGGAACCTTGCTATCCCTATCCACCCGGCGAGCGATAGTCGAGGTCAGCTACCCGCTTGATTCGTATGCCAACATAATGCTCCGGTTGGAGGCCGAGGCTGGCGATGAAGAGTCGGAGCTGTACGCCAAGGTGATCCAACCTCTTGACGAGTCAATCCGGCGTTATCTGATACATTTCACCTCGGTTTCGCCCGCCGTGCAGGGGCGGTTGCAACGGCTGACAGCCGGGGCCAAGGGGCCTTGAGCCATAGAATGTCCGGCGACAAAGAATAAGACAGCGTAAGGAATACTTGCAAATTGTGAATACACAACGAAGAAACGAGCGATAACTGCTATATCTCCGCATTTCCCCTCCCGGTTTTTAGAGTGCTGATAGGCGCCAACTATTCGCGGTCATGAAGGTGTGCGGCGCGTCCCCCACAGCGTGCCCAGGTGGGACCCCGGGGCCACCCATAATAACTTTACGAAGCAGGGCTGGAGAAAATTGGCGAGGGGCCGGACCAGGCTCAGCTTAGGGGTTGGGGTTCACCGATGTTGCCGATGGTGTCGTAGTCGGTGATGTCCGCCTGCTTGAGAAAATAGGTCTGGCAGACGTTCTCCAGATCATCGGCGGTGAGCTGCGGTTGCTGCCCCAGGAAGCGGCCCGGTCCACCAGGTTTTCCACCAGGTCCCGGGGGTGGCAGGCGGACAGCGGGCGGGCGGTGACGACGTAGTAGCGGTGCATCATCTCCCGGACGATGTCCTCGTCGAAGTCCATATCGTATTCCCGGCAAACCCTGCGGAAGATGGTCAGATACTGGCTCGGGGTGACGTAGCCGATGAAGATCTTGTGGCGGATGCGGCGCAAAAAGGCTTCGTCCGCCAGGCTGTGGGGGTTCAGATTGGTGGAAAAGATGATGAGCTGATCGAAGGGCACCCCGAATTGCTGTCCGGTATGGAGGCAGCAGAAGTCCTGGCGGGTTTCCAGGGGATACATCCAGCGGTTCAGCAACTGTCGGGGAGACATCTTCTGGCGGCCGAAATCGTCGATGATGAAGACGCCATTATTGGCCCGCAACTGGTGGGGGGCCTCATAGAATTTCAAAATCGGGTTGAACCTGAGTTCCAGGGAGTCTTCGGTCATCTCGCCGCCGACGATGACCACCGGCCGCCGGCACAGCACCCAACGGGGGTCGTGCCTGGGCGCCTCGCCGTTGGTGGCCAGCGGCTGATGATTGACTTCATCGAACAGGCGGATGATCTGGCCGTAAACATATAGGGCGGCAGGGATATAAACCGGGTCCTCGAAAGACTGGCCAATGGCGCTGGACATGACCGTCTTGCCGTTTCCCGAAGGCCCGAACAGGAAGATGGAGCGGCCGCTGTTCACGGCCGGGCCAATCTTGTCCAGAAGGGCGGGGCTCACCTCGAAATCGGCAAATACTTCCCTAAGACGGTCCATCTCGACCCTCACCTGGTGGATGGTTTGAGCCTCCACCCAATCCCAGTAATCTTCCAAGGGAACCGGGGCCGGGCCTATATACCGGTTGGCTTCCAGAGCTTGCTCGGCAAGGCCCTTGCCCTGATCCGTCAGGGCGTAATACATTTCCATGGAAAGCCGGGTTTTGGTGGTAAGCACGTCCCGAGGTCTGACAAACAGGAGATTCTGCGTCTTGAGGTAGGAAATGAGAGTCTCCACCAACTGGGCCCCGATCTTGAGATCTCGGACCATTTCCCGAACGGAGAAGGTGTCCCGGAAGTAGGCATGCTTGAGCAGGAGCTGGATCAGCAGGTTTTGGGTGAGGCCGGTCTCTTCCAAGGTCTTGGGAATGGGAGGGTAGGAATAGATGAAGCTATCCAGAACCTCCGGTTCCACCAGTTTCAGGTCCAGGAGATGTTTGGCCAGAAAGCCCCGGTTTTTCTTTTGCCGATAGAGGGCTGGGGCCAACTGTTCCGGGGTGAGTATCCCGGCCTTGAGGAGGCGGTGGGCCAGATTCATGACAGCTCCAATCTCAGGTGCTTGATCCGATTCCTGGCGGTTAATTGAGCCAGTCCGGCAAAGACCCTCTTAATTTACACCGGCATAAGAAGGTTGAGTGACCAGCGACTCCACTAGCGGTTCCTCTTCCTCCGCTTCCGGTTGCGGCCGGCGGGGGGCCCGGGGCAGCATGGATTCTTTGACGACCCTTAAGGCGATCTGGGCCAAATCGCGGCCCGCCCTGCTCTTCTTGTGGTTCAAGGGAAACTGGGTCATATGGTTGACCGCGGCTTCGATGGCCGGGTCGAAGCCCACATGGCCCATGATTTCCGGTTGGAGATTCAGGAAATCGGTGCACACCGATTGAATGATCTCCGGTGATTTCAGGTCGGAATTGGACTTCACCATGTTGGCCACCAGGAAGATCTGATATTCCTGCAGCAAATTCTCGAGACGCTCATAATGCTGGGGGGCATTTTTCCTGAGATGGTTCAGGAGTTCGTTCACTGTGCCGGCGCTACTCGGGGTGTCGTCCTCACCGCTTTGGTACAGCAGGTTCATCACTTCGTCGTCTTTGGCGAATTCTCGTGAGATCTTGCGGTAGAGGGCACTTTTGATAAAACCGTAGGCATTCTGGAGGGAAGTGGTCTGGGAGGTGAACAAGACAATCTTCCCAGGAGAATAATTGAAGAAATCCAGGAGGTTGAAGGCGGTGCCGGCACCCAGGTCCAGCAGGACGTACTGGGCCGGCAGGGCCTCAATCTGGTTCAGCAGCCTGATTTTTTGAGAATAAGTGGGATTGGCAGCCCCGAGGATATCGTCGGCGCCACAAATCAGCCCGATGCCCTCCACCTGCGTTTGGATGATGGTGTCTTCGAGTCGGGCCACCTTCTTCAACAGGAAATGCTCCAGGGTGACGTGGGGATAACGCACTCCCATCAGGGTGTGCAGGTTGGCGCCCCCGAGGTCCCCGTCGATCAGAATCACCTTTTTTCCCAAGCGGGCCAGACTGATTCCCAAACCCAGGGAGAATACGCTTTTACCAATCCCCCCTTTGCCGCCACCAATGCTCCAGAGCTTGATTCTAGTTAGATTTAGAGACACGGTTTCCTCCTCACTTGCAACAGTGGCTGCCCCTGGTTAAAGAGCCCCGGGCGATCCTTCCAGACGTGCTGGGCCTGGCTGGCAACCACCAGAGTGCCGAAGAACCACAGCACCTAGCCAAATAGTTTGAACCCCTTGGGGCCGGCGAATTGCATGGCCAGGGCCCCCAATAGCAAGACCGCCGCGACCAAGCCCATCTTGAGGGAAAGCGGCCGCGAAGGCGAAGATTGCCGGGTCTGGTCCCATCGACTCCATAACCCCTTAATATCCTCGGAAGTATGGGTGATGTGTTCGAAGAGCAGCTTTTGAGCCACCTGGTCGGGGTCGGCCAGTTCCAGACCCAGATTTAAATGGCCGTTTTCCTGATCTTGGACCGTATATCTGGCCCACCTCACGGTGCCCCGGATTTCAGTAGATTTCCCGGTTTCGGGGGATAGCAGGCGCAGACAGCCCTTCCGGCCTTTGAGGCTTTCCCACTTCATGATCACCCAGGGGTTGGTTACTTCCAGGGTGGCGAGGCTGGCCCCCAGATTCCGGATCACGGCGGAAAACTGCAACGACTGCTCATGGCCCCGGCCGTCGATCTGCAGTAGCATAACCGCGGACTCAGGGGTTCTACTCCGGTTATTAGATAGTTCAGCAGTGGACATAGGTTTACTCCTTCATGATCCTTGGGGCCGGCTCACCAGCGCGGCGCCACCTGCCCTTGGCCGACGGTTACTAAGCCTCCGCCGGTTGCTGCAAAAAACTTCTGGCCATCTGTCCGGCTTTTTCCAGCTTGTCGCGAAACGACAAGCCGGCATATTCGGGGTTAATGCTAATGTAATTCTTGAGACTGAAGAGCACCATCTGGACCTTATTACGGTCCTCGGCCAGGTCAGTATTTTTGCTCAAGAAGTCCTGAACCATTGCCTTAACCTCTTGAAATTTCCGATTTTTCTGGCGTTGTGGGGCAATTGCCCCAGACCAGGGGCATTCCATCGGGCCGCGTTCACCCGCGGAGCAAGAAGTGCTTTTAGGCTCATTGCTCCCATTGGTAGGAGGGGTGAGGCATTGCTCAATTTCTGCCGCCAGGCGCTCTGTCTCGGTGGCTTGGGGTCCTATCCCGGCCAGGATCGCTTCATTGCGGCAGCTATCGGAGATCACCCGCTCTCCCAGGGCGGCCAGCAGCTGAAAGAACTGCCCCGAAACCGTCCTTTCGAACTTGGGCGGCAAGAACTCAAAATCCGGTTCACCCAGCAATTGCCTGGTTATCTCCCCAATCCCCGCGGGCAGGCTCTGAGAATCTTCGGGGAGCCCTGTCAGCGCCAGTGATTGGGGGGGAGGGCCCCATCCGGGCCAGCCGCCCAGTGCGGCGGGGCCCCCATCGACCCAGGGCCCGAGTACAGGAGAAGACCCTCCCGGATCCAGGTTTTCCCGGGCCAGCAGATCCTGCAATCGTTGCCATCCCGCCTCATCATGGCAAGCGTCCCCGTAGGGGGCATGCCACAACAGCCCCAGGAGGATTCGTTGATCTTTCAGCCCCACCGCCGTGGCCGCCAGCAAAATATTGCGATAATAATTGTCTATGTTGCTGGGGGGCACCAGTAATGCCCTGAGCACCGGTTCATGGGGGACGATGATCCGATAAATTTCATCCCAGGTGGGGGCTATCAGCGCCGCGGGATTGGCCAGGGCCATTTGCTCCCGGATGTATTGCCAGACCGCCGGCTTCGGCGCCTGGGGCGGGTTCTCCCAGGGAGGCGTGAGCCAGTTCCAGGGTTCCCGGTCGTCTGGCTCGATGGAGGGTGGCGCCAGGATCAGGCCTTCTTCCCCGTAAATTAAAACCTCTCGGGCCAGAAAAAAGGAGGGGGGCGCCTGGCTTCCCGGGGGTAGGGCATAATAGTGCTGTTCCCGGCAATTCCCCAATTCGGCTACACACTGGGCCCGCCATTCCCCCAGCAAGTCCAAAGACAGGTTTCCTTCCCCCTTATTGACCTCCAGGACCAGCAGGTTGGAACGCTGTCCGGTGCGAATAGCCAGGTTGAGCTGGACCCCATTCAGCCCCAAATCTGCCAACTGCCTCCACCAGACCTCACGGGGCTGCCCCAGGTCTAACTCCAGGTCGGCCCCGCCATGGGCGGTGATGATCGCCAAATCCCAGCCGAGGGCCTGATAGCGGGACATGTAATCCCACATCTGGCCGTGGTGATCCAGGTTCTCTTTGCGATCTAAAATGTGGCCGATCTCATCCTGCCCAACTCTGACGGTAAAATCTTTGGTAGCCAAGGCTGATGTTCCTTTAACCCGAGAGGTTATTGGCAAACTGAACCAAACCTAAATTGCCGAACCCAACGGCGGAATTCGTCTGATCGTATTTTTAAGGAGAATGGCCGTTCGGACAATCAGGGCATCCCTGATTCTGCGGTTCGATTTTCCTCATTTATGGTCGAACCCAGCGTCAGCCAGAGTGGTCCCTAAAGGTCCCAGGGCCCAAAGGAGGGGAGTAGCTCCCGTTCCGCCAGGTTTTAAAGCCTGGCGGAACCGGTCTAGGCGGTGCAGTCCAGGCGGCACAATACCCAGATGAGAATGATGGTGCCCAGCAGCATCCAGATGGGACCGAATAACCACAACACCAGCAGCACGCCGATATAGTAACCCCGCATGCCCGCGGTGTAATGGAAGGTGGCGTGATTGAGGACTCCCGCCACGTAATCCGGGGTGATTTTGTGGGCCAGGGTGGAAGGCACGTTGATCATGAAATTGACGTGGTTGAAGTAGCGGATGGCCAGGGTGAAGTTGAAGAAGGTGAAGAAGAAATCGACGAGGATCATCATCAATTTAAAGAGCCACAGGGCCCGGTGCTCCCGCACCAGTTCCTTGAGGCTGGGGGTGATCTCCGCCATCTTCTCCGGGCTGGAGGCGATGCTGATCACCCCCAGGCAGATCAGGATGGCCGTGGAGGCCAGGAAACTGGAGGCCATCACCCAGTTGCGCAAGGTCTGGACCGCCAGAATATCCTTGCTCGTCCTTCATGATGTGCTCCACCCAATGGCTCCGCAGGTGGGTGGTGACGCCGATGGAAGTGGTCAAGGGCCGGTGGATTACCCGGTAGACCAAATAGGCGTGGTAACCAAACAAGAAGAGAAAGGAGGCGGAGGTCAGGTAGAGTTCCAGGTAGGGGACCTGCTCTATCATGGTTATTCTCCCTCAAAGAAACCTGTAAGGCTTCCTCGGCTTGGCTCTGCCGAATTTGCGGATTTCCGCATTAACCGCCGGAGCGAGGCCAACCCCGTCCACCCCATCTCGATAAAGGTCTTTTTTCCGTGGTCATTTCAAAGTAACACGCCTCGAGGTTAGATGCAATTATCCTGGCAGGACTCTTTTTCTAAACAAACCTGCTCCCGGCACTTGAGAAAAACCGGAGTAACTTTTAATATGGGGGGGCAGAGCCGCGAGCCAGACCCCGAGGAAGAACTTATCCATGCCGAACCTGGTCAAAATCATCATCGGCGACAGCCGCCGGATGGCAGAGGTGAAAGATGAAGAAGTCGACCTGGTGGTCACCTCTCCCCCTTACTGGCATCTCAAGGATTACGGCGCGGCAGGGCAGACCGGCTTCGGTCAAAGCCTCCATGCCTACCTGAAGGATCTGTATCATACCTGGCGGGAATGCTTCCGCCTCCTGCGCCCCGGCAGCCGCCTGTGCCTCAATATCGGCGACCAGTTCGCCCGGTCGGCCATCTACGGGAGATACAAGGTCATCCCGTTACATGCCGAACTCATTGCCCAATGCGAAGAGATCGGCTTCGATTTCATGGGCGCCGTCATCTGGCGGAAAAGGACCACCATGAATACCACCGGCGGCGCCAATGTCATGGGTTCTTATCCCTATCCCCCCAATGGCCTCATTGAGATAGATTATGAATTCATCCAGATTTTCAAAAAGCCGGGTCCGGCCCGCAAGGTGCCCCGGGAAGTCAAGGCCGCGGCGAAGCTGACCAAGGAGGAATGGAAGGAGTATTTTTCGGGCCATTGGCAATTCGGCGGCGCCAGACAGTTGGGCCATGAGGCGCGGTTTCCGGAGGAGTTGCCCCGGCGTCTGATCAAGATGTTTACCTTCCACGGCGACACGGTGCTGGACCCGTTCCTGGGCAGCGGCACCACCGTCAAGGCCGCCCTGGAGTTGGGGCGTCAGGCCGTCGGCTATGAAATTAATGAAGCCTACCTTAGCCTCATCAAGGAAAATCTCGGCTGGCAGCCTGGTGTTTCAGAAAATATTCAGGTCATCAACCGGCGGACCAGCCACCTGGATCTTCCCGGCCTTACTTATCTGCCCAGAATTAAGGAGGCCAGCCCGCCCGCGGCCCCCACAGAATTTAGCCCCCCAAGGGAGAAATTATATAAAGTGGTGGAAATCCTTGCTGCCGGCGGGATTAGAGTCGATTCCGGCCAGACGGTCCGTTTCCTCGGGATCCAAGCCCGGCAGCCGGAAGAAGTTAGGCAATATCTGACGAAAAATCTCCTGGGGAAATTGGTTATTTTGAAATTTGACGAGCAACACCACCCGGATCATTCGATCATTGATGCCTATGTCTATTTGAAAAATAAGATCTTCATCAACGCTTACTTGATAAAATCCGGCCTGGCCATTGCAGATGCAGCCATAAGCCATAGATTGAAAGACAAATTCGCCCGCTTGATTACCCTTGGACCGAAAGAAGGCAGCCGCAGGCTTTAGCCGGCGAGGCCCAGACAGGATGCCGGTGCCTCGCTTCATGAACCTTTCAACCAGGTTTTCTCAAAACTCAAAACTTAGAGGTGGAAATGAAAAAGATCGTGTTATTGCGCCACGGCGAAAGTATCTGGAACCAAGAAAACCGTTTTACCGGCTGGATCGATGTGGGGCTCTCCGAGCGTGGGGTGGAAGAAGCGATCCAGGCGGGCCGCACCCTGGCCCGGGAGGGTTATATTTTTGACGTGGCCTTCACCTCGATGCTGAAACGGGCCATCAAAACCCTGTGGCTGGCCCAGGAGGAGATGGACCTGATGTGGATTCCGGTGCATCATAGCTGGCGGCTCAACGAGCGTCACTATGGCGCCTTGCAGGGCTTGAACAAGGCCGAGACGGTGGCCCGGCACGGCATGGAACAAGTCAAGATCTGGCGGCGCAGCTATGACGTGCCCCCGCCGGCTCTGACCCCTGACGATCCTTACTATCCCGGCCGCGATCCCCGCTATGCCGGCCTGCGGCCGGAGGGCCTCCCCCTCACCGAATGCCTGAAAGACGTGGTGGCCCGCTTTCTGCCGCACTGGCATGAAACCATCGCCCCCGCGGTGCAGGCGGGGCAGCGGGTGCTCATCGCCGCCCACGGCAATAGCTTGCGGGCCCTGGTCAAATACCTGGACCACGTCTCCGAAGCGGAGATCGTCGGGCTTAACATTCCCACCGGCATCCCCCTGGTTTACGAACTCAACGATGACCTGACCCCCGTGCGGCACTATTACCTGGGAGACCCCGAGGCCGTGGCCCGGGCCATTCAATCGGTGGCCGATCAGCTGAAAAAGAAGGCTTAGAATAGGGCGGGGTGGCCTGGGTTGGAGAAGACTTGCCGCGCTGGCCGGCAGAGGGTTTTATGGAGAACCGCCGCCCTCGGCTGTTCTTTTGCAGGCGAGGGCGCCTGCTCTCCATTTTTCTTATTTTGAGTGATGATTATCTGAATTTTTCGGGTCAGGCGCGCGGCTGACGCGGCCGCGCCTCAAATGGGCCATCGAGAGTAGCGAGAACTTAGGAAACTGACCGGACCGAGATTCAGCCCTCCAGGCGGGAATCGAGCACCTGGCGAACTTTAGCCGTCATTTCATACTGTCTAAAGGGCTTTTGCAGAAAGGCGATACTCGGATCAAGGACCCCCTGCCGAAACAAGACATCTTCGGCGTAGCCCGACATATAGATCACCTTGATCTCCGGACGCAGTTCCGCCAGTCGTTGGGCTAACGCCCGTCCGTTCATCTGCGGCATCACCACATCCGTCAACATCAGGTCTATCGGTTCCGGATGCTGCTCACAGATCGTGACGGCTTCCCGGCTGTCGCGGGCCGCCAACACTTTATAACCGTTCATCTCGAGAGCATTCTTGATCAATTGCCGCAGTATTTCTTCGTCTTCCACCAAGAGTATGGTCTCAGAGCCACGCAGGGGCTCAGCTTCGGCCGGCATCACCTCGAATGATTCCGCCGCTTCGCCGATGGCCGGCAGGTAAATTTTGAAGGTGGTACCGACGCCGCTCTTGCTGGCAACCTCAACAAAACCGCCACTCTGCTTGATAATGCCATAGACCGTGGATAGACCCAGTCCGGTGCCGCTGCCCAATTCTTTGGTGGTAAAAAAGGGTTCGAAGATGTGATCCAGGGTCTCCCCATCCATGCCCTGACCGCTGTCGCTCACAGCCATGACGATATAAGGGCCGGCGCTGAAATCAGCCTGTTTCTGGGGATAGGCCTCGTTCAGATTAATGTTAGCCGTCGAGATGGCGAGCTTCCCTCCCTGGGGCATGGCGTCGCGCGCGTTGACCGCCAGGTTCAAGAGGACCTGCTCCATCTGCCCAAAGTCGGCCTTCACGGCGGTCAGGGTCGGATCGAGATTCAGCAACAGGTCAATGTCTTCGCCAATGATCCGGCGCAACATCTTTTCCAAATCACCGATTACGGTATTGAGATTGACCTTCTGGGGTTGGAGGATCTGTTTGCGGCTGAAGGCCAGAAGCTGCCGGGTTAAGATGGCAGCCCGGTCCGCCGCTTTCCTGATCTCCTCGCCGTAATGATAGCTCGGATCGGCTTGGTTGAGCCGCTTCATCAACATTTCCGTGTAGCCGATGATGGCTCCCAACATATTGTTGAAGTCATGGGCCACTCCACCGGCCAATCTCCCCACCGCTTCCATTTTTTGGACCTGAAGGAGTTGTTTTTCCAGCTCCTTGTGCCCGGTGATGTCCATGGAGAATCCCAGAACGGCCTCTCTGCCGTGGTAAGTGGTGGGGATCACGGTTTCCACAATCCATTTGATATTTCCCCCGGCGGAAATAACCCGATATTCATAAGGGGTGGTGCTTTTGCCCGCCAGCATACTCAGGGCTTTTTTACTGACCTCTTGCCGGTCATCCGGATGAACAAACTTGGCAGGATCGGTCAGGGGCAATTCATCTTTGCTAATGGAGGTAATCGCATGAAACCATTGATTAACGACCTGAAACCTGCCCTCCTGCAAAATATAAATGCCGATGGGCGAGGCGGTAATCAGAATTTGGGATAATTCTTCCGCCTCCTTGCGCTCGGTAATATCCTGGATAAAGCCTTCATAGTAAAGGGTATTGCCGTGCTCGTCGCGCACGGCCCGGCCACTTGCGGAAAGCCAAACCTTAGCCCCATCCCTCCGGTAAATCTGATATTCAAAGCCTTTGACAAAACCTTCGGATTCAATCAGCCGGCTGAGTTCCTCCCGGCGTTTGGGATCGACATAGGCCTGGCGCCCGATATCGGTGATTACGGACAGCATTTGCTCCGGCGAGTCGTAGCCATGTATCTTTGCCATGGCGGGGTTGGCGCTGAGGCAAAGGCCAGCAGGGGTGGTCTGAAAGATGCCTTCAACGGCATTTTCAAAGATGGTGCGATAATTCTCTTCGGCGCTGCGTAACGCCCCCTCCGCCCGCCGACGTTCAAGGATCACTTCCTCAAGTTGCTGGTTTTTTTCGCCAATTTCTTGCCCCCGCAGGGCGGCTTCCTCCAGACGAGCCTGAAGGATCAGGTTGCGGGTATTGGTCCACCAGGCAACGCCCGCCCCCAACAAAGAAAGAACGGATAAGGGGGCCAGGATGGCCAGATGCCAGGGGGACAGATAACCGAATAATTCATGGGCAGGTATGACTCCCACCAGGTACAAAGGTGTATCCTTGATCGGCGCCCAGGTGGAGATCATCTCCACCCGGTTAGCCCCTTTGAAGTGAAAGTATTCCCGGTCTCCCATACCGGCGATATCAGGCAGAGCCGAAGAGATGGCGGGCCCATCCGCGCGGGTAGGCAAATAAAAGTTGCCTTGACTTGAAAAAGTCCTGACGGTCTTTGGATGGACCTGGCTGTCAGCGCCGATAAGGTGTTTCTGCACCGCTTCGGTGGAGATCCAGGCGATGATCTGACCGGAGTAGGTCCCCTTGAAATAATACGGACTGGAGACTAATAACCCCGCTTTGTCATTCAGTCGTTTGACCAGAATAAATGGGTCGGATCTTTCCGGAGTCAGAAATTCGCCGCATTTTTCCTCCGGCGCGTCCAAGCCGGGATCCCTTTGCGTGTCGATGAGACATTTCCCGGAACTGTCGACAAAAACGAAGCGGGTATAAATCCGGTCTTGGCCCAGCATCCTCTCTTTTAAGACCAGGTCCAGACTCTCTTTAATAGCAATAAGATTGGCCTTGAGCCCGGATTCCATGGACATGCCCCGGGCCTTATTTTCAAAGGAGGTGGAAATTTCACGTTTGGCGGGGAGATTCTTTAAGTCATTTCTTCGTTCTGAATAGAAGTAACTCAAATCTGCGGCATGCTTTTCCATATCCTGTTTAAAATTTTTCAGGACAGACTCGCGTAACTCAGTCTGGGCCCGATAAACTTTCACTAATAAGAGGGAGAAGCACACAGCCAGAGCTGTGACCGCGATGGCGACCTTCCAATTGGACCCGCCCGAAAGTATTTGACGCAAGGTCTTCAAGTCTGATATTCCTCAGCGGGGAACGATCCCGGCCCCGGGGGACGATCTGCCTGTTTCCCTTCACCAGAAGCTGATTTTACTCCCCATCCCAATATTGAGGCCGAGAACCCCTCGGAAGGATAAAAAAACCTCCGGGTGGAGAAAGGTATCCACCTGGAGGTTTCATGATGCATACTAGACCTTCTTAGGGTTCCTCTTCCTTGAGGAGGTGAATAGTACTTATTTCTCATAGAAAATGCTTATTTGACAGGTTAAAGCAGTTTGCCCAATTGGCAATTGGGGATATCCTGATTTTGGGACGGCGAATCCCCTATTTCTCTTATAATAGATTATATCTAAACAAAAATACACCAATGACTTGGAGCCGGGTTTCAAAATGACCAGTTTGATAATCTTGCCATCGGTCACCTTGACTTGGCAATTCCCCTCCCTGACGGATATTACCGGCCTGGCGAGATGATTACCGGCCGGCCGCGCTTGCCAAGCCATAAGATGGTGACTAACTTAAAAACCGGTAAATAACCTGAGGGAGATGCCCAGTTAATGTTGCCTTTTAAAAGAATTTTGTGTCCCACCGACTTTAGTGAGCCGGCTTTTACCGCACTGAAAGACGCCGAGGAGCTGGCCCGCCATTTTGCGGCGGAATTAATCGTGGCGCACGTCATTCCGCCGTTGCCGGTCCCCCATTCGTTCCCCGACCCGCAAGAGCCCTTCAATTTTGACGTGCCCCTGTTCCAACAAGAACTGGCGATCAAGGCGGAGCAAATGCTCAAAGACCTGGTGGCCCATCATAAAGTGGGGACCCGGGAAGTGGTGACCACCGGAGAAGCAGCTCCGGAAATCCTCCGGATCGCCCATCAGGAGCACGTGGACCTAATCGTCATTGCCTCCCATGGGCTGACGGGCTGGCGGCGGCTGGTCTTTGGGTCCGTGGCCGAAAAAGTGGTGCGCCAGGCCACCTGTCCGGTCTTGACCATCGTGGCGCCACCCGAAGCGGAAAAGTGAGCCGGCCTTAGCCCGGTGGCGTATCCTGAGCACCTGGACCAAATTGGACCATCAATATTTCTGCTATCATTGCCCCTGCGATAAGACGGGGAACGTTTTAAGGTATGTTCTTGACCATTTTCACTCAATTAACCGGAGGAGGTGATAGCATGGCACCATGGTCTCGTTTGAGCCTGATAGCTTTGATTTTATTGGCGGTGTGGGGTTGCGCTAAGAGCAGTTCCCTGGAGGGCCAGGGCCAACTTATGGCGGAGGTTAACCCGCGGCAAACTAGATTTAGCAGAGCCGATAATGGGGTTATCACCGACAGCCTCACTGGCCTTGAGTGGTACGTTGGCCCCAACCAAGACAACAACTGGCACCAGGCCAAGGCCTGGGTGGAGAATCTCACCGTGGCCGGGGGCGGCTGGCGTCTGCCCACCGTGGCGGAATTGAAAGCCATCTATCAAAAAGGGGCCTCCCCTACCAATATGGACCCGGTATTTCAAACCACCCGGGTCTGGGTCTGGTCCGGGCAGATGGACGACGCCCGGACGGCCTGGGGCTTCGCCTTCTACAGCGGCCTGGTGAACTCGCACGGCTTGAACTACGGCTACGGCAGACTGGCGTTTGCGGTGCGCTCCCGAAGATGATGGTGGGTCATTCGAGTTGGTTGTGCCGCTAAATCGATGGCCTGCAAAGACCCTTCCAGCTTCTTTCCGTGCTGACCCACCGCAGGCGCGGATTTTCCAGGACAAAGAGACCCAAAAAGATTTTATTACCGAGTGGCCAACGGCCCGATCCGGAGGTCCTTCATGTCTCAGTGCCCTAGCTGCAACGCTGCCACCTGGATAGGCCAGCGTTACTGTTCAACCTGTGACAGCTACCTCCCAAATCCCGGAGAAGAGGATCATCTTTGCCCTAAATGCGGCATCCGGGTAGCCCCTCAGCAGGAAATCTGCCACAAGTGCAACGCCAGCCTGACGGAAATGGCTGGGGCATCATTTCCGACGCTGGCCCGGGCCCGGAGGCGCCCTCCTTGGGTCCTAGGCATTTGCCTCGGCGCTGGTTTGGTCATCGTGGTCCTCCTCTTAGTCTTCCTCTTCAACAAAAGTCCCGGGCCACCTCAGCGAATGGCGCCGCCGCCCTCTCCACCCGCTTCCGGGCAAACTCCTGCTACCTCGCCCCCCAAGGTAGAAACAGCCCCTTCGGCTCCCACGGCTCCTGCGCCCCAGGAACTAGCCGGCCCAGCAGCAGCAGCACCCCTTTCTCCCCCGGAAGTGAAGACACCTGCACCAGCACCGCCCATATACCTGGTGAACATCCACTACCTGGCCCTCCGGGATGGCCCCGCCATGTCTGCACCTCAGATCGCCACCCTCAACTTCAAGGACGAGGTGGAACTCCTGGGCACCTCGGGCGGATGGGGGAGGATTCGGGAGGTGCGGCGCGATCTGGTCGGCTGGTCCAATATGCGCTATTTGGTGCCGGTGACTGCTGACCACCCCTAGTCCGTTTCCCGGCATCGGGCTCCAGGCCTCGAGGAGCTGAACGTAGGTCTTCTGAACCGCCAAGGACATTTAGCTGCGGCAAACTCATGAACTCGAGGAGTGCTCTGATCCGCGACTTATCAACGAGGCCCCCAAATTCACGTATCTAGATCATACCTCTATTTCTTTCTGGCTTAAGGAAAGTTATGGAGCAGCCAGCTAAGCTTTTTCCATGAGGCCATAAGTGGGGAGAAAATAATTGACGTTGCTAGAGATTTTTTGATTTCCCCACCGGTTTAGGATATATTTTCCCCCGATGAGACGCATCAATCCCATTCACGGGCTGACTCTTCTCTTTCTCATCGGGCTGATCTTGCTGGTCCTCTTCTTTCGGGACCAAATTCCACTTTGGCGGTCTCTGCTTTGGCGTTATGCCCTGGGTGTAGGCGTCCTCTTGGTCTTGAAATGGTGCTCCGACCGAGAGGTGATGGGCCGGGTGGGTAAGTTTATTAATGATTTTTCCCCCATCCTTTACCTTATCCTCACCTACCAGTCCCTCGGTGACCTGATCCAGTATCTCCATCCCGACGTTGATCCCCAGTTGATCCGCATCGATTTTTTCCTCTTTGGCGTCCATCCAACGGTTTGGCTGGAGCGCTGGATCGTTCCCTGGCTCACTGGCGTCCTGTCCGTAGCTTATCTAAGTTATTTTTTCCTGCCGGCCAGACTCGTTCATACCCTCTATCTGAAGAATCCGCAGCGGGATTTCGATCTGGCGGTCTTTGTCTTGCTCTTGGTTTGGTATCTGTCTTTCTTCGGCTACCTGCTCTTCCCGGCGATTGGCCCGCGGTACACCCTGGCCCACCTCCAGTCGGTTCCCCTAAACGGCGGTTTTATTGCCGATTTCGTGAGCCATCTCATAAATTTGGTGGAGAATAACAAACGGGATTGCATGCCCAGCGGTCACGTGGCGATCGCTCTCATTGTTTTATCTCTATCCTATCGTTACGCCAGGCGGCTCTTCTATCTCTTTGGCCCGATCGTCGGCGCCCTCATCCTCTCCACGGTCTACCTGAGGTATCACTATGTCATCGATCTCTTCGCCGGAGCATTGTTGGCCGCCGGGTGCAGCCTCATCGGCCCTCGACTTTACCGCTGGTGGGCGGCGGGAGGCGGCCAGGAGAAGAGAGAGGCTTGATGAAACCGAACCAGCGCCAAGAACCGGACCAGTCGGTGATCAGAGCAGTGGATTCTCAAATGCCGATCCTGGCGGCCAAATTGCGGCAGGCGGCCCGGCTTTAAGACCTGCGTCTGCTTAGCCCTCCGTGACCATCCCCCAGGCGATCTTCAGGTAATTCCTCAGAGTAATAAAGACCGCTTCTTGGGGAAGGGGCACCTGGCCGGGAAACGGCCGGGAATAGACTTGGACCAGGGTGTGGTGCAGGACATGCTCTCGGGAATCGTTATGCGTCAGGAAGAGGAAGATCTTTTCCAGAACCCCGTCGCTCCGCAAGTTGCGCGTCTTGCGGCGCGTTTCTTCCATTTGCCTTCGATTATGTGATTGCCATGTTCGATAAGCTGGGAGTTGTGTTGGACTAAGGAGCCCAAGAAGTAGGTGAGCAGATAAGAGATCCCCACCTCCGTGTGCGTCAGGCCAAAGACGCGATGCGCCGCCCAGCCAAGGCTCCCGAGAAAGAGGAGCCAGACCAGGGGGGAGACCAGCGCCAGCCACAGGCGAAAGTGCTTTTTGTAGCGACGGTGGAACGGCAGCCTCAGCGTGGTGACCAACTGCAGAAAAATACTGCCGAAGACGATTTCCGTCAGGTTATAGAGGCGGCGGAGGGCCTTGGGCTCAATCTTACCCCAAGGATGGAACTCCAGGTCCTTCCAGGTGTGCACCCGGGCGTGGTGGGAGCCATGCACCAGACGGTAGACCTGGGGGTCGGTAATCAGCATAAAGCCAAACAGATAGTAAAAAAGGTCAGAGGGTACGCCTGGCACGTACTTGTGCCAGGACTCATGCATCAAATAAGCCACCCAGGCAAACAACCAGACGCCCGGAAAAATCATGAAAAACAGGGACCACCACCCCAGTAGGTGGAAGGCGTAGGGAATCAGAAAGAGGTAGACGGGCCAGGCCAGAAGACAGACGTAAAACTTCCAGGCCTGCCGACGGATCAGCCTCTGGTCGATGTACTCCACCCTTCCCTCCTGATCCGGGGTCAGGCGCCACTCGGCCTCACCCATCGGTGCCTACCTCAGAGATTATGCATCAGCCTTCGCGACCACAAGCCAAAAAAAGGGGAAAATCCGGATATGATCTGAATAGTGAAATTGACCTTTGGTGGGGGTATTTCCAGAATTATTTTTTGTCCGCTGATATTATGCCTTGATGGAGGGGTTGTCTGGTCCAATCTTGGTCATTACAGGTTTTCCCAACTCTTTCAAAAACTTCCTAAAGCTCGCCTCTGAGGTTGGCCGCCCCGACAAAGGGCTGGGGCTTTTTCAGGCCTTTGAAATAACGGTTGCGGGTAGAGATATTGATGCCGGCATACATTAAACAACCGCGGAGAGTCCGTTTCCAGGGGCTTATGCCAAAGAACCGTTTGATTATGGAGCCGGGCGAATAGGTTTGCCGGTTCAAGCGGGCGTAGCCGCTGATGAGCTCGTCAGCCGTCATGCTCTGCGGTTGAAAAAGGAGGGTGTCAGGAGGATAGCCATGGAGCCACCAGTCAGGCTCAAACAACCGGCCTTCGCTTAAGAGCCGCTTATATAACCGGGTTCCTGGAAGAGGAGTGAGAATCCGCAACTGGACAACATCCAGACCACTTTTGATGATAAATTCATAGGTCTGCTCGAACACCTCCTTGTTTTCGTAATCGAAGCCAAAAATAAAGGCGCCGAGGATGCCGAAACCTTCGCCATGGAAGCGGCGCACGGCCTCATAAAAATCGATCTTCAGGTTCCTGATTTTCTTCAGCTGAGTGCCTTTTTGGACCGATTCGAAGCCGAGCAAGAGTCCCCGGCACCCCGCCCGCCGCATCAATTTTAGCAGCTCCACATCCTCAGCTAACGACACGGTCCCCTGCCCCATCCAGAGCCGCTTCAGGGGTATCATTGCAGTAAATAGCTTTTTCCCTACCTCCCGGTTCAGTCCCAGGGCGTCATCGACGAAGAAGAAGTCAGGGGAATCAATGGACTCGATTTCGGCAACCACCTCTTGCACCGGCCTGACTCGATATTGCTGCCCCATGGTCTGGCCACTGCAACAGAAATCGCAATCGTACGGACACCCTCGGGAGGCCTCGACGCCGATATAACTAGGAGCAGAACCCCGATTGGTTCTGGGGAAGAGATCTCGCCGCGGTCTGGGCAGGCCGGCGAGATCTGTCCTTTTACCGGCCCGATAGAGTCCTTGCAGCTGTCCCGAGGCGGCATCAGCTACCACCTGCGGCCAGACACCCTCCGCTTCTCCCACTACTACCGCGTCGGCATGTCCCAAAGCTTCGTCAGGCAATATGGTGGGGTGTATTCCGCCCAGCACCACCTTCACCCCCTTTTGGCGATAGGCATCGGCCATCCGATAGGCCCTGGGCACCAGGTCGGTCATGACGGTGATCCCCACCAAATCCACCTCTTGATTGAGGTCATCGGGAGCATAAACTTCATCGACGATGGTAATGGTGTGGCCAGGCGGGGTCAGCGCGGCGATCAGAGGCAGATTTACCCGCATCAGCCTGATATTACTGGTGTCATCAAGCTGTTCATGGGGGGCGATCAGCTTTATTTTCACGTCTTCACCTTCCGGGAATCACTTTTGGTTAAACCAACCAACGTCTGGTCGGTCAAATCTTCGCCCTGGAAAGGTGGGGCAGGGGACGGGGTCCACCTTGCCGATCTTTTCCAGGCAAAGGGGGGCGAAATTGGGCGGACGGGAAACCCGGATGCCGGGGGGAAGGCTGGAAAGCAGCCCCTGCTGGCCACCGCGCTCACTGAGCGCGAGGGCACCGGGAATCGGGGCTCGAGGGCAATCACTTACTCTCTTCCCATTTGGTGGCGATGAGGCCCAAGGCGAAGACCACGGCCGCGAAAATCCCGATTATGGCGGCGTAACGCAGGGCGGCCAGGTTGTCGCCAAATACCATGGAGGCCCGCAGGCCCTCATTCACGTAATACAGAGGCAGTAGCTTGGCGAACGTCTGCAAAAAGCCCGGCATCATCTCGATGGGGAAGAAGCTCCCCGCCAGGAACATCATGGGGAACGAGATGGCGTTGGCTGCGGCGACGGCGCTCTGCGCTTCCTGCACAAAGCGGGTGAGTATCATCCCGATGCCGACGAAGGCAAAGACATCAAGCAAAATGAACACCAGGATCCAGAAGTTTATCTGGAGGTCGACGTGAAACACGAGGTAACTCACCAGCAGCATCGCCATCGTGGAGATAATGGCGAGGGCGAACTGGTACAGGATGTTCGACAGTATCCAGTCGGTACGAGTGATGGGCGTGGTGGAGAGCTTCCGGATGATCCCCTTCTGCAACAGTTCCGTGTTCGTGTTCACCGTGCCGAACAGGGATGCGGTCATCACCGCCATCGCGATGACCCCGGGGATGAAAAACTCGATAAACCGGTACTTCCGCTTGAGGATCGAGGTCTCCTCCGTCCGGTAGAACGGCGGCTTCCCGGACATCCTCTGGTTCATCCCCGCAAACTCCGTGTTCAGGTATTCAATCTTCGTCTTCACCGAAGTAGAGCTGGGGTCGTAGATATAAGTGAGGATCACGGAGGTGGGGGCTGCGAGGTCCACCCTCTGATTGAGCAAATTTTCAAAGTCTTTGGGAATAACGAGGATAAGGTTCAGCCTGTGGTTCTTGGCGTACTCCCTGGCGTCGCTGGCGGGATCGACCTCAATTAGCTTGAAGTTCCCGTTGACCTGCAGGGCTTTGACGAACTGGGCCGAGGCATGGGTGTGATCGAGGTCCTGCACGTAAAGTTCTAAACTCAAGGTGTCCCGGTCCAGGAAAATGGTGCCGAACACCAGAATCAGGATTATCGGGAAGGCAAGCGTGAAGAACATCGCGGTCCGCTCCCGGTAGAAGGTCTTGAGCTTCACGACGAGATTGGCGTTGACGACGCGCAGCTTCATCCTACCTCCCCGCCCTCGGCCAGGCCGGCGTGGAGCGCCTCGCCGGTGAGCTTCAGGAAAACCTCTTCGAGGTTGGGCCGGCGAACGTCCAGGCTGAGGAACGACGCCCCGGCGTCTTTAACGGCATTTAGTGCCTTCAGGATGTCTTCCGTGTGCTCCACTCTGACCTTGAGGTCTTGGTGGTTGTCCTTGACCGGCTCGAAGCCCATCTTCCGGATGATCTCAAAGGCGTTGACATCGACGGACTGAAGGGTAAGGACCAGGTAATTCGTGTTGTTTTCAATGAGCTCGGCGGGAGAGCCCGTGGCGATTATCATTCCCTTCGAGACGATGGCGACCGTGTCGGTCAGAATCTCCGCTTCCTCCATGTAGTGCGTGGTGAGAAATATCGTTTTCCCCTGCTTCTTCAGGCCCAGCAGGACATCCCACACCTCGCGCCTGGCGCGGGGGTCGAGCCCTGTCGTCGGCTCGTCGAGGAACACGACCTCGGGGTCGTTCACGAGCGCAATGGCGATGCCAAGGCGCTGCTTCAGGCCCCCGGAGAGATTCTTATACTGCTCTTTAGCCTTGTCCTTGAGGTTCACGAGTTCCATCAGGCCGTCGATATCGGCGTTCGCGGCGGGAGAATAAGCGCGAATAGTACTGCATGGTTTCCCTGACCGTTATCCGGTCGAAGGAGCTGAAGTCTTGCGGCAGGACGCCGATCCGGGGGACGATGGCGCGCTTCTTCTTGGTGACGTCCATCCCGAGAAGTCTCACATTTCCCGACGTGGGCCGGCGGATCATTTCGATGATCTCGACGGTAGTGGTCTTGCCGGCGCCGTTCGGGCCCAGGAAGGCGAAAACTTCGCCTTTCCTGACGGTGAACGAGATGCCGTTGACCGCCATTAAATCCCCGTAACGCTTCGTCAGGTTCTCGACTTCGATGGCGTGATGAGCCAGTTTCGCCATGGATTTCCTTTTTGCCTGTCCCCAATGGGGGGCTGCGGACCTCTTTTCTCAGGTTCAAACCAAAGTTAAGCGCTTCCACGGGGAAAAATCCAGGGGAAAGCGATTTTCCCTGGCGGAGACTTGAAAAGTGTTCAGCCCCTGAGCCCCGGCCTTCTTACTTGCCGCCGCCAGTTCCAAAAGGAGTTTTTTTATGGCCTCAAACCGGCTGTTAGCTACCTGGCCGGAGGCGGCAAATCTGACGATGCCCCGCTTATCGATAATGACAAAATTGCTGTCATTATCTCTCATCCGGTAGGCCGCATACATGCCTCCGCTCCAATCCCCGTAAATCGTTATCTTCAGCTTCTCGGAGGTTTCAATTAATTTTTGTTTCCAAACTGTTAAAGACGTGGCCTCCATCGTATTGACGACCAGCAATCTGAAGATTTGATTTTGAATATTTGGCGGTTGAGCATCGTAAAGTGCATCCAGATAATGCTGTAACTCATCGTTAACGTTGACTTTATCTCTGGTGGCATAAAACAAGACGATAATCTTGCCCTTGAGACTGTCGAGCGAGAGCTTTTTATTATCTCCGGAGACCAGTGAGAAAGATGGGGCCGGCTCACCTGTGGCTAAAATAGCCTGCGCCCCAGTTGGCACCAGACTCCAAATTAGGAGGGTCGCCGTGATCAGGACGGATTTAGCCAGAGCCCGCTTAAAGTTCTGAGATGGATTGGCGTTCATTTCTGCACCTCCGCGATCAGTAATATCCGAGGCCCTCAAAAAAAGCCGGACTCCCGGTCCTCTCCGCAGACCGCGCCGGGCCCGGAGCCCAGCCCTGAAAGTGCGGCTCAGTCCGAAACCCAGTGCAGCCGCATACCCCAAACTTGCATGACGGGGCGGCCTTGATCGTCAAGCCCTCTGGCGTCCCAGGTCTGGCCGGCCTCGTCCTGCGCCCGCCGGCGGGCCTCCACGGTTATCTGTTCCCCCACCCGGCAGGGCCGCAAAAACCTCATCTCCCCGATCTCCACGGGAAGCATGGAGCGTCGCTCCGACGGGTCCAGGGCGACGATGGCGAAGTAAGCCAACTGCATCAGGGCTTCGAACAGGTAAGGAGAGTATTGGTACCGGGCGTGCAGCAAGTGGGCGAAATCACCGGCCTCCCGGTAGGTGGTGCGGCCCCGGGCCACCCCCGGACCGGCGCCGTCAAACAACTCTATTACCCGATACCTGCCGCTTGAGGCCGCTGCGGTCTTCGTACCAGGTAAGCACCTGGGCCTGATCCATGGGCGGCGTCTGCAGCTCGTCCAGCCGGACCGGAAAATCCGTCAGCCCCTCCCCGAGATCGCCTCCCCCACCATCGAGGCTCACCTGGCCTTGGCAGTCCGGGATGAAACGGTCCGTCAATCTGCCGGTGGGGGAGAGCGCCGGGGTTGATAGAGAGACCTCGCACCATACCTCCCGCAGGGAGGTGTCGGCTCGGCGGCAGAAGATTTTAGCAGTCTGCGGCGCCCCGGGAGGACATTGGATCATGTCCAGGAAGCGCACCTGGCGAACTCCTCGCACCTGCAGGTGGGGATACAGGATCCGGGCGGCTTCCATGAAGGTCTCCAGAACCATGGCGGCTGAGACCAGAGGCTGCTCGACGAACTTGAGGGGTCGGTGATCCTCGAGCCAAAGGTCCTTCTCCCGGGAAAAGGATCTGAAGGCTTCCAGCTGTTCCCGGCGCAGGTCCACCGAAGAGATGCGGTCGATCAGGGGGAAGTCCTCGGGGCTAAAGGCCACGGCGCCGCCAGCCAGTTCTCCCCGGAGCGCCGGGGGGATGGTCTCATTGAGCCGCGCCGTTTTTACGGGTGGCAGGGTCCGCATGAACATCACCCGATCGTCGTCGGCCGGGGCTACCGAGAGCTCCCGGCAGAAAAGCCCGGCAAGCTCATTTACCTGGATGTACGCCACGCCGTTCCGCCGCATCAGCTCCCGGACCGCCGGATCCTCGGCCATGCCCGCCCCCTCGACCGGAGGCAGCATCAAGGTCTTGAACCGGATGGCGCCGTTTTTCCGCCCGAGGTATCTGAGTAGCGCCGACATCATCCGGTTGGCGGCCGCGTAGTTGGACTGGCCAGGATTCCCCAGGATCGCCGCCCCCGAGGACAGGCCCACGAAAAACCTCAAGCCCGCCCCCTCCGCCGCCGAGAAGAGATTCCACGCCCCCAGAAATTTTACGTCCGTGACCATGGAGAGGGCATCTACGGTCATTTGGCTGAGAAGACCGTCCCTGAGGACTCCAGCCCCGTGAATAATGCCGTCGATTTTGCCATAACGGCTGGCCACCTCGCCCAGGATCGCCCGGACCGCCTCGGGGTCGGTGACATCGCAGGTATGGTACGTTGCCTCGATCCCGGCGGCCTGCAAATCCGCCAGGGTCTGAGCCATCTCCACGGCCCGGTTGTCTGGCAGTGAACGTCTCAGTGGGCGCAGGCTTGGAGCGCGGCTTGACGGGATTGCTGCCTGGATTAAGCGGTGTCCTCCCCAGAAAGACCAGGCGGGGCCTGAAGGGCGCCAGGCTGCGGGCCAGGTGGGCGGTGATTCCCGCGGCGCCCCCGGACATGACTATCACGTCTCCAGGGCTCAGATGCAGACTTGCCGGACCATTGAAGACCGACGGGGCGACGCGCCCCTCCGAAGTGAAGACCCTGCCATCCCGATGAATCATCTCCACCACGGTGTAGCCTCGGTCCAGAGCCCCGTCGAAGGCGGCGCGCAGGTCGGTATCTGGGTCGATTGCCAAGGTGCGAAACTGGACCGCTGGGTGTTCCTGGGCGGCGCACAGAAACAGTCCGAGCATCCCCTCCACTATCAGCCCACTGAGAGTTTCGGTATCTTCCCTGGAATGGATCAGCACGACGAATTTCTTATCCGGTGATTGGAGAAATGCCTTCAGGACGAGAAAGAGCCCCCTGAGAAGCCGCGCCACCTCCGCCGGGTCTCTTAACCTTGCCGATCCGCCTTGAGGGAGGGTGATGACCATCCCGGCGAAGGACGCCAGGCCCGATATTCTCTCGGCAGCCCCGGAGGACCCGGCATCAGTCAGAAGGTTGTAGCTCTCTACGCCCGGACCCAAGTTCTTCGGCATGAAAAGCATGGGAACCGTCTCAACCCCGTAATCCAGTCGGAGGATGTCTTCCACATTTCCGGCCAGGCGGTCATCCCGGTCAGGTGAGAGCAGGAGGACCGACTCGCCCGGGCTCAATTCCATGGGAATGGAGGCCGCCGGCTCCACCTGCGGCCTGGTGGAATACGAGCCGCTTTAAACTCGCCTCCTCCGGTGAGGGCTTCAGGATTTCGGCCCGCCCCGGGCCGGGGTCAACCGCCTGAGCGACCGCCCGTAGGCCGGCGCCTACCTGCCTGGCGATGATCTTGGAGATCTTCTGGGCGATGTCCTTCACGGTACGGACATGGATAAAATCCTCCAATTCGATGGTGATCCCGAATTGGCGTTCCGCCGCATCCATGATGATCGGGAGACGGCTGGAGCGGATGGAGAGGTCCCGCCTGAGATCCATGTCGGGTTCGATCTCGTCCCGGTTGAACCCGGTAGCATCCATGATGATGTGAATAAGCCTCTCCTGGTGATCCTGGTGCCCAGGCGCCTCATCGAGGGCAGGAGAGGCCGGTTCCGGAATCGCCGGGATAGGATCGGCAGGCGGGGAGGCCGGTTCCCCAAGAGAGATTGGGTGCTGGCCTTCGGGGGGCCCGGAACCCTGGAGCATGGACTGGATAACGGCGGCCAGATCGCCTTCTTGGAAGGTTGGGTCATGCTCTTGGCGGATGGCTGCCAGGATGTTGGGTTCAAAGGAGCGGCCGTAAGTCTCCAGCACGAATCGGTTGATTTCCCTTTGAATGATCCTTTCCACCGGTTTAAAGCCTGCAGGCCCAGGTTCCAGGGGTCGTAACCCGGGTGCCGGGGCGTGGCGGGGAGATGCGGGAGCCTTCCCGAATCCGGGCAGGGAAACAAACCTCGGTTCCCGCTGAACCGGCAGATGCCCTTGAATGAAGAGTTGAGCCAGGGCGCTTTTGCACGTGAGGCCCTCGGCGGCGGGCAGGCAGGTCTGGATGCAGGCCGGTTCAGGGAGCGTCTCATAGATGAGATTGCTTAAGATATCGCCGGGGCCCACCTCGGTGAACAGCCGGACTCCATAGTCATTCCAAAGGGTCTGGACGTTAGGCATCCAATGGACGGGAGATTCCAGGTGGGCCATCAAGATTCGCTTGATCTCACCGGGATCGGCTGGAAACGGCGCCCTGGTCGTGTTGGAGATGACGGGGATCTGTGGGGCATGAAAGGGGATGGGGGCGATGTACGCCTCGAGCTCATCCCGGATGACCCTCATGATGGGCGAGTGGAAGGCCATACTGACCCGCAACTGGGTGGCCCGGTATCCCATCTCCTTCAGGCGGTTACCAAAATTTTTCACCGCCTCAGTCTTGCCGCTCAGCACGACCTGGTTCGGGGCATTGATATTGCTGATGTAGACCTGCTCCTGTCCCTGGAGCATCTCTCGCAGCAGGTCCAGGGGGGCGTCCACGGCCGCCATGACGCCGGGGTCCAGATCCATGGTCGCGGCCTTATCCATGCAGAGGGCTCTCTGGTTCACGATGCGGAACCCGTCCTCCAGGGAATAGACCCCGGCCAGACACAAGGCGGTCAGTTCGCCCAAACTGTGCCCGGCCATAGCCACCGGGTGGATGCCCAGGGACATGAGGTATCGAGCCATGGCGTATTCCAAGGTGAACAGGGCCGGTTGCTGCCACCGGGTCTTCTGCAGGCTCTCCTCTTGATCGTGGAACAGCAGGTGCAGAAGGTCGAAGTCCGCGGCTGCGGCAGCCCGATCCATCCATTCCTTGATGACGGGAAAGGACTCGTAGAGCTCCCGCCCCATGCCGGCATAGTGATACCCCTGCCCGGGAAATACCAGGGCGAGCGGCAGCACCGGCTGATCTTCACGGCTCAGGAAGATCCCCTGCTGCGCCCACGACCTCAGCGCCTTGGGTGAGACCATGCCGTCCCCGGCAAGCGAGGCTGACCTCTCGATGACCGTGAGCGCCTCGGCTTCGGATTCCGCCACCACGGCCAGCCGCCAGTTACGGCCGTCCATCTCGGTCTTGAAAAAAGAGACGCCCTGGAGTGCGGGAGAACCCAAACCCTGCTCTCGGCTGGGGGCGACCAGGATCGTATCCGCGGCATCCATGGCCTGCTCCACCTGCACGACGTAGTTGGAACCTCCAAACCCGAAGGCGTTGACCTGAAGCCTTCTGGGCCGGCCGTTCCTGCAGTTCCCAATTAAGCGGCTCCGGGGCGATGATGAGCCCCGATCTTTCCAGGTCGATTTCCGGGTCTGGATGCAGATAATTGAGGGTGGGAGGAAAAACCCCCGCCTGCATGGCCATCACGCCTCGAATGAGGCTGTTGATGCCCGAGGCGCCCAGGGTGTGTCCGATCTGGGATTTGAAGGAAGTGATCACGGTGCGCTTGGCGCCATTGAAGCAAGCCTGCAGGGCCCGGGCCTCCTCCACGTCTCCTTGCCGGGTACTCGTGGCATGGCATTCCACCAGGTCCACGGCATCGGGCCCATACGGTAGCCCTTGGAAAGAGGCGCGGATGGCCATCTCTTGGGAAACGCTGGAGGACTCCACCATGCCCAGATGGTTGTTGCTCGCGCCCATACCGGTGATGACCGCGTGGATCCGCGCCCCGCGGGCGCGGGCCAGGCTTTCCCGCTCGATGACGATTATGCCCCCGCCTTCGCCGAGAACCATCCCATCTCTTTGAGCATCGAAGGGGCGGGAGGTCTCGGGCGCCGGTCTTTCCTGTCCGGACAGCCCGAAAAGTGCACCCAGACCGGAGAATTCCAGAAAATGCAAGGGTTTGAGAATCTCCTCGGCCCCTCCGACGACGGCTGCATCGATGATGCCGTTGTGGATCATCTGGATGGCGCTGTACAGTGCGACCAGTGAGGTCGCGCAGGCGGCGGAGACCGAATAGCTGGGCCCCATGAACCCATGGCGGTTGCAGATGAACCCGGCCGCGGCGCAGTTGAGTCGGCCCAGGAGGGTGGTGTCGTCCGGAGCCAGGCGTCCGGACTTCATCTCCTGTTCGATGGCGCTCTCCTGATCCGGCGTGAGGGGAACGGCCCTTTTGATGTCGGCGAGGATGTTGCAAATGTATGCCCGGATGATGATTTCGGCGAGGGTCCCCGCCGCCTCTCCCGAGTTCTGGGAGATGAGGACCCCGATGCGCTCCCGGGGGATGTCCGACGAAAGGAGGCCGGAGGTCCGGATGGCCTGGTCCGCCAGCCACATGGTGATCCTGGTGGCCTCGGTCATGGTCCGGAAATCATGGGGGGGGATCCCGAGTTCAGTCCGGGAGATCTGCAAGTCCAGGAAGGCGCCCACCTTGCAGTAGGTCTTGTCGGAAACGTAGGGGCGCGGATCATAATAAAGCTCGTGATCCCACCGGGAAGGCGGAACCGGGGTAATCCCGCTCTTCATGGCCAGGCTTGCCGCCCAGACCTCCTCCGGGCTCTTCCCCAGGGCATTTATGAGGCTCATCCCCGTGATGGCCACCCGGTCAGGCGCGTCTCTCTGGGGCGTAACCCTCGGCAATCCATGGCCAACCCCGAAGGCTGGGGTTTCTCCGGCCAGCCCGGGGCCGGGTGGAGATGGCGAGATTGAGTCGGTCGCCGCCGCAAAGGGCTGATGCAGCCTAAGCGGGCCCGCGGCCAGCTCGCGGTGAAAGGACTGCAGCTTCCGGACCTTATGGATGAGGCCGGCGCAGGCCCCACTCATGAATTGCCCGCGTTCACGGCAGGCTGGCTCCGAAAGAGGCGCCCCGCCTGGCCGGTCCAGACCCCGGGCCGCCGCGAACAGGCTCCCCGCCGTCATCTCCTCCATTTTCGTCCGAAAGGCGGCCTCGTCCTGGCGGCCCGCGGCAAACTCCCTCTCCAGGGATAAGATAGCCGCCGTTCTCGGGGTCCTCAAGGATCGCACCCGCAGCCCGGTGTCCTGGCCTGAGACGACGGTTTCCCCCGGGGGCGATTCCAGGATCATCTGCTGATAGAGCGCCGTCAAGGCGCGGGTTGCCACAATCTCCTGGGTGGCCAGATAGGCGGTGCCCATCTGGATGGCGTCCGCCCCGAGCAAGGCGGCTATAAAGGCGGTCTCCCGATTGAAGATGCCTCCTGCCAGGATCACGCGACAGTTTTGGCACAGAGATGGGTGGCGCCGTTTCAGATTCACCACCATTTGAGCCAGGGTGAGGGTGCTATGTGGCCCCACGTGGCCGCCGGCCTCATACCCCTCGCAGATCACGTACCGGACGCCGGCTTCCAGGGCGAGCCGCATCATGGCCTCATCCGGCGCGATATACATGACCTCAAGGCCGCCTTCCAGCAATTCTCTTAAGAAGGAGAGATTACCTCCGGCGAGCACCACAAAACGGGGTCGGTGTTGCTTGATCCAGGCCAGATGCGCCTGACGGCAAGGGTTTTCTGCCAAAGACACGACATTTACGGCATACGGGCGCCCCCCCATGATCTCCGGCAGGCCTCCCAGCCTCCGGTCCAGGGTCGCCGCGTCCATCAGGCCAAGGGCGATGGTGGGCAGGCCCCCGGCCTCGGCAACCATTGAGGCAAACTCCGGGACCTCGGTGATCCAGGACATGGCGCCCTGGATAAAGGGGTAGAGAGTTCCCATCTCCTTGGCCACCGGGCTGTCCAACCAGCCATCCTTTTTCATCTCAGCCAAGCGGCAGGCGTGGCGCATCTCGTCCATGAAGGCTTGTACGGCCCCTTCGGTTCCGGCCCCAAAACGCTCCACAAACGACGCCGCAAAGGTAGCCTCCACCCCCAGGGGGATGACCTCATCCTGGCTGAAATGGCTCGCCAGAGGGTGGAGGGCCCTGGCCTGTACCCGGCTTACGAAGGCACGGCGGCTTTCCTCCGTGATCTCGGCGCCGCACTGCGAGTTCTCGAACGCCTTGATCTCCTTGAATGCCAGAGAGTTGCCTTTGTTGAACAGGCGACAAGGAACCTGCAGGTCCAGGCCGACCAGATCGGTGGAATCCAGGTGGAGGCTGGAGAGGCGCTGGCGTTGCCGATCATCAATGGCAACCAGGTCGGTCAGCCAATGGACGCTCTCGAAGACGATCCCGGCGGCCCCGGTGGCCAGGAAGGCCGAAGCCGCCTCAGGGGTGGCTACGCCTCCCCAGATAAGGATGTCCAGGGAATTCGAGGCGGTGTGCCGCATTTCCTTGACCGCCGCATAGAGAGCCAGGGTCGTCTCAGCGCTCACGAATCCAGAGGCCTCGCAGCCTTTCAGGACGATGCGCCCGATTCCCGAACTATCCTGCAAAACCGCGGCCAGGAAATTTAAGTCCCCGATGATCGGGAAGCAACGGTGGTTTTCCGACAATTCCCTCAATCTCTCCAGAACGGTGGCAGGATCTCCTCGGAAAAACTGGGGGTGGCATTCTACCCAGATATCTTGGACCCCGGTTTCCTGCAACCATGGTCCCAAAGATGGATCAATCAAGGTAGGAGCAGAAATCTTGATATCCCTCACGTGGCCGGCAGGGTCAGCCTTTCGTAAGAAAGGACGCAGCGCTTCCACCCCCAGCGTGGAAACATCGAAGATAGCCCGGCTACCGGTTCGATGAGCCATTTGGATCACCGGTGGGATGATCTCCTCGGGTCGCCAGACGAAAGCGATAATGGGGGCTCGCTGCTCAGCCACTAGGTCCAGACCTCCGCGTCAACGCCAAACATTTAACTCCTGAACTTATGAAGACTTTCTGTATAGGCGAAATCTCTTGTGGGTTTTGACCCCGGCTTCCTCGATCAAAAAGTTGATCGACTCGTTGTCCTCCAGGCACCAACCCATCTCCATATAATGATATTTCCCTTTTTTTCTCACCATTTCATTGAGGTGGTAGGTGGCTAACATGGGGAATCCCAGTTGCCGATACTCCTCCTTGACCCCGAAGATCAAACCCCGCAATCCCCTGACCTCCCCCCGATACCTGAGCAGCTTAAGCAAACCCAGCAGACCGATCCGCCCGTTGAGCCGCTTGAGCAAAGGGTTAAGGTCGGGTAAGACCACGCAGACTGCGACAGGTTCCTGCTCATAGTAGATGAAGAAAGCCAGGTCCGGATCCGCGAATTTCATCACGTGCTTTTGAATATCCCGTATTTCATTATCGCTTAAGGGGGCGAAACCCCAGTTACCCGTCCAGGAGTCGTTGTAAATCTCCTTGATCAGCTGGAACTCGGAGTCCTGATCCTTGGGACGGACGTGCCTGATGTGAACCCCCTTTTTATGCGCCAGCCGTTCAGCCAGTCGATCCATCCACTCGGGAACTTGGAAAGGGGCTTTTATCAGGGAAGCCAACAGGTCCTTCTCTTTGCTGAAACCGCACGATTCAACCAACCTCGGGTAGTACGGCGGGTTGTACGTCATCCCCAACACCGGCGGATAATCGAATCCCTCAATGAGCAACCCCATCTCGTAATTGGGAGAGGGGTTGAGCGGGCCTCTGATGAAGGTCATGCCCTTCTGGCGTACCCAGGTTTCCACGGCAGCAAAAAGGGCCGCCGCCGCCTCCGGATCGTCAGTGCATTCAAAAAATCCCCAAATGCCCATTTTTTCGCCGTGGAACTCGTTATAATGGCGGTCGATGATGCCCGCGATCCTGCCCACCGTCTTCGCACCGCGTCGGGCCAGAAAAAGGCGGCGCTCGGAAAACTCCCAGAAAGGATGCCGGCGGGGGTCCAACATCCGGCGAACGTCCTTCTTAAGAGGGGGCACCCATTTAGGGTACTCGGCATAGATCTCCCATGGCAGGTCAATGAAGTCTTTTAGTGCCGATCTTCCTTCCACAGCAATGATTTCCAGGCCGGCCATGGTGGTTTCTCTTAATGAGCTGAAATACTGATAACCTTGACATGGATACAGTTATTAAGTCTAGATATCCTCATGAACCCGCAACGGTAATGGACTTTATAAAATCTCAATATACCACTCCAGATACAATTAATAAATGTGCCATTAATATTTTCTTGGCTGCAAAAATTTCGGGAGGAGATCACGAGTTAGATTGTATAATCCTTCGGCCACCACTTTGCCTAAGCTGCGCAGAAAGTATCTCATATGGTTCCGCAATAATTGATTGTTGACGATCAGGGATATTTTGAAGTTGCTCTTAAAGCCCAAGCCTCTCATCAGGTGGTAAAGTTCGTCCCTGCTTAGATGTCGGGTGCGAATGTTACAATGGAAGCCGTCGTACTTCCTATAATCATCCACGTTGACGACGAGGCCGGCCTCCAAGAGTTCTTGGCGCACCGGGGTTTTGGGGTAAGGGGTCAGGTACTGGGAATAGATTAAATCCGGTGTAAGGTCCTCAATCATGTGCCAGTTATGGATCACGGTTTCCCGGGTATCCTCCGGATACCCCGTAATTAATCCGGCGACGATGGCGATGCGGTGCTGCCGCAGCAGAGCTGCGGCCCGGCGGTTGATCTCCGGACTCGTGGGCTTCTTCATGTCCTTCAGGGCGTCTGGATCCATGGACTCGAACCCCACAAAGGCGATGCGAAAATTGGCCCGATCCATGTCAGCCACCAGTTCGGGATGTTGGGCAATCCCGGCGGCGCTCACCTGAGTCAGATAGCACAAGTCATTTAATTGGTGTTGGACAATGGCCTGACAGACTTGGCGAAAATGATCAATGTCATACGTAATGTTGTCATCGACAAAAAACACCGCCTTGAAACCCTGGTCTCGAATAGCCTTAAGGTCGGCAATGATGCGCTCTACGGAAAACCGCCGGAAAGTATGGCCGTACATCTGGGTGATGGAACAGAATTTACAGTTATTAGGGCAGCCCCTGGAGGTTTCGGCCACGTCCATGGGCATATCTAAAAAATAAAAGCCGTTGGCCAGTCTGGCCTGGCGCCGAGGCAAGGACAGGGTATCCAGCTCCAGCAGCGGGCGGTTGGGATTGTGGACCCACTCCTGGCCCTGGCGATAACTTAGGCCCAGGATGGCGCCCAGATCGGGGGCTGGTTTCTCCAGTTCAGTAACCAATTCCCGAAAGGTGGTCTCCCCTTCAACCCGGACCAGGAAATCCAGGGGTAATTCTTCTGCAGCCGCAGTCAGTTCACGGGCCATCAGGCTGACATGGTAGCCACCGGCCACCAGTTTAATGGTTGGGTCAAAGGCCCGGATAAATCGGGCCACGCGCAAGAGGGTATCGAATTGGAAGGTCATGGCGCTCAGGCCTACCACCTGAGGGCGTAAACTGGCTAGAGCTTGGCGCAGCGCGGCTTCGAAGTGCGGCTTAAAAAGTATCAGGTCAAGGACCCGAACCTCATGTCCCGGCAGATTACCGGCCAGGGAAATGATCGCCAGGTTGGGAAGACGGGCGAAAAAATCGACAAATTGCGCGGTGTCAGGCATGGACAGGAGCAAGATTCTCATTTAACTCTATTTTAAAGACCGTCTCGGCTTTCTAAACGTTACGGATAGAATAAAATAAAGCAGCCTGGCCTATATTTCAAGGCTCAATCTCTCCTCATCTATAACCAATGTTCTTTTCTATACCAGTCGAAGGTTAGTTTGGCTCCCTGGGCCAGAGAAATTTGGGGCTCGAAACCCAGGAGAGTTCTGGCCTTGGTGATGTCGCAGAGCCAGTTCGGCTGGATCATTTCCTCTGCCTTGCCTCGGCTGATGAGGGCAGGCTTCCCGGAGACTTTAGAGAAATATTCTGCCACCGCGGCCAGGCCGCATAGCACCGCTGGGGGCAGGCGGAGGCGGAACGCGGTTACCTCCATCGCTTGTGCGAAGCTGTCGTTAATTTCCTCCATCCGGTAGTCTTGCCCATCCGACAGAAAAAATATTTCCCCAGCTCTTGGTGGGGGTCTCGGCCGCCAAGAGGAGCCCGCCGACCAGATCCTGGACCGAGCACAGGCTGAGGTGTCGAACCTCGCCGGAGAAAGAGGGCTTGATCCTTTTGGCGAGACACTGAAAAAGAGCCAAAAAGGCTTGATCCCTGGGCCCATAGACCGCAGCAGGCCGGAGGATCAGGAGAGGAAGTTCGTGGGCCTGGGACAGGGCCAATTCCTCCCCCCGCCGTTTGCTTCTCCCGTAGGGCGAGACCGGTTCGCAAGGGTCGGATTCCTTTTTCTGCCCACCGTTCCGCCCCGGACCTGCGGCTGCCAGGCTCGAAAGATAGATAAATTTTTGGAGTCGGGTATTATGTTCGAGGCAGGCCTGGACGAGATTCTCCGTGCCCAGGGCATTCACCTCGAAATAGGTCTTGGCTTCGAGGGCCCGGGTCACGCCGGCGAGATGAAACACCAGGTCGACATCTTTCACACCCGGCCCTAAAGAATCCTTCTCCTGACAATCTCCGTAGATCATCTCGACGGGAAGACCCTTCACCCACTTTAAATGACTCGTAGGCCGGACCAGGCATCTGACTTGGACGCCTCGTTGCAAGAGGGCTTCCACCAGATGGCTCCCGATAAATCCTGCCGCCCCGGTTACCAAGGCTTTCAATTAGCTTTTCCTCGCTGCCACGGTTAAAATCTTAGCCGTTTTCCGTGGAATAGTCAACGAGGACCCCGGTCTCCAAGGATAAGGGGCGTGGCATTTTTGGAAAGATTTCGTTGGGCTTTCGGGTCGAGACCGATGGCTGGGAAGTCAATCGGCAATTCAAGGAGGCACCGGCTCATTGAAGCAACATATACACTCACCCCTTGGAGAGACATTTTATTCCTCACTTCTCAAAATGTCTCGCCTCCAAGTGGTGCAGTATAGATGGACTGGTTATTGTTGTTGCGGTGGTTACCTTGCTTAATCCTTGCCGGTAAAGGTCTTTTCGACTGCCTCGCCGGCCTTTTTAAGTCCTCTGCCGGTCGCTTCGCCGGCACGCTTCACTCCCCGCTCCGTGGCATTCACGCCTCGTTCAATTCCTTGCGGGTTGCTTCGCCGGCACGCCTCACTCCCCGTTCAGTGGCATTCGCACCTCGCTCAATTCCTTCGCCGGTCGCTTCCCCGGCACGCTTCACTCCCCGTTTAGTGGCATCCGCGCCTCGCTCAATTCCTTCGCCGGTCGCTTCGCCGGCTCGCTTCACTCCCCGTTCAGTGGCATTCGCGCCTCGCTCAATTCCCTCGCCCGTGGCCTGCCCGGCGCGCTCGATCTTTCCCGGCGGCGCACTATGAGGGGTTGCCGCTGCCGGAGTTTCTGGAGCCGGCTGGTTCGTTGTTGCCTCCTCCGCAAAAGAGACGGAAGAAAAGACCCCCACTAGACAAAGCGCCACAAAGGGCAAGAAAACCTTTTCTCCAATAGATCGAATCATTTCTGTAATAGTCATGGCTTCCCTCTCTCTTGTAAACCGAGATTATGCGGCAACCTTGGCCACCGCAGTCCAAAAATAGTTTTTTGAACTTCTCATCCCGAGTTTAACCGCAAAAACGCCCCGTTTTCGTAGGCAGTATTTTTTAATATAAGCACAATACTTGAAAAGTCAAGAATCCCTAGGCCTTCGGGTCGAGGCCGATGGCTGGGAAAAATTACTCGGTGAAGACTTGCATCTCTCGCCGTGCTTCCTAACTTATCATAATAGGCCGGCTGGATAAATATTAGGGAGGATGCTATGAACAAAGAATTAAAAGAACTGCAAAAACTTAAAGGGATTGGGGAAGTCCTGGCGCAGCGATTAATCGAAGCTAGCTATAACACGATTGCCAAAGTTGCTGCTGCGGAAGAGCACGGGTTAAAGCAAATACCGGGGATGAACCCGCAAAAGGTACGGTCAATCGTAACCCAAGCAAGAGAGATGACGTCTGAAGCTGAGAAAAGTCGGCCCAAGGCGTGGAAGCACTGAAGCAGCGGGCAGCTGTAAGCTAAGGCTGCCGCAAAAATTAACCTAACCACAAAGGAGAAATACAATGTTAGGCACTATTTTAATTGTCATTCTCATTCTCTTTCTGGTCGGCGCCCTTCCCACCTGGCCTCATAGCCAAAGTTGGGGTTATGCCCCGAGTGGTATTCTGGGAACAATCCTGATAGTGGTTCTCATACTCTTTCTCCTTGGACGACTTTAGACTTGATTCATCATCCAAGGATGGACGAGTCCATCACTATCTGGTAACCTATTCAGCTAGCTCCTAAGTTCGAGGTGCGGCGAACCAGGATAATAGCAGAGTAAAGCCACCTGGAGTTAAGGTCTGCCGCCTAATTGCGGCTCATATCGTCTGGTCACAGAGACGCACGTTCGTGGCGCGCCTAAGCTGGCCCGGGCCACGGTGAGAGAGGTAAGAGAATATGGTCTATCTCGGGAATCCCGGTTTAGGGCGATCCGGGCCGCCAAGCTTAACGATTGGCCGGTGGGAGAACGAATAGTGGCTGGCTCACCGGTTTGTTCCTACAACGAATGGGACCCGCTCGAGGAGGTCGTGGTCGGGCGCCTCGAGGGCGCCAGGATCCCGACCCGGCACCTCACGGTCACCTTCAACATCCCCCAAAGGCTGATGAAGATCTATAAGGTGATCGCCGGGCTGCCCTATCCCCAGTTTGTCGTGCGCCCGGCCCAGCGCGAGCTGGACGAGTTCATTCACATCCTCGAGGCGGAAGGCGTCACCGTGCGCCGGCCGGTGGTGAAGGACTTCTCCGTCACCTACAAGACGCCGCACTGGCAGTCGAAGGGCTTCTGCTCGGCCTGCCCGAGAGACGGGCTGCTCGTGGTTGGCGAGGAGATCATCGAGACCCCGATGGCCTGGCGGTCTCGTTACTTCGAGGTGGACGCCTACCGCCCGCTGCTCAAAGACTACACGGCGAGAGGGGCGAAGTGGACCACCCCGCCGCGGCCGGAGCTGGTCGATGCGCTCTACAACCACGACTATCGCCTCCCCCAGGCGGGCGAGCCGATCCCCTTTGTGGTGAACGAGTATGAGCCCGTCTTCGACGCCGCCGACTTTGTCCGCTGCGGCCGGGACCTGTTCGGTATCCGCAGCAACGTGACCAACGAGTCCGGCATTGACTGGCTCCGGACTCACCTCGGCGACCGATTCCGCCTCACCCTGCTTGAGACCCGCTGTCGCCAGCCCATGCACATCGACTCGAGCCTGATGCCGCTCGCACCGGGGAAGCTGCTGGTCAATCCGGACTACATTGATCCGAGCCGGCTGCCGCCGATGTTCGCCTCGTGGGACATCCTCATCGCCCCCGAACCGAACCCCATCCCGTGGCGCATCCCCTCGATGTGCAGCCGCTGGCTCAGCATCAATGTGTTGATGCTCGACGAGAAGCGAGTCATCGTGGAGCGCTTGCAGGAGTCTCTCATCAAGAAGCTCAAGGACTGGGGCTTCGAGCCGATCCCCTGTTCGTTTGCCAACTATGCCCCCTTCGGCGGCTCCTTCCACTGCGCCACCCTCGACGTGCGGCGGAGAGGCGAGCTCCAGTCGTACTTCTGAGCGCCGACTTTTCAGGTGAACCGCCGCTGACGAGCCCTTGGGGGCGAAGGTCGAGAGAAGTGTTTGCAGCCCCGTTAAAGGAGGGACCATGTTCAAGTTTAGATCTGTACTGTTGGGTCTACTAACTATGGTGCTCGTTGCCGGTTGCGCCTCTCCTGGGTCGACTGGCGATACTAGCCGAGGATTGGTCGGGGCGTGGATCGTGACAGTCAGTCGCCCGGCTGGGGTGGGAAAGAATCTTCTTACCTTTTCGTCGGATGGCACTTTCTTTCGAAGCGGGGATACGCATCCGGTACTCAGTGGCGGGCATGGTGCCTGGAAGCGGGTCGGCGCTAGGGAGTTTGATGCCACCTATATCGCCTTTCGATTCGATGAAAACAGAAAGTGGATCGGCAGCACCAAGACCCGGATACACATTATCCCTGGCCCTGGAGACAACGAGTTCACGGGCGTGGCCAAAGTCAGCGTACGTGACTTGCAGGACAACGAGGTGGGGACGTCCGAAGTGCGTCTTGAGGGAAAACGTATCCAGGTTGAGCCGTTCTGACAGCACGCTTTACTGCGTCATTTAGACCTACTTCTCCCCGGGCATCCTGATCTTCCCTTATCCAACTGCTCGAGTGATTCGCAGAAATCCCAAAATCCCGAGCAGGGACTTGCTTCATAGACTCGGGGTATATCCTCTTGGCGAGGATATACCCCGATATCCGGTGTTTATTTGTGTTCTGGTGCTGGCGCTCCAGGTGCTCCAGGTGCTCCAGGTGCTCCGGGCGCTCCGGTGCTCCGGGTGCTCCAGGCGCTCCAGGCGCTGCTGGCGCAGGTGCTGCAGGCGCTGCCTTCTGCGCTGCTGGTTTCGGCGCCGGCGGCGGTGATTGATTGCAGCCCAACGCAAAAGTTGCAAGAAACGTTAACGCTACCAATAACGCCATCAATTTCTTCATATACTTTAGACCTCCTCCCTATTTTTATTAAGACTTTGCTTCTGAATGTCAAGGAGAAAAGCAGTGGCAGGCACGGGGGTGGAGGCGTGCCCTAAGCTGGCCCGGGCCAAACCGCGCCGTCCTCAACGTGGGGCTTTGGGGACGGGAGAAGCGGAGGGGGGCAGGGTCACCAGCCCCTCCTTCATGACCTCGCCGGGGTTCACCAAGCGCCCCGCGAGCTTGCCAAAGAGGGTTACCCGGGTCCAGGCCAGGGTGGGGACCCGTTCCGGATTGAGAAACATAAAATACTGATCCTCGTCAACCGCGCCGGGCGAGCGGGAGTTGACCATGACCTTGAGCCCCTCGTCGGTGACGGCGCCGATGTGAAAGACCAACTCCTTGGGTTTGGGGTCCGGCAGGACCATAACCCGCAGGCTGGCGCCGCCGGGCGACGGTCCCAGGGCGTCTAACCGGACGTTATAAAACAGGCTCAAGAGGTCGTAGACCGGGCCGGTCAAGGGAACTTCCCATTCTTTGATTTTCTCGCCGCGGTCAAGCTGGCGCCAAAGGGTCAGCCGGCTATGGTCATAGTCGAAACGGTACTCCTTCAGGACTTGTTGCCCTTTATCCTGGAATTCTTCACGATACACCAAGGGTTGCAGCCGCCCATCCCGGTAGACCATCTCAGTCTGGTAACGTTCGGGCAGCCACCGGCTCAACAACTTCCACATCCCCTGGGCCGCCCCGGAAAACTCCGCCAGGTAATGTCCCGGCTGCAACTCCTTGAAAACCAGGTGAACCCGGGCCACATCCGACCACAGGCCCAGGCTTACCTGATATTCCAGGTTTTCCCGGATTTCCGGCGCGGCAGTGAGCCTGGGCGGGGCAGCGGCGAGCGTGGCCGGCGCCAGGCACAGTAGCAACAATACCATGATGAGCCAAACCTTCCCGGCACGCATTAAATATCCTCGCGATCTTGATTTTTCGGGGGCGGCGGCCCCCCCACCCCGGTCGCAGCGACAGTCTTCGATAAATTGGACTATCAACTGGCAGGCCGCGTTAATCTGCTGCAGCAGAGCCCGGCAGGTTTCCTCTGCGCCGGCCGGGGCCCGGTCCGGATGCCAGCGGCAGGCGGCCCGCGCTAGGCCGTCCTGACCTCCTGCCGGGTCTGGTGGAAAAGGCTGCGGCCGTCGTCCCGGCATTAACTGGCCCCTCTTGCCCTAATGGCCGAAGTCGGTCCGATAATTACGCCACACTCAGTTGGGCCAGCGAGGCCCGGGCGCTGCCAGCGCTTATGTCCGGAACAATCTTCAATTCGAGTGCCGTGACCCCGTCGAGATCGACGTCGTAGTCTTCGACCTGGCGCGCGGCGTCCGGCGGACTGAAGTTATACTGCTGGCGCACAATCTCCCGGTACGACTGACCGCCGTCTGCGGACCACCGTAAAACGAACTCTTGCGTCCGCTCCCACTCACCTTCATGGAACACTAGATGGATCCGGGTGAGTCTCAGAGGCTCATCAAACAGGAGGCGGATCGTTTGCTCCCCAGGCTGCGCGGCGCGCCAACCCGAGCCTGTACCCGGAATCAGGGCCGATTCAATCGGGTAATCGACATCTTCGGACGTGATTTCGATTTGTGCCAGGCGTTCCAGGTCTAGCCAGCCGGGTTCGGCGGTTGAGACCTCACGAGCGCCATGACTGATAATGCGCTTGCGCATAGAGTACCTCCTCATTTCTCCCTCAACGTAACAGCATTACGGCGAAATTCAGCGGCGTGGTTTTTCAGCCCCTGCTGCAGTACCTTAATTCAGGTTGCAAGGTTCGACTCAATCTTAAATAACCTTGAGGTGACCTCCGTGCCCGGGTGGTAAATCCTTTAAATATGATTACTTAACGTTTTTCTCCTTAGAGAATTGTTTGGCCACTACCTTGCCGTTGGCAAATTGGATGGTAATGGTGGTGCCAGCTTTTTTCCAGGTGGACGCGGTGCCGGAAAATACCGCCACATCCACACTGGAGGATTCCGTGGGCTCCCCCAGGATCGCCGCCACTTCCGCCTGGGTCATGCCGGTGTGAATTTTGTCGAAATTTTCCTGAGTAAGCCGCGAGGCGCCGCAGGCAGCCAGGCCTAAGGAGAAAAGCACGATTACCGTTAAAATCACCAGCTTTGGGCAGCGAGTCAGGTCCATGAAATTCCTCCAAGATCTATCAGGTTGGACACTTTTATTTTGATATCAAGTTAGTTCGTCAGTCGGCGATGTCAAACTCCTGATTGAGGTTGTCAGGCTGGAGTGGCTTAGCCGCAGGTCTGGAAGAGCTATTCTGCCCAGATAATCCAGTAGTTATCATCCGGAAGGCCTCGTGCCGACAACCGGTCTTTTCACCGGATAGCTAGCTGTGCTGCGGGTGGCGAGACGATATTTAATGGCGAGGTGAAGCGCGGCAGGTGATCGAACGGTCTTAGGGGAGTTAAGGGCGCCATCAAGAAGCGGCCGTCCCGCTGGGAAATGACCTTCGTGGTCAGAGTTTCTGAGACGCCGGAGCTTTTGGCCTAGCTCTTCGCCAGCCGGTCCTGTAGCAGGGTTTCAGCGCCCGATGGGCTCGCCCGACTGCCGACTTAGGCTTGGGCCGGATTGGCTGATAAAGTCAGGGAGATAGTTAAGGCCGCGCCCAAAATTATCCGGCCCACCAACCTTAATAGGAATTTTCTCCATGAATTGTCCAGGGGCAATTCCTCATAGCCTTCCCCCTTCAAGGTGGATGGAGCCTCATAGTCCCTTAACCAGGCCACCAGGTCAGGCCTAAAGAACCGCCACCCCTTGCCCACCTTGCGGGCCGGCAGAATTCTCCGCCTGGCATAATCCCGCACCGTGAAGGGCGTCAGCTTCAAAAACTCCGCCGCCTCCTCTGTGGTCAGGACTTCATCTTCCATTTTACACCTCCATACAATCACATATATATGAATCATATTTATCTAAGTCAATACTAAAATATATAAAATATTAAAAACAAATATATTTTATCAGATACTAACAAATTAACCGATCTAACCTTGACATACTCCTATTGGTGATTATTTTAAGCTGAACATTCATGGCAAGGGTTTGGACCATGGGAGGGCAGGAATCAGGGAAAGGGGCTGTTGACTAGGCCGATAACCATGATTAATTTGATCGAAATTTCGGTGACTGGCCGCCCCCCGCTACGGGCATACGCTTTATGAGGCTTAAGTTCATGGCCTTACCGGCGGGAAGATGGTCAGCTTTTGGGGTTAAACCCGAAAAATTAGGTTCCAAGCAGTTTTGAAAAGATGGAGATGGGTTGCCGCCTCATCGCAGGTCCAATCTCCAAACCAAGGAGGAGTAGATCATGCCTTTAATCCATGTGGTGGTGGTCTTGGTCGTGGTTGGGGTTCTTCTCTGGCTCGTCAACTCATACATCCCGATGGCGGGCTCCATTAAGTCGATCTTGAATGCTGTCGTAGTCATTGCCGTGGTCATTTGGCTCCTGACCGTTTTTGGGCTCATGGGTGAAATCTCCAATATCCGAGTGGGGAAGTAACTGTCTTGGTTCGGATTGGTTGCAAGCAGCAATGTTGGACGGACGAAGTAATCTCGAATTAAAGGAGGAGCACATGCCATACCAGCCATACCTCGCGCCAGTCGTTGCTTTAATCGCCGGGATAGTGATATTGATTCAACCCGGCCTGTTGAGCATTATTGTGGCGGTTTACCTGATTGTCATAGGCATACTGGGTCTGATGGGGGCGCGGCCCACGGGGTTTTGGCGCCGCTAATCCTTTCGCCGCCTAAAAAAGCAGCCTTTCTTGGCATTCAGGCCTTGGGGCCAGGGAAGGAATTGGCGGCAGAGCAACAAGACCGACTTAACCATACTACCGGAGGCAAATGCCATGAACCGAGTAACCAAAATATCCGCAGGGCTGGCGATCGGGCTGTTCATCGCCGCGGCCCTGGCCATTTTCCCAGGCGCCGCCGGCGCCCAGAATTTGAACATCAGCATCGAATCCGAGACTGGAGGCTCCCCCCCGGGAGAGCTGGTGGTCACCGATCCTGCCGGGGACCGGACGGGTCCTTATGCCCCGGACATCCAGTTGCCCAATCCGCAGAGCGGCCTTTATCACCTGCGGGTAAATGGCCTGAAAACCGGAGTTTACCTCTTGATCCTCAAGGCTTATAGCGACAGCGGCGGCACCTCGGATGTGCGGTTTCCCCATATGACCATCCGGGATGGAGAGGTCCATCACTATCGGATCTACTTTTCAGCCCGCGGGCCCAAGCTCGATGTGAAGCGAACCCGGATAACCGAGTAAGGTTACCCCAGGTTGCAGGTTCAACCAGGCCGCGGGCCTCAGAAGCAGCAGGTTTGATTACCCCTTGACCTTTGAAGGACAGAAAGTCCCTTTATTACAAAATTCCCACCGGAGGGCATCGTGTCCATTGAATCAGCCAGAGCTTTTGTGGAAAAGATGAGGAAGGATTTGGAATTCAAGAAGCAAATCCTGGCCGCCGAGTCTGCTGCCAAGAGAAAAGAGCTCATCAAGAGCGCCGGATTCGATTTCGAGAAAATGCACCTGGACTCTTTGGCGAGCGAACTCACCCCCGAAGAAAGAAATGCTTTGATGATGTTATGATTGGCTGCCACATAACGCGGGATAAAACTCATAGCAAAGGAGAGGATCACATGAAAGGTAAATTCAATTTTAAGTTAGGGGCACTCTGCGCCATCATCAGTGCGATGCTGGTGATACCCGCCCTGGGCCAGGTCAAGGGAGAGGAAGGGGCGCGCAAGGCCCAAAAAGACCAACTGGTTAAAGAGCTGAAGCTTGCTCCTGAAAAAGAAAAGGCCATGCTGGCGGTGGGAGTTAAGTATGCGGCCGAGCGCAAAGACATCATCGCCGGGGTGAAGAAAGCTAATGATGATTTGCAGGCGGCGCTGGCGGCAGCCAACCCGGACGAGGCGAAGCTCAAAGCAGCGGTCAGCGCGCTGACCGCCGGCCAGGATAAAATGTTCACTTCTTTTAAAAAGCAGCGGGACGAGGAACTGGCGCTGATGACCCCGGTTGAGCAAGCCAAGTATCTTATAATACTGGGACAATGGCGCCAGAAGATGATGAACAAACGTGGCCAGAAAGCCGCCGGGACGAATAAATAGTCTACCAACTTTTGGGCCCTGCCGTTGGGATTGCCTTCCCGGACCCAGGGCCCCCAGGGCAATAATGGCAAGGTCTGGAAATTGTCCAGGAGAATCTCTATGAAGAAACTTTGGTTAACTCTAGGGCTAACCCTCATGCTGACGTGTTGGTGCGGGGTAGGATACTACGGTTTTGGAACCTGTCCAGCTTTCGGACAGCCCTACGTGTCTTGCGACCCCAGCGACCCTTATTGTTACAATGAGTATCATGCCGCGCCATATGCGGACCCACTTTCCCAACTTCTCTATTATGTCGCGCCACCGGTGGGTCGAGACTACCGCTACGAGCGCCGAGAGGAAAACCGCGATCGCAGAGATAATCGCAGAGATGAGCGCCGAGAGCGCAGAGACGAACGTCATGGCAACTAAGGAATAACCGGGCCATTGGCCTAAAAAGCCCTGGTTGCCGCAAAAACCGTGTACTGGTTAGGGAGTCGGGGCATCCCCTGTTTGTCGCATCCCTTATAAAAGGAGACGTGCCCATGAAAGTTAAAGCCCATTTTCTCAGCGTGGTAATTTCCCTGATGCTGACCGGTTTGTTTCTGGTCCCCGCCCTGGTGCAGGCCAAAGAAGATTCCTGGGGTGAAATGCATAAAATGCGCCGGGCCACTGCGGTTAAAGAATTGAAGCTCAGCCCGGAAAAGGCCAAAGCATTTAACGCCGTGGAAGAAAAATACGTCAAGGATCGCCAGGAACTCCTCGATAGGTTGAAGAAATCCCAAGCCGAGCTGCAGAATGCTATGGCCGCCACCCCCGATGAGGCCAAGATCAAAGGCCTGGTGAGCGCGATCCGCGCCGACCAGGACAAGATGGCTCAATCCTTCAAATCCCAGATTGATGAGGAACTGGCCCTGATGACTACCGTACAGCAGGGCCAGTATCTGCTGACCCTGCACAAATGGCGGGAAGAGATGATGCAAGAGCATATGAAGATGAAGCAAAAATAAGGGCGGCCGGCGTCCAGGGGTTCGCCTGTGGGCGCAAGGTCAGGCTGCACTTAAAGAGAGGCCCATTATGTCAAAATATTATTGGTGCATTATAGGTCTAATGCTAGTTCTCTTTTGTGGCTGCGCTGATCCATATGGATATGGATCTAGCGATTATGGATCTTCCTACAGCAGCCAACCATATGGGTATCGTTACACTACCCCATATTACACCAATCCATATGGAACGCCACAATATGGTTATCCATATTATCCATACCGCTACCCACGGTAAGGGTATCCTGAGCCTGGTTAAACTTGGTAACAGAGGTTCTAAGCACAGGTTGGGACAGCTGCCAGCTAAGACGGCCGCATAATTTTGGCTAACCACAAAGGAGAACTGCCATGGTCGGCACTATTTTAATTGTCCTACTCATCCTCTTTCTCGTCGGCGCCCTGCCTACCTGGCCTCATAGCCAAAGTTGGGGCTATGGCCCGAGTGGTGTTCTGGGGACGATCCTGATAGTGGTCCTCATCCTGTATCTTCTTGGGCGTCTTTAGGCTTGATTCATCCTTAGCAATAATTATGAATCAATAATCAATTTTAAATTTAATTAAGGAGATTGGCAATGTTCCCGACTGTCTATCTGACGCCGGTGGTTTCACTGATTGCGGGAATCTTGATTCTCATGATACCCAGGCTCCTGAACTTCATTGTGGCGATTTACTTAATTGTCATAGGTATCATAGGGTTGCTTCACCATTAACCAAAGAGTTCCTCAAACCCGGGAAAGAAGCTCCGAAGCCCGGGCAATAACTAGCCGGGACCGGGAAAGTGACGACGGTCAAGGCAGTGTGTCGTCATCCTTGACCAGGTTTGCGGCAAAAGGAGATGAAAATGGGATTGATTGTGCTCGTTATCATCATTATTTTGCTTGTGGGGGCCTTCCCCAGGTGGCCTCATAGCCAAAATTGGGGCTATGGTCCGAGTGGTATCCTGGGGACGATCCTGATAATCGTTCTCATCCTGTTCCTCCTTGGGCGTCTTTAGGAGGAGTGAGGGAATCGACCAGGAGGTGCACCGGCCAGGGATGAAGGTGGCTGGCGAGGAAGCAGGCTGGCGTTTTCCGAGACCAGGTAACGCTAGACAAAGCTCGACAATCAGGTAACGCTAGACGAAGCTCGACAAAAAACCTAAGGAGAAAGATGCAATGAGAATAAAAATTGCCCTAATTACGATCCTGTTGGTGCTGCTCTCAGTAGGGACGGCTCTAAGCCAGGCCCCCATGACTATGTACGATACCTTAAAGGCCGCTGGCAATTTTAAGACCTTCTTAGCTGCCGTGGATAAAGCCAATGTCCAGACCTTGCAGCAGATGCCGGGCGATTTCACCCTGTTTGCGCCCACGGACGAGGCCTTTGCCAAGCTGCCCGCCGGAACCATGGATAAAATTATGGCCGACAACGCCCGCGTCCAGGACCTGGTGTACTACCATATCACCCCCGGCAAGTATATGGCCAAAGACCTTGTTGCTCTTAAGGTGTGCAAGACCTTATGTCCCACGGCGTCGCCCGAACTCCTGAACCTCAAGGAAGTGGGCGGCAAATATACGGTTAATACGGCCAACATCATCAAACCTGACGTTGTAGCCAGTAACGGCGTCATCCAGGTTATTGACGCCGTCTTGATGCCCTCTTGGGCGCCTAAGTCCAGTTCACCTCCTGCCACTAAATAGCGGTAGGTAACTGTAAGATTTATGATTGTTCTATTTGTCTAGCGTTACCTGGTCTCGGAACCGTACGAAGACAATTTTACTAGCGATAACCACAGGGGCCTTCGTGCCCCTGTGCCCTTTCTGTAGGGTTCCTGGCTACCTCAGAGCCATTTGAGGCTCTCCAGGGCTTCTTCGTATTCGCTCAACATCTTTTGCCAGTACCGCAACTCTTGATATTCTTGACTCCAGCACTGTATGGGATGCTGTTCGGACAGGCATCCGTCCTCTAGGGTTTGTAGAAACGCTTCCGTCGTCATTCCGCACTGCTTCTCCCGCCTTTCGAGCGAATCTTTCAACTGCCTCACCATTTTCCGGCAAAAGGCGATTTCCCTACCAATAGATATCTCATATTCATCCGTATGCATTGCCCAACCCTCTATTTCGATGGAGATTGAAGCCTAAGTCTGAATCTGAAATCACTTTTGCCCTGCCCCCATGGATTATACCTTTTCCCAGCCTAATCCTTGAATGGTCCCCACAGATGACACGCCAGGTATCAAAATCATATCCGCAAGACTTTGGAATTCTTGAGAAGTTTCGTTTGTGGCAAGCTATCTTGATTAGCCCGAAAAATTCAGATAATCATCACTCAAAATAAGAAAAATGGAGAGCAGGCGCCCTCGCCTGCAAAAGAACAGCCGAGGGCGGCTGTTCTCCATAAAACACTCTGCTTTTTGAAACAATTATTATTCGGTTGTAATATCGACTAGATAGCCATGATTTAAAAAGTGTCGTGAATAATCCGGGCTAGGCGGGGTAGTATGCCGCGTCGGCTATCTCTGCCGGGGACTGGTCGGGCTGGGGGCATGAAGTGACGGTTTTTCACCACTGACGGCGGCGGAGATCGGCGGATGGCGGTGCCGGTCAACCAGCCAGTAAAAGTGGGTTAATTCTGGCAGGGGCCTTACCAGTTATGGCCCAGCTTTACGGCCGGGACCAAACGGTGCACGGCTACACCCGCCACGATGGAACCTATGTTCAGCCCTATCACCGCACAGCCCCGGACCACCACCAATTCAATAATTACAGCACTCAGGGGAACATGAACCCATATACCGGGCAAATGGGAACCGTGAACCCTTATAGCCAGCCCATGAATCCTAGGCAATCTAATCCCTATGGCCAGCAGCAAAGGCGGTCTTGGCCGTAAGCGACTTATTTCGGAGAAAACCCCACATCAAAGCCGGGTGAACGGAACTTCCCCGGCTCATTTTTTCGGGCTTCAATCGGAGCGCATGCACACTAGGTGCACACTCAAGAAAAAAGAGGTTAGGCCCTGATTGATAAGGTCTTGCTTAAACTGGTGCCCCCGGGCAGATTCGAACTGCCGACACATGGATTAGGAATCCATTGCTCTATCCATTACTGAGCTACGGGGGCGTGGGTTTGCAAAGCTTATAATCGTCTTAGTGAATATATAGGTGAATGTATCTCCTTAAATTTCCCCCACCAAAGCCTTTAATTCTTCCCGGCTAACCGTATTATACTGCTTAAAGACGCTCATGGTTTTATGGCCGGTTGCAGACATTATACGAAAGTAGTCATGGCCCTGCAATCGCCAGTTATTTATAGCCGTATGCCGCAGATCGTGGAAGGTAAAATCCTCTATCCCGGCACATTTTGCAAGCGGTTCGGGACTCCTCCCCCCCTGGGCGTTATGAATAGGGCGGAATTTTTTATCAAAATTCGGTCCAGGAAAATTAGAAGCTCCCCCCGGGTGATGGGACCAGCCCAAAATTTTTTAAGACAAAATGTGGCCGGGTTGTGAGGGCTTCCGATATACGAACCATATGGAAAGATTAGCGGAAGGGCGTATAGTGGCAAATGAATCTGCTATCTTCGTTTATCGTGAGATTCAAAATTGTTCTAAATATCGTGATTAACCGGCTGACCTGTCATGTGTGGTTTCTTCACTTCCTGCCCAATATTTCTCCAAGAGATTCCCGCAGTTTTCTCGCATCTTGCCGCTGCGGGTTGGCCCGCTCCAGGTCCAGGAGCAGCTCCCGGGCAGCCAGGGGATTCTGCCGGGAAATACTACGAGCCAGGAACAACAGTGGATCATACGCCGGGGTAAAATCCTGGCACCGGCGCACGATGGCCAGGAGAGGTTCCCGCACCGCTTGCAGCAACTTCCATGGATCTTGCGTGTTCTCAACCCCTACCCCGGCCCGGAGAAAGCAGCGACGCGCTTCCCAGTAGGCCGCCAGGCGCTCGGGCTGGCTTACCTCAGGAGCTTTTTGAGCCGGCTGGAGAATGTCCCGGGGCCGGGGCTGCAGCTGCTCCATGAGGGAGAGTAGCCTTACGGAGGGCGGTTCCTGGCGAGCGTAGGCGAAATGAGGGGCCTCGAAGATGACCACCGGCCGGTCGTCGGTATTTAAAGGTCCTGCCCCCGCAAAATTCCGCAAGTCATCGCTGGCCGCCAGAAAGTTGCCAAAGAGGGCTAGGGAATCCTGGAGTCGCAGGTATTCGAGACTGGCGTGCAGGGCGCCGTCCTGGACGCGCCGTTCCAGCCAATCGGAGGGATACCTCAGGGGGGTAAGCCCCGCCACCAGCCCCACTATGGGAGTCTGCAAACTGAAGTGGGCCAGCACGGCCGAGCCCTCCGGGAAGACGTGCAGGAAGGTGCGGATAATCGTCTGCAACTCCGGCAGGTCCAGCTGATACAACGGTAGCCATTGACAGAACAGACCACCTGGGTTAAGCCGGGCCCGGATAGCCTGAAAGTGCTCCACCGTGTAAAGGGAGCCGGCGCCATCCCGGGCTGGGTGAAACAGGTCGCCCACGATCACGTCATAGGTGGTGTCCGTACAATTGACGAAGCGGCGGGCATCTGCCACGAAGACCTTGAAGCGCTTCTGGTCCGGGAGAGCTTCGGTGGACCGCCGGAAAAGGGGCAGCAGGGAGACGATCTCCGGAACCAGTTCCACGCCGTCGGCCTGCAGGCCGGGATAGAGGGCAGCGGCGCCGAAGGTGGCCCCGGTGCCGAGACCCAGGAATAGAGCTTTTTGGGGCCGGGGGTGCAGAAGCAAGGGAATGAGGGCTTGACGGGCATCTGAGAAGAAAGAGCCGGTGCCACCCATGACAAAGTGGTTGTTCACCTTGAGATACCGGTCATGGCCGGCATCCTGGACCACGGAAACCGTAGCCATGACCCCCTCGGCGTGAGCCAATATTTTACCACCTGCCGGCAGGTCCACCAGCCGCAAATGATCAGGGGTGAAAAGCAGGAAGAGAGCCAGACCCAGAGGAAGCACGGCGGGCCACCACCTGGCCGGCCGCCAGAGCAAGGCCAGCAACAGATACCCCGAAGCCAGAAACGTCAGGGTGGTCTTAGCTCCGAAAGCGGGCAGGCACAGCACCCCGAAAAAAGCCGGGGCCAGGGCAGACCCCAGGGTGTTCACGCCAAGGGCACGACCCAGGCCTTCCTCCGGCCCCCGGGCGCCCTGGGCCAGGTGGCTGAAGGTGGCGCCCATGAAAACGGTGGGGAGAAAGAAGACCACCAGCGCCAGGGCCAATTCCCCCAGCACTGATCCCACCATACCGCCCCCTAGACCCTCCCGCAAGCCCTGGTAGATGAAAGGGGCGCCCCGCAATAAGATGATCCCCAGGAAACAGGCGGTGGCAAGGGCCATTAGCAATGAAGCCAGAACCTGCCGGTACCGTTTCCGGGGGGCAAACTTTTGATAAAGCGCTGCGCCGCAGGCCGTACCGAACAGATACACCGACAGCGCCCCGGCAAAGCTGTAGATGGTGTTTTCCAACACCTGGCTGAGGACCCGCACCACCAGGACTTCGTAGCCGATGCCCAGGAGGCCGGTAAAAAAGAGTATCGGCAAGAGGCGCGCCCGTACAGGCGTCCCGGAAATGACGATATTGACGGGGAGACGCTCCCTCTCCTGCCGGGCTGGCCCGGCCAGGACTCCTACTCCACAGAGAAGGTTCAAGGCCGCCAGACTGTAAAGGGTGGCCTTAAACCCCAGGGCCGGGGCAATGACAAAGGTGGTGAGCATGGTCCCGGCTACGGCTCCCAGGGTGTTGGCGGCGTATAGCCCCCCCACGGACCAGCCGTCCTGACGAAGCCGGGAAAACAGGCGCTCAGCCGCGGGCAACGTCGCCCCCATGGCTACGGCGGCCGGCAGCAACAACAAGAAGGGTACCAGAAAGGCCACGGTCCAGTGGCGGAGAGCTGAAGGAGAGACTCCCATTAAGCGGGTGGCCGAGAAGTTCCCGTAGGGAATAAGAAAAACCAGCACTACGGCCCAGGCCCCAATGAGCAATTCCAGGGAGGCATACCAGCGGCCCGGCACCCGACTGGTGCTCACCCGACGGTCCAGACACCAGGCCCCCAGGGCCAGGCCGCTGAAGAAGGCCGCCACCACGGCCAGCACCGCGGGTATCTCATGACCAAGACCCACCGCAAAAAGCCGGGTCCAGACGATCTCATAGCCCAGGCCGGCAAAACCCGAGAAAAAAAGGAGGACGTAAAGCGCGGTTAGGTGGAATTTTGTTTTACTCATGCTCCCGTGACTTTCCCAACGCCTCAAGGGGGATTGGCGGAAGGTGGCGACTCTCCCCGCCCCTGGATTATAGTTGAAAGAGAAGGGGACGGCAGGCCGTCCCCTTCAACTCCCGCGGCTTAGCGGTTTGCAGAAGCTACCGCGTAAGAATGCTGCTTAATGCCGCTCATTGCAGGCCAAGCGGTGGTCTGCCACCTTGATGAAAATGGGGTTAGAGTAGAACCACAGGTCGGCCCAGGCGGCAACATCGGCATCCAAAGGGGCGCCGTTAAACGAAAGGTTTTTCGCCAGGCTGTCAGCCACCGGGTTGCCATCCTTGTCGGTTTCATTAGGAGTGTTTGGGGGCAGGTTGGTGCCCCGGAGACGGAAATACCCGCTCTTCGACGGGTTAATGACGAAGAAGAAAGACTTCCAGCCCTTGCCCTCGTCTTTCATGGTAGAGACGAGAACGGTCTGCTGGATTTTGGCCGTGGGGTTGGTGGGATCAGTGTACGCAGCCGTTCCCGGGGTCCTTTTGCCGTACACCTCCCCGTAAATGACATCCACATGATGGAGTTCCGGCCGGTTCAGGGACTGGTGAATACCGAGCTGCGCCAGGGAGGGGTTCTCGTCGGCGTAGGGGCAGAGGTTGTTGACATCAGGCACCTTCACCATGACCTTGACGGTCACCTTCTTCCCGGGAGCCACCGTCAATTGTTCGCCCATGGTGGCTTCCGGTCCCTCAGCCTTGGCGGTGAACTGGAGCCCCCGGATGAGGTCACCCTCGACGATATAGCTGTTGCCGCTGCGCATCCCATCGAGGACATCCTGGGCGGAGGGCTTAATTTTGTGATTAACAAAAACGAAATCCTTCTGGTATTCACCGGGCCAGAAGTCCGCCTGGCTGGCCGTAGCGCCGCGCCAGCCACTGTTGAGGGTGGCAGGATTCTGTATCGGCTTGTCAGGAGTGGGTTGATTGGGATCGCGGGCCGGGTTGGCGGCCGAATCATCATACTCGCGCACACTGCGAGAATGGAAGTCGGAGCTGGCAAACAGCCACCAGTTGCGGCCTTCACCCAAAAGGGCGTCCCACATGCCGCCGATAGTGGCGGAGTAATAGCCGGTGCCGCCAAAAGTGCCACCGAAGGCGGAGGTGCTGAAGCCCCCCCGCTCACCAGCTGTGGCCTGATGGCCGGGCTGGCCTTCCCAACCGAAGCAGACATGGGGCGCGGCGTTATTAAAATCGCGGAAATGCTCGACGTTGTAACCGGTGTTGTTGCCGCCCTTATTCGGGTCCCAGACGCCCTTGCGTTCGATATGGGCAAAAACCAAATAGGATGAGTATTTATGATGTGTCTCCAGCCATTGGGCTGCGGCCAACGCCTTGGCGTGGCCGGCAACGCCGACGTTGGTGCCGGTCGCCGGCGGATTGGCAATTTTCCCGGTCCAGCCCTGGCCACCGCCCTCGCTGGTGTCATTGTCCACATAGTCAAACAGGTATTCAAACTGGGCTAAGGCATTGGCGTTCCCCATATTGCCGTGACGGGGGAACTGACCGTCGATGACGCCCGCGCTGCAGTGTTCATGGCCGGGCACTTCCCATTCGACCGCCGACCAGATGGGTTTCTGCAGGACCTTGGCGTTTATAAAGGTCTCGGGATAGAGAAGCTCCTGGAGTGTCTGCCATTTCCACATATTTTGGTGTCCAGACGACTTGCCGGCGTCGATGCCTTTGAAGTTGGCTACACCCACCGTTTCATCCAGGAACTTGCCTTCGCCGGTGACACTGCCATCACCTTCCGGGTCGCTGTAACGACCGTCCCGGCTGTAGGCGCCGCCATGGCCCGACTGGGCGAACCAGTCCAGGTGTTGCATCGCATGCCCCACCAGGAGCGGCACGCTGGCAGTGCCATCGCTAAACGGGGTATGGTTGTGAAAATCGCCGGCCTGATACTCACCTTTGGGGCCGGACAGGGCGCAACCCGCCGGATTGAGATGATCCTCGGCCTGCGCCAGGTTAACACCAACGACGGGCAGGGCCAACAAGGCCGCCACCGCCGCCGCACTGAGCCATTTTTTAAACATGATGCTCTAGCCTCCGTTGTTCGGTAAAAGTATGATGGCGGAAATCCCGCAAAAATCCCTAAAAATGCGTCCCCCAGAGCCTTCACCTCCTCTCCTGGCGGAGGTGCATGATTTGTCTCTTTACCCGAGGCCACGATAGGCGCGATCCACTAGTGAATGATTATCGTTCGGTGATATTTGAGTTTTGATTTGGTTTTGTGAAGGTTAGTCCAACCTCGCTCGGCTTGGGACCAAGGTCTTGAGGGGGCTCCGGGAGGAACCCGGCGGAGGGCAAACATGGCTGCGCGAGAATATAAGGACTAGTTGCCTGGAGAAAAAACTACCCAAGAATAAAATAACAAAATATTAAATAAAATCTAACAAATCTTAGTTATTGTTTAACAACTAATTTTCATGATGAGCCTATCATAATTGTGGTGCTGAATTTTCATTGGAAGGAAGCGTAGATTAATCTAAATACAATTATGGAATTCATAACTTATTTTGTTTCCCAGCACGGATATCTGGCGATTTTTCTCTTGCTGGCGCCGGGGACCTTCGGCATTCCCGTCCCCGATGAACTATTATTGACTTTTATCGGCTATCTGGTGCTGCGGGGAGACTTGCGGCTAATACCGGCGTTAGCGGTGGTCGTGGCGGGCGCCATCCTGGGAATAACGCTGGATTATTGGCTGGGAAGAGCGGCAGGCGCCAAGTTGATCAGGGAGGCCGGGGTTTATTGCTCTATCAAGCCCGACAAGTTTAAGAGGCTGGAAGAGCGGCTCCGCCGTTGCGGCGGTTGGCTGTTATTCCTGGGATACTTCATTCCGGGGGTCCGGCACTGGGTAGCCATAGCCGCCGGGATCACCAGATTCCCGCTGGCAGACTTTATCCGGTCTGCTTATGCGGGGGCCCTGGCCTGGTCATTGGGCTATATTTTCTTGGGATATCTTTGGGGCCGGGAAGCGGGCCTCCTTGTGGAGCGGATTGGCGGCCATGGCCAAATGGCGGCCGGGTTAATCGCCACCTCTATCTTGGCTTATTTCCTTATCCGGGGAATCTGGCTGCGGCAGAGATGGCCGAAAATCCCAGCCAAAAAGTCTCAATCAGTCAGTCTTTGAAGCGATAACCCACCCCTCGAACCGTTTCGATGTACTCGGCCGCGAGACCCAGCTTCTTGCGGAGGGAGACAATTTTTACGTCTACAGCCCGGTCGGTGACGGGATAGTCTTCGCCATGCACGCCTTCGACAATCTGAGCCCGGGTCAGCACCCAGCCCGGCCTCCGCGCCAACAGGTGCAGGAGGCGGAACTCCACCGCCGTCAAGTCCACAGATTTCCCCTGAACCAGAATCTCGTGGCGGCCGGGGTTGATGGTCAGGTCATGGATTTTTAGCAGGGCATCCTCTCCTGGCGTAGCCGCGCCGTGGCGTCGGAGCGCCGTGCGAATACGGGCCAGCAATACCCGGGGGCTGAAGGGTTTGGTGATGTAGTCCTCCGCCCCCAACTCCAGACCGGTGACAATGTCCGTTTCTTCCCCTTTGGCGGTGAGCATGATGATCGGCACCTGCCGGGTTTTGGGGTCCATTTTGAGCCGCCGGCAGACTTCCAGCCCGTCTATCCCGGGGAGCATCAAATCCAGCAAGATCAGGTCCGGGGTGGTCGAGCGGGCGAGTGGCAATCCGTCTTCCCCCGAGGTAATCGCGGTTACCCGGTAGCCCTCCTTGGCCAGGTTGTACCTGAGTAGTTCCAGGATGTCCTCGTCATCTTCCACCACTAAAATGTTTTCGTGAGCCATATAGCCTCATTTTCTAATATTAAAACTGTACTCCTAAACTCGATCCCTGGAGAAATTTATCTCAGTCCAATTCACGCAACCACAATTTTAGCCGGTCCGCTATCCAATCCCGCACTGCTCTGAACTTTTCCAGCTTTTGTTCATCCGAGCCGGCAAAAGCCACCGGGTCTTCAATGGGCCAGTACAGCCGATACCTAAAGCCGGGGAAGGTTATCGGGCAGTTTTCCTCCACCTTTTCGCAAACGATGATTAGATAGGCAACGGTCATTTTGCCCAGGAATTCCACCACGCTCTTGGACCGCTGATTACTAAGATCAAGGCCGACTTCGGACATCACCCGTTTGACATAGGGATCAATCTCCCTCGGTTCGGTGCCGGCGCTGAAGACCTCAAAGCGGTCGCCGGCGAACGATCTCAGGAAGGCCTCGGCCATTTGGCTCCGGGCAGTATTATGGGTGCAAAGGAATAGAACTCTGGCTTTTTCCATGTGTCTCTCTCTTCGCTGGGCTAAAACTGTATTGCCAGGACCATTTCGACCAAACCGATAACCACGAGCAACAGGCCGGAAACCGTGCCGGCGTACCGGCCCAGCCAGCGCACCCCGAGACTCCGGCCCAGGCCGATTCCCACCCAGAAGGTGAGCACGCTCAGGAGCCCTACCAACAAGGTGGTGAGCCAGGTCGACAGCCCCAGCAGCCCGGCTCCAACGCCGTTGGGGACATTGTTTAGCATGAGGGCCATACTCAGCAGGAGACTTTCCTTTAAATCAATGTGACCCGAGGAGTCTCGGTCAGCGAGGACCGGATGTTGCAGGATCAGGATGAGCCGCCGTAGCCACGACTTTTGGGCCAACTCATCAGCGGGGCCTGTGGCTGGGGTCTCTTGGTCCTGGCGGCTCCGTTCGCCGATATCCTGGCGGATGACCCAGACCCCCATGCCGACCAACAACACGGCTCCCAAAAGAACGCCAACCTCGGCAGGCAAGACTTGGAAGATTCGCTGCCCGAAAATGATACAGAGCCCGGTGCCTGCGGCCGTGACCAGGGCGATCAAGAGATTTGACCCCAGGGGGATGCCGATCCCTCGAGCCCCGTAAGCGATACCCACCCCAACGTTGTCCAGGTTGCAGGATATAGCCAGCAATAAAATGATCAATAAATGGGAGATGTGCATCTAACGTTCCTTGAGAATCTCGGCCTTGTCGGTAACTTCCCAGGGCAAGTTAAGGTCGAGACGCCCCACCTGGCCATAGACCGCCAGCTTGCGGTAAAAGCGGCCTTTATTGAGAGCGGGAAGGTGCCTCAGGTTAAAATCCCGCAGAATGGCGGCCAGGCGAAAATCGAAGTGACGCTCCAGCAAGGTGGAAAGCTCGTCATCGGAGAACTTGCCGGTGCCGAAGGTTTCCACCTGAATACTGACTGGCCGGGAAAAGCCGATGGAATAGGCCAAATGGACCTCGCATTCCTCCGCCAGGCCGGCTGCCACCACATTTTTAGCGGCATAGCGCGCCGCATAAGCCCCCACTCGATCAATCCGCAAGTGGTCCTTGCCGCTCAAGGCGTTGCCGCTATGGCGGGCATATTCCCCGTAGGTGTCCACGTCGGTCTTACGGCCGGTGAGCCCGGAATGCACCCCCGGGCCGCCCACCATGAGATGTTCCAGTGGATTGATAAAGATCAGGGTGCGGTCGTCCGGTTTGATGTCCTCATCGGCAAAGGCTGGTTTGATCACGGCTTCGCGAATGTCGTTATGCAAGCGCTGGTCGGTGACCTCATGGCCGGCCGCCCTGGAGCCGCTGGCGACGACTGTAAGGCTATAAATGCGGTAAGGCCGGCGATCCCTATATTCCACGCCCACCAGGGCCTTGCCGTCCGGAGACAGGTAGGGGATCAGTTTCTGACCTCGGGCACTGTCCATCTGCCGGACCAGTTTATGTGCCAACCAGATGGGCAGGGGCATCAGGACCGCGGTCTGGCGGCAGGCAAAACCGAAAGCAGTGGCATGTTGCCTCACATGCAGCTTATCTATCTCTGCTTCGGAGAGTTGGTTCTCGTTGAAAAAGAGGTCCGTATCCGACGGATACTCCTGCAGGCTGGTTAAGATACTGCAGGTGCGGGCGTCGAAGTCCGGTTGCAGGTAACCGAGCCGGCCGATGACCTTGCGGGCCACATTGGGGATATCGACTTTAATTTCGGAGACAAACCGGGCGGCAATGAACAAGATGGATGTGGCCACCGCACATTCGGCGCGCACTCGGGCCTGGGGGTCTTGTTCCAGGAAATGATCCACGATGGCATCGCTGATCTGATCGCACATCTTATCCGGATGCCCCTCGGTTACCGACTCCGACATGAAGATAAAGTCATTTTTCATCAATGAGTCCTTTTTTGGCTCACTCCGAGGCTGGATTCCTGGACCTCATTTACCCCATTAACCGGTGGTTTTTTGGTAGCTTCATTCACCACCAAGGGGAGCAAGGCGGTGCCGGAAATTACCAGGCCATCCAGGAGGCCCACCGGAGCCAGACCCAACAGACTTCTCAGTCCGGGAACCACCATGGTCAAGAATTGCATGACCAATGAGCCCCCCAGGGCCATAGTCAGGTACCGGTTGGGAGGCAATTTCTCCGGGACTAAAAATGGTGTGGGTTTCCGAGCGGCAACTGATGGCGTGGAGAAGCTGCCCGGTAGTGAGGCTATGAAAGGCCATGGTACTGGCCGCGGCTCCCCCGTAGCGCATCATGCCATAGCCATAAGCCCCAAGAGCCCCGGCGGTGATCGCCCCGGACTCAAAGGCCATCCTCTTGAAGTCCGCAGCCGGTGAAAATCGGTCTTTGGGGATCGCGGGGCGGGCGCTCCAGGATATCGGGCTCCGGCGCCTCCATGGCCAGGGCCAATCCGGGGAAGATGTCGGAGATCAGGTTAATCCATAGGAGCTGGGCCGCGGTCAGCGGCGACCCCAGTCCCACGGCAATGGCCGTAAAGGTCAACATGATTTCACTCAGATTGGTGGCCAGGAAAAAATGCACCGACTTTCTGATATTAAGATAAATGGTGCGGCCATCCCGGATGGCGATGATCAGGGTATCGAGGTTGTCTTTCTCCAGGACCACGTCCGCCACTTCCCGGGCGATATCGGTGCCGGTCCGGCCCATGGCAATGCCCACGTCCGCTGCCTTGAGGGCCGGGCCGTCGTTGATGCCGTCGCCGGTCATGGCCACCACCTTGCCGGCCCCCTGCAAGGCCTGGACGATCTGCAGCTTATGGGATGGGCTGACGCGGGCAAAGACCTGGGCCCTCTTGACCAGGGCCCGCAAGACATCCGGCTCGATCTCCGCCAGATGGGTGGCGTCCAGGATTTCCAAGGGGTCCCCCTGGCTCAGGTCCAGTTCCTGGCCGATGGCCTGGGCGGTGGGACTCTGGTCGCCGGTGATCATCACCGTCTCGATCCCCGCCCGGTGGAAGGCCCGGATCGCTTCGCCCACCCCCTCCCGGATGGGATCGGCCATGCCCACCATGCCCAGCCAGACCAGGCCGTCAAGCTCCTCAAAGACGGACTCATCAGGACCCAGGGCATAGGCCAGCCCCAGGACCCGCAGGGCCCGCCCCGCCATCTCCTCGTTCTCAGCCTCGATGCGCTGCAGGTCTTCCTCGGTTAGCGGCAATTTCCGGCCATCCTGGAGATGCCAGGAGCACATGGCCAGAACTTCCAGCGGGCTGCCTTTGAGGGCAGAAAGTTTCCCGGCGGGTGGATCATCATGCAGCGTGCCCATAAACAGGCGGTTTTCCGAGCGGTGATTCACCCTCAGCAAGGGATAGCGCGCCCTCAGGTCAGTGACGTCGAGGCCCACCAGGATCGCCAGGTGCACCAGGGCGCCTTCCGTGGGGGTCCCCCGCAGGACATAATCCCCGCCTTCCTGATAAATTTCAATTTCGTTGCACAGCACGGAAATCTGGAGGAGTTGTTCCAGTTCTTCACAGGTAAAAGGTTCAATCAGCCCTTCCGGCCCACTGAATTGCCCATTCTCCGCCACGCGGATGGTCTTCATGCCGGTAAAGATCTGGAGCACGGACATCTGATTGCGGGTGATGGTCCCGGTCTTATCCAGGCAAACGGTCTGCACCGCCCCTAAGGTCTCCACCGCATTCAGATGGCGGATCAAGACATGGTGCTTGCGCATGTCCCGGATGCCCAGGGCCAGGGTGGTGGTGGCCGCGGCGGGCAGGCCTTCCGGCACCGCGGCCGCAGCCAGGCAGATAGAGGTGCGCAGCATCTCCAACCAACCATAGCCCCAGGCGAACCCCATGACAAACACCACTCCGGAGATGCCAAGGCAGAGCAGGACCAGTTGGTCGCCCAACTGGCCAAGCTGTCTTTCCAGGGGGGTCTCCGGGCTGGAAGCTTCGCCGATCAGAGACTGGATCAGGCCGATTTCGGTATAACTTCCGGTGGCCACCACCACCGCCAGACCTTCGCCGCCGGTAACCAGAGTGCCCATAAAGACCAGGTTGAGCCGATCTCCCAGGGGGATGTTTTCTTGTTCCAAGACCTGGGGGTTTTTAGTTACCGGCAGGCTTTCCCCGGTCAGAGCCGACTCATCCACGGACAGGTGGCTGGCCTCTAGCAAGCGCGCATCAGCAGCCACATAGCTGCCGGGACGGAGTACCAGGAGGTCTCCCGGGGTCACTTCTTCGGAAGGGATTTCGCCAAACCGGCCTTCCCGGATGACCAGGGCTGCGGGCCGCACCAGGGTTTGCAGGGAGCGAATGGTCTTTTCGGATTCGCTTTCGGTTTTATAGCCGATGAAGGCATTGGCGACCACCACGCCCATGATCAGCACGGCGTCGACCATCCCCCCGGTGACGATGGAAAGACCCGCGGCCGCGCCCAGGAGGGCCACCGGGAGGGAGTTGAATTGACTCAAAAAAATTTCCCAACCGGATCGGGGCTCGGCTTCCGGCAGAATATTAGAGCCGTATTTCTGGCGATTTCTCTGGACAGCCTGGAGGGATAAACCCGTTTCCCGGGAAGTCTGCCACTTGGCTAACGCCGCCTCGGCTTCCAGCCGATGCCAGGGCTCCGCCGGCTGCTCCGCCGGATAGGTAAAGAGGCCCCTGAACCGGTCTAAGACGCCGGCCTGATCTTCCGGCTCGGCGCCGGCCTTGGATCTTACTCGGACAGGAACTGAAGGGGCAGGTTGGGGTTGGCTCTGGCACTCGGAGACGATCCCTTCGATTAAGGCGGCGATGGTTTGCGGGGTGTTGCCTGAATTGTAGCAGACCAGGACATTGCCGGTGAGGGCATTGGCCGAGGCCAGGGAAATATCCTGCAGCCGCGCCAGACGCCACTCAAGCTGCTTCTCCAGGGACTTTGAGCGGTACAGGCCCTCGACCTTAAACCTCGCCCTTCCCGCCACGGCGGTATGTATCGCTTCGACCATCTGAAAGTTGCCAGTAGTCAAGTAGTCAGTAGTCAGTAGCTAGTAAGGACTGACAAAGACGAAACGTAGGGTGCGCCCTACGCACCAAAATTACCAACAGGGCGGCCCAGGGCCGCCGATTTAGTCTGAAATTGCAATATGGAGACAGCCGCGGTGAACAGGGACGCTCGCCCTACCCAACTGAGCCGCCGGCGGCCGTGGCGCTACTCGCCTTTGCCCTTAACCGGCTTTTTCTCGGCTTCGGGGGCCGGCTTGGTCTCCGGAGGGGCCTCGGGTTCTGCCTTTGACTTCGGCCACGCCGCGCAAGCCACTTCCTTGAGGCCCGAAACCGCGCCCACCAGGATGTCGCTGACGGCCTTGACCGCCGACTGCCCCAGGGTTCCGGCGGCTTCGATGGCGCCGCCCACCGCCGATTTCGTGGCCTCGCCCACATTGCCGCCGATCTCACGGGTAGCTTCGATTACGCCGGTAACCGCGCTTTTGGCCACCTGGGCCACATCTCCACCGACTTCCGCGGCGCCTTTGACCGCGCCTTTGGCCAGTTGGCCGGCGGCCTTCTCTACATCGCCGCCCACGTCGGCAACGCCCAGGAGAATGCCCTTAGCCACGTCCTTGGTGGTCACCAGCAGGCTGGTGCCGACTTCTTCAGTGGCCTTTAGGGCCCCTTTGAAGACGTCCTTGCTGACATTGATGGTTTCGTTGGCCACACTGCCGGTGCCCTTCAGGACGTCGGTCACGGTGTTGCGGGCCAGACTGACGATCTGGGCTTCGATCTCGCTCAAACCCTTGAGGCTGCCGACGATGCCATCCTTCACGGTGGTACCGGCTTCGCCCAGCATTTCCCCAATACCCTTGCTCTCTTTAGTTTCCGGGGGGGACATAAGGACCTCCATAAATTTGGTTACCTATAAGATAGTAATTTAAAGATATACTTCCAGCGATCGAACGGGCCTCCAAGGCGGGGTTAAGAAAGACTTTCAAAGACTGCGACTTATCGAGGCAGCCAGTTGGGTGGCGCTGACTTCAGGAAATAGGGCGGAAAAGGCCTCCTTCAGTTGGAGCAGAAAGCTCAGGGAGGACAAGCGCTGTTTATCATAGTCGATCAACACCAGTCCCTGGACCGCGTCCGCCTCCACCTGGTGAATCCCACTGATGGCCCCAAAACGATACTCCACCTCCCGCGCCAGGGCGTCATTATCTTTCACTCTGGCTATGGCCAGACTGAGCTGGCCCGGCCGCGAGGCGATGATTTCGATGTCCTCCAAGTTCGTTCTCCTCTTCTAATTTAGCCAAACCAGCATAAACGCAAAATGTTAGGAACGTGTTAAAGATATGTCTAAATTCACTGCATACAATAATGATACGGCGACATATATCGCCAAACGATAGAGGGACTGCGGGGAGGAAATCGCGGTAAGACCCCGGTGGGAAAAATCACCTACAGAGGTAGCTAAAGGAACTACGAACTACTTATAACAATCTGGCCCCCAATTCAGCGACGCCGGACCTTTCCCCCTTGATCAGGGTGATGTGCCCGGAAATTCCTTCTTCTTTGATTCTTTCCACCAAATAACTCAAGCCATTGGAAGAGGCGTCCAAATAGGGGTGGTCGATCTGTTCCGGGTCCCCGGTGAAGACGATCTTGCTGCCCCGGCCAACCCGGGTCAGGATGGTCTTGATCACATGGGGGCTGAGATTCTGGCTTTCGTCGCAGATAATGAACTGGCGAGGGATGCTGCGGCCCCGGATATAAGTCAAAGCCTCCAGTTCGATCTTGCCGCTGGTGAGCAAGTATTCCGTGGAGCCATTGGGCCGGATATGCTCATTACAAAGAAACTCCAGATTGTCATAAATCGGCTGCATCCAGGGCCTGATTTTATCTTCTTTATCTCCGGGAAGGTAACCCAGGTCGTTGCCTAACGGAACAATCGGCCTGGTTATCAGCAACCGGTTGTATTTCCCGCTATCCTCAAAAACTCTTTCCAGACCGGCAGCCAACGCCAGGATGGTCTTGCCGGTCCCGGCCTTACCGACTAAAGTGACGATCTTGATGCGATCATCCAGCAACAGTTCCAGGGCAAATTTCTGCTCCTTATTCAGTCCTTTGATGCCGTAAACCATCTTGCCGTCATATGAGAGTCTGTTGAGTTTATTATCACTAAACCTTGCCAAGGCCGAGATGGAGGGGTTTTCATGGGACTTAAGGATGCAGAACTGGTGGGGATGAAGATTATCCTGACCAAAATCAAGGCAGCCATCTTGATAGAACCGGTCTATCTCCGGCTGAGAAAGATATAATTCGTGGACGCCGGTATATAACTTACAATAATCGACCTTATCGCTGTAGAAATCCTCGGTCGAGAGCCCCAGAACATCTGCCTTGATGCGCAGGTTTAAATCCTTGGTAACCAGCACCACCGGGCTATTTTCACTGTTCATGAGATGATAGGCCAGGGCCAGGATTCTATTATCAACGGTGTTCAAATCGACCCCGTGCAACAGGTCGTAATTTTTGATGCCGTTTAATTCAATACGGACGGAGCCGCCGCTGGGGAGTTCGACCCCTTCCGCCAGACGACCCGTCAGCCTCAATTCATCCAACTTTCTGGATGCGTCCCGGGCATTTCTGCCCACCTCATCCCCCCTCCTCTTGGTGCGGTCTAATTCCTCAATCACTGAAAGCGGCAAAACTATGGAGTTGTCTTCGAAAGAAAATAAGGATTCCGGATCGTGCAATAAAACGTTGGTATCCAAAATATAAATTTTTTTCATGTGCCCCCTTCCTTTATTGAATTGGAGTTGATGAAGGTAAACAGCATCTTTCAAGGGCAGATTGGCATGATGAGGCGCAGACGCTGGCAGCGATTGAGTCATTTGTTGATAGTTTGCCATATAGCGGATATTTTGGAAAGGGTTTTTCCCGAGAATGAAGCCCGGCGGATAAATGATATTTTCCTGATACTCTAAGGCATTAGGCAAAATTAACCAAATTCTAACATTAATAATATTAAATCATAACTTTCAGCGGTAAAAATAATCCACAACAGACTGACTGAATTGGAGGCATTGACTATCATGAATGTGGATTCTTTATATGTTCACGCCCTGGAAGGTAGGCTCCGGATCAAGGTCCCCAAGGTTAAGGGGTCGGCCAGGAAGGCCCAGGAAGTGGAGCGCCACCTGCGGCAGGCTGCCGGGATCGAGTATGTTTCCGCCAATCCCACCACCGGGAACGTTCTGATCCTATACAATTCCCGCCTCATTGAGCAGGAGGACATCATCTCTTCCTTAAAAGAGGTGGGGTATCTGTCTCAACCCAGTCAAAGGGGTAGCGGCGAAAATAATCCAGCCGCAGCCCCGCACGGAGTGGTGGAAAAAGTGACTGCCACCGTGGCGGCCACCCTGATGGAAGTCGCTCTGAGCCGGCTGGTCGGCGCCTTGATTTAAGGAGGTCCCGCAAGGGAGGGCTCAATGTGGTATGTTATCTGCTTGATGATTGGGGCGATCCTGGGTTTTCTGGTCCGCTATTGGCTTCGCTCCCTGGTTTTTTTCCAGGTCTTCAGCCTTGTTAAGGATTCGGTTATCAGGAGCGTAGTCGAAAAAAGGGGCCAGTCCCTGCGCCATCTTTACTCTGCCAACCCCTCGGCGCCTCAGGGTTGATGGAGGTGAAATTCCGGGACTGTGGCGCGGAATACCTCGAATATCCTTTTAAGAACAAGAAAAGGGTCCCGCCTGCAATGCTGCGGTAAACCGCCCATAATTTGAGCCAATCAGACTTTTCTTTCCGCAGGAACCCCGCTGTTTCCTTCCACCAGGCCGCGATTCAGCATGACAAAGCTGGCAAAGCCAAACCAGAGCAGGTTAGACCAGGAAGGGGAGAGGACCTTCTCAGAGATCCACAGCCCGCGTAAGCCGAAGAAGATCAAGGCCAGGGGCGCCAGTAGTTTGAGGTCGAGACCTCCGGTAATTTCCCCAAATTTTGTATTGATGGCCCCGAAAGAATCGGTGATGCCCACGGCCATGGCCGACCCGGTCCTAGCGCCGGGGGTTTCCGTCAGCGACAACAGCCCGGCCATCAGAGTGGCGACCTCAATCTCGGGAAAGAGTTCCCCCAAGGTCGCCGACAGGATTTCCAGGGAGGCCAGGGAGAGTAAACGCTCCGTGTCGTAATGGATCAGGAGGCTGCCGGTGCCAGGTTTGGCCTCAACCTGTCGGATTCCCGGCACCTGGGCAAGCCTCTCCTGGGCCTGGCGGGCCAGGGCCGGGTTGCCCTTCACCCTGGCGACCCTGAGACGCACCCGGCCGGGCAGGGCATGGACGACTTTGAGGCCCTCGATTTCCATCCGCGGCTCCCAGAGCTTTCGTTAACTTTTTACTTTGGCCGGCTTGGTTTCCGGCTCAGCCGCCACCTCAGCTGCCACGGCGGCATCGCGTTCGGCCTTGACTTCGGCCACCAGGTCGCTGATCTGCTCGCCGGTTTCTGCGGCAAACTCCTTGGCCATGTCGGACAAGACCAGATAACCCTTGATTAAGGTCTTGGCCAACGGCCGGGACACCGCCGCCACGGCGGGGAGAACGATGGGGGCCGCCAGGGCCACCCCTAACACCACCAGAATGCTGGGCACCGCGCCCTTAAAACCGTTATCCAAAATGGCCATGGCCATCCTCCTTTAAGATATTGGCTTGGATCGGCAAAAAGTAATGATAATTTAACCAAAAATCAATGAGACCTTAATCATTTCCTAACAGATATATATCAGTATCCGATATATGGATTTAGGAAAGCAGATCTCCCATACATTTTGGCAGGGCATGGTCAAACTCGTTGTCCTGCATCAGGCCGGTCTGGGGCCGATCTATGGGGGCAAGTTGAGCAAATACTTGCATAACCAGGGCTATGAGATCAGCCCGGGAAGCCTCTACCCCCTGCTGCACACCTTCGAAAAGGCCAATCTCCTGCATTCCCGGATCAGGATTTTTAAAGGGCGGGCCCGCAAATATTACGAGCTCACCCCGCAAGGGCAAACCTGCTTGGGGGCCTTGCGGAAGGAAGTCGGCGCCATAGTCCGCGAGGTTATCCTAAATGGCCTGCCGAATGGTGTGGAGGTGAATTCAGGTTAACTCCCTTCGCGGTTGCTCGCCGACCCCCCAAATCGCTCCTTGCTTTTGATTCAAACAGTTCCCCTCCGTCTTTATCCCCCCCTCACCGAGGCTTAATTATACGCAGTCTTTCCGGCCAGGCAATAACCTCAGGTCGGTTTTTTTTACTAGAAGTAAGCAATAATCAATATTTAACATAAATGAAATGCGTTTTTAATATAAAAGCGGTAGTAATTGCTCAAGTTGCAGAGAATTATAACCAGCATTAGTTAATTATGTCATTCAAAAACCAATTTAAGGGGGTTGCGGCTAATGGGAGATTTTAGCTTAAGTCATGATCTTCTCAAAGATATCCTGCAAGTTGCCAAACCATTCGGTCACAATGAAAAGGTTAAGGAGTTGAATTTAGGTTTCGGATTTATTTATTACGGGTTGGTAAGGGCTTTAAGACCTAAGCATGTCTTGGTAATCGGCTCAGGATATGGTTTCAGTGTGGTCTGCTTGGCCTTGGGGTTAAAGGATAACACCCGTGGCAAGTTGAGTTTTGTCGATCCCGCTTATTCTTTATTAAAGAATGGGCCCCTCATAACCGTAGGCGGGCGGGGCATCTGGACGGATGAGTCTTCCGTTAAGGCCCATTTTGAACACTTTGGGGTGGAAAACCTCGTCACCCATTACAAAGTGCGCAACGATGAGTTTTTCCCAGCCTATCAGAATCTCAACCTGCCTGGCATCGATCTGGCTTTCATCGACGGCAGCCATGCCTATAAAGATGTCAAATACGATTTTTTGGAAGTCCTAAAGCAATCACATAAGAATACTTATATCTTCCTGCACGATACCAACATTTACCTGCGGGAATTGATCAAGCATGCGGGGGTGAAGAAATGGCTGAAGTTCATCAAAGGGCAAGAGGAAAATTTTGAGGTGATCGATTTCCCGTTTTCTTCGGGTGTCGCCCTGGTGCGGGTCTTGGACCCCTCTGCCTGGAAAAAACTCCATTGACCTATTTGGCCATATTCCTACTGTTGACCCTACTGGCAGGATATCTTTACTGGCGGTACATCTGGTTCTTCCGCAATCCCCTCCGGGTCCCGCCCCCGGGAGAGAGCCTCGTCAGCCCCGCCGATGGCACCGTGGTGTACGTCAGTAAGGTGGAGCCCCGGCAAGAGGTGATCACGATCAAGCAGGGGTTGCGGGCGACTCTCACCGACATTGTCCGGGAAGATTTGGCTGTTCCCAAGATCCTGATCGGCATCTTCATGAGCCCCTTCAGCGTCCACTACAACCGTGCCCCGCTGGCCGGCAAGATCGATTTTATCCGGCATCATCCCGCCCAAGCGAAGAACTATTGCATGGCCCCGATGCATTGGCGCACCGTGCTGAAGCGCCTGCCTTTTTATGAGAATTCCCGGCACATTGTCACCAATGAGCGGACCGTGACAAAGATGGCGGGCCAATTTAGAGGAGAGACGATCTCTTATTACGTGGTCCAAATCGCCGGGAAGAGCGTCAAGGGGATTGATAGTTATTTTAACCCGGGAGAGCGGGTCACCAAGGGCGAGGTCTTTGGCATGATCCGCATCGGCTCGCAAGTTGACCTGGTGGTGCCATTCCGGCCCGAGATGTTTATCATGGTCCAGCCGGGAGACAAGGTCCGGGCTGGGGAAACCGTCTTAATCACCTAATTTTACTAAAGAAAGGAGGGATTATGAAGATCGACCTGCACGTTCATTCCAAATTCTCCACCCGACCCTCCCAATGGGTCCTGCAAAAGTTGGGCTGTCAAGAATGTTATACCGAACCCCAAACTCTTTACCGCCTGGCCAAGAAGAAAGGTATGTCCCTGGTAACCATTACGGACCACAATGTCATCGATGGCTGTTTGGAAATCGCCGGCCTCCCGGACACCTTTATCAGCGAGGAAGTGACCACCTATTTCCCGGAGGACCGCTGCAAAGCGCACGTGTTGGTCTATGATATCAATGAAGAACAGCATCGAGACATCCAGAAAATCCGGGAAAATATCTTTGATTTAGTCAACTTTCTGCAGGAGAGAGGCATTCCCCATAGTTTGGCCCATCCCTTTTGGGCGGTCAACGATCGCTTGGCCCCGGTTCATTTCGAAAAATTCCTGCTGCTCTTCAAGAATTTTGAACTGAATGGAGCCCGGGACACCCATTTGAACGAATTGTTAAAGCTGGGGTTATCTCAACTCAGTCCGGCAGATTTCAGCGCCCTGGCGGATAAACATGGGATCGTGCCAGGTTTTCATAACCCCTGGCAGAAGAATTTTACCGGCGGTTCCGATGACCATAGTTCTCTGAATATCGCCCGCATGTTTACCCAGGTGGCAGGAGCCCTGGACCTAAGACATTTTTTTCATGGCCTCGATTCCGGCAAGGCCAGGCCCACAGGACAGGCCTCCACCCCCTTAACCCTGGCCCACAATCTGTATAGTATCGCCTATCAGTTCTATAAAAATAAATACGACCTGGGCAGGTACGCCGACTCCAGTCTTTTTATCAGCTTTTTCGAGAGATTCCTGCAGAACAACTTAGAGCCCAAAAACCAATTAACCAGATATCAATATTATCGTAATAAGATTAAACTATATTTCAGGAATTCTCAGAAGAATAATCAAGATGACACGCTTTTATCTTTAATATTAAATGAGACCACTAAAATACCACAAAATGGATCGCCTAATAAGCCAGGGGCGCAGTGGTTCGGAATACTTAATGATATCTCTATTAATATCATTAAACAATTTCACGGACATTTTCGCAAAGCCCTGACTGAAGTCAATTTCATCGATTTAGTTAATTCCATCACCTCATCCGGAATAATCTATTTAGGGTTGACTCCCTATTTTGCCTCGTTCTCTTCTTTCTCCAAGGACAGAAACTTGGGGCAGCAAATAATTCGTCATTCCTTCAAGCAGGAATCGGTAGGCGCCGATGAGATAGATCAGATCAACCTGGCTCATTTTACCGACACCTTCTATGAGGTCAACGGCGTGGGACTCACCCTCAGGCGCCAGGTCGAGGCCGCCATCAAAACCGATAAGCAGTATACCATCATCACCTGCGATACCGAGGCCCGGCCGCAGCAGCAAGGGATTCGCAACTTCGCTCCCATCGGGGTCTTTCATTTACCGGAATACCCCGAACAGAAACTATTCCATCCGCCTTTTTTGGAGATCCTCAATTATTGTTATGAGCAGAATTTTACCCACATCAAGACCGCCACCCCGGGCCCCATGGGGCTGGCGGCTTTAGGGGTCGCCCGGATTTTGGGCCTGCCGATCTGGAGCACTTATCACACCGCTTTGCCTCAATATGCCCAATATTTAACGGGTGATGCCGGCATCGAAGAGCTGATGTGGAAGTACCTCATCTGGTTTTACAATCAGATGGATCTGGTCTTTGCACCCTCCGGCAGCACCGCTGAAGAATTGCACCAGAGAGGGATCGACCCCGGAAAATCCGCCTTTATCCCCGGGGAGTGGATGTGGCGCGGTTCCATCCGGCCAAGCGCAACGGCGTCCTGGAGAAGCGGTATCAGGTCAAGGAGGGTCCAAAACTTCTTTATGTGGGCCGGGTCTCCAAGGAGAAAAATTTGCAGCTCCTGGCCACGGTCTTCAAGACCCTGGCACCCAGCCATCCGGACCTAAAATTGATAGTCGTGGGAGACGGCCCCTACTTGGAAGAGATGCGGCGGGAACTGGCGGCCACTTCCTGCGTCTTCACCGGCTACCTGGCTGGAGAAGAGCTCGCCGAGGTCTACGCCTCATGCGATCTGTTTGTCTTTCCCAGCACCACGGATACCTTCGGCAATGTCGTTTTAGAAGCCCAGGCTTCGGGTCTCCCGGTCATTGTCACCGATTCCGGGGGGCCGCAAGAGAATGTCCGCGACGGTGAAACCGGGATCATAGTTCCCGGCGACGATGAAGCGGGCCTCTACAACGCCATCAGCCGGTTGCTGGCCGATCCGGAAAGATTAAGGAAGATGGGCCAGGCGGCCCGGCATCACGTCAAGCAGCGTTCCTTTGAAACCGCCTTCCAGGCCGCCTGGAAGATGTATGAGGGGAAAGCTGTTTCCTTTAATCAAGCTCAATGAATTTAACGATTCAGGAGGAAATGCCATGCACCGCGGCAACATTTTGTTGATTAGTGATGGTTCGCAAATCTTCCCAGCCCTTAGCCGGTTCTTGACGGAAACGGGCTATCAAGTCACCACCACCGACCAGACGCAGGAGGCTTTCCAGGCCCTGCTCACCGGTAATTTCCCCCTGGTGATCACCTGTTTAAGCAACGATTGGACGGACACCCGCCCCTTTCTCAAGGCAGTCAGGGATCTGAATCGTGAGATTGCCGTCATTATTTTACGGGTCGGGCCTGAAATTAGCTCCCCCACCGGGGCCTACCTGGTCAAAAACGAGGGTTATCACTTCAAGCCCTTTGGTTGGGCCGGACTGCGTCATTTGGTGGCCAATTGCCTGAGTGGCTGAGAGCTTGCTCTAAAGAAGCCGCCGCACCCTCAGCCTCCGGCCTAAGGCGCATTTCTTTTAAAAATCTTAAAAATGCCAGGTGATTCGAAGGGAATTACTTAAACCGGCGCATTGCCGACGGCTGGGAACCAAGGAGGAAGAAGGCCTGCGGCCGGGCCAAGAACAACTTTATCGGCCTGGTCAGATTGAGCTACTTTAGTACTTATCGAGAATCGCCGGTGGTGTTGTTGCAGGAGCACCAGACGCTCTCTGAGCCGCAGCTCGAAGTAAAAGGGGCTCTCCATAAACATGGCAACAAGTTCTCTTTTCTTCAAGGAATTATCCATCTTCAGCTACGAGGCTGATATCTGCTAATTTACCGTTGTTATCGAAATAAGGCTGAAAAACGTCCTCATCCAGGCGCAGCATCAGGCTGCCGCAGTGAGCGCAAATGGCCGTCTGGTCATCGACACCGCCGACCCTCCGGTCCGACTCCCCGCAATCCACACATTGATATTCATAAACCGGCATAAAACCAGGCTTCCTTATGAGTTTGCTTCAAAACAATTCCTTCAGATCGGCCTCCGGCCCATACCTGGCCACAATATCTTCCGCCTCAGCCCACAATATTTCCGGGTTTGGCTCCTTGCCGATGGCTTGCCGATATAGCGCGTATAGCCCATCACGAACCTTCTCGATGGCCTGCCTTTCCCGGGAGGTGAACTCATTTTTGGCAGTATTCATGCACTTCAGCCTTCCTTTGCAAGAGTTAACGGCCCGTCAGGTGGAGTAGACCGGCCCTTCCGGATACTTGAACTGGAGCCAGCCGCAAATTCTGAGAATCCAATGTCGGGTTTCGCCCACAAACCTCAGCTCCGGGGAACCAGGGCCGGCAAGACGCCATTCCCGGCTAGTGGGATCGAATAAGATTTTGTGGCGGAAGAGCCAAATCTCGCCAGGCGCAGCCAAGGCCTCTGCCGCCTCAGTCACATAGTCTATCCGGTTCACGGTATCTCCCTTTTGGCATCCAGGTCTTAACCTCAAGCCTCTAACAGGCATTGTCTCAAGCCATTGTTTCCTTTTGACTGCAGGAAGATTAAAAATTCATTTGGTGATCTGACCGTCACCAGCCTTTCTTATAGGCCACGATCATGAAGGCGTAGATGACAACGGTCAGGGCCACGCACACCAGGATTTCTTCCATGTTCCGCTCCTGCTGAGGGTCAGCGACCCCCAATCGCAGTTTTAAGGGATTCAACCAAAACGGCCGGTAATATAGTCTTGGGTTTTTTTATGCGAGGGGTTGGTGAAGATTTTCTGGGTCGGGCCGGACTCAAAGATCTTCCCCTGCCAGAAGAAGGCGGTATAATCGGAAATCCGCGCCGCCTGCTGCATATTATGAGTCACGATGACGATGGTATAGGTCAACTTCAGAGTATGGATTAATTCCTCGATCTTGGCCGTGGCAATGGGATCAATGGCCGAGGTGGGCTCGTCCATCAATAACACCTCCGGTTCCATGGCCAAGACCCGGGCGATACACAGCCGCTGCTGCTGGCCGCCGGACAGGGCCGTCCCCGAGTGGTGCAAAATGTCCTTCACTTCATCCCAGATGGCCGCCTGGGTTAACGCCTCTTCCACCCGGTCCATGATTTCGCCCCGCCTCAGGCGATAGTGCATCTTGAGCCCATAGGCCACGTTGTCAAGGATGCTCATGGGAAAGGGGGTGGGCTTCTGGAAGATCATCCCCACCTTGCGGCGCAGTTCCATGAGGTCATAGGAGGGGTCCAGGATATCTTTACCGTCCAGCAATATCTGGCCGGTGGCTTGCTGCTCTCCATAAAGCTCGTAGATGCGGTTGTAGATGCGGATATGCGTGGATTTACCGCAGCCGGAAGGCCCAATGATGGCCGTCACCCGGTTACGGGCAACCTCCATGTTATTATCGGCTAAGGCCTGCTGGCCTCCATAAAAGAAGTTCACCCGGCGGGCGATAATCTTAATGGACCTTTTCGAACCAGAATAGGCTCCCGTAGCTTCTTCATCAGCGGCGCCGGCCAGGGGAAAAAGGGTTGAGTCTGCCGTAATGGAATCCATATTTCTTGTTCCTCCGTGGGAAGGAAGAGTGATTCACGATTGGAACCCCAAATGCCTGGGATTCTCTCAGAAGATGGCTTTGCCGCGCCTTCGGCAAGGTCCATTCAGGGGAACGTCCCCCGTAATATTTAATCAGGGATTGTTACAGATTTATGAGGATAGGGTTAGAATTTGATATCGCTGGAGTCAGCGGATAAGGTTTTAAGAGGGTGACGGCCAGTAGCCTTCAGGTGGCTGGTTCAACGGTTGGGTTCGGGGCAACTTCCTGCGGTTGGCTGTAGTAGCGGATGGCGCTTTCGCCGATCAAGCGGGACGTGGTCAAGGCCGCCACCGCCCCGGTGGCCATAGCCACCAGAGGATGGAACCCCAGAGCGTCGGCCACGAAGGGAGCGCCAACCGCCACGCCGGTGCCGGCCACCACTGCTGCCATCTCCGGAACCCGTTCCTCATCGTCGATATCCTTGCCGTACAGCAGGGCGATCTCCAGGATGAGGTATAGGTGCATGCGCACCAGAGCGGAAGTCCCCCCCACAAACCCCAGAATTTTTATGGCCTGCCCGATTACGGGGATCATGGCGGGTAAATCGAGGATCACCCCTCCCAAGAGGGAAAGCTGGGTCTGGGCCTCGATTAGGCGGCGGGCCCGCTGCTCTACCGCTTCCTCAGGGTAGCGGACATTGATGTCGGCCACCACCTTACGGATGCGGTCTTTGCGCAAGCGCAGGAAGAAATAGAAGAAATCATCGGTCAGACGGCTTTGGCGCTTCAGGGCTGGGGTAGAATCAGCAGACATGGGCCTGGTCCTCGATCCCTATCCTTTATTCAAAAAAGACCTAATCTTTATGAATGAAAAGCATCCTTGGCAGCCACTTTCCGGTTTGCTCTTGATAAATTCTGTAACTCTCGCCAAACTTGGCCGCAAGTATTTTCTCTTCATAGCTGGCAAGGTAATTATAGAAGGTGCAGATAGCAACCCAGAGAAGCCAGAGAAAAGAGGGAAAACAGGCTAAACGCCAAGCCCAGGTATACCAGGAGGCACCCGAGATACAGAGGGTGCCTTACATACTTGAAGGCCCCGGTGGACATCAGGCCGCTGGGGCGTCGCGAATGACTGACTACCACATGGCCTGATTTGAACAAGAAAGCGGCGGTGGCCAGGCAAGCAACCAAAAAGATTAGCCGGATATACCACGATAGGTAAGCTGTCAGGAACGTCGATAGGCGCAGAAAAAACGAATCCCCCAGCCAAACGATCAAAAACAAACCCAGCAGGATCAGCTGACCGGCATCGCCGTACGGGTGTTCGCCGTTTTTTTCCTTGATTCCAGCGATCTCAGGCATGGCCTCATCATTATATGCCGAGATTGGGCGGCATCGCCCGTTTTATATGCCCTCGTTAAAAAAATCCCGTTCATCCAATTGCCCGGTTCCCCCACATTGCGGACACTCGGTTTCCACCCAACCATCACCCTCGCAAAGCGGGCAGCCGCCCGGATACCTCTTGGGTTGTCCATGGCATAACGGACATTGTTCGGCAAGTGTTTCGGCGCCATCACATCTGGGGCAGACCTTGGGGTCCATAGATTTGCTCTCCATCTCTTCAATCTGGCTGGTTAAGGCTGAGGTTTTATCCAAGTATCATCATTCTCCATGGAGCCTTATCTTAAAGGGGAAGGGCTGGGCGATACCAAGCCCTGGAATTTCGGGATTGCCATCAGCCCAGCCGCTTCTGTATGGGGAAAGGGAATGATGCCTGCACTCTATCGTGAGTTTGTGAAGATTAGGTTTGGATTTTACTAATTGTTGGTTAATTTCTCGACGCTTTAATGAAGATTGCCTGGGAGTAAGTTTAGCCGCAGACACAGCGCCGCCGCCTCAAGTTTCACGGCCACCAGGTGCCAATGATAGGATCCGGGCTTCAGCTGATGACAATCGCTCAGAGAAACCAATTCAAAACCCTTAAGCATGTCCTTTATCGCTCACCCCTTCCAGCATGCCGGTATCAGGTGCCCCCGGATGATTGTCAATTACCATTGCTCTATCCATTACTGAGCTACGGGGGCGGCTGGGATCATGACTATCTAAAAATCATATGCCAACTTCCGCCGGCGCCTCTGCGGCGGGAATTCGTGAGCGATTCTCAGTCAAAAATGGAAATTCGCCAGCCGCATCCTTCGCTGCCTGCCGACTAAAAGACCATAAAAAACTGCAAGTTATCCGGGGAAAACCTCCTTTCCGGCCCTAAGTCCAAGCCGGTCCTCTTTCTTGAAAGATGCCGGGGCCCATGGTATGATGCACCGATTCTGGGGCCCAGGTTCCCAAGGAGAGGTGATGGCAAGGCATTGGCTCTTAATCGGCGTGGTCTTTATCTTCTGGCTCAGCGCCGGGCTGGCCGGAGCCGCAGAGATGGAGCTATTCAAAGCCGAGCGCTTTCAGGGGGGGCCCTGGCGCATCCGGGCTGAGACCCTGACCTATGATGCCAACAACCACGTTTATCTGGCCGAAGGAAAGGTAGAGATCAACCAGGCCGACCGTCGCATCACCGCCGACCGGGTGCAGGTGGATGAGGTCACCAAGGTCGCCGGGCTTTCGGGCAACGTCGTCATTGTCCTGGGAGAAGACGTCTTCACCGGCAAAGAGGGCCAGTTCAACCTGGCCACCCGCGGCGGCGAACTCCATGGCGCCCGCCTCTACCTGAAGAGAAACAACTTTCATGTAGACAGCGCCCTCATCCGCCGCACTGGGGATAACACCTATTATGCCGAAGAGGCCAAAGTCACCACCTGCGACGCCGACCGGCCGGTGTGGAGCTTCTCGGTCCGGCAGTTGTCGGTGATGCTGGAAGGCTATGCCACGGCCAAGGATGCCAAATTCAGTCTGGCCGGGGTGCCCCTGCTCCGTCTGCCCCTGGCCTTGCTCCCCATGATGAGCGAGCGTCAAAGCGGTTTTTTGCTGCCGTCTTATGGGCAGCACAAGGCCGGCGGCACCGTGGTGGAAACCCCTTTTTACTGGGCCATGAGCAACAATGCCGACGCCACTCTCTTTCAGACCGTGCTCTCGAACCGGGGGTACATGCAAGGGGCCGAGTTCCGCCGCCTGGGCCACGACGACGCAGCCGCCAATTTCCGTTTTTTCTATCTGGATGACGGCAAAGCCAACCAGCTCACCGACCACCGCTTCTGGGCCGCGGGCATGGTGAACCAGCCGCTGCCCGACGATTGGAACCTGCGCCTCACCGTGGATCGGGTAAGCGATATCAATTACCTCAAGGACTTCAACTTCGGTTACATGGGCCTGAATCGCTATTCCCGGGAGCTCCTGCAGGGATTCGGACGGGGCCTGGAGCAGGAGGACGTCAACACCCGGCTCTCCACTTATGTCCTGAGCCGCAATTTCTCCTGGGCCAACTTAACCTCCTATGGCCGCTATTACGAGCGGCTTAACGCGGCCGACCCCAACCTGTTCAACCGCTTGCCCGGGTTAGAACTCAATTCCCTGCAACTGCCCCTGGGTGGTCTGCCCCTTTATTTCGGCCTGGGTAGTTCATATAACTATTTTCAGCAGAACCACGGCATGAATGGGGACCGCCTGGACCTCCACCCCCAACTCTCTTTGCAGGGGCAGCCGCTGTCGGCCCTATCCTTCAACTCTCGGGTGGGGTTCCGGGAAACCATGTTCCGCATTGACCACAACGTTCCGGATGGTCCGCCGGAGGGGTTTGTGGGCCGGCAGTTGTTCGACTCCCGCGTCGGCGTGTCCAGTTCCTGGGCTCGGGATTACGGCCGGGAGGAGGGCGCCAGTAATTTTGTCCGGCACATTATCCGGCCGGAAGTAACCTACTGGAACATCCCCCGGTATGATCCCCGGCGCTATCCCTCCTTCGATCCCTTCGACCAGGGCTGGGTGGCCCGCGCCAACCGCAACCTGCCGATACGGGACGGGGATGACCCCATCGGCGGGGTCAATGCCCTGACCTATGGCATTTCCAACGACATTCTGCGACGCGGCGCCAACGCCCAGGGGCAGGCCTCGGTGAAGGACTTGATCTGGCTTCGCTTGAGCCAGAGCAGCTTCTTCAACCATTCCTCCATGGGTCTGGACGGCACCTCCCAGCCCCACCATCCCTTCTCCGACTTTTTGGGAGAGATGGAGGTTTACCCGATGCGCCAGGTCACCCTGGGTCTGAACATGGGGGTCTCCCCTTATCATGAGGGCTTTGACCGGGCCGATTTTAAAGTGACCGTCATGGACGCCAAGCGGCAGAACTATTTGAGCGTGAATTATATTTTCATCAATGATTTCGCCAAACAAATCAACGTGGAAACCTATTTGAATTTGATGCAATCCTTGAAAACCTGGCTCACTTATGGCCATACTTTTGAGACGAATAAACAATTGGAAAAAAAGTATGGAATAATCCTGCAGCAGCAGTGCTGGGGCGTGGCCCTTTCCTATACCGAGCGGCCGGATGACAAGCGGGTGGGATTTACCGTGTTCCTGCCCGGCTTTGGAGAGAAGATGAAACGCTCGCCGGTGCGCTTCCCGGACGAAGCCAAGACGAAAGAGAGCCCCGATTTATTCTAAGAGGTTTCGGCGAAATTAATCAATCCCAACTTGAGGGCGCAGTCCCCCGGAAAAAAGTATTCTTCTCGTTAGAGTTGATAAATCAAAATATCGGGTTAAAATAACCGGATAATTAAACTTGGGTTAAGGCGGAGGGAAAAAGATACATGAAACTGGCAATAATCGGCATAGGCTACGTGGGTCTGGTGACTGGAGCCTGCTTCGCCGAAATGGGTAACGAAGTTATTTGCGTGGATACGGATGCCGCCAAGGTGGAGGCCCTGGAGCAGGGACGCATCCCCATTTACGAGCCGGGGCTGGAGGACTATGTCAAGCGCAATGCCAAGGACCACCGTTTGAGCTTCACCACTGACCTGGCTGCCGCGGTGCAGCAGAGTCTGATCTGCTTCATCGCGGTGGGCACCCCCCAGGACAGGGACGGCTCCGCCGATCTATCCATGGTCTTACAGGTGGCCAAAGACATTGGCCGCCACATGAACGGCTATAAGGTCATCGTGGAAAAATCCACCGTGCCGGTGGGCACCGCGGTTCAGGTGCGCCGGGTCATCCAGGAGGAACTGGCGGCCCGGGGCGAGGCCTTCGAATTCGACGTGGTCTCCAATCCGGAATTTCTCAAGGAAGGCACCGCCCTGGACGATTTCATGAAGCCGGACCGCGTCGTGGTGGGCTGCGACGACGTCCGGGTGAGTGAGCTGATGAAAGAGCTTTATGCTCCCTTCGTCCGCACCAATGCCCCCATTATCATCATGGACGTGGTCTCGGCGGAGCTCACCAAGTATGCCGCCAACGCCTTTTTGGCCACCAAGATTTCCTTCATCAACGAAATCGCCAACATCTGCAGCCGCACCGGGGCGGACATCAAAATGGTGCGTCAGGGCATCGGCTCCGACCGTCGCATCGGTCCCCTCTTTCTGTTCCCGGGGCTGGGCTACGGCGGTTCCTGTTTTCCCAAGGATATGCAGGCCCTGATTCACACTGCCAGATCCCGGGGCTACCCCCCCCGGATCCTGGAGGCCGCCGAGTCCGTTAACCAGGATCAGCGCCAGCTCTTTTTCGACTGCATCTCCAAACATTTCCACGGCGCCCTCAAAGGGCTGGTCTTTGCCGTCTGGGGATTGTCCTTCAAGCCTCTAACCGATGACATCCGGGATGCTCCGGCCCTCACCCTCATCGACAAACTGCGGGAAGCCGGGGCCCGCTTGCAAGTCCACGACCCCGAGGCCATGCCGGCCACCAGGCAGGCCCTCGGAAATAACTCGGACGTCAGCTTTGCCGGGTCCAGCTACGAGGCCCTGGACGGGGCCGACGCCCTGCTCATCTGCACCGAATGGGCCAAGTTCCGGGAGCCGGACTTCGAACGGATCAAGTCGCTGCTCTAGGCCCCGGTGATCTTTGACGGCCGCAACCTTTACAACGCCGACAAGCTGGCTCAGTTGGGGTTCCAGTACTTCTACATCGGCCAGAAGCTGGATTAGCAGCAGATCGGCTGAGGGGAGGCGTAGGGGCGGTTCTCGAACCGCCCTGGCAGCATAAAGGAGCTGGCAATGCCCCAAGAGAAGTTCCACGGCACTGGGGATGGCCTCAATTTCCAGGAGACTCTGCAAAACCTGGACCTGAGCGGTTTTTCCACCCTGCGGGTCCTGGTGGCCGGGGATTTCATGCTGGACGAATACCTCTGGGGCCGGGTGGAGCGCATCTCCCCGGAAGCGCCGGTGGTGGTGGTGGAGGTGGAACGGGAGACCCGCACCTTAGGCGGCGCCGGCAACGTGGTCAATAACCTGGTGGCCCTCGGAGCCCGGGTGGAGGTCCTGGGGCTGGTGGGCGACGACCACCCCGGACAACTCCTGCGCCAGGAGATGGCCCGGCTGGGGGTGGACGCCGCCGGCCTCTTTGCCGACCGAGAGCGGCGCACCTCCCGCAAGACCCGAGTCCTGGGCAACTCCCAGCAAGTGGTGCGCATCGACCGGGAAACTCGCCACCCGGCCGGACCGGAGTTCCTGGCCATGGCCGGCCAATTCCTTCAGGACCGCCTGCCCGAACTAGCTGCCATCGTCTTGTCCGATTACGCCAAGGGCGCCCTCACCACCCCGCTGCTCCAGAAGGTCATCCGCCTGGGACGGGGCCGGGGGCTGCCGGTGGTGGTGGACCCCAAGGGGGCGGATTACTCCGGCTACGCCGGGGCCACGGTGATCACCCCCAACCGCCATGAAATGGAGCTGGCCGCGGGTGAGTCTCTGGCCCGCTGGGAAGATCTCGTCAGGGTTGGGGCCCGGCTCCGGGAGAGCCTGTCCCTCGATCATCTCCTCGTCACCCTGGGTCCCGACGGCATGCTCCTCTTTCCCGCGGCAAGGCCCGGAGATTCACATCCCCACCCAGGCCCGGGAGGTCTTCGACGTCTCCGGGGCCGGCGATACGGTGGCCGCAGTCATGGCCCTAAGCCTGGCCCGGCTGCACGACCCCCGGCTGGCCGCCACCCTGGCCAACCTCGCCGCTGGGGTGGTGGTGGGCAAGGTGGGCACCGCCCCCGTCTTCCGGGCGGAACTGGAGCGGGAGTTAGGGCGCCGGTCCACCTCCCTGGAGGACAAGATCGTCTCTCTGGCCGAGCTCAGCCTCCAGGTGGCCCACCTTCAGGCCCAGGGGAAGAAGGTGGTCTTCACCAACGGCTGCTTCGACCTGCTCCACGGCGGCCACATCAAGTTCCTGGAGGATTCCCGCCGCCTGGGGGACGCCCTGGTGGTGGCCCTGGATACCGACGCCTCGGTGCGCCGGGTGAAAGGGGAGGGCCGGCCGGTCATCGGCGAGGCCCAGCGCCAGCGCATCCTGGCGGCCCTGGAGGCGGTGGACTTTGTCACCGTCTTTGAAAGCGATAAACTGCCGGAAATCCTGGCGAGCCTTAAACCTGACCTCCTCACCAAGGGGAGCAACTACCCGGAGGCAAAGGTGGCCGGCCGGGACACTGTTTTAGCTTACGGCGGCGAGGTCAAACTCCTGCCGGTCACCGAATCCGTCTCCGTCAGCGACCTCATCCAGCGGATCAAGAACGGGGCCGGTAAGCCGTCTGGTGCATCACTTAAAACCCGGGCGGTACGCCGGTGCCACCAATTTTTTTCCTCCGCCTGGAATCCCTGCCGCCTAATTCCTTTTCTATACTCCGCCCAATCAAAAAATAATCCAAAGCTAACGCTAATCTAATTTCCCCGTCCTAAGATACTCCTGGACACTCCAGTTAGGCAAATCACTTAGGGAGGAAGAGGATGTATGCAATCCAGGAAGATCTTATTATTGAGTGACGGCTCAGAGATTTTTTCGGTGCTGGACCGGGTGTTCAGCGAGGCGGGTTATCAGACCCTGACTGAGCACAACCGCAGGGGCGTAGCCCAGGCTGTGCGCCGCGGCGATTTTCACCTGTTGATCACCCGGGCCAACCAGGCTCGACCTGACTCTTTAACCATCTTAAAATCGCTGCGCCGGCAACATCCGGGGGTGACTGCCATCATCCTGCGGGGGGAACATGAGGTCAACTCGCCCATCGAAGCCTACCAGGTACAAGATGAGGAAGAGACCTTTATCCCTTGCGGCTGGTCCGGACTGCGCCGCCTGGTGGCCAATTGCCTGAGCCGCTAACCAAGAAAAGGAGATTACAACGATGCTATCTTACTTTATGGTGTTTTCTGCCGGAGCCCTGCTGGGCAGTCTGATCATGGGGGTCTACGTGGCCCTCGTGGCCTATAGGGATGCCCGGAGCGATTGGTAGCAGTGTAGGGTGCGTTCTCCGCACCACACCCGCACAGGTTGGAAACCTGTGCCAGTTATTCTTTTAACACCCCCGCAGTTCCACCCCCGGGTGCAGCACCTGGAGCCGGGTCAGGAAGTCGTGGAAGCCGTCGAACTGGGCCAGCAGCCTGATCCTGCCTTTATCGGTTCTCACCACCAGGAATCCAAAATGAGCGCCTGCCGGCTTGATGGACCTGATTTCATCGGCTCGCAGCGTCCGGCGCCGCAGGAGGCTGGTAAACTCTAGGGTCCCGTCAGTGGCTAAGGTGAGGCGGTGCGGGATGCTGAGAAAGTAAAAGAGATAAATGGCTGCTATGGCGAGCCAGATCAGACCGACTGCCAAAGGAGGCGCTTTCGGATGAGGTGAAAACAGAGACCATGATATAATGCCGACGCCGCCACCGATGAAGGCCAACGGCAAAAGCACCAACAACAGTTTCATGCCTCGCGGCAGGTACAAATTATAAACCCTGGGTTCCTCCAAGCTTCCTCCTGCCAAAACTCCCGAGTTTACTCAAGACCAATCTGGCAATCTTCTTATCCATGGCGCTGCTGCGCTCCTCAAAAAGCTCCGAGACGGCGGCGTCATCAAAAGACCCATCCGCCACCAGGATGGGCGTTGCCTTGTAAGGGCGCTGCCGTTCCCCGTCATCGACCCGCTGGTGACTGAACCCCATGTTCTTCATGCCAGGTTAGGGCGTGTTCATCCCGGGGCAGGTCGTAGCAGAGCTGGAAGCCGATGATCTGCCCTCTTTTATCGAACCAGACAATCAAATCGAAATAATCGTCGGCGAACCAGCGACGTCTCGGCTCTCCCGGAATCTGGCGAACGTCGGCTAATTCCCTGAGCATGAGGCGTGCCGGTCTCTCATAACTCCGGCGCCTTGGCCGGCACCAGGCAGACCACCACCAGCAGCTCCTTGCCGGTATTCTTCATCTGATGTTCTTCGTTGGCCGGGATGAACATCGCCTTGCCGGCCTGCAGCGGCTGCCATTGGCCATTGCCGTAAACCTCGCCCGCCCCCGAATGAACGAACATTTCATGTTCCCAATCGTGGGCATGCTTCGGAGTATGGCCGCCCGGGGCGATCTCAAAGACCCGCATGCAAAAGTTGGCGGCGCCGTCGGCCTTGCCGATGAGCACCCGGGCCGCCACCCCCTTGGCCGGGCCGTTGTCGAAATTAGTCGGTTTAATGTCAGTGTACTTGATGAGCTTCATGAGATCCTCCTTAGGTCCTTTCTTCAATTGCCCTTTTGACGCTTCTGCCGCCAAAGGCCTGGATGGTTCTGGTGCCGGCCAGGTATTCAGCCGCATACACCGTCCCTTTGGGGATGAAGTGTTCTTGCCCAACCCCGAGCGCGATCCTTTCGCCGGCAATTATTAAGGTATAGTTCCCCTGGACTACCACCAGATATTCGGCAAAATCATGGGCCTGTTCCGGCGAGGCGCCATCTGCCTCATAGGTCCAAATGGTCAGTTGGCCCCCATCGGCCCCGTCAAAAACATATCCTTGCCTACCCTTACCGGCTGGTGGTCTGGAAAAAATTTTATTGTAAGGGTGCCGCATAAATTCCGGAAAATCGTTCATGATCTTGCCTCACTAACTTGCCGGAGGTTATCCAACTGCTACTGGCCCAGCAATTTGAAGGACTGCAAAAAGTCGTCAATTATCTTATCACCCGCCTTCCCGCGGGGGGCCACCACGGTGATCTGATAGAGACGATTCTTGACCATGAACATCCGGCCTTTGACGATGGAGGGCGGCGCATCTTCGCCCCTGGTCTCGATGACCAGTTCCCGGCCGGGGTAGTCTGCCAGGGAGACTTTAGTTTCCGACACCAGTCGGCCGTGGGTATTGCCCACCGCGCCGTTCCGGGCGCCATCCAGCATCTTCTCCGCATAATCCGGTGGGGCGTTTTCACCGGGATAATCGGAATAAGCCACCACATAGGCGATGTCGTCCAGTTGGCCGGCGAACAGATGCAGGTCGATTTGGCCGGCTTCGGTTTTCAGGTTGTTGGTCGACTCTTCAAACGTTACCGGGGTCATGACCGTGAACCTGCCGGCCTCGGATTTGAACTCCTGGGGCTTGGAAGTACAGCCTGGCAGCCAGATCGCCAGCAGCAGCGACATCAGGAGCAGGACAGGTTTTTTCATTGGGAGCATCTCCATAAGTATATTGGCAGTCCACCCGTAGGGGCGACCCGCTGGGTCGCCCTATCAGGCTGTTGAAAAACAATCTGGTCATCCAATTTGTCATTCTGAGCGAAGCGAAGAATCTAGTATTTTTAATAAGTTCTAGATCCTTCACTTCGTTCAGGATGACAAAAAAGCCGTTATTCAACAGTCTGCTAGAGACTTTTCAAAAAATCCTCAACCGAGACCAGCCGGGCATAGAAAAAAGCCAGGGCCGCCATGAAGGCGCCGTGCACCTGGCGGGCCGGAATCACCGTATTTCCAAAGGTCAGATCTCGGGTGGCGCAGGCGTCATGGATCACGATACAGGAAAAACCGTGGTCCACTGCGGCCCGGGTGGTGGCGTCAATGCACATGTGGCTCATGGCTCCGCAAATAACCAACTCCTCCACCCCGGCCGCAGTCAGCCTCTCTTTAAGACCGGTGTCTCGAAAGCTGTTGGGGAAGTGCTTTTCAATGACGGTCTCTCCCGGGAGCTGGGCGATGCTGCCATGGATTTCCACTCCCGGAGTATCGGGGAGAAAGAAGGGCGCGCCTTTCCGCAGCGAGACATGTTGAATATGATAGGTGGGCCATTGGCGCCGCCGGAACTCCGCCAGCAACGCCTGGGCCTGGGCGGCCGCCTCAATCATGCCCACCAACTCCATCTTGCCGCCGGGAAAGTAATCATTCTGAAGGTCCACCAACAGCAATCCTTTTTTCATACCGCTCCTTTCAAAAACCGTTAGGCCGGGCGTTCCCGCCCGCCGCTCAGTCCCGTGCCGGCACAGAAAGCCTGGCCCACTGAGTTGGAGAATCTACCCTTGATCTTTCTTCTTTGGGGCCGTTAGCTCCTGGTCGCAGATGGGGGCCTGCAGCCGGCCGTGATGTTCCACCCGGCGGATCAGGTAGTCCTGCCACTCCTCCCAGGGGGCATTGGGACCCATGCCGGTATGTTCCAGGGGCACCTCGGCCCGGGCGCTGGCCACGTGGCCGCCGGCGGAGCCCAGCCGGCCGAAGGCCTTTGAGGCCAGGCGTCCGGCGTTTTTGCGCAGGCCGTCATTGCGGAAGATCACCACCAGCCGGTCTTCATAGATACCGCCCACAATGGTCCAGGAGATCTCCCCGGCCCGCACGAAGAAGTCCGCCAGAATGACCAGGATGTCCGGGGCGGCAACCTCCCCCAGGAAGGCATAGATGCGGTTGTGCCGGATGCAATAGCGGTTCAGGGCCACCTGGAAATAGCGCAGCATGGGGAGATTGAATTCGGCAAACTCCAGCCGGCGTACCAGGGGCCGGCGGGTGAACTCGAAGAGATAGTGGAAGGCGCGCATATCGGCCTCCACCACGGGGCGCTCGAAATTGGCGGTATCGGTCTTGATGCCGTAGTACAGGGCGGTGGCCAGTTTCAAGGAGGGTCGGATGCGGGCCTCCCGCAAATACTCGGTCATGATGGTGGAGGTGGCCCCGTATTCCGCCCGGATATCCACAAATCGTCCCCGGGTCTCGGGGAGGCGCGGGTGGTGGTCGATGACTGCGTCGAAAAGAAAGCTGGCGAAGATTTCGTGGTGCCCCGGCTGGCTGTCCACCAGGGCCTTGCACGGGAAATCCTCGGGGTGAATCTTCTCGATGGGGTTTAACGTGATGCCTAAAAGTTCCACCAGCCTCTGGTTCTGGGGGCGGGTGATGGGGCGGATGGGGGAGATGACGCAGGCCGAGAGGTGGTGCCACAGGAGGCGCTTCAGGGCCAGGGCGCTGGCAATGGAGTCCGGGTCCGGGTCGATGAGGATCAGGAGGCGGTCTTCGTGGGAAAAGAGCTGGTAGAGTCGCGGCACCGGATTGCGCATAAAGGTGATCGTTCCTGCCCCCCATTTTAACTCAGGTGATGAGTTCCGGGCAAATTACTTTATTGGTTTTTCTTTGCCATCAGGGCCTCGGTGCCATATAAATATGGGTGGGATGGGCCGAAACGTTCAGTTATGAATGAATCCAGAAATGGAGGTCCTGCTTTTTCCCCTCTCCCTCAATGGGGAAGAGGGTTAAGTAGTCTCTTTGCCGGTCCCATGAATAGCTGGGCCAAGCTACGCCAAAGTCGATTTTTTATCAGCCTGAGCGCCGCGCCGGATCCAGTAAATCAGGATAGACACAAGCACCTCGGGTTCGAACTAGTCTGTACCCTGCCGGCCCGAAGTTGATGGGAGAATTCATGGACCAGGCCCCGGAGATAGTGGAACGCATACTTCAGGGAGAGGTGCGGGCCGCGGCCCGCCTGATGCGGGAGTTGGACGACGGGCTGCCGGCGGCCCGGGAGACTTTGAAGCATCTTTACCGCCATGGTGGCCGGGCCCATATCATCGGGCTCACCGGTTCTCCCGGCGCCGGCAAGAGCACTCTCACCGACCGCCTGATCCAATACCTGCGCCAGGAAGGCAAAACCGTGGGGGTGGTGGCGGTGGACCCCACCAGCCCCTTTTCCGGGGGCGCCATCCTGGGAGACCGCATCCGCATGCAGCGCCATGCCACCGACGAAGGGGTGTTTATCCGGTCGCTCGCCACCCGGGGCCATTTCGGCGGCCTCACCGCCAGCGCCCGGGCGGTAATCACGGTCTTGGACGCCATGGGCAAGGACTACGTCCTGGTGGAGACCGTGGGGGTGGGCCAGGACGAAGTGGAAATCGCCGCCACCGCCTATACCACCATCGTCATCACGGTGCCGGGCATGGGTGACGATATTCAGGCCATCAAGGCCGGCATCCTGGAGGTGGCCGATATCCTGGTGGTAAACAAGGCGGACCGGGACGGGGCCAACCGCACCTACCAGGAACTGCTGCAGATGCTGGAGTTGCGGACGTATACCGACGACCGACCCTGGCGGCCGCCGGTCCTGATGACCACGGCCAAGGATAGCGAGGGCATCAACGAGCTGATGGCGGCGGTGCGGCAGCACCAGGAGTTTTTGCAAGGGGACGAGCGGGCCTTCCGGGCGGCTCGGGTTGCCAAGGTGCGCCAGGAATTTCTGGAACTCTTGAAGGAAGGAACCTTCCGCCACTTGGTACGGCAATTGACGGCGGACGGCCGTCTGGAACAGATCATCCAGGATATCCTGGCGCGGCGTAACGACCCGTACTCCGCCAGCGAGTCGTTGATTCTGGATATTTTGGGACCGCTTGGCTGAGTAATTGGTGGCCCGGACTTGCCAGCCTGGGCTTGATGGTTGGTGCCCAGGGCGCACCTACATGATCTCGGGTTCAAGCGGGGTTTTACCCTGGCCGGGCTTTGGGGGTTGGGACTTCTTCTTTCTCGGCTTCTCCCGCGGCGGGGACTTCAACGGCGTGGTCCCCAGATAGCGCTCCGGAACCCAGCCCACCGCCCCGCTTGCCGGCTGGCGGACCTTAAGCCAGCCTGACGGGCTCTGGTCCAATTTCTCCACCTGGTCATTAAATTGCAGCAGCTTGATGGCTTCGGCCTCAGCCAGTGGCTCCCGGCGCAACGTCAGGCGTCGCACCGTCACAAAATAGTATTGAGGTTCCGGCGCCTTGGCCTGGGGGTCTTCCAGATGTTCGGCCAGCACCGTGGCCGGCAGCCAGCCGAGATTGCGGCTCTGGGCCACCAACACCCGCCACCAGCCCTGGTCATTCTGTTCGACCTTCTGCACCTTATCGCCACGGGAGAGCATTTGCAAAGACGGGCAGAACTCCTTGGGGCATTCCCGCAAACTGACAGTCTGAGTCACATAAAAATAGACCACCGAGACCGGGTTGGGGCTGAGCAACTCGCTGGGGATCCAGCCATTCTGACCGGTGCGCCCGGAACGGACCCGCCACCAACCGGAGACGCCCACCTCCACCTTTTCCACCTGGTCCCCTTTATACAGCTGCCCCACCACATTGCTGTCGTAGGCCGCCGCATCCCGCAGATAAGTCATATCCGCCAGTTAGATAATAATCACCTTCCGGGGAGTGAGGCGGAGGGGCGGCACAGGCGCCGGCCACAGCCAGCAGCGAGAGTGAAAAATAGGATAGCGCGGAAATTACGCCAGGACCTCATCAGGATTTTTCCTGCTCCCCGGGCTGGCCGGGCTTTCTCCAGCGATTTGATCCGCCACTGGCCGGAATCGTTGGTGAACCACACCAGATAGGTTTTATTGAGCTCTTTTATTTCATGGGTGGAGCGGTTCCTGGTCTCCCCCTCCCAGATAACCTTGGCGAAGGCATTGCCGGGAGACTGGGACCTGATCTCTTCAATCCGGAACCGGAGGCTGCGATAGTCATAAATCTTCCAGGTCCGGGAAATTTCTTCGGCTTTCTGTGGCAAATCCGGGAAAGCTCGGATCGTAAAGTCTCAGCAATTGGGGCAGGTCTTTATTTCGCTTGGCCTCGGCCAGCTTGGTCAGGACGGCCTCGAGCTCGGCCTTGAGAGCTGTCGGCGGCTTGGCTGTCGGCGGCAGGAGTAGGCTGAGGGCGTGGCCTGGATGGAGGCGGCCGGGGCGCCGTCGCCGGGGTCTGGGAAAGAGTCGGCTTCGGTTCCTCCTGGTCCTTCCGGGGCGCCGAGGCCAGCCCCAGATGAAATACCAGAGCGAGAAGATGACGAGCACCACCACCAAACCCGGCCAGGAACCCATGTATCCAGAGACGTTTGTACATGGGCCTGCAAGGGGACGGTCAGGGAAGTTCTGGTGGAGCCATTTTTTCTCGCTGCTTCTGGCCCCGAGTGTCGACCAAGGGGCCGAAACATTTAATGATATTAAACAATTATATCAAAGCCAACCGGAAAAACAAAGAGGGACCCCGAGGCTGACACCGGGGTCCCTCCTTGTTCTCACTAATACGGTAAGCTTACATGGCCTTGGGCTTGGCCGGGGCCGGGGCCGGGGCCTCCTCCTCAGCCGGGGCGCCCTTTCTTCTTGGCCGGGGCCCGCTTCTTGGGCACCGCCCGGGCGTGGCTCACCGGGAAGGACTCCAGGTAGCGGGACGCCACCCAGCCGATGATGCTGGTGCGCAGGTCCCGCACCTGGGCCCAGCCGCCGGCATTCATGCCCAGCATCTCCACCCGGTCGTTGAGGTTCAAAGTGGTGAGGATGCGGTTGCCGGTACTGGGACCGGCCCGCAGGGCCAGGCTGCTCACCGCCACGTAGAAATAAGGCGGTCCGGGGCTGGCGGCCACCGCCGAGGCCGGGACCCAGCCGCTAATACCGGTCTTGATGGACCTGACCCGCCACCAGCCGCGGTAGTCCTGGTCCAGCTTGTCCACCCGGTCGCCCCGGTGGAGCAGTTCCACCGAGCGGCAGTTGTAGTCGGCGCAGTCCCGCAGGTAGACGTTGTTCCAGGCCACGTAGAAGTTGCTGGGCACGGGGCTGGGGGTGATCAGTTCCCCGGGAATCCAGCCGATGACGCCGCTGCGGTCCAGCTGCACCCGGGCCCAGTTGTAATCGTTCCGGTCCAGGACGGTGACCCGGTCGCCGCTGAAGACCTGGGCCACCACGTAACATTCGTCGGAATAGCTGGCGCAGGAGCGCAGATAGGTGGTAGTGGGCACCACGTAATAATAGCTGGGAGTCACCGGATAGGCGGTGGTGGTGGAGGGCGGCGCACAGGCGCCCGCCAGCGCGATTAGCAACAGTAAGAGCAACAGGCCTCGGAGGTGATGACGGCTCTCCATGGGTTTTCTCCTTATTGCACCTCTTTGAGTTCACGGATGCGCCAGTTGCCCATCTCCTTGACGAACCGCACCTGATAGGTCTGGGTGGCGCTGGTAAACTCCTGGTTCTTACGGTTACGGAGGTCCATATACCAGGTGACCCAGGCCAGGGCATTATCGGGGTCAATTTCCTGGACTTTATCCACCGTGAACACCAGAGAGGCGTAATCGAAATTCTGCCAGGCTTCCAGGGCATCTTTGCGCTTCTGGTCGTAATTCGGGCAAGGTGTTGGAATAAACCCCCATAAATTCGCGTGATATTCTTTTTCAACTGGGCCTCCCGCAAAGTCGACAACACCCCTTGCAGTTCCTCTTTCAGGTCAGCGGCGGGGGCGCGGCGGGAGCCGGGGCGGAACCGCGGGGGTCGGAGCCGGCGCTGGGGCTGCGACCTCGGGCGCCGCGGCGGTGGGCGCCGGCGGTGGGCTGGTCCGGCTGAACATCAGGATCAGCAGGATGATGATGACTATTCCGGCCACGGCCACGGAGCCTATGACCCAGGAAGGGATCCCCTTGGGCCCCGCCGCCGGGACCGGCTCGGGGGCCGGACCGGCCGGGGGCGCCTCGCCGGGAGCCGCCTTGACCGCCTTGAGAGCCCCTTCCTTCAGCGGGGCGTCGCATTCATGGCAGAATTCCTGCCGGGGCGAGACCCTCACCCCGCATTGGGGGCAGAAGGTATCCCCTTCATCCGGATGCAGCAAAAAACTACCGCACACGCTGCAATAACGTTGGCCTTTGCTCATACGGGGTTTTGCAATGGGGACATTGAGGCATGGCTCACCTCCGGTGCAGCAAGATCGGGTACCGGAATACAGCTGGCACGAGACCATGAAACCGCAAAACCCTGGAATTGTCAATTAGATTTTCAGGTTAATGGCTGTGCCGTTTAGATTGAGTCCCTCAGTCAGTAACCAGGCGACCCAGTTGAAGCTCAGGTGCGGCGGGAGCTCGGGATGCTGAAAGTACTTGACCAGGCGCCGTTTGACGGACCAGCCCAGCCTCTGGTAGCGCTCCAGTAACGGACCTTCCTGGTTGTCCCGGAATCCTGCCAGGATGAGGCGGCCCCCGGCGGCCAGGCGGTGCAACTCCGGCACCTGGTCCAGCTGCACTTCCCAGGGGAGGTTGGCCGCCACCAGGTCGAAGGGCGCCTTGAGACAGTCGCTGGAGCCCTGCACCACGCGGATAGCCCCGGCCAGACCATTGCGGCGGGCGTTTTCCCGGGTGGCCCGGACGGCCCGGGAAGCAAGATCCACTCCCAGCACCCGGTCCACCCCCAGGGCGGCGGCCGCCAGGCTCAGGACGCCGGCGCCGCAGCCCACATCCAGGAGGCTGGCTGGCGATCCTTCCTCCAGGACCTCCAGGAGCAAGTCCAGGCACAGGCGGGTGCTGGGATGGCCGGGGGGGAAGGCTTCGCCGCTTTCCACCAGGATGATTTGCTCCCCAACCTCAGCCCGCGGCCGGGGCCGGGTCCGGAGCAGCAGCCGGGGAGACAAGCGATAAGACCAACCAGGCGATTCGGACGCCCCCTTTCGTGGGCTCGGTTTTTCACCTGCCGGTGGTGGCAAACTCGGTTTTTTCAATTAATCAGGCCGCCTCTTCTTGGGCCACAAGCCGATATGGCACCAATCCCCTTCGTCGACGATTTCGGGTTTCCGTTGAATGGCGATGATGGCCTGGTTACAAGCGTCGATCAAGAAGTCTAACTTATCGGGGCATTGCTCTTTCATCTCGGCGATCCCCAGAAACTCACCTGCACCGTTTTCAGTGACCACGCCCTTAAAGTCCACAGCCTCGCCATAGGCGTGGTTGCTCCATCTGACGGGCTGAATCAAGGTACCGTCTTTGCGGCGGGCCTGGGCGTGGGTTATAAAACCCCAAATGGACCAGGGCAAAATTGTCATCCTGCAGAATCCGGGAACACTTGGCCAGAACGGTCTCTGCAAAGGCCTGGCCGCAGAAAACGCTGTTATTCGGGCTCAAGGTGCCGTCTTCCTCATAATAATAAACTGGGATATTTAGGGTGACCTTAACCGGATTTTCAACGCGGGGCTTCCCCGCGGGGCCCCAACTCGGTTGTTCAGTAGGCTCAATATTCATGAGGATGCCTCCTGGCCTCAAGATTTAACCACCCTCGAACTTCATCCCGCGGTGAGGACCCTCTTCCTGAAAGATCCTGAATAACAGAGATATTAATATAATAATAATTGGTGAAAAGTAAATTTTCCTTTTAAATCTCTGGGGCCTTGTTATTCTGCCGGGGGTCGAATCGTCTCGTGCCTTTTACATTGAGGCAGCGGACGCTTTGCATTATAATTCAGTTGGAATCAGCCTGATTTAAGGAAAAACGCAGTGGCCGCGGCCCTGCGCAAATTGAAAAAATGGTTCAACCGGAAGAACCGCTCTCCCCAGTCAGTCTCCCTGGGGCCGCCCCCGGCGCTGCTGGAGCGCTACCTCCAGTATAAGCGGCTGCTGGCGGCCAACAGCGCCATCCTCACCATCGTGGCGGACCTCCAGGACAAGGTGAGCGAAGGCTTCCTCTTCGACATGCACTATGTCCGCCAGGCCTGCGAGCGCCTGGGCCGGGAAGTGGAGACCCTGGTGGCGGCCCTGACGGCCATGTCCGGCGGCCGCTACCCCGGCCTGGAAGAGGCGCGGCGCCGGGTGGCGCAGTTAGTGGCCGAGGATTTGGCCGTGGGCATCAAACTGACCCCGGTGCCCCTGGTCCTGCCCCTGAAGGAAGTGCGGGAAGGGATATTCTACGGGGGCAAGGCCGAAAAGCTGGGCGAACTCACCCGTCTGGGGCTCCAGGTGCCCGCCGGCTTCGGGATGAGCGCCTACGCCCAAAAGCTCTTCTTCGAAGCCGCCGGCCTGGAGGCCTTCATCCGCCGGGCCATCTCCCACTCCCATATCCGGGACCTGGAGTCCCTGCGGGAGGCCGGCGAGGCCATCCGGGAGCGCATCATGGCCCAGGAACTGCCCGGGGACCTGGCCCGGGAAATCGCCGCCCAACTGGCGCGGCTGCCCTCGGATCGGGTGGCGGTGCGCTCCTCCGCCCTCCAGGAAGACAGCCAGTTCAGCTTCGCCGGCCAGTTCGAGACCATCCTCAACGTGCCCCGGGAGCGGGTGGCGGAGCGCTACAAGGAGGTCATCGCCTCCCAGTTCACTCCCCGGTCTCTTTACTACTGCCACACCAGCGGCTTTTCCTACCAGGAGCTGGCCATGGGGGTGGTGGTCATGGAGATGGTGGCGGCCCAAACCGCCGGCGTCCTCTACACCGACGATCCCCGGGGCGGCGGCGCCACCATCATCAACGCCGTCTGCGGCCTGGGCTCCCTGGCCGTGGGCGGCGTGGTGGAGCCGGACATCTTCCGGGTGGAAGAAGGCCGGATTGTGGCCAGTCACGTGGGTGAAAAGACCCGGATGCACGTCGCGGCGCCCCGAGGGCGGCATCCTGGACCTGGAGATCCCGGCGGCGCGCCTGGGGCCGTGCCTGTCGGAGGACACAGGTCCTGGCCCTGACCGCCCTGGGCCGCACCGTTAGAGAACATTTCGGCGGACCCCAGGACATCGAGTGGGCCCTGGGACCGGACGGCTCGTTCTACCTGCTCCAGGCCCGGCCGCTGCGGGTCAGCCGCCAGCTGCGCAGCGATTATCTGCCTCCCAAAATCAAAGGGGCCGAGGTGCTCCTGGAAAACGGCATCGTCGCCTCCCGGGGGGCGGCGGCGGGGCGGGTCTATCACCTCAAGGACGAAGCCCTCAAGGAGATTCCTCTCGGGAGTGGTGCTGGTGACCAGCCAGGCCTCGCCGGAGTATGCCCTGGCGGTGGGCCGGGCCGCCGCCGTGGTTTCGGAGGCCGGCAGCGCCACCAGCCACCTGGCCACGGTCCTCAGAGAGGCCCGGCTGCCCGCCGTCTTCGGCGCCAAAGGCGCCGCCGGCCTGCTCCTGGAAGGCGACCTGGTGACGGTGGACGCCTTTTACGGCAACGTTTACGCCGGCCGAGGTGGCTGAGCTGCTCCAGGCGCCCCGGGGCGGCGACGAGGTGGTGCGCCAGAGCCGGGCCTTCAAGGTGCTGGAGCGGGCCTTGAAGCACATCACCCCTCTGAACCTCCTGGACCCCCGGGCGGAGAACTTCCGCCCCGAGGCCTGCCGCACCTATCACGACATCACCCGCTTCGCCCACGAAAAGGCCATGGAGGAGCTCTTCCAGATGTCCGCCGGCCGGCAGTCGGCCGACGGCACCCGGCGGCTGGTGAGCCCGCTGCCCCTGGACCTGCACCTCATCGACCTGGGGGGCGGCCTGGCCCCCGAGGCCGCCGACCTGGTGCAGGTGCACGCCCGAGCACCTGCGCTCCCGGCCCATGCTGGCCTACTGGAAGGGAGTCACCGCGGTGGGCTGGAAGGGCCCCAAGCCCGTGGACCTGGCCGGCTTCCTCTCCGTGGTGATGAGCGCCGCCACCGACACCAATATCCAGGAAAAGCTCCACGAAAAGAATTTTGCCATCATTACCGATGATTACCTGAACCTGTCCAACCGCCTGGGCTTTCACTTCGCCACCATCGAGTCCTTTTTGGGGACCGCCGCGGACAGCTACGTCAGCTTCACCTTTTACGGCGGCGGGGCCGAATTGACCCGGCGTATGCGGCGGGTGCGCTTCCTGTCCCTGGTCCTGCAGCACCTCGATTTCCGGGTCGAGATCAAGGAGGATTCCATCACCGCCCGGGCCGACCAGGCGGAGCCCGCCGTCCTGGAGCAGAAGCTGGAGATCCTGGGCCGCCTGATGATGGTCAGCAAACAGCTGGACATGGTGATGCTCTCCGACGACGAAGCCGACCGCTGCTACCAGGAGTTCATCACCGGCGGCTATAACCTGGAGCGGGGGTAATTTCGGATAGTAGGCGTCGCCTGTGGCCCGCCGCACATTCGGCGTGCGGCCGTACGCCTTATGGGCGGCTATAGCAGCCACGTAAGGTGCGTTCCACGCACCAGGGAGAATCAAATAATGGGACGTATTCTGGCCGTCGATGACGAACTGGACATGCTGGCCCTGCTGAAGATGATCATCGAGGGCTATTCCGACCACCAGGTGACCGCCACCAACAACCCCCTGGAAGCGGCCGAACTCCTGGAAAAGGAGACCTTCGACCTGATCCTCACCGACCTCAAGATGCCGGGCATGGACGGCCTGGAACTCCTGGCCCTGGCCAAGCAGCGGGACGCCGACGCCCTGGTCATGGTCATCACCGCCTACGGCTCCCTGGAGTCGGCGGAGGAGGCCATGGCCAAAGGGGCCTTCGACTACATCACCAAGCCCTTCCGCAAGGAACAGATCCTGCTGGCCATCGACAAGGCCATGCGCTGGCGGGAGCTGGTGCGCCAGAACAAGGAGATGAAGCAGCGCCTGGAGGGGGAAAAGTAGGTGCGGTTGGTGATGGCGCTGCTCTAAAAACAGATTTCAATGCAGGCCGCCTCTGTCCATGCAGGAGAATAAGAAATTCCCTCCCCCTTGAGGGGGGAGGGTTAGGGTGGGGGTGGCGTCATCTTTGGTATTCAGAAACCAGTTGCCACCCTCCCCCCAGCCCCCTCCCCTCGCAGGGAGGGGGGTTACTGGTAACTGGCAACTGATCATGCGTTACGAAGGCCCCATCTACCGGCCGCCCAGCGAGGCCGACAGCCTCCTGATCCAGGCCACCGTGGGCTGCCCCCACAACCTCTGCACCTTCTGCATGGTCTATAAGCAAGGAGTGAAGTTCAAGGTCCGCCCCACTCATGAGGTCAAGGAGGACCTGGAGGAGGCCTTCCGGACCTACGGCGATACGGTCCGCACCATCTTTCTGCCCGCCGGCAACACCATCGCCATGCCCACCGCGGCCTTAGCCGAGATCTGCCGGTACGCCTCCTCCCTTTTCCCCCGGCTGGAACGCATCACGGTGTACGGCTCGGCCCAGTACATTTACCGCAAAGGCCTGGAAAATCTCCGAGATCTTGGCGGCCGCCGGCCTCAACCGGATTCACCTGGGCCTGGAAAGCGGCGACGACGACATCCTGGCCCGAGGTCAAGAAAGGCGCCGACCGCCGGGACCCAGGTGGCGGCCGGCCGGCTGGCGCGCCAGGCGGGGCTGGAACTCAACTGCCTACGTCATCCTGGGGCTCGGCGGCCAGGAGCGGACGGCCAGCCACGCCCGGGAGACCGCCCGGGTCATCAACGAGATGGCGCCGGACGTGGTGCGCCTCCGCACCCTGGTCCCCAAGATCAACACCCCGCTGCTGGCGGATATCCAGGCCGGGCGCTTCCAGCTGCTCGGCCCCCACGGGGTCATCCGGGAGACCATGGCCCTGATTGAGGCCATCACCGTGCCCACCCGGATGACCAGCGACCACTACACCAATTACGTCAACGTGGCGGGCCAGCTTGCCGGAAGATAAAGCCGCGATGCTTGAGCACCTTACAAAACAACCTGGCCCGGGACGAAGCCGCCTTCCGCCCCTTCTTCATCGGCACGCAGTAGCGCAGGCTTCCAGCCTGTGGTCTTTGGTGCGCAGGGCGCACCCTACCTTCCCCCTCCCATTGACAAGCCCGGCCGCACACCTTAACTGAAAGAGGTCAAATTGCACGTCTTCAGGAGGTGGGACCATGCTGCCGCTGGATATTCATATTGAAGGCCAACAGGTGGAAATCCTGCCGGAGTGGCGGGCAGAAGATCGAAGCCGAACTGGGGCGCCTGCAAAAGCACTACTGCGGCCCCATCCTGCACGCCCGGGTGGAAATCATCGGCACCGCCCACCACCATCTCGGGACCTTCGAGGTCCACCTGGTGGTCAACGTGCCCGGGGATGTCATCACCATTAAGCAGCCAGGGAGAATTCGTTTTGCCTTTGCTGGTGGAAGCCTTCGATGCCCTGGACCGCCGTTTGGCGGAGCACTGCCAGATTACGCAGCAGAAGGTCAAGGCCCACGAGGAATTCACCCATCAGGGCCGGATTCTCCGCCTCTTCCCGGCCGGGAGTACGGCTTCATCGGAACCGACGACGGCCTGGAGGTCTATTTCCATGCCAATGCCGTGAAAAAAGGCAGTTTTGCCGAGCTGAATCCGGGGACGGCGGTGAAATTCGGCCAGGAGGAAGGGCACGAGAAGGCCCCCAGGCCACCTGGGTCCAACCCGTTTGAGTTTCGAGTTTCGAGTTTTGAGTTTCGAGAAGGGCAGGCTCTTGGGCCTGCCTTTTATTTCGGGACTTTGGATGCCATTGCAACAAGAGGGCGACCCAGCGGGTCGCCCCTACTGACCACTGACCACTGGCCACTGACCACTGCCTTTCCGCGCCACGGCCCAGATGATTTCGTAGCTTACCGGGATGGCGCCGTCTGCGCCGTAGCCTTCCCGGTAGGCCTGCATCAGGGCCTTGAGCAGCCGGGGAGAAAAGGGCCGGGGCTCGGGGTTGGTGGCCCCCATGGCCTGGAGGGCCTTGAGAAAGGCCGGCACCGAGGGATAGGTGGTGGTGACGCACTCCCGGGCCAGCTTCACCATGCGGAAGCCGGCCCCGGCCAATAATTCCGGCCCAGGCCTCCTCATCCAGGAAGCCCTGGGCCGCGATGGCCGGCTGGTCGGAGACCTGCACCGCGGCGGCGGCCTGCTCCAGGGAGTCCGCCAGTTCCCGGAAGGTCCCGGGCCCCAGGGTGGAGAAGGCCAGGGTCCCGCCGGGGTTGAGGAGGTCAAAGTAAGCCGCCAGGGACGCGGCCGGCCGGGTGAGCCACTGGAAGCTGGCATTGGCCACGATGGCGTCGAAGCTCCCCCGGCTCAGGGTCTCGCCGTCGGCCACCAGCCAGGCCACCCCGGCGGCCGCCCCCAGCCTTTCGCCGGGCCGCGGCCACCAGCGCCGCATCCAGGTCCAGGGCCACCAGGGAGGCCCCGTTGCAGCCCTGCTTGAGCAATTGGGTAAAATAGCCGGTGCCGCAGCCGATCTCCAGGATGCGCCCCGCCCGGGGCAGCCGGCCCTCCACCAGGGCCAGCAATCCCTGGGCCATGAGGCGCTGCACGCAGGCCTGGCGGTCATAAGACCCCGCCCGCCTGGCAAAATTCCGCCTGATGCCTTGCTTTATATCCAGATGATCGTTTCCAGTTTGGTCTAGAAATTTATTGAAATGTCATTCTGAGGGAGCAGCGACCGAGAATCTCAATACGAGATCCTGCGTGGCGCTCAGGATGACCAGAATGCTGAAGTTCTTATGTCTAAGCAATCTCTTAAAATGTCATTAAAGGCTGCCGCCTGGGTTAAGAAAGGCAGATGTCCGGCGCCTGCCAACAGGTGCAATCTCGATTCCGGCAAATGCTCCTGAAGAAACCGCCCCTGGGCCGGGGGGACGATCTTGTCCTGTTCCCCCTGGATGATGATCACTCGGCCCGGAATACGCGGGCAGCAGGCCCCGCAGGTCTTTATCCCTGAGGTAATCCAGCCCCTGGGCCAGGTGGGCCGCGGTGGCCGTGAAATCGAAGCCGGCCGCGACTTCCGGCCGATAGGATTCCTCACCCGGAGCCAGGCAGGCCCTGGCAAAATCGTTAATGACCCGGCGCGGGTCACTCCTCAGGGCCCGGCGCATGGCCCGCACCGCGGCCACCGGCTGCCCCCAGGGGTGGTCCGGCCGCCGGCAAAAGACCGGGGCCACCCCCACCAGCACCGTGGCCAGCGGCGTCGGCCCCTCGAGGCGGGCCAGGGCCTCCAGCAGCAGCATGCCCCCCAGGGACCAGCCCACCAGGACGCTTTCCCGGAGAGACCCGCGGCCAGATACTCCGCCAGCCAGCCGGCCTCCCACCTGGGAATCTCCGGGGTCAGGACGCGGCCTTCGCCTCCGAAGGCCACCGTCTGGCGCTGCCAGATACGCCCCGGAGGCGCCCCAGCCGTGGAGCAGCACCAGGGTCTTCATCGTCCCAGGCCCATTTCCCGGGCGGTACTGATAATGGTCTCCAGGGCCCGGCGCAAATCTTCCCGGGCGTGGGCCGCGGACAGGGAAAAGCGCACCCGGGCTCGTCCCGGCGGCACCGTGGGGGGCCGCAGGGCCACCGCCATCAGCCCCTGCTGCCGAAGCAGGGCGGCAAACTCCAGGGTCCGGGCATTGTCCCCCACCAGCACCGGCACGATCTGGGTCTCGCTCCCGAGGGTATCCAGGCCGGCAGACATCAGGCCCCGGCGAAATTTCTCCGACTCCTCCAGAAGATAGGCGCGCCGCTCGCGGCTCCCGGGCCACGATCGCCAGGGCCGCCTCAATGGCGCCCAGGACCGGCGGCGCCAGGGCGGTGGAATAGATGAAAGACCGGGCCCGGTTGTGCAGGTAATCGATGAGCCGCCGATCTCCGGCCACATAGCCCCCCAGGGACCCCAGGGCCTTGGAGAAAGTGCCCATATGCACCTCCACCCGCTCGGTCAGCCCCAGGGCCTCGGCCAATCCCGGCCCCCCGGGCTCCCAGGACCCCGGTGGCGTGGGCTTCGTCGATCATCAGCGCCGCCCCGAAGCGCTCCTTCAGAGCCACCAGTTCCGCCAGCGGGGCCAGGTCGCCGTCCACCGAAAAGACCGAGTCGGTGATGATCAGGCGCCGCCTGTGCTCCCTGGGGATTTCTGTAAGAGCTCCTCCAGGCGGTTCAAATCCCGGTGGGGAAAGCGCTGCAGAGCTGCGCCCCGGAGAGCTTGATGCCGTCATAGATGCTGGCGTGGTTGAGCTTGTCGCCGAAGACCGCGTCCCCGGGCCCCACCAGGGCGGAGATCACCCCCAGGTTGGCCATGTAGCCGGTGCTGAAGATGACCGCCGCCTGGGTCCCTTTGAAGGCTGCCAACTGCGCCTCCACCGCCTCGTGCAGCGCCAGGTGGCCGACCACCAGCCGGGAGGCCCCGGCCCCGGTGCCCCAGCGGGCCGCGGCGGCCTGGGCCGCCTCAATGAGCCGGGGGTCCTGGGCCAGCCCCAGGTAGTCGTTGGAGGAGAGGTTGAGCAGGACCTGCCCGTCCAGGCGCACCCTGCCGCCGGGCAGGACCTCCTCCACCACCTGCAGACGCCGCCGCAGGGCCTGGGACTCCAGGGCGGCCAATTCTTGGGACAATTGCTCTAACATAGCTTCAGCGGTCAGCTTTCAGCGGTCAGGTAAACGTTCATGCTTCACCAATGTTTCACCGCACGAGAATTACAATCCCCGTCCCCTTTTCAACGGGGAGGTTTTGAAGTCCCCCTTTGAAAAAGAGGATTTAGGGATTTGACTTCACGCTAAGCAACGGCAACTCCATCCAGAGCCGCCATTAGAGCTTCCCGGCCCGCCGCCTCATTGAGGTCGACCATTTCCGGCACCCGGGCCAGGATGGGCCGGCCCGGTGATGGCCTCGATCACCCCCGGATTGGTCTGCTCCGCCAGGCCGGGGGTCTCGGAGCAGCGGTTCAGGATAATCCCGGCCACCTCGATCCCGGCCTGCCGGGCCGCCATGACCGTCAGGGCCGTGTGATTGATGGTGCCCAGGCCGGCCCGGGCCACCACCAGCAGCGGCAGCCTAAGCCAGCGGATCAGGTCCAGCACCAGAAAGGAGGTGTCGATCAGGGGGACGTACAGGCCCCCGGCGCCTTCCACCACGAAGAAGTCATAGCGCCCCGCCAGTTCCCGGAGGCCCCGGCGATGCGGCCCAAATCCACCGTCACCCCCTCCCGGGCCGCGGCCACTCCCGGGGCCAGGGGCAGCCGCAGGGCTACGGGGCGAGCAGCTCCAGGGGCTCGTCCAAGCCCGCCAGGTCCCGGGCAAACCTGGCGTCCGTGGGGACCAGTTTGCCCGCCTCCTCCGGGCAGCCGCTCTGCATGGGCTTAAAATAGACCGCCGCCACCCCCCGGCGCCGCAGGGCCGCGGTCAGGCCGGCGGCGATCACCGTCTTGCCCACGTCGGTGTCGGTGCCGGTGACGAAGATGCCTTTGATCGGTGGAAGTTGCGGTAATTCCATATAAATCTTGGTAGCTAGGCGTGTCACCTGGGGTATGGCACCGCTGGCCTCCCAATTATACATATGGGGATTGGGGGTGGGGGTTTGGGGGAGGGGGCAGGGGCCATCGGCCCTTGGCCCCCTCCCCCAATTTCCTTACCCTCCGCCAACTCCAACCCCAAATCCGCCAGCATCTGCCGGTCCTCCTCCGGCAGGCGGCCCCGGGTGGTGAGGTAGTCGCCGGTCATCAGGGCGTCGGCCCCGGCGGCAAAAACCAGGGGGCTCAGGGACCGCAGGGTCACCTGGCGGCCGCCGCAGATGATGATGGAGCGCTCCGGATGCATCAGGCGAAAGGCGGCCACGGCCTTCAGGGCCTCCAAGGGCGCCAGCAATGGCCGGTCCGCCAGGGCCGTGCCCGGCAGGGGGTGCAAAAAGTTCAGGGGAATGGCGTCCACCGCCAGGTCCTTAAGGGCCTGGGCCAGTTCCCAGCGCTGGGCCACGCGTCTCCCCCAGCCCCAGGATGCCCCCGGCGCAGACGCTGAGGCCCGCCGCCTGGGCCGCCTCGATGGTGGCCACCCGCTCGGCGTAGGTATGGGTGGTGCAAATGCTGGGGGAAATGCGAGGCCGCGGCCTCCAGGTTATGGTGAAAGCGGTACAGCCCGGCGGCCTTCAGGTCCTTTAAGAATTCCCGGTCCACAATGCCCAGCGAGGCGCACACCCGAATGGGGCACGGCCTCCCGGATGGCGGCCACCGCGGCCACGATGGCCCCCTGGTCCCGGGGCGTGACGACCCCCCGGCCGGAAGTGACGAGGGAAAAGCGGGCGGCCCCCGCGGCCGCGGCGATTCTTAGCCGCCGCCACCAGCTTCTCTACGCTCAGCAAGGGATATTGGGGCGCCCCGCTCTGAGCCCGGGCCGACTGGGAGCAGAAGGCGCAGTCCTCGGAGCAGGCGCCGCTCTTGGCGTTGATAATGACGCAGAAGCTCACCCGCCGCCCGAAATGCTGCTCCCGCAGCCGGCTGGCCTCTCCCAGTACGCGGCCACAACCCCGGCCAATCCAGACGAAAAATCTCTTGCCAATCAGAATAATTCATCGACATGTTCCCGAATAAAAATCACCCATATGGCGCCAATTGTCAACCATCAAAAGAAAAATGGTTGACAAACAAAACCTGAAAATCCAGTCAAAAATTTGTGACATAAAAAAAGGCGGCCCCGAAGGCCCGCCTGTCAGTCTTGAAGCTCCCCGATGCTTTACCTTCTCTGAATATAAACCTCCCGCGCCTTAATGCCGTCCGACGGCCCGATGAGGCCCTCCTTTTCCATGGTCTCGATGATGCGGGCGGCCCGGTTGTAGCCCACCCGCAATCTTCGCTGGATCATGGAGATGGAGGCGTTCCGGGTCTCGGCCACCAACTCCACGGCATCGGCGTATTTCTCGTCCTTGTCGCCGTTTTCCGCCATTTCCTCTTCCTGCTCCTTGAGTTCGGTGATGCCCACCTCATAATGCGGCGCGGCCTGGATCTTCAGGAAGTCCACCACCCGGGTGACCTCCTCTTCCGAGACGAAAGGCCCGTGGAGGCGCTTCAGGCGGGAGGTGCCCGGCGGCATGAACAGCAGGTCGCCCATGCCCAGGAGGCGCTCGGCCCCCATGGCGTCCAGGATGACCCGGGAGTCCATCCGGGCCGACACCTGATAGGAGACCCGGGTGGGGAAGTTGGCCTTGATGAGCCCGGTGATGACGTCCACCGAGGGCCGCTGGGTGGCCACCATCAGGTGGATGCCCGCGGCCCGGGCCTTCTGGGCCAGGCGGATCAGGTACTCTTCCGTGTCCCGGGAGGAGACCAGCATCAGGTCGGCCAGTTCGTCGATGACGATCACCAGGTAGGGCAGCGACCGGGGCAGAATGCCTTCCTCCACCCGGGGGTCGGGCTTTTTGGCCCTGGCCTTCTGGTTGTAGCCTTCGATATTGCGCGCGCCCAGGTCGGAGAGCATGGCGTAGCGCCGTTCCATCTCCCCCACGGCCCAGTGCAGGGCGATGGTGGCCTCTTTGGGGTTGAAGACCACCGGATGCAAGAGATGCGGGATGCCTTCGTAGAGGGAGAGCTCGATGCGCTTGGGGTCGACCATCAGGAAGCGCACCTCTTCGGGCGTGGCCTTATACAAGATGCTCAGGATCATGGCGTTGAGGCCGACGCTCTTGCCGCTGCCGGTGGCCCCGGCGATGAGCAGATGGGGCATCTTGGCGAGATCGGTGACCACCGGGGCGCCCATGATGTCCTTGCCCAGGGCCAGGGTGAGGCGGGAGGCGGACTTCTGGTAGGCCGAGTCCGACAAGATCTCCCGCAGGGCCACCACCTGGCGCTTGGGGTTGGGGACCTCGATGCCCAGGACGCCCTTGCCCGGCACCGGGGCGACGATGCGGATGGACAGGGCCTTCAGGGCCAGGGCCAGGTCGTCGGCCAGGCCGGTGATCTTGCTGATCTTGACCCCCAGGGCCGGCTCGTATTCGAAGCGGCTCACCACCGGCCCGGTCATGATGGCGGTGACCCGGCCCTCCACCCCGAAATGGCGCAGGGTGTCCTCCAGCTTCTGGGCCTGGGCCACCATGGCCCCTTCCTGCACCTGCTGATTCCAGGGGGGCGAGGGGTCCAGGAGATCCAGGGGCGGCAGGGTGAATTTGCCCGGCACCGGCGCGGGCCTGGGTTTGGCCGGCGCGGCCTCCAGGGTCGCCTGCATCACGGGTGGCGCGGCCGGCGCCGCCTCCTCGCTGGGGCCGCCGCTGACGTTGATCACCGGGCCCTGGGGTTTGGCCCGGCGAGGCCGGGAGCCGCGGCTCCGGCGTCTTCGACCCACTCATCCCGCCGCCACCGGCGCCGCCAGAGGCTGCCGATCCCCTGGCCCAGCCAGGAAAGCAGCCCCACGTAGGACAGGCGGGTCACCCCCATGAAGCTGATGAGCAGCGCCAGGGCCAGGGCCAGGACGGCGCCGGCGGGGTTGAGGCTGGAGCGCAGGAGCCCGGCAACGCCTTTTCCCAGGCTGCCGCCGCCGTACATCAGATCGCCGCCCCAGGAGACCGCGGGCCAGCCCAGGGCCAGCAGCCCGGCCGAGGCCAGAATCACGCCCAGGGCCGCGGCCGCCTGGGGCCAGCACAGGTCTTCCAGGCCCCGGCGGTGCGACTGCCAGGCCAGGCCCACCAGCAAGAGCGGCAGCCAGAAGGCCGCCAGACCCAGGCCCCAGAGGCAATAGGCGGCCACCAGGGCCCCGGCCTTGCCGCCGGCGTTCTTCACCGCCGCGGCGTTCAGGGTCGCCAGGAACCCCTGGGGGTCTTGCAGGGAGTGGCTCCCCAGGGCCAGCAGGAGAAACCCCGCCAGTCCCAAGAGCAGAAGGGCGGTCATCTCCTGGCCCAATCGGCGCTGCCAGGTGGCCGGCGGCGGCTGGCGGCGGCGCCGCCGGCGGGCCTGGCGGGCTTGACTTTCCGGGGGCTGCTTTTCTTCGGGGCGCTGTTCTTGGCCATCATGTTCCCTCTGTGGCCGCTATGCCTCTGTGGCTATCTTATTTAATGAGTGCAGAAATGAAGTCCCTTGGCTTTCTTCCCTCTCCCCCAATGGGGGAGAGGGTTAGGGTGAGGGGGAAGTAAGCTCTTTTCCGCTCCCATTAATGATCAAAAAAACCGAAAACCGAAAACTGACAAACGATTCTTAATCCTGCTCCAGGGCCCCCACCCTGTGCGGCTCCGCCAGGGCCGCGGTGGCGGGCAGGCGCCGCCGGGAAGTGCCCTCCTGCAGGCTGGGGAGGATGTAAGCCAGGGCCCCCGCCGAGATGCTGAGCTGCTGAAAGACCTCGATGCCCGCCTCCTTAACCGCCTGGTCCCAGAAGGCGTCCCGGGCCGCGTCCATGGACTCGTAGGCCAGCTCGAAATAGACCCGCTTGATCTGGGCCGTGGCCAACAGCTTCAGGCAGACGAAGCAGGGCTGCAGGGTGACGTAGAGCGCCGCCCCCTTGATGGCCACGCCGTAGCGGGCCGCCTGGGCGATGGCGTTGGCCTCGGCGTGGGAGGCCCGGCAGTAGTTGTATTTGTCCACGTCGGCGATCTTCAGGGCCCGGCGGTGGCAGTAGGGCGTGCCGTCGTCCATGGTTTCGTCGATGCAGTGGGGCGCCCCGGGCATGGAGCCGTTGTAGCCGGTGGCCAGGATCTGCTTGTCCTTCACCAGCACCGCCCCGGTGGGCCGGGAGTTGCAGGTGCTCCGCGTGCTCACCAGCTTGGCGATGAGCATGAAGTATTCATCCCAGGAGGGTCGCATAGTTTAATCTTATGTATATTGTTTTGGCACAGGCGTCTCACCTGTGAATCTTTTAATCATTTTCATATAGAGCCAAGGGTAATCTTCCAAGCTTTGGAGCCAATTCCTTCTTTCAGCGGATTATTCATGAATATACTGCCATTTCTCCAAAAACTCGCTTCATCTCGGACAATGCGATCAAAGCGCTCATCCTGCCATACTGAACCTTTGGCAGCCTCTCTGTCGGATTAATTTGATAGACGCTGAATCTCTTCACGCTATGAATAATCTCCGCCAGAGTCATAAACTCCGCTCGCTTTCAGGCAGAGCCAGTCGGCTGCAGCCAGGGCATGCTACATGGTCGGGCATGATTACTGCGGCATATAAAGTCCATTTGCGGCCATCCCAATATTGCAGGGCCTTCAAAGTAATGGTGCGTTCTCTGGGAGTGAAAGGAGTTCGCCATTCTTTACAGCGCCAGGTAATGAAATAAACGCTGCCCGGCAATTGCCAATGCGGCAAATATCTTTGAGTAATTTTGAAAAGATTGCACAGGCAAGACGCCTGTGCCACTTTTCTTTCTTCATTACCGCTTCACTTTAATCAATCCTGCTGGTACAGGTGTCCTCACCTGTGCATTAATTCAAATTACTTTTTCAAAAACTCCATAATCGCCTGCCGGGTAGCCAGCGGTTCCTCCTCCAGGGGTATATGGCCGCAGTGCGGAATGACGACCAGTTGCGAGTCCGGGATATCCCGCTTGAAATTCAGGCCGACCTTCAGCGGCACCACTTCATCCTCCCTGCCCCAAATAACCAAAACCGGCACCTTGATGGTCTTGTATTGGGCGATGAGGGCCTCGATGTCTTGATCTTTGGCACCATCTGTTTGGCCGTCTGGCTCACCGCCGCCGCCGCGCCCGGCAGGCTGCCGTAATAGGCGTAGGTGTCGATCTGCTCTTCGGTAACCTTGTCCTTATCATAGTAACATTTTTTCAGCACCAGGGCGGTGGCGAACCGGGGCGACAGCAGCTTGCTGAGTGCGGTACTGAGCCCGGGGACCTTGGCCAGCCAGATGAACCAGGGCATTTTCTGCGGATAGCCGGCGCTGTCGATGAGCACCAGCTTTTTGATGCCGCCCGGGGTCGGTCTCCCTGCAGCTTGAGGTAGGTCATCAGGGTCACCGCGCCGCCCATGGAGTGGCCCATGATCACCAGGTCGTGCAGGTCCTGGCGGCGGATGAAGTCGGCCACCATCTCGGCCTGGTCGGCCACGGCATAATGGCCGTCGGCGGGCTTGTCCGAGCAGGCCGAAGCCCTTGAGGTCCATGGTGAAGACCCGGTGCTGCGCCGCCAAGGCGGAATCAGATACCGCCAGGTATAGGCGCAGGCCCCGAAGCCGTGCAGCAGCAGGATGGGCGGCCCCTGCCCCGCCTCGTAATAGTTGATCTTGACCCCTTGATAGTCAAAGGTCTGCTGCTGGCCCCAGTCCTGGCTCAGGTTCGCCGGCGGCGGCGGGTCACCCCGGCACAGCCCGCCGCCAGCAGGAAGATCATGAGACAAGCAAGTGCGATTATCTTAATTAGTCGCATTTTACCTAAGAATTTATCTTATCCTTGAGAATCTCTTCCCTGATGGCGCAGTTCCTCAGACTACCGTCTGCGAAAACTTGCTCCAGGGCGGCTGGTCGGCTTGGACCAGCCCGTTTAAGTGATTGAAGAAATCGCTGTGGCCCTGGCCGGGGAGAGGTTGTTCATCGTCGACCTCGACCGGATCGTCACCGGACCATCGGCCTCGTTATACATGCGCAAGGAAACGACATCGAGATTCTCATTCAGCAGCACCGCGGCGCCGCCATGCACGGGCGCGGGGTCCACCGTCTCCACCACCCAGCCGCCGGTGTTATAGACCGGCACTCCATTTCCCAGGTATGCGCTAAAGGTCCGAGGTCTCCTCAAAGGGCTTATGGGTATGGCCGAAGACGAAGGTGATCTCCTGGGGAAAATACAGGTGACGATTCCGCGCATTCCTCAGCAATTTGTATCTTGCAGAGGCCCATTGACGTAATCTAACAGACCCGTCTTGGCATCCTCGACTTAAATACTGGTCGGTCTGGGTCCGTTCGGAATAGACCAGCTTGTGCACCAGGCCATCAACAATCTTGCTTGGTTATCTGTGCCAAGCCATCCGAGTCACGTCACTGCCCGAGATGCCATATTGCTCCGCCAGGCCGGTGGCCAGGTTTTCGACCAGCTTCCGGAACTGCGCCTCGCTCCTGCATCTTGTCATAGATGATTTCCACATCCGGGCCGAACTCTCCGGAGCGCCCCAGGGTGGACCAGAAAAAGTCGATCCAGGCGAAGTTTTCCGCCTCCAGGTCCCACACCCGGCGGATCAAGTCTTTCTGATCCGGGAAAGATCAGGTTTTTCAAGGTGGTCATCAGCTGATAGATGGATTCGACAAAGTGCCCGTGATGAAAAATTACGCTACGGTTGCCTTTTATCAAGCCGAAATTGGGATAAACGGTATTTATGGTGAGGTTATTCAAGATGATCATAGCGCTTTAACAGGGCGTTCAGGAAAAAGGAAGGCACCTGGTTAGGTTCTTCGTCTTTCAGTTCCATGAAGATATTGGTAGTGTGCCAGGGAGTCTCGAGCCAGAATATCGCTTGCCTGGCAAGTATTTCAGCACATACTGGGTCTCCCGGGCGCTTTCCCACAGGTGGTGGTCGTGGTTGCCGGGGATATAAAGAATGTCGCCGAAAAGTTCATGGTCCGGCTCCATGGCAAAGTCTATGAACCGCCAAAAGACCATAGCCGCCACATTATCGTTAGCCAGGGCCAGCTCTAAGATATCCCCCAGCAAGATCAAGGTGGGCTTCGGCGTCTGAGGGTCGTTGCGCAGGATCAGGTCAGCTCAGGCAAAACACCAAATTTCTGCATGACCGGACTGGCATTCTGGGGATCAACCTGCGGTTTCCCAGTGGCGGGATCATTCTTTAAGCCGGTCAATAGGCTCAATTCCGCCCCCAGATGCATATCCGAGAGGCACACATAACGGATGTCATTGGGTCCTGGAGCCATTTCCCTTCCTCCCACTGAGGTTGTTGATAGTTTAGGAAATAATGGGCACCATCACATGCTAACAAACTCACTTCCTTAAATCAATCACTAAGTTAGAGGTCTCCTGCTCCCGGGCGAGGGAGCCCGGCTCCACCAGTTTCACCCGCGGCGAGACCCCGATGCCCTGGGCCAGCTTGTGGGTCAGTTGCTGCAAAAATTCCCGCTGCACCGTCATCTTGTCGAAGAAGAGGCCCTCGCTGCACCTCGATCCTGACCTCCAGGTAGTCCAGGTGGCCTTCCCGGCCCACCACCAACTGGTAGGCGGGCTCTTCCTCCCCGTGGAGGCCCCGCAAAATCTGGCCCACCCGGGTCGGGAAGATGTTGATGCCCTTGACGATGACCACCTCGTCGCAGCGCCCCGCAATGCGGCTCATGCGGGCCAAGGTGCGGCCGCAGGGGCAGGGCGCATAGTCCAGGCGCACCAAATCCCCGGTGCGGAAACGCACCAGGGGCGTGGCCTCCCGGGTGATGGTGGTGAGCACCAGCTCCCCCAGCTCTCCGGCGGGCAGGACCGCGCCGCTTTTGGGGTCGATGACCTCGGGGAGGAAATGGTCTTCGTTGAGGTGCATGCCCGGCAGCTGGCGGGCGGCGCACTCCCCGGCCACCCCCGGCCCCATGGCTTCGGACAGGGCGTAATTCTCCAGGGCGGTGAGGTAGAGGCGGGACTCGATTTCGGCGCGCTCCGCTTCGGTCCAGGGCTCCCCGGCCAACAGGGCCAGCTTCAGGTGCAGGTCCTTGGGGTCCAGCCCCTGGGCCGCCATCTGGTCGGCCAGCACCAGGGCGTAGGATGGGGTGGAGATCAACACGGTGGTGCGGTAGTCCCGCATCACCTGGACCTGGCGGGCGGTGCCGCCGGGACCGGTGGGGATCACCGAGGCCCCCAGGAGTTCCACCCCGTAGTGGAGGCCGAAGGCGCTGGTGAAGAGACCGTAGCTCAGGGTCACCTGGACCACGTCGTCCCGGTCCACCCCGGCGGCGGTCAGGACCCGGGCCGCCAGCCGCGCCCAGTGGCGCAGGTCCCGGGCGGTATAGCCCATGACGATGGGGTTGCCGGGGCTGCCGGTGGAGGAGTGGATGCGCACCACCTCCCGCAGGGGCACGGCGAACATCTCGTAAGGGTAGGCCCGGGCCAGGTCGTGCCGGGTGGTGAAGGGCAGCCTCGCCAGGTCCTCCAGGGACTGGCAATCCTCCGGCAGGAAGCCGATCTCGTCGAATTTCTTTTTGTAGAACTTGACGTTCTTATAGACCCGGGTGAGGGTGGCCTGGAGCCGCTCCAACTGCAGCTGGGCCAATTCCCCACGATCCATCTGCTCCGCTCCTTGATCGAAGATTGCCATGGTCGTCCTCCTTTTCGGATTGCGGTTTGTCGGTATTTCGGAAACCGGATGGCGGAAAGTGGCCGCCCACTTACAAAATTAAGCTGCTTACTGCCCCCTCTCCCCAAGGTTCTATTCTTCCTCCTTACCCAAATAGGCCTCGATGACCCGGGGGTCCCGGCGAATCTCCCGGGGCGGGCCGGCGGCGATGACCTCGCCGTGGTCCAGGACCACGATGCGGTCGCAGAGGCCCATGACCAGGGTCATGTCGTGTTCGATGACCAGCAGGGTGATCCCCAGGCGCCGCAGTTCCTCCAGCAAGACCATGAGGTCCTCGGTCTCCCGGGGATTGAGGCCGGCGGCGGGCTCATCCAGCAGCAGCAATTGCGGCCCCAAGGCCAGGGCCCGGCCGATCTCCAGGCGGCGCTGGTCGCCGTAGGCCAGGGAATCGGCCGGAAGATCGCCTTTGCCTTCCAGGCCCACCAGGCGGAGCAACTCCAGGGCGCGCCCGGCGGCCTGGGCCTGAGCCCGCCTCACCTTGGGCAGCGGCAGGAGGGCCTGCAGAATTCCCACCTGCTGGCCCAGGTGGTTGCCGGTGAGGATATTTTCCAGCACCGTCATGCCTCCGAAGAGCTGGATATTCTGAAAGGTCCGGGCCAGGCCCCGGGCGGCCCGGCGATATGGCGGCAGCCCCAGCAGCTCTCGGCCGGCCATCATGATGCTGCCCGCCGTGGGCGGGATGAGGCCGTTGATGAGATTGAAGCAGGTAGTCTTACCGGCGCCGTTGGGGCCGATGAGACCCAGGATCTCGCCCGCCTCCACCGTGAACGAGACCCCGGTCAGGGCCTGGACCCCGCCGAATTTCTTCGTCAGGTTATTGATTGCTAATAAACTCATCCAGTTACCAGATAATACTTTCAGCTGTTCATCGTAGGGGCGAATCTTGTCTTCGCCCTATGGCTAAAAAGTCAGGGCGAACACAAGGTTCGCCCCTACAGTTTTCTTTATTCCCAAACCTCCCGATACCCCTTGCCCAGATAAGCCCGCTGGACCTCCGGGTCTTCCCGCAGTTCGGCGGCGACCCCGTCCAGGATGATGCGACCGGTCTCCAGGACGTACCCCCGGTCGGCCACCTTCAAGGCGGCCCGGGCATTTTGCTCCACCAACAGGATGGTGGTGCCGCTTGCCTTTAATTCTGCCAGAATTTCATAAACCTGGGTTACCATGCGGGGCGCCAGACCCATGGAGGGCTCATCCAACATCAAGAGGCGGGGACGGGCCATGAGGGCCCGGCCGATGGCCAAAATCTGCTGCTCGCCGCCGCTCAGGGTGCCGGCCGCCTGCTGGGCCCGGCTCTGCAGGATGGGAAAGCGCTGCCGCAGGTCCTCCAGGTCCCGGCGCACCTGGCCTTTATCCTTCCGGTGATAGGCCCCCAACTCCAGGTTGGCGGTGACGCTCAGGGTGCGGAAGACCCGGCGGCCTTCCGGCACCAGGGCCAATCCCAGGGTGACGATGCGTTCGGGCGCCAGACGGGTCAGGTCGTGGCCGGCGAATTCGATCTCCCCTTTCCGGGCCCGCAGCAGGCCGGAGATGGTGCGCAGGGTGGTGCTCTTACCGGCGCCGTTGCCGCCGATGAGGGTCACCACCTCGCCTTCCCGGACGTGGAGAGAGATGCCCTTGAGCACCGGCAGTCGGCCATACCCGGCCTGGACGCTTTTTAGAGTCAGCATGGTCAGTTACCAGTTACTAGTTGCCAGTAAAAACCGTAGGGGCGCATCTTGTCTTCGCCCTGCCTGTCGCCCCGCTTAGGGGCGAAGACAAGGTTCGCCCCTACTGGCTACTGCCTACTAAATCAGTTCTCCCGCTGCAAAAACTTCAAACTCAACTTCCCCCGGCCCAGCAATCCTTCCGGCCTCAAAATGAGCAGGCCCACCAACAGCGCCCCGTAGACCAGGTCCTGGTAGGACCGGAACTCCCGCAGCAACTCCGGCAAGGCCGTCAGGATCACCGCTCCCGCCACCGACCCCACTATGCGAGCCCATGCCCCCCAGCACCACCATGGCCAGGATCAGGATGGAGGTGTGCAGGCCGAAGGACTCGGGGTTGATGAAGGTGATGTAATGGGCGTACAAGCGAGCCGGCCAGTCCCGCCAGGGCCGCGGCCAGGGTGAAGATGACGACTTTGTAAGCCGGGGTGTTGATGCCCATGACCTGGGCGGTGATCTCGTGGTCCCGGATGGCCCGCAGGGCCCGGCCGTGATAGGACTCCACCAGACGCCAGGTCACCAGCAGCACCAGGATCACCGCCACGGCGACGATAATGAGGTACAGGCCGGTGGGCCGAAAGCTCAGACCGAAAAGGGCAGGGGAGGGGATGCCCGCCAGGCCGTCCGGCCCCCCGGTGATCTCCAGGTTGAGGAACACCAGGTCCATTATCACCCCGAACCCCAGGGTCACGATGGCCAGGTAGTCCTCTTTCAGCCGCAAGGTGGGCAGGCCCAGGGCCATACCGCAGACGCCGGCCGCCAGCATGGCGCTCAGGGCCGCCAGCGGAAAGGGGAAGTGCCAGTGCAAGGCCACCAGAGCCGAGGCGTAGGCGCCGATGCCGTAAAAGGCGGCGTGCCCCAAAGAGACCTGGCCGGCATAGCCGATGATCAGGTTGAGGCTCACCGTGAGGATGATATAGATCCCTGCCAGGATGGCCAGATGCAAGAGATAGGCGGTCATTAAGTATTCTTTATCAGATTATTAATTGTCAATAAAGTCATTTAGTTACCAATTAAGTTCTCGATCCTGAACAGGCTTTTAGCCATCAGCTAATCCTCCGAGTTTCTTAAGCTGAAAGCTGACCGCTGAAAGCTATTCTTATTCCCCCCGGCCGCGCAAAATCCCCTGGGGCCGGATCAGCAGCACCAGGATAAGGATGGCGAAGGCGATGGCATCCTTGTAGCCGGAGGAAATATAAGCGGCGCCCAGGCTTTCGGCCATCCCCAGGAAGAGCCCGCCCAGGATGGCCCCGGGGATGTTGCCCACCCCCCCCAGGATGGCGGCGCTGAAGGCCTTGAGGCCCGGCAGCAGGCCCATGCGGGGGTAGGTGGCGTTGTAATAGCATGGCCATCAAAATGCCCGCGGCGCCGCTCAGGGCGGAGCCGATAAAAAAGGTCAGGGCCACCATGCGGTCCACGTTGATCCCCATGAGGCGGGCGGTGTCCCGGTCCAGGGCGCAGGCGACGATGGCCTTGCCGTACCTGGTATAACGCACGAAGACCACCAGCAGGCCCATGAATCCCAGGGCCGCGGCCAGGATGGCCATCTGCAGGGTGGACACCGGCACTCCGGCGACGTTAACACTGCTAAAGGTGAACTGGATGGGAAAGGGCCGGTCATTGGGACCGAACAGCAGCAGGGCCAGGCTTTGGAGGAAAATGGAGGCGCCGATGGCGCTGATCAGGGGCACCAGGGGGTGGGAGCCGCGCAGGGGCCGGAAGGCCACCCGTTCCAGGACCACCCCCAGCAGGCCGGCGGCCCCCATCCCGGCGATAAAGGCCAGGACGAAATTGACCTGCCCGGTGGCCAGCAGCAAGACCGTGACAAAGGCCCCGAACATGTAAATCTCTCCCTGGGCGAAGTTGATCAGGCCCAGGATGCCGTAAATCATGGTGTAGCCCAGGGCGATGAGGGCGTAAACGCTGCCGGTGGTCAGGCCGTTGAGTAATTGCTGGAGAAACATCGAATAGAAGAAAGTTCCGGGTTTTAAATTAAACTGAAACGTTCTATAAAAAAGTCCCCATTATGTCACTCTGAGGGAGCAACGCGACCGAAGAATCTCGTATTTTAGGACCGAAGACCGGGGACAATACAAGATCCTTCGCTTCGCTCAGGATGACAATATGGCAATTGCAAGGTATCGCTTTTCCCAGATCGAGGCAGTCTCACCATAACATCTTTGCCCCCCCGGAGACAATGGCGTTAGGACGACACACAATAAAAAAGGCGGCCCGAAGGCCGCCTGTGAAATCAGCAGTGGTTCAGATTAGAAGTGGTACGCCGCACCAAACTGGAAGCTGAAGAGCTGCAGGGGTTGGTTCAGGCTGAAGGTTGCCGGCACACCGTTAACCGAATTGATAAACCCGTTAGCAGGGTTGTCTACCCCGCTAAAGTCGTAGGACGTCTGCGCATAACGGTACTTGAAGGAGAGGTCGAGGGAGACATTCTTCAGGCAATAGTACCGAATGCCGGCATCCACCGCCAAGCCGAGAACGGTGTCCGATTGGTTGCCCGGGCTCATATGCGTTAAACCAGCCCCGTTGAGATTACCGCCCACAGATGCGGTATTGAACTTGATATTCCGAGAGGTGAAAAAGATGGCCGGCCCCACGCCCACATAGGGCTGCAGGCGGCCGAAGGGCACTTCCGAATCCGCGAAGAAGCCATAACGGCCGACAAACATGAAGGCCCAGGTGGCCACCATGCCTTCGGATTCTAAAGTCCCGGCGGCTTGGATAGCAGATGATCCACCAGGTTTAATAAACAAACCGCCGCCGATAGTGTTATTCCAAACGGTCGTGCCGCCGATCCTCGCGGGCCGAGTGTTCAGGTTCTGGTAGCTGAAATCGGTGTAAAAGCCGAAGTACTTCATCCAGCCGGGATAATTATATCCCGCGAAGCCTTCCGGAACGAACCATGTGCCCAGCTTCATACCACCCAGTACGGTAATGTCGGTGGCTCCGCTATAGCGATAGTGGGAATAGGCGTTTATAAAGTTTGTCGGAGGTACTTGGTGAACCGAAAAGGACTGGCCTATATTAGAGGCCGCAGACCCGCCAATGTAACCCTCCAAGTACATCTCGGCGCTGGCCACTCCCACGAACAGGAAGGCCATTGCCACCACTACTGCCAAAACACCAATCTTCTTCATTAGGTATCCCCCCTTAATCATTTGGTTGAAAAGTTTGGGCTTTTCCCCAGGCCCCCCTTCTCCTCCTTTCTAACAGGGTGTAAATCTCTCCCACATTAAAAAGTTCAACCTATTTTAAGGCCCCCAGGAATTTTTTGTCAAGCTAAATATTTAATAATTTTTCCCCAAGGGTTCAAATTCCCTTGGCCCCTGTAAAAAAATTCCTGAGCCTGCCTCTCCATATAGCGGAACCATGGGCATAATAGGTCGAAAAAGTTCTCCCTGTCAAGAAATATTTACCTAACTTGAAAATATAATGCAAAAACCGGGAACTGACGGCGCTAACCAGAACCCTCAAATGGTCAGGGAAAGCCAGGTGGCCAGGGCCAGGCCCAGCCCCACCAGGCCGTTGAGGGTGAAAAAGGCCGGCGGCAGGCGCAGGGGTTCCTGCGTGGAGAGACGGAAGTGCTGGGCGAACATGATGAGGGCGCTTAAGACTACGGCCCCGGCATAGATGGGGCCCAGACCGGCCATAACCCCGGTGAGGCCGAAGAGGGCGGCCGCCGCCAGGTGAAACAGCCACGCCAGGCGCCGGGCCTTGGCGGCGCCCAGCCAGGCCGGCAGGGAGAACAGGCCGACTCTACGATCGAACTCCTCGTCCTGCAGGGCATAGAGGACGTCGAAGCCTGCCACCCAGAAGATCACCGCCAGAGCCAGGACCAGCACCGAGAGGCCCAGGTCGCCCTTAACCGCCAGCCAACCGCCCAGCGGGGCGAGGCCCAGGCTCAGGCCCAGGACCAGGTGCGAGAGGACGGTGAAGCGCTTGGTGAGGGAGTATCCCAGGATCACCAGCAGGGCCAGGGGCGAGAGGAGGAAACAGACCCGGTTGAGCTGGGCCGCAGCCCCCATAAAGACTGCGGCGCTGATGGCGGTGAAGATGAAGGTGCCCCGGCGGCTCACCCGGCCGGCGGGCAAGGCCCGGTCGGCGGTGCGCGGATTGAGGGCGTCGAACGGGGCGTCCGCCAGGCGGTTGAAGGCCATGGCTGCCGCCCGGGCCCCCACCATGGCCACCAGGATAAAAAAGCTGATGCGGCCGGCGGGCAGGCCCCGGGCCGCCAGCATGGCCCCCATGAAGGCAAAGGGCAGGGCCAGGACGCTGTGGCCGATCTTGATCATTTCCAGGAGTTCGCCGACGTCCCGGAAAAACTGTTTTATGGTCGAACTGCCGTTCATCGGGCTATCTTCATTCATTTTCAATCCGTTCAGTCAGATGCAAGGGCAGACTCCCTCGGTCTCTCGTTTTGGCGGCGCAACCGCAACAATACCAGGATGGCCAGGGGCACGGCCAGATCATTAAGCCACAGCACCAGCCCCACGTTATACGGGGCGTAATTGTGCTGGACGATCATGTCCCGGAGATGCCCATAGCCGCACCCCAGTAAAAAGGTGGCATAACCGATCCCGGTGGCGGTCCAAAATCCCTGGCGCTGCCAGAGACACAAGATCCCCAGCACGCCGAAGGCCAGGTTGGCCAGGGCCACTTCAAACTGAAAGGGGCTGGGCTGCCAGCCGATCTTCAGGGCAATTTCCCGAGCCATGAAGGTATGACCCAAGAACCCCAGCATTCCTCCCAATCCTGCAAAAATGACCAATAGATAAAGCAGCAGGACTTCGATGAGCCTTGCCCTGGTGACCGGCTGCTTTCCCAGCCAAAGATGCAGGCCGGTGGCCGCGGCCGCGGCTGCCAAAAAAAGATATCCGCTCACCCCAACTCCTCTTCTCTTAGCGCCTTTCTGGTCAGTCCTCTCCCCAGCGGGGGCCAAGTTGGTGTTCCAGACCCAGGTGATCCAGAATGCGCCCGGCGAACTGCCGGGCCAGCTCAGTAAGAGAGGCGGGCCGATGGTAGAAGCCCGGGCAGGCCGGCATGACAGTGGCCCCGGCCTCGGCCACCCGGACCAGGTTCTTCAGGTGAATGAGGCTCAACGGGGTTTCCCGCACCACCAAAATCAGGGGCCGCCGCTCCTTCAGGAAGACCTCGCCGGCCCGGTGGATCAGGTTGCGCCCCGCTCCCTGGGCGATGGCCCCCAGGGTCCCCATGGAGCAAGGAACCACCACCATGGCCCGGGCCCGGAAGGAGCCGCTGGCCATGGGGGCGGTGAAGTCGCCCACCCGGTGCCAGACGGCCCCGGGGGCCAGGCTAGCCGGGGTCAGCCCCAATTCCAGGTTCAGCACCTGTTCCCCGGCGGCGGAGATGATGCCGTGCAGTTCCAGGTCCGGCCGTCCGGCGAAATAGGCCAGCAATTCCCGGGCGTAGATCATCCCCGAGGCCCCGGTGACGGCCACCACGTAGCGGTTCACTTCAGTCCCAGGCGAGGCCACAATTCGTCCACCTTCCGTTTGATTTCCGGGTCCATGTCGATCACCTTGGGCCAGGGCCGGCTAAAACCCTCTTCAGGCCACTTCCGGGTGGCGTCGATGCCCATCTTGGAGCCGTAATGGGGCAAGGGGGCGGCATGGTCCAGGGCGTCCACCGGCCCTTCGGAGAACACCACGTCCCGTTTGGGGTCGACGTTGTTCCCCAGGCGCCACAGGACCTGGCCGATATCCTGGACGTCCACTTCCCGGTCGAAGACCACGATGATCTTGGTGAACATCATCTGGCCCATGCCCCAAATGGAGTGCATCACCTTGCGGGCATGGCCGGGATAGCGCTTGTCGATGGAAATGAAGGCCAGGTTGTGGAACACCCCCTCCACCGGCAGGTTCAGGTCCACCATCTCCGGCAGGGTCTTTTTGATCAAGGGGAAGAAGATGCGCTCGGTGGCCTTGGCCAGGAAACAGTCTTCCATGGGGGGCCGGCCCACAATGGTGGCGGGATAGACCACCTGGCGCCGCCGGGTAATGGCGGTGAGGTGAAACACCGGGTAGTCGTCGGCCAGGGAATAATAACCGGTGTGGTCGCCGAAGGGCCCTTCCGTGCGTCGTTCTCCGGGCGCCACGAAGCCCTCCAAAACGATCTGCGCTTCCGCCGGCACCTTCAGGGGCTGGCTGACGCAGTCCACCATCTCCACCGGCTCATTCCTGAGGAAGCCGGCAAACAGGATTTCGTCGATGTCCTCGGGCAGGGGCGCGGTGGCCGCATAGGTCACCGCCGGGTCGGCGCCGATGGCCACCGCCGCGGGCAGCGCCTCCCCTCTGGCCTCCGCCACCCGGTAGTGCTGGGCCCCGCCCTTGTGGGCGTGCCAGTGCATGCCGGTGGTCTTGGCGTCATAGACCTGCAGGCGGTACATGCCGACGTTGCGCCGCCCGGTCTCGGGATGGTGGGTGAAGACCGCCGGCAGAGTGATGAAAGGCCCGCCGTCTTCCGGCCAGCAGGTGAGTACCGGGATCTTGGCCAGATCGATATCGTCGCCGGTGAGCACCACTTCCTGGCAGGGACCCCGGGACACCTCCTTGGGAAACATCCTTCCCAGCCGGGCCAGCTGGGGCAGGAGCTTCAACTTCTTCCACAGGGTGTTGGCTTCCGCCTCCATAAAGCCCAGCAAATCCTGCGGCGATGTCGTCCAGGGAGTCCACCTCCAGGGCCAGACACATGCGCTTCATGGAGCCGAAGGCGTTCATCAGCACCGGCATCTCGTAGCCGGGCACGTTTTCGAAGAGCAGCGCCGGCCCCCCAGACTTGGAGACCCGGTCGGTGATCTCGGTAATCTCCAGATAAGGACTCACCGGCTCCTTAATCCGCACCAGTTCCCCGGCCTTCTCCAGGCGGGCGATAAATTCCTGCAAATTGCGATAACCCATGGATCTCCCTTCAATCAGCTAAAGCGTGGCCCGACCACCCATAACCGCCATAAACCGGCGTTCCTGCTCAGCCCTCTTCTTAATCAAGTAACAAGAGATACGGGACATAGCCGATAGCCTTCATCCTCGAACCCGGAGTGGCCAGAAAGGCGTGGGTGCTGTTATCCGGCATTGTGCCGTAGCCGACAATATAAGCCGTTGTCGTTAATGGCGGTGGCCACCTGTAATTGGGTAAAAGGATTTTCCCCACCACCAACCGGGTCAATTCCACCATTCTGCCCTTCGTGTACAAGAAGGGATGAACGTAGCCGAGGTGGTGACAGATTTCCCCACCACCTGACCCGCAGGAGTTGAGCCCCAGGGCCTACACTCGTTGCCCTCCCCAGACTGAGCCGAGCAACGTCACTCTCCGCCTTCATAGATACCGGAAGGCTACCTAGAGTCATTCTTGGCAATGGCGGATCCCACTATCTGTCCGGCGTTATTGATGCCGCGGAATTCGCTGTAGTAGCCGTATTTCTCCGCTTCGACGCCGAGATCCATCATGACCCCGTTGGCTAAAGGAAGGCATGGCCCAACCCTCCGTCCGGGGGGGTTGGCTTTCCCCACTACCCAGCCGTTGTCATTGATGCCATAGCCGCGGCTTTCGCCATATCCCGGCGTGGGCACGCTGCCCAGATCCGTCATGGTCCGCTGCCGCTATACAGGAAGGCATGATAGGGCCAAAGGCCACTAGCGCCGGAGGAACCAAGGCTGTCCCCATCACCTGCCCGTTAGATTATTGATGGCATAGCCATAGCTCTGATCCGCCCCCGGCAGGGCGCCGAGATCCAACATGTCCCCGTTGGTATATCGGAAGGCATGATCGCTGGAAACCGTCGGCACCCCGTTGGAAGTTCCCGCCACCTGCCCGGCGTTATTGATGCCGTAAGCCGCGCTACCCTGGCGACCTTGCAGGGTGCCGAGATCCTTCATCACCCCATTTTCATACAGGAAGGCGTGAGTGATAATCACCCCGACGGGTGTAACCTCGGAGTGCTCCCACCACCTGGTCGGCATTATTGATGCCGTAGGCATAGCTGTTGGTCCCCCCCGGCAGCAGGCCGAGATCAATGATGCTATAGGTGGGCACCGAGATGGCCTTGGCCTGACCGGGAAAAATCCACTACATGGCCGAGGAGCAATATCATTAGAAGTGATTTTGATTAGAGATCTGCTTAAGAGACGAGCGAAAGTCGCATTTTTTCATGGCTGTAACCTCCTGATTAATGTCGGCGGTTGCATCTGATAAAATACTAAATACTCAGCTAACTTAAAATATTCCAGTCTCGGCTCCTCCGCCAGCTCTCCCTGTTCGTGCAAATAATGAAAAAACGTCCGCAAGCCCCGTTCGTGCTCCGGTCCCAAAGCATAATCCAGTTGGTGGAAATAGGCCAGCACCTGCTCCGGGGTCATGCCGAAGGGTTTGGCGGCCATCCGGCTCAACTCCGGCAACGATCCCAGCCCCCAGACTTTGGAACGCAACAGCAGCCGGTGCAAAGCTCCGGTAGCCTCGGGCTGGGCTTATGGCGAAGGCCCGGCGCACCGCCCAGACTCCGAAGACAAAGGGCAAGCCGGTCAATTCCTGCCACGCCTCCCCCAGGTCCAGTTCGAAGGGCAGGGCCTTGGCCTGCTTCAGACACAAGGCCTCGTCGCCAATGGCCATAATCGCCTCAGCCTCGGTCAGGGGCCGTTTAGCCAGGGTACCGGCCTCATAGCGGGGCTTCACCCGGAAAAGTTTGGCCATGAGGACCTTGAGCAGGGCGGCGCCGCTGGCCGAAGCATTGCTCACCCGGATGCTGCGGCCGTCCAACTCCGCAAACGGCACCCGGCTGAAGAGCAGCACGCTGCCCACCGGCCCCCGGGAACTGATGGAGAGGTCCGGGAGCAGCAGGTAATCGTCCGGATGGCGGCCGTATTCCAGGGCGGAAATGGAGCCCAGGTCCACCTCCCCCCGGCGCATGGCGGCGTTGAGTTCCGCCGGGGTGCCGGCCACCAGGTGAAAGCCGTTTTCCCCGAACAGGTGCTCCAGGGCGAAATAGATGGGCAGGACATTGAGGTACTGAATCCGGCCAAGACGGGCCTTAAAAGCCATGTGGGCTCCGAAAAATAGGGACTCTCCATTATCTTGTAGGGTGCGGTTCTCGAACGGCCTTACGGCAAAAGTCAGTCCGTGTCCTTTTTTCGTAGGGGCGACCCGCTGGGTCGCCCCGGTTAATTCAACCAGCGAAACTTCCCGGTAGACCCGGCGACGAAAAGTTCCCGCCAAAAATTTTCCGTGGCCTTCGGCAAGGGAATGAAACCCAGGGCCGCCTTTTTACCCGGCTCCAGGCTGCCCAGGTCCCGGTCGCGTCCCAAGGCCCGGGCCCCGTTGAGGGTCCCCAGGCGCAGCCACAAATCCCCGGGGTAGGCGGGGAAATTGCGGTGCAGCCAGCGCATCTCGCCGAACAGGTTCAGGTCCCAGTTGCCCGCCAGGGAGTCGGTGCCCAGGGCCAGGTTGACCCCGGCTTGCAGCAGCCGGTCCACCGGCGGCACCCCGGCTCCGGTGTAGCGGTTGGCCCGGGGACAGAGGACCAGCCAGCTTTGGCTCTGGGCCAGCAGGCGGCAATCCGGGTCATCGAGCCAGACGCCGTGTACCGCCAGGGTGCGGGGTCCCAAGAAGTCCAACCCATTCAGGTAAGCTACCGGGCTCGGTCCCGGGGCTTGAAAATCCTCCACCCAGCGCCCGCGGCTCCTGAGTAAATCCTGAAAAAAACCGTTGCCCTTCGACAAAAAATCCCGCTCCGCCCGGGACTCCCCCAGATGCACCGTTTGCGGCCGGGAGTCGCCGTTCCACAGGCTGATGGCCTGGAAGAGCTCCGGGGAGACGGAATAAGGAGCATGGGCCGCGGCCGAGACCTGGAGATTGTCCACCGCCCTGGACTCGGCCAAAAACGGAAAAGACTCGGCCAGATCCACCCGCTCCCGCAGGTTGAAACCCAAACATTCATAAAACAGATGGTATTCCAGGGGACTGTTTTCCAAATGGCGCAGAGAAGCGCCGGTGTTGCTGACCTCGCCCACCAAGGCGGTGCCGCTGCGGTGCAGGGCCTCAATCCCCTGGAGGATGCCCTGGTCAACCGCTGCCGGGGCCAGGGTTTCACGGGCCGCCAGGGTGGACTCCAACCACTCCTCCCAGCGCTCCTGCGGGGGAATGCGCCCGGCCAGGGCGGAGAACTCCAGGTGGGCATGGCAGTTAACCAGCCCCGGCAGGATGGCGCCGGCGCCGTGGTTGCAGATCAGCCCCTTAAAGCCTGACAGCACCTCCCGAGCCGGACCCACGGCCAGGATGCCATCGCCATTTAGCACCACCGCCCCATCCCGGATGGGTGGGCGGCTCACCGGTAAGACCCATTTACTGACGTGTGCGATCATGTCTCATCTCATGTTTAGTGGGGCAGGCCTCCGTGCCTGCCCGGATCAGTATCGCAGCCCGTGCATGGCAGGCGAACCTCTGTGCTTCGCACCCAACGCACGCAGTCCGGGCCACCCTACCAAAATAGACACGTAGGGCGGGCGTCCTCGCCCGCCGCCTTTTTCTATCGCACCCATTTGCGCCAGTCCGGACCGAGGTCCCCCCGGAGGCGGTAGCGCTCCAGCAAGCGGGGACAGGGGCATTGCCGCGCCGAGGCGGCGAGGGCCGGCAAGATCCTCAGGATTAACTCCGGGAAGGCTGCTTCCACTGCCGCCACCTTTTGGATTTCAGCGGGCGTGGCCAGGCCCTCGAACAGCACTCCGGGCTGGTAGGGCCGGTCCACCAAGCCCTCGCCGTAATTCACCACATAAGTGAGGGCAGTGTAGCAGAGTTCCAGTTCCCGGGCCAGAAAGACCTCCGGCGCCAGGGTCTGGCCCACCAGGTCGCCCCCCAACAGGCGGAACTTGCGGATCTCGGCGGCCGTCTCCAGCCGCGGCCCGGTGGTGGCCACATAGACCCCGTGGCCGTGAACCGTGAACGGCGCCCCGGCCAGGGCTCTTTAGCACGGCTTCCCTAAGCTCTGGACAGAATAAAGGATTATGCCGAATGAAGCCCCAGCCCACCCCCTGGAAAAAGGTCTGCGGTCCGCCTTTGCCTTCATCCAGGACATCGCGCGGCACCACTAAATCGCCGGGAGCCATCTCCTCCTTCAGAGACCCAGGGGCCACCCAGGCCAGGACCTTCGCCACTCCCAGGCTCTTCAAGGCATAGAGGTTGGCCCGGGGGTTGAGAAAGGGCGCCGAGAGGTCGTAGCCCGCCTCCCCATGGCGGGAGAGGACCGTAAACTCCAGGCCTTCATGCCGGAAGAAATGGACCGGGCGGCTGTCGCCATAAGGCGTTGTAAAGACCTCGGTCTTCTCCGGCTTCAAGCCCTTGGCCTCGAAGGCCTTATGCGCCCCAACCCGGGCAATGACGGCGATTTCTGGTTTCATGGTCTTTTGAAGTTTCACTGTCCTTGGTGGCCCAGGCGTCTCGCCTGTAGGGTGGGCACTGCCCACCAATTCCTTAGAAAAGCCAACCGCCCGTGGCTATCTTTTACTGACTACTGATCACTGATTCTTGGTGGCACAGGTGTCCTCACCTGTGCAAGACGTAATTGTGCAGTGTACACCCTCAGGCGGGCACGGAGGCCCGCCCCACCAACTTTCCGTCTTTTACTGACCACTGACTACTGGCCACTGATCACTGATTTTATATCTATGGTCCCTTACCTGCGGCTCGTAGCCGGCCTGGCGGATGAGGCTCTCGATCTCTTCCCGGGGCAGCCGAAAGCCCACCCCGGTGGCGGCCACCACGTTTTCCTCCAGCATGGTGGAGCCGAAGTCGTCGGCCCCGAATTTCAGGGCGAGTTGGGCCACCTTGGGACCCTGGGTCACCCATGATACTTGCAGATGAGGCACGTTGTCCAGCACCAGGCGGGAAATGGCCAGGGTGCGCAGGTATTCCACCGCCCCCAGGGTCTCGCCGCCCAGGTTGGTGCCGCCGGGCTGGAAGGTCCAGGGGATGAAGGCGGTAAAGCCGCCGGTTTCGTCCTGTAAGTCGCGAATCTTGAGCAGATGCTCCGTGCGTTCAGCCCGGGTCTCCAGGTGCCCGAACATCATGGTGGCGCTGCTTTTCAACCCCAGGCGGTGGGCCGTGGCCATGACTTCCAGCCAAAGGGCGCTGTCGCATTTATTCGGGGAAATTTTCCGGCGCACCCGGTCCACCAGGATTTCGGCGCCGCCCCCGGGGATGGAACTCAAGCCCGCCTCAATCAATAACCTGATCACTTCCTGAATGCGTCAGACTCCACTGCGTCGGCCCAATAAACCACCTCCGGCGGCGAAAAGCCGTGCACCGCCAGGCCGGCGTCGCGGATGCAGCCGATGAGCTTCTCATAATAATCCGGCCCCAGCTCCGGATTGAGCCCGCCCTGGAGCAGCACCCCGCTGCCGCCGTGGTCCTTGAGTTCCTGGAGCTTGGCGGCCAGCTCGTCCCAGGCCAGGACGTAGCCGTCCGGCGCGCCGGGCGCCCGGTAAAAGGCGCAGAAACGGCAGCCCGAGACGCAGATGTTGGTGTAATTGATGTTGCGGTCGATGACGTAGGTCACCCGGGGCGCCGGGTTGAGGCGGCGGCGCACCCGGTCGGCCGCGGCCCCCAGGGCGAGGAGGTCCAGGTCCCACAAACGGTTGGCTTCATCTCGCTTAAGGCGCTTGCCGGAAATCATGCTTTAACCTTTATAGGGCGGCCTGTGGCCGCCGACTCGGCTGACTACTGGCTACTGACTACTGAGTACAGCGTGTCCCGCTCCACCGGCTCGCAGCCGGCCTCCCGGATCAGGGCCCGGAGCTGCTTCCGGGTCAGGCCCTGCGGGGTCTGGGCCCCGGCCATGTGGGTGATGCGCTCCTCCATGACCGTGCCGTCCACGTCGTCCACCCCGAAACACAGGGAAATCTGGGCCATCTTGGGCCCCAGCATCACCCAAAAGGCCTTGATGTGGGGAATGTTGTCCAGCATCAGGCGGGAGACCGCCAGGGTCTTCAAATCGTCGATGGCGCTGGGGCCGGTAAGCTCGCTCAAGCCGGTGTTTTGGGGGTGAAAGGCCAGGGGGATGAAGGCCAGGAACCCCTGAGTCTCATCCTGCGCCTCCCGTAACCTGACCAGATGGTCCACCCGCTCCTCCAGGGTCTCCAGGTGCCCGTAAAGCATGGTGGCATTGGTGTTGAGCCCCAGCTTATGCGCGGTTTGGGCCACTCCCAGCCAGCCCTCGGGCGAGAGCTTTTCGGGGCAGAGGTGCTGCCGGATGCGGGGGCTGAAGACTTCGGCGCCGCCGCCGGGCAGCGACCCCAGCCCCGCCTCCTTGAGGGCCAGCAGGGTGTCGGGCACGCTCAGCCCGGCCTGGCCGGCCAGGTGGGCCACTTCCACCGCGGTGAAGGCCTGGAGATGCACCTCGGGGCGCAGCTTTTTGATGCCGCGCAGCATCTCCAGATAAAAGGAGAAGGGCAGGTCCGGATGGCAGCCGCCCACGATATGGATCTCGGTGATGGGCTCGTGGGCCCGCTCCTCCACCTTGCCCAGGATTTCCTCCAGGGACATCTCATAGGCCCCGGGCTCGCCGGCCTTGCGGCTGAAGGCGCAGAACTTGCACCCGTTGATGCAGATATTGGAGTAGTTGATATGCTGGTTGTAAATATAGAAGGCCTGATTCCCATGGAGGCGCTGCCGCACCAGGTGGGCCAGGGCCCCCACCCCCAGCAGGTCGGCGCTGGCAAACAGCGCCAAGCCGTCTTCCCGGTCCAGACGAACCCCTGCCGCCACCTTGTTATAAATGGGCTTGAGCCCGGAGTCCTGAAAAATGGGCAGAGCCATGGCTACTCTCCTTATATGACCGGCCGGTCATGCTAATTTCAAAAAAATTTTTGTAGGGGCGAATCTTGTCTTCGCCCTACGCCGCCAGGCCGTCTTGTAACAGTCGCACCAGTTCCCGAACCCGCCGGCGGATGACCTCCTCCGGCGCCTGGTAGAGGCCCAGGGTCACATCCAGAGAGGGCACGGCCACGGCCTGGAGGAAGCGGTCGAACAGGGCGTCCAGCAGGAACAGCACCGCAGCCTCGGGCACCCCGGGCCGCAGCTCCCCCCGGGCCTTGGCCCGGCGCACCAGGGAGCCGAAATATTCCGCCGCGTGGCGGCGCACCGCGGCCAGGAACTCCTCCCGGCAGGGGACGTTTTTGTCGAACTGGATCTTCAGATAGAGGCTGAAGATCCGGGGGTGTTCCCGCAGGAAACGCAACCCCGGCCAGCAGGGATTTTTCCAGGCGCACGAAGAAGCCTTCCTCCAGGGTCCCGTCCTTGACCGTGGTGAGGCGGCGCTGCACCCGGCTCAAGGCAAACTGGAAGATGTGCCGGAAGATCCCTTCTTTATTGGGAAAATATTGGTACAGCGACCCCTTGGCGATCCCGGCCTGGGCCACCAGGCGGTTCAGGGAGGCGGCCTGATAGCCCTGGTCGGCGAACTCCGCCAGGGCCGCGTCCAGGACGCGCTCCTGCTTGTCCGGCGGCAGTTGCCGGAAGGTGGACATAGTCGGTTCTTCGTGCTCTCAACATGACCACTTGGTCATACCAAATCTTCGGGCCAATTTCAAGCAGATTTCCCGGTCCGCTTCATCCCTGAGGATGCTATTGTCTTGACATGCCGGCTTTGCATGATAGTTTGCAATGATATTAAGTAGTTATAATCTATGCTAACATCTAATCTAACTTATGGGGATTGGGGGATGGAGATTGGGGGAGGGGGTAAGGGCCATTTACGAAAAAGCCCTTAGCCCCCTCCCCCAAGAATCTTTCCACAGGAACCACCATGACCGAAATTCTCGACAAAGTCTACGATCCCCTGCGGATCGAGGAAAAATGGTACAAATATTGGGAGGAGCAGGGCCTCTTTCGGGCCCAGGCCGACGGCCGCAAGCCGCCCTATTGCATCGTCATCCCGCCCCCCAACGTCACCGGCGTCCTGCACATGGGCCACGCCCTGAACAACACCTTGCAGGACATCCTGGTGCGCAGCAAGCGCATGCAGGGCTTTGACGCCCTGTGGATGCCGGGCACCGACCACGCCGGCATCGCCACCCAAAACGTGGTGGAGCGCATGCTGGCCGCCGAAGGCACCGACCGCCACGCCCTGGGCCGGGAGGCCTTCATTGAGCGGGTCTGGCAGTGGAAGGCCGAATCCGGCGGGCAGATCATCAACCAGTTGAAGCGCCTGGGCGCCTCCTGCGACTGGAGCCGGGAGCGCTTCACCCTGGATGAGGGCCTCTCCCGGGCGGTGCGGGAGGTTTTTGTCCGGCTCTATGAAGAGGGCTTGATCTATAAGGGCGACTACATCATCAACTGGTGCCCCCGCTGTCAAACGGCCCTGGCCGACCTGGAGGTGGAGCACGACCCCCACGACGGCCACCTCTATTATATCCGCTATCCCCTGGCCGCAGGCCGACGGCCACCTCACCGTGGCCACCACCCGGCCGGAGACCTTGCTGGGAGACACCGCGGTGGCGGTCAACCCCGCAGACAAGCGTTATCTGAAATTCCACGGCGCCACCTTGCGTCTGCCGATCCTGGGGCGGGAGATCCCGGTGATCACCGATTCCTACGTCTCGCTGGAGTTCGGCACCGGCGCCCTGAAGATCACCCCGGCCCATGACTTCAACGACTTCGAGGTGGCGAAGCGCCACGACCTCCCGGCCATCCAGGTCATCGACGAGGCCGGCAAGATGTCCAAAGAGGCCGGGCCCAAGTACGTGGGCATGGACCGTTTCGTCTGCCGGGGCCAGATCGTCAAAGACCTGAAAAAGGCCGACCTCCTGGAGAAGGTCGAGCCTTACGTCGTCCCCGTGGGCCACTGCTACCGCTGCAAGGTCATCGTCGAACCTTTGGTCTCCAAACAATGGTTCGTGGCGGTCAAGACCCTGGCGGCGGCGGCCATAGCCGCAGTGCAGGACGGCCGCACCAAACTGATCCCGGCCAACTGGGACAAGAGCTACTTCGATTGGATGAACAATATCCGGGATTGGTGCATCTCCCGGCAGATCTGGTGGGGCCACCGCATCCCGGCCTGGACCTGTAAGCAATTGCGGGGAAGTCCTGGTCCGCCGGGAAGACCCGGCGCAGTGCCCGAAATGCGGTGGCAGAACTGGTCCAGGAAACCGACGTCCTGGACACCTGGTTCTCTTCGGCCCTCTGGCCCTTTTCCACCCTGGGCTGGCCCGACCAGACCCCGGAGGTGAAAATCTTCTATCCCACCAGCGTCCTGGTCACCGCCTTCGACATCCTCTTTTTCTGGGTGGCCCGCATGATGATGATGGGGATTCACTTCATGGAGGAGGTGCCCTTCCGGGAGGTCTACATCCACGCCCTGGTGCGGGACCCGGAAGGCCAGAAGATGAGCAAATCCAAGGGCAACGTCATCGACCCCCTGGACCTGATGGATTCCTACGGCACCGACGCCTTCCGCTTTTCCCTGGCCGCCTTCGCCGCCATGGGCCGGGACGTCCGCCTCTCCGAGGAGCGCATCGCCGGCTACCGCAACTTCGCCAACAAGGTCTGGAACGCCTCCCGCTTCACCCTGATGAACCTGGAGGACTACGAGGCCGGCGCCACGGACGACAGCCCCTGACCACCGTGGAGGCCTGGATTTTAAGCCGCCTGCAACAGGTCGCCAAAGAGGTGGCGGCCCGCCTGGACGCCTACGAATTCGACCTGGCGGCCAACGCCCTCTACCAGTTCATCTGGCACGAGTTCTGCGACTGGTACCTGGAACTCATCAAGCCCCAGCTCTACGATAAAGAAAACCCCGCGGCCCGCCGCCACTGCCAGGGCGTCCTGGTCGGCCTCCTGAGCGCCATCCTGAGGCTGCTCCACCCCTTCATGCCCTTCATCACCGAAGAGATCTACCAGAAGCTGCCCGGGATTCAGGGCTCGATCATGGTGGCGCCGTACCCCGAAGCCGACGACGCCCTGCTCAACCCCGCGGCCGAAGCGGAGATGGGCCTGCTGATGGACACCATCACCGCCATCCGCAACCTCCGGGGCGAAATGAACGTGCCCCCGGCCGCCCAGGTGGACGTCTTCCTCCACAGCACCGACCCCCAGGCCTTGGAAGCCCTGGCCCTCCACGGCCAGTCCCTCACCCTGCTGGCCAAGGTGAAGGAACTCACCTTTAACGCCCCTTCCGGCCCGCCCGCCGCCGCGGCCAAGGCCGTGGTCGACGCCGTGGAAATCTTCCTCCCCCTGGCCGGCCTCATCGACTTCTCCGAAGAAGAGACGCCGCCTCACCAAGGAGATCGATAAACTGAGCAAGGACCTCTCCGGCGCCCAACGCAAACTGACCAACGAAGACTTCCTGGCCAAGGCCCCCCCCGAAGTGGTGGCCAAAGAAAAAGACAAGCTCCAGGGCTGGACCGAAAAACTCACCAAACTCAAAAACCACCGGGAACGGATCAAAGAACTGATGGGGTGAGGTGAAAACCTTGGGGGAGGGCCGGGGGAATAATTCCCCCACCCTCCCCCAAACCCCCTCCCAACCCCCGTATAAGGGGAGAAAGCCGGGACCTGCGGCCCCGGCTTCCCCAAAATCAACTGGTGGCGCAGGCGTCTCGCCTGCGCTGATGATGTAAGGTTGATAATATCTTATTCAAGATGCTCTTGAATTGGGAAGTAAAATGAAAGAAAAAAGGCTTGATTCTGGGAAGAGTTCGAAACAGAAGTATCTACAATTTTTGCAGAACTTGAAAAGAAGAGAAAAGAAACTCCCATTTATGTTTCATCCCCTCTGTTTCGAGGACATGCTAAAGAATCCTGGAAATTGAAAACTACTTTAGAGCGTTACTCAAATAAAAATTATTCAATCACAGATTATTATCACATCCTTCGTTCAATTGAACCTGCCCTGGCAAGTTTTACTTCTAATAAATGGAATTTTGATCCTGACTTAGAAATTGATGAAAGCGATTACGGCCCCCCTCCAAGATATGATTTCATGGTTTATCTGAGACATCATGGTTTCCCATCCCCACTGCTCGATTGGTCTTGTTCTCCTTATGTTGCTGCTTTTTTCGCTTTTCAACCTCGCCCCGAGAAAGAAGATGAGAATGTTGCAATTTATTCATATGTTGAACATTACGGAAGTGGCAAAGGAGGAAATGTACAAGAAGCTCAGATAATTGGTTTAGGACCATATGTTCATACCCATAAAAGACATTTCATTCAACAATGTCAATACACTATTTGTAAGAAGCTTATTATTGATACTAATAGATAAGAAAGTAATTATTATTATTCTAATCATGAAGAAGCTTTTAAAAGAGATGAAACAGACCAAGATATCTTAACAAAGTATTTATTCCCAGAAGCGAAAGGTCAAAGGTTTTAAGCAAGCTCGATTTTATGAATATAAATGCCTACTCTTTATTTGTAACTGAAGAAAGCCTTATGGAAACCTTGGCATATCAAGAGATAGAGAGAAGAAATCGTTAAATGGTAACCTTCTCCCTCCAAATGGTGCTATCACATAAATATGAGCGCCAATTATGCCATCTTTGCTGGAAATCGCCCGGCCTCGGTTAAATTATCATCCGGAACACTAAAAGGCTTCCTGCCGTTAGCGCCTCCCCTGGGAGCCTGCGAGCGTAGGTTATAGGGCGGCCTGTGGCCGCCGTAATTTGCGGCCCCACTAGAGAGCACGGCTGGAAGGTAAAGTCCAAAAAAATATTTTGCGGTACAAGACCGTGATCCAACCGCCAACTATCTGTTATAGCTATGACATTAAGATCATTTTCTTATAATTAACCGGTCCCTAAGCGGCACAGCGGCCCCAGAGCCGGACGGAAGCAAAGCCTGAGCGGAGCAAGCGGCAGCTATCCTGTACCTGACCGGCGCTTAACGCTGTAATAGCGCTTCTTTTTTACGGAGGTGGCACAGGTTGGCGAAATTCAGGCAAAAATTTTGCAAAAGGTAGCTAAAAAATGACGCGGCCAGGGATATTGAATCGTTAAAATACTTTTAAAAACAATAAGTTAACCTTAATATTTGCAAATGCACCAAAATCGTTCAAATAACCCTATGAAATCTTTTATATTTTTGACCGAAAACCGAAAACTGCCAACCAAAAACCGCCTTAAATGGACCGAGGATTACTAATGATGGCCGCCTTTCCCAATTCTCCCCTGATTGACCGCCTCATCGACCTGGCCC
>CAWCKU010000019.1:0-189552 GCA_963796215.1 uncultured delta proteobacterium | reverse complement strand
GGTCCTGGCGTACTAAAAAGGAGCTGAACCCGGCCCGGAAGCCGCTGGGGTGCCAGAAATGAACTGGGCGGTGGCGCCATATTCCTTGAAATCATGGCTGCCCGGAAAATTAGGATCGATCTTTTTGGCCCACCCGACAGGCTAAGACCGAAATACCGGCCAATGATTTGGTTTAGGGTATAAGAGGCCAAATAGCGTTTCCACAGCCACTCGACCCGGTGTTCCCCAGGTCGGTTTCGACCTCATACAGGGGGCAAGGAGATGCGGTGGGCATCCAACCGCAGCACCCCGAAGGTTTTGGGGGTCCATTGGGCTTCCCAGGCCACTCCGGCTTCCCGTACCAGAGAGCCGTCGTCCACGTTGATCTGCCAGGGAAGCTGGCCACCTCCGGCGGTACAGGGAAGGCGTGGAGGACAAGAAGTGGGTATTGACGTGCTCCTGTAAGGCCAGACGGAGAGTATGGTTATCATTCACCAGGTAATTGATCCCCAGGCGGCCGCTCCACTTATTGTTGTAAATCGGGGTGGCTAATCCTAGCCGGGAACTCTTGGCAATGTCTTTGAACACCCCCATTTCGATCAGGAGGTGAGGATGATTTTCCAATAGTCCAGCAGATAAAGAGTTAACTGCGATCAGGGGGACGGAAGGCTGAATTGGTAGTCGAAGTTAAGAGGTATTCAGAGGCACAGTATATGGATTGTTAATGGTCAATAAGGGATTGCCATTAAATAAAAAGGTGGAGGTGAGATTAAAATAATTTTTTGAATAGTTTTTCAATTGATCGGTGCTGCGGAATTTCAATGTCCGGAAAAATAATCAAAACCACCGATAAAAGTATGTTTATCCACCATCAGTTGTTGCTGTATCTGGGCATTATGGGTCTCGTGAGGGATAAGCTGCATAAAATAATCTTTAAAATTATAGGTAGCGTAACCCGAATCGACCTGGGAAACCATCGGAGGGAAACCGGGGCAAGGTCAGGGGAAATTGACCATTCCCAAAATTTGTGTTTTAGCCGGTCATCAGCGGAATAATTATAATAGGTCAATAAAGTAGCATTAGGGTTGAAGCGATAAACATAGCCAAATTCCAAATTACGATAACGACTATAATTGCGGAAAGAAGGCAAGTTGTTATAACCGTAGTCATTGAGATTGCTATTATCGCCAAGTTCCGGATCATAGTAATTATAATTGAACAGGAACGAATGTTTCACGGTGGGCTCACCTTTGAGCAGGCCGTATGGGATAATTCTTATTGTCGCCATTGCGGGACCGAAAGCCCCGGTCCTCGTTATAAAACCCGCAGCGTCAAAGGCCAATCCCGGCAAGCCGCCGTAGACTTCCAGGGAGTGCCCCTGAATCGGCTGGTTCTCCTGCCAGGAGCCGATACCCCCTGCAATAGGCCTCGCCAGTAGGGCATCTCAAACATCGGGGTATAGTCGTTGGAAAGGCTGAAGGTGTTTTGGTTGGCCGGCGACAGCAGCGGTAGAGCAGGAAGGCCGTTTCCCTCGGCGCCAGGCGCTGTCCGGTGCCGAGATAACTGTTCGCCAGAAAGATGTAAGCCGAACTGTCGGTGGGAGACTTGTTGACCGAGGTCACCGCCTTGCTGTAGGCCCAATCCCCCAGGCCCAATTCGGTGTAGGCCCGGGCCAGGTTATAATTGCTCACGGCCTGGTCCCGGTCCAGCATGATGCGGGAGCGGAAGACCGCCTGGTTGTCATTCAAGGCGATGGAGCGGTTGATTTCCTGCACGGCCTCCGCCGGCCGGTTGAGATCGGTGAGGGCGATGCCTTTGTAGAGATAAGGGGTGGGGTCGTTCTTATCCAGGGTCTTGGCATAATCATAGACTTGCAGGGCCTTGTCGAAGGCCCGGACCTGGTAAAGGGCCTTGCCCAATTCGGACTGATACAGCGAGATCCGGGGTTCCAACAGGGTGGCGGTGAGCATTTCGGCCAGGCCCCGGTCCATCTGGCGATACCGGAAGTCATAAATTCCCAGGCCCAGATGCGGTTCGCCCAGGCCGGGATTGGCTTCCACGGCCCGCTCGAAGTAGTGTTTGGCCTCGTCATAATCCCGGAAGGCCAGGCGGATGAAGCCGGCCAGGGTCAGCACCTCGGCTTCGCCGGGGCGCCAGCTTCAGGGCCCGCCCGATGGTATTCCAGGCCCGATCCAGGTAATTGCCCCCCAATTGGATCTTGGCCAGATAGACATAGGCGGGGACGAAGCGCGGATCAGCGGCCAGGGCCTCCTGGAGATGTTGGCTGGCGGCGGGGAGGTCAAAATAGGCGATGTCCACCAGGGCCATGGTGAGCTGCGCCAGGGGCGAGGCGGGCGCCTGGCGGAGGGCCTGGGCGGCTTCCTGCCGGGCTCGATCCTTGTGATTCTGCACCAGATAAATCTGGGCCAACTGGCAGCGGGCCATGGTGTCCTGAGGCCATTGCTGCAGCCCTGACTGCAAGATCGTGGCGGCCTCCGCCACTTTACCGGCCATCAGGGCCATAAATGCCGGTCATGTCGTTGAGCAGCGGCGAAGGTTTGCGGCGCAGCCGAGCCTCCTGGAGGAGGCGGTAAGCCCCGATCACGTCCCCCAGGCGATAGCGGCACAGGGCCAGGCCCGTCACGGTGCGGTCATCCGGGTTTCGGACCTGGTGAAAAAACTTTTCGGCCTCTTGGGGGTCCTGGTGCTGCAGCTTCAACCAACCCAACACGGTCAAGGCCGGACCATTGGCCGGGTCTAGTCTGAGGGCGTCTTCGGCCTCGGCCTGGGCCTGATCCAGGCGCCCCAGGTCATAATCTGCTTCCGCCTGGTTAACCAGGCGCGCCGCCGCCGGCGGGCCTGGCGGGACTAGAAACCTGGCCCGACGGCTGGGCCAATGGCAAGTCCCGATAGCTGAAGATGCCGGGATAATAGAGGGACCACTGCACCGCGTCGGCCGGTTGGACGATCACCCGTTTGGTGGGCGCCTGTCCCGGGCGGGCCATGCCTTCCTCCCCGGCGGCGAGCAGGACCTGGCCGTAGTCATTGGCCAATTGGAGACTGCCGCTCAGAAGGATCAGATAACTGGTGCCGTCCCGGGCCACCCGCAAATTAAATTCGGTGCCGCGAATGGCCGCGGTTACGGCCGGGGTTTCCACGGCAAAGGGGAATTTCTCTTTATTGTTGCGCAGCCAGATTTCCCCCTGGTGAACCTGATAAAGGCTGCTGGGAGTTTCACCGGCCTTGGCGGGCGTGACTTCCGCATAACCCAGCCGCGCTGAGGGGGCCACATTATTTAAGACCAGCAGGGTATTTTCATTGAGTTTAAGCTGGCTTTCATCGACGCACAGGATGGCCGCCTTGGAATCAGGGCCGGTCTGGATGGCATCACCGATGAACAGATCCTGATTGAGCTTGGCCGGTTGCCAAACCTGGCTGCCGGCCGGCGCCACAGCTACCGAGCCCTGAAGATTAATCAACTTTCCGGCGAGCGCTGAGGCTGCCCTGGCTTCAGAACGCGATAGCAGCCACAGACCAAGTATCAACAGGAAGATGAGCCAGCCACAAGGATGTTTCAAGTCACTCGCTAATTTTCCCAATTTTATAAACCTTTTTAGAGACAGGGCGGTTGGTGATCGACCCAGAGCAGCGTCCTCTCTCGGGAAAGTCCAAAATCATGAAATCCAAAACCAGGCGGCAGGCCTGGCAACCGCAGCAAAAAAGTAGTTTTGGGACCTCGAGCCAATTTTCCTTCGACCCTTTAATCAGTTGACTGTCTGCAAAGCTCTGGACCTGGGTCGTTAAGGAAATACCGGGATCCCCCAGCGGAACTCCTGGAAGAAACCTGAGAAATCTGCTGGCTTGGCTGGCTGGGGAGTTACAGAAAAACGGGCGGGGCACGCGGTCCCGAAACCAAAATTCCGATTTGACGATGATAAGAGTGGGGCTGATAAGGGCAGTTAATCGAACCTGAGTAGCGCAGTTTGTAAACTGGGGCAAGGAAAAGAAGCCATAATCCTGAAAGTTTGAGGACGCCCGGCAGATGGGACACGAGTTATTATCGTGGTAAGGCCCAGGTGGTTTTTCAGGATGGGTCCCGATGGCCAGGGGTCCGGCTCTGGGGTCCTCCTGAAAGGCAGGCAGTAAGGCACCGATCAGGTGGCTATAATAGACCGCCGGCAGGAAGAGGTACGGCAGGAAGACGACAAGGCATAGGAGCGACAGCAGGGACGACTGCCTGTGGACGAAAGTCCTGTTGGGGTGGCTCTCCATCCCCGCCTCTGGTAAAGGTTCAAAGCGCAATCAGTTGCATTGGGGAGTATCAATATTGCATGAACTGAAGAGAATGTCAAAAACTTTATCAATAAATTTCCTCTATATGATTTCTTAACCGCCACTCAGTCTGCTCATCGTTTTAGAGCAAGGACAGCAGGCAGTATTTAAATGAGGCTTAAAGAATAATTAGAAACAGGGAGCGTGTACAGCTTGCCAAACCCTTCACTTATCACCGAGCTAGAAAAACTGGAGATATGATCTAGATGGGAAGTTTTTAGGGCCGTGATAAGTCAAGGATCATAACAATTAACGCCACATCAAACTTTTACGAAAGGATTAAGGGCAATTTTTGCGCGACTCCGTGGTTGCTGGTGGCTATCTCCTTGACCATATTGTCGGCCGGGCAGCTAAGCTGAGCCCCTAGACTTTTAAGTTACGAAGTTTATAATTTCTTTTGTGACTTAATTAAACAGTAGCAAGTCCAGGGGAACATCTACGCCTCTCGGAATCAGCAGGTAATAGGCTTGAGAGACACCGCTGCCCGAGGCCAGAATCCAGCCTCGGTCATTGATTGCAGTGGCCGAATCAAGTACTTGTCCCGGGGGGAGGTTGACCGTCAGGTCGTTGAGGTCATAAATCACTCTCTTATCCCAGAGAAAGGCATGTTCCGTTAAATAATCCTGGGCGAGGCCCATACTCCCCACAATCTGGCCCCGTTGGTTGATGCCGTAGGCCGCACCATGGTAGTAAAGCTTCAGGGGATCGAGGTCCTGCATGGCATCTCCGGGGTTTTTCAAGAAAGGGCGCAAAACGACGCCGCTGGCATCAGTGGCCTCGCCCACCACCTGGCCGGCATCGTTGATGGCGTGGGCGTCGCTGCGCCCCCCGCTCCCTCCGGCCAAGGTGCCAAGGTCCATCATGGGCTGGCCAGCTTTCGTCAAGAAGGCGTGCGTCTGTCCGGGCTGCGAACCATAACCGGCAGATCCCACCACTTGGCCGAGATTGTTGATGGCATAAGCTTCACTCCAGCCCACCAGCCAGGTGCCCAGGTCTATCAGATTGGGCTCACCAGGGTTTTTTTGGAAGGCGTGACGCTTGTTGGCGACATCAGTCGCATGCCCCACCACCTGGCCGAGATCGTTGATGGCATAAGCCCAGCTTTCACTCCCTCCCAGGGTGCCCAGGTCCACCATGGGCTGGCCGGGGTTTTTTAAGAAGGCCCGCTGGCGGCCTAATTCACCCACAGCGTCATAGGCGAAACCCACGACCTGGCCGCTTTGGTTGATGCCCCAAGCTCGGCCGCGTTCCCCCCGAGCGTGCCCAGGTCCACCATGGTCTGGCCATAGTTTTTGAGAAAAGCCCGGTGAACCAGGAGGGGATCGGCATAAAAACCTCCCAATCCCACCACCTGGCCGGTGATGCTCAGGGCATTGGCAAAGCTGACAATATAATCCGGCGGGGCACTCAGGTCCTGGCAGATATACCGGGGTGGCGCGGCCGCCAGCGGCCCGGCCAGGGCCAGAACTGCGATTATGGTGACCCACAGGGCGGTTAATTTGGACTGTTTCATAGGTTCCTCATTTGGGTGGGGATAGACCTCTTCCCATGGTAGCCTCCCAGAGACCCGCTGCAGTCTTTCAGAGCAGGATAGCTACTCCGATAGCAGCAGCTGCAGCATATGAGGCGTCGTAGCAATGGCATTGTAAGTGTAGATGGGCTTCCCGTCATCGCCGATGACCGTGATCCGCTGCAGGTTGGCCACGGTGATGGTGCTGCCGCCGGCACCGGTCTGGAAGAGCACCCGGCCTTGATAATCCTGTAAGGTAAAGTTCTGCGCATTCTTCCAAATGGTAAGAGTGTTATAACCCCCGCCGCCCAGAATCGTCACCAGGTCGTTGCCGTCGGTCAGATCATAGGTCATGGTATTATTGCCGGGGCCGCCGTACATCGCGATGACATCATCACTTTGTGCCACCTGTTACATTCATATTATTATTGCCCTGCACCGCCATATTGCTCAATATGGGTTGTTCCAGTGCCACCGTGGATGTTCCATGTTATTAGTGCCCTGACCACCTACCTGAATAATCTGTTTGTTTCCACTACCACCACCATCGGCAAACTGAGTGCTGTCGCCCTTGCCGCCATACTGGTAGATGGTGTCGTTTCCGTCGCCGGCGATGGCGGTTTGGTCGCTCTTTTGCGGGCCGCCCACCTGGAGAAGCCAGTCATTGCCCGCCGCGCCTTCGGCGTATTGGCTGACAGTATCCTTGTCGCCGTACTGGGCGATCATATCTTTATCGGGAGTGCCGAATACTATCTGGTCAGGGTTGCCCTGTGGCGCCTGGAGAATCGTATAATGGTCATAGCCGGTGGTCAGGGGGCGTGGGGATGGGTGGCGGCGCCGGGGGCAACCGGCCCAGGCAGGGGTGCGCCCAAGGCCAGAGATACCGGCAACAAAGCCGAGATCAGGATGATCGTGAAAATGGTGCGCTTTAACCACCAGGCCCCCATCTCGGAAACCTCCTTCAATCGAGGTTGTTCAAAATACCTTCCCCATTCACACAATTAATTCAGCAGCAGCAGCGGCGCAATAGAAGTAGGCACAATCCCAGTATTGTAGGTGTAGATGGGTTTCCCGTCATCGCCGATGACCGTGATATGCTGCAGGTTGGCCACGGTAATGGTGCTGCCGCCGGTGCCGGTCTGGAACAGCAACCGGCCTTGATAATCCTTTAAGATAAAGTTCTGCTGATTTTTATTAATGGTAAGAGTGTTATAACCCCCGCCGCCCAGAATAGTCACCAGGTCGTTGCCGGCGGTCAGATCATATCTCATGGTATTATTGCCGGGGCCGCCGTACATCTCGATGACATCATCGCTGGCTCCACCCGTCACATACATATTATTATTCCCCGAACCGCCATATTGCTGCAGATATTGTTGCCCCGTACCCCCCTCAATGGTCATGTTATTAGCGCCCTGCCCGCCGACCTGGATTATCTGTTTGGTTTCCTGCACCTCCACCGCTCGGCATACTGAATGCTATCGCCCTTGCCGCCATACTGGTAGATGGTATCGTTCCCGTCGCCAGCTATGGCAGTCTGGTCGCTGTTTTGGTCGCCGCCCACCTGGAGAATCCAGTCATTGCCCGCCCCGCCTTCGGCGTATTGGCTGACAGTATTCGTATCGCCGTACTCGGCGATCATATCATTTTCGGGGGTGCCGAATACTATCTGGTCGGGGTTGCCCTGCCGGCGCCTGGAGAATCGTATAATGGTCATAGCCGGTGGTAGGGGGCGTGGGGATGGGTGGCGGCGCCGGGGGGTGGGGCGGCGCGGCCGCCAGTGGCCCGGCCAGGGCCAGGAGGGCCATTATGGCTAAACCTAAGCTAAAGAAGGAGAGGTTCTTCATGGTGCCCTCCGCCCCCAGGGGCGCCCCTCTGGGAGCCGGATAATCTGGGGCGTGCCGTGCCCGCCGCCTGAAGTCGGCTAGGGGCCGCCATCAGCTTCTAGTCCAGGAGCAGCAACTGGAGCGCCGGGGACGGGGTCCCGACGGGAATCAGCAGGCCGGCCCCACTGCTGTAGCCAGTCTCGACTATAATCCAGCCCTGGTCGTTGATGCCGGTGGCATACTTCAGGGCTTCGGGAAAAGGCAGATTGACCGTCAGGTCGTTGAGGTTATACATGGCGCCCTGGTCCCAGAGCAGGGGATGGGAATACGGCGCTCCGCTTAGGTCGCCGCTCCCCACTATCTGCCCCCGGCGGTTGATGCTCCAGGCCTGGCTGCTGGTGTACGGCGCCGGGGTCTGGAGGGCCTGCATGGCCTCACCGGGGTTCTTTACAAAGGCGAGATTTATCCCGGCGCCATTTTTGGCCCAGCCCACTACCTGGCCGGCGTCGTTGATGGCCCAAGCAGAGCTCGTATCACCGCCTAAGGTGCCCAGGTTCTCCATGGGCTGGCCGGGCGATTTTAAAAAAGCCCGCTGGTTACCGGGTACGAGCCAACCTCCGGGCGTTTCCACCATCTTATATGAATGTCCCACCACCTGGCCGGCACTGTTAATGCCCCGGGCTTCACCATAAGGATTGTCACTCTCGCTACCCAGGTCCTCCATCGCCTGGCCCGGACTCTTTAAGAAGGGGCGCACCTTACCGAGGCCATCCTGGGCATACCCCACCACCTGCCCGGCGTCGTTGATGCCATAAGCCCGGCTCTTGTCTCCCCCCAGGGTCCCCAGGTCCACCATGGCTTCGCCGGGGTTTTTGAGAAAAGCGTGGTCGTTCTGCAAATCTACGTCTAATTCGGAAAACCCCACCACCTGGCCGGCGTTGTTGATGCCCTGAGCCCAGGCATAATTCCCTCCCAGGGTGCCCAGGTCCTGCATGGGCTGGCCGTAGTTTTTGAGAAAAGCACGAGAATAACTGGGGAGGGGATACGCCTGCAGCCCGAACCCCGCCACCTGGCCGGCGTTGTTAATGGCATAAGCGCCGCTGCTCTCACAATTCGGCAGGACGCCCAGGTCCTGGAAGACATACCGGGGCGGCGCGGCCTGCAGGGGCCCGGCCAGGGCCAGGAGGGCCACCAGGGCGAATAACCATGAGGAGGTGGAACGGATTCTATTCATGTGATCCCCCTTTCTTCCCGCAGTTCGGGAGTCAGGAGATGGAGGCGGGTGCCTGCCGCTTAACAATCTGAAGACATGGATAATAATAGCCGACTATTAAAAGGTTTACAAGAAGCTATTTTCCGGCAGATCGACCGGCATGAAAGGTGAAACCTGGATGAGAATATAAATCTATTGCTGAGAAATAAGATCCTAAAATGACAGCTCACTTGCCAGGAATGAGACTTATCGGTGAAGTGAGGAAAATTGCAGGTATGGAATGGCTATCGGAAGTTTTTGGAGCAGTGATAAGTCTCGGATTATAGCAGTGATCAGCTATGGCAGGCGCAACTCACATCCAGCCCCGACAAGAGCAAGCTTTTTAGAATTTTGACGTCTTCTAATCCTCTTTTCATGAAATTTTCAGCGCAAAGGATATGGCCTGCTCCCAGTAGGTTACCCGACCATTCCTTCGTTTGATAAATCGGATGTTGCCATCCTGGGAAATCACGATTCCCAAGGCTTCAGGAATCTGGTGGCAGAGGTAATATACGGAGCGGTGCCGGGTGCCGACATTTTCCGTAGGTTCTTCAAGCCGCTGGTCTCCCTCGGCGTCCAGGGCTCGGGCCACGATATTGACCTGATCGAAGTCTCCTTTAATCATCCCGCCAAAGCCCAGCAGGTGGTTCCGGTTGGTGAATACCACGGCGCCATCCACCGCGGCGAAATCGGCCACCTGATGTGCGGCTTCAAATGCCGCTTCCTCCAGCAGCGCCAGGATGCCGTTGTTACTGGCGGCGTACTCCTGCCATCCCAGCCTTTTGCCGTGCGCGGTTTCGCGGTTATAAGTCTCGGTCAGCTTGGTGAGGGTCTTGAGCATGAGCTTGAAGGGGCGCTGTCTGGCGGAATCCTCCCGAAATTGATATTTGATGGAAACAAAGGGGTTCTGGGCCATGAATTCCTCGAGGCGCTGGTGGGGGAGAAAGAGCAAGGTGCCCCCTTGACGGGATTCGCGCATATTACTGATAATACGCATGGCTTGGTGTTTGCCGATGATGCCTATCAGGTCGGGGTCTAGAAGAGCATCGCCGTTTCGGCTGCCGCCCTTGGACGAAGCCAGGCAAGTCAACATTTCCGTTCTCAGTTCGGCAAAATATTCCCTGAGCCAACTGGCCTCGAAAACGTTGATGTCGGGGGTGATGATGCGCCCTTCCACCAGGGTCGCCACAGTCTCCATCCCGTTTAGAACCGCCAGATGTCCGGGCCCGTTCACCAAGATGACCGGCACGTTGGGAAAGTCCGGGGGAACTTTCCGCCCACCGCGATACGCCTGGAGCCAGCGGGTGCCGGAATGCACGATGCCCCAGATTTCCCATTCGCCATCATCGTTTGAAGTGACCCCAATGAGCGAGCGGGAGAAGTCCACCGCGGGCGAAAGTTTTCTCAGCTCCGTCTCATTGCAGGGCCGGGACTGGGCAAACATCTGACGGTGCAGTCCTAAGGGCGGCACCTCTGCCGCCGGGAATAGCTCAGGATCGGCCAGCACCAGACGGACCTGAACCGGCCTCTCTTCCTCCCGCAACATGCTGGCTTGATAGCAGATGGAAAAAAGATTTTCGAGTAACGGGGGCGGCGGCAGGGGAGTCTCGGGAATTGCAGTAATGTTCCCCAGACTCGTGACACTGGCAGGCCTTTGTTGGCGAACGAACCAGATCAAGTCTTCATAATAGGCATGCATAACGTTTCCCTCTCAACGGGCCTGAACTCCTTGCCGGTCAGCGAATCAGGCGTGAGAACATCCGGACAGCGCACTTATCTCGCCTTCCCCATGCCCCCGCCTCCCATTCCTCCGGGTCCCATGCCTCTGTCTGCCGAGCCTTTGTCGCCCATCGACCTTTCGGGCTCGGGTCCATCGACATCCTTTTGATTAAAGAGCGGAAAGCCTTGTTCATCCAACAAAGTAAGGGTCTGATTATTATTCTTAACTTCGGCTGCGATTAAAACGGGCTTATCTTTAAGTGGAACCTTAAGGCCTTTCACCTTCAGAGTATCTCCCTTTTGCAAAAAGAACTTTTGCTTGGTCACGTACAAAGGCGGCCCCAGGTAAACCTCGAAATTGCCTTGGCTGGTCTTGAGGATCAATCCCTGGACCAGCATGCCGGGCAGAGAGCGCCAACTACCTGTTCCGTAACTTCCCAGACTCTCCACCTGTCCAGTAATCGTGATGGCCTTGCTCATATCGAACCTGGGAGGAGCCTGCTGCTCCCGGCCTCCACCTGGACCAGGGCCTGCACCCGGGCCCCCTCCTCCGGGTCCTCCGCTTCCATCCATCGGTCCCCCCATACCGCCGCCCCCCATGGGGCCTCCCATGCCGCCACCCGAACCCATGCCACCAGGTTGCCCCCACACCTGCGAGACCATTGTAAGCGCCAAAATGAGTACAAACCGGGTATCAATGAATTTAGCAGTCTTAGATCAGTTCTCGGCATTTCTCAAATCTCCTTAAGAATGCATCGCTGGTTAAAACACCCTCGCCACCCTGACCTCGACCGCATCCCAACCCCCGCCCAGGGCCTTGTAGAGGGATATCAGGTCAGTAAGGATATTCGCCTCCGACTTGCTCAGGTTGCTTTGCGCGGTGTAAAGGGAATTTTCTGCGGTCAGGACATCGAGGAAATTGGTGAGCCCCTTGCGGTAGCGTTCTTGGGCCAGGGTCACGGCTTCCTGGTTGGCCCGGACCGACTCGGCCAGGATGCGGCGCTTCGTCTGCTCGGCATAGTAGGCCGCCAGACTATTCTCCACGTCCTCCAGGGCTTTGAAAAAGGAGGAGCGGTATTTGGCCAGGTTCTCCTCGTAAACGGCCTGTTTGTTTTTGACCGTCGCCCTGGCCTTGCCGCCATCAAAGAGATTCCAGGTGACTCCCGGGATCACGGACCAATAGCGGCCACTCGAAATCTTTAAGAACTTTGATACATTATCGCCCTGGAGGCCCAAAGTGCCGGTCAGGTCGAACTTAGGGTAGAGTTCGGCCTTGGCCACGCCGATATCGGCCGAGGCGGCCGCCAGTTGCCGCTCTACCTGACGCAGATCGGGCCGGCGGGTCAGCAAATCCGAGGGGAGGCCCGTCGTCATGACCCCGCGAGCAGACGGCAAGGGACTTGTCGTTGCCAACTTGCCCTTGAGGGCATTGGGCTCCTTGCCCAGCAAAATGCCCAGCCGGTGGATGGATTGTTTAACGGCGGCCTCGTACGTCGGGAGGTTCGACTCGGTAGAGGCCTTCTGCGCCTCAGCCTGAGCGACATCGAGATAGGTGGTCAAGCCGAGCCGAAAGCGTTCGCGGGTGACCTCGAGGGTTTGCTGCTGCGTTTCGAGATTGCGGCGGGTGATCTCCATTTGGGCTTGATTGGCCCGCAGGTCGGTGTAGTTCTTGGCGAGGTCGCCCAGCAAAGTCAGCAAAGTAGACCGCAGGTCCTCGGTGCTGGCCTCGAGTCGCGCCCGAGTGGCCTCGACACTTCGCCTGGTGCCGCCGAAGACGTCGATTTCCCAGCTGGCATCGAATCCGGCCTGGAAGATGGTTCCCGCCGCGGTGGCTAAAGATTGCGGGGCGGAGGAGCCGGAGGTAATCGTGCCGGTCCCGTTAGTAATCGTGCTGGTCCCGCCTTGGGTGCTGGTCACCGAGCCGGTGGCTTTTACCGACGGCAGGAAGGCAGCGCCGGCTTTGGTGACGTCGGCACGCGCCTGAAGAATACGCGCCCGGGCCTGTTCCAGGTCGAGATTGGATTCTGCCGCCTGTTCGATGAGGCCGTTTAGTACCGGATCATTGAACGCCTTCCACCAGGCGATTTCTTCCAGCCCCAGAGCCGCCCCCGCCTTTTCCCTGGACTCCGTCCATTGCGCCGGGGCTTCCAACACCGGGCGCTGGTAATTCGGCCCCACCGACGCACAGCCGCCCAGGAGGAGGGCAAGGCAGATGACGATGATCAGCCAACCTTGTCGATTCATTTTTTGCCTCCGTTCTCCGCCACGGCAGCACCTGCGGCCACGGAGACGGGTACCTCGGGCGTTTCGATAAAAACGTCCATCTGCTGTCCAACATAGGCCGGCAGGGCGTTCCGGTCGAAGCTGTAAATGACCTGCAGCACCCTGGTGTCGACTCGCTCGGTGCTGCTGCCGGTGAGCGAGGTTTTCGGGGTGACATAGGGCTCTGTCCGGACGAAGCCCAGTTCAGCTTTTAAGTCACGATTGCCGCGTAAAAAGGCGATGGCGCGGGTCTTGGGCTTAAAGCGCCAGGCGTCGTTTTCGTCAATGTCAACCCTGATATGCAACCGGTCTAAATCTCCCAGCCTGATCAGCGGAGTGGACAAAACGCCGGTCTGGGCATATTCGCCCGGACGGAGGTTCACCTGCAGGACTTCACCATCGATGGGAGCCCGCACCATTAAACGTTCGATGGAGGTCTGCGTGGCCTTGAGGTCGGCCTCGGCGGCCGTCACCGCCGCCCGGGCGCTGGCCAGCTTGGCCCGGGCGAGCTCTTCGGCGTAGCGTCGCTTCTGCACGTCATCGACACTGACGGCCCGCCGGTCGGTGGCAGCGCGCACCAGCGCATATTGCGCCTGGTAATCTTTCAGCGAGGCCTGCGCTTCGGCCACCGCGGCCCTGGCCTTGACCAGGTTAGCCTGTTTGACCAGCAAATCGGCGCGCAGTTCCCGGTCATCGACCTGGAACAGCGGCGCCCCGGCCTTGACTTTGTCCCCCACTTTGACGAAGACCCTCTTGACGATGCCCGGCAGCGAGGTACCTATGCAGATATTCTCGGTCCGGGCTTCGACAATGCCGGCCCCGCCGATGTAAGACTTGAACGGCGCCTGGGCCGGTTGCGCCACCGGCTGGGCCGGCGGGGTCTCTTTCTGGGACTGCACCGCCACCGCGATGGCAACCACCAGGCCGAGGGCGGCAACCGCCGGAAGGATTTTATTTTTAAAGACCATGTAATTCTCTCTAGTGCCAGTTGTTGGTTTCGATGTTGACGATGCGGCCGTCATCCATATGGGCGATGCGGTCGGCGAATTCAAAGATGCGGGCGTCATGGGTTACGATGATGAGGGCGCGATCTTGCCCGACCGCCAGGCTCTTGAGCGCTTCCAGCACCCGTCTGCCGGTCTGGTGGTCCAGGGCGCTGGTGGGTTCGTCACACACCACCAGCCGGGGGTTGTGCACCAGGGCCCGGGCAATGGCCACCCGTTGCTGCTGGCCTCCCGAGAGTTGGGCGGGCAGGGCGTCCTCCCGTCCTGCCAGCCCAACCTCCCGTAAGCACTCCTGAGCTCGGGCCACTGCCTCTGCCATTTTTATGCCGTTGATCAAAAGCGGGATGGCGGTGTTCTCGGCGGCGGTCAGGGTCGGCACCAGGTTGAAGGCCTGAAACACGAAGCCGACGTTCTGGCCGCGATAGACGACGCGCTCGTTTTTCGAGAACTGCCGCAGTTCCCGCTCATAAAGCACGCATTCGCCATCGTCGGCGTCGAGAATGCCGGCGATGACGGAGATGAGCGTCGTCTTGCCGCAGCCGGAGGGACCTACCAGCATGAGCAGTTCGCCGGGACGCACCTCAAGGTCGACTCCCCGCAGGGCTTGGACCTGCACCTCACCGGCGCCGTAGGTCTTAGTAAGGCCGCGACAGTATACGGCCAGCTTTTCCGACTTGTTCATGACTAGCCTTTGAAGACCATGGCAGGTTCCAGCTTCATGACCTTGCGGACACTGACCAGGGCGGAGACTACCACAATGAGCAAGACGGCCGTGCCGCTCCCCAGCAGCAACTGCCAATTGAGGTTCATGGTGAGATCGCTGCTGCCCTGGGTTGCCGCCGCGAAGACGCCGCAAATGCCGGCCCCGAGGCCGAAACCGATGAAGCCCACCAGCAGCGCCTGCATCAGAATCATTCTCCGCAGCATCCGATCCGTGGCGCCCATGGCTTTGTAGACCCCGAAGTAACGCAAATTGTCCAGGGTGAAGTTGTAGAAGATCTGGCCGGTGACCGCGGCGCCGACAATAAAACCGACGATGACCACGAAACCGAAGTTAGTGAGAATGCTGGTGTTATCCAGTAAATAGTGCAATGACATCTGTTTAAACTCTTCTGCCGTATAGGCGGCCAGGCCGGTTTGCCGGCTGATGCGGCGGGCCACGGCCTGGGGCGACTCACTGGCCTTGGCCTTGACCAGGATGTAGGAGAGCAGCTTGCGTTCGCTCAGGGCATAATTCTTGGCCCGGCTGTAAGTGGTATAAAGGGTGGGCTGGGACTGAAAGGTCGGGGTCCCCTTAAAAATACCCACCACGGTAGCCCGTTTTTCATTGATCTCCAGCACGTCGCCGACCTGAAGGGGAATTGATTTGCCGCCCGGGGTGGCCGGGGGCTTGGCCAGCCGTCCCTTGGCGCCGGCTTCATCCACGATAACACTGTCCGGCAGGCGCAGGTCGGCCAGACTGCCTTTTAGCATGACGGCCGGTCCGCCGATGAGCGTGGCGTCATCCAGTCCGATCATGATGCTCCCCACGGTTTCCCCGTTGGCCAGGCGGACGCGCTGGTTGCCCTTGTAGAGCGGCATGGCCCATTCAACTCCCCGGACGCCTCGCACCTGATAGAGCTGGGTGTCGAGCAGGGGCTTGGAGTCGTCGATGAATTGCACCTTGGGGTCCATGACCCAGATGTCGGGCAGATTGATGTCGGAAATGAAGCTGTAGGTGTGACTCAAGATGGAAATCAGGATGCCCGGTTGCTGAATCATGATGAGCGAGGCCAAGGCAATACCGATGATAATGCCCAGATATTTGCCGCGATCACCGAAGAGCATCTTTAGGGCTATGCCGTACATCATTATCTACCCTTTAGTCGAAATCGGCTCATTAGCGGTCCCCAGCGGCCAGGCAGCGGTTTCCAGGGGGCTTTTGAAAATCACCGCACCCAGCCGCCGAGGGGTTAGAGGTTAACGGTTACTTTTTGAGGATGAGAAATTGTCCCGAAGCGCTGATGAGCGCCTTTACTGCGGTTTCGGGACCGAACCGACACCGGGAAAGAGGTTGCCCGGCTCCAGGGGTGTGCCGGTGCGGTGGCCGAAATCCGCCGGAGCGCCAGGCCCCGTTTGGGTCATTGTTCATCCCGCCTGATCCCGGCCCACCAGGCGCCGCAGTTTTTTAACTTCATCTTCTAATTCGGCTTGCCGGCGCATGAGTTTGATCATATCTGCCTTAACCAAGTCCGGACGCTGCCGGATGGCATGAGCAATGCATAAGCCAATGATGGAATCATTTGTTTGCATCGTCATGTTTTTCCCGGGTTCTCTACCTGATAATTTCCAGCTCCAGAGAACGCCCGGCCGATTCCCCCTGGCGGAAAACTTCCCGCCTTACTTCCCGGTGCTGGGCTGTTCCAGTTTAGGCAGTTCTGGTTTAGGCAGTTCCGCGGTATTCTTGAGGACCAGATCGGGGGTGCTGAATTGAAAGAGCATCGGTCCGGCCAGCACGTAAAGGGACCCGTCACCGACCAACAACCCCTGGGTGCCCCCCATGGGTGGAAAAGCGGCGGCGGGAACGGCATATCTGCCTTCTCTTTGGGCGGTCTGGGCTTGGGCAGATCCACGCTTTTCAGCAGCTTTAAATCGCCCAGGCTGAACTGCGTAATCTTGGGGCCTGCCAGGACATAAAGGTGCTGCTTATCAGTGGCCATGGCCGGCCCCATCATGGCCGGCCCCATCATGGGCGGCATGCCGGGAGGCGGAAACATCCCCTCGGGCGGACCGGCGAAAACCGCTACCGACGTTAAAATCAGCACCAGCGCCAACCCCAGGCTGGCCAAAATCTTCCGGATCTTCATCGCCATTCCTCCTTGCATCTTGTTTGGGGTCAATTGCTTTGGAATTCGCCGTCCGAGCTTCACCTGTCCCGGTACTCCGACCGGTGAAGCGTTAGTTAATTTAACAAGTGATTGTGGAGAAAGTATGGAGGCATAATGGAATGAATGTGGGGATGGGCTGGAATCAATGGGAGGGGGTTGACCCGATGGGCCGAATATGACACTAATTATGTATACTTAAGGTAGTCTGGCGGCCACTGCCGGCGAAATAAACGAGAGGCCTTGCGCCCAGAGAATGGCATGACCCTGAAATTCAGACATAAAGTATTCCTGACTTTGCTGTTGTACGGCATGATGATTGTGAGCTGCATATTGCTGCTGGGGAGATATTATGCCTCTCGAAATTTTGAAGACTACATAGATAAAGTGGAAGCGGAGAGGCTCAACGGTCTGGCGGAGGTCTTGAGTTATGAATACCGGAAGAACCAAAGCTGGACCCCGGTGATCGCTGACCAGGACCGTTGGCTCAAAGTGATGAGGCTGGGCCCTTGGCCTCCGCCCGGTCCACCAATGCCCGGTCCACCACCACCACCCGGGAAACCGCCCCAACTCTCCCTCTTCGATGCCGAAAAGAGGCCCCTGGTCGGCAAAGAGCCTTATGCCGCAGACAGTTATAAGCTGAAAGCCATCCAAGTGGATGGTCAGGTAGTCGGCTGGTTGGGGCTGCCAAGACATAAGCGCCCGCCACTGAGGCCCCTCGACGTGGAATTCCTGCGGGCCCAATCCCAGGCGTTTCTTACGATAGGCGGAGTCGCCCTACTGTTGGCGCTCTTGGTAACCTTGGCGCTGTCGCAGCATCTGTTGGCGCCGGTTAGAGAACTGGCGCAGGCCACCCGGGCTTTGACTTCCCGCCACTTCGACATCCGGCTGAAGATTCGGACCCAGGACGAGTTCGGCCAACTCGCTGCCGATTTCAATAACATGGCCCAGGCCCTGGAGCGATACGAACAACTGCAGCGGCAATGGCTGGCCGATATTTCTCATGAATTGCGAACGCCGCTGGCGGTCCTGCGCGGTGAGATCGAAGCGCTGCAGGACGGGGTAAGGGAGGTTACTCCGGAGGGGCTGGAATCGCTGCACTTCGAAGTGATGCACGTCGGCCGGATCGTGCAGCAGCTTCATGACCTGTCATTGCTCGAATCTCGCCCCGACGAGGTGGAGCTGACACCGGTCAAGCTCCTGGAGGTTTTGGCAGAAACTTTGCGGTCGTTCCAGACCCGCTTCGAACAAGGCGGTATCCGGGTCGAGTTCGCTGTCGGTAAACTGGAACAGGTCGTCATCAGGGCGGAGGCCGACCGTCTGAAGCAGCTCTTTGCCAACCTGTTGGAAAATACCTTGCGTTATGTCCAGGCGCCGGGGATGCTGAAGATCATCCCCGAACTCACAGCCGGACACCTGGTCCTGCATTTTGATGACTCCGGACCCGGGGTCCCGGAAGCCTCCCTCCAGCATCTGTTCGACCGGCTTTATCGCGTTGATAAGGCGAGAAGCCGGGCCCAGGGAGGCAGCGGACTTGGCTTGGCCATCTGCAAAGGCATTGCCGAGCGTTTCGGAGGGCGGATCGAGGCGTCCCAGGCGCCCTCTGGCGGCTTACGGATCACCCTGGTCTTCCCGGTGCTGACAAGCTGAAGGGCCGAGGACGAGTTGGGCGAACCCCGCCAGGACCGCGGGAATAAATGCAAGAGCGGAGATACGCCATGGTCGATCGGGATATCCTAGTCGCCGAAGATGAGGCTAAAATTGCGGGGATTCTCCAAGACTACCTGACCAAGGCCGGTTACCGGGTCGCTTGGCTTGACCGTGGCGACCTGGTAATCCCTTACGTTCGGCAGAAACAACCTACTCTGATTCTCCTGGATCTAATGCTTCCCGGGATGGATGGCATGGAGATTTGCCGGGAGGTCAGGAAGTTTTCGGAAGTCCCCATTATCATGATTACCGCCCGGGTTGAAGAGATTGATCGGCTTCTCGGTCTGGAGTTGGGAGCGGATGATTATATCTGCAAGCCCTTTAGCCCGAGAGAGGTAGTGGCCCGGGTGAAGGCGGTGCTAAGAAGGATTCAGGCCCCGCCAGCCGACACCAAGCTGGTGGTCGGAGACCTCAGTCTGATTCCGGAGGCGCATCAGGTGCTGATTGGCGGGCAGGAACTGAAGCTGACCCCCTGTGAATATAATCTTCTTAAAACGTTCTTGAGCCATCCCAACCGCATTTTTTCCCGTAACGAGTTGATCAGCGTCACCCAAGGATACGATTTTGAGGGTTACGAAAGAACCATCGACTCCCACATTAAGAACCTGCGTAAAAAAATTGCCGGCTGTCTTCCTGGCAAAGACGTGATCAGCACCATCTACGGGGTGGGCTACAAATTAAACGCCTCTCCAAGCAAATAAGCCCCAGAGGAGTCGTACCCGGGCCGGCGTCCAGCACAACCGGAACTCATGACTCCCCGCCGAATCCTTCCGACAAATGTAATAGTTATCCAATGAAACATATCTTGCCATGACAGCAACTTATCTGATTTACTGAGAAAATAATTGATATGAACTGCATACTGAAACGTCAGGATTCTTGAATAGAAGAGGCTTGTGAGAAAGAATATACCTGTGAGGTGGACGAATATTTCTCTGGGAAAGGTGCTATTGTTTGTTCATCCGCTCGCGCAATACTCCCGATGCCTTGAACACCAAAACCTTTCGAGCGGCTAGGACTAAACTTGCTTTGGTTTGAGGATTTCTGCCTCTCCGCGCCTTCTTCTGCCTCACGTAGAACTTCCCGAAACCGCTAATCAGCAAGTCATCCCCTTCGGCCAGGGTGTCCTTCATGATTTCCAAGACCCGCTCCACTATCTGGCGGGATTCCCGTTTGTCCAGGCCTGCCTGCGTCTGGAGACGGGTGATCAGTTTATCTTTGGTGAGCGCCATGTTTCCCTCATTTGGTAAAGTAACTCATGTCGGAACTAATTGGGTAACCTGGATAGAGAGCATGTAAATAAGAAAGCCGGGGATTTAGATGCTCATTTAATTTTCGATCTTGGCCAGGACAAGCTGACGGTCTTCCTCTTTGCTGAGATCAAAGATGGGAATGCCGAAGTGTTCGGCCACCTTGAGGCCCATGCCGGTGCCACCACCCTCGGGCTTGTCCCAGTTGGGCAGGGCAATGACAAATTCGGTGCCTTCGATGATGCCGATATTGCGACAGTGCAACCTGACCGTTCGGTCGTTCAGGATTTCCGGCTCCGGATGCAGCTGTCTGATCAGCATCTGGCGTTCATGGGTATCGGGCTCCACAATCACCTGGTTTAACAGGACGATAAACTCAGGGTTGTAGCCCTCCCAGGGCAGATGCAGCTCCACCATGCGGGGGTTCACCAGATTGGCCCCCTGGGCAAAGAACCGCTCGCTACCGGCGGCATTGCCAGTGGAGACGGTGAAGCCTTGGAGAGCCAGCCAGCCGCCGATTTTGATGAGCAAATTTTGCTCTTCCGGTGACGTCTCTTTCTTACCGATGCAGGCCACTCTTTGCATAAACTCTCTCCCTTGACGCCCTCAGGATAACCCAAACAATCAAGGCTGTCCTCGATGATGGGCTTAATGTGTCGATATGGGGCGGATAGGTAGAATTTTCAGCCACTTGATAACTTTCTGGTTATAGCAGTACCTGACACTTTTGCCCAATTGAATCCTATGCCGAATCTCTTCATTTTGGGTAATCGGAGCGATGGCGAATGGAGGGCCTCATGACCTCAGGATCAGGAGAGCTATCTCCGGCTGACCCCCTCTGTACAAAGGACAGACAGTAGGGTTGCCAACGATGAAAGGGAGCTGCGCCCGCGCGGCGCCTGCTATGGCACGGAGAGGACACGCGAGGCCGGCTAACGAGGCTCAGTGCGCGGGCGTCGGCCTTAAGCGCCGGGTTGGGCACGACGCTGAGCCGACGACGCTAAGCCGAGCGAAACAGCAGTACATTGGCAAGGTCGCAATGACGAGACGCAACGACAAAGGAACCCGCTGAGGTGAATCCGGCCCACGTCAGTGATTCAGATGCTTGACAAAAAAACTGACGAGCGCCTGGCGCGCTTCAGCTGCATCCTTGGGGCTCGGGACCACGCTGACCATCCCGCCATGTCCGCCGTGCGCGAACTTGGCGTAATACTTCGTGCCAGGCTTCTGCGAATCGAAGTCGTGCGTTGCACCCTCGACATAGCGCACGGTCGTGTGCTCACGCGCTGCTGCCGGCCACATCGCGACCAGCGCGTCGCAAGTATGTTCGCCTTCCTCATAATCGTCGCGGGTGCCCACTTGGATAAGCATGGGCGCCCCACTCATCCGCGTGTGCGCGTTGTAGAAGGCAAGCTTAGGATTCACCAGCATGCGGGCCATTAAAGAGCAAGCAGGGTAGAACGGTGCAAATGCCACTGGCCTGGGTACTTCTTTCCCCAGTCGCTCCTGCACCAGTTCGCTGGACATCAGCACCGACATTATGCCACCCCAGGAAAAGCCCATTACCCCCAGCCGTTGACCATCAACGCTAGGTTGCGCCGCCAGCCACTTGAGCGCCGCCGCTGCATGCGGCATCGTTGACTTGATCCCTTCCCGTGGTGGACTGCTTGGCGGGAACATCGTTATGTCGAGGGTGGCAATGCCCGCTTCGTTCAACGCCTTGGCGTAGAAAGCGCCACGACCGTCTACCCCGAAGGCGCCGTGGAGAATCAGCACCGCGGGCACCTTGGGCTTCGAGCCGGCAGGACGAGCAAAGCGAGCCGGAACCTTGTCGACTTGGCCCCACCCGGGAATGTTGACGCCAGGAATCATAACCGTCTCGCCCGGAGCATCCGCCTGCGCGGCACATAGGCTCGAAACTACGAGCGCCGCTACCTCGACTAAAAGGACAAGCCTCCAGCGGACGCCGTGCTGACGGGCCGCGAATGGAACGGAAAACGATTGCATCTTCATGGTCCACCTCCAGATTGCGTTGCCACTATGGCCGGATGGAGTGTAAGAAACAGATCCAGGTCTTCACTTTAGCCCCGCCTGACGCAGGGCCTCTATAAGGCGGTCCCTTTGCGGTCCTTCCTTCAAGGGGATTCCCTTAGCGTATTTTATGAGAGAGAAATTGGGGTCTATTCGCATGACCTCCGCGGCGGCAGCCCGAGCCTCATCTTCGCGGCCGGCATAACTATACAATGTGGCCAGGACAATGTTGGCAAACAAAGAATTAGGGGCAATCTTCAGGGCTTTCTTGATAGCCGCGATCCCCTCCTCATACTTTCCGGTTTCACGGCAAGCGACACCGAATTGATAGTAGGCCGCCGGGGAAAAAGGATTGGATCGAATGATCTGTCGAAGTAAAGGAAGGGCTTCCTCACTCCTAAAAGAATAGTTCAGAGCCGTGGCAAGGAAAAAGTTGGCGCTACCGCTGTTGGGGTTCAACTTCACAGCCCGTTCTGCTACTTCAATCGCCTTATCATTCTGATGTAATAACAAAAAGACATTGCTGGCAGCGGCTTGGGCATCAGCCGAGGAGCTGTCTAATTCAATGGCCCGGTTTGCCTCTTTCATGGCATTGGCGAGCGTCTCTCGGGGCGATTCACTGGCACCGAGCCAGACTTCCTTCGCGAGCGTGTAGGATAGAGCGATGTGAGCCGTTATGTAATTGGGGTCCAGTCTCACGGCTTCCTCTAAAAGCCGTTTGGACACCGCGTTTGCTCCTTTGTTGTTCTGATTTCTGTACCAAGCTGCTTCCGAAACTTTCAAGTAAGCCTGAAGGTTGTTCGTTTCCTTTGTTACTATGCGAGCTGTTTCGCCCACGGTGAAAATCTTTACCCGAAGTTCCGTGAGGATCTTCATGGTAATCTCATCCTGCAGGTCGAAGATGTCTTTAACGCTTCGGTCATAGCGCTCTGACCAGAGGTGCTGACCCGTCAGGGCATCGATGAGCTGCACCGTGACCCGCACTCGATCCCCGGCCCGCTGCACGCTCCCTTCCAGTACGTACTGCACCCCAAGCTCCTCGCTCACCTGTTTGGTCTTCACCCCCTTGCCTTTGTACCTGAAGGTGGAATCCTGAGCGATGACGAATAGCTGTGGCATTTTGGAGAGAGCTGTTATCAAGCTTTCACTTAACCCATCGCAAAAGAAATCCTGGTTTTGCTCCCCGTTTAGGTTCAGGAAAGGCATGACCGCGATGGATGGCTTGTCTGGCAGGGGAAAGGCCATCTGCTGCCTGGAGGCTTTCTCCAGCTTATGTTCGGCCAAGGGAGAAGCGAATCGCCAAATCACCATGGCACCCGCCGCCAATAGAAGGACACTGACGAGGGCGATCAATCTGGACCTGCGCCTTGCCCACTCCTTCGGCTTTGCTTGAGGCTGAGTCTTTAACGTTACTCTGGAATCCATCAGGACCCTGTAAGCGGGTACCGGTCTGGCGATATTCTTAACGGTCTGCCCCCCGAGATACTCGTACCCCAAGGGCAACTTGGTCTCGATATGATCAAAGGCAGTCTTGGAGATACAGATACCACCGGGTTCTGCCAAGGACTCCAGCCTTGCGGCGATGTTCACCCCATCGCCGTAGATGCTATCTTCCGCTTCGATCACATCCCCCAGGTTAATCCCGATGCGAAACTGCATTCTCCGGGTCTCAGGTAACTCCAGGTTACGAGCCTGGATCTCCTTCTGCATCGCCACGGCACATTGTACCGCATCCACCACGCTGGCGAATTCGGCGAGGATGAAGTCCCCTGGAGTACCTACTACCCGGCCGCGATGCTGCTGGGTCAAATCGGAGATGACCCTTTTATAAGTTTCCAGGGTCCTCATTGTTGCTGCCTCATCCTCACCCATGAGGCGGCTGTAACCTACCGCGTCGGCGCTGAGGATGGTGGTGAGTTTGCGTTTAAAACCTTCTGCGGCCATGGAATCGCCTCATAAGCCTTTTAGAATGGATGGAGGTTAAAATCGCCACGAACTTGAACCAAGTCTTACTTTCCAAGACGTTCGCGTTTTGCGAATGTCCTTGAATCATAGATTAGGCGAGGATCTTAACTGATATGTTTAAATTAGTCAAAGAGCCTCGGCAAGGCAATAGGTCAAAATATCTAGATCTGCCTTTTCTTGTGAAATGGGGGCTTACTGGATGTTTCATCACTGTAGATTTAAGTCTCTGGGGATAAATAAATTATTCCTTGAATGTTATGTCGTCGATATATCCTTTATACTAAGTCAAGTTGGCAATGGGCCCCGGTATTCTTTCAGAATCCAAACCAGTCTCCTATTCGTGGTTCCCAGCGTAGGTGGGATCGCAAGTGATTAATCTTCGGTTATACGATCGAGGTCGATGCGCGAGTAACTTGCCACTGTACGTAATAAAAAGGTGATTGACGGAAGGTAGTTTTCAAGGTCATCATCTACCTGTTTTTTCTGAGGAAAAGGAGGTAGTGATGACCGTTGAGCAGGTTCCTCAAGAGAAGTCCCAGCACCGTCGGCCATTCAGCGCATCTGAAAGTCCGGATCGAGAGACGGACGCCGTAACCCCCAGGTTAAAGAATCCACTTATTGAAAAGTGCTTAAAGCAGCTGGTCAAGAAGGGGCTGTTTGGGCGGCCGTACGTCAAGGACTATTTGTACGGCCTGAAGCGGCGCAATTGCCGGCCCAACACCATCCGCAGCTACTGTACGACGCTGATGGTCTTTTTATCCTACCTGAAGGAGCAAGGCCGGACCTACCTCGAAACGATCACCCGAGATGACTTGAGCGGCTTTATCGAACATGAGCAGGACCGGGGCATGCAGCCCAAAACCGTGTCCACCAGGTTGCGGCTCCTCTATGCCTTTGTGAGTTATCTGGTAGATCAGGAGGTAGTGCATCCCGATCTGCTGAAACGGAAGATACGGGTCAAGGTGCCGGATGCCCTGCCCCGAGCCATAGACCCGGAGGAGATCAAGCAAATCCTGGCCGTGATTGGCAAGGTCCGTGACTGGGCCATGATCCTGGTGTTGCTCAGGACCGGGATGCGCATCGGCGAACTGTTGAATACCAGGATGAGCGAGGTGAACCTCAGAGAAAAGCGCCTCACCATCATGGAAGCTCAGAAGACCGGGGTGGGCCGGGTGGCCTACTTAAGTGAGGATGCCTGTAAGGCCTTAAAGGTGTGGCTGAAAAGGAGAGACCCGGAGAAAGAATATCTGTTCTACGGCCAGGGACGACAGCGCTTGAGTTACACCGCGGCCAGGATGAGGTTCGCCAAGTATCTGGAGGAGGCAGGACTGGCCCATAAGGGCTACAGTCTCCATTGCCTCCGGCACACCTGTGCCACCGAGCTGTTGAACGCCGGCATGCGGCTGGAGTGTCTGCAGCAGCTCCTGGGCCACAGCAGCATCGAGATGACCCGGCGCTATGCCAGGCTGACGGACAACACCCGCCGGGAAGAATACTTCCGGGCAATGGCGCGCATCGAAAAGGGAGAAGGTTATGGCCATTACCGCCGCGATCTTGAACTACCGCCGGTTCTTGAAGAGAAGGAACTACTCGGGCCATACCATTAAGAACTATATGCACACGCTGAAGCAGTTCGTGGTCTGGGTGGATGTCCCCATCGAGGCGGTGACCCATAAGAAGCTGCTGGCCTATCTCGATTACCTGCTGGATAGAGGGCTGCAGCCCAAGACGATCAACTGCCATCTGGACAGCATCCGGGGGTTTTACCACTACCTCATTGAAGAAGAACAGGTGGCGATGATCAACCCGGTGAAACGCGGCTATGCCCTGCGGCTGTCCCGGCCGCTGCCCCGCCACCTGAGAGATGAAGAAGTCCTCAGGCTCCTCAAGGTGGTCCATCACCAGCGGGATCGGGCCATGGTCATGCTGATGCTCCGCTGCGGGTTGCGGGTGGAGGAGGTGGCCAGGCTGAAACTGGCGGCTCTGGACCTGCGGCGCAGTCAGCTTTTTGTCCACCATGGCAAGGGCGCCAAAGATCGGGTGGTTTACCTGAGCGACGATGCCTATGAGGCCCTGGATCAGTACCTCCGGGTGAGGCCGGCCAGCCGGATCAAAGAAGTCTTCCTGGTGGATAAAGGGAGATGCCGCGGCAAAGCCATCTCGGTTAGAGGCATCCAAAAACGACTGGAGCATTACGCCCGCCTGGCGAGGCTCAAGGTGTCGTGCCACCAGCTGCGGCACACCATGGCCACCCAGCTCCTCAATGCCGACGCCGCCCTGGTAACCATCCAGGATCTTCTGGGGCATACCCGGATCAAAACCACCCAGCGCTATTGCCGGGTGTCCAATCTCAAGGTGCAGCGGGACTATCACCAGGCCATGGCGGTGGTTCTGCAGAGGACTGGATGAGTGCAGCCCATGACAAAACCAGGCTTCAGGCATCTAACCCGGCAGGAGGCGCCTGCTCCGACGAGCTATTTAGGGCCCATTCTCGCAGGCGCCCCCTGCCTGGGCTAGCCCAGGCAGGGCAACACCAGCAAACTTCTCTTGACATAAAGGAGAAGATGAGTCAAAAAAGGAGTACCTAACCCACCACAATCAATAGAAAAAACAGGCTTTCTGGGCTGACTTTTGCCATTATCAAAACTCGCCGAAATTACGAGGAATTATACCAAGTTGCGATCATAGAAGTAAGAAAAGCTTTTCCTGTAGGGGCGCACCTGCTTGTGCGCCCTCAATCAGGGCGGACACATGGGTCCGCCCCTACAAAAAATATTACCTGTATGAGCGCTTCTTGGTATTAGAGATATGATCTAGATAAAAAAGACCCTAAAGGAAGGGATGAGAGGGTCAGGCAGGTTCAAGGCTTTAGGGCGGTCAGGCCCTCCCGGATGGCGCAGTTGGTGAGGGCCACCGGGCTTTGCAGCTAAGTTTTCAACGGCACCCACAAGGACATCTTGGTGCCATGGCCGGGGTCGGATTCCACCTGCAACCTCCCCCCCAAATACCGCAAACGCTCTCTGATGCTGAAAAGTCCGAGGCCATTAGGGGATGGCGCCAGGGTTTCGGTGCCCAGGTCCACCTCGAGCCCGTCATTTTCGATTTCCACCCCCAGACTCGAACCGTTCCGGCTGATAAGAATCGCGACATTATTGGGCTTGGCGCGCTTCACCATGTTGGTCAGTAATTCCCGCAAGAGCTGGAACAGGAGAATGCGAATCTCATCGTTTAAGGGCTTGGGGTTCCGATCCGCCGCCACCTTGATATGCACCCCGTGTTGCTCCTGGACCTGTTCCGCCAGCCATTCCACCGCCGCCTCAAAGCCCAGGTCGTAAAGGATGGGCGGGCTGAGTTCGAAGCCCACGGACCGGGTGTACCGGATGGTCTGCTCAATGAGTTGCCGGATTTCATCCAAGGGCCCCACCTGGCCGTTGGAGGCCGATTCCCGCAGGGCTCCCAGCTTGATCTGGGCCAGGGCCAGGATCTGTCCCACGTGATCGTGGAGATCAGTGGCCAGGCGTCGCCGTTCCCGCTCTTCGGTCAGGGATAACTCCAGGGCGACGGAGCGCAGCTTCTCCTGGTAGTCGCCGAATCTTGGCTTCCGCCTGTTTTTGCTCGCCGATGTCCTCCAGCATGCCAATGGCGAACTGCCCTTCACTGCCGGCGCCGCGGAAAGGTGAGACCGACAGGCGGCCCCAAGCCAGATGGCCGTCTTTACCCCTGATATTGCTTTTCCACTCGATAAGATTTCCGACTTCCTGACACCAATTCTTGGAAGAGGTCCTTACACCCGGCAACCTCCTCTGGCTGAATGAATTCGGTAAATTCCTTAGTGCGCAGTTCATCCTGGCTGTAACCCAATAATTCTTGGAGGGCAGGATTACTTTCCACAATCCGGCCATCTTGGTCCACCAGGGCGATGCCGATGTTAGAGCCCTCAAAAATCGTCCGGAAGCGGATTTCACTATCCCGGATACAGTTCGATATAGTCCTGGATGACGAAGCCGGAAAGGCCGGTGCTGATATAGGTCTTGTTGGCCTGGACCGCCCGGATGGCCACGGCCAGTTCTTCGAAGGCGTGCTCTTTGAGGACGTAGCCGAAGGCTCCGGCCTTGAGAACCTCCACCACGAACCTCCGGTCGCTGTAAATGGACAGGCCGACCACCTTGGTGCCGGGGGCCGCGGCCACCAGCTGATGCACCTGGTCGAGCCCCTTCAAGCCGGCCATGGCCAGATCCAGGATGACCACATCGGGCTTCGTTTCCAGCACCAAACGCACCGCCGCTTCCCCGGTGTCGACTTCCGCCACCACCTCAAAATCCGCTTCTTTATCCAACAGGGCACGCAGTCCCTGGCGAACAATCTCGTGGTCATCGACCAGGAGAATTCGGGTAGTCATAGGGCTTGCCTGTAAATTAAGGTCACTATTCGGGACCTGAGATATTGCCGGCTTTTCGGCTGGTTATCACTAATGAGCGATAATATCAAGAAATTTCTCCCAAGCCGGCAGTCCGGCCATTGGGGCCGGAAGATGGAAACCCGCAGACCCGGCCGCTCACGTGGCGCTACCAACTCCAGCCGTCTCCCCTCTCGGCTGTACCTGAGATCGCCGGCCCTCCCGATCAACTGCCAGCTATTTTTGAAAAAGCCGCTCTGCATAATATGAATGACCGCCGGCCCCAAAACCACGATGAAAACCGCCGGAAAAATAAACATCAGCATGGGGAACATGATTTTTACCGGCAACTTAGCCGCCTGCTCCTCAGCTTTCTGGGCCCGCTGAGTCCGGAGAAAGGCAGAATGGACCCGAAGCGCCTGGGAGATGCTGGTCCCCATTCTATCCGATTGGATCATCATGCCGACCAGGGAATTGACATTCTGGACCCCGGTGCGCTCCGCCATATTCTTCAGGGCCGTCTCCCGGGAAATCCCGGTACGCAGCTCGGCGTTGAGAAGAGTCAGTTCATTGTGCAGGTCTACCGAGATAGGACGGACCTCGTCGGCTACCCGGTTTATGGTGGCTTGCAATGAGAGGCCGGCCTCCATACAGACGATGAGAAGATCCAAGACGTCCGGCAGACCCTTGTCAATGCGGTCCTTGCGCCTCCGGATGATATATTTCAGGATTACCTTGAGGCAAATAGAAACCAGCTCCGGCCAGCAGAAGGCAGAATAACAGGTTGCCGGAAGTCATCGTGCCATGCATGGCATTGTACAGCAGGTACGGGCATGGGCAGGAAAAAAGCCCCCAGGGCCTGGAAGCCAAAATAGATGGCGGTGCCTTTGGGATGGCGAAACCCGGCCTGGATCAAGGAAAACCGGAGTTTGTAAGTCTCCTCTTTATCCTTAGTGGCAAACTTGCCGAACGATGAAACCCAATCCAGGAAACGTTTCATCCAGTTGCCGCTCTCCCGCTGGTAAAGGGGCATGGCCTTGGCGGTCGTTTTTTTGAACCTATCCTTCACCATCCGCCGGCTGCCGGTATATTGCAAGACCCCGTAGACAAAAAACGTCCCGGTAACGAAACAGGCAGCATAGATGAGCCAATCGAGTCCTTGCATGGAATCTCCCTTAAACCTTGATCGTAACCATTTTTTTCATTACCAGGGCCCCGAAGATGATGCTGATGACCGCCCCAGTCAAGACTTTGATGCCCATGGGATCCACCAGTAAGGTCATGATATATGGCCGGTTTAGGAAGAAGAGCGCCAGGAAAGTCACGATGGGTAAGCCAATCAAAATCAGGGCCGAGAAGCGGCCTTCGGCCGTCAGGGCCAAGACCTTGCCCTTCAAGGTCAAGCGCTCCCGGATGAGGTGCCCGATGTTTTCTAAGATTTCCGCCAGATTGCCCCCGGTCTCGGTCTGGATCAAGACCGCGGTGACGAAGTAGCGCAAATCCTGGCTGGCCACCCGTTCCGACATGCGGCGCAGAGCCTGGGAGACACTCAGCCCCAATCGCTGTTCTTCGTAAGTGATGCGCATCTCCTTCCCCAGGGGGGCCGGAATCTCTTGAGCCACCAGCTCCAGGGTCGAAGGCAGAGTGTGGCCGGCTTTAAGAGACCTGGACAAAAGTTCCATGGCCTCCGGCATGTGTTTTTCAAATTTCACGGTCTTACGCCTCTTCTTCCAGCGCAAAAAGAAGATGGGGAGGAATCCCACGAAGGGCCCCAGCACCCAGGACCAAAGGCCGACTCCAACCTTCGCCGACAGGATAAAGCCCAGGCAGCCCATGATGCCCACCACGCAGATAAAAACTCCCGGGCTCAGATAAATATCCGCCTGGAGGAGTTGGCGCTGCAAGTTTTCCACCTTACTCCAACCCGTCAGCCAACTCACTATGGTCATCACCGGGCTGCTGCTGTTTTCCTGATAAGCCTTGAAGATCTGGGCCCGAAATTCCTGCTCTCTCTTATTGCTCCGGATCCGCTGATAGAGCAGGCGCCGCTTCCGGATGGGCTCCACCACCGTGTAATTGATGTATGTGGCCAAGAGGCAAACTGCCACAAAAACCCCCAGCAACCCCATGACATACATGAGATCCATGCCGCCCATGTTCAATGTTTGACTCATCTGATTCATTGGCATCTTCCTGGCAAAGGCTCGATTTTTATGGTTGTTCCATGGGCCGGCTGGGCGGATTGAAGATCCCGTCAGGGAGCTGGGACCCGAAGAGACGACAACGCTCCACAAACCGCGGACGCACCCCGGTGGCGACAAACCTCCCCATAATCATCCCCTGTTCGTTCATGCCATGGCGTTCAAAAACGAAGATATCCTGCATGCTGATCACGCCGCTCTCCATCCCGACGATTTCCGAGAGGGACACCATGCGGCGGCAGCCGTCGCTGTGGCGCACCAACTGGATGACCACGTTGATGGAGGAAGAGATCATTTGGCGCATGGCCTTTTCCTGGATGGTTATGCCGGAGAGGGAAATCATGGTTTCCAGGCGCAGCAAGGCGTCCCGGGCCGTATTGGCATGGATGGTGGTCATGGACCCCTCATGCCCGGTGTTCATGGCCTGGAGCATGTCGATGACCTCGGCCCCCCGCACCTCGCCGACGATCACTCGATCCGGCCGCATACGCAGGCAGTTCTTCACCAAATCCCGGGCGGTGATCTCTCCTTTGCCCTCCACATTGGCCGGCCTGGTCTCCAGGCGGCAGACGTGCTCCTGCTGCAGTTGGAGTTCGGCGGAGTCTTCGATGGTGATGACGCGCTCCGTGGCGGGAATGAACCCGGAAAGAATATTCAACATGGTGGTCTTGCCGGACCCGGTGCCGCCGGAGATGAGAACGTTCATTTTGGCCACCGCGACGGCCTTCAGAACCTCACCGATTTGCGCGGTCAGGCTGCCTTTTTCGATCAGGTCCTCCAAGGAGGGACGCGACACGCTGAAGCGGCGGATACACAGCATGGGCCCATCCAGGGCCAGGGGCGGGATGATGGCGTTGACCCGGGAGCCGTCGGGAAGACGGGCATCCACCATGGGGACCGACTCATCTATGCGGCGTCCGACGTTACTGACGATTTTGTTGATGATTTTCAGGAGGTGATTGTTATCCTGGAACCTGATATCCGCCACTTCCAAGCGGCCCCGCCTTTCCACGTACACCTGATTGTAGCGGTTTACCAGGATATCCGAGATGGTCGGGTCAGCCAGAAGAGGTTCCAGGGGGCCCAGACCCAGAATTTCAAATTCCAGTTCCCGGGCCAAGCGGGTCTTTTCCCCCATGTTTAGGGGCTCTTCATCTTCCTCCAGGAGAATCCCCAGGGCTTGTCGGATTTCCCTGGCCCGTACCTGTTCATCCAAATCCTCCAGGGCGCTCAGGTCGAGCCGTTCCAACAAGACATGATGAATCCGCTTCTTTACCTCATAAAGGCGGACCTCCCGACCCTCATCCTTCTTGGCGGGGGCGGGCACCACCTTCAGTTCCTTGGTTTCCGGGACCTGTTTCGGTTGAACCGCAGCCAACTCCTGCGGTTTACCCGCAGCCGCTCCCTTCTTATCCTTTGTATGCCCTAACCAGCTCATCTTTGGCTACGCTCCATTAGAACAACCAGAATTTCTTTTTTGGAGCCGCGTCCACGGCCCCCTGTTCCAACCCGCTCGGCAGATCCCGCAACACCTGTTGGGCCAGACTCTTCAGGTCGCGCCAGAGCTTGGAGCGCCCGGCGGCGACCCCTAAAGGCGTTCCCTGGTTCAAGGCTTCCATCATAAATAGGTAATCGCTGGCTAAGGTGGCAAACACGGGCTGCTGCACCATTTGCTCCACGTCCTTCAGTTGCAGGCCGTTGCCCCGATCAAACCGGTTTACCACCAGCTTGATTTTGCGTCGATCCTGATACCATTCCAATAAAGCCGGCCACAGCCTCTTCAGGTTGCGCAGGTCCGGGACGGTGAGACCGGTGAGCATCAACACCATGTCCGCCTCCATGACCACCTGCAGGAAAAAATCATCCAGCCAGTGGCTCAGATCCACAATGGTATATTGATACTGACTGCGCAGGAGCGAAAAAATCTTGGTCTATGGCCTCCGGTTCTATGTTTTCCTGCTCCCGAAAATCCGAACAGCCATGCAAAATAAACAAGTTGTTCCCATAGGGTTGCATGATGCGCTGGAGGAAAACCTGATCCAGGTCATTCAGGTTCTGGATCAAATCTAGAATGGAGTAGCTCGGATCCTGGTCCAGAAAATTTCCCACATCCGGGAACGGCCTGCCCAAATCCACCAGGGCCAGACCTTCCGGAATCAATTCCCCCAAGGCCATCGCCAGGTTGACCGCCACCGTAGTGGAGCCTGACCCGCCTTTATGCCCGGTGACCACCAGCACCTTCCCTTTATCCTGGCCGTCCACCACCTGGTGCCGCTTTTGGCCGATCCACACCCGGGTCACCGCGGCTTCCAGATCTTTGCGAGCTAAGGGCAGCGGCAGAAATTCCCTGATCCCCACCTGCATAACCTTGATCAGGAAGTCCGGTTCACGACTATGAGAACAAAGCAAAATCGGCGTCTTACCCAGATCTTGGCTCAGGTTCTCCAGCCACTTGGGAATTTGATTCTCCCCATCCATTTCCACCAGTACCAGGTCTGGCCAGTTCCCCTTGTGCAGGCTGGCATAACTCTGAGGGTCGCAAGTCTGGTCCAACAATTTCAGTTGGGGGAGGCTCTCCAAGACCTTTTGAATTTCCGGCCGCTTGACGCCTGTCCCAAAAAGTACTGAAATAGTTAAGTTATCAGACTGCACCTGTCACTCCCCTTCTTTGCGGCCGGTTGCCGCGTTTAATAAGATATCTTCATTTCCGCGGGCTTCTTTTCTTCGCCCTTGAAAGTCTTGTCGTAATGCTCCTTCTCGTTCACCGCGGCGGTGGGCGAAAGCCCCACCGTGGGGGTGTCGTTCAGGCCGGCCCGGGGGTTGAGGATCGACTGGGCCACGTTGTTGCGCACCGAGTTGCCGTAATCCTGCTCCAGGGCGCTGGGGCCGTTCCAGGAGCAGCCCCCCAGCCAGCAAACCCCGGCCAGGCCCAACAGGAGCGTGCCGATTTTCGATCTCTGGTCTTCGGTCTTCTTCATCCCCTTGCTCCCCGTTAGTCTAATTTTTGATTCCCGAAGCCCGCAGGCATATTCTGGGCCGGCGCTTGGACTTTAGCCGGCGCGGCATTTTTGACCCGCCCCTGGGTCTCACCCAGGAGATAGCTCTCGAAGTCGCTGGGCGCCACCCACTTATCGTCAGGCAGCCGGGCCGTGCCCGGGGTCAGGGGCTTTGCCAGGTGCGGCGTCACCAGCACCACCAGCTCCGATTGGTCATGCTGGAAGTTGGAGGACCGGAACAGGGTCCCCAGGACGGGAATCTCCCCCAAGACCGGATACTTGTTGACGATATTGCGGTCCTCGTCCTTGATCAGTCCGGCCATGGCAAAGGTCTGGCCGTCTTTGACCTCCAGGTGGGTGGACATGCGCCGGGTCCGCAAACCAGGAATAGTGAAGCCATTTACCTGCACCCCGTTGGTGTAGTCCAGTTCCGAGACCTCGGGGTTCACCCGCATGGCAATCTTGCCTTCGTCCAGCACCGTCGGGGTGAAGACCAACTGCACCCCGAATTTCTTATATTCGATGGTGACGGTGGTGCCGCCCCCCACCCCGCTCTGGGGCACCGGCACCGGATACTCGCCCCCGGCCAGGAAGGAGGCCTCCTGGCCGCTGGTGGTCACCAGATTGGGCTCGGCCAGCACCCTGCCCAAGTCATTCTTCTTGAGTAAATCAAAAAACATGGTCCACAAGACCCCACCGGCCTTAAAGCCACCCAAGGCCGTCAGGGTGGGCGTCAGACCCTGGGTAAAGACGGTGCCCGGCGCCCCGGCCGAGCCCTGGGCGGGAATCTGCGACGGGTTGATGGTCCGCAGCAGTCCGGTGAAAGCGGCCAACTGGTTGATCTGCTGGACCCCGAAATTGCCGCTGGGGCTGATGCCGTGAAAATTGACCCCGACGTGGTCCAGCACCGTCCGGGCAATCTCCGCCAGACGCACCTCCACCAGCACCTGCTGCACCCCGCCGACGTGCATCAGGTTGACCACCTTCTCCTTCTTGCCCCCGGCATAGGGCGCCGCCAAAGAGATGGCGGTGTCCTGGGACACCGGCCCGCTCACCTCCCCGGACAACACAATGGTGTCGCCCGCAGTCTCCACCCCGATCTTCTCCTTGGGCAAAATCTGGTGCAGTTTCTCCTTCAGGAGGCTGACGTCCGCCTCCACCGTCACCGTGGCGCTGGTGAAGCGGGATTTGCCCCACAGACTCAGGTTGGTTACCCCCGGGGCCAGGCCGTTAACATAAATCTCTTTCTCAGAAATCAGGATGATGTCGGCAATCTCCGGATCCGCCACCGAGATACGCGTTATGGGAAAGGCGGTGCGTAAAACCTTGGAGTGGCCCACCTGGAGACGCAACACCTGGGCAATCTCCTGGTTCTTGACTCGCTCCAGCAGGTCCGCCCCGGAGGCGCTGCCCCCCAGCAAACCGCACAGCACCCCCAAGAACAGCAACCACCCCCCCCATCTGGTTGCCCTGGGGCGCAGGTTGCTTCTTTGGCGATACTTTTTCCCTAATTTTTCCATCCCCGTTACACCAAATCCCCTTTTAACTAAAAGCCGTTTGCGGTGCGGCCAAGAAAGAGCCGGGAAGCGCCGATTTTCTTTCTACGATACTTCAGGGTCTGGCGGGCAAAGGCGACATCTGACCCGATAGACCCCTGATTTGCAGAAGTTACCATTAAAGAGTGGTCTTGGTGCGCTCTAACCCTTTGATAACCTCCACGGTCCGTTCTTCTTTCTGGGGCTGAACGTTAGGGGTTGCGGTTGCCTGCTCCTCTTTTTTACCACCCCGGCTTGGAGCTGTGACATGGCCACCCCACGGGTCTCCACGATAGTCTCATTGAGGCGGCTCCGGAGGGCCAGACGGATCTTTCCTTCGGTGCTGGCCAGGTTGAGAATCTCCGCTTGCTCCGGGGTCACTTCCAGGGTGACGGTGTTCACCACCACGGGTTTGTTTTCTTTCTGCTCCCAGGTCTGGCCGATGGTCATCACCGTGATGTTTTGCAGGATGGTCTTGGAGAAGCTGTCTTGGCCGCCTTGCATTTTCATATCCAGCAGGACATCCACTTTGTCCCGGGGATGAACAAAACCGGAAACTCCTGAAACATCATCAACCCGCACCGCCACAGCCCTTTTACTCTCGTCCAGCAGGCTGCTCAAGCCGGCGGCGGTGCCCACCGGGGCCAGTTTGCTGAACAAGACGGGCTCCCCGGTGGAAATCGGCATCACCGCCACCCGGCCTTCCACCTGTTGCAGAGCGGAGGCGGACTGGGGCGGGATGAGTTCACGCGGCCAGGAGACTATCTTGACGGAACCGGCGGCCAGGGCAATACCCGGGGAGACGTCGGCGGTCGCCACGGCCACCTGACCGGTAGCCACCGGGGCAACATAGGTCTTATGGGCCACATAACGTTGCATGCCGAAGGTGGCCAGGAGACCAGCCACCACCGCAATGCCCATATAAATGATCCCTTTCGGTAAGTTTGGCATGAGGCCCTCACTCCATTCTCATAGTAGTTGCGACCTGTATGGTCTATTATGCATATCCAGTCCGGGTATCAGCGTATCCAGGGCGGACCAGGTTTTATTGGATTTCATCATCACCCTGACCCGGCTCCGGTCACCAGCAGCATACCCATGCCCAGGGCGATGGCCACCCCGTAAGGTATCCCCTTAATTATCCGCCTGGGCGGAGAGACCACGGTTTTGCCACGGCCGTGGCACAGCAACAGGTTCAGCAGATGGATCCAACCCAGCCGGATTTTTTGCCAAAGAAGGCCTTTGCCGATCAACACCGCCAGTGCAATAAGCCCCCCGGCGATGGCCATGTAGCAAAACAGATACAGGGTCCCGGCGGGTCCCAGCCAGGCCCCCAGAGCCGCCAGGGCCTTAACATCTCCGGCGCCCATGCCGCCCATAATGTAGGGAAGGATTAAGAAAGCCAAACCCAAGAGCAGTCCCAGCAACCCATCCCCCAGGCCACCCCAGCCGGCAACGGCCAGATTATAAGCCAGGCCGGCCAGGGCGGCACCGAAGGTCAGGTAATTGGGAATTTTTCTGGTTCTGAGGTCCTCATAGGAAATCCAGAGCGCGATGAGGAAGGGAGGAATCAGGTTTAGATGAGCCCCGAGCCAGGCGGGAGTTGTGGTCCAAAGCATTTGCACTGTCGGCCTCCTTCTAATCGGCTCGTGGGGAAAGACCTCTCAGGCACGCGCTATCCTCCCCAGTCTCCGGGGAGACCTCCACCCTGGAATCAACCCCCGGATAACTCACACAACCCTCTTGACATAGTGGGAGAAGGCGCCAACTAGGCCCGCGATCACCAAAAGCGGCAATAAGAACATTGTTTCCATGGCGATTGCCCCCTTATCTCTCCGGCCGGTGCTCTTTGGCTGCTGATTAATCCTGCCGGCCGGGCCGTTGCTGGAACCCGCCGGGCCCCAGAAGCTGGGGCCCCCGGGTGGTTTTGCGCCTGTTAATGGAAGAGGTTGGTGGTCACGGCATAAAAATTGTCGATAACCATGTTGGCAAATGCCGTGACTGCCCCGATGATGCCGAGGAAAATCAGGGACAGTAACAGCCCATACTCCACGGCGCTGCTTCCGTTCTCATCCTTAAGCAACTCAATCATCGCTGCCCCGTCTTCCTGTTAGGGCAGAGGGCCATAGGGCCCTCGCCCGGTTTAAAGTTCGACCGAATCAGCTTCCGCCGGCGAGCGAGGCTGCGGCGTTGGTAAACGTAGTCGAAATGCCAGTACCCAGGGCGGCGACCGCGCCGATGATAACTACGGCAATCAAGGCCACCAGCAGGCCATACTCAACGGCGGCGGCTCCGGACTCATCCTTAAAAAAATTTCTGATCTTTTCCATTTTTATTCCCTCCAAGTTTTTTTTGGTTCCAAGTGTTTTAGTGCCAAGTTTACCTTGGTGCATCTCAGCTTTTTGCTTTTTCTCTTTGGGTTAAATTACGCGGTTGCATCCTTTACCATGGCTAACCTTTGTCTGATATCCGGCTCGGTCCCTCCTTGGCAAAAATTTGGTTCCCGGTCAATGCTGCCGTTGGTCCTGCTGTTTCTTGAATGCACTATCTGACATCCGTGGAAGAAGGTAAATAAGGGTTGTCCTGATTTTCTTCTTCGATAAACCTGAAATCCCGGCTGCGAAAGACTGAATCCAGAAAAAGAGACGCCTCGGCAGGTTTATCTGCCGGTTCAAACCCCGTGCGCCTGCCCCAGGTCAGGCTGAGCGGCGCGCAGAATCTTGCCTTTGATAAATTTAGAGCCGGTGCGGCGCGGCGGGTGATCGCCAGGACCAGCTTCGCCAGGTTTTGTCCGGGTTCGGTGGGTTTTGCCAGGCCAAAATTATTGGCAAACAATTGAGCCTCTGGCAAAAGTCTCCATGCCTGTCATTCTGAAGGAGTGAAGCGACCGAAGAATCTCGTCTTTTGGTGGCACAGCCTTTCCGGGCTGTGCCACCAAACCCTGAGATCCTTCGCTTCGCTCAGGATGACAAAACGGCTTTTTGCCAGAGGCTCATTTTTTCTGCGAAGTTTGTGCTATAATATCCTCAAGAGAATTTCCCCATAATCCCGGTAATACTGAGTTGCGTTCAAACAGGTATTATTGGAGCTGTCATTCTGAACGGAGCGCAGCGAAGTGAAGAATCTAGATTTTTCGCTTCGCTCAGAATGACAATATTACTTTTATGACCGCAACTTGGTATAAGATTTGACAAGCCGTTATGTCGGATTCGCTAGTTTCCTATAGTGCTAAAACGTTACGGCAGAGAGCTCTCGGTAAAGGAGGCTTTGCCAATACCGACCAGGGCGATTATCGCAGTGACGCCACGGCCTGGGCCATCCTGGCGCTAGTCGCGGCCGGTGATGGCAATGATCAGGAACTCCTGAGCCTGGCTCGCACCCGCCTGGCCGCCGGCCAACTCGCTGATGGGCGAGTCGGCCTCTCTCCCGAGCATCCGGAGATCTATTGGCCGACCCCGCTGGCCATCCTGGCCTGGCACCAAGTCACCGGCCCACCAGGCAGGGTTGTCTCAGGCGGCAAATTTTTTGCTCAATAATTCCGGAACCCATTGGCAAACGCCGCCGGAAGAAGTGGTGAAGCTTGACAATACCCTCAGGGGCTGGCCCTGGGTGGACGCCACTTCTTCCTGGGTGGCCCCCACCGCCCTGGGAATCATGGCCCTCAAGACCGCCGGCTATGGTAACCAGCCGCGGGTGGCGGAGGCCCAACGGCTGCTCCTGGATCGGGAATGCCTCCATGGGGGCTGGAATTACGGGAATAGATCGGTATTCGGCGCGGAATTACGACCGATGCCGGAGGATACCGGTATGGCCCTCGACGCCCTGCAGGATGCAACTTCCAGGTCGAGCCTGGAACCAAGTTTGGCCTATCTCAAGTCGGCGGTGAAGAATTTGCGGACCCCGATGGCCCTGGCGTGGAGTCTCCTGGGCCTGGGCGCCTGGGGCGAGCGGCCGGCGGCGGCCCCCGCCTGGCTGTCAGAGTGCTGGCAGCGCCAGGAACGCTATGGGGTCTATGACACGACTTCCCTCTCGTTGCTTATTTTGGCTTCCCGCTCCTCCGGGGGGCTGGAGAGTATCTTTAACCCGGACCCGGTCTCACCACAAGGGTTAACCTTTATAGGGAAGAAAACCGATGGGTTTTACTCGCCGCGAATTTCTGAAGGCTGGTATCGCAGGCGCCGTTCTGGCCGCCTCCGGCCTCTATCTCTTGAGAAGATTACTCAGACGCAGATGGCTTGAGAAGACTTTTATTGCCAAGGTATCCGGCTATCAGGCTGACCTGGCTGCGGCTATTCGTCGCCGGCCTGCGTGAGCTCGGGGATGTCTCCCGAGGTAATCAAGGGCAAAAGGATTTTGTTGAAACCGAATCTGGTGGAGACCAATCCCCGCAGTATCCATATCAATACCCACCCCCTGGTGGTGCGCGGGGCGGCCGAGGCCTTTCTCAAGAGCGGCGCTTCCCAGGTTCTGGTCGCCGAAGGGCCCGGGCATTGCCGGGATACGCTGCGGGTGTTCGAAGAGTCCGGCTTGAGCGACGTGCTCTGGGAGGACCGAATTCCCTTCATTGACCTGAATTACCAGGATGGTTATGGACTGCCTAATGCCGGCAAGTTTAGCCGCTTGACCAGTCTGACTTTCCCGGCGACCCTGCGACAGGTGGACCTGATCGTCTCCCTCGCCAAGCTTAAGACCCATCATTGGGCGGGCATCACCCTGTCCATGAAGAATCTTATTCGGCGTCATGCCCGGAAGTTATTATGGCTGGCCGAAAAATGTGCTGCATTATGCCGGCATAGAATCCGCCATCCTGGATATCACCGCGACCTTGCGGCCCCATCTGGCCATTGTGGACGGCATTGTGGGCATGGAGGGCGATGGGCCCATTATGGGGGATCCCAAGCCGGTGGGGGCCTTGGTCATGGGGCGTAATTTTCCGGCGGTGGATGCCACCTGTGCCCGCATCATGAGAATTAACCCAGACCGGGTCAATTATCTGCGGCAGAGCGAAGACTTATCTGGGCCCGATTCAGGAGGCCGATATTATGCAGGTTGGTGAGACCATTGCTTCAGTCGCCACCGAGTTTAAATTATTGGAACGAATCCCTGCCCATCGGGGATTGCGCTTGTAATTTCTGCCTACCAGTCTGAATACATTAAGATATTTTCTTGATATACTTATGATAAAATCAGACCTGGACTGGATTTCTATTAACTTTGTCAAGTTTTTACCTCGTGTCTTTATTGCTCTTTTCATTTTTTTCCTGATATATCAATACCTTTATTACCAAGATGTATTTTACTCTTCTGATTTCTCCCATTATTGGGTCGCCTCACGCCTGGCTATGGCCGGAGACCCGACTGCCATTTATGACGTTTCCCGAATCAAAGCCTTTGGGCAGACAGCCGGGATTCCAGTCGAAATTCCCTGGTTTAATACCCCAACCTTCCTGATGCTGCTTATGCCATTTTCGTTGCTACCCTACCATATTTCTATATTCATATGGATTTTTGGCACCTTGGGCGGCTATCTGCTGATCATGCGGCGCTTCGCCCCGCACCCGCAATTTACCTGGTTGGCCCTGGCATATCCAAGTGCCTTTAGTAATTTTCGTTACGGGCAAAATGGTTTTCTTTCAGTAATATTCTTCGGGGGCGGGCTAGTGCTCCTGGATCGGTACCCCATTACCGCCGGCATTCTTTTAGGTTTAATGACTTATAAACCGCAAATTGCCTTATTGATTCCGGTCGCCCTGGTGGCAGGACGGCAGTGGAAGGCGCTAACGGCCATGTTGATTACCAGTGGAGGGCTTATTGGGTTGAGCGCCCTGCTCTTTGGTATTGACGTTTGGGTGGTTTTTTTTCAGAAAATCATGGTTATGTTAGGCGGATTTAGTGGTGGACAGATATCATCGGGTAATTTCCTGCCTTTATGGAAGATGCCGACGGTCTTCTCAGTGACGATGGCACTGGGCGCAAACTTTCTAATTGCAGCCGTTATTCAGGTAATTATAGGAATATCGGTAGTGGTTATTGTTGGCTGGGTATGGCACTCCAAAGCTTCTCCGGCAGTATCTTCCGCCATTCTTGTTTTGGGTACCTTTCTAGTAACTCCTTATTCCTTTATTTATGACACTGTTTTAATAGCAATTCCCCTGGCCTGTCTGGGGTGGGAGGCATACACCAAAGGTTGGCTGCCAGGGGAGAAATATTGTTTATTTTTTGCATGGCTTGCTCCGGTTTGTATGCTCTTTGTCAATTTAAGATTATTAATCTTACCTATAGTTCTGCTTTTTATAATTGCCATTCGCCGCGTGAGATCGATAGACGTCCTTCAATGAAGAAAAGTTCACCTTCAATTTAGTTACGCCTGACGAATTTTACCGGGATAAAAAGCACCGGGAATCGTCCTGGCGACGATGCTGAATTTTCTTAATCGTTGATCAGCTATGGAACCTGTCGCAATCTCCGCCTTTGTAATTATATCTTGAATCCGCCTCCCTTATTCCTATTATAATAAACAATCCCCTGAATAAGACGAAAGTCGCCCGGTTGAGGGGGACAAAGCTGAGGAGACCGACATGGGGAAAAAGGTGGAGAAACGCTGCGGCCGCCAGGAACTGGCCGACTATCTGGCCGAGCTGAGCCAGCAACTGCGCCGCGGCCGGTTGGAGGCCGAGGGCCGCGTCTGGACGGTGCCGGAGCAGGTGGACGTTAAGATCCACCTCAAGGAAGAAGAGGGCTACTTCACCGGCAAAATTAGGTGGCAGTGGTCCGCCCCGGGAGAATCCCACCAATTCTCAAGAGAGGCGGCCCCCCAGGAACCAACCTCTTTTAAGGCCGTGAAGGTCAGGTTGGGCGCCTCTTTTAAAAACCTCCAGCGGGTTATTGGCGAAGGACTCTTTCCGGATGCCAAGACGATGACCGACTTTCTGGAGAATTCTCGAACCTTTGCCGCCCTGGTTAAACCGGAGTGGCAGCAGTCCATGGCTGAATACCTGACGCACCTGGAGAACTTACAAGGCGCCGTGGAAAACCGGCTCGCCGAGACGATGCGCCAGGAACTGCAAAATCTGACCAACTGCATGGCCGCGTGTCACCGGGAATTCAAGTAACAATCCGTTTTTAAAGATGGGCGTTAAATTACTGGTTGAACCTGATGCGCTCCAGGGCCATGGCGCCCAGGTGGGCGATGGTGTCGATCACCACCTGGTTCTCGGGGGGCAGGGTTTTCTCGGGACCGGCAAAATTTATGGCCAGCACCCCCAAGACTTGGTCCGCGGTAATCATGGGAAAATAAGAGGACCTGGCCTCGGGAATGGTGCCGGTGAAACGGCCGGCGGGCTGCTTATTGAGCAAAACCCAGGTGGCCACGCCCATGATTTTCGGGTTGACCTCAAAGCCCGGGGTCTTAGCTTTAACTTCGAGTTTCTCGTCGGCCGTCGGCAGAAAGATGGCCAATTCCCCGGAAAATAGCTGCCTGGTATGACGCACCAGAATGTGCAGCACCTGGTCCACCCGGTGCGCCGTCACCAGGTCCAGACTGAGACCGTATAAGGCGGTGCTCCTGGCCTCGCTCTCCTTGAGCAGTTCCACCTTGCCGCGCAGCCCGTGGGCCAGGTTGCTGATCAACACCGCCACCGCGGCATAGATCACGAAGGAGAGAAAATATTCCAGGTCGGCCACGGCGAAGGTGAAGTAAGGCGGGACCAGGAGATAATCAAAGGTCAGGATGCTGATGATGGTGGCAAAGACGGAGGGACCGCGCCCCAGGTACAGAGCGCTCCCGGCGATGGGCAGCAGAAATAAGATGATCAGGTTGGCCCGGCTAAGCAGTTCGCTCAGGGAATAGGCCAGGGCGGAGATGGCCGCCACCGCCAGGAGGCTGACCAGATAATTGACGGGATGGGGCAGCCTCAAGCGTTTCTTAGGCAAGGGCGCGGCCCCGAGCTTTTCAGCTTTGGCATCCAACAGGTAGATATCGATGTTGGCAGTTTGGGTCAGGAGGCGCTGGGGGATGGTGGCAAACAGCCAGAAGCGCCTGGGTTTGCCGATGATGATTTTGGTGATGTTATGGTTCCGGGCATAGGCGGCCATCTCTTCGGCTTCGTCCGTGCCCTTGACCCAGACCACCCGGGCTCCCAAATTTTTGGCCAGGTCCAGGGCCTTGTTAAGCCAGGTTCTTTCCTGTTCCGAAAATCGCCTGGCCTTTTCCGTCTCGGCATGGAAGGCAATCCACTCGGCATGCAGTTCCGTGGCCATGCGGAAGGCGGAGCGCACCAGCTTCTCGGCATAGGGGCTGGCGAAGATACCCACCAGAATCCGCTCATGCACCGGCCACAAGCCGGCAATGGCATGGGCCTCCATATAATGCAGCATGCGCTTATCGACACTGTCCGCCACCAGACGCAGGGCAATTTCGCGCAGGGCCAGGAGATTGCCGGGACGGAAAAAGTTTTCTACGGCGACCCCGACGATACCTTTGACGTAAACCTTACCTTCATGCAGTCTCTTGATGAGTTCTTCCGGGGGCAGATCGATGAGTTTGATCTCGTCGGCGCCCTGGAGCACCGTGTCCGGGACGGTCTCCCGCACCTTGATGCCGGTGATCTGATAGACGATGTCATTCAGGCTTTCCAGGTGCTGCACGTTGACGGTGGTATAGACGTCGATCCCGGCGTTGAGCAGCTCTTCCACGTCCTGATAACGCTTGGCGTGGCGGGAGCCTGGGGCATTGGTATGGGCCAGTTCGTCCACCAGCACCAGCTGAGGTTTGCGCTTGATGACGGCGTTGAGGTCCACCTCCTGCAGTTCCATGCCTTCATAGTCGATGGCCTTGGGCGGCATGATCTCCAGTCCGGTTCAGGAGGGCCTCGGTCTCGGCGCGGCCGTGCGTCGCCACATAGGCCACTACGACGTCGGTCCCCTCCTGGCGGCGCAGTTGAGCATCGGCCAGCATGCCGTAGGTCTTGCCGACGCCCGGGGCGGCCCCGAAATAGATGGTCAGGTTTCCCCGGACTTTATGGTCCTCTTCCTTTTTCGCCAAGGCCAGCATGGCTTCAGGAGTAGGCCGTTTGAATTCTTCTTGGCTCATAGGTTTATTTTATGCCACTCCGTAGGGGCGAACACAAGGTTCGCCCCTACGGCTATTTTAGGTTATCCAACGCCAGGTTCAGCTGCACCACATTGACCCGGTCCACCCCCAGGAACCCCAACTGGCGCCCTTCCGCCTGTTCCTGCACCAGTCGGCGCAGCCGGTCTTCCGTGAGGCCGCGCCCCACGGCCACCCGGGAAACCTGGAGCAGGGCGGTCTCCAGTCTGACGTGGGGATCAAGGCCGCTGCCCGAGGCCATCACCAGATCGGCCGGCGCCGGTCCCGGCAGCCCGGAGGCCTTGAGGGCGGCAACCCGGTCCGCCACCTGCTTGAGGAGGTCCGGGTTGGTGGGCCCCAGGTTGGAGCCGCCGGAGGCCAGGGGATTATAGGGGAAGTCGGAGGTGGCCGACGGCCGGGACCAGAAATATTTGGGGTCCGAAAACGTTTGCCCGATCAAGAGGGAGCCGGCGGGCGAGCCGTCACGCCCGGTTAGACCAGGCTGCCCATGGCCTGCCGGGGAAAGGCCAGTTGCCCGATGATCGTGACGACTAGCGGGATAGATGACGCCTGCCGTCACCGTCAGGCAAATAAACAGTAAAATTGCAGTCCGGATGGTTTTCATGGACGCTTCTCCTCAGGCCACCAGGTTAACCAGCAGGTCGATCAACTTGATCCCCACGAAGGGCGCGATGATGCCGCCGACCCCGTAGAGCAGCAGATTGTAGATCAGCAGCTTCTCGGCCGGCATGGGGCGGAACTTGGTGCCCTTCAGCGCCAGCGGCACCAGCATCGGGATGATGATGGCGTTGAAGATCACCGCCGACAGGATGGCGCTGTGAGGGCTGGCCAGGTGCATGACGTTGAGCACCCCCAATTGCGGATAGATGGAAAGCAAGCACCGCCGGGATGATGGCAAAATACTTGGCGATGTCGTTGGAGATGCTGAAGGTGGTCAGATTGCCCCGGGTCATCAGGATCTGCTTGCCGATCTCGACGATATCCAGGAGCTTGGTCGGGTTGCTGTCCAGATCGATGATGTTGGCCGCCTCGCGGGCCGGCTGGGTGCCGGTGTTCATGGCCACCGCCACGTCGGCCTGGGCCAGGGCCGGGGCGTCGTTGGTGCCGTCGCCGGTCATGGCCACCATGTAACCCTGCCTCCTGGTACTCCCGGATCAGCCGGAGTTTGTCCTCCGGCTTGGCCTGGGCCAGGAAGTCGTCCACCTGGGCCTCGGCGGCGATGGCCGCGGCGGTCAGCGGGTTGTCGCCGGTGATCATCACCGTCTTGATCCCCATGCTGCGCAGTTGCAGGAAGCGCTCCTGGATACCGCCCTTGACGATGTCCTTGAGGTTGATCACCCCGAAGATCTCGCGTATCGCTGCTGACCACCAGCGGAGTGGCCCCGGCCCGGGCGATCTTGTCGACCACGTCCTCCAGGTCGCGGGGGATGTCTGCCCGCCCAGCTTCTTCACAAAGGCAATGGCGAGTCCGCCGCCCCCTTGCGGTACTGACTGCCGGTCCAATATTGACCCCGGAGAGGCGGGTTTCGGCGCTGAAGGGGATGGACTCGGCATTCGGCGGCAGTTCCTCCAGGCGCAGGCCGATATTTCTGTTTGGCCAGGACCACGATGCTGCGCCCCTCCGGGGTCTCGTCGGTCAGCGAGGCCATCAGGGCCGCTTCGGCCAGCTCCGCTTCGGTATGGCCGCCCACCGGCACAAAGGCCACCGCCTCGCGGTTGCCCAGGGTGATGGTGCCGGTCTTGTCCAACAGCAGGACGTTGACGTCGCCGGCTGCCTCAATGGCCCGGCCGGACAGGGCGATGACGTTTCTTCTGGAAGAGGCGGTCCATGCCGGCAATGCCGATGGCGGGCAGCAGGGCGGCGATGGTGGTGGGCGCCAGGCAGACAAACAGGGCCACGAGCACCGTCAGCGATCACCGGCTGCCCCTGTCCGGCGGCCTTGACGCTGTAGATGGAGAGCGGGCTGATGTTGGCGCAGACCAGCAGGAAGACCAGGGTCAGGGCGATCAGCAGCACCTCCAGGGCGATCTCGTTGGGGGTCTTGCGCCGCTTGGCCCCTTCGATCAGGGAGATCATCCGGTCCAGGAAGGTCTCGCCCGGATTGGCGGTGATCCTGACGATGATGCGGTTGGCGATGACCGTGGTGCCGCCGGTGACGGCGCTGCGGTCGCCGCCGGATTCCCGCACCACCGGGGCCGACTCGCCGGTCACCGCCGATTCGTTCACCAGGGCCGCGCCCACAATGACATCGCCGTCACCGGCGATCATGTCATTGGCCTCCACCAGGATGACGTCGCCCTTGCGCAGTTGGTTGGCCGGAAACCAGCTCATAGTCGGCGTCCGAATTCCGGTTTTTTCAACTTCTTGGCCATTACCTCGGTGCGGGTCTTGCGCATGGACTGCGGCCCGGGCCTTGCCGCGGCCTTCCGCCATGGCCTCGGCAAAGGTGGCGAAGATCACGGTCAGCCAGAGCCAGAAGGAGACCAGGCCGGTGAACCAGGCCGGGTCACCCGTTGGCCGCTGAGCAGGGCATAGACAAAGTTGACCAGGGTGATGACGCTGCCGATCTCCACGCACAGCATGACCGGGTTGCGCCACAAGGCCCGGGGATCGAGTTTCTTGAAGGATTCGTGCAAGGCGCCCTTGAGCAGCCGGGGTCGAAGATGCCTATTGCTGGCTTTAGCGGAGGTTAGCCATGATTTATAGACCTCCCAGCATGATCAGATGTTCGACGATCGGCCCAACGGCCAGAGCCGGGAAAAAGGTGAGGGCGCCGACAATCAGGATGACCAGCACCAGCCAGATGACAAAGGGCGCCTTGTCGGTGGGCAGGGTGCCCAGGCTGGGCGGCACATATTTCTTGCGCACCAGGGAGCCGGCCATGGCCAGCACCGCCACCTTGGGGGCGAAGCGGCCCAGGATCATGGCCAGCGGCGGTCATGAGGTTATAGAAACGTAGTTGCCGTTCAAGCCGGCAAAGGCGCTGCCGTTGTTGTTGGCGGTGGAGGCGAAGGCGTAGAGCACCTCGGTCAGGCCGTGGGCCCCCGGGTTGGCCATGGCCTTGACGGCCTCCGGGACCAGCAGGGCCATGCCCACGAAGATCAGGACCACGATCCCGGCGGTGAGGACGATGATCACCGACATCCACATCTCCACGACCTCGATCTTTTTGCCCAGGTACTCCGGGGTGCGGCCGATCATCAGACCGGCCACGAAGACCGCGATCACCACGAAGGCCAGCATGGTGTAAAGGCCGGAGCCGACCCCGCCGAAGACGATCTCGCCCAACAGGATCAGACATCAGGGGCACCATGCCGCCGATGGGGGTGAGGGAATCGTGCATGGTATTCACCGCCCCGCAGGAGGTGCCGGTGGTGGCGGTGCTGAACAGCGCCGAGCCCGCCCAGGCCGAAGCGCACCTCTTTGCCTTCCATGGAAATGCCCGGCACTCCCAATTTCTGGCGAAGCGGATTGCCGAGGATCTCGGCCCAGTACAGGGTGGCCAGGGCGCCGATAAACATGAAGCAGCATGGCGCGCAGTAAATGGCCCAGCCCTGCCGGCTGCTGCCCACCATGCGCCCGAAGGTATAGGTCAGGCCCGCGGGAATCAACAGGATCAGCAGGATTTCCACGAAATTGGTCAGCGGCGTGGGGTTTTCAAAGGGATGGGCCGAATTGGCGTTGAAGAAGCCGCCGCCGTTGGTGCCCAGCTCCTTGATGGCCTCCTGGGACGCCACCGGCCCCATGGGCAGGGTCTGCTCGGTGACGGGGTTGCCTTTGGCATCCTGCACCGACTGGATCAGGGTGGCCTTGACATACGGGCTGAAGTTCTGGATCACTCCCTGGGAGACCAGGAAGATGGCGGCAATCAGCGACAGCGGCAAGAGGATGTAAAGGGTGCCGCGAGTCAGATCCACCCAGAAGTTGCCCAGGGTCTCGGCGGTATGCCGGGCGAAACCACGAATCAGGGCCATGAGGATGGCCATGCCGGTGGCGGCCGAGACAAACTGCTGCACCATCAGGGCCAGGACCTGGGAGAAATAGCTGGCCGCCGATTCGCCGCTGTAAAACTGCCAGTTGGTGTTGGTCACAAAGCTGACCGCGGTGTTCAGACCCAGGTCCCAGGAAAAGCCGGGGAATTTCTGCGGATTCAAAGGGAGTAAGCCCTGTAACATGAGGATGGTAAAGACCACCACTACCCCCAAGCCGTTAAAGATCAGCATGGCGACGGCGTACTGTTTCCAGTCCATCTCTTGGTCGCGGTCAATGGCCGCCACTTTATAGAACAGGTTTTCCAGCGGCGCCAGGGCCGGGCTCAGCCAGGTGCGCTCGCCCTGATAGACCCTGGCCATGTAGCTGCCCAGGGGCTTGACCAGCAGGGTGAGGATGATCAGGAGGGCGCCGATTTGCAGCAGATCAAAAAGCAAGACATGATTTTCCATGGAGTTTCTCCTGGAATCTCCTTTAATAAATTCAAGGTAAAGATATGGTTAGGATTTAAGAAGTCCAGAGCCCGAGGGCAAGGGAGTCCGAAGTAATCGGGCCGTCTTGGCGGTCTGGCGGTGAGTGACCCGGATTAAGGCAGGGGTTGGGGGCCTCCCGAAATGGACGCACCTCTTGCGGGGCAAGATCAAAGTGAGACATAATCCTCCTCTTTGCCTACGGGGTTAGCTGACGGACTCGGGCAGAAGGTCGTTACCCTACCGCAGATGCGGGTTCGCCCCGAAAGATTGGGTCCCCCGTTCCTCCGGTCGTTGGCCGGAGGACTCGGCGTTCAGCCTCTAGGGATGAGGCTGGTATTTATTCCGTGCATTTAAGCCGATACCCGACTCCGGGTTCGGTCCTGAGATAGACCGGCCGCGTCGGCTCGGCCTCCAATTTATGCCGCAGCATATGAATATAGTTGCGCAAATAATGCGCCTGCTCGTCGCCGGCCTGGCCCCAGACTTCTTTCAGCAGTTGCCGGTGGGTGATGACCTTGCCGCTGTAACGCACCATTACGGCCAATAACTTAAACTCGATGGGAGTCAGATGGACTTCCTCGCCAGCCAGCCAAACCAGACGCTGGGCCAGATCGACCTTGAGTTCCCCGGTTTGAAAGACCGGCTCATCCTTGCCCGCGGGGGATTGGCGTCAGGTGGCGGATGGCCACCCGCAGGCGGGCCGCCAGTTCTTCGACGCTGAAGGGCTTGGTCAGGTAATCATCCGCGCCGGCATCCAAGGCGTCCACCTTGTCGGCATCCCGGCCCCGGGCCGAGATAATAATAATTGGGGTCCGGGCCCAGTCGCGAATGCCTCTGATAACCTCCAGGCCATCCATATCCGGCAGCCCCAGGTCCAGGAGAATGATATCGGGATTATGGGAGGCTGCCATGGCAAGACCCTGGTGGCCCGTGGCGGCCTCCAGCCATTTAAAGCCCTGGCCTTCCAGGGCCGCCTTGAGAAACCGGCGGATCGGCACCTCATCCTCAATTATCAGCACCAGCCAATCGGTCCTGGACATGGCCTTTCTTCCGGGAGAAAATCCGCTGAAGATCTTACTAGATGGCGTTCCGACTGTCACCTTATCTTTCTGGAGCTCCAAAGGCAGCGTGAACCGCACTGCGGCCCCGCCGCCGTCCGGTTCAGCGCCCAGATCCGTCCGCCGTGGGCCTCCACGATGGCCCGGCAAATGGACAGCCCCAGACCGTAGCCGGTTATCCTGACCCTGGGTGCCCCGGTAATACATCTCAAAGATTTTTTCTAAATCCTCCGGGGAAAATCCGGGGCCGCGATCCGCCACCTCCACCTCCAGATGATCATCTTGCGGCCGTGGCGGAAATGGAGATGGGCGACCCGGCCGGCGTATAACGCAAGGCGTTTTCCACCAGATTAATGAAGATTTGTTCTGCCAGGGCGCCGTCCAGGGGAACCATGGGGAGATCGGGCGGCATCGACACCTGCACCGGCCGTTCGGCCAACTGCTTCTCCAAATGATTTAAGGCCGCGCCCACGACTTCTTCCAGGGGCTGCAATTCCTTTTGGAGCTTCAGGGAGCCCGATTCCAGTTTCGCCATATTCAGCAAGTTGTTGACCAGGCGGCTCAACCTTTCACCTTCGTCATAGATGTTGGTGAGCATCTCCTGAGCCACCTGGCGCCGTCAGTTGGCCCTGCAACAAGCTGCTGGCTGAACCCCACGATGGCCGCCAGGGGGGTTTGCAAATCGTGGGTGACCGAGCTGAGCAGCGAGGTCCGCAGGCGCTCGGTTTCCGCAGCAACTTGTGCAGTTAAGGCAGTCTTTTGCAGATGTTCCACTTCCAAGGCCAGGGCGACCTGCTTGGCCAGAGATTCCAGCAGACGCAGGCGTAATTGCTCAGGCAATAGCCAATTTTCAGCTTCCGGATCTTTGGGCCGTAAGGCCAAAATCCCCAAGGTGGCCTTAGTCGCCGGCAGAGGCATATATAGAATAGGAGAATCCGGTAAGGTTTTGGGTTCCCCAGCCCGCCATTTGGCCAGCCTCATAAGCCCATTGGGCCACGCCCAGTTCTTTAACAATATCCTTGTGGAAGACCGAGAGAGAGATCACCGGCGGCGGGGCGCAATTTGCCCTTGGTCGTCCGGCAGCAGCGCCACCGCCTGGCATTCAAAGATCCCCGAGATCTGTTTCACCGCCACCTGTAAAATCTTCGTCAACGCCCCTGGTGCTGGCGAGCTGACGGCTCAGGGCTGCATGGCCGCGGTCTGGCGCTCCTGTAGACGGGCGGCTTCGGCCTGACGCCTGATCAAGGTGGCCAAATGGCCGATTACCACCGCCACCAGGAACATCACCACAAAGGTGACGATGTATTTGGCTTCTTCCACGGTAAAAGACCATCGGGGAGGAACAAAACAGAAATCAAAGGCCAGAACGCTCAAAAGAGCATTAAGGATCGCCGGCCCCCGTCCGCACTGGATGGCGGTGACCATCACCGCCAGCAAATACACCATGATCAGGTTGGGCAGGTCAAAGTACGGATACATTAAAAAGGCAGAGACCGGTGGCCAGAATAAGATAACCGAGGCCCCCTTCGTAACCTGACCACCGGAGCCTTTTCGGTTGCACTTCGATGGGCGCCTCTTCGGGCTTCTGCCCGCTTCCCCGGTCATGACCTAACCTCCAGATCGCCGCTCAGTCGCACCAATTCGTCCACTGGACTCCTGGAGAGAATAGCTCGCCAGCCGGGACGGCGCGTGGGTTTGCCGGCAATGATCCTGGTGATGTTTCGTTGGCGGGCGAAGTTGACGATCTCTTCGGCGATGCGGCGGCCCCTCAGGGTGACGGTTTCCGCCCCCAACTGCTCGGCCAGCCGCAAGTTATAAACGGCGCGGTTGCGTTCCGCCTCCGGCAAGCGCAGCATCCTGGGGTCTTCAACGTAGACCGCAAACCATTCGGCCTGTAAGTCGGCGGCCAACCTCTGGGCGGCCCGGATCAGGTCCGTGGCTGTGGGGCTGGGACCGACACAGACCAAGACTCTTTCTGCCATGGATTTTAAGATTTCAGCCACCCTCGCCTGCCTCGGACCAATTTTGCTTGCTGCTATCTGAAAATCTAAAGCAAAAAATGTCAAAAGGAAGCCGGATTTCTCCCCCTAAGCGTAAAAATTTCATAAAAATTGAGGATTCGGGTCTGACTCTGACCCAATCAGGCGGTTCGGTTCTCAACGATTTAGCCCGGATTATTCCCGACATTTTTTAAATCATGGTTAGCGATTGATATTACTGAATATATTTTCAAAAAGCAGAGTGTTTTATGGAGAACAGCCGCCCTCGGCTGTGCTTTTGCAGGCGAGGGCGCCTGCTCTCCATTTTACTTATTTTGAGTGATGATTATCTGAATTTTTCGATTTAGTGGCGGGGGTGGGGACAGATGACCCTGGCGCGGCGGCTGGGCCTGCTCTGGGCCCGAGACGGCTGCCGCTAACGGGCCAGCCACTGCTAAGCTAGAAAATAATATGGTGCCCAAGGCCGGATTTGAACCGGCACGGGTCTCCCCACCACCCCCTCAAGATGGCGTGTCTACCAGGTTCCACCACTTGGGCACGGAATGGGTCATTTGGCTGGCGGCGTCTGAGGATGCTGCGGCGCGGGGGCTGCCGGCGGCAGCGCTGCGGGCTTGGCCGGCGCCGCGGGCACGGTTTGGCTCACCGGGGGCTTGGCGGCCCCTTGCATCACCGAGACCTCCTTTTGGCGACCCAAGAAGGTCAGTCCCAGGGAAGTGACCATGAACAGGATGGCGGCCACCGCGGTCAATTTGGCCAGAAACGGGGCGGCGCCGGTGGAGCCGAAGACCGTTTGGGAGGAGCCGCCGAAGGCCGCGCCGATCCCGGCGCCCTTGCCGTGCTGCAACAGGACGATCATGATCAGGGCCAACGAGACGATGATATGGATGATGACGATGATGGTGGTCATAACTTTATTAATATAGAAAACTTGACGGCGGGATGCAAGCCCAAAGAACAGCTTTCAGCCGTCAGCTCTCAGCCTTCAGCAAAGATCGGCCAAAGATTGCCAAGTTTATAGTTGGTGCGTGGAACGCACCCTACCCGGCCGCGGTGATGATTCCCAGGAAGGAGGCGGACTTGAGGGAGGCGCCGCCCACCAGGGCGCCGTCGATATCCGTTTCGGCCATCAGGGTGGCGGCGTTGTCCGGGGTGACGCTGCCGCCGTAGAGGATGCGGACCTCTTCGGCCGCGGCGTGCAGCAGCTCGCGCAACCGGCTGCGGATGAAGGCGTGCACCTCCTGGGCCTGCTGCGGGCTGGCGGTGAGGCCGGTGCCGATGGCCCAGACCGGCTCATAGGCCAGGACCAGTTGCTCGCCGGTCAGGGACCCCAGGTCCGCCAAGCCCACCTCGAGCTGCTGGCCCACCCGGGCCAGGGTCTGGCCCTGCTCACGCTCCTCTAAGCTTTCGCCGATGCAGCAGATGGGGCACAACCCCACCTCCAGGACGGCTTTGAGCTTGCGGTTCACGGTGTGGTCGGTCTCGCCGAAATATTGCCGCCGCTCGGAATGGCCGATGATGACATAATGGCAGCCCGCGTCCTTGAGCATCATGGGGGAGATGGCCCCGGTATAGGCGCCTTGCCGTTCCCAAAAGACATCTTGGCCGGCCAGGCGGAGGCCGGAATCGGCCAGTTCCCCGGCCACCGCGGCCAGGGCGGTAAAGGGCGGGGCCAGGGCCACTTCCGCCTTGAGGCCCCAGGTCAGCCCCCGGCGCACTTCCCGGGCCAGGATCCTGGCTTCCTCCAGGGTTTTGTGCATCTTCCAGTTGGCGGCGATGAAGGGTCGGCGTTTAGACATCGGGGTGCCCCTTGGCCCATCTTTCCAGGGCCGTGATGCCCGGCAGCTTTTTGCCTTCCAGCAGTTCAATGAAGGCGCCGCCGCCGGTGGAGACATAGGAAAATTTCTGGAACTCTCCCGCCTTGTGCAGGGCGACGTCGGTGTCACCGCCGCCGACGATGGTCAAGGCGTAGGAATCGGCCACCTTCTGGACCATGGCCATGGTGCCCCGGCTGAAGGCGTCGTATTCGAAGGCCCCCATGGGTCCGTTCCAAATGATGGTCTTGGCGTTTTGCAGGGCCTCCCCGAAGAGGGTCACCGTGGCCGGACCGATGTCCACGATGAGCCAATCCTTGGGCACCTCCTGCACCGGGGTGATCTTGGTCTCCGCCGATTTGGCCAATTTATCCGCCACCACGCAGTCCACCGGCAGATAGAATTTCACCTTCTTTTTCTGGGCCGCGGCCAGGATGTCGCCGGCGGCTTCGAGGAGGGAGTCTTCCACCAGGGATTGGCCCACTTCGTAGCCCTTGGCCTTGAGGAAGGTATTGGCCATGGCCCCGCCGACGATGAGTTTGTCGACGTTCTTCAGCATATTCTTCAGAGCCGTGAGTTTGCTGGAGATCTTGGCGCCGCCGATGAGGGCGGCCAGGGGCCGGGCCGGGTCCTCCATGGCCCGATGGAAATAGTGAACTTCATCGCGCATCAAAAATCCGGCCACGCAGATGGGGGCGTATTTGGTCACCGCCTCCACCGAGGCATGGGACCGGTGCGCCACGGCAAAGGCGTCGTCCACATAGACATCGACGCCCTTCATTAAATCCTTGGCAAATTTGGGGTCGTTTTGTTCCTCTCCCGGATAGAAGCGCAGGTTCTCCAGGAGGAGCACGTCCCCGGCCTTCATCTCCGCCTTCAGCCTCTCCACCTCGGGGCCGACGCAATCCGGAGCCAGCGTCACCTTCTTGTGCAGCCGGTAGGCCAGGCGTCTGGCCACGGGGGCCAAAGAAAACTCCTCCATCCGTTTGCCCTTGGGGCGACCCATGTGGGAGGCCAGGATCACCTTGGCTTCCCCTTCCAGACAATAATGAATCGTTGGCAGCACTGCCCGGATGCGGGTGTCATCCGTAATGTTGAAGTTCTGGTCCAGGGGCACGTTAAAATCCACCCGGATGAATACGGTCTTACCCTTGACATCCACTTCATCGATGTATTTCACCGGCAACTCCTGGTCTGAAGAGTTCAAAGTTCAAGGTTCAAAGTTCAAGGTTAGGGGCCTATGCCTCGAGAACCTTTCATAATTTACGGGTGGGCCGAAGGCCCAGGCAAGACTGCGAGTGACGGTTGCCCCGGATACTGCGCCAGGGGTCGGACCGGCCGCGGCACCGCCTTGGGGCTACGGCGGCCGAACCTCACCGCTCCGGCCTGATTGCCGCCTTAATGTTACTCAGAGTTTGCCTGGGTCGTCAATATATTTGTCCCGGAGAGAAAATTTTCCAGAACCCCCTTGGTCTTTTCCTGAAACCCTGATAATCTCCATTCGCGATTGCTTTTTCAGCAGTATTCATTTAACTTTTCACAGATATTCTATGGTCAGTCTCCTCCGGAAGTTAGGCCATCGGGCCTTGAATCTGGTGCAGGAATCCGGGAGCATGATGCTCTTTCTCCTGGAAGGTCTGGCTTTGACCTTTCTCCCGCCCTTTCGGCCCCGGCGCATCCTCCAGGAAATCCAACTTATTGGGGTCAAATCCACGCTGATCATCCTGCTCACTGCGGCCTTCACCGGCATGGTGCTGGCCCTGCAGGGCTACTATACCTTAAAGAAATACGGCTCGGAAGGCGCCCTGGGTTCGGCGGTGGCCCTGAGCCTCATCCGGGAGATGGGTCCGGTGCTCACCGGCATCATGGTCTCGGCCCGGGCCGGTTCGGCGGTCACCGCCGAAATCGGCATCATGCGCATCACCGAGCAGTTGGACGCCCTGGACACCATGGCCGTCAACCCCATGCAGTACGTGGTGATGCCCAAGCTCATCGCCGGCCTCATCGCCGTGCCGCTGCTCACCGCCATCTTCGACGTGACCGGCATCCTGGGAGGTTATCTCGTCGGCGTGATGCTCCTGGGGGTGAGCTCCGGCTCCTACTTCGCCGGCATGGTCCAGAGCGTGGTGCCCCTGGACATCAACGGCGGCATCGTCAAGTCCCTGGTGTTCGGCCTCACCATCATCCTGGTGGCCTGCTACAAGGGATACTACACCGAACACGGCGCCGAAGGCGTGAGCCAGGCCACCAACCAGACCGTAGTCCTGTCCGCGGTGCTGGTCCTGGCCTGGGACTATGTCCTGACTTCCTTTTTTATGTAGAGCCGGCGCCTCGCCGGCTCAAGACCACGAGGCCGGCGGCCTACATCTGAACTGATTGCTGAAGCTGACTAGCTGAAGCTCTATGATCCAACTCATCGACCTACATAAATCCTTCAACGGCCAGAAAGTGCTGGATGGGGCCAATCTCACCATCCCCACGGGCCGGATCACGGTGGTCATCGGCAAGAGCGGGGTGGGCAAAAGCGTCCTGCTGAAACATATCATCGGCCTGGTGAAGCCCGACCGGGGGCAGATCCTGGTGGACGGGGTGGACATCGCCACCCTGCGGGGCCGCAGCCTGCGCGATTTTAAGAAGCACTTTGCCGTGCTGTTCCAGGGAGGGGCGCTGTTCGACTCCCTCAACGTCTTTGAGAACATCGCCTTCCCCTTGCGGGAAAAGACCAGCCTGCCGGAGGCCGAGATCGCCCAGCGGGTGAGGCTGCGTCTGGAGCAGATGCATCTCACCTCGGAGGTCGAAACCAAGTTCCCCGATGAATTGAGCGGCGGCATGAAGAAACGGGTGGCTCTGGCCCGGGCCATGATCCAGGAGCCGGAGATCATCCTCTTCGATGAACCGGTGACCGGCCTGGACCCGCCCATGAGCAATACGGTCTTTCACCTGATCAAGCAGACCCACCAGGACAGCGGCTACACCGCCCTGGTGGTGGCCCATGACATCCCGGAGGTCTTTACCATTGCCGACCAGGTGGCCATGCTGCACCGGGGCCGCATCATTGCCCAGGGCACCCCGGCGGAGATCCAGAACCACTCGGACCCGATGGTGCAGAGCTTTATCAAGGGTGAAGTCGATTTTCTGGAAGGATAGGCGGATATTATGAGAAAGGGCAATCTGGAGTTGGTGGTGGGGGCGTTTGTCCTGTTGGGCCTGGGTTGCCTGGCCTACCTGGCCATCCACCTGGGTAAAATGGAAATTATGGGCAGCGGCTACCAGGTCTCGGTCACCTTCGACAATATCTCCGGCCTCAAACTAGGCGCCGCGGTGGAAGTGGCCGGGGTAGAGGTGGGTCGGGTGGAATCCATCCAGCTCAGCCCGGGCGACCGGGCCAGTGTGACCCTGAGATTGGAGACCGGCCTCAAGTTGCACGATGATGCCATTGCCTCCATTCGCACCAAGGGCATCATCGGCGACAAGTTCGTCAAACTCTCTCCCGGCAACTCGGAAAAGCTCATTCCACCGGGCGGCAAGATCCGGGACACCGAGGCGGCCATCGACCTGGAAGAGTTGATCAGCAGTTATATCCACGGCAAAGTTTAAGTCCGGATTGACTCCTGCCGTTTTATCCTGTTAGAATTCATTTCGAATCGATAGGTGGGGCACGTGTCGAGTCCGAGGCCATCTAATCTTCAAAAGGATGTTCCCTCCTAACCGCTGGTGACCGGGGCAGGAGGGTCTGAATTCAAGGCACCGGACCGGCACGCGCTCACTGCACGCCCGGTCGTGGCGAGCCCAGGTCACTAAAGGAGTAGGCCATGTTCAGGTTGCTGACCAGAACTCTGGATCCTGTCTTTATCCTGGTCCTGGCGGTGTCCGCGGCCTGGCCGCCGATCCCAAAGAGGTGGCGAAGCAAGTCATCGATAAGGCCCTGTCCATTCTCAACGATCCGGCCTATGCCGGACCGGCCAAAAAGCAGCAACGGCACGATATGGTAAAACAGATCGTGGACCGCCATTTCGACTACCGGGAAATGGCCAAACGGAGCCTGGGGGCCACCTGGAATAGTCTCAGCAATCCCCAGCGGGACGAGTTCGTCCGAATCTTCGCCGAACTCCTGGAGGCCTCCTACGCCGATAAGATCGACCGCTACGTCAAGAACGTGCGCATCGATTACCCCGGGGAGCGCCTGGACGGCGACTACGCCGAGGTGCCAACCGTGGTGGTGCGCCCCAATGACCGGATTCCCCTGACCTACCGCCTGCACAACGAGTCCGGGACCTGGATGGTTTATGACGTGGTGATCGAAGGCGTCAGCCTGGTGAGCAATTACCGCTCCCAGTTCAGCCGGATAATTAGTGAGTCCTCCTATGCGGAGCTGGTGAAGCGCCTGCGCACCAAGGTGAACGAGCAGCGGAGCGGGGCCTAGAGGCAGGGATCAGTGGCCAGTGGTCAGTTACCAGTGGCAGGGCCTCGGGAGGTCAGGGTGAAGCAGGCCACTCTGGGCCTGAAAGCGATGACTGACCCGGTACCTAAAAAACAGAGGTAATGGGGGAAAGGGCGCAAGAGGAAAATGGTCTCGGCCATTTCCTTTCTCCTTTTCCCCTTTTTTTCTTTTCCCTTTTCCCTGATTAATTCCAGGCCGCCCTATGTTCAACGCAATCACGGTTTTCACTGACCACTGGCTACTGGCTACTAAACATGAGCGATAACTTCGATTACCGCACCTACCTCCGCCTGCTGTGCATCTGCTGCGCCGTGGTTTTCGGCTGTTATTTCGGCACCTACATGCGCATGCCGGTGGTGCCCCTCTATGCCGTCACCCTGGGGGCGGACACGGTGGAGGTGGGGCTGATCAACGCCGCCTTTCTGCTCACGGCCGGGGTGCTGTCCCTACCCCTCGGGCTATTCTCGGATCGGCTGGGGACCAAGCGTATCGCCGCCATCGGCATCTTGATCCTGTCCGCCTCCTCCTTTTTAGTCGCCCTCAGCCGCACCCCGCAGCAACTCATCTGGATCTACCTCTTTTCCGGGGTGGGGCTGGCGGCCTTTGGCCCCACCATCATGGCCTTTGTGGCCAACATTTCCCCGATCACCCACCTGGGGCGCTCCTACGGCTGGTACACTACCGCCCTTTACTGCGGCATGACCCTGGGACCGGCGATGGGCGGCTTCGTAGCCCAGGGGGCAGGCTTTACCCTGACCTTCTTCATCTCCGGCCTCAGCATCTTCCTGACTTTTTGGGTCCTCATCTTTTTTCTGCCGGGAACCGGCGCCAGGCCGCCCCACCAGACCGCCCAGGCTGGGACCACGCTGGCCATGGTGGGCCAACTGCTGCGGAACCGGCCCCTGCTGGGCTGCTGGCTGGGCACCCTGGGGGGCTGTTTCGGGCTGGGCCTGTTCCTCACCTTCCTGCCGCTGCACGCCAAAGACCAGGGCCTCAGCGTGGGGCAAATTGGCCTGGTCTTCGCCACCCAGGGAATCGTCAATGCCTTGTCCCGCATTCCCTTCGGCAATCTGAGCGACCGCGTCAGCAATCGCAACTGGCTGGCAGTCGCGGGGCTGCTGGGGGTGGCCGGGTCCATCGCCGCCTTCGGCCTGGCCGACCGGATCGGGTACTTCATTTTGTGCGCCGCGGCCCTGGGGGCCAGCATGGGCCTGGCCTTTACCTCCATCGGCGCCCTCACTGCCGAAGCCGCCCCGCCGGAATTCCGGGGGCTGGCCATGGGGGGTTACAACGCCGCCATCTATCTGGGCATGATGCTCAGCTCCGCCCTGATGGGTCCGGTGATCCGCAGCCTGGGCTTTACCGATGGCTTTCTCCTCACCGGCCTGATCAACCTCATCCTCCTGGCCGGCTTTTATCTGTTGATTCGGGACTTTTCTTCCCGCCTGAAACCGTCAGTTTCCTGAAGAACCCCGGCCGCATTTTCTCCCGGCTTTCACCCCTGGCAAGATATTATGGTTAAAATGGGCAACTATACCTATTGTCTAAGTAATGCTTCTGTGTCATATTATTTTATAATAGCTAGTAGACCATCCTGATAAACCTGTTCACGATTTTACCGTTGGGCGCAGGCCTGCAAACAACCGGCTCCTAACCTTGCCTGATGGCAGGAATTAAGAAGGAAGATTCCCAGCCACCTTTGCGCTAAAAAAAAGAACAACTGTGAAATCGGGCCGCATCATGCTTTTAATATACACCTTCTAATGTTTAGACGCTGGGCCGAAACATTCAAGTCTGGCGCCCGCAGATTTTGTTTAAGGAAAAGTTCTATGAAGTCGGATAAGAAATCAGGCAGTTTCTGGGGTTGGGGTCTGATTCCGGCCCTGGCGGTCAATCTACTCATCTGGGCGCCGCTGGCCCGAGCCGAGGGTCCCATGGAGGACGTCAAAGGCCTGCTTGAGGAAGTCCAGACTATTTTGAAAAACAACCCCATAAAAGCCCGGCGTCTGGATCTCGTCGAAAAGGTTGCCGCCCGCCACCTGGACTTCCGGGAGATGGCCAAACGCTCCCTGGATTCAACCTGGAACAGCCTGAACCGGGGCCAGCAGGACGAGTTCGTCCGAGTCTTCAGCGAACTGCTGAAGGCCCACTATGCCAACCATCTGGACGACTTTGCCAAGACCAGGGTGGATTACCAGGGCGAGACCAATAAATCCGAGGCCGGCGAGGTGCGCATCCTGGTGCTCCGCCCCAACGACAAGATTCCGGTCAATTTTCGCCTGCTGCACGAACCTCAGGGCTGGATGATCTACGACATGGTGATTGAAGGGGTTAGCATGGTTGATAACTTCCGCACCCAATTCGCCGCGATGATTCAAGAATGCTCCTATGGCGAACTGGTGCGCTGTCTGAAGGACAAGCTGAAGGCGGAGTGCAAGAGTTGAGGCCGAGAGCAATTTAGGGGGTGGCGCCTTCCTGATGAAGGCCCGCCCCCACGCCTGATGTAGCCCCCGTCATTCTGACCAACCTCCTCCCCGACCTGAATACTAAGATTAACCAACCGGTAAGGCGCAAAAATTCTTGCCAAGTATTTAATAATATCTGTTATAATATACACATTCTTTTGTTTATCAACCGGATTGCCAATAGGCCTGCGCTCCTGCTTGCCGTTAACTCATCCCGGTGATTTACACTCTAACAATTAAAGAGAGGCTACGGTATGATGACGGTAAGTAAACCTGGCAGCAGGATGGGGTGGGGCTTGATCCTGGCCCTGACGGTTTATCTGACTATGTGGGTTCCGGGGGCCAAGGCCGCCAGTTCCATGGCTGAGGTCAAGGGCTTGATTGACCAAATCCAGACCATTCTACAAACCAATCCGGTAAAGTCCCAGCGCCTGAGCCTCATTGAAAAGCTGGCGGGAAAGCACCTGGACTATCAAGAAATGGCCAAACGCTGCCTGGGATCGACCTGGGGCACCCTGAATGAAGGCCAGCAGGCCGAATTCGTCCAACTGGTCAGTGAACTGATAACGGCGCACTATGCCAAGCACCTGGATGGTTTTGCCAAAACCAAGGTGGATTACCAAGGCGAGACTTGCAATGGCGATTCCTCCGAAGTGCACCTCGTCATAATCCGGCCCAACGACCGGATTCCCGTGGGCGTTCGCCTCCTGCAGAAGCCCGAGGGCTGGATGATTTACGACCTGAACATCGATGGCGTGAGCCTGGTGAGCAACTTCCGCACTCAGTTCAGCCGAGCGATTCAGTTGTCCTCATATCATGGCCTGGTGGCTCGCCTCAGGGCTCATTTGAAAGCGGTGGGTAATGCCAGTGGGTGAGAATTCCTGATGCGGACAACACCTTGCCTCCCGGTTATCTAAAAAGAGGTTCGAACTGACCTAAGGGCGTGATTTATCACGCCCTTTTTTTGCTCCCGTCAATTTCTTATTCCTTGTCCGAAGGGCAGCGGCTGGTCCTTGCGGTAGGCCAGGGCCTGGCAGGAGGCTATTAAGGCCCCCCGGGAGTCGGTGACTTCGATGAAGTAGGTGACGGTGCGGCGCCCGAGGTGGAGTTCCCGGGTCTGGGCGGTGAGGCGCGCCCCCATCTGCGGGGCGGCATGGAAGGTGAGATTCATATTGAGGGCCACCGCCACGGTGCCGTGGGCGTTGCAGGCGGCCTGGAAGGCCTCGTCGATCAAGGCGAAGACCGCGGTGCCGTGTACCATCCCCAGGATGTTGGCCATGTCCGGGCGACAGGTCATCCCCACCCGGGCCCGTCCGGGACCCAAATCCTCCAGTTCCAGGCCGAAGTGGCGGCTGATCCCCTGGGCCGCCACTTTTTCTTTGAAGGCGGCTAGAAAAGTTTCATCAACTTTGGTCATTTCTCCCCCCACAAGACAACCTAGGTGAATGGGTTTCTGTTTTTCCGTCTTCCGTCTTCCGGTCTCCGGTCCGGTCTCGGTCAGCTCTCCTCATAAATCTCCGGAAACTGGTTCTTCCAGCGGCGGTGCAGCCAGAGCCATTGGCTCGGCTCGGCCCGCACCCAGGCCTCGATGGCCCGGCTCTGGAGTTCCAAATGCCTTTTGATATCCGCCGGCGCGTCCCCGGTCTTCTCCATGGGGATGGGCGGAAAGATCACCATCAGGTGGCGGCCGTCGGGCAGCCGCCGGGAGGGGGTGGGCAGGACCGGCACCCCCCGCCGGGCCAGCAGGGCCGCCACCGGGGTGGTGCGGGCCGGATGCCCGAAAAAATCCACCAGCAGCCCTTCCTCCGTGGCGGTGTTCTGGTCGATGACGATCCCCACGGTGTGGTTCTGTTTCAGATGCCGCAGGATCTCTTTCAGGCCCCGCTGCTTGGAGATCATCCGGTTGCCGGCCCGCTCCCGGAGATATCGGGCCAGACGCCGGGCCAGGGGGTGGTCCAATTCCCGGCCCACCACCACCTCCGGCCCATACTGCAGGCCATAACCCATAACGGTGTATTCCCAGTTGCCGGCGTGGGCGGCGATGGCGATGGCCCCGCGGCCCTGGGCCAGGGCTGCGGCCAGGTTCTCCTGGCCGACAATGATCACTTTTCGGCGGATATGAGCTAGTGGCGCCAGGAGCAGTTCCAGCACCTCGAAGCCGAACAGGATCAACTGGCGGAAGACCTCCCGGGCCAGGCGTTCCCGGGTTTCGGGAGTGAGTTCCGGTCCGTAGGCGAACTCCAGGTTCCGCAGGGTGATCCTACGGTGCCGGGAGTCCAGCCGGTACCACAGCCCGGCCAGGACCCCGGCCAGCTTATTTATGAAGTGCTGGCAGCTAGCCATGAATTAAGGGTCTCTTTTGGTTCACCAGCTCCTGCTCCGAAAAGTTCTTAAAGATGGTGGCACCGGCGTCTCGCTGGGGCGGCAGTAAGCGGCGGGCGGGGACGCCCGCCCTACCAAAATTACCCCCGGCGGCCATAAAGCTGCATGGCTTCTTCCCCCGCCAGGTCGGCGAGGCGGGCCAGGAGCAGTCGCCGGCCCACTTCGTAGGCCGCCCGCCGGCCCCAATAAAAGGGACTGTTATAGTTAAAGGCCGCCCAACCCCAACTGGCCGCCTTGTGCAGGCGGTGGCGCTTGATGAACTGGCTCACCGGATGTTTTCTCAGGTTTTGATACAGGTCATAATAGCGGATAATGGTCGCGAGCTCCACATCCTTAAAGGGGCGGATAGGGGCGGTCTCGAGCCAGGCGGCCAGGCGACAGCCCACCCGGTTATGAAAGGCCACCAGATCCGCCAGAGAAGCCCTGAGTTCCGGCCGGTCTTCCTCGGGGAAGTAGACCCCGGCAATCTCCTTGACAATTTCCAGGGACAAGTCGTTGATGGCACTAAAGGAGAGTGTCGTCTCCGGCCAACGATTCCACAGATAACCGTCGTCACCCCCGCCAGATGGTTTTTCAAAAAGAAAGTCTTCATAAAACGCATTTCACTTAAAAATAGTCATCACGCATCACCAAGACACCGCTTCTCAACGCGGCATGAACCCACACCCCACCACGCCGTCTCCACGCATCGCGTCTCCTCCTCCCATCCACATCCCATCCTTCTCTCCTCTCATCTCCGCACATCCTCGTCCCTTCGTCCCTCCCGCAGCATCTCGCTTCCCACACCCCCCTTAGAATATTCCAGAGGCTCTTCTCATCTCGCATCTCCCCGCATCACCATCTCCTCCACCTCTTCCCTCCCCTCCTCTTTCCCATCATCGCACTCACCTTCTCCCTCCTCACCTCTCCCTCCCCCTCACTCTCCTCCTTCCTCCCCTCCCCCACCTCCCCTACTCTCTCCCCCCCCCCCATCATCACCTGAATCATTAGAGGATTCGTACCTACCCTCCACTTATACCCTCTTTCTTTCTATATGAGCACTTCAATACCTCTCTGCCTCACCACCTCATCTCTCCTCCAACCCCCCCCTCCCTCCCCCCCCCTCCCCCCCCCCCCCCCCCCCCCCCCCGGCGGCCATAAAGCGCATGGCTTCTTCCCCCACCAGGTCGGCGAGGCGGGCCAGGAGCAGTCGCCGCCCACTTCGTAGGCCGCCCTCCGGCCCCAATAAAAGGGACTGTTATAGTTAAAAGCCGCCCAACCCCAACTGGCCGCCTTATGCAGGCGGTGACGCTTGATGAATTGGCTCACCGGATGATTTCTCAGGTTTTGATACAGGTCATAATAGCGGATAATGGTCGCGAGCTCCACATCCTTAAAGGGGCGGATAGGGGCGGTCTCGAGCCAGGCGGCCAGGCGACAGCCCACCCGGTTATGAAAGGCCACCAGATCCGCCAGAGAAGCCCTGAGTTCCGGCCGGTCTTCCTCGGGGAAGTAGACCCCGGCAATCTCCTTGACAATTTCCAGGGACAAGTCGTTGATGGCACTAAAGGAGAGCGTCGTCTCCGGCCAACGATTCCACAGATAACCGTCGCGGTAGGTTTTAATGATCTTAAGTGCCGCCTGGTCTTCGGGCCGGGGCTCCGCCGGCAGCTGGATTGCTTCCCCGGCCTCGTCGGCCAATAAGCGAAGCATAACCTGCCGCCTGGTCCAGTGGCGCATGGCCCAAAGAGAGCCGCTCCAGAGGAGAACCAGACCTACTGCAGCCCAAATAACCCACTGATTTTCCATAAGGCTCTAGTTTCCAGTTTTAAGTCGGGTGACCCAGCGGGTCACCCCTCCGGCCCCTGCCCTACTCTGCCGGGTCCAGCCCGGCATACACCGCTTCCACTTCGGCGGCCATCTGCTCCAGGCTGAATCTCGATGCCACGAATTCCCGGCCCCGGCGGCCCATTTTCCGGCGGTGGCCCGCATCCTCCATCAACAGCCGCACCGCCCGGGCCAAGGCCGTGGCATCCCGGGGCGGCACCAGCAAACCCGTTTCGTCCTCGATTACCACTTCCGGGATGCCGCCCACTGCCGCGCCCACCAGCGCCTTGGCCATGGCCATGGCCTGGAGCAGCGCTTGCGGCACCCCCTCGTTGGCATAGGAGGCCAGGACCACCGCATCCATCAGGGCAAACCACGGCGCCACCTCATCCTGGTAGCCGACCAGCCGCACCCAGGACTCCAGTCCCAGCTCCCGGACCTTCTCCTCGATCACCACCCGGTAGGGCCCCTCCCCCACCACCAGCAAGAAAGCCGGCTCTCCCTTCCGGACAATCTCCTGCAAGGCTTCCAGGAGATACAAGTGGCCCTTCCAGGAACGCAGCACCGCCACCGTCCCGAAGACGAAGGCCTCGGCCGGGATCTGCAACCGGGCCAGCAACTCCCGGCTCTTTTCCCGGGGGGTGAAGTCCTGCAAAGAGACTCCGGTGGGGATGGAAAATAACCGGTGCTCCGGGACCCCCAGGTGTCGGTTGAGGAAATCCCGGGTGATCTCGCCGGTGGTGATAATGGCTCCCGGGGCCCGGTAAAGCCAGCGGGTGGGGAGATTGTCGTGCACCCGGGTGGAGAGATGGCGGGTGCGGACCAGGTGAGGGCGGCTTCTCAAGCTGCGCCAGGCCAGGGCGCCGATCCAGGAATCCAGGGAACTGTGGGTATGCAAGATGTCGACTTTGTGCTTCCGGAGCAGGCGCCGCAGGCGCAGCCAGGCGCCGAAGTTGCGCCGCCCGCCGCAGACCAGGGGAGAGACGTGGAAGCCCCGGTCCTGGGCGCGCCGATACAGTTCCCCCCGGGGATCAGCGGCCAGGAGCAGGCGGTGGCCGCGGCGCTGCATGGCCTCGGCTTCCGCCAGGATGCGCCGTTCCTGGCCGCCCCAGCCGAGGGAGGATTCGGTGTGCAGGATGGTATAAGTCAGCGGTGACAGGCTAGTGGACATCAATAATCCTCAGGCGGTTATTATTTGCCGGGCCTCTTCCGTAGGGGCGATCCGCTGGGTCGCCCGTTTCGGCAGCCTTGATAAGAGATCGAGCCTTTAACCGCGCCGCGATTTCTCCCAAAGGTCTAAATAAACCTGTTCCAACTTGGTCAACATCGCCTCCAGGGAATAGTTATCCCGGATGGTAAGGTGTGCCGCGGCTCCCAACCGGGCCCGGGTCTCCGGCTGCCGGTATAGCTCCACCATGACCCGGGCCAGGGCCTCGGGGTCGCCGGGGTCCACCAGACGGCCATTGCCGCCGTCGCTGATGACTTCCTGAACCCCGCTCACCCGGGTGGCCAAAACCGGCAAGCCGGCTCCCATGGCCTTGAGCAGGGCCAGGGGCAACCCTTCCCACAAGGACGGCTGGACAAACAGATCCAGGGCGCGGTAAATGAGGGGCAGGTCCCGGCGAGTTCCCAGAAACCGGACCCCTTCAACTACCCCCAACTCCCGGGCCTGACGCTCCAGGGCCTCCCGCCGCCGCCCGTCTCCCACCAGGACCAGCATGGCGGCCGGAATCTGCCGCCGGACCTGCGCCAGGGCCTCTAGGAGATGGGTATGACCTTTTTGCTCCTCCAGTCGGCCCACCGCCCCCAGGACGAAACCGGAAACCTGGAGAGTCTGACGCGCCTCCTCCCGGCTCAGCCCCGTTTCCAGTTCGGCCAAACGGATGCCGTAAGGCATGAGCAGCAGGCGGGAGGCCGGCACGCCGTCATAACGGCGGACGTCGTTTAAGACCTGGGCACTGCCCACCAGCACCCGGTCCGAGGCCCATCCGAGGAGGTAATTCCACAGGCGCCGGTGGATTTTAACCCGGTTATAAGAATTATGCACCGCGGCCACCACCCCGGGCAGCCCCAGCCCGAGAGCGGCCAGGCGGCCGTAGAGATTGGGGTGATACAGATGCGTGTGCAGGATGTCCGGGCGCTGTTCTTGCAGGAGACGCCGCAAGTCGGCCACCAGACGCCAGGCGGAGGTGCGTTTGAGGTCGAGGCCCAGATAGCTCACCGGATAACCGGCGGCATAAAGCTCCGCGCCCACGGGGCCGGGGAAACCGATGCAGGCCACCCCCGCGGCAAACCGCGCCGGATCGAGGCCCCGGACGATGGCCGCCACCAAATCCTCGGCCCCGCCCACCGGCAGGCTCTCCAGCAAGTGCAACACCTTGAGGCGCCGGTCGGTTGACCCTGATATCTTTCCCGCCATGATGCGATTATATCAAAATTTTCTGCGGCCTTGCGGCAATTTCACGGACTTTTAACCTCCCCGTCCAGGCTCAGGAAATCTGCGAGCCGGGGAGAGAGAAAAACTAAGGGGCTGGTCGGACCCTTCGCCAACTACCCCGCGGTTTCGGGTTCCCCCGATTTTCCGGGTCTATTTCCCCTTCGGGGCTTGACAGGCCAGGGTAGTTTTGTTAAAAATTCTAAATTCGGGCGTGGGGCTGTAGCTCAGCTGGAAGAGCACTTGAATGGCATTCAAGGGGTCAGGGGTTCAAGTCCCCTCAGCTCCACCATAATTTTGCAAGTAAATGAGGCAAGTTACCGAGGTCCACTCGGTCTTGCCTTTTCTTTTTGATCTTGATGAATTAAATTGCCCGTCCCCCAAGGCAGCAATTCATGGGCCCAAAATTAGAAAAGGCAATGCCAGCGGTGATGAATAACGGCCCCGGCCATTTCATCCAGATCGGCCTGCGTCAGACCGGTCTTTTTAGACCATCCCGGGGAGAGACGCTCCATGATCTCAACTTTGAAATAGGCTCTTACTTTATCCTGGTCCGCAAAATATTCACCCCGGTCAAATCCGGTGACATCCGAAATATAGGTCAGAGTTCTGGCGACACACATATAAATATCCCTTTGGTCGAAATTATTGAAAAAGCCGAAATTACCGCGCTGGTGCGGATCAAGCTGAGCTGCCGGCTACCATTGCCGCAACTCAATCGACAGCCCGTCGGGATCCTGGATCTCGGCCCTTTTCGAGCTCCCGAGGGTTACCGGTCCCCAGGTAACGGCGACGCCCTTGCCGGCCAGATAGTCCAGGGCCCGGTCCATATCGGCCACTTCCAAGGCCATCATCCGGTAGCCCGTCTGCCACGGATTGGCGGAGGCGACTGGCCGCCTCCCTGACCCCCAGGAGCTCCAAAACCGTGCCGCCCAGCTCCAGATAGACGACCTCTGTGAGCGGCGGCGCTTCAACTTTAAGGCGCTCCTTGATTTTAAAACCGAGGATCTCCGTATAGAATTTCATAGCTCTGGCTAAATCCTGCGGTATAACTTCGATATGATCAATTCTTTTAAACATGCCCGACCCCTGGTTAGCGATTTTTCCGGATCAGCGACCTGGCTCGGCTCCGCCACCTTTGCCATTTCTCAGATTTTATCAAATCCGCTCGCCAGCAGCAATCAGCCGGACGGGCCAGAAATATTGGGGCCTAAACCACTTAGAGGAATAAAACATGGACCTGACGCTCTTTGATGACATGGAGGCCGCCGAGTTGCGGCAATATCTGCAGTTTTTGCTGCGGCATTACCGGCAGATGGACGCCTTCTGGTATCTCTACGTCACCGAACTCTTCGACGAAGCCACCGCCGACCGCTTGAATGAAAAGGTCTGGGGCCGGGTGGCGGGATTGGGAGCAAAGGATATTCTCAAGCGCTTCGATATTCAGGAACGGGGCTTACCGGGCTTTGTCCGGGCCCTGCGCTACTGGCCCTGGCATATCCTGGTGGGCTATCGGATTGAGGAAAGGCCCGAGGAAGTCATCATCACCGTGCCCGCCTGCCCCACCCAGGAGGCCCGGCTGCAGCGGGGCTTAGAGGAATATCAGTGCAAGGAGATGCACCGGCGGGAATTCCTCAACTTCGCCCAGGAGATCGATCCGCGGATCCGGATCGAATGCCTCTTTGCCCCGCCGGATGCGCATCCCGAGGAGATGTTTTGTAAATGGCGGTTTTTCTTGGGGGATTAAAGCAATTTCTTAAGCTCCGTCTCGGTTATGCCCATTTGCTTGAGGATAGCATTTAAGGTCCCTTTGGGAATGAAACCTCTTTGGATTGTAGTTATGCGCTTCCCGGTTGTGGGGTCATAAACCAGGGTATGTTTGTTCCCCTCTTTTACTTCATAGCCCAGCTTCTTGGCCGCCCTGATTAGCTGTTTGGCGGTGTAGTTCATACCGCCTGGGCTTTCCTGGCCTTTGCAGCCTGTAATTCCTGTTCATGCTCTACACACATTTCCAGCGCATCCAGGATATTATCGAGTGCCTCCTGCTCAGTTTCCCCCTGGGAGATAGCCGCCGGTTCCTCCCGGCATTGAATGGTAAAGCCGCCGTCCTCCAGGTCCGGGGTCAGGACCACGGTAAAGGTCTGGCCGTCGACCACCACCTTTTCCTCTTTAGGGGTAGCCAGCTTCTTGAGCTCGCCTTGCAGTCCCGCAATGATTTCCCCCAGGGCCAGGGAAAAGACAAACTGCCCGCCTTTGATCGTGTCCAAGATTTTTTGGGGTCCCGATCCAGTAAAAAGATGCTGTCGCCATCGGTCAGGAGGCGAAGTTCAGCCAGCGGCTCTTTAACATCCGGGAAATTCTTTCTCAGGTAGGCCAGGGCCGGGCGGATTTTTTGCAAGCTAATCCCCTCATCCTTAATCCTTTTGGCCACCCTTAAGGCCACCAGGTCTTTAAAGGAGTAACCCCGCCTGGTCCCCTTGCCCGCCGCCGGGATGGAGGGTCGGACCACGCCGGTGGTGGCCCAATGCTCCACTTGCCGCCCGGACACCCCGGTTAAAGCTATCACCGCCTTTTTGCCAAAAGTCATAGGATTTCCTCGTCTTGGGATTTTAAATACATCTATGTATTTATTAATATCACTAAAGAGTTTTGTCAATGAATATTTCATGAGGAAAAGAACTGACTCAGGTCAGCCCGACCGCAGCAGCAAGGCCGGCGCCGAGAGGCCACGCAGAACCTAGTCGGGGGGCCGGGGGCCGTTGGACATTGATCTCTTTGAGGGAAAAAAGGACCGAAGTGGACGACATGCTGCCGTAGCGGGCCAAAATCTCTCGGGCGGTTCGAGAACCGCCCCTACAAGGCCATAAACCGTGGGTAGCATATTCACCCGGCCGCCTTGGGTCTGTCGCCGCCCTCCACCTGGACGCTGAGGGTCTGGAAGCCGTGGTCCACCACCAGGTTGGTGAGCACGCTGCCGCCTTCCCGGCGGGTGGAGATCACCTCGATGTAATGGGGCACCCCGTGTTCGTCGGTGAAGGTAATGCGCTCGCCGTCCTTGAAGCCGCCCCGGTGGAACCAGACCTCCGGCGGCAACAACCAGGTCTTGCCGTATTGGGCCTCGAACTTGAAATATGAGGTCGCATCGAAGGGAAACAGGAGATAAAGCGCCAGATCCTCGAGGGAGGCCGGCCGGCCCAATTCCGCCTCTAAACGGTGGCGCTCCTGCTCCAGGTCGGGATCAGCCGGCTTCACCAGGCCCCGCTCCTCGTCCAGGATCTGCGGCCACTTCTTGCCGTCATAACGCTGATATTCCAGGACCTTTTCATAAATCCAGTCCTCCGGCTCATAAAAGGGCAGCGGTCCGTAGCGACCCAGGAGGAGGTTCTTCAGATCCAGGGAGGGCTGCTCGTAGCGGCCATGCAGGACGTTGTTCACCGCGGTGGTCCAGAGTATTTGCGAGCCCGGGGTGACGGACCACCAGTTGCCCAACTCCACCTGCACCCGGCCCATCTCTTCGAGGATCTGGGGCATGCGGTCCAGAAAGCCGCCCTTGTCCGCCTGCTCAAAGGCGCTGCCCACCGCCCCGCCGGTGAGTTTGTAGCGGGCCACGGTGGGGTCGTGGCCCCGGAAGGGGCTCTCGAAGGACTCGTAGATCTTCCGTTCCCGGCGCAGCAGGTCCGAGGATTGAATCAGGGCCTGGATATCCACCCCAGCGGCCTGCTTGTTATAGTCCTCCAGGGCCTGAATCAGGGTGAGGGCCGGAGCCTGGCCGTAAATGGAGCCGTAGCCGTGATCCGACACGTCGCACAGCTTGACCCCGGCCCGGACCGCGGCGCTCATGCGGCCGATGTCGTTGCCGTCGGTGTTGCAGCCGTGATAATGCAGGATGATGTCCGGAAAGGCCCGGCACAGGGCCTCCACCAGTTGGCCGATGCGCTTGGGGGTGCCCAGCCCGGCATAATTTTTGATGGAGATGATGACGTCGGGGCCGGTGGCCGCCAGGATCTCCCGCACCTTGGCCACATAGTAGTCGTCGGTGTGCTCCTTGCCGGTGGAGAAGCAGATGCTGGGCATCAGGAGGCGCTGGGCCCGCTGCACCTCTTCGAAGACCGGGATCATGTTGGGCACGTGGTTGAGGAAATCATAGACCCGCCAGACGTCCACGTACCCGGCAAACTCCTGCACCACCAGGCGGATGACGTTTTCCGGATAGTGGCGGTAGCCGAAGAGGGAGGCCCCCCGGCACACCGTCTGCAGCAGGGTCCGGGGCATGGCCTGGCGCACGATGCGCAGCCGCTCGAAGGGGTTCACCTGGCGGCGGATCAGGTCCACGTGCACCGAGGCGCCGCCGCTCACTTCCACCGAGAAGAAGCCGGCGGCCTCCCGGTAGGGGGCCACCCGCACGCTGGTCATGGGCATCAGCCGGTTCTTGAAGTCGGACTGGGAGACGTCCCGCTCACTGTTGCACAGGTAGTAGCCGTCCACCCGCCGCAGGGTGGCGAGGATTTCGGCCGGCTTAACCCCTCTGGTAATCGGCGCTTCCATGGTTGTTCTCGAAAGGTTCAAGTTCAAGGTTGGGAGTATTCGGACCTTATTTGGTGCGCAGAACGCACCCTACAACTGCTCACTGCTCACTGGGCATAAGGGTTCTTTTCAAAGGCGTTGATCTCGGCAATGAGGCGGGCAATCTTGTCCACCTCCCGATCCATCTCCCGATAGTCCAGGAGGTGAGGGTGCTCGTCGATATAAGACGTATCCAGCTTCATGGCGATGAAGTCCGGCTCGGTGACGATCTGCAGAAAGTAGGGGATGGTGGTCTTCACCCCGATGAAGAGGAAGCCTCTGAGCGCCCGGGCCATGCGATCCACCGCCTCCCGCCAGGTGAAGCCGTAAACCGTGAGCTTCACCATCATGGAATCATAAAAGGGCGTGATCTCATAGCCCTGGTAGATGGCGCCGTCCAGCCGGACTCCGGGGCCGCCGGGAGACTGATAGACCCGGAGCAACCCGGGGCTGGCCAAAAAGTTGTTTTTGGGGTCCTCGGCGTTGATCCGCAGTTCGATGGCATAGCCCCGCTCCACCACCTGGTCCTGGGTGAAGCTGATGGGCTCGCCCATGGCAATGAGGAGCTGCTCCCGGACGATGTCGATGCCGGTGAGCACTTCGGTCACCGTGTGCTCCACCTGGAGGCGGGTGTTCACCTCCAGGAAGTAAAAGGCGCCGTCCGGGTCGACCAGGAACTCCACCGTGCCGGCGCTGAGGTAATTGGCGGCCCGGGCGGCCTTGACCGCCGTGGCGCAGATTTCGGCGGTGAGGGCCGGCTCCAGGCCCCCCGGGGCGATCTCGATGAGCTTCTGATGCCGGCGCTGGATGGAGCAGTTGCGGGTGCCGAGATGCAACACGTGGCCATGGTTGTCGGCCAGGATCTGCACTTCCACGTGCCGGGGCCTGTTCACGTGTTTTTCCAGGTAGATGCTGTCGTCGCCGAAGGACATCAGGGCCTCGGAACGGGACCGCTGCAGGCCGGCCAGCAGTTCCTTTTCATCGTCCACCTGGCGGATTCCCCGGCCGCCGCCGCCGGACACCGCTTTGATCATGACGGGGTAACCGTTCTTGGCGGCGAAGTCCAGCGCCTGCCGCTCCCCGATGGTTCCCTGGGCGAGGTTGGCGGTGGCCGGGATCACCGGGATGCCGGTTTCCAGGGCGATCTTGCGGGCGATGACCTTGCTCCCCAGGTTGCGGATCACCTCCGGCGGGGGCCCGATAAAGACCAGGCCGGCCTCGGTGCAGGCCTCGGGAAAGTCGGGGTTTTCCGCCAGGAAGCCGTAACCCGGGTGAATGGCCTGGGCTCCGGTTTGCCTGGCTGCGTCGATGAGCTTGCCGATATTCAGGTAATCTTTCCGGGGACCGGAACCGACACACACCGCCTCATCGGCCCGCATGATGTGGAAGGCGTCCTTGTCGGTCTCTTCGTAGATGGCCACCGCCTTGATGCCCAACTCCTGGGCGGAGCGCATGATGCGCACGGCGATCTCGCCCCGGTTGGCAATCAGGATCTTGTCAAATTTCCGCTTCACTGTCTGGCCTTCCTTTGGAAGGATAAAAGCCGGGCTTGGTGAACCCGAGGGTAACCGGCTTGCAGTTAATTTATAAAGGTTTTATTTCATCTTGTCATGCGCCGCCGACTCCGTCGCCGGCCGGGCGCGGATTTATTGCAGCTCGGGCGGCTTCGTTATTTTGCCGGCTTCTTGCATCAAGGCGGGTTTGGCTGCCGCTTCAGCCGGGGAAAGGTAGCCATCCTGGTTGGCGTCCAACTCGGTGAAGATTTTTTCCCCGAGTTTCCGGTCCCAAATCTGACTGATAAACTCATTGCGGCTGATTCTGCCATCCTGGTTCAGGTCGAAGCTTCTAAAGATGGCCTGGCTATCTTGCGGAGGGGCCTTGGGGGTTCCGGCACAGCCTGGGGCCAACAGGACCACGGCGCCAAGCAAGACAATCAGGGCTGCGGGTCTCATCCGAAAAACCTCCTGTCAAGGGTTGCTGAAGCCTAGGCCGACAAAATAGCGCATTTTTTATGACCCCGCCAGTCTTAAAAATCAACCTGAAAATCCCGGGCTGACGACCGCCTCAGGAGGGTTCCCGGGGCAGCTTGGGCGCCGGGGGCTTGACCGCGAGCCAGGTGGGCGGGGCGCCGCCTTTTCGGGGTGACAGAGCCGGCCAGGCCGCGGGTGCGCCTCCTCTTTCAGGTTACTGTTCCAGTTCCACCTTGAGGGAGAGAAAGGCCAGCAAATCTTTTAGGGTCAAGATCCCTAGCAAGCGGTCGTTTTCCGCCACCAGGAGACGGCTCAAGCCCGTCTGGTTCATGATGGCCAAGGCCTTGACCGCGTCGGTTTCCGGACCGATGGTGGCCTCGGGGGGACACTTCTTAGCCATTTCGGCCACGGTCTCCCGGCTCCATTGCTCCTTGGGGATCTCTTTGATGTCCCGGGTGGTGACACAGCCCACCAGCCGCCCGTCATCCAGGACCGGAAACATCTTGTAATGATACTTATAGACGTAATCCTCCACCAGTTCAGCCACCGTGAGGGTGGGCGGCACGGTGACCGGATGGGGGTTCATGAAGCGGCGCACGTGCTCCCCTTCCAGGGATTTGCGAATCACGAGCTGTTGGTAGGACGCCTGCGCCGCGCCCCGTAAAAACAGGCCGATCAGAAGCAACCAGACGCCATAGATGTCGCCTCCCAAGACCCGAAATATGCCCAGGATAATCAAGACAATGCCGAAACCGGAGCCGATGCCGGCCGAGATCCGGGTGGCCCACTGCAGATCTTGTTTGGTGCCCCACAGGATCGACCGGAGGATGCGGCCGCCGTCCAGGGGGAAGGCCGGCAGGAGATTGAACATGGCCAGCAAGACGTTGATCCAGGAGAGGTAACGCAGCACTCCGTTTACCGGCTCGGGCCAATCGCCGTTTAAGCCCGCCTGGAAGATGAAATAGAAGACCCCGCTAAGAACGAGGCTGGACACCGGCCCGGCCACGGCCATGAAAAATTCGGCCTTGGCGCTGGGCGGCTCCTCTCCCATCTCCGCCACCCCGCCAAAGATGAACAGGGTGATGCCCTTCATGACCATGCCGAATCTGCGGGCCACCAGGGAATGGCAGAACTCGTGGAAGACGATGGAGGCGAAGAGCCCCAGCGCTCCGGCGGCGCCCATTCCCCAATAAACCTCCGGCGCCAGATCGTGGTAGAGGAAGGGAAAGAGTCCTTTCGCCAGAGACCAGGTCACCAGCACGGCAATGATGATCCAGCTCAAGTCGATGCGCACTTCGAAACCCAGCAGCTTGAACAGCCTGATCCGTTTACCGAACATTTTTTATCTCCTGACTCGGGAGGAAGCATCCTCAGTGAGAATCGAGCGCCGACCTCCCGGCCCTGGCTGGCCAGCGCCGTAGGTTAATAAGGTAATTACCGCCTCATCTTGAGTCAATCGCGGCCGGGCCGAGACCCAAGGCTGATTGTCCGGCACGGCCTCAATTTTGCCGGGCCGGGCGCCGGAGGCGTTGCCGCAGGTAAACCAAGCAGGTTACGAAGATCACCAGGCCCACCGCCATCCAGAGATACGGTTGGATTTGAGGAACAATCTTGCGCCACTCCTCCCCCAGGAAATAGCCCAGGGCAATGAAGGTGGCCACCCAGACCAAGCCGCCGGCTATAGGCGTAAAGGGCAAAATATCGGTATTCCAGGCGGGAGGCCCCGGCGCTAAAGGCCGTCAGGTGGCGCAGGCCGGGAAGGAAATAGCCCACGAACAAGCGCCACTTTGCCGTACCTGTCAAACCACCGGTGCGCCTGGTCGATCCTCTCGTCGGTGAGGCCCAGATAATAGCCATACTTATGCAGCAAAGGAAAGCCGACAAAGCGCCCCACCAGGTAGTTCAAAGTGATGCCGCAGATACTGCCCAGATAGGCGGCCAGTAACGCCGGCGCCGGATGCAGGTAGTGCTTGTAGACGAGGAAGCCGGTGAAGGTGAGGATGGTCTCATCGGGCACCGGCAGGCCGAACATGCCCAGCATCTGGGAGGCGAACACCCCCAGGTAGCCGTAGGACTTGATAACTGATGAGTTGTTCCATCTGGAATCAGCCAGCTTGCCGTTATGAGCGGGCGACGCCTATCCGGGAGGGCGGTTCGCCACCGTCCTTACCCGGCCTTCGGACAGAGCCAGGGCTCACCCGGCTCACTGCCGCCCTTTACCGCCGGCCTGCAATAACTCCTCCAGCTTCCTGGCCTCCTGCTCCTGGCCCCGGGCCTGATAGATCTCCAGGAGGAGTCTGCCGTTGAAGGCCGCCGTCCTTCCGATCTCCCTGGGCCAGGGCCATCAGGGTCAGGTCCTTGAGGGTGTCGGCGATGCCGTCGGTATCCTCCAGGCGGCGGAACTCCCGCAGGGCGTCGTGCAAATAGCCGGCGGCCCGGGCATAGTCCTTCAGGTCCACGAAGGTGCGCCCCAGGCGCTCCCAGCGCATGGCCCGGCCCCGGGCATCTTTCCGGGCTTCATCCACCTGTAAGGCCTGGTGATAGTAATCCAGGGCCAGGTCATAGTCTTTGCGGACCCGGGCCACGTCCCCCAGGTGGGTCAGGGACAGGGCCAGCAAGGGCCCAGGCGGCAACAGCCGGGCATTTTCCAGGGCTTCCTGATAGGCCTGTCTGGGCCTCGGCCACCTTGCCCTGGGAGAGATAGGCCAGCCCCAGGTTGTTCAGGGTCTCGGAGAGGCCCGCGGGGTCATGGAGTTCCCGGTTAATATCCAGGGCCTCCCGGAAGTAAACCACGGCCTGGTCCGCATTGCCCTGTTCCTGGGCGATGACCCCCAGATTGTTGAGATTGGCGGCGATCCCCGCCCGGCGGTCGATGAGGCGGTTGATTTTCAGGGCCTGGGAGAACTTCCCTTCGGCCACGTTAAAGCGGCTCTGCCGGTAATACTGGTAGCCCTGGTCATTCAGGGAGATCGCCTTGCTCTGCAGGTCCTCCCCGGTCTGGGGCCGAGGCGCAGCCCAGCCCCACCAGGCACAGCACCAATAGCCAACGCCGGTAGCCCGCCACGCTCATTTCTTTCCCGCCTCGCCATCCATCCGGATGGTATGCTCCTGGGGTTGCGGCACATTGCTCCGGAGCAGCCAGGACTTGTTGGCCGCCTTGGACGTTTTGTCCACGTCGCTGACCATGGTCTCGCCGGAAGTCACCAGCCCCGGCAGTCCTTTGCCGGCCTTTTTCAGATCGGTCAAGAAATCGTCCAATTTTTTGGAAATTTCCGGCAGCCGCACCAGCGCCTCCTTCAAGTCCGCCGTACTCTTGCCCAGATTGCCGGTGGTGGCCTCCAGGTTCCCCATGGTCTTCTCCATCTGGGCCTTGAATTTGGGGTCGTTGGTCATGGTTCCCAGCGCCCCCTTGCCCTTCTCCAGGTCGGCAAAGAACTTGCCGGGCCGCAGCCACGGTCTCGATAGTCTCCTGGTAGAGCTTCGGGTCATTGACGATCAGCCCCATGGTCCCCTGGCCCTGGTTGATCTTGGTGACAGATCTCCTGGATTTGATCAATAGTATTACTCAATCCGCCTTCTTTGCCCACCAGCGACTCGGTGAGGGTGGCCAGGTTGTCAAGAATTTTTTGCAGATTCTCCAGGCTGGGGCCGGCCTTGGCCAACATCTGGGTGATGTCCAGGGGCTCAATGGAAGCCACCATGCCCTCCGGGGGAATGGGGGGTTTGGTGGGGGAGCCGGCGCTGAGGTCCAGACTCTTTTCCCCCAGCAGACCCATGAAGCCGATGGAGGCCTGGGAATCCTCCCGGACCCGGTCGCTGTATTTCTTGATGACATTAAAAGTCACCAAGGTACTGCCGTCGGGACTGATGATGATCTCCTTGACGTTGCCCACCGTCACCCCGGCCAGGTGGACTTCGGAGCCGGCCTTGAGCCCGCTGACGTTTTTAAAGACCGCCTTGTATTCCACGTATTGCTGAAAAAGCCCTTCCTGCCGGGCGATGATGATCACCATGATCAGCAAGACCACCAGTGAGGCCACCACAAAGATACCCACAATCGTTTCATATCTTCGGGAATCTTTCATCTTGTCTCATCCTCCTGGGGCGGCTCCCGATGGAGAAAGCGCAACACCTCCGGATGGGAGGACTGGCGAAATTCTTCAAAGGTTCCTTGAAAGCACCATTGGGCCTCAAACAGCAGGGCCATGCGGTCGGCCACGAGTTCCGCCAGGTGCAGGTCGTGGGTCACCACCACGGAAGTGACCTTGAGGCCCGCTGCAGACGCCGCATCAGTTGGGCGATTTCAGCGCCGGTGACGGGGTCCAACCCGGCCGAGGGCTCATCATAGATAATGATCTCCGGGTCCAGGGCCAGGCTGCGGGCCAGGGCGGCCCGGCGCAGCATGCCGCCGGAAAGTTCGGAGGGCGCCATGGCCTCGGTGCCGGCCAGGCCCACCTGCTCCAGCTTTTCGGCCACCCGCCGGTCGATCTCCGCCTCGCTCCACCGGGTATGCTGCACCATGGGAAAGGCGACGTTTTCCCCCACTGTCATGGAATCATATAGGGCCGAGCTCTGAAAGAGGTAGCCGGTCTTGAGGCGCAGTTCGCGCCAGTCGTCTTCGGTTTTAAACTGGGTGAGTTCCATCCCGGCGACCTGAATGGTACCATGATCCGGGATATTGAGCCCCACCAGCATGCTGGTCAAGACGGTCTTGCCGGAGCCGCTGCGGCCCATGATCGCTACGGTCTCCCCGGGGAATATGTCCAGGTCCACTCCTTTCAGCACCACATTATCCCCAAAGGCCTTATAGATGCCCCGGAAGGAAATCAGCGGGGCGCCGGGCTCCGGGGGCTTCAGCAGCCCCCCCTCTTCATCGGGGGAAGAGGAGTAAGGTGAGTTTGGTGAGGAAGACATCGGAAACCAGAATAACAGGATAGCCGCCACCACCGAGGTCTTGGTGGACTGGCCCACCCCAAAGGTGCCGTGTTTGGTGGTGTAACCGTGAAAACAGGCCACCGTGCCGATGATGAGCCCGAAGATGACGGTCTTGAAGATCCCCGGGAGCACATCCCGCAACGCCAGGTATTTGATGGTCAAGGTGTAGTAGTAATCGGAGGTCATCCCCACCTGGATGAGGCCGATGATCATTCCTCCCAGGATGCCGATGAGATTGGCGGCGATGGTCAACAGGGGCATAATTAGCATGCAGGCGGCGATGCGGGTGACCACCAGGTACTTCATGGGGTTGACGGCGGAGACGGTGAGGGCGTCGATCTGGCTGGTAACCCGCATGGAACCGAGCTCGGCGCCGATGCCGGCCCCCCCCCGGGAGGCCAGCATGATGCCCGCCAGCAACGGGCCCATAGCCGCGGAAAAAAGTGAAGGCCACGCTGGTGGCGATGTAGTCCTCGGCCCCGAACATGGCCAGGACGCTAACCATCTGCATGGCCAGGACCAGACCCAACGCCAGGGAGGCCACCGCCACCAGAGAGAAGGACTTGACCCCCAGGTAGTACATCTGGGTGATGATTTCCCGGAAGAACCAGGGCGGGTGCGGCAGGGTGCGGCAGGCCTCCAGGAAAAACAGGGTCAGATCCCCCATATAATCCACGAAGCCCATGACCGTGTGGCCGGTGCGGTAAAAAAACCGGTCTTGCATGAGAGGCCCGCCCACCCGAAAAAATATTATACTAAGTGTCTAAAATTAACTACGTATCGGGACAGTGTCAAGGAGAAAGGCCCCGACTCGCGCGCCGCGCCAACCAGGAGCCCGGCCGCGGCACCCAAACCGACCTGACAGAACTAAAATAACATTTTCGTAATAATTTGTTTGCAATTTACTACTAAAATCAACGAAAATGAAACATAAATAATCCAAATATATTCTTTAGGTAGATGGCATGGATGATGAATTAACCCTGCTTTTTGAAATTACCGAAACCTTGAGCGTCCTGGGGCCCCTGCCCCGCACCCTGCAGCACATTCTGCAGATCCTGGCCCAGCGCATGGGCATGCGCCGGGGCACCATCTCCATCCTCAACCCCGAGACCTCGCAGCTGCAGATCGAGGTGGCCCACGGCCTCACCGCCGAGGCCCGCAAGCGCGGCCGCTACAAGCTGGGGGAAGGCATCACCGGCCGGGTGGTGGAGACCGGGGAGCCCGCGGTGGTGCCGGTGGTCAGCCAGGAGCCCCACTTCCTGAACCGCACCCGCTCCCGGGGCACCCGGGAGAAGGACGAAATCTCCTTCATCTGCGTGCCCATCAAGATCAATCATCAGACCATCGGGGCCCTGTCGGTGGACCGCCTGCACCGGGACCTGGACCTGGACCATGACCTGCAGGCTGCTCACCATCATCGCCTCCATCATCGCCCAGACGGTGAACAACCTCCTGCTCATCGACCGGGAGAAAGAGCGCCTCCAGAACGAGAACCTGAAGCTGAAGGGCCAGTTGCAGGAACGCTACCAGATGGGCAACATCATCGGCACCTCGGGGCGCATGCGCCAGGTCTTCGAGATGATCGACCGGGTGGCCAAGAGCAACGCCACCATCCTCATCCGGGGCGAGTCCGGCACCGGCAAGGAACTGGTGGCCTCGGCCCTCCATTACAACAGCCTCCGGGCCGACAAGCCCTTCATCAAGGTCAACGTCGCCGCCCTGCCCGAGACCCTGGTGGAGAGCGAACTCTTCGGCCACGAACGGGGCGCCTTCACCGGGGCCCTGCAGCGCAAGCAGGGCCGCTTCGAACTGGCCCAGGGCGGCACCATCTTCCTGGACGAAATCGGCGACCTGAGCCCCAACGTCCAGCTCAAGCTCCTGCGGGTCATCCAGGAGCGGGAATTCACCCGCCTGGGGGGCACCACCACCCTGAAGGCCGACGTGCGTCTCCTGGCCGCCACCCACCGGGACCTGGAGCAGGCCCTGGCCAAGTCCCTCTTCCGGGAAGACCTCTACTACCGCCTCAACGTCTTCCCCATCTATCTGCCCCCCTTGCGGGAGCGCATGGCCGACATCCCGCTGCTGGCGGAGCACTTCCTCAACAAGTACGCCGCCGAGCACCAGAAAGCGGTGAAGCGCCTCTCCGCCCCGGCCCTGGACCTGCTGATGCAGTATCCCTGGCCCGGCAATGTCCGGGAACTGGAAAACATCATCGAACGGGCGGTGCTGGTCTGCGACGAGGACACCATCTTCAGCGTCCACCTGCCCCCCTCCCTGCAGCGCCAGGAGCCCGGCGCCTCCGCCACCAGCGGCCTGGCCTCCCAGGTGGAGAAGCTGGAGAAGGAGCTGATCACCGAGGCCCTGCGCCAGACCCGGGGCAACCAGAGCAAGGCGGCCCAAATCCTGGACACCAGCCTCCGCATCCTGGGCTACAAGATCAAGCAGTACAGCATCGAGACCCGGAGCTTCCGGGCCGCGTAAATCAGACGGATAAGGGCCGGCAACCTGCCTCAGGCCGGTCGCTTTCCAGCAGTCCCTCCGGGCAACTCTTCTTTCTTGCCCCTTTTGGACCCTCCATCGCTTCCCGCCAGAAAAATTTTTGGAGAAAAATCCTTCCCCCGATTGTCTGTCTCAAAATAATGATTAAGGTTAGGCTTACCTAAAGAGGTCCGGCCAGCGAAGTCATGGTTTTCCGGAGAGTTAAACGGATTCTCCCCGCGACCGATTCTTAACACTCACCGCATCTTCAGAGCTCCGGGAACCCGACGGAGCCCCAAGGAGGTGGATGCCTGGCGGTTTGCCGCAGAAAAATTGTACAATCTTGTCAGCATAAAAAGCGTTTTTTACAAAAATGTAAGCTATGTTTGGGCTAACTTTTTGATTTTACTTTAAAATCAATTTGGTATAAAAATTGCTTGATGAATCTAAATAATCTTAATCTCAGGAGGATTAACGTGCACTGCCTACCTGCCAGACGGTTGAAGATGTTTTCAAGGTCGTCCGGGACAAAGAAGTCAGCTTTATCCAGATCTGGTTCACGGACATTTTGGGAGTTATGAAGAGTTTTGCTATCCGCCCTTCCGAGTTGGAAGAGGCGATGACCGAAGGCATGGGGTTCGACGCTTCCTCCATCGAGGGATTTGCCCGCATTCAAGAAAGCGACATGATCGCCAAACCGGACCCCACCACCTTCCAGATCCTGCCCTGGCGCCCGGACGAGCGGCCGGTGGCCCGGATGTTCTGCGACATCCTGCAGCCCGACGGCTCCCCTTATCCCGGCGACCCCCGCTATGCCCTGAAGCGCGTGCTGGCCAAGGCGGCGGAGAAGGGCTACACCTCATACCTGGGGCCGGAACTGGAATACTTTTACTTTGCGGACAACACCGGCACCGAGATCCTGGACGAAGGCGGCTATTTCGACTCTCCGCCCCTGGATATGGCCAACGACCTCAGGCGCCACACCATCTTCGCCATGGAGAAACTGGGCATCCGGGTGGAGTACAGCCACCACGAAGTGGCGGCCTCCCAGCACGAAATCGACATGCGCTATGACGAAGCCATGGCCATGGCCGACAAGGTCATGACCATGCGGGCCACGGTCAAGTCCATCGCCATGATCAACGGGGTCTATGCCACCTTCATGCCCAAGCCCATCTTCGGCATCAACGGCAGCGGCATGCACACCCACCAGTCCTTCTTCAAGGGCAAGAAGAACGCCTTCCACGATGCCAAAGACCAGTACAACCTGTCGGCAGATGGCAAGAATTACATCGCCGGCCTGCTTGAAGCACGCCCGGGAAATCACCGGCATCTGCAGCCAGTGGGTCAACTCCTACAAGCGCCTGGTGCCCGGCTACGAAGCCCCGGTCTACGTCGCCTGGTCCCGCCGCAACCGCTCCGCCCTGGTGCGGGTGCCCATGTACAAACCCGGCAAAGAGGCCGCCACCAGGTGCGAATACCGCGCCCCGGACCCGGCCTGCAACCCGTATCTCGCCTTCGCGGCGATGATCACCGCCGGGCTCAAAGGCATCGAGAAAAACTACAAACTGGCCGATCCGGTGGAGGTGGACATCTACCATCTGTCCCCGGCCGAACGGAGTAAATTGAAGATTCAGGAACTGCCCGGCAGCCTCTATGAGGCGGTGCTCGAAGTCGAAAAGAGCGAAGTGGTGAAGGAAGCCCTGGGCGACCACATCTTCAAAAAGTTCATCGAGAACAAGAAGATCGAGTGGGACGCCTTCCGGACCCACGTAAGCGCTTACGAGATCGAGAAATATCTGCCGATCATGTAAGACCGGGTGAATAACCCCTTGCAATTCTAAGCAACAACCTGGAGCCGTGAGCAACGCGGGCCGGGGGCCAAGCCCCCGGCCGGCGTATAAGATTGGTTTGCGCCTTTTTTACATTTTTGCAGACAAATAGGGAAGAGCTATGAACAATGTTGTCAATAGCGGTGATACTGCCTGGCTACTGGTTTCCTGCGCCCTGGTCTTGATGATGACCCCGGCCCTGGCCCTGTTTTACGGGGGCATGGTCCGCCGGAAAAACGTCCTCTCCACCCTGACCCTGAGTTTTGCCTTCATGGCGCTGATCGGGGTGCAATGGGTGCTGTATGGTTACTCCCTGGCCTTCGGCCAGGACATCGGCGGTCTCATCGGCGGGTTGAACTTCCTGGGTTTCCACGGGGTGGCCGCGGCTCCCAACCCCGATTATGCCAAGACCATCCCGCATGGGCTCTTCGCCGCCTTCCAGATGATGTTCGCGGTGATCACCCCGGCCCTCATCACCGGGGCCTTCGTCGAGCGGGTGCGCTTCAAGTCTTTCCTGCTCTTCAGCCTCATCTGGGCCACCCTGGTCTATGACCCCCTGGCCCACTGGGTCTGGGGCAAGGGCGGCTGGCTCAATGAATTGGGGGTCCTGGACTTCGCCGGCGGCACCGTGGTCCACGTCGCCGCGGGTTTTTCCGCCCTGGCCTTCGCCATGGTCATCGGCCCGCGCAAGGGCTTCGGCAAGTTCCCCATGGAGCCCCATAACATCACCCTCACCGTCCTGGGAGCCGGCCTCCTGTGGGTGGGCTGGTTCGGCTTCAACGCCGGCAGCGCCCTGGCGGCCAACGGCGTGGCGGTGAACGCCCTGCTCACCACCAATACTTCCGCGGCGGCCGCGGGCCTGGTCTGGATGCTCCTGGGCTGGTTGGACGGCCGACCCAGCACCCTGGGCATCGCCACCGGCATGGTGGTGGGCCTGGCCGCGGTGACCCCGGCGTCAGGGTATATCACCCCCATGGCCGCCATGCTCTTAGGCGCCGTGGCTGCGGTCATCTGCTATTACGCCATCCGCTTCCGCCAGAACCGCAATCTGGATGAGTCCATGGACGTCTGGGCCTGCCACGGCATGGCCAGCAGTTGGGGCATGATCGCCACCGGCCTCTTTGCCACCATGGAAGTCAACGCGGCCGGGAACAACGGGCTGTTCTTCGGCAATCCCAAACAGCTGGGTCTGCAGATCCTGGCCCTGGTGGTCACCATGGTCTTCGCCTTCGGGGTTACCTACGTGGTGGCCAAGGTCCTGGATATGAGCATCGGCCTGCGGGTCACCCCCATGGAGGAGGAAGTGGGCCTGGATATCAGCGCCCACGGCGAGCGGGCCTATTCTTAATGAGTGGGCGACCCAGCGGGTCGCCCCGACGATGCTGCGGAGTCTGAAATGCTAAAGAAAGTCGAAGCCATCATTCGGGAAGATAAGCTCAACGAGGTTAAAGAGGCCCTGAAGGAAATGGGCATCGTGGGCCTGAACGTCTTTGAGATTCGCGGCCACGGCCGTCAGGGGGGGATCAGTCTGGTGGGCCGCTCCGGCAGTTACCAGGTGGACCTGCTGCCCAAGATCCAGGTCAACATCATCTTAAGCGAACAGAACCTGGAAGAGGTCATCGATGCCATCCTCCGGTCGGCCTACACCGGCGAGGCCGGAGACGGCCTCATTTTCGTCCTTCCGGTGGAGGAAGTGATCCGCATCCGCACCCGGGAGCGGGGCCATGATGCGGTGATGTACCCCGGCGACATTGACGAAAGGAAGGGCCAGATCGCCAAGTAAGGTCCAGGCCCACCGAATCCTCCGCTCAGCCATGGTTCTTAGTGGGCGACCATCCTTAATCTGTTGCAATTGCGGTTGATAAATGACATACTTATTTGATTTTTCGCGGCCAGGGGGGCATACCCTCCCTGGCCTGCATTACGCTTGAGCCGGCCCTTTCCGGCCCTTTGAGGCAAAAAACCTATGTCAACGGAAGTGGTAATTTTCGCCTGTCAGCAGGCGGTGCCGGAGCCGGAAGCTTTCCGGGCCCGGTGGGGCAAAGGCGAGGCCCGGCTGCGGCTGCTCTCGGAGCCCTGCAGCAGCAAGGTCGAGGCCTTCCAAATGCTCCGCACCCTGGCGACTCCGGTGGACCTGGTCTGGGTCATCGGTTGCGCTGAAAACCTCTGCCGCTACCAGGAGGGGAGCCATCGCCTGGCCGGCCGGGTGAAATATGCGCAAGGCTATCTGGAGGAGATCGGCCTGGAGGCCGACCGCCTGGGGCACTCCCTGGTCCCGCCGGGTGACGCTAAGGCGTTGGCCGGAGTGATGACCGAGATCAAGGCCAGGATAAAAACCCTGGGCCCAAGCCCCTTGAAGGGCAAGGGGTAACAGGATAAAGGGTTAAGAGGTTAGCAGGTAGGGGTAAAAAGTATTACCGCGAATTGACCTTTTCCCCTTTGCCGCATTTCCACTTTTCCCCTGAAATTTTCTAGAACAGGTTACTCTAAGATATCGGCTGATTAGGAGAGAGGAATTTGCCTGCCAAATATCATATCCACATACGCCAGGTGCCGCCGCGTTTTGCCCCCCCGGGCAAAAGCACGGTGCTGGACTGGGGGGAGGGCTGCCTCAGGTGCGCCCGCTGCGTCAAGGAAGTCTGCCCGGTGGACGCCTACCGCAAACGCGGCTTCGACCGGACCCAGTTCGTGGACACCATCGATGCGATGTGCCGCGACTGTTACCGTTGCGTCCAGGGCTGCCCCCGGGGACTGATCTTCAAGGCCATGAATCCTCAGTACCGGCAGTTGGGGGACGACTACTGGACCCCGGAGATTATCAGCGTCACCTGGAACCAGGCGGAAACCGGCAAGATCCCGGTCTCCGGGGCCGGTTACGGCGGGGTCTTTGCCGGCGAGGGCTTTGATTCCTTCTGGACCGACATGTCGGAAATCGTCCGGCCCACCCGGGACGGCATCCACGGCCGGGAATACATCTCAACCACCGTCGACCTGGGCCGCAAACCCATATATCTGGCCTTCGATGATCAAGGGGAGATGCTGGTCACCCCATCGCCGTTGTTGGAGATTCCCTTGCCGGTAGTGCTGGCGGAGCCATCCCAAAGCGCCGACCCGCCCAAGATGCGTCAGATTCTGGCCGCGGCGGCCCAAAGCCTGGGTTCCCTGGCGCTCCTGCCCCGGGAGAACCTCGGCGATGACTTGCTCCCGGCCGCCGGCCGGCTGGTGCCGATGCTATCAGCGGATTTTAAGGACCTGGCCGACCCGCTCCTGGCGCAGGTACCCGCAGTGGAGATCCCGGACCATCCCGGCGTGGTGGCCCAGATGGAGGCCATCAAGAACCGTTATCCCAGGCTGCTCGTCTGGATCAAAGTGCCGGCGGATAGTACGGCCCCTGAGCGCATCAGCGCCCTGGCCGCGGCGGGAGCCGAGGTGCTCCACCTGACCGGCTCGGATCAGGCCCGGGGTCTGGGGGACGCGGCCCAGCTGCACCTGAAAGACCTGATCCGCCGCTGCCACCTGAAGTTGGTGGCAGACCGGCGGCGGGATGCCGTCACCCTGCTGGCCAGCGGCGGCATCGCCCTGGCGGAGCACGTGGCCAAGGCCATCATTTGCGGCGCCGACGCGGTGATGGCCGACATCGCCCTGCTCCTGTCCCTGGAATGCCGTTTCTGCCCTGAGTGCGGCCCTGAAGCCACCTGCCCCATCGACCTGGGGGCCCTCAACGTCAAGCGCGGGGCCCAACGCATCGTCAACCTCCTGGGCGCCTGGAACAATCAGCTCCTGGAAATCCTGGGAGCCATGGGGATGCGGGAGGTGCGCCGCCTCCGGGGCGAAGTGGGCCGGGCCATGTTCAAAGAAGACCTGGACAAGGAGATCTTTGCGCCCTTATTCGCCCGGCCGGAAGGCGAGACCCGGCGGGCGGGGGAATAAGAAAGTTTCGAGTTTCGAGTTATTAATGGGAGCGGAAAAGAGATTACTTCCCTCTCCCCCATTGGGAGAGGGGATAAAGAAGGAACTCCATTTCTGAGGAAACCCATTAGAAATTACTTCACCTCACCCTAGCCCTCTCCCCCATTGGGGGAGAGGGGATAAAGAAGGAACTCCATTTAGCAAGTGTGGACCATGGGCCACAAGATCCGCAAAGCCCTGGCCGACCGGGATGCTAATTATAAACTCGCCGGCTTCATTGAGATGGACGACACTAACTCGGGGCTCCCAAGCCCGGCAAGCGGCGCGGCGCAGCCGCAAGGCCAAAGTGGTAGTGGCGGTGGAAACCCCGGAAAATAAGCCCCGATTTGCCGTTATGCATATGGTCCCGAGAGTCAGCGGCCAGGAGATTCAGGCCCTGGTACAGGCGCGTCTGGTGAAAGAAGTGGTGGTCAAAACCCACGGTTGGCTAGGGTATAGCTTCCTGGATGCCTTGCCCCACCGTCATGAGTGGCTCGTGCCAGGTTCGGGCAAAGAGGCGCCGAAGGTCCTGCCCTAGGTCCATACCTTGATCGCCAATATCAAAGGCAATATCCGCGGTGTCCATCATGGTGTCAGTTCAAAGCATCTGCCCCGTTACCTGGCGGAATTTTGTTACCGCTTCAACCGGCGCTTTTGGGAACCGCAAATGTTATAACCGAATATAAGCAACTCCATTTCTGAGGCAACCCATTAATAACGAACTTAAGAGAGATTGACATAACCAATGGCTAATCCTGCAAAGAAAATCGATCCTGAGGAATCCTGGTCCGAGGGCCAGCCCTGGCTGCCGGTTCCCACCCCGAGCCGCTTCCGCACCCCCTTGAGCAAATACCGGGTCTGGCGCGATGAATCCAAATGCATCAAGTGCGGCAAATGCGCCGAGGTCTGCCCCTACGGGGTCCACAGCAAGTCGGGCAAGTACCCGCGGCCTCCCAAAAGCCACCTGTGCCTGGGCTTTGCCTGCCAGGAGAAGGAATTCTATTGCGTCAACAAGTGCCCGGCCCAGGCCCTGCGACTCAGCAGCCATCCGGTCTACTCCACCCTGGGAGACAAGCGCTGGCCCCCCGACCTGCTGCTTTCCACCTGGTGGCAGGCGGAATGGGGCAATCTGCCCTATACCGACCTGGAATACCGCCTGGGGGACTCGGGCGGCGGCTTCGACAAGCTGCGCTTCCTCTTCCCCAAGCACCGGCAGGACTTCAAGCTGAGCCAGGACGACATCTCCCTGGAAGTAGAGCTCAATAAACGGGGGGACGGCCGGCCCCAGATCAAGCTCGGGGTGCCCTGGTACGGCGGCGGCATGTCTTTCGGCTCGGTGAGCATCAATACCATTCTGTCCCGCGTCCGGGCGGCGATCCGCTTCAACACCATGGTGTCCACCGGCGAGGGCGGCTTCCATGAAGATCTCTACCCCTATTCCGACAACATCGTCACCCAGGTGGCCACCGGCCTCTTCGGGGTCCGGGAGGACACCATCCAGCGGGTGCGCATGGTGGAGTTCAAGTACGCCCAGGGGGCCAAACCCGGTCTGGGCGGCCATCTGTTGGGCGACAAGGTGACCGCGGCGGTGGCCCGCATGCGGGAGTCGGTGCCCGGCAGCTCCTTGTTTTCGCCGTTCCCCTTCCACAGCGTCTACTCGGTGGAAGACCATAAGAAACACATCGACTGGATCAAGGAAATCAACCCCCGCGCCCTGGTGTCGGTGAAGGTTTCCACCCCCACTGACGTGGACATGGTGGCGGTGGGCAGCTATTACGCCGGCGCCCACGTGGTCCAGTTGGACGGCAGCTACGGCGGCACCGGGGCGGCCCCGGACATCGCCAAGAAGAACATCGCCATGCCGGTGGAGTACGCCATCCCCAAGGTGCACCAGTTCCTTAAGGCCGAAGGCATCCGGGACCAGGTGACCCTGGTCGCCTCCGGCGGCATTCGCAGCGCCTTCGACCTGGCCAAGGCCATCGCCCTGGGGGCCGACGCGGTGCAGATCGGCACCGCCGACCTGGTGGCCCTGGAGTGCCTGCGCTGCCACAATTGCGAATCCGGCCGGGGCTGCGCCCGGGGCATCGCCACCACCGATCCCGAGCTGGTGGACCTCATGACCATCGACTGGGGCTGCAACCGGATCAGCAATATGTACTACTCCTGGAGCTGGATCCTGAAAGAGATCCTGCGGCGCCTGGGTCTGAGAAGCATCCGGGAGCTGGTGGGCCGCACCGACGTGCTGGCGCATCTGGATTACTTTGATCGGCCGGTGGAGGATGATTTGAGGCGTTAGTTCAAAGTTCAAGGTTCAAAGTTAAAGTTAGAGGCTCGATTTGATCGAGCCTTTAAGAAAAGGGAGCTTTTCAATGCCTGACAGCTGGACAAGGGCTTTGAACTTATACTGCCGCTGACAAGAATCAATTAATTGTAATAAGCCAGGTTTTAACTTTGAACTTTGAACTTTGAACTATGGCTAAAATCGAGCGCTTTGAGGATATCGAAGCCTGGAAAAAAGCTCGGGAGCTTACTAAAGCTATTTACGAAATCACCGCCCAAGGAAAAATTGCCACAGATTTTTCCCTGAAAGACCAGATTCGCCGGGCCTCAGTGTCTATCATGGCTAATGTTGCCGAAGGTTTTGAACGTGAGGGCAACAAGGAATTTCGGCAATTCCTGGCAACGGCCAAGGGTTCCGTGGGCGAAGTAAAATCGTTGTTATATGTCGCCTTGGATGCCAGCTTAATATCCTCGGAACAATTTAACCAGATTATGCGTTCTGGCCGATGATGTCTCCCGATTGCTGGCTGGCTTTTTGCGGTATCTTAAAGCCACAGATAAAAAGGGCAGCAAATTTAAATAAATTTATCAACATTTTGCCTTTGATTTTGACTTTAACTTTGAACTTTGAACCTTGAACTTTGAACTATATCGGTGAACCCTATGAGAAATACCAATAACCTTACCCATCCGGGCCTCCAACTCCTCAATACTCGCCGCGACTTTAAGTCGCCCTACCCTGAGGGCCGGATCCAGAAGGCCGCCGACGAAGGCGGCTGCGGGGTCACGGGGTTTGCCGCCAGTGTGCCGGTGGCCGGCCGCCACATCGTCACCCCTTCCATCCAGATGCACAACCGCGGCAACGGCAAAGGCGGCGGCATCGCCGCCGTGGGCCTGGACCCGGAGACCCTCGGGGTCTCCCGGGAGATCCTGGATGACGATTACCTCATCCAGATCGCTTATCTGGATACCGAGTCCCGCCGGCAGGTGGAGGCTCAGTTCATTGATCCGGTCTTCCGGGTGGACCACGCCCGGCGCCAACCCACGGTGGACAACTGGCAGGACATTCCGGGTCTGGTGGTCAAGCCGCCCGATGTCTGGCAGTACTTCGTGCGGGTCAAACCCGAAGTCATCCAGCATTTCATCCAGCAGCACAAACTCTACGGCGTTGCCTGGCGTAAGGTCGAAGACGAGTTTGTGGCCCAGAACTGCTACAAGCTGAACGAGGCCTACTATGCCTCCCTGGGGGAGAAAAAGGCCTTTGTCATGTCCCAGGGCCGCAACATGCTGATCCTGAAGATCGTGGGCTATGCCGAGGAAGTCGCTTACTATTACCAGTTGCTGGACTTCAAGGCCCACATCTGGATCGCTCACCAGCGCTACCCCACCCGGGGCCGGGTCTGGCACCCCGGCGGCGCCCACCCCTTCGCGGCCCTGAACACCGCCCTGGTGCACAACGGCGACTTCGCCAATTATTTTTCGGTGAGCGAATATTTGAGCCAACGCCATTTCTATCCGCAGTTCCTGACGGACACGGAAGTGGCGGTGCTCACCTTTGACCTGTGGCACCGGCTCTACGGCTATCCGATGGAGTACGTCATCGAGTCCATGGCCCCCACCACCGAGCGGGACTTCGACCTGCTGTCGCCGGAGCGGCAACACGTCTACCGGCAACTCCAGGCCGCCAACATTCACGGTTCGCCGGACGGCCCCTGGTTCTTCATTATTGCCAGGAGCGATCCGGAGCGCCGGAGCTTCGACCTCATCGGCATCACCGACACCTCCATGCTGCGCCCCCAGGTCTTCGCCCTCCACGACGGCGAGGTGCAGATCGGCCTGGTCTGTTCCGAGAAACAGGCCATCGACGCCACCCTGGCGTCCCTGGCGGCGGAGGACCCCCGGATTTGCCCGGTGGCCGACCTCTATTGGAACGCCCGGGGCGGCAGCGCCACCGACGGCGGGTCCTTTATCTTCTCTCTGGAACCCCACAACGGCCGCCGGGTGCTCTCCTGCCATGACAAGTTCGGCAAACCTAAGACCGTGCCCTGGCATCAGCGCCCCTGGGACGGCGCCGTGCTGGAGATCAGTCTCGAGGAGGATTCCGAGGCGCGGCGCCTGGTCACCGCCGGGTTGGCAGACCAAAGCGGGGAGCAGCTCTACCGCGCCATCCGCGAGCGCACCCCCGCCATCTCCTACGCCACTTTCCGGGAGATCCTGGAGGTCATCGCCGACCAGGCGGCGAAAAGCGACGTCCTCAAGGCTGCGGCCATCAATGGGCTGACCCTGCTCCTGGACCGGCGCTACGACTCAGGGGACAAGAAGCGCAGCAATCTCCTCCATCTCATGATGGAGGCCCTGAACCGGATTTTCAAGGATACGCCCGCGGTGGGGGCGAAGCACCGCAGCCGCTACCGCCGGATTGATTGGGACAGCCGGGAGCAACTGGTGGCCCCCCAGCAGGCCGACGCCGTCCTGGTCCTGGACGCCGCCGCCTTTCCCCCGGAAGGGGATGACTGCGACGCCCGGTTGCTGTGCCGGGCCTTCGAGCTGGGCTGGAAGCAATTCTTGACTTACGGCTATCGGGGGCAGCGCTTCCTGGGTTGCGGCTTCGGGCTCAACACCGATGGCGTGATGATTGACGCCTACGGCAGCACCGGCGACTACCTGGCCTCCGGCATCGACGGCATGACCATCCAGATCCACGGCAACGCCCAAGACCAACTGGGGCAGATCATGAAGCGGGGCAAGCTGGTGGTGCACGGCGATGTGGGCCAGACCTTCATGTACGGCGCCAAGGGCGGCGACGTCTACATCCTGGGCAACGCCGCCGGCCGGCCTCTGATCAACGCCGTGGGCCGGCCCCGGGTGGTAATCAACGGCACCGCCCTGGACTTCCTGGCGGAATCCTTCATGGCCGGCGACGTCTTCAAGGACGGCGGCTTTGTCATCGTCAACGGCCTGGAATTCGACGCCCGGGGGCGCCTGCGGCCGCAGCGCAGCCCCTATCCCGGCTCCAACCTCTTCTCCCTGGCTTCCGGGGGCGCCCTCTATATCCGCGACCCATACGAGCAGGTGGTGGACGAGCAGTTGAACGGCGGCGAGATCGTGCCCCTCACCACGGCGGACTGGAATCTGATCCTGCCCTATCTCCAGGAGAACGAGCGCCTCTTCGACATCTCCATCGAGCACGACCTGCTCTTGGTGGACGGCCAGCAGCGCCAACCCGACGAGGTTTACCGCAAGATCCAGCCGCTGAAACTGGCGGTCCTCAGCAAGATCGAGGACTCCTGGGAATAGCGTACCCCTGAATAAAAGACGTAGGGGCGAACCTTGGGTTCGCCCCTTTTTTTTGCGCCGGGGCGGGGGTACCCCGGCCTCCTTTGAGGGCAGGGTTACGCGGCGTCCGGCGGAACCCCAGGCCACTGGATCATTCTGAATTTTAAGGGATCTTGCCTTCAGACCGATCTAGGACTCATCTCCACGCCGTAGTCTCGGACCGCCGCGGTGGGAAGCAAGGCGACCCGGCCCACTCCAAAATCTCCTGCCGAACCGTAGCAAAGGGAGAAGCAAGCAGCTCCTAAAATCCTGATCGAATCAAGTTATGAGAATTTCAGTAATTTCGCCGCCAAAAATCAGGGAAATCCTGATATCCATGTCGGGAAAGCAAGTGCAATAGTAATACTGGCTAACGGCAGGTTAGCGGTATCGGGGCAGGCGAAGATAGACTCCGCCTAACCAATGGTAAACATATTATTCAATCACTTCAATAAGATAGAGGTGGGCTCATGAGTTCAGGCAAAGGTGGGAAATGGTTGGTTATTTTGGGGTTGGCGGTTACTCTCCTGGTCCTGTCCGGGGCCTCAGGCCTGGCGCAGTCCGATTCCCCGGGCCTCGATACCTTCAGACCCCCGAAAAGCCTGGAAGCGGCTTATGTCCCCGGGGAGGTGCTGGTAAAATTTAAAAATTCACCGGCCACCTTTCGCGGCAAGCCCAGCCGGGAACATTTTCCCAGTGTTCATGGCGACGCCGCCGCGGAATTTGCCGCGGCCCTGCCCGACAAAGCCCAGGCCTCCCTGGCGCGGGTCCAGGGCCAGGTACTCCAGGCCCATCCCAATATCGGCGTCCTCCGGGTGAAACTTCCGGCCCACGTGTCGGTGAGCCAGGCCATTGAGACTCTTTACCGCAGCGGGACGGTGGAATATGCCGAGCCCAATGTCCTGATCAAACCGCAGGGCATTATCCCAACGATCCCCAATACCCCAAGCAGTGGAGCTTGCCGGTGATTAAGGCTCGCGAGGCCTGGGATATCGTCTATCCCGGCGATGTCGTCAGCGGTCCCGGCAGTACCATCGTGGCAGTGATTGACACCGGCGTGGAATATGACCATGAGGATTTTTATATTAATGGATTTCCCGCAGGCTACAGCTTCCCCAATCCTCCTACCGTCATCACCAACCTCTGGGTAAATACCCTTTTCCCGCCAGGATATGGCCCGCAGGGATTTAATAACGGTAAAGATGACGACAACGACGGTTTCATCAATGACTATTTCGGCATCAACACTTCCGGTTCCCCCGCCACTCCCGCCAACGAGGTCATGGACACCGTCGGCCACGGCACCGCCATGGCGGGGATCATCGGCGCCTTCGGTAACAACAATCTAGGCATCGCCGGCATCAACTGGCAAACCCAACTCATGGCCCTCAAATGCATGAGTCGGCACCACTGGCGACGCGTCTGCGGCCATCACCTGCATCAATTATGCCCTGGCAAAGGCGGCGCTGGCGCAGCAGCAGGTAGACCCGAACACGCATTTAGTCCTGACTCTGGGCTGGTCGCAGTCCAGCTAGCACCTATTCCAGCCCCCTGCATGACGCCCTGCGCGTGGCCCAGGTTGCCGGGGCCCTGGTAGTGGCCGCCGCCGGCAACAACGACGAGGATAATGACATTTTCCCCAATTATCCCTCCTGTTACGATCATGAAGTACTCGACTATCCAGCGATCCCTACGGTCCCGGTCGACCCCAACGCCGTCATCCTGGATAACATCATCAGCGTCGGCGCCTCCGACGAGTCTGATAAAAAGCAAAGCAGCAGCAGTTACGGCCTGGCCACCGTGGACCTGTTCGCTCCCGGTACTAATATTTGGAGTACCAAGCTTCGGGAACTCCCCCATACGGCAACGTCGGGAGCGGGACTTCCTTTGCCGCGGCCCATGTGGCCGGCGCCTGCGCCCTGCTGTGGAATAAGTATCCTGATAAAGACTTGGACCCAGATCAAGGCCATGATTATGAACGGCGCTGAAGATGGACTGCCGCAAGATTTTCGCGCCATCTGCGCCACCGAAGGCCGGCTGAATCTGCTCAATTCCCTGCTGATGCCTGATAACACCCCGGCCGTCTTCTCCATCTTCGAAGTGCCCCCTACCCTCATTCCCGGTGATCCTACCATCGTTCCGGGCCGGGCCGATACCGGCGACAGACATAGTGATTACCGGAGTGAACTTCGGCGCCAGCGGCACCCTCAGTTTTTTGGGGATGACCTTTCCCACCGCCAATATATTGAGTTGGAATACACTTGCGCTCCCGAACCGAATCGTCGCCACCGTGCCGGCGGGCTTGCCCAAGGGCACCGGCAGACTGATGGTGACCAACGACGCGGGCCTGACCTCCCGGGGGGCCTGTTTCAGCAATATCACCCGGGATAGACAGGTTTTGGGCAATCTCATCCTGGCCCGAGGCCTGGCGGCCAGCGCCCAGGTGAATCGGGATGTCTATATTATCGGCGGGCGCACTTATTGGGGAATTACGGGCTCCGTAGAGAGGTATTCGCTGGATACGATATCATACGGTGGTCGACTCGGATTGGATGATGCCGACGGCGGTGAGCAACGCCGGGGCGGCCAGCATCGGCAACAAGATTTACGTGGTGGGCGGCGCCACGGAAGATCGCCTACCGGTAATGCCATCCCGGTGGCCAACCTCCAGATCTTCGACACCAGCACGTTAACCTGGACTAACGGTCCTGTCGCTGCCCCAGCCCTTGATGCAATGCGCCGTGGTCAAACTCGGCGCCAAGCTCTATGTCTTCGGCGGTTTGAAGTTAACCGGCACCAATACCTATACCGCGGTCACGGACGCCTACGTCTATGACACGATGGCTAAAGCTTGGAGCAGTTTAGCCGTTTTGCCTAACGCCGTAGCCTATGCCACCGCCGCTCCCAGTGCGGCGGGGAAGATCTGGGTCATGGGCGGATTCTCCAGTTCCAGCACGACGTCTCAGCAGAGACTGGTACAGGAGTACGATCCCGCCACGAATGCCTGGACCCAGCAACTTCACCTGGTCCGGCCCCGGGGCGGGGCCGCGGGGTTCAATTTCGGGGGCCAGGTCTACTGCCTGCGCGGCACCAAACCACAGTCGTCCAACTATGATGAATATGCCGATGGCGAGTGGTATAACACTGCCTGGGGCTATTGGATGCCTTCCATCATGAATTATCTGGGAATCTGGGCGGCTCCAACTCCCAATGTCTTTTACAGGACAGGCCTATATACGCCTTCACCAGGCAAGTACCTGGACAAAATCTACCTCCTGGGAGGGGCGACGGGAACCGCGGCTGCGCTTACAAATACGACTACTCCAACAAGGTGTTGGCCTTCCCCGCCCCGGGCGGCGGCACGGAGATCAACACGGACAGCGTCGGCAAGGGGCTTGCCTGGGTGCCGGCACTCCTTCTGGATGATTAAACCTCGAGCCGCTTAACGGCAGATAACTGCTCAATAATTGGGGCAATTCGACGTCCAGTCGAATTGCCCCGGTTTATCATCGGTTAAAGGTGGTGCCCGGTACGGGATACCCCCTTAATTTGCGGCCGGAACCTTTTCGGGCGTAACCCCCTCCTGTTTCATTCTTTTCAGGTAGGCCTCCGGGTTTTTCTGGAAGATGGGCAGGCACTCCGGGCAGCAGAAGTAAACCCGCTGCCCTTGATAATCCGCGTAAAGATTTTTGTTGATCTTGCCGTGCTGGACCGGGCAGGCGGTCTGCTGCTTGCCGACCAGTGGCCCCGATTTATCCATCAGACCAGCAGTGGGATCTGCCGCCAACCCGGCCCCGGCCAGCGAAAATGCCAGGACCAGCGCCACGATCACCGTAATTATCATCCTTTTCATTAGTCTTACTCCTTGAAACCTGGGGAAGCAGGCAGGCATCAGCGCCCACCTGCTTCAAGGGTTTAGCGTCAGTTAGTTCCCAGGTGGCCGCGGTGGCCGGAGCCCATGCCTCCCTGATTCATCATCTGGCCGGAGCCGTAGCCTCCGGCGTTTTGCGGGTCCGCATAGCCTGAGGCCGGCGGGGCCGGGGCAACATAGCCGGGGGTTACAGCGTTCGGGTCCGTCTGGACGGGCGCCTGATTGCCGTACATGCCCATCTGGCCGGAGCCCATATGGCCGGAGGAACCCATATGTTGGTCGTGCATGGAACTCATGTAACCGGAACCGCTGCCGCCGCACTGGGCCAGAGCCCCGGAAGACGGGCTCAGGTTCAGGACCAGGGCCAGGACCAGCCCGACCACAAATATGCTTTTTTTAGACATGATAATTCTCCTGTTTTTTGGTGGTTGCGAGGCCGAACCTCGCCCCCCCGCCCCGCTTAAAGAGACAGGGGACCATTGGCTGGCGCCGGGAGAGGTAAACAGACTCCTGGCGCTCAAGAAGGCGCTAAATCCAAAAATTGCCGCGTTTTTAGAGGGAGAACAGGAGATTATTTTTGGGCGGATGAAAGATGGAGAAAATGAAGATTTTGGCTACCGGCTTGGTCATTACCGGCTGATAAGGGGTAACTGTCTCGGCCTCAGGGCTTGCAGGGGTGGCGGAGAGGAACGCCAGGCCCGGGCAGGCGCAGGCGGAGTGGGACATCCGACATTGGGGGCTGCTGCCTGGCTGGCAGCAGTCGCAGTGGCAGGCGGACATGCCGCAGTGAGATGAGCCCGGCTGAGACATGATCGTCCCCGCCATGGCCGTCACCGGCAACAGCAAGGAGCAGATGACCACTGCCCAGTTGAGAAGATGACGCCCGCGGATTCTCAGCATAAATATTAGACCCTGATTAATTACCGATATTAGCGCATTAATATACTTAATTTAAGTATATATTAAATCAATTGAAAGTGATAAGGCATTTTCGCTTTCATAGCCCCCCAAAAAAATACTGGCCGGGGGGGGAAGCCCGGCCAGTGGGTGAAAAGGAGAAATGGATACGAACTTTGATTAAAGGGGGGATGGGGGGATCCCTAATTGGGTTCGTATTTGCTTTAAATTATATGCAGAATGCGTGCCATATTCTGCTATTATTATTTAGTTAATATATTCAATTAGTTAACCATATCTCCGCCAGATTTCCCTGGGGTTCCGGTGCAATTTTTTTAACTATTTGCGGCCATTATGGGCAACTACCTTAATTTACTTATTATTTTAGGTATAAAAAATAATTTGGCGCAAGGGGCGGCAACAGGATGGTTTTTTCGGCGCCCCCAGGCTCGGCCTTGATGAGCTTCAGCCGGATCAGGTAAAAATTTATTTGACAGGCAGAGGATTGTTGTCGTAATATTGGGAAAATTTTCACAAGAGGTTCAGGGTATGCTCTTTCCGGTGTCCGGCGTCGAGGTTAACCCGTTCGTACCGCCCCTCATTGCCCTGGTGGTGTCCACCTTCACCTCCATGGGCGGCGTCTCCGGCGCCTTTCTGCTGTTGCCTTATCAGGTCAGCTTCCTCGGTTTCGCCAGCCCGGCGGTGAGTCCCACCAACCTGGTATTTAATATCGTCGCCATTCCCAGCGGCGTCTATCGCTATCTCCGGGAAGGCCGGATGAACTGGCCGGTGGCCTGCGTCACCATCCTGGGCACCCTGCCCGGCCTCTATTTCGGGGCGGTGATCCGCACCGGCTGGCTGCCGGACCCGAAGAATTTCAAGCTCTTCGTGGGCTGCGTGCTGCTCTATATCGGCCTGCGGCTGCTTTATGACCAGACTCCCTGGGCCAAACGCCGGAAGGCCAAGATCCTGGAATTTGAGGCCCAGGTGCAGGGGCGTCTCAAGAAAGTGATGCAGGAGGCCGGGCAGACCGCCGGCCGGGGCCTGCCGCCGGAGGCCCGGGTCAAGACTGCGAGCTGGAGCCTGCGACGGGTTTCTTACACCTTCCTGGGAGAGACCTTCACTTTTAACGCCCCGGCCCTGTTCTTGCTGGCCCTGGTGGTGGGCCTCATCGGCGGCACCTACGGCATCGGCGGCGGCGCCATCATCGCCCCCTTCCTGGCGGCCATCTTCAAGTTGCCGATGTACACCATCGCCGGCGCCGCCCTCCTGGGGACCCTGGTCACCTCGGTGGGGGGGGTGGGTATTTACTATGCCCTGGGGATTGCCCCGGACCTGGCCTTGGGCGCCCTGTTCGGGGTCGGCGGCTTTTGCGGCATGTATTGCGGCGCCCGCCTGCAAAAGTATGTCTCCGGCAAGGTTATCCGCATCGGTCTGGGCTTCGTCATCTCCGCCCTGGCCCTGCGTTACATCCTGGGGTTTTTCCTGGGTTGAGTCCGCCCGTGGGAGAGGTAGGACGGGCAGAGGGCTTGTGGTCCTCACCCGATAGGCCTTTTGCCATTTTACCTATAGGGGTCATTAGCCAAGGCTAATGGCCCCACGCCTCGTAAAGCAATAATTCTCTAATCCTGCCGACCAAATATGCACCTAAATCTCCTGGGCAGGTTAAAATGCCCTCAGGGTCGGGGTTACCCCGCACCTACCTTTCCTGACTGGGGCCGCCATGTTCTGGGAATTTTCCGAAAAAGGCATCGTCTTCTTTCCGGACCCTAACCTCATCGGCACTCCCGCGGATTACGGCCTGGAGTATGAGGAGGTTTACTTCAGCGCCGCAGACGGGGTGCGCCTGCACGGCTGGTGGCTGCCGAAGGCCGGGGCGCCGGTCTTGCTCTGGTTCCACGGCAACGCCGGCAACATCAGCCACCGCCTGGAGAATATCAAGCTGCTGCACGACCTGGCCGAAGTCCAGGTCTTCATCTTCGATTACCGGGAATACGGCAAATCCCAGGGAAAGATCAGCCGGGAAGGCACCTTCAAGGATGCGGCCGCGGCCTATCATTACGTGGCCGCAAGCCGCCAGGTGCCGGCCGGCGACCTGGTCCTCTTCGGCCGCTCCCTGGGCAGCGCCCTGGCCACGGACCTGGCGGTCCGGGTCCCCTGCCGGAGCCTGATCATCGAGTCGGCCTTCACCAACTCCTCCGACATGGCCAAGCTCTTCGCGCCCTTCATGTTCGACTGGCGCCCCAGCATCCCCTATGACAATCTGGGAAAAGTTGATAAACTCAAGGTGCCGCTGCTCATCATCCACGGCGCCGACGACGAGATCATCCCGGTGGCGATGGGCCGGCGTCTGTACGCCGCGGCCCGGGACCCCAAAGAGCTCTACATCATCCCCGGGGCCCATCACAACGACACCTATCTGGTGGGCGGCAGGGCTTATTTTGAGAGATTGAAGGCCTTCGTTTATCGACGGGAGACGGAGGACGGGAGACCGGAGTAAAACCTATTTCTCCGGTATTCATCGGATGTTCCCCGGTCCCCCGTCTCCGGTCGCCGGTCATTAATTATGGATATCCTAAAACGCCAAGCCCTGTTGCTCTCCTACTTCACCCTGGGCTACAACCTGGTGGAGTGCCTGCTGGCGCTGCTGGCCGGCTTCCTCTCCGGCAGCATCGCCCTGGTGGGTTTTGGCCTGGACAGCCTGTTGGAGTCCCTGTCCGGCGGGGTGATGATCTGGCGGTTCTACCCGCACCCGGGCCGCTCGCCGGAAGCTGAGGCGCTCCTGGAGCGCCGGGCCGTGAAGATCATCGGCTACACCTTCTTTGTCCTGGCCGCCTATATCCTTTATGAATCCCTCGAGAAATTGATCTTGGCCTCGCCCCCCTCCCCTTCCCTGCTGGGGATCTGCGTCGCCCTGGCGTCCAGTATCGTCATGCCGGCGCTCTATCTGGTCAAATTCCGCACCGGGCGGTCCCTGGGGAGCGCCAGTCTCAGGGCCGACTCCAAGCAGACCCTGGCCTGCGGCCTGTTGTCGGTGGCCCTGCTCATCGGCCTGGGCCTCAATTACCTTTTCGGCCTCTGGCAGGCGGACCCGATTATCGGCCTGCTGATTGCGGTCTTTTTGGTAAAAGAGGGCCGCGGCGCCGTGCAGGAAGAGAAACTTTGCAGCTGCGCCGCCTGCGCCCTGCCCCCCGGAGAGCCAAACCGCCGCTGACCGGATCAGTCCCTTCTGGCTAATCTCTTTTTTTCCATAAATGAGGAATTTCGAAGCCCAAAATCAGGAACCTCCTGATAGGCAGGCCTGTCCAGGTGCGGTAAATAATTATCCTGGAAAGGTGGAGATCCCCGTCGGCGGGGACGAATTTAGGCGCAGCCTGATTAAAGAATAATAAGAGGTGGGTATGGAAATCGGAAAAATTCTGCAGAATTTATCCGGACCCAAGACCGTGACCGTGGCCATGTGGGCCGTCCTGCTGGTCCTGGCCATCATCGTCGGCCTGGCCCTGATGAACTGCGGGACTGCCTGAGCCGGAACGACGCGGGCTATTTTGTCTGGCCTTTCTCCAGGCGTTGGGACACGCCTTTGAGGAGGAGCGGCCAGGCGATGGTGGCGTCGCACAGAACTTCGGCGAAACGTCCGCCGTCCTCCGGCGAGACGAATTTCCCCCAGGAAACCCCTTCCTTAAAGGTGCAGCCGCTCAAGCCGCCCCAATGGGCCGGCTCCGGGCAGATGCGCACCCCGTAATGAAACCGCACCTCCGGCAGCTCAATCTGCAAGCGGGTGCTCAGCAACTCCAGGTACGGCGCCACCTGCTGGGCCCAGTTGCGGGGCACGCCGCCGCCGATGGTGAAGATCCCCAGCTTCTTGGCCGCCAGGGCCTGCTGGGCGTAGGCCCCCAGGTCCACAAAAGGATTAAATTTCAGGGACAGCGCCCCCAGGGCCTCCGGGAACTTCTGCCCGGCCGCCAGGGCCCCGCGCACCATGTAGCCCGCCAGGTCCAGACCCAGCTCCGAGTCGGTGAAGGCCGGGATGAACACCGGCACCCCTTTGAGATAGGCGTTTCGCAAGATACCCGGGGCGTCGGTGTGCTCCGCCAGATATTTCCCCAGTTCCCGGCAGAGGCCGGCGGAGGACCACACCTGGTCCTGATCCAACTTTTCCAGCACCGACGCGGAAGACGTCCTCGGCATAATCCAGGTTGGCTTCCATCTCCAGGGTGTCATAGATGCGGTTATAGCCCTGCTGGAACAGCGTCCGGTCGGAGACGTTTTCGGGATACTTGTAATGCGCCCGGCCCAGGGTCTCGATGAAGCCGTGGGCCACCAGGGCCCCGGTGGTAATCACCGCCTTGAGCCAGCCGCGATCGATCATCTCGCAGATGAGCAGGCCCATCTTGGCGACGCTCATGGCCCCGGAAAAGGTGCCGATCACGGTGCAGTCGGGGTCGCGCAGCATGGCCTCCAGCACGTCGGCGGCCTCGCCCAGGTTCCGGCCGCCGAAGGCGGTCTGCCCCATGGCCCGCAGCAGCTGGTCGAAATCCTCAATCTTATTGAGGTCCAGGGGCTCCAACGGCGTCAAGCCGTCTTTGGCCCCGTCGTGAAAGTCTTCGTGTTTGCGTCGCATTTTAGAAACCTGTTTTCGGTTTTGTCGGTTTTACTGTCTTCTGGTTTCCAAGCTTTCGGCAGCAATTACTTCGGATAGCCGCAAGGACTTTTGAGCCTGCGTTGGCACAGGCGAGACGCCTGTGCCACCAATGATGAACGGTGTTCCCAGCTCAGCTTGGGAACGCGAAAACCAGAAACCGAAAACCATCATTTCTTCCGTGACTGATAAATATACCCCAACGCCTTATACAGCAGCCGGGCCGCGGTGAATTCGCTCACCCGGTTGCCCGGGATGGGGGCCAGTTCCACCAGGTCCAGGCCGATGATGGGGCCGCGCTTGGCCAGGGTCTCGATGAGGGTGAGGGCCTGGTAGTAAGTGAGGCCGCCGGGCTCCGGCGTCCCCACCGCCGGGCATGATGGCCGGGTCCAGGGCGTCCAGGTCGATGGAGAGGTAGACCGGCCCGGGGATGGCCTTCAGATGCTCGAGCGCCGCCTGCCAGCCTTCCGGGGCGTGCAGCTCTTTGGCCTTGAACATCTTGAAACGCGGCGCCACCCAGATCAGGTCGGCCTCCTCTTTGGAGTAGCTGCGGGTCCCCAGCAGGGTCAGGGGCCGGCCCAGTTCATAGAGGCGGCGCAGGACGCAGGCGTGGGAGAGTTTGCTGCCGTCATAGAAGTCCCGCAAGTCGGCGTGGGCGTCCAGGGCCACTATCGTCATATCCGGGTAGCGGGTCTGGGCCGCCTGCACCAGGGCCGTGGTGATGGTGTGTTCGCCCCCTAGGGCGGCGATGAATTTCCCCTGGGAAATCCAGGGCTGCACCAGCCGGCGGATCTTGTCCAGCATGGCCTGGGGGCCGGAGGCCTCCGGGAACACCGGCAGGGCGGTGGCCAGCTTAATGGCCTGGCTGGGGTCCCAGTTATACTCCTCATCCCAGAGCTCCACCTGCCGGGAGGCGGCCAGGATGGCCTCCGGCCCTTCCCGGGTGCCGCCGCCGTAGGTGACGGTGGCTTCGTAAGGGATGGGCAGGATCACCGCTTCGGCTTCTTTCACCGGAAACGGCTTTAAATCCAGAAACAAGCCATTCATGTTCCCTCCGGACACCCCAAACCGTAAAAATTCCTACAGCTACTACAGCTAACGCACAGGCTGGAAGCCTGCGCTACCAAATGTCTTCATTCGAGATGCGGCTTGCAGAGGCCACTTTGAACTTTTCAAGAGCAGTCATTCATGAACCTTTTATCCACTCCGTACCTTACGACAAGCCTTACGCCCCCTCACCCCAGCCCTCTCCCCCGTTGGGGGAGAGGGAGTAAGTGTTATGGTTTTCTCAGTTTTTACTGGCTACTGACTACTGGCTACTGGCTACTGATTTTCCGGCTCCGCCGGCGTTGCCTCCTTCACTTCCATCTCCTTGAGGCGGCGGTAGAGGGTGGCCAGGCCGATGCCCAGGAGGCGGGCCGCCAGTTCCTTGTCGCCGTGGGTCTTCTTCAGGGTCTGGAGGATGGCCAGGCGCTCGATCTCCTCCATGGTAACCCCCACCGGCAGGACGATCTTGTCGTCCTCCGGGTGGTGCCGGCGAATATCGTCCGGCAGGTCCTCCAGGTGCACCATATTGCCGGTGGTCAGGGCCACGGCCCGTTCCACCACGTTCTGCAGTTCCCGGATATTGCCCGGCCAGTCATAATTTTTTAGAGCCAGCATGGCATTGGGGGTAAACCCCATGGCCGGACGGTCGTTTTCCAGGCAGAACTTGTCCAGGAAATACAAGGCCAGCAGGGGAATGTCCTCCACCCGCTCCCGTAAGGGGGGGATGGTGAGGTGGATGACGTTGAGGCGATAAAAGAGGTCCTTGCGGAAACGCCCGGCGGCCACCGCGGCCTCCAGATCCAGGTTGGTGGCGGCGATGATCCGGACGTCACCCTTCAGGGTTTGGCCCCCCCCTACCCTCTCGAACTCCCCTTCCTGGAGCACCCGCAGCAGCTTCACCTGGGTGGCCAGGGGCATCTCGCTGATTTCGTCCAGGAAGATGCTGCCGCCGTCGGCCAACTCGAAGCGCCCCTTGCGCTGCTGGATGGCGCCGGTGAAGGCCCCCTTCTCGTGGCCGAAAAGCTCCGATTCGATGAGGCCCTCCGGCAGGGCGCCGCAGTTGAGCTTCACCAGGGGCCTGGTCCTCCGGGGACTCTGGTGATGAATGGCGTCGGCGATGAGTTCCTTACCCACGCCGCTCTCACCCGAGAGCAGCACCGTGCTTTTCATGGGGGCGATCTGGCTGACCGTTTGCATAATCTTGAGGAAAGCCGCGGACCGGCCCATCATGCGGCCACTGGCGCTCCGCTCCTTCAGGGCTTGCCGCAGCCGCTCGTTCTCCACCAGGAGCTTTTGAGTCTCCAGGGCCTTGCTCACCACCTTGCGCAGCTCGCCCATGCGAAAATCTTTGGTGATGAAATCGTAAATCCCCCGCTTTAAGGCGGACACCGCCTCATCCACGGTGGCGTGGCCGGAGATCATGATGGCAATGGCCTCGGGGCGCAGGATGCGCAAGGCCCCGAAGAGTTCGGTGCCCACCATGTCCGGCAGCTTCAGATCGATGATGGCCAGATCCACTTCGTGGCGCCGCACCTCATCTAAGGCCGCGGCCCCGGTGGCCGCCGAGTGGATCTCGTGGCCCAGCTTCTTCAGGCCCGTGGCCAGCGCCTCCCGGGTGGGGGCATCATCGTCGACGACTAAGATGACACTCATAGGTCAGTTGCCAGTGGCCAGTGGCCAGTAGCCAGTTAAAGACTTCCTCAGTCGGGTACGCATCGCGCTCCATGGATGGCCGTCGCTGTCCGGCCTACATTACTCAAATCTAATGGATCCTAAATCCTCAGTTACCAGTTGCCGGTGGCCAGAAAAACTGACCACTGACTACTGGCTACTGACTACTGCTCACAAGCTCTCCATCCAGCCCAAAATCACCCGGGTGATCTCAGCCAGCAGCTCCGGGGGCAGGGCGCCGCCATTGTGCTCATAAGAGTGCCCCCCCTTGGGGATGACGTGCACATCGCTGCGCACCGGCATCCGGCCCAGCACCTCCCCCAACAGGTCCAGGCGGCAGAAGGGGTCCCGGGCTCCTTCGATGAACAGGGTGGGACAGGGCAACTGATAGAGCGGCTGGTCCCGCAGCCTTTCCGGCTTGCCGGGCGGGTGCAGGGGATAGCCCAGGAAAACCAGGCCGCTGGCCCCCACCTCCCGGGCCACCAGTTGGGCCGCCAGGCGGGCCCCCATGGATTTGCCCCCCAGGTAAAGCTCCAGGCCCTTAAATTCTTCCATCTCCGCCACGTACTCCAGCACCAGGCGATAGACCCCCTCCAGGGTTTCGTCCGGGTCGGGCTTCTTCCGCCCTTCTTCGGCGTAGGGAAAATTGAAGCGGACCGTGACCAGCCCCTGGCGGGCCAGCTTCTCGTGGAGCCCGGCAATCAGGGGAGAATCCATATTATTATTGGCCCCGTGGGCCAGCACCAGGATGGCCGCCATGGTGGTGGTGCGGGGCACTCCCAGGACAGCCCGTATGGTCCGGTCGGCCCCGAGGGGCAGTGTGACAGATCTTAACTCCATAATATCCTTTAATATATCGTTGACTGGCAAATCTTCTTTTGGTGGGGCGGGCCTCCGGGCCCGCCTCTGGGCGGCCAGGGATAGACACTCCACCAATTAAGATTATAAAATTAGCACGATTTTTCCCCAGTGTCTAATAGCTTTCAGCAATCTGCGGTCGGCTGCCTCGGCAGCCGCAGGTTTTTGGTTTTGGCGTCTTGGGGTGAAATGCTGTTATTTTTCCTGGTCGGCTTCGTCCAGAAACAGGCGCAGGGGCTCAAGGTCCGCCAGTTCCTGCCACAAGCCGGCGCCATCGCGCCAGTTCGCCAGGTGTTCCCAGCCCCCCAGATGCGCCACCCGGCCATAGCCGGCCAGGCAGTGCCGCAGCCGCCGGGCCAGATGCCGCTCTCTAACCAAGAAGCGCCGCGACTCGGAATCTGCCGCCAAGGGCCGCCAGAGGGGGTGATCGCAGGACATATGGGCCCGGCGGTACTCCCGGGCGACGTAGTCTTCCAGGGGCTCGTCCTCGGTGGCCAGCAGGGCTTTTAAGTTTACCGGGGACAAGAGTTCCCGGGCGTAACGCGGCAGCTGGCGGCGGGCCAGCCCGCCCAAATCCAGGGGCCGCCACGGGGCGCCAAAGCGGCGGGAATAGTCCCGGGCCACCCGGACCTCAAAGGGCAGAGCCACCTGGGCCATCAGGCGGCGAATGGCCAAATGCCCGGCCGCGCCGACCGGGAGCTCTTCCAGACCTTGCCGCAACAGGCGCTGCCAGCGATGCTCCTGGCGCCGCCGGTAGCGCAGGGAGAAGCGGCTCACCTCCACGGTCACCAGATCCGGCCGGAAACGCTGCAACAACTTCCAGGCCCGCTCATATCCCTGCGGGTCGCCGTGCACCGTGCCGAGGAGGAGGAGGCGGGCGGAGGCAAGGTTTTCCAAGGTAAGGCCGGCCTCCCAGCCCCTTACCAGGTTTGGATGAAGTGAATCAGTCATTGGTTTGGTAGCGCCGGCTTCCAGCCGGTGTTCTGTGGTAATTTGGTAGCCGCAGGCCATAGGGCGGGCTGTGCCCGCCGAATTACGGTGGCCATAGGCCGCCCTATAACTGCTCAGAAAAATTGGTGGGCAGTGCCCACCCTACATGGTGCGTGGAACGCACCCTTGTATCTTAGTTTAAGATACGCTTTATTGAAGTCCTGGTCATGGTCGAAGTTGGTAAAGGATTATGGTTTGGACCACCCCTGGGGCAGGCCCCCGGGGGCCTGCCCCAGGGGTGGTCGTGGTTTCGGACGTGGCAGGCCGTCGCACCCTTGGTCCCCGAGACCGTAATGTAGCCTGGCCGCCACGTCCCCTTGAAGTTAACCCGAACAGTCGCCTGGGCCCGAGCCCGCATTTGCAAGGAAGGGAGTTCAAGGAACATGGAAACCTCTCAGCCCTTTGTCGGTATCGACGTATCCTCTCAACGTCTGGACGTGGACACAGTGCCCCTCAGCCGGCCCTTCTCCGAGCCCAACAACGAGAACGGCATTGCCTCCCTAACGGCGCAGCTAAAGGCCCTCAACCCCCAAATGGTGCTGCTGGAAGCCACCGGGGGCTACGAGATTGCCGTGGCCTACGCCCTGTATGAGGCCGGCCTGCCCGTGGTCATTACCAATCCCAAGAACGTGCGCCACTTTGCCAAGGCCCTCGGTCGGCTGGCCAAGACCGATAAGCTGGACGCCCAGGTTCTGGCCCTCTATGCCCAGAGGGTTCACCCCCCGGTGCAACCCTTGCGGGACCAGGAACAGCTGGAGTTGGCCAATCTCATGACCCGCCGGCGCCAGTTGCAGGGCATGATCGTCATGGAAGAGAACCGCCGCCGCACCTGCACCCCCAGGGTGCGCGCCAACATCGATTTGTCCTTGGCTCATCTGCGCCAACTCCTGAAAGACCTGGACCGGGACATCCAGGACTCCATCCGCCGCACCCCGCTGTGGCACGAAAACTCGGAGTTCCTCCAGAGCTTCACCGGCGTCGGCCCCAAAGTGAGCGCCTCTCTGATCGCCGAGATGCCGGAGCTGGGCACGCTCCCCAGGACTAAGGTCTCCTCCCTGGCCGGCTTGGCCCCCATGAACCGGGATAGCGGCCAATACCGGGGACAACGCAAAATCCAGGGCGGTCGCCCCGCCGTGCGCCGGGCCTTGTACATGGCGGCCTTGGTGGCCTCGCGTCATAATCCGGTGATCAAAGAGTTCTACCAACGTCTGCGCCTGGCCGGCAAGCCGCCTATGGTGGCCCTCACCGCCTGCATGCGCAAACTCCTGGTGATCCTTAATGCCATGCTCAAAAATCGTACTTACTGGAACCCACAGCTGCATCTGGCAGCTTGACAGAAAAGACAGTCGCTACATTTTCAAATCTCCACGCCCTGCTTTGGCTGAAAGCTGACCGCTGACGGCTGACCGCTATCTACTCCTGCACAAACTCCCGGCCTGCCTTCAGGGCCGCCTCGGCCCGGGCCAGTTGCCTTCCTAAGTAGATGGCGTGGTTGATATCGGATAAGGCCACGTCCCGGGCAATCTCGTGCTGTAAACGCTCGGCCTTCTGGCCCCGGTATTCCTTCAGGGTGACGTCCTCGAAGCGGTGCTCCACCAGGATGTCTTTCCCGTCCAGGGTGATGCGAAAGTAGCCCATGGGGTCCAGGCGCACCTTGAAGGGCCGCTGGCCGATGATGAGCAGGGCCCGGTCCAGTTCCTTGGGATCCAGCCCCAGCGAGTGGCTGATGACCACCAGGGCGCCAGGTGTCAGCCCCGCCTCTGCCGCCACAGAGTGCAGTATGGCCTGAAGGCCATATAAGTTCATGGGATAAGCATCCATGGCGTTATGGGTCCGGAAGGTGGCGCTCAGGGTCAATTTCCCCTCAAACTTGCGAAAATAGAGGGATACCAGACAGGGGCGGCCTTCTACCCGGCCCAGGTCGCGGGCGTTGTCCCACAGGGTGACGTAGGACTTGCGGTCCTCTGGATCTCCCTTGAGCCGCGCGGCGCAGGCCGCCAGGGTATCCAGACCGAAATAAGTGCGCAGCCGGTGGCCGTAATTATAGGTTTCGTCCGGACGCATCTCGCCCTGGAGGAGGTTCTGCTGGTAGCGCCGCAGCCGGTCGGGGTCCAGATTGACGGCCCGCAGTTGGTCTTCCGGCTCGAACCGGGGCTTTTCCACCACCACCTTGACCTGCTGCAATTCCAGGCGCTCACCCTTTTTCAAGGTAACTCGCCGGCCGAAGCGGCTGAGCAGATGGAGGACTTCTTTCCAGGCCTCCAGGATGGTATCCCGCACTACCACTTGGCTGCGGGGATTGCTGGGGAAGTATTGCACCTCCACTTCCGGAAGCGTCACCTGCTGCCGTGACCATGCCGCGGCCGGAGCGAGAGGCCAAGTGGCAAAAAAATCACTGATGAAATCTATGGTCGTCAACTGCTGAGGGTCGCCCAGCCAGATTATTTGAGGGTGATTCCCAAAATGCTCGGGGCTCACCAAGTCATCAATTACTCGCTTGGTGCCCCGGATGTGGCAGGGCGTAACTGCCACTCCCGATTCCGGCCTTTTGTACTTAATCGGCGATCCTTTAACCGGCTCCAGGCCCCGGCCAAAAAAGTTGTGCAATTCTTCAAAAGAGCTGGACCGATTGTTGCCACAAATCAGCAGCCCTCGAATCTGCGGATTATACAGCAGATTCCGCAGCATCTCCCTCAAACCGTTGCCGTAGAGGTTGCCGAAGACCGCGATGGGGCTGGTGGCCGGGTCCAGGTCCACCCCGGCCTGGCGGAAGCGCTCGATGACGTAATCTACCCGGGACCATAGGGTCACCACCCCGATACTGCCATAGGGATTGATGATGGTCAGCCGGTCCTGGAAATATAAAGGCTCGAATTTGAGTTTTCCTGCCATGGTTGGCATTATACTCCAAGTCCCGGCCCAGATTACAAGGGAATTTGGAGGAGCCTGAAAAGCCGCAGGCGCGGCTGGCGAGCCGCCCCGGCAACCCCCCAAAACCGCCTCTCCCGTTGGGGCAAAGGGGCTCTAACGGCTCTTCAGGCCAAGAGCTTACTAACCAACCATCCCACTGCTTGCTGACCGCGGCAAGCTGATAGTTGCCAGCTAATTTCATCTAGATATTGCCGCACGTCGCGAGAAGACTTATGTTAATAACCTAGGGTAGGGGGAACAGCCAAAGAAACTGTTCCTCTGCCGGCATATCTGGTAATATAGGGTGACCTTAGAAGCCATTCACTAAGATTCCAGTGCGGATGGAGATTTCCCAAGGAGGGCCGGGCATTATGTCAGATAAAGACAAGATGTATCTCCGGAGTTTCATGGAGATCAGCAAGGTTTTGTCCTCTACCCTGGCGGTGGATGAAGTCCTGGATCAGATTGTGCGCCAGATCACCGCAGTGATGGCTCTCAAAGGGGCCACCATCCGCCTGATCCACCCCAAAACCAATACTATGGAGTTGGTGGCGGCGCAGGGGTTGAGTGAAAAATACCTGAAGAAAGGCCAGGTGGACCTGGATAAGAGCATCTCCGATGCCCTGAGCGGCCGGCCGGTAGCCATTTACGACGCCACCACCGACCCCCGGGTTCAGTACCCTCAAGAGGCCAAGGAGGAAGGCATCGCCACCTTGGTGGCCATCCCCATGGTTTCCAAGGGCAAAGTCATCGGCGTCCTGCGCCTGGTGTCCGCCGAACCCCGGGAATTCACCATGGAGGAAGTGGACTTCGCCTGTTCCGTGGCGGAGTTGGGGGGCCAGGCCATCAGCAATGCCATGATTTACGAAGCCCGCACCCGGGAACTCCAGTTCCTCAAAGGGTTGCTGGAAGTCTCCAAGGCGGTTAATTCGGCCCTGGATGTCAAGAAGGTGTTGCAGCTCTTGGTGAAGACCGCGGTCAACGCCCTGGACATCAAGGCCGCGGCCGTGCGCCTGCTGGATGAAAAGCGCCTGAGAATGGAGTTGGTGGCCTCCTACGGCCTGAGCGACCGCTACATCACCAAGGGTCCGGTGGGCACCGACAAGTCCATCACCGAGGCCATGATGGGCAAGGCGGTCTCCATCTACGACGTGGCCAGCGATGACCGGGCCACCTATCCCAAGGAGTCCATGGAGGAAGGCATCAAGTCCATCCTGAGCGTGCCCATCACCCTGAAGGGCAACGTCATCGGGGTTATGCGCATCTATACCAGTGAGCCCCGGGATTTCTCCGAAGACGAAATCACCTTTATCTCCTCTCTGGCGGAGCAGGCGGCCCTGGCCATGGAAAATGCCCGCATGTACCAGAAGCTCAAAGGGGAATACGAGGAGTTAATGGGCGATATCTACAGTTTCACCGGCTACACCCGGTTTTAGAGGCGGCCGGTTATCCCGAATAATTCAGGGGCGGGTGCAAACCCCGCCCTTTTTTTTAGCCACCTGTGGTTAAACTATCCTGAGGAGGAGCCATGTCGCACTATTATGAAGAAAACGACCTGGAGAGGTTCAGCGAGATCGGCAAGCACCGTCCCGAACTCTTCGACTACTTCATGAACTATTACCAGGGGGTCATGGCGGCCGGGGCCCTGACGGTGCGGGAGAAGGCCCTCATCGCCCTGGCGGTGGCCCACGCGGTGCAGTGCCCCTACTGCATCGACGCCTATACCCGGGCCTCACTTGGGGCCGGCTCCAATATGGAGGAGATGACCGAAGCCATGCACGTGGCCGCGGTCATCAAGGGCGGCGCCACCCTGATCCACGGCATCCAGGTTCATAATGTCGTGGAAAAGATCACCATTTAAGGACGCGGCACATGCTGCCTTTTGCCCGGAAGCTGGCGCAATGGGCTTCCCGGACCTCACGGCCGAGCGGGTCGATACCTTGCAGGTCAACCTGGGGTGGCGCTGCAACCAGGCCTGCCGCCACTGCCATCTGGCCGCCGGTCCCGACCGCCCCGAACAGATGGGGCAGGCCACCATCGACGCGGTCATCGCCGCCGCGGCCCGCTGGTCCATCCCGGTGGTGGACCTGACCGGCGGCTCGCCGGAAATCAATCCCCATTTCGAATATCTGGTGCAGCGCCTTGCCCGGCTGGGCGTCCACCTCCTGGTGCGCTGCAACCTCACCATCCTTCTGGAACCGGACCATGAGCACCTGCCGGAATTTTTCCGGGACCACCGGGTCGAACTGGTCTGCTCCCTGCCCTATTTTCAGGAAGACCCGGTGGACCGCCTGCGGGGCCCGGGGGTATTTCGCAAAAGCCTGGAGGCCTTGCGCCGCCTGAACCGCGTGGGTTACGGCGTCCGGGATTCGGGCCTCGAGCTGCACCTGATGTATAACCCCGCCGGCGCCTATCTGCCGCCGGAGCAGGGCCCCCTGGAAGACCGCTTTCAGCGGGAGTTGAAAGAGCGCTACGACATCGACTTCAACCAGTTATACACCCTGCTCAACATGCCCATCGGCCGCTTCAAGGAATACCTGGAAAAGTCCAGCAATTACGAACGCTACATGGGCAAGCTGGCGGCCGGCTTCAACCCGGCCACCGTCACCGGCCTGATGTGCCGGAACCTCATCAGCGTCTCCTGGGAGGGACGCCTCTTCGATTGCGACTTCAACCAGGCCCTTAATTTGCCCCTGGCCGCGGGCCTGCCCCAGACCATCTGGGAGTTCGACCTCCCCAGCCTGGCACACCGGCCCATCCACCTGGGAGACCACTGCTACGGCTGCACCGCCGCGGCCGGCTCCTCCTGCGGGGGCTGTTTGACGGAGAATTGATGGCAGAAGACCGTGGGGAGAGGGCCAGGGACTCCGTCCCTGCCCTCCCCCCACACCCCCCTCCCAACCCGTGTAAGTAGGCTGGTAAGACGGGGCTTCCAGCCCCGCCTTACCAGCCAAAAATATAAGGGATTGGGGGAGGGGGTTTGGGCCTGCGGCCCTTAGCCCCCTCCCCCAATAAACATATCCCCCTGGGTCCGCCAGCGGCGGGTGAAGAGGCGTTCCGCCAGGTGGCGCGCCAGGGCCAGCCAGTGGCGCCGGGTGGCGGCAAAGTAGCCCTGCTCCAGCCAGCGGCGGCCGGAGCTGATCACCGGCGGGGATAGCAGGCGCAGCCGGGTGCAGCGTTTGAGCCGGAGCACCAGGTCCAGGTCTTCGGGCCGGCGGTGGGCGAAGCCTCCCAGGGCGTGGAACAGGTCGCGGCGCAGGGTCAGGACCTGGTCGCCATACGGCAGGCCCAGGAGGCGGCTGCGCCAGTTGGCGCCCCAGGCGATGAACCTGAGCGCCGGCGTCGGCGGGGATAGGGCAAGCTCGAAGGCGCCGGCGCTAAAGGCGGGGTCCGCCGCGGCCCGGCGCAGGGCGGCCAGATGGGCCGGCGAAAGCTGGGTGTCGGCGTGCAGGAAGGCCAGCAGTTCGCCCCGGGCGGCCCGGGCCCCGGCATTCATCTGGCAGCCGCGGCCCCGGGGCGCCGCCAGCAGGCGCAGGTGGGGAAATCGGCCCGCCAATTCCCAGGTGCCGTCGGTGCTGCCGCCATCCACCAGGATGATTTCCACGTCGGCCGCAACCGGCAGTCCGGTCAGGGTTTCGGCCAGGACCCGGGCTTCGTTGAGGACCGGCAGGACAATGGAGATGACCGGAGGCAATGCCGGCGGCGCCTGCCGATCCTTTTCCGGCCGATCTGTCACCGAGGAACGTTTTGACATATGACCACCCTGAGCATCATTTTCGCCAAGGAACCGGTCCCGGGGCAAGTTAAAACTCGCCTCAGCCCTCCTTTGCGACCCGAAGATGCCTGCCGTTTGTATCATTGCTTTCTCGAAGACATCCTGGAGGGCATGACCCGACTCCCCGGGATGGAGTTGGCCCTGGCCTACGCCCCCGCCGGGGCCCACGATTTTTTTCGGCATCTGGCCCCGGCCCCGGTGCGGCTGGTCCCCCAGGAAGGCCTGGACTTAGGGGAACGCCAGGCCCGGGCCTTGGCCTGGGGCTTCGCCGGCGGCTTCGAAACCGTTCTGCTCCGGGGCTGCGATACCCCGGACCTGCCCGGCGCCCTTCTGCTTGAGGCCCAGGAAAAATTGTCGTCCGGACAAGCTGAGGTGGTCCTGGGTCCGTCCCTGGACGGCGGCTATTATTTGATCGGGCTCAAGGCCCTTTATCCAGAGCTGTTCGAGGGCCTTTTCTGGTCCACCGATACGGTGTTGACCGACACCCTGAACCGGGCCCGAAAACTCTCCCTTAGCGTCCACCTCCTGCCCTATTGGCCAGATATCGACACCTATGCCGATCTGGTGGACTTCGTGAAGCAGCCGCATCCGCCTCGCCGGCAGGGCTGGCGCAGCGACCGAACCGCCCGGGAATTGTTGGCCGCCATCGAGGCAGCTTAATCTCTGCATAAGATCAATGGAGCGCTAATGCCAGAAATTCCTGCGCCAGATCCCGCCTCCCCGAAAAAGGTCTCTTTCACCCGGCCTCTCATCTTCATCCTGGCGCTGGCGGGCCTGTTCATCGTGGCCCGGGCCTTTAATCTCCAGGAGTATCTTCAGGAAGACCGCCTGCGCCGGTTTATTGCGGCCGGAGGCGGGTGGGGCCCGTTTATTTTTCTGCTGTTGTGGGCCATCGTCCCGACCCTGTTTTTGCCCTGCCTGCCCCTCACCCTGGCCGGGGGCGTCCTGTTCGGCCCATTCTGGGGGGTGGTCTATACCGCTATCGGGGCCCCGGCCGGGGCTTCGCTGGCCTTCCTGGTGGCTCGCTACCTGGCCCGGGACTGGGTGGCCGCCAAAATCAGCGGCTCCAGGCTGACCCACCTGGATGAAAAGGTGGCCCAGCACGGTTGGAAAATCGTCGCCTTCACCAGGCTCATCCCGGTCCTACCGTTTTTTGTCGTCAACTACGCCTTCGGCCTCACCAGGATTACCTTTCTTCCCTATGCCATCGCCACTTTTTTCGCCATGTTGCCCTGGACCATAGCCTTTGTCCTGGTAGCCAGCAACCTGTTGGCGCTCCTTCGGGGCCAGGTCTCCATCTGGCTGGTCATCGGGGTCGTCCTGGTGGCGGTGGTCAGCCTGCTGCCGGTGATCTTCAAAAAAGTCAAGGCGCGGCAAGGCGAGTCAGTGGAGATTTAACTCCGCCCCGTGAAGGCGGGAGGTATGCATGACTCTAAACTGGCGGCCAAGATGGTTACTCCTGATAATCCCGGCGGCCCTGCTGCTGGCCTGGCTGGCCCCGGCGGTGTCGCCGCACCTGGCCGAGGCGGCGCCCCAGGGAGATTACGCCAACCCCCAGGTCCTGATCCAGGCGGAAGAGCTGAAAAACCTCATCGATAAGAAAGACCCGGGCTTCCGCCTCATCGATTTCCGCCACCAGGCCAAATATTACCTGGGCCATATTCCCGGAGCCATTCAGGTCTGGCGGCCCGAAACCGAGAACCGCCGGCAACCGGTTCCGGGCCTGCCGGCCCCGGCCCATCTGGAAAAGCTCCTGGGCCGCTTAGGGATCGGCAGCGATCATACCGTCATCATCTATTCAGACCAATGCGACCACACCCGTCTCTGGTGGCTCCTGGCCCATTACGGCTTCCCCCTCAGCCGGATGAGGCTGCTGGACGGCGGCCTGGAGGCCTGGAAGGCCAAGGGCTACCCCACCCAGCTCACCTCACCCCATTTCAAACCTGCGTCTTTTCGGTTTCCGGCCGCGCCCCGGAAAAATTACCTGCTCGCCAACCTGGAGGAGATCAAAGAGGCCAGGGATCGGCCCGATAAAGTCATCTTAGACGTCCGGGCGCCCCGGCTTTACCTGGGCGAGGTGACCAGAGAAGGCGCCGCCCGGCCCGGCCGCATCCCCGGCGCCGTGGGAATCTTTTGGGAGGAAAATCGCCTAACTGCCGGACCTTATAAAGGCTACTGGAAGAGCGCCGCCGAGCTCAAAGAGCTTTATACCTCCCGGGGGATAACCCCGGATAGAGACGTCTATATTTACGGCCATACCGACTTGAGCGCCAGCTTCACCCTGGTGAGCCTCTACCTGGCGGGCTATCCCCTGGACCGGTTGCAGGTTTACGGCGGCGGCTGGATCGACTGGAGCCGCAGTCAGGAACCGGCGGCCACCGGCCCGGCCAAGTAAAGGCCTGGATTAATGTGGTCGCCTCATCCAGGAAAGGTTTTGCCATGGTGGGAGTTTTCAAACCTCAATTTCAAGGGAGGCTTGGTAATGAGATTATTGCGCTTAACGGGCTTAGGTTTTGCCTGCCTCATTATGGCTATTTTTATTGTCGGTGAGGGGCGAGGACAACAAAAATGGCTTACTTATAAAGGGGCCTGGTTTGAAATCAACTATCCATCTGGTTTTACGGTCAAACCTGGGCAGAAAAGCACGACTGCACAAGAGGGGTATGACAGCGTTTACTTTATTTCACCCGATAATAATGTGGAATTCTTTGTCTTCTCTCCGCAGTGGAAGGGGAAAGGGGAAGACATAGAGATTAATCCTAATACTGAAAGATTAGTCGAACAGAACACCGATAAGAGTAAATCCAAGAAAATTAGGTGGTTCACTGTTAAAGCAAAAGATAATAGTTACCTTAGATCGATCAGAGATGATACCACCGATAACACAAGACTTGTCTTTGGCATCAAATATAAAAATAAAGCTATGTATAATAAGTATTACAATGATTATATATCATTTAAGGAATCACTGAGACAATTCGCCGATTAAGGGTTGTCCACCCTGGCCTGGATCATTAAGGATAATCTCGGGAAAGACGGTTTTCCGCTGGCGGCCAGACCCTGCTCGAACCGGGCCCACCTTGGGCCGGCGGTCAGGGCGCCAAGCCCGGCCAAAAGTCTTTATTAAAAAAGCCAACGGCGCTATAATTTGGATTATACCGCCGGCTACGGAGGGCACGGGATGAAGTACGCCGCACCATGGGCCCTGGGTCTGGCGCTGCTGTCGGTTATTTTGCTCCAGCCGCCTGGTGCCTGGGGGCAGGTTCGAACCCATTCGGGGGCCTTGACCAGGCAAAGCGGCCTCGAGCATCCCAAGGAGTTGGAGCGGCGCATCTTCCAGCTCACCAACGAGGCGCGCCGCAAAAATGGTCTGCCTGCCCTGGAGCCGGATAGTACTTTGATGACCCTGGCGCGGGGAAAAAGCGACGACATGGCCAAGCGCCATTACTTCAGCCACACCAATCCCGAAGGCAAAACTATCATAGACCATTATGATGATGAAAAACCGGCGAAGATCGGCTTGATGGGCAGGATTGGCGAGAATATTCATCTGGGCCAAAGAAATGATTACTCCGACCTCAAGACCGCGGCCCGGGTTATCGTGGACAGTTGGATGATCTCCCCGGGTCATCGACAGAATATCCTCAACCCGGCTTATACTAATTTGGGGGTAGGAGTTACGGTCAAAGGTAAAGAGTGTTATGCCACCCAGAGCTTTGGCCAAAAGGTTGGCCAACAAATGATCAGGCAACCATAAATCCCAGCTCCCGCGCCGCGAGCTACCGCCGGCAACAGTCTTTTCTGAGACCCCATGACTGATACTGAAAATTTGTCACTTAGCTGGCATGACAAAATCCTGACGGAGTGCATCGGTTTGGAGCCGCCTCCGTGCCAGGCCGCCTGCCCCCTGGATATCCGGGTGCGGGAACAGATCCGCTTCCTGCAGGAAGGCAAGCCGGCCGAGGCCCTGGCGGTGGTGTTGGAGCGCTGCCCCTTCCCCGGCATCCTGGGCCGTATCTGCACCCGCCCTTGCGAGGCGGCCTGCACCCGCCAATCCCTGGGTGGCCCCATCGCCATTGCCGGGTTGAAAAGGTACCTGGCCGACCAGGACCCCGAAGCCGTCCTCCGGGTTGCCCCCGGTCCCGAGAGGCCGGAACGGGTGGCCGTAGTGGGCAGCGGCCCGGCGGGGCTGATGGCGGCCTATGAGCTCAGAATGCTGGGCTACCGGGTAACCGTCTTCGAAGCCGAAGCCCAGTTGGGCGGGGTCCTGCGTCTCTATGTGCCGGCCTACCGCCTGCCCCGGGAGGTCCTGGACCGGGAAACCGGCCTCATCGAAAAGTTGGGGGCCGAGGTGCGCCTCCGCACCCGGCTGGGCCGGGATGTCCAGTTGGAGGAGTTGCGCCGGGATTTCGCCGCGGTCTTCCTGGCCGTGGGCTGCCACAAAAGCCTGCTTCTCGAGGCAGCCGGCGAAAGCCTGGACCAGGTCTGGTACGGCCTCGATTTTTTGCGCGCCGCCAACTCCGGCTCGCCGCCCGCGGTGGGGCCCCGGGTGGCAGTCATCGGCGGCGGCTTCACCGCACTGGACGCGGCCCGTAGCGCCCTAAGGCTTGGCGCCAGGGAAGTCCAGATCCTGTACCGCCGCACCGCGGCCCTCATGCCCGCCCGGGAAGCGGAGGTGGCCGAGGCCCGGCGCGAGGGGATTAAATTCCAATTCCTCACCCTGCCGGGGCGCATTTTGGGAGAAGGCCGGGTCCAGGGGCTTTGGGCTCGCAAAACCGAACTGGGGGAAGCGGAGGCCGACGGGCGTCTTGCTCCAGTGCCCCTGGCCGGATCGGAGTTTACCCTGGAGGCGGATACCGTCATCATTGCCGTGGGCCAGACCGCAGACTTCCGGTTTTTCGGCCCGGGGCTGGGCTTCGACACCTCCTCCAAGGCGAAGTTGGACGCCGACCCGGTGAGTTTGGCCACTCGCATCCCCGGCGTCTTTGCCGGCGGCGACCTGATCACCGGGCCCCGCACCGCGGTGGCGGCCTTTGCCGCCGGCCGCCGGGCCGCCCTGGCCATCGCCGCTTACCTGGAAGGCCGGGACTTGCCCGAGGGTTTACCGCCCCTGGCCGGCCGCGGTACCGCGCTGGTGGTGGACACCGCCAACGTCTTACCCGCGCCCCGGCAGGCCATGAGGCAGCTCAGTCCGACCGAGCGCCTGGCGCAACCTGCCGCCGAAGTGGAGCAGGGTTTCAGCCCGGCCGCAGCCCGGGAGGAGGCGGCCCGGTGTCTGGCCTGCACCTGCTCGCAGTGCATCAAGAGTTGCACCTTTTTGCAGCATTATGTCCCGGGCCACCCTGCCACCGCGAAGGAACTGGTGCAAATTCTGGCGGATCGCGGCCAGGCCGAACCGGTCATCCCTTATTCCTGCAATGTCTGCGGCCTGTGCCAGACGGTCTGCCCCCAGGGGCTGGACGCCGGCCTGGCCTGCCTGGAGTTCCGGGAGCGCCTGGTGGCCGAGGGGAAGGCGCCCCTGCCCCGGCATAAAGGCATGCAGAACTACGTGCGCTGGGGCACCCACCCCATTTTTGCCCTGAGCCGGCCGGACCCGGCCACCAACCGGGCCCGGCGGGTCTTCTTCCCGGGCTGTGCCTTGCCGGGCCACAGCCCCCACCTGGTCAAGGCGGCTTATGCCTATTTGCGGCAGCGCCTCCCGGACACCGGCATCATCCTCAATTGCTGCGGCGCTCCCAGCCAGTTGCTGGGGGAACGGCAGGTGCTGGAACAGGTGGCCGGCGGGGTGGCCGCCGAAATGGCCAGACTGGGGGCCGGAGAACTCATCACCGCCTGCACCTACTGCCTCCACACCCTCCGAGATTTTTTGCCTGGGATCAAGACCCGCTCCCTCTATGAAGTCATGGCCGAGACCGGCCTGCCGGAGGGCATCAACCGAGGCCCGGCGGAGATGTTTAATATCCACGACTCCTGCGGGGCCCGTCAGTCTCCCCAGATCCACGAAGCCGTGCGCCATCTGGTGCAGGCCCTGGGGCATGATTTTGAAGAGATGGCCCATAGCCGGGAGTCCAGCATCTGCTGCGGCTCCGGTGGTATGGCGCCCGCGCTCGCCCCGGCCCTGGCCAAACGGATGACCGAGGCCCGCGTGGCCGAGGCCAGATTCGATTTGCTCACCTACTGCGCCTCCTGCCGGGCCCGGATCACCGCGGCGGGTCAACCCTCACTGCACCTGCTGGAGTTGATCTTCAACCCCCGGTGGCGCCAGCATAAGGCCAGCCCTCCCGCCGGCTCCAAGACCCGCTGGTTCCGCCGCTGGCGCTTGAAGAGGTATTTGGAGAAATTATAACACCTTGGGAGAGGGGCGTCGGGGCCGAGGGCCCCTACCCCCTCTCCCAAACCCTCTCCCCCAACCCCCATATATGATAGATAAACAGCCAGCCAAAAATAGGTGAAAAAATGAGAGCTAAAACCCAGAAAAATAAATCCCAGGAATGGACCGTTTGTCTGGAAGGCACGCCCCTGGGGTCTCTGTTATTAACCTTCACCGCCAAAGGCCTGGCGGCCCTGGATTTTGCCGCTGAGGGGTGCAAAATCCCCTCGGGATCCCCTCCTCCACCGAACCTTGCTATCCTAATCGAGTCGGTGAAAAAGGAACTGGCAAAATATTTCTCTGGGCAGCTCGTGGATTTCCAGGCCCTGCCCCTGGACCTCCAGGGCACGCCCTTCCAACAAAAGGTCTGGCGGGAATTGCAGCGCATCCCCCGGGGCCGCACCATCTCTTATAAAGAATTGGCCCAAAGGGCCGGCTCACCCCAGGCCTTCCGGGCCGTGGGCCAGGCCAACGCGGTCAACCCCATTCCCATTATCGTCCCCTGCCACCGGGTCATCGCCGCCGACGGCTCCCTGGGCGGCTACAGCTCCGGCCTGGATAAAAAGCGCTGGCTCCTGCAACACGAAGGGGCCAGGTAAAAGGCGGTTTTCGGCGTACCAGCTTTTGTAGGGTGCGTCTTACGCACCATCAACCTTATTCTTGGTGCGTAGGACGCACCCTACATTTGGGCGAACACAAGGTTCACCCCTACGGAAAACTGACTACTGGCAACTGGCTACTGTCTCTATGGTTTGCAACTGCGGCAGGGGCTGTAGCCCTGGGAGTAGGCTTCTTTGAGGGAAGTGAAGCGCACCCGGTTGGCCGGCTTCATGCGGGCGGCCATGGGGCAGTTGGGGCGGTGCAGGCGCAGGGAATTTTTGTTCCCCAGGTAATAGGTCTCAGTCTGCTGCTGCGCCAGGGGTTTTTGCCAGAGGCCGCGGCCGGCCGCCATGGCCTCCTGCTGGGCGGCGTTCAGGGTCTCCTGGTAGCGCACATTAGGGGCCTGGGAGTAAACCCGGGCCAGACCCTGGCGCACCACCGCCAGGTTGACCATGGCGCCGTCGGGCAGGAAAAGATAGGCCAGCAAGCGACCGTAGCGGTCATAGCGCTCCCGGTCATATTCCAGCCGCACGGTCTTTCCCTGGATTAAATCGGCCACCAAGTCCTTGGACTGATGGGCCAGGTACTCCGCCGGGCTGCCGTCTCTTTCCATCTCCGGGGCGTCGATTCCCAAAAATCGCACCCGGGCCCCGCCTTCCAGGACCACGGTGTCGCCGTCGATGACCCGGACCACCTTGGCTTCCCGGGGCGGACCAGCCGGGGCGCGGCCACAGCCCGGAGACAACGCCAGCACCAGAGCCAGGAGCGCCAGGCCCAGGACGAGCTTAAGGGGTGTGTGCCGGCAAAGTTTCAGAGTAAAGGTCCTTTCTGGTAATCTCAATGAAGAAGAGACTGTCTTCCCCCTCACCCTAACCCTCTCCCCATTGGGGGAGAGGGGATAAAGATAAAAACCCCTACTAAGGCTCCCAGCGCCACTCTGAAGTTATCTTCCCGTGCGTTTACGATCTGGTTCCCAAGTTTAACTTGGGAACCAGATCGCTGTTGGTGCGTTGTTATCCCAGATTTTGGCTGATAGCTGATAGCTGAAAGCTGACCGCTGACCTCTAGTTGATCTTCCCCACCACCTGGTAGCCCTCTTGTTTGAGCTTCTCGGCAAAATAAGGGATGGTTTCCCGCAGGCCTTGCTCCAGAGGGACCGCAGGTTGCCAGCCCAATAGTTCCCTGGCTTTGGAGATGTCGGGACGCCGGCGCCCCGGGTCATCGGGCGGCAGGGGGCGATGGCTGATGGCCGAAGGGGTGTTGATCAGGGCCATGACCTTGTCGGCCAACTCCCGGATGGAGAACTCTTCCGGGTTGCCCAGATTCACGGGGTCGTGCACCCCTTCGCGGTTCATCAGGCGCATCAGGGCCTCTACCAGGTCGGAGACGTAACAAAAGGAGCGGGTCTGCTGGCCCTCGCCATAGATGGTGATCTCGCCGCCGGTGAGGGCCTGGACGATGAAATTGCTCACCACCCGGCCGTCGTTGATGGCCATCCGGGGGCCGAAGGTGTTGAAGATGCGGGGGAGGCGGATATCCACGCCGTTCTGGCGATGGTAGTCCATCATCAGGGTTTCCGCCACCCTTTTCCCTTCGTCGTAGCAACTCCGCGGGCCGATGCAGTTGACATGGCCCCAGTAATCCTCGGTTTGGGGATGGACCTGCGGGTCGCCGTAGACCTCGGAGGTGGAGGCCAGCAGGATGCGGGCCTTGACCCTTTTCGCCAGCCCCAGCATATTGAGGGTCCCCAGGACGTTGGTCTTGATGGTCTTTACCGGGTTGTATTGGTAGTGCACCGGCGAGGCGGGACAGGCCAGGTGATAGATCCGGTCCACCTCCAACATGATGGGATTCACTACGTCGTGGCGAATCAGTTCCAGCCGGGGGTTGTCCCGCAGGTGCTCCAGGTTCGCCTTGGAGCCGGTAAAATAATTATCCAGGCACAGTACTTCATGGTCCTGGCCCAGGAGCCGTTCCACCAGATGCGAGCCGATGAACCCCGCCCCGCCGGTCACCAGAATGCGGGCCATATGTTTGCTATTCTCCTTAACTTGCTATTCTTGGCTTCCTATTGTAACTCCTCTGGGGCGCCAGGTAAATTCCTGATTGACAGCCTGTCGCATTTAACCGGAAATAGGGCTGAAAGGCGAGTCTTAGTTGAATTCTGTTGGGGCGGCTCGCGAGCCGCCCCAACCAAGGCCTTGGACCATTGGTGGCCGGATTGCCTTCAGGAAGATGAGCCATCTGGCTGGGGAGGAACTACAGCACGATTTGGACGGCTGACTGGACGCGACCACCAGGTCCGGCCAATCATTCTTAAGGCGAAGACAAAATTGAGATTCTGAGCGGCAAGGAAACCGCCTTCACCCCTACCCAGCCCTCCCCCTTCGAGGGGGAGGGAGAAAAAAGAGGCAACTTCTTTGCTGCTCTGCTTACGAAGCGGCCTGGCGGGCGCGGTATCCCTTGATCCACTTCATGCCGTGCTGGTCCCGCCCCATTATGAGGTCGGCGGCTTGCAGGGCCGTGACTTCCTGCTTTTTTAACGGGTTGCAGATCGGGCAAGACAGGCCGGCCTCCACCGAGAGCGCCATGAAGAAGGCCGTGAGGTTTTCCCGGTCGGGCATGCCAAAGGAGACGTTGCTGGCGCCCATGGTAATGTTGACTCCAAACCGGTCGACGATCATCCGGATCGCCTCCAGCACCATCTTTCCAGCTTTCCACTCGGTTCCCAGGGTTAAGACGAGAGGATCGATGACGATGTCCGCGGCGGGGATCCCCAGTTTGTCGGCCTCTTCAATGATCCTGGCGGCATTCTGCAACCTATCTTCCGCGGTCTTGGGGATACCCGTATCCCCGCTGCACAGGCCAATGACGGAACAGCCATACTCCTTGATCAGAGGCAGCACCGCTTTGAGACGCTTCGTTTCCGCACTGACCGAATTCACCAGGGGCCTGGCCCCGTCTTTACAGTAGTAGCTCAGAGCCGCCGCCAGCGTCTCGGTTTTGGGAGAATCGATACAGATGGGGAAGTCATCCGTTGCTGCCCTGACTTCCTTGATAATTTGCACCATCAGGGCGGGCTCATCGGCGCCGGGCAGCCCCGCATTAATGTCCAGGAGGCCGGCTCCCGCGGCAATCTGGGCCAGGGCATCCCGGCGCACCATCTCAAATTTGCCCTCGCTGAGCTCAGCCCGCAGGACCTTGCGGCCGGTGGGGTTGATCCGCTCCCCGATAATCACCACGCCCTTGTCCCGGCAAATGAGCACTTCTTTTTTCGCTGATTTAACCACCGTAGTAAGATTTGTCGCCATGGTGTTACGCTCCTTGCTGATAACCGAATTTCTTCACTGACCGAGGGCTGAGAGGGGTTAGCCTCCGGCCGATTGTCTAGGTCGTCTCGAGGGCCAAAGTTTTCATCCCGAAAGTAAAAATCTCCGCGCCGACCCGTCCCGTATCAGTACTTTTCAGCGTGATAGAGATTGGTCAAGCGCGGAGATCTTTAGATCTGCGGGCTGCTTGCCAGGAGGATGCCAGGCCGGGCGTACCGTGTTTCAGGCGTTACGGCAGGCTCCGGGCATCCCATTCTACCAATCCTTGATATTCAGCTTCTTGGCCTCATCCATTACCATAGGCGCGACCACGGGAGTAACCTGCTTTTCCATGGCAGCCGCGTCTTTCTCGGGAACCTGGAAGGATCCCGGCACCAGGGTGAACAGACCATGCTGGTTGTATACCGGAAAGCCCTGTTCGATCCAACCCCGGAAGCCATCGGTGATATTGATAAGCTTGCCGGAATAGCCCATGTCTATCATCTTCTTAGCGACAATGGCGCCGCGGCTGCCGCCATTTTCAGGAGTGCCGCCCTTGCACAGCAGGTAGTAGGTGATCGTGGAGTCCGGAGCCTTGCCCGGGAGCTGCCAGTAAGCCAGGCCGGTGTCCACCCGGATAGCTCCAGGTATCCGCGCCTCCTGGAACTCGGATTCCTGGCGCAGGTCCAGCAGCTTGATCTTCGGGTCCTTGAAGCCTTCCTGCTCGAACCAGACCTTGTAGAAATCTTTGGCGGAAATGCCGATGCCATACTGGAACATCAGGGCCCGATGCCGGTTCTCGCCGTTCTCGTAAAGCTGCTTGGGCGTCAGATTGGCGTCCGTAGCACGGGGGTGGATGGTTTTATTCAAGATGTATCTGGGTGGACGTCCCATTTTGTTGAGTTCTTCCTGGGTCCATGGCTTCTTGACAAAATCCTGGAGCTGCTGGTCGGTCCAGTCTTTGCTGGGGCCCACGCCCTGGGCCTGGGCCTGGGGCTGGGCGGCTGGCTGCGCCGTCGTAGCCCCAGGCTTTGCCGGCTTAGCGGCTGGCTGAGCAAAGGCCAAAGAACCGACAAAAAGAACCGCCACAAAGAGGGCAACGATCGCTACACCTGCTCTTGTCCTAAATTTAACCATCTTCACCTGTCCTCCTCTGTTTGGAGTAAGAATCTCACGTGCCTCTAATGTATCAATCTGACCGCAAAATACGTTTTCTTCCCCTTTCACCTCCATCGGTGTCGACCTTCGTATTCTCCATACTTATGTTGACACCGGCTGCTTTTGCACGCTGTCCGGGAGAGTCTGATTTTTTTATAGGACTTTGCCTCTTCATGAGGTCCGTATTTGTCCTACATGGTAATATGAATAAGTTTAATAAAACCTTAAATTGCTGTTATTCTCAGATGTTAGGCGACATCGAAGCAGGGAATCCCTTGGAACCCAAACGGCTTCCATGATACCTTTTACCTGGGGGCCGCGAAAATCTCCAGGAGCTGTCTCCCGCGGCCTAAGCCAGCTAATCTGGTTGTGTTGACCCGGTTAGGTGTAGGACAAAGACCGACTGGCCGGATGGTTAGAATCCTATGTAAAAATCAGACACATGCGGACAGCTTTTCAAACCGGCTTATGAGAATTTACAGATGCGGCAAAGAGTTTGTTGAGCTGAGCTTAGCAGGCTTTCCAGTTTTCAGTTTGGTTCGTGGAATTTGTCCAGGATGGCGTGCCGTTTCTCCGGCAAAGGTTTGGATCTAACGGCCGGTAGTAAAAGCTGAATGACCGCCATCACTATCAAGTTCGAGGCGAACAGCCAAATATCAGGAGGAGGAAACGATGTCTTATTACATGTATGACGGGTCCAATGAAGTGACCCCATGGGAAAGAATGTTCGCCACCATGAACGGCGAAAAACTTGATCGGGTCCCCGTACACGTCTACCCGCGCTGGGCCGGGCTGGAATACATCGGGGTGACCTTCAAGCAGGCCTGGGATAATCCCGACCTCTATGTCAAGGGACAGATCATGGCTCAGCAGCGGTTCCAATATGACTGTGTCATCGACTACGATATGATGGGACCCGTTGAAGAAGCCATCGGTGCCACTCTCAAGTACCCCGACGACGATTGTCCCCAGATTGCCGAGCCTTTCATCAAGACCAAAGAGGACATGAAGAGGGCCAAGTGGAAACTCGATCCCCGCAAAGACGGGAATATGCCTAAAGTTCTGCAATGCATCAGACGCCTCAAGGAGGAGCTGATCAAGGCAGGCAATGGCACCCAGCGGGTGCCCATCATGACCTGGGGGAGTTGTCCATCCCGGACCGCCGCCTGTCTGACGGGTTTTAAGGAATGGTTCTTGATCGTGGCCAGGGACCCGGATTGGGCCGTCGAACTCATGGAAAACGCCCTGGACGGCTGGCTGCAGATGGTCATCGCCGCTCATGAAGCCGGCTGTGACTGCGTCTGGGTCAACGACCCGGTTTCCTCCGCAGACTGCATCTCCAGAAAACATTACGACACCCTGACCCAGCCGTTTCAAAGGAAGTTCATTGAGGCTATCCGCCGTGAAACCGGCATGAAGATCATCTTCCATCCGTGCGGCAACTGGCATGACCGTCTCGATCTCGTCTATCAAAACCAGGCCGACGGCTATTTTCTCGGCCCCATGAACATCGATCTTTGCGCCCAAAAGGCGGCCGAAGTGAGAGACGCCGGTCTTAATCCACACTTGAAGTTCCTCAACGGCAACTACGGCGCCGGCACCAAGACCTCCACGGCGGACCGGAAGCCCGTCCCTTATGCCACCACGCTCAAATTCGGCACCCCCGACGAACTCATCGAGGAGGCCAAGATTGTCATCAACACAGTCGAAGGCGCCGATCTCCGCTGCATGCTCGGCCCCAACTGCTGGGAGCCGAAAGGGACCTCTTTCATCAACCGCGATGCCACGATCTACGCGGCGCGCCGCTATGGCAGTTACGACAAAAAAGCAGAGTAGCCCAGGAGGATGACGGTGGAAATCTTACAAGAAATCACCAAAGCGGTCTATGACGGAGAAGAACAGACGACAGTCGAGCTCGTCAAAAAGGCGCTGGCTGAAGGCTTGAAGGCCCAGGTCATCGTGGACCAAGGACTCGTCAAGGGCCTCCACGAATGCGGCGCCGGCTACGAGGCTGGAGAAAAGTTCATCCCCGAGATGCTCATGGCTGCCGAAGCCATGAAAGCCTCCATGGCGATTCTCAAACCTCATCTCGTGGTCGGGGAAACTGTGGCCGGCGCGAAGGTGGTGCTGGCCACGGTTGAAGGCGACGTGCATGACATCGGCCTCGAGCTGGTGGCCACCATGCTGGGCAGCGCCGGGTTCGAGGTCAACTTCATGGGACCGGACGTGGAAACGTCCCGCATCATCAACGCGGTCAAGGAGGATAAGCCCCAGTTGCTGGGACTATCCGCCCTGCTCACCAATACCATGGATGTCATGCCCGTTATCATCAAGCAACTTGAGAAGGAAGGCTTGAGGAATTCGCTCAAGGTGATCATCGGGGGCGCCCCTGTTTCTCAGGATTTCGCCAACCTGATCGGGGCTGACGGGTTTGCTTACGACGCCGCGGCTGCTGTTCCAGTGGCAAAAAAGCTGGTGGGCTAGCTGGCCTGATCTTGGGAGTCCGGTATACCAGAAATGTGGCAAATCGGTTATCTTGTTCGTGGAATGAGGTAACCGATTTGCTTTAACCACCAGGTAATACCTTAGGGCACCCCATATGGAAATTAAAGACAAAGGGCCGAAGACCAAGAAAGAATCGCAGTTAGAGGCCATCTCACGCCGGGATTTCAACCGGATTGCGGCAACCTTTGGCCTCACCTCCACCCTGCTTGCTTATGGCGGCTTTGCCTGGGCGGGCACCGAACCGACCGCCAAGATGCTCGGCCAGAAGGCGGCCGAGACCGCCAACGGTCGTGCCAAGGTCACTCCCAAAGTTAAGCTGAAATACGGCATGGCCGGGCACTACCTGGATGCCACCTGGGTCGCCAAAGTCGGGGCCTTCGATTTTATTCATGATATCGAGGAACGTACCGATAACGCCGTACAGATCGAGGCCAAGGGTGCGAACTCGATCTGCGGTGAAATGACCTGCGCCGAAAAGTGCATAGAAGGCATCATCGACTTGTACCTGGCTTCCACCAACAACGCCGCGATGACCTGCCCTTATTTGAATATCCTCGACTTTGGCGCCCTCTGGCAGTCCCGCGCCGCCCTCTACTCCTTCGCCTTTGACCACAAGAGCGAGGATCTCTGGCGCGAGCCGATGCGCCGGACCTATGGCCTGGAAATGCTGTTCGGGGATTACGGTCTGCGCGGCTTCTTCATGAGCAAGATGAAATACGGGGAAGGCACCCCACCCCTGGACACCCTCGAAAAACTCAAAGCGACCAATGCCAAGGTCAGGACCACCGGGACGCTGTTCGGTCTCAAGAGCATGCAGCTCATGGGGGTCAACCCGGTGGCGGTCGCCTACGAAGAAGTCGTGGATGCCATGCGTCGGGGACTCATAGACGGCGCCGAAGCCTGGGAAATTCCCTTCGAGGTGATCCACTTCACTGAATTCACCGGCCAGTATCTGTACCTGAAGTACTGCTCAGGCAATTGGGTTACCGGCATGAACGTCAGGGCGCTGGAAAAGATACCCGGCGAGCTCAGAGACGCCCTCATGGAGGCGGCCTATCACGCTCAGGTCGCCATCCTCGGCAAGGAAGAAGCTTCCATCTGGCAGAAGGCCGGCTCCGGTGAATGCGATCCGCCCCCTCCGGGAACCGAGCATTGGCGGTGCGGTATCCGGAATATCCAGTGGGCCCAGGAAGAGTTGAACAAACTCGAGAGGGTCATCTCGCCCAAGTACAACCCCAATCCTTGGAAGGAATGGATTGACCGGCTGGACAAAATCTACGGCCGCGGCTTCATCTTCGAGAGAATGCATGAAATCGCTCATGAGGTTCCAGCCAACGCCTACGCCATCGATATCATTCCGAAGCGCTGGTGGAAACCGAACCCAGCCTGGTGGAACAAGCCCGAAACCGCGCCCTGGCGGAGAGGCACCGGTTACTTCGCCAGATCACTCGAAAAGGACAAAAAGGTCTAAACCGAAATGCTGCGGCCACCATAACCACCACAACCCCAAATGGTTTTGGCTGCCGCTCTGATCAAGGGGCTGGCTCAGCCAGTCGCTGGCTAGCCTCACGCCATTCGTTCCAGTCCCATCCACAATTGATTATCTATAATATAGAATTGACAAGTAACCAGAAAACCATTAATCTTAGTAGTAATCAGATATATATCAAATAGAGAGGAAATAGGATATGAGGTCGAAGAAAATGTTCGCTTTGCTGGCCGTGCTCCTGGTTGCCATCCTGGGAGTCATGGCCTCTTATCTGGGCGGCAGCGAATCCGGGACCTATGAGGGCAGGGTTTTGGTGGCCGGCCACGGCGGCCACATCGCCGACGCCAATGTGGTGATCAATCCAGCGGCAGCGAAAGACACCATCAAAATACCTTCCTATCTCATCTGGACCGGTGATAAGCTTAATTTTATTCCTCTCGGCGCAACTGGCGACCATGCGATCCACGATGTGCGGGTTGATAGCCAGGATCCCAACACCGTCTTCTGGTCCACCTACACTGCCAAGAAACCCAGTGTAATTGTGGGCAAGGCTGATCTCAAGACCGACAAATGGCGGGTGGAGAAAAAGCTCGATCTTCCCAAGGAAGTGATCGACTTCGGCCAAACCACCACCAAGACTTTGTACTGCGCCTCCGGCCAGTCTGAGAAGTATTTCATCCCCATATTCATGGGATATCCCGGATTTATCGATGTGATCGACAAGAAAACCCTCGAACTCAAGCGCCGGGTGATGCTGACGAGCAATCCCGACCTCCCGGTAAACTACAAGTATACCCATGGCGCCAGCAGCCCTGACCACAAGTACCTGTACCTGGTCATCAACGGTGCGGAAGGTCCTTTCGGCAAGCTCACGGGGGTTGAATACTTTTTCCTGCTGGATTTGCCGGCTCTGGTGGATAAAGGCGAAATCAAAATTCTTAAGAAAGCCACCCTCACTTTCCCAAGTGGCACGATCACCTTCAGGGCCTCTTTCACCCCTGACTCTAAATATATTCTCCAGTCGGGCAGGACCAGAACCTTTGTGCTGAAAACCGAGGATCTCTCCCTGGTGCAGCAGAGCCCGGTTCCGGAAGGCGTGGAAAACCACGACATCGTCCCGACTCCCGATGGCCGCTACGGCATCTCGACTCTAAGGGTGCCGGTCGATTATGAGGGCACCAAGGTTGAAGACGGCCAGATTTGGCTTTATGATATTGCCAATAATAAGTACCTCGGCGAGCCGGTATCGACTTGCCGGCACTGCCACCTGAAAAACCAAAAGCATATCCCGCTCACCTGGGGATTGGAGATCGTCGGTTGCACCAGATGTCACCTCGACTCCAGGAATACTAGGCGCGTTCTGGGGGACAACACCCTCTGTGGGGCGGATGTCATCCTGACCAAGAAATAGCGCTTTATCGCTCTGGCAGGGGAGGAGATGGCTCCTCCCCTTTACGCGGAGCTGATCGGTGATCTTGACAGATTTTACCAAATCACTGTGGTAGAGAACGGTAGCCGTTCAGACAAACATCCTAAGTCGAAAGGTGCCTGCCTATGAAAGCCCTAATCGCCTTCACCGTAATCATGGTTGCACTAGTGGCCGGCTGTACGGAAAATTATGGCCAGCCAATGACTGGAGAGCTTCCCCGCATAACCGTTATGAGTGCCTTAACGGATCACTCCTTGGTTAACCAGGGGGTGATCATCGAGGGCATCATTCTGACGCAATGCCAGGCGAGCGGCTGTTGGTTCTTTCTGAAGGACGAGACTGGTCGTATATTAATCGATTTGGCTCCAAGTAATTTTGTTATTACCGCCAATAAAGTAGGCAAAAAGGCCATGGTTAAAGGGATAGTATCAGAAGACGAAGGCCAGATAAAGATCATTGGAAAAGAGGTGACCATTCATTGAAGTCACTTTTGGCCTTATCCTTTAGAAGCATTTGTCATTACCGTATAAGGAGCCTGCTTACGGTTTTTAGCATTCTATGTTCAACCGCATTACTGTTTTCTACATTATCTTTTTCTCTCGGATTTAAAAGAAATCTTGAAAGGGATATGAAGCGAACCGGGCTTGATTTTATGGTCGTAGCCAAGGGATGTCCATTCGAAGTGGCCTCCCTGGTACTTTATGGAACCGTTCTGCCCCAATACATCAATGAAGATCTGGTGGCCAAAATTAAAAAAATCGAACAGGTCGAAATGGCTACCCCGATCTTGCTGACTCAGGCGCCAAACCTCAAGAGCGGCAAGTTGGATATCGTTTATGGCATGGAAATGGCTGATTTAGGCGCGGCCAAACCTGAGTGGAAAATAGACGGAGGTCTGCCGCAAATGGCGGATGAGGTTCTGCTGGGAGATTTGCTGGCCCAGCAATATAAACTGCACCCGGGCGATACCATTTCCTATGGGCAGCAGCAAAGGACTTTCAGGGTCAGCGGGGTGCTGAAGCGGACGAATAGCGAGGAAGATAGTGCCGTATTCATGCCGATTCGCACCGTCCAGGAGATGATCGCTAAGCCTGGTCTGGTGACCTCCATTGGCGTCCGGACCAAACACTCGCTGATGATCGATTCGATTCGGGACCAGCTGTCGTCTTCCATACCCGGGATTCAGATAGTGACTATCAGCCAGATTTCGGAAAACCTCTCCAACCTCTTTGCTTCAACCTGGGCCCTGACCTTCTCCATTGCCATCCTGGTGTCTCTCATCAGTGTCTTGGGGATCATTAACTCCGCCCTGATCATCACTTTCGAGCGTGCGGCCGAAATAGGCATGCTGCGGGCCATCGGCGCCTCCCGGCGCGATATCTTTCTCTGGACGCTCTCCGAGGTCGCCATCTTATTCTGCGTCGGCACCCTGAGCGGCATCTTGCTGAGCCTCGCCGGCTCCGATCTTATTGAAGCGCTGGTGCGCCAGATCACGCCCTACGTTCCTTCCGGCAAGCTGATTGGCTTCGAACCGGCGCTGGGAGCCATGATATTCACCGTCTTCTTCATAGTCAGTATCCTGGCAGGCTTTTACCCGGCCTGGAAGTCATCAAGGGTCGATCCCATAAAGGTGATGCGTTGATCGGGAACAACTCCGTAGTCAAGCTTGAGGGCCTGGGGAAGGTCTATAAGAGGGGCTCTGAGGAAATTCACGCCTTAAAAGACGTTAATTTCTCACTTCCTCAAGGGGCCTTCGTCTCCATCTTGGGGCCTTCCGGTTCCGGGAAGACGACTCTGTTAAATATTATCGGCTGCCTCGATCGGCCCTCCAGGGGGACCGTGGAGATCGACGGCGAAGATATTGGCGGCCTGGATGAAAAGGGTCTCGTCAGAATAAGAAGAGAAAAAATAGGGTTCGTCTTTCAACAATTTTATCTGCTGCCCGGGATGAACGTGCGGGAGAACATAGCTCTCCCTCTCCTTTTCAGCAAGAAGAAGGTCAGCGATAAGTATATCGAGAATATCATCGATCTGGTGGGCCTCACGGGCCGAGGCAAACACAAACCCAATCAACTCAGTGGCGGAGAGATGCAAAGGGTTGCCATCGCGAGAGCACTGGTGAATGAGCCTAGTATTATTCTGGCTGATGAGCCCACCGGCAACCTGGACTTAAGAAACAGGGAAATCATCCTGGAACTCTTTAGTTCGCTGAACCAACGGGGATTTACGATAATTGTCGTAACCCACGAGATCAAGGTGGCTGAGAAAACCGGTACTGCTTTCGCCATGAGTGATGGCGCCTTGTCCGCGGTAAATGACATCGCTGATTATTTCTGTAACTTAGCTGGTCTAAGGGTGATGCACATCTGATCATCGCCTTTTGCCGAGGCTGGCAGCCATGAATTATCTACAATTGAGCCTGAAAGACATTTTGCGCTACAAAACCAGGAATTTACTTTCGATAGTCGGCATTGCTCTATCAATAGCTTTGTTTTTCTCGATTCTTTCGGTGCATAAAGGATTTAAACAAGGGCTCAATAGACAACGCCAGGGGATGGGAATTGACTTCGTGGTGGCCCCCGGCAGTTGTCCACATGAAATGGCCTCCCTGCTCTTTCATGGGGCCGTACCGGTGAATTTCCTTGATGAGTCGCTGGTAATTGAAGTCAGGAAAACTAAAGGGCTGATTTTTGCCTCTCCCATGATCATCCTCAATATTCCCTCCCCGGGAAACCAGGAGAAAGTCCTCCTCTACGGGTACGAAATGCCTCTGCTGGAGAAGATCAAACCGGGCTGGAAGATCAACGGGGAAATTCCCATCGGCTGGGACGCCATCGCGGCCAACAGAGTCCTGGTGGGGTCAGACTTTGCCGAGAAACATAAGCTTAAAGTCGGTGACGTCATAGATTTTCTGAAGCTGGATCGGACCCTCCTGGTCAGCGGTATCATCGAGCGGACCTACAGCAAGGATGATGCCTTCCTCTATGCGCCGCTGATGATCGCCCAGGATATTGCCGTCAAGGTTTCGGGAAAAGAAGTGGTCGGGGTGAAGGATCTGGCCTGTTCAACGTTTTACAAGATCACTGCTTCGCCCATAAGCGCCATTGCGGTCAAGACTGAAGATCCGGGTCTGATCACCGAAATCTCTCACGAACTCGAAAAGAGGGTACCCGGGATCCAGATCGTGACGGTTTCCCAGGCGACGGAAAGTGCTGCCAACCTGGTGGCTTCAACTAATCTCCTGGCAATCGCCGTTTGTTTCATAGCCTTTATCGTCGCAGTCGCCGGGGTGATGAACGCCATTCTCCTGACGGTCTTCGAACTGACTGCCGAGCTTGGCATGATGAGGGCCGTGGGGGCTTCAAGGGGGGATATCTTCAAGCTGATTGTGAGCAATGCCGTCCTGTTAACGTTCCTTGGCGGACTGTCCGGCCTAGCCCTAATCTGGTCCGGGGCTGGCGGCATCAGGTGGTTCATCAGCAGAATCATCCCCTACTACCACAGTTCCGAGGTGATAGCCTTTGATCTCAACCTTGCCGGCTGGTGCCTCCTGGCCTCTATTTTACTGGGAGCAGCCGCCGGGCTCCTTCCTGCCTGGAGGGCCTCTTGCGTAAATCCCATTGAGGCCATCAGAAGTCGATAAGCCGGGGCTGTTGAACCGCGGCGCCGGGCGCCTCCCTCCAATCCTCATACGGCTGCGACAAGTAGGACAAATACCGACTTTGGGATGGCAGAATATCCTATAAAAGAATCAGACCCATGCCGACAGTATTTGCCCTTCGCCTGACATATCCTATAGTCGAGATAGTATTTCGCTGCAGTTTCTGAAAGGGAAAAGACCGCCCGCTCCTCGGTTTCTTCGGACAGGGGGACGGCTGCGGCCAGGAAGGTGGAGAGGCTTTGCCGTCATGGGAAGCTCGCAGCCATAAACTAAATCCGAAAAGTGAGGTGCTACAAATGAAAAAAGCAATGGTTTTCGGGATCTTGGCATTACTGGTTGCGTGCATGGCATTTAATGCGGGGCCAGCCAGCGCCGCAGAGAGTTTCACGGTGGGCTGGCAACCGTATTACATTGACTCTTTTTCTCCCGCGGTTATTCAGGAACTCGGCTTGCTGAAAAAATACCTTCCCGGGGTGGAGGTCGAGTTCCAGGAGGCCTTGCACACTGCCGTCTATAGCGGCCGGATACTGGCGGGCAGGGTCCAGGTGGGCTACGGGGCGGTGATGCCCGGCAACATCCTCTGCAGCAAGCGCGAGACAGCCGACGTCCGGGAGGTTGTGGCCACTAGCTTTTCCAACGGTATGCGCTGCTCCCTGATGATGGCCAGGCCCGATGCTCCGGACTTCAAGAGCCCCGAGGAAGCGATGAAATGGCTGGACGGCAAGATCGTCGCCTCGCCCCGGGGCAGCTGCGCCGACCAGTTCATGCGCATGGCTTTCGATAAGTTTGGCGTGAAGCCGGCGGAGTATCTCAACCAGTCCATCGAAATCATCGCCACGAATTTCCGGGCCAAGAAGATAGATGGCTCCGCCGTGTGGGAGCCCACTGCCTCGAGGATCGGCACCCTGGCGGGCGAAGGCGTGGCTAAGATCATCGCCTGCGGGGCCGTCCTCAACAATAAGGATCTCGGGATGATGATGATGCGGGGGGATTTCATCGATAACAAACCTGAACTGGCCAAAGGCTGGATCAAGTGCGACATGGAAGCCGAGCGGTTCATCCTGGACCCCAAGAATCATGAGAAGGCCGTGGAGATGATCGCCAAATACGCGGTCGGGATGCCCAAGAGCGCCATCTGGTTCGGTCTTTACGGCAAGATCCCCGAGGCCGCCGGTGGAACCACGCCCAAAACGACGGTGCCGTTCATCTTTGATGACGAGGTCAAGAAAAACGCCAATGAGGTGTGGGACTTCCAGTTCAAGCAAAAGCTCGTGGGTACCGAGAAGCCCCCTGCCAATATCCTGGATGATCATCTCGCCAGAGAGGTGCTCAAGGAAGCCGGCCTGACGTCGCCCATCGGCCAGATCGACGGGGTACCGGCGGATAAAAACCCGTTCAAGAAGAAGTAACTTACTCCTCAGGTTTACGGCCTGGAAGCCTGGGGGCTGCCAGGCCGTAAGAAGGCGATAGCAATAATGTCTATGATAAGGCCGCCGGAGTGGCGGGGCACCCCGAATTAAGGGGTGCCTACCACCCGGGCCGCGAAACCTGAAGCCCTTGGAGAGAAAACCGGGAATCTAATATGCGACCAGAATTAAACAAATCTGTTGAAGCCCAGTCACTGGCTGAACAGGGGATGCAAGCCGCTTCGAATGTAGAAGAGATGCCGTCCCTATCCTGGGAAATGGTGCTGAGCCGAGTCAAACATGCGCTCGGGACTTCGGCGCCGTACCTTGCGTTGATAGGACTAGTAGGCTCCCTGCTCACCTGGTGGCTGCTGTCGGAAGTCATTAAGGCGCCGCTATGGGAAAAGGTTCCCGGCCCGGTCGCGGTGGCGAGTGAATGGTTTTCGCGCCACCCCACGTTTGGGATGTCAATCTTCACCGCCGATTATTATATGCACATCTGGAAAAGCTGCTGGCGGGTCCTCCAGGCCTTTACTCTGGCAACGGTGCTGGGGGTGCCCCTCGGGCTGTTCATGGGGTGGAGTAAGGTCTTCAAAGATTACACCTTCCCGGTGTTTGAAACGCTGCGGCCTATCCCCATGTTGTCCTGGGTGCCGCTGGCGATCCTGATGTTTCCGGGCCGCGAAGCCAGTGTTATCTATGTGACCTTTCTGGGCGCTTTTTTTGCCACCACCCTGAACACCCTGCTGGGCGTCGAGTCCATCGATGAGGTTTACTTCAGGGCGGCCCGCTGCCTGGGGTCCAGCCAACGACAGATCTTTTTCCGCATCATCCTGCCCGGGGCACTGCCTTTTATCTTCACCGGGCTGCAGATCAGCATAGGCTACTCGTGGTTCTGCCTGGTGGCCGGAGAGATGATCGCCGGCGAGTTCGGGCTGGGTTACCTGATCTGGAACGCCTACATGACGGTGGAGTATCCGGTGCTGGTAATCGCCATGATCACCCTCGGCTTTTTGGGATGGTTCAGTAGTGCACTGGTCCGCTTGGCGGGTCGGCGCTTGATGCAATGGCAAGTCAGGGAGATCGCTTGATGATACTCAGTCAACTACTAGGAAATAACGGCGGGGCGCTGGCAGAAAAACCGGCAATCTCCGAAACCACGGCAGGAAAAATCAGCATCCGAGACGTAGGCATCATTTACGACCCGGAAGGCGTCCACGTCGTGGCGGTGGAGAACTGCTCCATAGAAATTCCCGCCGGTGAGTTCTGTGTGATCGTGGGCCCGTCAGGATGCGGGAAGACGACGCTGCTCAACGCCATCGCCGGGTTCCACGGGGTCACGTCCGGTGAAATCTATCTGGACGATGAACTGCTCTGCTCGCCTGAAGTGACGACGGACCCCGGAGCCGATCGGATCGTGGTCTTCCAGAACGGCGCCCTCTTCCCCTGGAACACGGTCCTGGAAAACGTCATCTACGGCCCGGTGGTCCAGGGCAAGATGACGCGACCCGAGGCCAGAGAGGCAGGCCATGAAATGCTTCTCCAGATGGGGCTGAGCGGGATCTCACACAGCTATCCGAGCGAGATCTCCTCCGGCATGCGCCGTCGGGTGGAGATTGCCCGGGCCATGATGAACGATCCCAAGGTATTGCTGCTGGATGAGCCCTTCCGGGCCATGGACGCCTTGACCAAGACGGTGGTCCAGAAATACCTCCTGGATGTCTACGATGCTTCCAATAAGACCGTCTTCTTCATCACTCACGACCTGGAAGAGGCCATCTTCCTGGGAACCAGGGTCTACGTGATGACGACGCGACCAGGTCAGATCAAGAAGGTTATTAACGTCGACATACCTCGCCCTCGGGACTTCCGGGTGCTCTCCTCCGAAATATACCGGGACCTGAAGGAGGAAGTCATCGAAGCCGTCCATGAGGAGGCGAAGAAGGCGTTTGAGGCCGGCGAACGGGAAAGGGCCTGAGCCGGTAACCTCAGCTTAATTAGAAGGAGAAGGGCTTTATGTCAGCACCGCCTAAGGGTTCGAAGAATGGCAGCCGAATGAAAAAGATCACAAAGTTGCTCAAGGACCGGGCAACCTACCGGGGCAGCATAGCCATTATTGCTGTCTTGGTCATCTGGGAGGCCGGGAGCAGTATTGGGTCTGCCGGTCCTCAAGAATATCCCCTCCCTCACCTCGGTCCTGGTCTCTTTCAAAGAGGCCATCTTCGACCCGGCCTATTATGTGAGTTGGAAAGACAGCTTTATGCGAATTTTCCTCGGCTTCACTCTTGCCCTGATCGTCGGCATTCCCCTGGGTCTGCTCATGGGGACCAGCCGCTACTTCCGCGAATTGACCCTCCCGGTATTCGAGGTGCTGCGGCCCATCCCGCCGCTGGCCTGGGTGCCCGCGTCGGCCATTTTCTGGCCGGACGTCGAAATGAGCGTCATCTTTGTCACCTTTCTGGGCGCCTTTTTTGTGCTGATTCTGAACATCGTCGGCGGGGCCCGGAATATCGACGCGCGTTATATCCGGGCGGCCGTCTCCCTGGGGGCCAGCCGCCGAGGATGTCTTCTGGCGCATCGTGCTTCCCGCCACCTTGCCCAGCATCCTCGTGGGTATGACCGTGGGTATCGGCGTCTGCTGGAACACGGTGGTGGCGGCCGAAATGATCGCCAGCCGCTCCGGCCTGGGGTTTCTGACCTGGCGCTCCTACGTGACTTTCAGCTACCCCATGATCGTGGTCGGCATGATCAGCATCGGCATCGCCGGCTACATTTCCAGCGGCATCATCCGAATTCTGGGCGCCCGTTTGATGCCGTGGCTTAAAACCAATTAGGACCAACCAAGGCAGTAGAGGATGAGCGACATGCCGCAAGAAATATCCAAAGATAATGGAAACGGTCACAAAGAGCAACACCAGGGCATAACCCAGGGCGCCTCGGGAGAGATGACCGTAGAGCACGTGCATAAGGGCTACGGACTTAAACCCTTAGTAAAGGTGGTGCTGGGCGATTGCAACTTCGTTCTCGAGAACCGCAAGCTCACCGTGTTGATCGGTCCTTCGGGATGCGGCAAAAGTACTCTGGTTAACATCCTGGCCGGCTATGATATGCCTGATTCAGGGAAAGTCACCCTCGACGGCGTATCCGGTCAAGGGGCCGGGTCCCGACCGGCTGGTGGTCTTTCAAGAGACCGCCCTCTTCCCCTGGATGACCACCTTTCAGAACGTCAGCTTCGGGCCCCGAGTCCGGAATGAAATGAGCCATGAGGAGCTGAAGGTTGAAACGACGAAGCTGCTCAAGCTCGTCGGGCTCGAAGCCTTCGCCGACAAGTACCCTTCACAACTTTCGGGCGGCATGATGCGGCGGGCCGAATTGATCAGAGCCTTGATCAACCGGCCGAAGGTCATGCTCATGGACGAACCGTTCCGGGGGCTGGACGCCATGACCCGGGCCCTGATGCAGGAGTATTACGTCCGTCTCTTCGAGACCAAGCCGGGGACCAACCTGTTTGTTACCTCAGAGATCGAGGAGGCCATCTTCCTGGCTGATCGGCTCGTTATTATGAGCAACCGTCCAGCCACCATCAGAAAGGTTCTGGAAATCGATCTGCCCAGGCCACGCCAGTTCCAAATGCTCACTTCCAAAGAATATCTGGGGTACAAGGGAGAGGCGTTGGAAATACTTCATGAGGAAGCCATGAAGGCCTTTGCCCGGGGCAAGAAGTCTTCTGCTGATTTTGTGGAGGCCTATTCGAAGATAGCCGGCAAATAATGGCTAAGGGCTCAACCGTTGATAACCCTTCCTGGGGTACCGTAAATGACCTCACCGCCTGACAACCGCAGTGGTGCTGACGTCTTCTGGTAGGATCGAACGTCGTGGGGGAGAGGCTTGATGGCTCAACTAATTACCTTGGTTTATGGTCCGGCCTGCCATTCACTACCGGCATTTTACCCTTTCCGCCGCTTGCTCCCCTTAAAGTCCCATCTTCTTTGCAGAGCCCCGACCTGAGTAGGGCGACACCATGGCGTTGCTCCAGCCCATTTTCCCTTGCGACCGCCGGCCTCCTGAGGTTTTCTTTCTGGCGTCGCCCTCCCCCTTGCTCCTGGGGCCGAGCCTCTCCGCCATGGAGGCGTATAACCCTTGGATTATTTTAGCCGACAACTGACACGTTATTTGTTGACTGATATTTAGATTGTCCATATGCTAAAATGTATACATGTCCTGCCCACCATCTGAAAGGCCTCCCGGTCCTGCCCGTTCATCCCGAGTTGGATTCAGCGGCTTTAAACATCCAGGAACTCCTCAAGTTGCGAAGGTTTGAGAGGGAACCATGAAAGTTACCCGCAGAGAGTTTATGAAGACCCTCGGCCTGGCGGCCGGGGTCGGAGTTGGGGCCAACTGGTTGCTTCCAGCCGCCCTGGCCTCAGGCGAAAATCCCCAGCCGGGCGAGGTGTACGCGGCCACCAACTGTGAGATGTGCTTTTGGGGCTGCGGCGCCATCGCCAAGGTCGTGGATGGCAAGGTCGTCAAACTTGACGGCAACCCCCTCCACCCCGGCAGCAGGGGGAAGCTGTGCGCCCGGGGGAATTCCGGCATGGGGACCACGTACGACCCCGACCGGATCAAGACCCCGTTGATCCGCACCGGCAGCCGGGGTGACGGCAAGTATAAGAAGGCCTCCTGGGATGAGGCCTTGAATTACGTCGCCGAGAAGATGCTGGCCATCAAGCGGACCTATGGCCCTGAGGCCGTCTGTCTTTTTCATCACGGCCCCTGTGCCAGACATTTCTTGCCGCTGCTGGCCGCCTTCGGGAGCCCCAATTTTGCCGAACCCGCCTTCGCACAATGCCGGGGAGCGCGCGACATAGCCTTTCAACTCACCTTCGGCGCCAATCCCGGCGGCAACGAAAGGCTCGATCTGGCCAACAGTAAGGTGGTGGTGCTCTTTGGCTCGCATCTCGGTGAAAACATGCACAATTCCCAGGTGCAGGATTTCGCCAGCGCCGTTGCCAAAGGGGCCAAATTCATCGTCGTGGATCCCAGATTTTCCACGGCCGCGGGCAAGGCCAAGTACTGGCTGCCCATCAAGCCGGGGACCGATATGGCCCTGATGCTCACTTGGGCGAATATCTTCATTCAAGAGGGTCTCTACGACCAGGCTTATATCGACCGCTACGCCGAAGGCTTTGGGGAACTGGCCGCGGCAGTGGCCAAATACACGCCGGAATGGGCCGCCCAGGAGACGGATCTCCCCGCCGGGCTGATCGTGGAAACGGCCCGGGAAATCGGGCGGTATCGGCCCAATGTCTTAATCCACCCCGGCAGACACTCTTCGTGGCACGGCAATGATGTCCAGCGGTCCAGATGCCTCGCCATTCTCGCGGCCCTTACCGGTTCATGGGGCAGAGAAGGCGGGATTTATCTGCGCACCAAGGCTTCCCTGGAAATGGCGCAAGGACGAGAGGACTATCCCGTACCTGAGAAGAAACCCCTGATAGAGTTATCCCCCTACCCGCTGGCCGGCAAGGCCGGTCTCACCATCGGGGTGACCACGTTGATGCGGCAGGCGACCCTCACCGGCAAGCCTTATCCCATCAAAGGCTGGATCGTCATGGGCACGAACCTCTTGAGAGCCTTGCCCAACGAGAAGGAGACCATGGCGGCCATCAACAACCTGGATCTCCTCGTGACGCCTGATGTGCTGCCTTTCGAAACTGCCATGGTGTCCGACGTGATCCTGCCCTCCGCCACTTACCTGGAAAAGTTTGACGACATCTCGGTGGTGAAAGATAGCTGCCTGTTTGTGACCATGTCCAAGGCCGCGGTCGAACCCATGTACGAGAGCAAAGACGGATATTTCATGGCCAGAGAGCTGGCCAAGAGGCTCGGCCTGGCCGATTACTTTCCCTGGGAGACGGTGGAAGACAAGATCAAGGCGCAATGCCAGCTATGGAAGATCGATTATGAAGAGTTGAGCCAAAAAGGGTACCTGGAATTCAAGAATACGGCGACGCCCTATATCACCCCGGATAACGAGCCGGTCTTCAAAACCCCTTCCAAGAAGATCGAGCTGTACTGTAAAACCCTGGCAGACCACGGCTTTGATCCCGTTCCCCAATATGTGGCGATTGAACAGCCCCAGGATGGTTACTTCCGGCTGCTATATGGCCGCAGCCCGGTACACACTTTTAGCAGGACGACCAACAATGCGCTGCTCACCAATCTCTTCAAGGAAAACGAGGTCTGGATCAACGCCAAGAAGGCCAAAGCCCTGGGAGTGAAGAGCGGCGACCAGGTCATTCTCACGAACCAGGACGGGGTCAAAAGCACCAAAGTGAAGGTCAAGGCCACCCAACGGATCAGGGAGGACTGCGTCTACATGGTACACGGCTTCGGCTCTTCCTCCAAGGAGCTCCGTAACGCCTACGGCAAGGGGGCCGATGACCAGCACTTGATTACCAGATATGCCATTGACCCAATCTGTGGCTCGACGGGCATGCGGGTCAATTTCGTCAAGGTGGAGAAGGAGGTCTAGCATGCCCAGATACGTCATGGTCATTGACCAACGGAATTGCATCGGCTGTTATGCCTGCGTGGCCGCCTGCAAAACGGAAAATGACGTGCCGCTCGAGCACTTCCGGACCCGGGTGGTGGAAACGGTCCAGGGTGAATTCCCCAACCTCAGGATGGAGTTGCGCTCCGAGCTCTGCAACCATTGCGACAACCCGCCTTGCGTCGCTAACTGTCCCACCGGGGCGTCCTACAAAAGTCAGGACGGCACGGTGCAGATCAACCGTAACCGCTGTGTCGGTTGCAAGGCCTGCATTGCGGCCTGCCCCTACGATGCCCGCTACATCTACCCGGGCCAGGGTTTTGCGGATAAGTGTACGCTTTGTATTCACAGAATCAAGCAGGGGAAGGAACCGGCCTGCGTGGCTACCTGCATCGGCGTATCCCGCGTGTTCGGCGACCTAGATGATCCCAAAAGCAAGGTCAGCCTACTGCTTAGCCGAAGCGAACTCCTCGGTCTTGCTGCCGGAGGCAGGCACCAGGCCGCGGGTCTATTACATCCGGAAACAGAGCACGCCGGACTAGGGGGCCTTATGGAGATTACCATCACCGGGGCGAATGCCATCACTTATCCCTCTTTGCATATCTGGAACTGGACGGTTTCGGTCTATCTGTTCTGTGGCGGGCTGGCGGCCGGCCTGCTCATCATGTCCGCCATCGTCAATCTGAGAGCAGGGCCCGCCAATCCCGAAGACCGGGTAGATACCGTCAGGGCGGCGCTGCTGGCTCCCTTTGTGCTGATGTTCGGCATGTTCTTCATCTGGCTCGATCTGGAGCGGCATTTCAATACCTACTGGTTCTTTCTCTCGTTCAGGCCGGCTGCTCCCATGTCGTGGGGCGGCTGGGGACTCGGCCTCGGCGTTCCCCTGAGCCTGGCGTATGCCCTCTCAAACGTGTCCCAAGAGCACCGGCAGTGGCTGAGGTTCGATTTTCTGAAGAAGCTTGCCGCCTGGCTGAATCCTTACCTGAAGCCGCTCGCCAAAATCGTCTTCGCCCTGGGGATCTTCATCGGCATTTATACCGGGGTGCTTTTAAGCGTGTTGGTCGCCAGGCCGTTATGGAACACCCCGGTCCTGCCGATCCACTGTCTCGTCTCGGCGCTGGCCACCGGCGCGGCAGTCATCATCCTGATCGCCACCAGAGGCTCCACGCAACTCTTCTTCACGAAGATTAACATCTGGCTGATAACTACGGACCTGATTCTCATGGTTTTCGACTTTCTGGGGCATTTGACTTCCGGGGCCTCCCATAGAGAATCTATCCTGCCGTTTTTCACCTACACCAGCCAGTACTTTGTCTTCGGCGTGGCTTTTGTCCTCATTGCTTTGCTGTTTCCTCTGGCCTTGGTTTCGATGTTGCTCTGCGTCAAGGAGGGCAATAAGGGAGAATTATCAGGCGCGGCGCGGTTCAGGATGAAGCTGAGCGCCGTAATGGTCCTCGCCGCGGCCTTCATAATTCGGCTTGCCTGGGTCTATGCGGGCCAATTGACCAAGTTGTCTTGACTGGCGGTCAAGGTGCGGCACGGCATCGAGAGCGGCGCCAGCGCCCGGTCTTCCATACCTCAGCGCCAACAGAGGCGCTCGCGTTCAACATTGACATATCATCCCGTTCGTGCTTCGATACCAAATCATTGACTTAATCGCACCCTTTGGCGGGTGCAAACTCACCGCTGAACCGTGCGAGGGCGCCGAGCAGTCCTGGGGGGAAAGGGAAGGATGAAGGCGCACAACCGGATACTTATGGCCATGTTTTTTTCCATGGCCGTGGGGTACATGCCCTGGTACAATTTCTCCGCGGTAGTCAAGTACATCTCCGAAGAATATCACCTGAACTCCGCCGATACCGGTTTCATTCTGTCAGCCTTTCAGTTGGGTTATGTCATCGTGGTCGCCTGCATCGGCTGGCTGGCGGACCGGGTCAGCCTGAAAAAAATCCTCTTTTACGCCACCCTCGGCACGGGGTTGTTTTCGACCCTGTTCATCTGGGGCGCCCACGGCAAGCTGAGCATCCTGGCGCTCCGGCTGCTTACCGGCCTTTCCGCCGGGGCCATCTACATTCCCGGATTGGCGCTCTTGTCGAGATGGTTTCCACCCCACCGCCGCGGGGCCGCCATGGGTGCCTACAATGCGGCCCTGGTCGGCGCCTACGCCGGGGGCTACCTGGTGGCTTCCCACCTTTCCGTGGATTACGGCTGGAGAGCGGGGGTTCTCTGGACCTCACTGCCGGCGTTTCTGGGCGCCCTGGTGATCCATCTCTTCGTCAGCGACTTCCCTGAAGAACAGGCGGAAGCGGACTCGCCAGGACCAGCCGGTCAGCCGCGCCACGTTCCGGCCGCGCCCCTACCCGGCATCGCGGAGTGCGACCTGGTGGCTGCCTGCGGTCCCGATGCAGCCGCCGAAAAATTAGCCCTGACCGCTCCCGCCGGAGGTTTTGCCGGACCGGCGCTGATTTCCGGCGGCTACATGGGGCACATGTGGGAGCTCTATGCCTTCTGGGGCTGGATCGGACCGTTCCTCATCGCCTCCCTAATGTCTAAGGGAGTTTCGACCGATCAGGCAGTAAGCTGGGGAGGAGCGATTACCGCCGGCATCATCCTGCTCGGGGCTCCATCTTCATGGCTCTGGGGGATTGTGGCCGATAAGAAGGGCAGGACTTTTGCGATCATCGTGGCCGGCGCCTGCAGCGTGGCCGGGGAAATCATTCTGGGTTTCCTCTTTGGCCAATCGCTGGCGCTTATCGTGCTGGTCGGCGGCTGGCTGGGCTTCTGGCTCATCTCGGATGGTGCGGTTTACAAGGCGGGACTGGTGGAGATGGTGAGTCCCAAGATTTGTGGCACTTGCCTCGGCCTCCAATCTGCCGCCGGCTTCGGGATCACCATCGTTTCACCGGCAGTGTTCGGAATCATCCTGGAATGGTATAATGGTAAGGTCGATCCCAGCAGCGCCACGATCTGGGCGCCGGCTTTTCTGGTCCTGGCGCTGGGTGGGATCTTCGCTCCCATCATTGCCTTGGTGCTGCGCCGCTTTCCGCAGGCAAAGCTCATGTGCGGGGGAAAAATGTGAGCCCCACGGGCCTCCAGGGTTGGTTTGCCACCAGCAAGGGCAAGTCGTAAATGAGTCCAACCATTCGTATTCTTGGCCGGAAAAAGCCGATTACCGTCGAGGCTGGTGCGACTCTTTTGGAGGCGATCATAGCCGCCGGCTATTCCGTGGCGGCGGATTGCGGCGGCAAGGGCAAATGCGGCCGCTGCAAGGTCAAGATTCATGAAGGGGCCGCGGCTTTGCCGCTGTCGACCGCGGAGTCCAAGAGTATTGGAGACCTGGAGGCCGCCCAGGGCTTGCGGCTGGCCTGTCAGCATGAGGCCGTCGATGGCCTGGTTTTAGAAGTCGTGGAAGAGTTGTATCGCCAGGAGGTCTACAAGAGGCTGGGGATCGGACTCGGCCAGCCTCTGCCGGTCAGCCCCTCTATCCGCCTGGTTCCTCTTGCCGCTGGGGCTATTGAAAGTGCCTTGGCGACCGCCGGGCTGCTTCAGGAGGTCGACTGGCTGGCCACTCTGCCGGACGCCGAGCGCCCGCGCTCCCCTGCCGGCGAACCGCCTGCCGTAGCCGCAGGCTCTCCGACCTCGTGCCGCGCCGCCCTCGTGAACGAGTCCGGTCGGGTGATCGGCTTGGCGGAGGCCTCTTTGGCGCTTCATGGGGTCGCCATAGACCTGGGGACCTCAACCATTGCCGTCTACCTGTGCAACCTCCAAACCGGAGAAGTCTTAGGCGTTGAGACCGCTCGGAACCCGCAAGTCTCCTTCGGAGCCGACGTCATGAGCCGGATCACGGCCGCGGCGAATCCCAAGAGCGCGGCAACCATGAACAAGATGGCCCGTGAGACCATCTCTGCCTGCATCAGGACTCTGTATCGACGCTATGATCTTTCCCCAGAAAGCCTGGTGGCGGCCCTGGTGGTGGGAAATTCAACCATGTGCCACCTTCTCCTGGGAGCCCCCGTGCACAGTCTGGGAGTCGCCCCCTATCAGCCGCAATTTCATGGCAGCCTCGAGGTCCGGGCCCGGGACCTGGAATTCCCCCTCCATCCCGGCGCCTTGGTGCAAACGCTGCCGCTGCCTTCCGCCTTTGTCGGCGCCGATACGATTGCTGCCTGGTTGTGGGCGGAGCGTACCGTGGATGACAGGCCGACGCTCCTTTTGGACCTGGGGACCAACGGTGAGATGGTGCTTGCCGTCAACGGCCGCCTGTGGACCACTTCCTGTGCGACCGGTCCCGCCTTTGAAGGCGCCACCCTCAGTTGCGGCATGGCCGGAATACCTGGCGCCATCGAGAAGGTTGCCTTCCGGGACGGGGCTCTCGAATTGAAGGTGATCGGGAGTTCCACCGATCCTGCCATCCGCCCCCAGGGTCTTTGCGGGTCCGGCGCCATGTCCGCCCTGGCGGCTCTTCTCGACCACGGCCTTATTCGTCCCGACGGAAAATTCGAGTCCGGTTTGCGGCATGAGTCTCTGCGGCAGACGCCCGCCGGAGTTGAATTTGTTCTCGCCTCCGCCGAACCGGCTGCCAATGGGCCACCCGTCGTCCTGCATCAGAAAGACATTAGGGAATTGCAGCTTGCCAAGGGCGCCGTGGCCACCGGCATTCGATTCCTCTGCGCCGCGGCCGGAATCCAGGCGCCGGAACGCATACTTCTGGCCGGAGCCTTCGGCAATGTTATTGCAGCCCACGATGCGCTTACTATTGGCTTGATCCCCGAGATCGATCCCGATAACATCGCCGGAATCGGCAATGCCGCCGGGCTGGGGGCCGCCCTGGCCCTCCTGGATGTCCGGGCTCGCCGACGTGCGGCAGCGCTGCTTCACGAAATGGAGGTGATAGAGCTGGGGGGCGCCCCGGGTTTCAGAGAGGCTTTCTTTGCCAGCCTCGCTTTTCCGGACCGGCGGCAAGCGGACCAAGCTCTCCGTCAGGGTATTTAGGGCCCTCGGTTCAGGTAGCCGCAGGTACTGGGTCCCTCGTCTGAACCTGCCCCTTTCCCGCCGGGGCGCTGAACCTTACCAGAGGTCTCATACGAGCCAGCAGAGTTACGAGGAACTATGTTATCTTTCCTTGCTCCCAAACTTCGCAGCCGTTTGGTGCTGCTGGTCCTGCTCGCGGTCCTGCCATCGCTGGGGCTGACGCTCTATACGGGATGGGAACAGCATCGCCTCCAACTGGCCCAGATGGAAGGGTACACTTTGCGGCTCACCCGCCTCGCCGCCGGAGATCTGGCCCAGGCCATCGAAGGAGCCCGCCAGTTGCTGACGGGACTGTCCCAGTTGACCCGAGGTCCGCGAGATAAATACCAAGGAGTGCAGCGAGCTCTTTGGAAAGCTGCTCGAGCAATATCCCGATTATGTGAATATCGGCTTGATAGACGCCGGGGGCAATATCGTCTGCCAGCGGCACCGCAATCTCGATATGCCCGTCAATCTGTCACGAGCACGCCTATATCAGGCGGGCCCTGAGAACCGGCAATTTCGTCGGTCAGCGGTTATCAGATCGAGAGCTCTACCGAAACCCCGGTGATCATCTTCGTTTATCCGGTGATTCGACGAATTGGGGTTGGGTTGAGCCGACCGCGAGTTTTTGCCGCTCTCGACCTTGCCAGGCTCAAGCGGATCGATATTGCCGCGCAACTGCCCGCCGGCGCGGTGCTCCTGATCCTGGACTATAATGGCATGGTTCTGGCCCGGTATCCTGATCCTGAAAAGTGGATCGGGCAGCTCATGCCGGCTGAGCTGGTGGTTCTCGCCGGCATGGGTGAAGGCCGAGACTCCCTCGTGGCCATTCACTCCAGCGACCTGGCGCAGCGGCTCTTTGGGATCACCACGATTCGTGCGGCTCCGGAGACGGACCTCTACGTCAGCATCGGCATGTCGAAGGAAGCGGCTTTCGGCGCGATCGAAAACGCCTTCAGAAGAAATGTCGCCGGTGTGGCCCTGGTGGGCATGCTGGCGCTGCTGGCCGCCTGGATGGGAGGCGACCTCTTCATTTTGCGCCGCGTGAAGGCGCTCGTGAGCGCCACCAGGCAATTAGCCTCCGGGAATCTGGGCGTGCGGATCGGGCCGATCGGCGATCGTGATGAGCTGAGCATCTTGGCGTCCTCCTTCAACGAAATGGCCGTTTCCCTCGATGAACGCACCACTCAGTTGCGCCAGGCTGAGGCCAAGTACCGCACCCTGGTGGAGCAGATCCCGATGGTGACTTACATCGCACCCCTGGACAAGACCAGTGGGACATTCTACATCAGCCCGCAGATTGAAGCGGTCCTGGGCTTTTCGCCGGAAGAATGGCTGGCTGACCCGGGACTGTGGGTTAAACTGCTCCACCCTGAAGACCGGGATCGGGTTTTGGCGGAAGTTCAAAGCGGCCAGGTGAACTCCAATGGGGAGGTGTTTCGGTCCGAATACCGTATACTGGCCAGAAATGGCGCCCTGTTGTGGCTGCGCGACGAGGCCATGGCGGTGAGAAATGAACGGGATGAGCCTGAGTTTTTGCAGGGCATCATGTTCGATGTCACGGACCGCAAGCGTTTTGAAGAACAACTCAAGAATTCGCATGTAGCAAATGCGCGAACTGGCGGCGCACATTGAAGCCGTGCGGGAAGAAGAAAGAACCAGGATTGCCCGGGAAATCCACGACGAACTGGGCCAGGCTTTGACTTGTCTCAAGATCGACCTGGCCTGGATGAATAAGAAGCTCCACACTCAGGATCAAGCCGCAAAAAACGATTTGCTGTTAAAAAAAATAGCCCTAATGAAGGATACCATCGACACCACGGTGCAAGTGGTTCGCAAGATCAGCACCGAGCTCAGGCCCGGAATCCTGGACGGTTTCGGTCTGCCGGCCGCCATCGAATGGCAGGCGGCGGAGTTTCAGAACCGGACCGGCATCCACTGCCAGCTTAGCGCCATTCCCGAGGATCTGGATCTGGATGAGAGGCGCTCTTCCGCCATTTTCCGGATCTTTCAGGAACTCTTGACCAACATCACTCGTCACGCCAAGGCCGGCAGGGTAGGAATTAGCATGAGGAAGAGGAGAGGATTCCTGATCCTGGAGGTTCAGGACAACGGCAGAGGCATTACCAAGAGGGAAAGCCTCAAGGCCGATTCCTTCGGACTGATGGGAGTACGGGAGCGAGTGGCGCTCCTGGGCGGCAATTCAGCATTAACGGCGTAGCGGGGGAAGGGACCACCGTCACCGTACGGATACCTCTCCCCGGCAAAGCAGCGGTGCCTAACCCCATGGAAACGTAGCCCGGCAAGGAGCCAACATGATCAGAGTACTGGTTGCCGATGACCACGCCATCGTCAGGCGTGGCTTGAAGCTTATCATGGAGGAGGAATTCCACAGTATTGTCTTTGGGGAAGCCAGCAACGGTCAGCAGGCCCTCGATCTGGTCTGGAAGCAGGACTGGGATATCGTGGTCCTCGACATCACCATGCCCGGTCGCAACGGACTGGACATCCTCAAGGAGTTGAAACAGCTCCGCCCCAAGCTGCCGGTGCTGGTCCTCTCCATGCACTCAGAAGATCAGTTTGCGGTGCGCGTTTTGAAGTCCGGCGCCTCAGGCTATATGACCAAGGAAAATGTGCCCGAGGAACTGGTCAAGGCCATTAAGAAAGTACTGGCCGGAGGGAAGTACGTCAGCGCCTCTCTGGCGGAAGAGCTGGCCTTTCGCCTGGAAACCGATGATGAGAAGCCGCTTTATGAAAGGCTCTCTGATCGCGAATACCAGGTCTTGTGTCTCATTGCTTCGGGCCAAACCATCAAACAGATATCCGAGCAGCTCTCTCTCAGCATCAAGACCATCAGCACCTACCGCACCCGCATCCTGGAAAAGCTCAAAATGAAAACGAATGCGGAACTGACCCATTATGCCATGAAACACAAATTGGTGGATTGCGACCCTTAGTAGCAGGTCAGTAAATCGGTCCCGAGTTGAGTTGACGATAGAATTGCGCTAATGGGAATCACCGGAAAAGGCAAATCAGCCCGCCCCCTCCTGAAGGTGCTTATTTTTCTGATCATGAGCATGCTTCTGGTTGTTCTTCTCATTCTGGTCCGCCTCCGGCAGGATCATGAACCCTGGAAAACTTATCAAGCAGCCTACCGCACCACCCAGGCCCATAAGCTGACAACCTCGCTTGCCGGTAAGCTTCCTGAGGCGGAGATCCGGGCCAGGGTGGCAACCGTAAGCCAGTCGCCGCTACGGGTGAAAGAACTGCGGCCGATGATTACCGGCAAGGTGGAAAGATGCCTCACCTGCCATGATGGTTTGGAGGAAATTGATGCCTCGCATCCGGTCGAGGCCTTCGGTTGCGTGGTCTGCCACGGGGGCGAGGGCCTCGGGGTGACGGCCGAGATTGCCCATCAGGGGCTCATTGGCGGTCGGAATCCCTCCGACCTGTCGGTAGCCGACCAGACCTGTGGCCGACCGGGGGGCCAGTGTCATGCGGAGCGCAGCTTGCCGGCCCAAAATTCGGTGGCCCGGGTGCGCTCCGGCATTATGGCGACCATGAGTGGCGTCATTGCCAGCCTGCGCTACTCCTGGGGGGCTCAAGCCTCGGACGAGGCCCGCTATGCTGCCGTCGGCGTGAAGAATGCCCATCCCACAGCCCGGCAGTTTAGCTGAATTATTGACCATCCCCCTGATGGGTCCGGCCGCCGGGAAGAATCCGGTCGACCCCTTGGGACGAACCCTAACCTCTTCGGGAGAGCTGGCTGACGATCATTGGCGGAAACTCTGTGCCACCTGCCATCTCTGGAACAAGAAAGAAAGCGGCCCCTCGGCCCACTCCTCAGGCTGCGCCGCCTGCCACGCGCTCTATAATTCCAGCGCCACCTACGAAGGCTCTGATCCGACCTTACCCCGGGACAAACCCGGTTATCCGAGACAGCACCGGTTCACCACCACGCCCCCGGTGGACCAATGTCTGCGGTGCCATAATCGCTCCGGGCGTCTGGGACTTTCCTACACCGGTCTGGACGAAGCCGACGCTTACGGCACTCCCTACCGGCAAGGACGGCCTAACCTGGAGGCCCTCTCCGGAGATCGAGATGTCCGCCATCTGGTCCCCGACATTCACTTCGAGCGTGGACTGGTCTGTATCGACTGCCATTTCGGCCAGGAAGTCATGGGTGACGGCAACATTTACAGCCACATGCGCCACCAGGTCGAGATTCGCTGCAACGATTGCCACGGCAGCTTCGGCCGGCCTCCACAGACCAAAATCCTGACCTCGGCTGATGAAGAGGCCCTCTGGAGAGCCAAAACCCTGAGGCTGCCCGATCTACAGGGCCGGGAGGTGGGATTGACGCAGCGGGGGACCGCGATCTTGAATCTGCGCAAAGAGAACGGCCAGATGATCCTGCGCAGCAAACTGGATCAGAAGGATCACCCCTGCCCGACCATCTCCGACCCTACGGACAAGTATCATCGCCTGGCCGGCCACGGCGTGGAACGCCTGGAATGCTCGGCCTGCCACTCCCGCTGGGCGCCCCAGTGTTATGGCTGCCATGACTACCGGCAGCGCGGCGACGCGGCCCTGGATCCCATGCTCGGAGTCAAAACCGAGGGATTATGGCAAGAGACCAAAGACTATTATCGCTTTGACCAACCCACCCTCGGGATCAATTCCCGCTCTAAGGTATCCGTAGTGATGCCTGGCTGCCAGGTGGTCTTTACCGAGAGGGACCCTGATGGGAAGGTGGTGGCCGGGAGCGATAAAAAGGTGTTCATGAATCCGGGTATCGGTCACGGTATCGTCTGGACCCCCATCTCGCCGCATACGACGCGTACCGAAGTGCGCTCCTGCCAGGAGTGCCATGCCGACCCAAAGACGCTGGGTATTGGCCAGGGATTGTTCCAGGCCGGCAAGAGATGGGCCGGGAACACTTTCGTCCCTTTGCTGCAGCCGGAGATCAATCCCCTGGGGTTTGCCTGGGAGACCCTGGTCGATCCACAAGGGCAGCCTTTGGCAGCCTCGACTCATGTCGGGGCGCGCCCTTTTAATGCCGCAGAATTGCAACGCCTTCTCCGGGTGGCCCCCTGCCTGCCCTGCCACGGCCGCTATGATGATCCCATCTGGGCGAATCCGGCCGCGGCGTTCGAGAAGGCCAAATTAAGAGCCCATCAGCAAAAGGTGAGCCGCAGCTTGGCCAGGACTGGAAATTGAAGATACTGCTGCGCCTAAGTTTAGCGATTATTCTTAGCGCCTGGGTCGGAGCCGCCGGGACCGCGTCGGCCGCCGGCTGCCAGGCTCAGGGGCAGACGGCTAATTTGCTGTCAGCCTCGGGGTCTCAGCACAGCCAGGAAGACCAGTCGAAGCGCGCCTGCGGGCCGGCAGGGCTCCTCGCCGACCCGCCCGATCTCACTGGCCCGGCTTACGACTGCGGCCGCTGTCATGCAGAACAGAGCCGGCTGGGTCAAGCGAACCCTCATGGCCACCGCCAGCGGCATCATCAACCAGACTCGCTTTCTCTGGGGAGCCCAACCGGATGCCGGGCCGCGCTATGCCGCGGCGGCCGGCGACGGTCTGCAACTCCTGCCCACTTTTGCAGACTCGGGCGCCCTGGTGGACGACCTGCTTCGCCGCCGCTGCCTGGGCTGCCATCTCGGGGCCTCAGGCCCGAGCCCCACTGAAGGAGCCAAAGACGAGACGAAGCAGGTCTCCCCTTGTGTGGCCTGCCATATCCTGACCGGCAGCGAGAGGATCGCGGCAGACCAGAAACTGCCCGGGGTTGGCGATAAGGCCAGATCGCCTCGGGTAACTACCGCCGTGCCCACCTCTCAGTGCCTCCACTGTCACCGCGGCAATTACGTCGGCGCCGATTATGCCGGACTTTTCGAGCGGGATCACTCGACCTCCTATAACTTCGAAGCGAAAAACCCCGAGTTAGTTCCGTACCTCTATAGTCACTCCTATCACTTTCTGCTCCCTGATGTGCATTACGAGCGCGGGCTGCATTGCATCGACTGCCACCCGGTGGAAGAAGTCATGGGCGACGGGACCAGCCACTCTCAATCCCAGGATCAGGTCGGCATCCGCTGCACCGACTGTCACGGTCTGCCGGGCCAACCGCCGCGCCGCCGCCGGGTGACGACTGCCGACCAGCGCGCCCTGCGGGCGGCCCGGGCCAATCCCCACTACGATCTTAAACCCGGGCAAAAGGTTATTGTCACCTCAAAGGGTCAGTTGCTGACGAACACCCGGGAAGAAAAAGGCAAGTTCCTGCTGGTCTCCAAGGTTGATGGCAAAAGGCACGAAATTCCGATATTGGCCCGTGAAGGTCCAAAGACCGGGCCGCTGGACCACCGTATCCCAGGTCACCTGAACCAAATGGAGTGCGCCACCTGCCATGCCGCCTGGACCTTTCAGGATCTCGGCTTGCACCTGGTGCGACAGGATGCCGCCGATTACGAGCCGTGGCTCTGGCTCACCCAGCAGGGTGATCCGCAGGTGCAGCGGGTGCTGCAGCAGGAACTGGCGAAGCCGCCGGCGCAAAGGAATTTGCCGAGCTCTTTCGACTATCTTACCGGCTGCTCGTCGCCCGGCCTCTGGCTGGCAGGCTACTCCGGGCGCCGCTGGGAGGGGCTCATTATGGGCCTCAATTCCCGGGGGCGGGTCAGCCCCTTCAGACCGCAATATCAGTATTGGGTCAGCCGGGTGGACCCGGAAGGGCGGGTGCTCCTGGATTCTGCCATCCCCACCACGGCGGCTGGACGGCCGGCGCTGGCCTGGAATCCTTACGCGCCCCACACCATCAGGCGCCAGACCAGGCCTTGCTGGGACTGCCATGGCAACCCGCGGGCCCTGGGCTTGGGGCAGGTGTTGATCCGGGCCAAGGATGCCCAGCCGCTCCGGCTGACCAGACCGGCCGCCGACGGTCTGGGGATTGAGTTCGAGCTGGATCAGGTGATTGATGAGCAGGGCCGGCCCCTGCAGCTCAGCTCCCGGCCGGGAGCCGCGTTTCTCGACCAGCCGCGGCTGAAAAGGCTGTCTGCGAGTAATCCCCTTTATGTGAAATACCTTCTGGAGTATTATGCGAACAAGGAAGCCTATGGAGATCCTAAGGGTTTTACCGGCCCCAAAAAGTCAGCAGGGCCATAGTGCACCACAGGGCCAGCAGGATCGCCAGGTGGAGGCCAGCAATGGTACCGCAGCGCGGGATCAGGCCGTCCGGCGCCGGGAAGCCAGGGAAGGACTGCGAGCAGACCTAAAAAGGCCAGAGGGATGAGCACTCCTGCCAGGAGGGGCGGCAGATAGCGCAGCAGCACCTGGAGCCAGATAATGAGCCAGGGGGCGGTTAATTCACCAACGCCGGTATTCTCAGGTTTCAACGTGGAATAGCCCGGCGGTAAGAACAAGGCCAGGCTCAACAGGACCAAGGTCAGGAGCAGGCTGGCAGATAATTCCTTGATGATGAGTTCCCGGCGGGGGGCAAATTTGGGCTGGGTTTCGGACATCCCTTGGCTCTCTATGGCCAGAACCTTTCGTAACAGAGTCGAAATTTGAGGCTCTTGCAAAAAGCCGTTTTGTCATCCTGAGCGAAGCGAAGGATCTCAGGGTTTGGTGGCACAGGCTTTCTAGCCCGTGCCGGATTTCGCCCAGCCTGGAAAGGCTGTGCCACCAAAAGACCAGATTCTTCGGTCGCTTCGCTTCCTCAGAATGACAGGCAGGGAGAATTTTGCCAGAGGCTAATTTGTTAAACAATTATATGTTACCGAGTAAAGAAATCAAGCCTGCCAAGTCTCGCCCGGGACGCCGGGGATTTATCCTCTCCCTGGGCTGGGCCCTGCTGGGGCTGGCCTTTGCCGGGATGACCTGGATGAGCGGACGTTTTCTCGCCGGCTCTCAACCCCGGTTAGATCCGGAACCGGTGAATTTCGGCCCTCCCGACGGTCATCCGATTGGCTCCATGACCAGAGGGGGCCGGGTAGTCCTGCTGCGTGATGACGCCGGTTTCTGGGCAGTAACTACCATCTGTCCCCATCTAGGCTGCCAGCCGGTATTTGCTGAGAACCGGCGGATATTTGTCTGCCCCTGCCATGGGAGTCACTTCGACCAGGAGGGGCGCCTGCTGGCCGGACCCGCCACCAGTGGCCTGAGTCTGGCCGTTTTGCGTTTGGACGCCCAAGGGTCGCTGGTCGCCCATCCCCAGGAACCGGCCCGGGCTGGCGACAGGTTTAAGCCGTGAAATTCGATAAGTTCATAGAGCATATCCATCCGACTAAAATTCCGGAGAACCGCATCCGCATAAGCTCCACGTTTTGCCTGGGCGGCGCGGCTTTCTTGCTGTTCCTGATTCTCGGCGTCACCGGCCTGCTCCTCGCGGTTTATTATCTGCCCAGCGCTGAAGGCTCAAGGGCGGCGCTGCATGATCTAACCTATGTGATTCCCTTTGGCTGGCTCATTCGCTCCCTGCATTTTTGGGCCGGCCAGCTCATGCTCGTGGCCCTGCTGCTCCACACCGTACGCGTGGTGGCGGCGCGGGCTTACCTGCCCCCCCGGCAGGTAAATTGGCTGATTGGCCTGGCGCTCTTGCTCACTACCGTTGGTCTCGATTTTTCCGGCTACGTGCTGCGTTGGGATTCGCAAACCTTTTGGGCGGCTCAAGTAATGTCCCATCTCCTGGGCCTGGTGCCGCTAGGCGGCCGGGAACTGCAGCAAATCCTCCTGGGCGGGCCGCAAATTACCGAGTCCGGACTCCTGCGCTTCTATGCCTTTCATTGCCTCTTTGGACCGGTGCTGTGTCTTGCTCTGATCATGTACCACTTTTGGCGGGTCAGGCGTGACGGTAAACTGGATCAATCCCTGTAAAAGTGGGCTGTAGGACAAAAACCGACCTGAACCAGTAAATAATTCCTATGGAAAAATAGGACTCTTGCCGATAGTGATCTGAGCTAGGCTCTGACATCTTACATATTGGGATCGATTTTTTGAGGATAATGAGGTACCATTAAGCATCAGTTAAGCGTCAGAGTTAATGCTTATCCAAGCAGAGGAGTGACCAATGAAGAAGTTTTTTGTCATCGGCTTAGGTCTCGTTTTGAGTATGGGGCTCATCTTGGTGAATCTGGGCATCTGCCAGGATGCCAAGCCGGGAGACGCAAAAAAGCCGGCGGTTTCGTCCGAAGACAAGGCCGCCTGTCCACCGGCAAAGGCGCCGGCGCAACTAAAAAAAGAAAGCAAGAAGCCGGCGACTGCCGCGACCGCGCCCGCAACCCCCGAGAAGACGGCCGATCCGGGCAAGTTGCCCGGCAAGTTTGTGCCCAGTGAGGGATGTTAGTCCGGCCCTGCCAAAAAAAACAGGGGGGTTATCAACCCCCCTGTTCCCACTGCCAAGCAATACGCCCTGATGATCCTGCCTGACTAACTGCCGGACTCCTTTTTTAAGACCTCCTTAACCCAACCCAGGGCGGCGATCATGTTGGGGAAACCGGTCGTGGTCAAAGACAGCAGGACCGTCTGGACGATCTCCGGGGCCGTAGCGCCTGAAGCCAGCGCCTTTCTCGTATGTGACCTGACCGCCCCCTGGGAGTTGGCCCCGATGGCGATCCCCAGCTTAATCAGATCCTGAACTTTTTGTCCCAGCGGGCCGGAGGCGCGGCAGGCTACCCCCAGTTGCTTATACTTTTCCATAATGTCTGGATGTTCCTTGGCGAACTCGTCGTAAATTCCGGGTAGATACATAGCTCCTCCTTTGTTCTCAGGTCCACCTTGGTTTCTTCAACTCCCGCTTGGGGCCGCACCTGGTTTCAGAGCCACCCGGCTCAGACCCCCTTGCCAAAAGAACAGCGCGGGTAGTGGCATTCGGGACAGTCCCGACAAAGACCCCCATGGCCCAGCAAGGCAAGCTCCGACTTACCGATCCGCTCCCCCGCCAAAATGCGGGGCAGGATCAGATCCAGCACCGTAACGCGATGATGCAAGGCACAGGCAGGAACCCCAAGGATGCAAACCTCTTGACTGGACGCCACCAAAAACATGGCTCCCGGCAATACCGCCGAACCGTAGTGGAGTTCTTCCGCCCCGGCCTGCCGAATCCCCTGGCGGGTTACGTCATCCGGGTCCACGCTCATGCCTCCGGTGAGCAGCAGGAGATCGCAGCCCCCGGCAATCTGAGACCGCACCGCCTCGGCGATCAGGTCGGCATTGTCAGGGACGCAATCAACCGCACCCACTTCCGAACCCAGCCGCTGCACCTTCTCTAACAAGATAGGTCCAAAACGGTCCTCAATCAAGCCGTCATAGACTTCGCTCCCCGTAATCAGGAGGCCCACCCGGGCCCGACGTAAGGGTTTAACGGCGACCACCGCGCCGTTCTGTCGGGCCACGGCTGCCGCCCGCTCGATGGCAACGCGCTTCATGACCAGGGGGAGCGCCCGGGTGGCGGCGACCAACTCCCCTTTCTTCACCAGAGTGTGGCTGTGGAGGGTGGCGCACATAACTTCATCGATTAGGTTAAAGGCGGCCAGGGCCGGGATATTTACCTGGAGCAAGCCATCTTGCCCGGCGAGCAAATTGATCTTCCCTTCCCGCGGCTCGTTTTTCCAGACGATGCCCTCTCCGGCCAGCGCCCCGGCAAGCATGGCCGCGGCTTCGTTCTCATGGATTTCATCCTCCGCCAGGTCGAGGACATAGAGATGGTTTTTCCCCAAGCCGCTGCAAATGGCAAAGGTCTTCATGGCAAACGACGTGACCCTTTAGGAAGGCCGGTCCTTTGAATGTACCGGGGCGAATTTCCGTTATGTCATGAGCCAGGGCGCTGCCCACCGCTTCTGCCAATGGGATAATCTTAGACACCGCACGCTCTCCTTTCATTCCTGGAAATTTGCTGGAAGCTTGGTGGCGCAGCCCCTAGCGAGTTCTCTTGGACCTCGATCTCGTCCGCCTGGCCCTGACTCCAGGTCCGTTACCGGGCGCCAATCCATGCCCGGCCAGGTGATTTCGTGGGCCTCGTGGAAGTAAGCTCGACCCGCGCAGGGAGCACAAAGGGGACTTTCACCCACCATTATCTCACGGCGATCTCGCACCACCTGTCCGCACCGAGAACAGGAGACTTTGCTACGGGAAGGTCCCGGCAGGTCGGACTCACTGACCTCGATCCGCACTTCCTCGACTCTGAAGAGCACCCTGTCGGGCATACGTTTGTAAGCTGCCAATTGCTGCGGGTATTTTCCTGCCACCTCAGGAGCATAGCTGGCAGCCAGGTGGCGCGCTGCTTCCGTCGACACCACTCGGAAGGCTTTCCCGGTCTGAAGATTCACAAAGCTCGCCGCCATGATCCCATAGTCCACGAATTTAAGGGAGCGCCGCCCCAGTTTGGCGCCGGTGACGTGGGCCACGGCGTCGGCCGCGCAGCGGTCCATCTCCACGTAGACGATCAGCTTCTTGATCTGTTCCGGGCTGGCGGGATTATCCAGGCCGATGAGGCGACACCCCAGGATGGCCATCCTAACCCCGACCACCTGGCCGGGGCACAGATGGCCATGCGCTGAGGCGGAGGCTGCCAGTAAGGATTCAAAATTCTCCATGTTTCATCAGTCCTTTCAGCCGCTGGCCATGGGAGCGAGGTTAAAGCCGATGAGGATCGTACCTAATTCCGGTTTCCCTGCTTCCCAGCCAAACCTCTCCTTGAGGTAAAGATCGGCCGCTCCCTGGGGGGAGGCGGAAATAACCTCCTCAACGCCGGGAATACCCTCTACTTCAGGGAAGGCCAGGGCGCGAAAAACGAAGGTTGGCTGCCGCCCCGCGGTTTGCTTCACCTTATCGGCGAAAACGACAAAATTCTTGCCGATAACCTTAACCCCGGCGCTTCTTTTCAGTGATTCGAGGCGTTCCTGGTCGCTGACCTCCTCGCCGATGACCACCTCATCCACTACCCAGGAGAGGCAAGGCTCCGTGGCGTGCCGGAAATCATTATTGTTCAGAACCACGCAAACCATCTGACTTCCAAGAACCTTTAAGACTCCTTCGTTGCAATACTTGCCTAAGCCTCCCAGGCCTCGCTTTTGCAGCTCCTCTTCAAATTGCCGGATCGTTTGCCGGTCCTTCTCATCAAGCCAGCCGACCTCCAGTATCCCTTTGGTGTCCCGCAAGGCTTGTTCCACGCTAACTTTACTCTTCTCCAGGTTACTGCGGCAATTTTGAGCCGGCATAGCGAAATCCAATCCGATAAAGTATTACTCCGGGCAATAACCCGATTAATGGTTATCCCGCGGCCTAGCGCCCTGCCGAACCAAACGGGGATCGGCAGTAAAGCCTTCCTTGAAAACCATTATGGCTCTGCAAAATGCCATTGTTGTCATCCTGAGCGAAGCGAAGGATCTCGTATTTCCTCGTGGTTTGGAGATTCTTCGGTCGCTTCGCTCCCTCAGAATGACAACTAAGGGGACTTTCGCAGAGGTCTCATTATGCTTAAGAGATTCCTGCTGGCTAATGGCGGTAATCATCTTGCCGGCAAACCGCTGACCACTGCTGTCCGGTGGGAATTACTGGAGATGGCAGGGAAAACGGCCCCATAACGCGCATTCAGTGCCATAATGGTTTTCACGGAAAACCTGAGAATCAAAGGGAATTATGACGATATGTTAACACACTCGCGGGTGAATTGCTACAACCCGGGCCGAAACCGTTTTCGCTTGGTCGCGGCCGCGGGGGAATGCCTCGGCCGCGGTGGCGTAAGCCTTGCCGCTGGCTGGACGGCGTGATTTCATCCGGCTGGTTAGTTACTACCAGGTGCAGCATTTTGGCGGGCCGCCAGGTAAATTCCAGATTGACAGCCTGCCGCATTTAACTGAGAATGCACTCAGACAATCATCATTAATCTCTGGATTCCGGGTGAGGACAACCATGGTTAGGCGCAAGAGCATTGAGGCGCAGGCGGGTATGGGGACCTGGGGCAGATTTATCTTTGCCCTGGTTATCCTCTTGGTGATCTCCGCTGCTGCCGCGACGGCCAAATCAGAGGACGATTTACGCAAGGAGATTCAGGATCTCAAGCAAGAGGTCAAGGCCATGCAGGAAAAGCTGGGGCAGTTGCAGGCCGGCCAGCAGGCTATGCTGGATCTCTTGAAGAAACCGGCTCTACCCGAGATGGCCGCTCCGGCGTTCCAGCCTCCTCAGGCGCCACCGGCGCCGCAGCCTTTGAGCGTCGGCCAACTCTTGGCCGGCAAGGACCAATACCTGGGCAGCCGGGTAACGGTTAAAGGACTGGTGGGGCCGGTGCTGGTACACCACAAGTCCCTGCTCCTCAAGGCCCCGGAAGGCATGGTGGAGGTCCGCTTCGGCAAGCTCCCCGACCAAAAAGTGGTGCAGCAGCTCACTTCCACCCCTCTGGAGAAGCCGGTGACCGTCACCGGGATGGTGAGCCTGCCGCCCAAGGCAGGGACCGCCAAGCTGCAAATTGACGCCGAGGCGGTGGATTTCTAGGACTGGTAAGCCTCCGGTGCCATCCTGGCAATCCTTAAGCCGGCGCCTGCTGGCGAAAAGACCGGCCGGCAGCGCTCCGGATGGTGCGGCCCCGGTCTTGCGCCGCAGCCTCACCCGCCTGGACCTCATGGTCATCGGGGTGGCCCAGATCATCGGCGCCGGCATCTTCGTCATCTCCGGAGTCGGCGTCAAGATCGCCGGCCCGGGCCTCCTTCTCTCTTTTCTCCTGGCAGGAGCCGCCTGCACCCTGGCGGCCCTGTGCTATGCCGAGCTGGCGGCTATGATGCCGCAGGCCGGCAGCGCCTACACTTACGCCTACGGCATCTTCGGGGAGTTGGCCGCCTGGATCATCGGCTGGGACCTGATCCTGGAATACGGCATGGGCGCCGCCACCGTGGCCGCGGGCTGGTCCTTTTACCTGCAGGATCTGCTGCGGGGCCTCGGTTGCCATCTGCCCACGTGGGCCAGCGGCCCGCCCTTCACCCAGCCGGGCCGGGTGCTCAATCTACCCGCGGCCCTGGTGGTGGGCGGCTTTGCCATCCTGCTCATCTTCCGCACCCGCTTCAATGCCCTCATCGCCCGGGGCCTGGTCCTGGTGAAATTGGCCGTCATTGCCTTTATCCTGGCCCTGGGCGCCGGCTTTGTCCGGCCTCATAACTGGCTGCCCCTGATGCCCCACGGCGCCGGCAGCATCATCCAGGCCGCCTCCCTGGTCTTCTTCGCCTACCTGGGCTTCGACGTGGTGGCCATCACCGCCGAGGAGTCCCGGAACCCGGACCGGGACGTGCCCTTCGGCATCATCGGCTCCCTGATCTTTTGCAGCCTCATCTACCTGGGGGCAGCGCTCACGCTGCTGGGCATGGTACCTTACAGTCAGGTGGACCCGGACTCACCCTTTTCCACCGTCTTCCGCCAGGTGGGCCTGCCCTGGGCCGCGGACGTGGTGGCCGTGGGGGCTATGATCGGCATTACCAGTGTCCTTTACATGCTCCTGCTGGCTCAGCCCCGGGTCCTCTTCGCCATGGCCCGGGACGGCCTCCTGCCTCCCGGGGTGGCGGCCCTGCACCCCCGCTACCACACCCCCCACCGCCTGACCCTGCTCTGCGGCGCCGCGGTGGCCCTGGTGGCCGCGCTGACCCCCATCGACAAGCTGGCTTATCTTTGCAATATCGGCACGCTCTTCGCCTTCTTCTTAGTGTGCCTGGGGGTGCTGGTGCTGCGGCTGACCCGGCCGGACCTGCCCCGCCCCTTCCGCTGCCCCTGGGGCAAAACCGTGGCGGCCCTGGGAGCCCTGGTCTGCCTGGGCCTGATGCTCTCCATGCCGGCGGCTTCCTGGTGGCGCCTGGGTTTGTGGTTCCTGGCGGGGCTGGCGGTCTATTTCCTGTACGCCTGGCGGACCGGGCGGCTGCGGGGGATCGATGGGCTGGAGTAGGAGAAGTTTAGTCGAGGAAATATTTATCGGCTGGACCAGCAGGGGCGGGCTGCAAACCCGTCCCTACTTAACCTAAGCAATGGGTTAAACCGGCTTATTCACCAACAGCCAGTAGAAGCCCAGATCCGCCACGGTCTTGGCGAAGGCGTCGAATTCCACCGGCTTGACCACAAAGCTGTTTGCCCCCAATTTGTAGCACGCTTCCACGTCCTGTTCTTCGCTGGATGAAGTCAGGCAGACCACGGGAATGGCTCTGGTTTTTTGGTCCGCTTTGATTTTCTGAAGGACCTCCAGGCCGCTTACCTTGGGGAGCTTCAGGTCCAGGAGAATCACCTTGAGGCTATTGAGGCTCTCCCCGGCGAAGGGGCCGCTGGCGAAAATGAAATTCAGGGCTTCTTCCCCGTCCTTGACCACGTGGACCTTGTTGGCCAGGTGATGTTTCTTCAAGGCCCTGAGGGTGAGTTCCACGTCATGGGGGTTGTCTTCCACCAGCAAAATTTCCACATCCTCATAAACCATGGTGATCCCTTCGATGGGTTAAGATACTCAGGTGCCGCTGAGTTTGATGATGATAATATGCTAATTATCCAACTAATTCAACATCTAAGTTACATCAGCGCGAGGCAGAGAAAAACAAAAAGTGGCGCCTTCGCCAACCTTGCTTTCGGCCCAGACGCGGCCACCGTGACGGTCAATGACCCGCTTGACGATGGCCAGACCGACTCCGGTCCCGCCATACTCCTCTTCAGGATGTAGCCGCTGAAAGATTTCAAACAACTTGTGCACATACTTCATGTCAAAGCCGACCCCGTTGTCTTTGACACAATAGACATTTTCATGTTCTTCACTCCGGCCGCTCACTTCAATCAAGGCCGGCTCTCGACCTTTGGTGAATTTGATGGCGTTTTGCAGGAGGTTCGCCACGACCTGGCGCATCATGACGCGATCGGCCAGGGCGGCGGGCAGCGGCTGGATGTCGATTTGCAGCTTCCTCTCCAGGTAAGAGGTTTTTAACTCCGCGCCTACGACCTGGGCCAGATCGGCCATATCGATGGGGACCAGGTTCATCTCCTTACGGCCCAGGCGGGTCAGGGCCAGCAAATCGTCAATGAGCTGCCCCATCTTGCGGGCTTCCTGGTGAATGATCTGCAGATACCTCTGGCCGCCGGCATCGAGGTTATCGGCATAGTCCTCCAACAACACCCGGGCGAAGCCGCCCATGGAACGGAGCGGGGCCCGGAGGTCGTGGGACACGCTATAGGTGAAGGCCTCCATCTCCTGGTTGGCGGCTTCCAACTGGGCGGTGCGCTCATGGAGCTCGTGAACCCGCTGTTGGAGCTCTTCGACGACACCTTTAAGTAGGGCAGCGCGCTCTTGCAGGGAGTCGGCCATCTGATCGAAGGACTGCGCCAGGAGCCCCAGTTCCCCCACCGGGTAATCGGGGCCGGAACGCACCGTCAGGTCCCCCGCCGCCAGCCTTTCGGTCACGCCGCGCAGTCTCCTAACCGGCCGGACAATGAACAGGTCGGCGCCGAACCAGGCCGCGGCCAGGGCCATTATCGCCACCAGACCCAACCAGATAAGATTGCGCCACAGGTCCCGATTAACCTTGTCCACGGCCCAGGCTTCGGGGAGGCCGATGGCCACGTACATTTCCTGCCAGGGCGGCTACAGCCGGGCGAAGGCGAAAAGGCGCGCATCTCCGGGTAATCCTATCCCCTCCGCCACCCCCTCATCGCCGGCGGTCATGGCCTTCATGAGGACCTCGGGCAGCATGGTGCCGATGTATTTCAGGGGGTCGGGATACCGGAAGAGGACTTTCCCGGTGGAATCGGTCAAAACCAGGGCACTGGTGGGCGGAAAATCGCTCTTGGCCAACTGGCTTCCCAGCCAGGTCAAATCCAGGCCGGCGGTGACCACCCCCTGGAGCCGGCCGGCATCGTCCAGAACGGGATAAGCCAAATTGATGCTGATATGTTTTGCTGACCCGGCCCAGGATAGGTTCGCCGACCACAAAGCCTCCCGTCTCTATGGCCTTCCGAAAATAGAAACGGTCGCCGACGTTGACCGGTCCTTCGGCCACCGGGGCGCTGGCGAAGACCTGGCCCTCGGGGTCGGCGGCCCCCAGGCTGGCGTAATAGGGGCATTGGGCCAGCATTCCGGCAAAGAGGGGAGTCGCAGGCGGCCCGATCACGGCGTTGTACCTGGGGCAGTCGGGCCAGGCCCATCAGCAGCTGCCTGGTGGTCAGGATCAGGGTCTCCTGGAGGGTGGCCAGGTTCCTGGCCGTCACTAACTCGTCTCTCTGCACCTCCCGAACAGCGCGGGCCCGTCCGTCAAAATAGGAATAGAGCGTTAAGGCCAGCAATGGCAAGATGGCCACCATGACCAGGAGAATGGCGCGGCTGCGCAGGCTGGCAAAGGAAAGCCTCAGCATCGGTTGCGTTACCCTATCCTAACCCGCAGAACTTTTTCACTAAGTCAATTTAATTATGGATTTGGGATACTGCAAGGCTGAGGCAATGACTTCAAGCAGTTTTTAATTCTTCCAGGGTAAAAAGCGCCTGCACCTGAGGCGCCACGGCAGCCACCGCCTCCCGGCCCCCTTCCTGCCGGTCCACCAGAATCAGCACCCGGATCACCTCCAGGCCGAAGTCCCGGGCCGCCACGAGGGCCTTGAGGGTCGAGGCCCCGGTGGTGATGACGTCTTCCAGGATCACCACCTTATCACCCGGTTTGACGTCACCCACTACCAGGCCGCCGGTGCCGTGTTCTTTGGGACTCTTGCGCACCGAAAAGGCGTTGACCGGCTTGCCTTTCAGATAACTGGTCAGGGCAATGGCGTGGGCGATGGGGTCCGCCCCCATGGTGAGGCCGCCGACCGCGTCGACCTCCAGGTCCCGGAGCATCTCCCAGAAGAGTTCGCCGATGAGAAAGAGACCCTCGGCGTTGTGGGTCGTGGGCCGACAGTCGATGTAATAGGGGCTCACCCTCCCTGACACCAGTTTGAAGGGTCGGTCGGGACTGTAGCGGAAGGATTTTTCCCTGAGAAGTTGCAGCAGGCTTTCCCGGTGGTTTTTCATCTGACCTTCCCAAAGTTAGGATGAGTTTTTTATCGCCCGGTTCGGCTTAACGAACTGGCCCTATTCCCATCTAATTAGACAAATCGGCATAATCGTCTTGAAGTTTGGCTGCCATTAAGGAGAAACCGATGGCCCTGGGAATTTTAATTTATTGGACTTACATCTGTGGCATTTACCTTAGCTTGCTGCGCCTGTGGCTAAAGGCTGATTAAGGTTTAAATGTAACTTGCCGCCATATTATGAACCAATGCTTAAATAATGGCTACCAGTAACAACTAGATTAATATCAACCGAAAATAATCCCAATTTATTCATCAGGAGGCTAAAAGAATGAACTTCCTATCCGTTAGAATTGGGGTGTTGATGTTTGTCGTTTACGGCCTCGTCTGCCTGGTGACCCTGCTGCACAAGAATTTCGTCTACTGGTAGGCCGCTATCATCCCCGCAGCCGAAGATATTCGGTTAAGGCCGCCCGGGTGGAGCGGAAAGGAATCTCATCCCAGGGGATCTCTGCCGGGGCGAAGACCCGGGCCTCCAGGGCTTCATCTCCGGCGGCCAACTCGCCCCCCAGATATTTGGTGAGGTAAGCCACCACCACGGTGGCGCTGTCCCGGTAAGAATAAACGTTGAGGAGGCGCTCTACCCGCACCGCCAGCCTGGCCTCCTCCAGGGTCTCCCGCACCACCGCCTCCTCGACCGGTTCCCCCACATCCACGAAGCCGCCCGGCACCACCCAGAGGCCGTAACCCGGGTCGATGGACCGGCGCACCATGACCACGCCCCCATCCAGGGGCACCACGGCGATGGTCGCCAGCTTGGGGTCGATATAGAAGACAAAACCGCAGGCGCGGCACACCAGGCGCTCCGGCTCCCCGGGCTTGAGGAGCCGCTTCGCCAGCACCCCGCCGCACTGGGGACAGAACTTATAAGTATTGGATAAATCAAGGCTCAAGAGCAATTAACCCTTCTCATATATAAGTAGCTATTTCCCCGGCGAAAAAATGAAGCTTTCTCACGCCGGACGCCAAGAACTCAAGGAAAAATTTGCCGTGGCCGCCACGACTAGTGGTTTTGGCTGACTGCTGAAAGCTGACCGCTGAGAGCTCTTCTCACATAAACGGCGTAAAATCATCCCCTGCCCGGGTAATGTAACCCTGCTCCCCGCTGGGGATTAAATCCACCCGGTCATAAAACACCGGCCCGCCCCGGGGCCCCTCTTCCCGGGGATTGGGGCTTTTCTCGTGCAAGACCTTCACTTGCTGGCCGGCCTTGAGCCTTTTGAGCACCCGGGCCTTCTCTTCGGGGTATTCCAGCAAGACGGCATCCTTGGCCAGAACGCCATACCGGGGACTCTGCTCCCGCTCCCGCAGCTTCCACCCCTGTATCGCCAGGGCGGCCGTGGGGTCCTTGGTGGCAAAATAATATTTTTCCAAGACCTGCAGGGCACCGGTCTTGGGGATGCGTCCCAGGGCCCACACCGCATTGAAGGGAAAGGCCCCGGTCGCGCCACCCAGTTCCTTTTCGTATTTCGCCCGGTTATCCAGCAGTTGCGCCAACAGCGGCACCACGGCCTCGCCCTGGGCCACCGCCCAGTAGGCGGCATTCAGGGTGTCAAGGTAGCCGCCCCGGACCATTCTGTTCTCCACTTCCGGCAGGGCCAAGGGAATCCTGACGGCCCCGGCCAGCGACCAGCCCCACAAAACCAGCAGCGCGACAACCCAAAATGGACGCTTGCTCATGCTCGTGTCGATCCCGTTGGCAGCAGATTTTTACCCCAGGCTAAAGGGCACTGGGGCTGAAGGTCAGAATAAACACCAGGATGGTGACGAAACCCAAGAACTTGCGGCGGCCGTCCAACGGCACCCAGTAGTGAAACGGCGGCGGATGGCGCCAGCCCAGAAAAGCTAACAGCACGGCCCACATCAGCCAACCGTACCAGAAAACCAGCCCGCAGACCAGCAGCAGCCCCAGACAACCCAGGGAGACATAGCGGTGATATTTCGGGAACAGGGCGTAGGAAACATGGCCCCCGTCCAGTTGCCCCACCGGAATCAGGTTCAGGGCGGTGACCAACATGCCGATCCAGCCGGCAAAGGCCACCGGGTGCAGGATAACGTTCGCCTCCGGCGGCAAGGAGCCGAAGACCAGCCAGCTTAAAAACTGATATAACAGGGGCTCCCCCAAAACCACCATCTCCTGGCCGCTGCCCATCACCGTGGTTTGGGACAGCAGCAACCCTGCCAGGGTCACCGGGATGGCAATCGCCACCCCGATCAGGGGTCCGGCGCAGCCCACGTCCAGCAGGGCCTGCTTGTCCTGAATGGGGGAGCGGATTTTGATGAAGGCTCCGAAGGTGCCGATGATAAAAGGAATCGGGGGGGCCGGAATGAAGAAAGGCAGGGTGACATCCAGCCGATGACGCCGGGACACCAGGTAGTGGCCCATCTCGTGAGACCCCAGGATGAGCAGCAAGGTGAAGGAAAACGGGATACCCCGGTAAAGCAGCCCGGGTGTGGTAAAGGGGTCCACCCCTTGCTGCATGGCCCCGGCGGTGACGGTGGTGGCCACCGTCGCCAGCAACAGTAGCAGGTGCAGGCCCAGCCGGCTCCCCCTTACCGGCTGCGGCCCAGACTGGCTCCCGAGCGGCCCTGCCGCCGGCTCAGAAGCCGGCTCCGGCTGCCAGCTGGTCTCGTCGCTCATTTCAGCCCCACCGCCTCTTTCAAGGCCGCCACCTCGTCAGCCGTCAGCATCCGGTACACCCCCCGGGTCAGGCGGCCTAAGGTCAAGGGGCCGAAAGCGAGGCGCTTCAGCTTCAAGACCGGATGCCCGACCTTCTCCAGGAGACGCTTCACCAGATGATACCGCCCTTCCCACACGGTCAGCTCCAGGACGGTCTTGGCCTCCTCCCGCTTTATCACCGCCACTGCCGCGGCTACTTCCCGGCCGTCGATCTCCACGCCGGCCGTCAGTTGCCGTAAAGTTTCCCGGCTCACTTCCCCTGATACCGTCAGCCGATAGGTACGGGGCACCTGGTGGCTGGGATGCATCAGCCGGTGGGCCAAATCGCCGTCGTTGGTCAGGAGCAGCAACCCGGTGGCGTCATAATCGAGGCGCCCCACCGGATAGAGCCGGCCCCGGAGACCTTCTCCCAACAAGTCCATCACCACCCGCCGCCCTTGGGGGTCGCTGCGGGTGGAGACATAGCCGGACGGTTTGTGTAACATCACCGTCACCGGCGCGGCCGCGCCCTTAATCGGGCGGCCATCCACCCGCACCTTATCCCGGCCCGGGTCCACCTTGGCGCCCATCTCCACGACCACCAGACCATTAACGCTCACGCGGCCGGCCCGGATCATCTCCTCCGCGGCCCGCCGCGACGCCACCCCGGCCCGGGAAAGAAATTTTTGGAGGCGTTCTAAGATCATAATAATTTTGGGGGAAAAGGCGAAAAGGGGAACTGGGGAAAAGGAAAAACTCAAAAATTTGCTTTTAAACCCCTTTCCCTTTTACCCTTTTCCCCTTTTAACCCCAAATCTTTTAAGCCCAACGTTGAAATTCCAAATTAAACCCAATGGCGTCCCGGACTTCGGCCATGGTCTTTTTAGCCTGTTCCCGGGCCCGTTTATTGCCCTGCTGCAGGATGTCCCGGACCTCGTCCGGGTGCGCCTCGAAGTAACGGCGGCGCTCCTGGATGGGGAGCATATTGTTAAGCAGGGACTCGGCCAGCAGCTTTTTGCAGTCCACGCAGCCCAGGTTGGCGGCCCGGCACTCGGTGGTGATTTCGGCGAGGCGCTCCTCGGGCAGGTTGAGCCGGTGGAAGGGGAAGGCCAGGCAGCGGTCCGGCTCTCCGGGGTCCCGGCGGTAGGGGCGCTGGGTATCGGTGGTCATCTGCCGCACCTTTTGGGCCATGACTTCCGGGGAGTCGCTCAGGTAGATGCAGTTGTCGTAGCTCTTGGACATCTTACGGCCGTCGGTGCCGGTGAGTTTGGGGATCTCGGTGAGCAGGGCCTCCGGCTCCGGAAAGATGGGCTTATACAGGTGGTTGAAGCGCCGGGCGATCTCCCGGGTCATCTCCACGTGGGGCACCTGGTCCACCCCCACCGGCACTCCGTCGGCCTTGTACATCAAGATATCGGCGGCCTGGAGCACCGGGTAGCCCAGGAAGCCGTAAGTGGCCAGATCCTTGTGGGCCAACTGCTCCATCTGGTCCTTGTAGGTGGGGTTGCGCTCCAGCCAGGGCACCGGCGTGAACATGCCGAAAATGAGGTAGAGCTCACAATGCTCCGGGATGGCCGACTGCACGAAGAGGGTGGATTTTTCCGGGTCCAGCCCCACGCTGAGCCAATCGACCAGCATCTCCGGGATATAACCGCTGATGTCCTGGGGCGCTTCGTATTCCGTGGTGATGGCGTGCCAGTCGGCCACGAAATAGTAGCAGCGGAAATTATCCTGGAGCTTAAGCCAGTTGTAGAGGGCTCCGTAGTAGTTCCCCAGATGCAGTCTGCCGGTGGGGCGCATGCCGCTTAAGATGCGCCTTGGTTTAAGATCAGAGGGGTTTCGTTGGGGACCGGTTATATCTTCAAATGCCATGCTTATTCCTGTCCATGAATTTTTCATTAATTGCGTAGGGGCGGATTTTAAACCCGCCCCTACGAGACTTTGGCGCTAACGCCGGCTAAAACTTCCGGTTCCCGAGCTGCTGCTGGGGAACCCGATATTATTAACCCCGATCTCGTGCCCAAAGGCAAACTTACCATTTGACCACCCTCTTTGGCAAGTAGTGGCGCCAATATTCCTGCCACCGTCGGCCCCGACCAGGAAACCGGGATCTTAATCTGCCTGGAGCGATCCCAGGTAAGCGCTTAGTGAATCAACCTCCCGGCCCGGTTCCACTTCGTCCCCCGACCTGAGATCGTGGATCGCCACCCTGACGGGCTCCTCCAGGGTAGTGGGAAAGCTCTCACCGCTGGCGTCGGTGATGGCGATATAGGCGCGCTTGCCTTGGTATTTAATCCATTTCGTATAAGACCCTTTCCCGCCGCAGCTGGCCGAGAAATTGAAGCCATGGTCTTTCATTATTTCTTCCAGGTTCATTGCTTATTACCCTGCCTAGGCGGCCTCTGCCGTAATTAGCACTGGCGCCACTCGGGCGTTCTCTTATCCAGAAAGGCCTTGACCCCTTCCTCCGCATCTTCGGTGCAGCACAGGGCCGCAAAACGGTCGCCCAGCATGTCAATGGCCTGGCTATAAGGCATATCCTGCATCCCGTAAATCCCGGCCTTGCCGGCCTGCAAGGCCAGAGGGCTTTTGGCAGCCAGTTTTTTGGCCAGTTCCATGGTGGCTTCCTCCAGCTTATCGGCCGGTACCACCCGGTTCACCAGTCCCAACCTCTGCGCCTCGGCCGCGGTGATCATATCGCCGGTCAGCACCATTTCCAGGGCCTTTTTGCGGCCGACCAGGCGCACCAAGGGCGCCGCCGGCCCCAGGCAGATGAGCCCGACATTGATGGCGGTGGTCCCGAATTTGGCGTCCTCCGCCGCCACCGTCAGGTCGCAGGCAAAGGAGAGGCCGGCGCCATTGGCCAGGGCATAGCCTTTCACCGAGGCGATCACCGGCTTTTTCATCCTGGCGATGGTGAGATTGTGCTCATCCATCAAATGAATAAATTCGCTGTACTCCTTATTGGACTTCCCCTTAAATTCGTCCAGGGAAATCCCGACGGAGAAATGTTTGCCATTGGCGTCGATCACCACCACTCTGACCTCGGGGTCATTTTCCATTTCCCAGAGGGCGGCATTCAGCTCTTTGGCAAAGGGGACATTGAAGGTGTTCATGGCCTGCGGGCGATTCAGGGTAATGATGCCGATCCGCTCCTGCCGGTCCACCAGAACGTTGGAATATTCCATAATCCTCTCTCCTTCATCGATTAATAGATATCAGGGTTCAGCTCACCTTGCGGCTGTTTCTGATCCGACTTTGGACCTGCGGTCCTGCTTCGGCTTTCTCAAGCTGTTGAGATAGAAATGCAGTTGCGCCATGGTTTGCTGCCAGACGGCGGGGTCGTGGCTGGAGGAATACAGGGGGGCGGCGCCGTTCAGCGAGATCACAATGAAGTTGGCGATGGCGTTCAGATTCAGTCCCTCCCGCAACCTGCCCTGCTGCTCCGCTTCCACCAGCCACGAACGTAACAATTCGGAGAAAGCCGTGAAACCTTTCAGGACATGATTGCTCATGACCGTAGATTGTCCGGAGAGATCGACCAGGGAATTGAGCAAGAAACAGCCCCCCTCAAAAACCCTGCCGCCCAAATAATTTTTCAGATTATTTTCTACGACCCGGTCAATCCGCGCCAGCGGGTCGGAGATCTCCCTCACGCCCTCAAAAACGAGGCGCTGCCAAATCCGCACGCATTCAGCATAGACCGCGTACCAGATTTCCTGCTTATTGCGAAAGTGGCCGTAAAGGCCGCCCTTGGTCAGCCCGGTTGCCTTAACGATGCCGGCCACGGAGGTCTTGAAATAGCCCTTAACCGAGAAGAGCTGCATCGATTTTTCGATGATCCGCTGCCGGGTCAGGTCGCCTTTCGTTGCCATGCCTAAGCCTCTTGATAAAATATACCGACCAGTCGGTATTTTTTATCCCGTAACACCCAACATTGTCAAGTGATAGAAAACAATTTCGTTTTGTCGGGGAAAGCTGAGCCGGAAACTGGCGTTGTCATTCTGAGGGGATAAATCGACCGAAGTATCTCGTTTTTGGTGGCACAGCCTTTCCAGGCTGTGCCGAAAATTCCGCCCAGGCTGGAAAGCCGTGCCACCGGCGGGCAGGAGCTTAGGATCGAAAGATAAAAAACGCGGGCTAAAGCCTGCGGTGCCTAACGGTTGGTTCCCCCGGACCGATAACCTTGCACAAAACTTTTTAGCTCCGCCAGCACTACGGCCACATCCCGGTCGGTGTTCAGGCGCAACCGCGGGCGGTCATTTGGGCCCAAGGGGTCGAAATCCCTGATCTGGGCCTCGAACAGCTCCACCCGGCCGTCGGAGATGGCCTGGGGATCGGCGAGCCTGATTCCTGCCCGCCGGCGGGCCTCCGCCGGGGGGCAGTCGCAATAAACGAAGAGGGTTGCGGCCTGATGTTCCCGGGCCAGTTGCCGCACCAGATCTCGTTCCCCGGCCCGCTTATAGGAGCCGTCCAGGATGACGCTTGAGCCCGCGGCCAGGAGCGCCCCCGCCTGGCGGCGCATTTCCTCGTAGGTGCGGGTCGAAAAATCCGCGGCGTAGATGCCCTGCCCGAAGGCCACGGTGGCCCGCGTGGTGGGCTTCAGCCCCGCCAGGATCTTGCGCACCTGATCGCTTTCAACGACCGGCCACTCGAGGGCCTGGCCCAGGGCCCGGGCCAGGGTGGTCTTGCCGGTGGCCATCAAGCCGAAGATTACCACCACTATGGGGCTCGTTTCGGAAATATGATTTTCCTTGTGATGAAAAGTCCCGATCAGACTTATGAGCCTTCCCGATTTTAAAGGTGTTGCAACAGTTCAGAAAGACGAGTCACTCCCGGAAAAAAATGGTGAATAAGATATCCGGCCACCAGCGACAGCAACAGGGTTAAGGTCAGGGGTATCCAGGTCGCTCTAAAAATGCTCCCCACCCAGTCGCCGCTCTGGAGCCGATGCGCCCCGCGCACCAGCCCGGCGGCCAGGATAAAGTTGAAGGCTGCCTCGGAAAGAATGATTGGCGCTGCAAAAATCAGGTAAATCCCTGCTCCAAAAATCACCGCGGCCAGGACCCCAAGCACCACCACCACGAGCCAGCCCTTGTCCAGGTCGAGGCCCGAAACCGCGTCTCCGGCGGCGCTGCCGGCCGCCTTAGCCACGCCGCCCCCTGCCTCCGAGCCAGTCGAGAGTACTTCCGCGCCGCTTTCGGCAACGACCGCCTGACCGTCACCAAAGCTTCCGGAGGCGCCGCCACCGCCGAACCCACCTCCTCCACCGTGGAACCCGTCGCCAATTTTTGTGCCACCATCAGACGACCCTGAACCCGATCCACCGGAAAATAGGTTTAGAGAAGTGGTGGACGTGTCCCGGCTGCTGCGGACCGCCAGGAATGAGGCCACGTATTTAAGCCACAGCCTCACCCCCATAAAGAAGGTGAGATAAGCAAACAGCACTGCGAGCGGGTAACGAACCATGACGTTCTGCAACTGCAGGGCCAGCATAATCCGGGTTGCCAAAAGCCCGGAACAGACAGTCCCCAGGAGGATCAGCGACATGTGGAGACGCAGGTGCTGGCGGCTTTTGAAGCGCTTGATAAAAGAGATTTTTTGGGTGACCAGATCATCCATATTCGTAGCTGAAAACCGAAAAACGTTACTGGCTAAGCGGCCCACCGCGCCCCGGCCTCGGCGTATTCCCCGGCCAGCAGGAAATAGGCCCGGGCCGTCTGCCGGGCCTGGGCCCGGACCTCCGGCGCCAACTCCTGGTCCCGGGCGCTAAAGGCGGCAATCTTGCCCCGCACGTAGGCCCGGTAGCACTTGTAGAAATCCAGCATCTTCAACAATTCCGGGTCCCCGGAGGCCTGGGCCAGGCGCTCCACCAAATAGCGGCTCAGGTCCTTAAAACCGTGAAAGTCCAGGTCCATGGCCAGGAAATCGACATCCGCCGCCACATCACCATATCTGAATCTATGGTTGAATTCAATGCAATCGAAGATATAGACCCCGTCGGCCAGGCAGATGTTCTTCAGGTGCAGGTCGCCGTGGCAGTCCCGGATGCGGCCCTGGCGGATACGTTGCAAAAACAGGGCTCGATGGTCTCTGAGGAAATTCCTGGCAAAGGCTCTGATCTGTTCAAACAGTTCTTTCGACAACAGCTCCCCCACCAGGTCTGCCGTGCGAGAGAAATTCTCTTCGTGGTTGTAGGCGATGACGGCCGGCTCCCCGAACTTGTTGATCCGGGGGCCGGTGGCCGCCTGGGCGTAAAAAGGGGCCAGGCGTTCGATGATGCGGTCCAGGTGCTCCGGCCGCAACTCCCCCCGATCCGCCACTTCGTCCATCATGCGCTCCTGGGGCAGTCGCACCATCTTCAGGGCATACTCCACCGGGTGGCCCTGGCCCCCGAGGCGCACCTGGTCGTGGTGCCAGGTAATGGGCAGGACCTCCAGATAGATGTCCGGGCAGAGGCGCCGGTTCAGGATGAGCTCTTCGTGCAAATAATGGTGGCGCCGGCGTAGGGTGGTGAAGTTTAGGAATTCCAGGTCCACCGGCTTCTTGACCTTGTAGGCAAAATGGTCGGTGATGAAGACCCAGGAGATGTGAGTCTGGATCAAATTGACTGCGGCGGTCGGCTCGTCATAGGCCGCCGGCTCCATTAAGGCCGCCACGAGGTTCATATGATTATTATAAACATCCTGGCGTCGGCGGCCAGGAGCGGCCTGGAGTTGCACGGCAGCATAGAATAGTCAAAGGCGGAATCAAGCCGGATGCCCACCTTTGCCAGGTCATTCTAATAATAAGAGTAATAACAACCCGGGGTTAATCTCCGTGGCTTTTATCTCATAGACTTGGCCCGCTGAATAATTGGTGACGTAAAGGTTTCCTGCTTCATCCTCTCCAAAGGTGCTGATCAAGAAGCCGGGGGTCAACAGCAGCTGTCGCTGCCAAATTCCGGCCACTCGTTGGAGGCCCCAAATCTTCCCGGTGAGGTCGCCGAAGAAATAGATGCCGTTCATAAACCTGAATTTAGCCCCCCGGTAAACATATCCCCCCAGGATGGCGACTCCTTCAGTATGGTCATAAAACATCACCGGGGGCACATAGTCGAGTGGCGGGACGCAATTTTGCGGTGGGTTAAAGCAGGCCGGGCCCTCCAGGATATTCCAGCCGTAATTCTCCCCGCCCTCACTACTGGCCAGCTGAAAATCCACCTCCTCCCAAAGATTTTGGCCCACATCGCCGATATAGAGGTCCCGCGTGAGCCGGTCAAATGAGAAGCGCCAGGGGTTGCGGAGACCCAGGGCCCAGATTTCCCCGCGAAACCCGGTCAGGCCGAAGAAAGGGTTGCTGCGAGGGATTCTATAATTAAGCCCCGGGTCCGGGGTGGATTCCACGTCGAGGCGCAGAATCTTGCCCAGTAGGGCTAGGGGATTCTGGGCATTATTGGTAGGATCGCCACCCCCGCCGCCATCGCCCGTCCCGATGTAAAGGAAGCCATCCTGAGGGCTGAAGGCTAATTGTCCGCCGTTATGGTTGGTGTTAGTGGGATGAAGCAGGGTGAGAATAATTTGTTCGCTATTGGCATCCGCCAGGTTCGGGTCGGCGGACACGTTATAGCGCGCCACCACATTATCGCCGGTCAGGGTGGTGTAATAGACATAAAAATGTTTGGTGCCGGCGTAATTCGGTGGAAAGGCGATTGTCTGTATCCAGTCCCCTTCCCCGGCGTAGAGGCCGCCCTTCCTGAACTGGCTGATGCGGGTGCGGAGGACGGGGGTCCGGGGCAAAGAGCTTCGCCGGTCTTCGGTCTTCCGTCTCCGGTCAATCGATCTCCTCCAGGGTGCGGCCGCTGAGAACGGATTCGGGCCGGGTCTTGACCGGATCGGCCTGGGGGTCCGCCGCCTCATCATCCGCCTTCACCAGCAGCCAGGCCTCGTCCTTGCCGGTCTTGAAGCGGGTCAGGGCATAGCCGCCTTTGAGTTTTTGCCCCTCCAGCCAGACCTTGACGTGGCCATGGGCCACCGCCTCAGGCAGGGGAATGGCCACCCCTTTCTTCTCCGTCAGGTTAAGGAAGGGGCCGGTGTCCCAGACCAGAACCGTGCCGGCGCCATAGCCCTCCGGGATGACCCCTTCGAAGCCGGCGTAGGCCAGCGGGTGGTCCTCGGTGGGCACCGCCAGGCGCTTCTCCTTGGGGTCGGTGGACGGACCCTTGGGGATGGCCCAGGATTTCAAGACCCCGTCCACTTCCAGGCGGAAATCGTAATGCAGGCGGCTGGCGTCATGCTTCTGGACCACGAAGATGGGGGCGCCCGACGGCCCGGGGCCTTCTCCGGTGGGCTCCGGGGTCCGGCGAAAATCTCGTTTGGCCCGGTAATCCTGCAGGGTCTTCTTAGCCATGACCTTTCCTAACGTAAGTGCATTTTCACTTTAAAGTAAACATCGGGGTCGGGCTGTCAATGATACTGGTACAGCTCAGGGCGAGATGGATTGGCCGCCATAACCGGCTGAGAGCGATCCATTCCTAATTATCGGTAATTTAGAATAAATCAGACCTCTGCAAAAGTCCCCACACCTGTCATTCTGAGGGAGCGCCGCGACCGCAGAATCTCATAAGTACCAGGAAATACGAGATCCTGCGCGGCGCTCAAGATGACCAAAGGCTTTTTGTCCGAGGACTCAAATTATTTTTCGCGAGAAATATTGTCAGGAGGGCTTGACAAGTTCATAAAATTTAGTATATAAATACAAGATTTACTACGAATTGAAGGGGGGCTACGGCCATGCACTGTGAAAGCGTTAAATCCGGGGTAGATTGCACCTTTATGACCAAGAAAGGCTGTACGTTCAACGGCGGCAAATGCAAGCCCGTTGTGGAGGCCTGTACGGGCTGTGATCGCACTCTGAACTATGAAGACTCAAATTTCTGCGGCTCTTTCCCTGATCCCGAAGCCAAATGGCGCCGGGGCTCTTGTAATCTGGCCTCTCACGTGAAAAACGGCAAAAAAGAGACGGTCCAGAAAGTCAATCCTCTCAAGGCTTCCAAAAGACAGGCCGCAGGCCGCTAACTCAAAACGTTGAACGGACAGCGCGGCTCGACTCTGGCAGCCGGCCGCGCTTTCCGGTCCCCAATTCCTTCCGGCTTTGCTTATTTCCCCAGCTTCTCCAAGGCTTCCTTGATGCGGCTCAGCCCGGTGGCGATGCGCTCCCGGGAAGTGGCGTAGGAAAACCTCAGACAATTGTCTTCGCCGAACTCGTTGCCCGGCACCGCGGCCAATCTGGCCTCGGTCAGCAGGTAGTCCGCCAGGGCCTGGGAGTTGGACTGCCCCGGGGCCGGCTTCAACTTGCCGAAATAGGCCGAAAAATTCGGAAAGAGGTAAAAGGCCCCCCCCGGCTTGGTGCTGGTGACCCCGGGTATTTCGAGCGTCCGCTTCAGGATGTCGTCCCGGCGCCAGGCGAATTCCGCCACCATGGCGGCCACCGCGTCTTGGGGCCCTTTCAGGGCCTCCACCGCGGCCTTCTGGGAGATGGAGCTGGGGTTGGACGTGCTTTGGCTCTGGAGGTTGGTGGCCGCGGCGATGCCTGCCGCCGCCCCGGCCAGGTAGCCGATGCGCCAGCCGGTCATGGCATAGGTCTTGGACACCCCATTCAAGACGAAGGTGCGAGCCTTGAGCTCCGGGTCCAGCATGGCGATATTGACGAATTTGGCGCCGTCGAAGAGGATCTTGTCATAGATGTCGTCGGAGATAACGTAAAGGCCGTGCTCCAACACCACCTGGCCCAGGTCCTCCAACTCCTTCCGGGTATAGACCCCGCCGGTGGGGTTGGAAGGGCTGTTCAAAACCAGGGCCTTGGTGCGGGGGGTGAGGCGCGCCTTTAATTCCGCCGCAGTGAGTTTGAAGCCGCTTTCCTGCCGGGTGGGGATGAGCACCGGCACGGCCTCGGCCAGCATGGCCATGGGCACATACGACACCCAGAAGGGGCACGGGATCACCACTTCGTCCCCGGGTTCGAATAAAATCTGGAAGAGATTATAGAGGCCGTGCTTGCCGCCGCAGGACACCAGGATCTCGGACGGCTGGTAGGCCAGGCCGTAGTCCGCCTGAAATTTCTGGATAATGGCCTCTTTGAGCTCGGGGATGCCCCCCACCGGGGTATAGCGGGTGAAGCCCTCTTTGATCGCCCGGATGGCGGCTTCCCGGATGTTGTCCGGAGTCTCGAAGTCCGGCTCCCCTACCCCGAAGTTGACTATGTCGACCCCCTGGGCCTTGAGCTGGTTGGCCTTGGCGTTCAAGGCCAGGGTGGCGGAGGGCGGAATCTGACGGATACGGCTGGCGACTTGCATAAATACTCCTTTAACGACAAAATATTTCAAAGGTGCAAGGTTCGAGGTCGGCCCCAAAGGCGGATGCTGTTCCAACTTTGCAGGACTTCGAACCTCTGAACCCTTAAGGCAATCTTTTGAAAATTTATCGGAGATTATGATAATTGTCAACCGGGGGGATACCGTGAACTCACTGGCCATCATCAGCAAAAAGTTTAAACCCGACGCCCGGCAGGCGGGCCGGGACCTGGCAGCCTGGTTCCAGGCCCGGGGCCTGGCGGCCCACCACCTGGAGAACGAGCCGGAGCCGACCATCCTGCCGCTGCCGCCCGGCACCGACTTCATCGTGGTCATGGGGGGCGACGGCACCATCTTGAGCGTCGCCCGCCATTACGGCCGCCTGGGTCTCCCCATCCTCGGGGTCAACCTGGGGGGCCTGGGTTTCCTCACCGAGATTTCCCTGGACGAACTCTACCCCACCCTGGAAGACTACATCCTGCCCGGAAAATTCGAGGTGGAAGAGCGTATGATCCTCACCGTCTCCCTCATCCGGAATGGTGAGACCATCTGGCAGGAGAACGTCCTCAACGACGCGGTGATCAACAAGGGGGCCCTGGCCCGCATTGCCGAGCTCAGCACCTGGATCGACGATGAAAACCTCACCACCTACCGGGCCGACGGCTTGATCGTCTCCACCCCCACCGGCTCCACCGCCTACACCCTGTCCGCCGGCGGGCCCATCGCCTACCCCACCCTCAGGCACATCATCCTGTTGCCCATCTGCCCCCACACCCTGAGCAACCGGCCCATCATCCTGCCGGAAACGGTGACGGTGGCCGTGACTCTTGATGAAAAGGTGCAGGACGTCTATCTTACCCTGGACGGCCAGGTGGGCCGGGAACTTAAGCCGCGGGACCGGCTGGAAGTGCGCTCCGGCCCCTACAACGTCAGGCTGGTGAAGTCGCCCCGCCGCAGCCACTTCGAGATCCTGCGCACCAAGCTGGGCTGGGGCGAACTGGGCAGCCCTTGCCGGTGAGGGGCCGGGACGGCCGCCCTGCCAAATAATCAGCAATTGATGGTAGGGCAGGCTGCCTTGCCCCCCATCCTCAGAAAAACGCAGGCTAAAGCCTGTGGCTATCTTCCTAATTTATGGCTGAACCAACCGCAAAATTCCCCATCCGCCGCTACCTGAAGGGCCGGGTGACCGACACCGACGATGTGGTAGTGGTGGAGGAGCCCCTGGAGATCCGCCTCCAGGGCGAGCCTTTCCAGGTCCTGATGCGCCTGCCGGGGCTGGAAAAGGAACTGGCCCTGGGCTTCCTTTATACCGAAGGCATCGTGCGAGACCTCTCCGAGGTCATCACCATCCACTTCTGCGGCACCGCCACCGACCCGACTCTGCCTCCCAACGTGGTGGACGTCAAGTTGACCGAAACGGCCCTGGCCCGCCGGGGCCGGCGCCACCTGGAGGTGTCGTATTCCAGTTGCGGCCTCTGCGCCAAGGAGGCGGTGAGTGAAATCGTCAGCCAGGTCCCCCCGGTGCAAAGCGACCTGTCAGTGACGCCCCCTACCCTGCTGGCCCTGATGGAGCGCTTACAAGAAGCCCAGACCATTTACCGGGACACCGGCGGCACCCACGGCGTGGCCCTGGCAACGCCGGGCGGGGATTTCTTCTTTCACGCCGAAGACGTGGGACGCCACAACGCCATGGATAAGGTCATCGGCCGCTGCCTGATGAAAAATCGGGATATGACCGGTATGGTGGCCCTGCTCAGCGGCCGCATCAGCTTCGAGATGGCACTGAAGGCCATCCGGGCCGGCATCCCCATCCTGGCGGCGGTCTCCGCCCCCACCACCATGGCCCTGGAACTGGCCCGGGAACTGAACCTGACCCTCGTCGGCTTCGTCCGTGGTGAACGGTTGAATATCTACACCCATCCGGGGCGGATCAGGACACTAGCCAGTAGCCAGTAGCCAGTTGTCAGTAAAGGCAAAAATAAAAAGGGCGGCCCATGAGTCGCCCTTTCTTCTTGGTAGCTCAGGCGTCGCGCCTGTGCTTTTCACTGACTACTGACAACTGGCAACTGACAACTTTCTTTTACGCCGCCTGCTGGATCGCCGACAACTGCCAGGGGTTATTGCCCACAGGCCGGGTAAAGGTCCAGTATTCCTCGAACTTCACCGGCTCGGTCTTGCTGCCTTCGACCACCTGGCCGGTGGTTTCATCGACGTTATAATCCAGCAGGTTGGCGTACATGCGCACGGTGATGTAGTCCGTCCCGGACTCCTGCCAGGCCTCGGTGAGGTCCACCGACCGCACCGCGATATTCTCCAGGCGGTTGATCTTTTTTTCGGCCTTCAAGTCGTTGACCTGCCCCTGGAGAATCCCGAACATCTCAGCGGTGAGGAGAGCGCGCACCGGGGCCAGATCCCGGTTGGCCCAGGCGCCCTGGATCTTGAAAAACGTATCCATGCCCAGGTCCTGGAATTTGGCTTCATCGAAAGCAGGGTCGAACTGCCGGATGTTGGCCAGACCCAGTTCCAAATTCTGGCCCGCCGCCTGCCCCTGGGGCTGGTCATAGACCGGCGGATATTGAGCCTGATAGGCCGGGCTGGCCGTGCTGCTCTGGTAATAGCCGGATGAGGCCGTGGCCGCGGTCCGCCTCTTGGCGAAGTACCGATAGATCAGATAGCCGATACCCGCCAGCAGCAGGATGTCGATCAGGCTGATGCCGCTGCCGCCCAGGCCGCCCGCACCGCCGCCGTAAGCGTGGCCGCCAAACAGGCTGCTGAAGAGGAGCCCGCCGGCCAGGCCGCCCAACAGGCCGCCGCCGAAGCTGCGCATAAAGCCACCGGGCTGCGACGCCGGTGGGGGTGTGCCCAGGCCGGAAGAGGGCTGGGATGGCTGCGTCGGTCTGGGCGCGGTGTAGGGCGTGGGCGCGGCCCCCGTCCGGGAACCCCGGCTGCCAATGGAGCCTCCGCTAGATCCACTCTCCGGCTACCGCCACTGCTTCCGGCCCGGGCCCAGGCGTCCACCTGCAAGGCCCAGGTGCAAAGAAACAACAGGGCAAAGAGAATCAGAAAACCCTTTGTCCATTTAGGTGCCAACATATTTTCCTCCGATAAGTTACGAGTCTGCTCAAGTGACAAAATTTCGAACTAATTATACAAAATGGTTAACTTCAGTTCATTATAAATTAGCTGTCAGCTTTTGAGTTTTTTGCTGACTGCTGATAGCTTACCGCTGACCGCTATTTTGCCCCCAATTTTTCCAACTCCCCGCAGGCCAGAGGAAACCCCAGGGCACAGGACTTTTTATAATCGGCGATGGCCTTCTCCGTCTCCCCCAGGTGATAGCGGTACATGTTGCCCCGGAAGAAATAGGCGTGGGGGGAATCCGGGGCCAGGCCGATGGCAGTGGTAAAATCCTCCACGGCCTTGCGGTATTCGCCCTGGCAGAACCACACCAGGCCCCGCTTGTTGAAGACCCAGGGGTCCCGGGGAGCCAGTTGGGCGGCCTGGTTGAGGTCCGACATCGCCTCGGGGAAACAGCCCTCCTGGGCCTGGCATTCACCCCGTTCTTTGAGCACCTCGGCGTTTTTGGGGTCACATTTCAGGGCCTGCGTTAAAACCTCGATAGCCTCCGGCCGCCGATCCAAATCGGTCAGCAGGTTGGCCTTGGTAAGCAGCATTTGCATATCCGTGGGGTTCTTGGTCAACCCGAGGTCGATTACCTCCAAGGCCTCACTCTTGCGGCCCAATCCGGCCAGGGCCAGGGCCAAGGGGCGTCGAGCGTCCACCATTTGCGGGTACTGCTTCAGGTATTTGCTGAGCAACTCCACTGCCTGTTTATTGTTGCCGGCCTTTTGGGCCGCGGTCCCTTTGATCAGCAGGTTTTGCCCGGCCCAGACCGGTAAAGCCGGCATGACCAAGCACAACAGCAGGGCGATGGTTTTTGCCCAGCCTTTCATAGTCGTTCTCCCCTAGTTGACCCAATCCAATCGACTCAATAATCGATTTCGTCAACCCCGAGCAGCGAGACGCAAGACGGCCTGTCCTTGAGCTCGCCCTGCCTGCCGATGAGATAACCGGTCAAACCCGGCGGCCAGTCCGTTTCATCGACCTGGTGAATCAAGGTTACCGGATCATCCTGCCGCATCCCGGAAAAACCGTATTGCCATTCGCACAAATAACGTTTCTTCGTGGCGGGGATTTTAACCCACCAATAAAGCCTTTTGGTTCTATTTTTTAGGCAAGTCACGGTTCTCGAATCGCAGATATAGCCTAGCTCCGCTAGATTACCGGCTTCGACCCTCGGCTGAACGATTCGTTGTTGTTTGGCGCTAAAACTGCTCTCGATTTTATAAAATCCCCAGATAACATATAGCCCGATACTTGATATTATCAATAAGATTAATGCTATTATGGATAGCATCAATACTTTTCAATTTTTTCCTCAAATCTTCGTTTGATAAAGAAAGCGGCCTCATGAACCTTCTTCCTGCCACAACAAAAACCGCATAAATTTAATAGGGCCATCTGACCCGTTGCGCAGATGACCCTTTATATCATGATTCGCTTTACCCCTGCCAGACTTAATAGCTGCGCATGGCCCTGAGGCGGGCCACCCGCTCTTCGATGGGCGGATGGGTGCTGAAGAGGTTCATGAGGCTGCTGCCGGTCAAGGGGTTGACGATGAACATGTGGGCCGTGGCCGGGCTGGCGTTCATGGGCACCCGCTGGGTCCCCATGGAGAGCTTCTCCAGGGCCCGGGCCAGGGACTCCGGATTGTGGGCCAGATGAGCCCCGGTTTCATCCGCCAGATACTCCCGGGAGCGGGAGATGGCCATTTGCACGAGCAGGGCGGCGATGGGGGCGATGATGGACATGACCAGGATCCCCACGATGCCCGGGCCCTCGTCGTCATCCCGGCCCATACCGAAGATGGCCCCCCACCTGGCCAGGTCCGCCAGGATCATGATGGCCCCGGCCATGGTGGCGGCGATGCTGGAGATGAGGATGTCCCGATTGCGCACGTGGCCCATCTCGTGGGCCAGCACTCCCTTGAGCTCCGCCGGGGTCAGCAGGCGCAGGATGCCCTCGGTGGCCGCCACCGCGGCGTGCTCCGGGTTGCGCCCGGTGGCAAAGGCATTGGGGGACTCATCCGGGATGATGTACACCCGGGGCTTGGGGACGCCGGCCTCCTGGGCCAACTCATTTACTATCTGGTGCAACTGGGGGGCCTCGGTGGGGCTCACTTCCTGGGCCCCGTACATCTTCAGGACGATCTTGTCGGAAAACCAGTAGCTGAAGAAGTTCATGCCCAGGGCCAGCAGAAAGGCGAGATACATGCCGGAGCGGCCGCCGATGAGCTTTCCCATGAAGATGAGGAACACCGTCATCCCGGCCAGCAGCAGCACGGTCTTGATTCTGTTTTCCATATGTTTACTCCTAAAAAAATCCTCTTTATCGGCAGTATCAACTTCCTTTTTAAAGGAAGGCAGAGACTTTTTGGCCTCTGGCAAAATCCACCCTGCCTGTCATTCTGAGGAAGCGAAGCGCCCGAAGAATCTGGTCTTTTGGTGGCACAGCCTTTCCAGGCTGTGCGAATTCCGGCACAGGCTAGAAAGCCTGCGCCACCAAACCCCGAGATCCTTCGTTTCGCTCAGGATGACAAAACGGCTTTTGCAAGAGCTTTTTTATGACTAGGTTAAATATTAAAATTCGTCCTGGCCCTTGTCAATATCTGGCGCTGGTTCAGGCCTGGCGCCGGGGGCGATAAGCTGTAGAAAATATTCCTGATTCCCCTTGGGCCCTTTGAGGGGCGAAGCAAAGGACCGACTCACTTGAAAACCCAGGGCCCGGGCCGCGGCCGCCACTTTATCCACCGCCTCCCGCTGCAAGACCCGGTCTCGCACCACCCCGCCCTTACCCACCTTGCCCCTGCCCACCTCGAACTGGGGCTTCACCATGGCCAGGATCTCGCCGCCGGGGCGGAGAAACTCCAGCAGCAGAGGGAGCACCAGGGTGAGGGAAATGAAGGAGAGGTCCAGGGTGATGAGGTCGAGGGGCTCGGGGATGGCCGCCCGGGGTAAAAGACGTAAATTCTGACGCTCGAACGACACCACCCGGGGGTCGGCCCGCAACGAGGAGTCCAGCTGGCCGTAGCCCACGTCCACGGCGTAAACCTTGCTGGCCCCGCCCAGCAGCAGGACCTGGGTGAAGCCGCCGGTGGAGGCCCCGGCGTCCAGGGCCACTTTGCCCGCCGGCGAGACCCGGAAATGCTCCAGGGCCGCGGCCAGCTTCTCGCCGCCCCGGCTGACGAAGCGGCGCGCCTCTTTCAGGGTGATGGCCGCGTCTTCGGGCACCAGGGTCCCGGCCTTAACCGCCGCCGACCCTTCCACCAGGACCCGGCCTGCCAGGATCAAGGCCTGGGCCTGGGCCCGGCTCGGCGCCAGCCCCCGGGCCACCAGCATTTGATCCAGCCTGGTTTTCATGGGGATTTTTTGGTTCGCTCCTGGTTGATTAGCCGCTCTCGGATCAGATTGGTCGACTCATTATAACCCAGAAATGAATCAGATTCTTAGGCGAGGTCATATTAAACCCGGCGGGGGCGCCAATTCTGAGTGCGGCGGAGGTCAGGAATTCGGATAGGCCATCTTATAGGGATCGACCAGGCGATCGAAATCCTCGGCGGAGAGGTAGCCGAGCTTAAGGGCGGCTTCCTTGAGCGTTAGCCCTTGAGCCTGGGCCAGCTGGGCAATCCGGGCCGCCTGATCATAGCCGATTACCGGAGCAAGGGCCGTCACCAGCATCAGGGAGCGGTGCAGATAAGCGTCGATCTGCTCCCTATCGGCTTTCAGGCCCACCACCAGAAAGTCGGTGAAATTATTGCAACTGTCGGCCAGCATCTTGATGGACTGGAGCACATTAAAGATCAGCAGTGGCTTGTAGACGTTCAGCTCCAGGTACCCTCCGGCCCCGGCGAAGGCCACGGCGGCATCGTAGCCCATGACCTGCACGGCCACCATGGCCAGCGCTTCGCATTGGGTAGGGTTGACCTTGCCGGGCATGATCGTGGACCCCGGCTCATTGGCCGGCAGCTCCAGTTCATGGAGGCCGGCCCGCGGTCCGCTGGCCAATAGCCGGATGTCATTGGCCATCTTGTAGAGGGACACGGCCAGGGTTTTCAGCACGGCGCTCACCATGACCAGGGCATCATGGGCCGCCATGACGGTAAACTTGTTGACCGCCGGGACGCAGGGGAGACCGGTGAGGTCGGCCAGGTGCTTGACCGCCAAGGCCCCAAAGTCCCTGGGGGCGTTGAGCCCGGTGCCCACGGCCGTCCCGCCGAGGGCCAGCCGATAAAGCCCGGGCAAGGCCCCCTGGATTCTCTCCAGGTTGTCGTCCAGCATCCCCACGTAGCCGGAAAACTCCTGGCCCAGGGTCAGAGGTATGGCGTCCATCAGGTGGGTCCGGCCGATCTTGACCAGGTCCGCCCAGCTCCTGGCCTTGTCGTCCAAGGCATTCCGCAGTTTTTTGACCATGGGCAGGAGACGCTCATGGATGGCAGTGGCCGCGGCCAGGTGCATGGCCGCGGGAAAGACGTCGTTGGTGGATTGGCTCAGATTGACGTGATCGTTGGGGTGGACCGGCTCCTTGCTCCCCAGGACCCCGCCCGCCAGCTCGATGGCCCGGTTGGCGATGACTTCGTTGACGTTCATATGGCAGGGGGTGCCGCTGCCCGCCATCCAGACGTGGAGGGGGAAATTGTCGTTAAGCTTCCCCTCGAGCACTTCCTCGACGGCCCGCAGAATCAAGCCGGCTTTATCTTCCGGCAGCCTTCCCAGTTCACGGTTGGCCAGGGCCGCCGCCTTCTTGACCAGGGCCAGGGCCCTGATCACCTCTTGCGGCATCAGGTCGTCGCCGATGGCAAAGTGGAGCAGGGCCCGCTGGGTCTGCGCCCCCCAATAACGGTTCGCCGGGACGTCAACTGCCCCCAGGCTGTCACTTTCCTTCCTCTGGCCAGGTTCAGGACCCATGCGGCTCTCTCCGGCCAAGGTTTAGTAGTTGCTTGCAACCCCCCTCTCCCTCGATGGACGGGGGTGCGGGCACGAAAGGCTAATGAGGAGGAAGTTTGGCCGCCAGCACGTCCACTTTCTCAATTACCGGCGGCTGGGAAAAAAGCTCGGAAGCTCTTGCCATGAGCGCCGCGGCTACCTGGCCTGAGAGGTGTGCCTGCCGACCTGATTCGTCGGGGAAGGCGTCGAAGATGCCGAACGTGGATGGTCCCAGGCGCAGCGCGAACCAGGCGGTGGTCGCCGGCTCCTGTTGGACCACAGACAACCCCCCGCGTAAAAAACTTTCTACGTCCGCCTCTTTTCCCGGTTTTGCCTCCAGCCGGACAACAATGCTACCTTAACCATGCCCTACCTCCTTCTCACAAGATATATCTTTATTAGGGTTTCAATTGGCCCGGTAAGATGCCCCGGCTTTTCCGGGGGTTTGGTATTCTCCGAAGAGGCCGCGGGACAGGCAATCACCGAGACCTCACCTCGGCCAGGGCTGCTGTCAAGGAGCACAGATCGCCCGCCACCGCCCACCAAAACTCTCAGCCGCTCCCCGGGCAATATGCGTATTGCTTCCCTGGGCCAGCACCAATTTGGGGTGGCGGACCGGGTCCGTAGGAACTCTGGGAAAAAGGTCGAGCTCCTCAGGAATTTCACCGATATATTGATTTAAATATAAGCACGCTTAGAATTTTTGGTAGTAGCTGATATATTAGCCTAGTAGTTTAGGGCCTGAATCAATAATCACCGAGGTGGAATGGCATGTACAAGGTATCCCTGGAAGACGATGACACGGTTGTCCGGATCAAGCGGGAATTGATGGACCAGGCAACCGTCTCCAGATTCCTGGACCTGGTCAATCTGGCCGCGGTTCTGGAGAAAAGCAGGTTTGCCGACGCCAAAGAAAAGATCCTGGCCCGGATGCTGGGCTTTCCCACCGGGGTGGCCTTGCTGCGCGATCCGGTCCTCAATAAAGACGCCGCCTTTACGGAAGCAGAGCGGGAACAATCTAGGGTCTCCGGGGGCTGTTGCCGGCCCGGGTCCAAACCATGGAAGAGCAGGTGATGCGGACGCTGGAGAATTTCCGCCGCAAGCCCAACGACATCGAGAAGTATCTCTTTATGATCGGGCTCCAGGACCGCAATAAGACCCTGTTCTACCGGGTGGTCATCGACTACATCGAAGAAATGATGCCCATCATCTATACCCCCACGGTGGGCCAGGCCTGCCTGGAATACGGCCACATCTTTCGCCGGCCGCGGGGCATCTTCATTTCGGCCAAAGACCGCGGCCGCATGCCGGAGCTGCTGCGCAACTGGCCCTATCGAGATATCCGCATCATCGTGGTCACCGACGGCGAGCGCATTCTCGGCCTGGGAGACCTGGGCGCGGACGGCATGGGCATTCCGGTGGGCAAGCTGGCGCTTTACACCGCCTGTGCCGGCATCCACCACTCCCTCAGTCTCCCGGTGACCCTCGACGTGGGCACCGAAAACGAGGCTTTGCTCAACGATCCCTTGTATATCGGGCTGAAACAACGGCGTCTGCGCGGCGCGGCCTACGATGATTTCGTCGAAGAATTCATCGTGGCCGTGGCAGAAGTCTTTCCCCGCACCCTGGTGCAGTTTGAAGATTTTGGCAATCTCAACGCCTTTCGGCTCTTGGAGCGGTATCGCGAGCGCCTCTGCGCCTTCAATGACGACATCCAGGGAACCGCCGCCGTGGCCCTGGCCGGACTATACTCAGCTTTGCGCCTCAAGGGCGGCAAGCTTAGCGAGCAAAAATTTCTCTTCGTGGGGGCCGGCGAGGCCGGGCATGGGCGCCGCCGAGTTGACCGTGGCCGCCCTGGCGGCGGCAGGACTTATCAGTGGAGGAGGCCCGGCAGCGCTGCTGGTTTGTGGATTCCAAGGGCCTGGTGGTCAAAAGCCGCAGCGATCTGACCGGCCGTAAACTCCGCTATGCCCATGACCACGAGTTCATCCATGATTTGCCGGCCGTGGTGGAGACCCTGAAGCCGACCGCGCATCATTGGGGTGTCCGGGAAGCGAGGCCTATTTACCCGGCCGGTCCTGGAAGCCATGGCCAGGCTCAATGACCGGCCCATAATTTTCGCCCTGTCCAACCCGACCTCGAAGGCCGAATGCACCGCCGAAGAGGCCTATAGCGCCACGGCAGGGCGCGCCATTTTTGCCAGCGGCAGCCCCTTTGCCCCCGTGACCCTGAACGGCAAGAAACTGGTGCCGGCCCAGGGGAACAACGTCTACATCTTTCCGGGAGTGGGGCTGGGCGTGATCGCTTGCGGGGCCCGGCAGGTCACTGATGAGATGTTTTTGGCGGCCGCCAAGACCCTGGCCCATGAGGTATCGGCAGACGACCTGGAGCAGGGCAGCGTTTATCCGCCGCTTACCAGGATCCGGGAGGTCTCGGCGGCCATTGCCGCCGCGGTGGCCGAGGTGGCCTACCAGGCGGCCTGGCCACCAAGCCGAAACCCGATGATCTCCTGGCCTATATCAAGTCTCTCCGATGTATGAGCCGGGGTATCAAAGTTACGTTTAGCCCATTTGGAGCTAAAATGTGGCCGCAAGCACTGACAAAAAACCTGCGCCTGGGTCCGGCTCTGGGCCAGGCCGCGAGCTACCAGCATTTGATCGTGGCGGGTTTTCATAAGGAATTAATTGTTTTTCGCTTTGTGAGGAATTAGCTCTAATTCATTATAACCCGGTCAGGAAATGAGTGATATTTTTCTGTAAGCTATGATTTTATCAAACAGAACAGAGCGGGAATTTCTTGCAGAGTTTTAGATTACAAGATGATAGACTTATCAAAGCATTCCATGATGCTTCAATCTGTTGATATATAGCAGTGATCTTTTATTGATAGTCCAGAGAAAATTATGTATTGCTTATCGTTACTTTTTCACAAAGTATTAAAATGCTTCAAGGACATTATGATCCGCAACTGAAGGCCTCAATAGTTATCTTTTTAACAGATTATTATCTTTTATTGGCTTCTGCTTTCCGGGTGCAAACATCAGATCAACCAAATTCTGAGACAGGTTAGGAGATGGTTGCCCCGGATATAGCATCGCATTGGTACGCGAAGCGGTCCTCTTACTCAAGTCCAGAATTTCTTGCTGCCTTGCGTCGTATTCTCGATCAAAGCCAGGTTTAGGGGGATCTAAGTATTTATACTTTGTGGGAGTTGACCATATCTTAACCGCGATTTCCATTAATGTAGAACTCACAATCGTATTAATTTTAAACAGCACCTCATGTATCTCCCCAATCAATTCATGGGAAAGATAAACGTCACTTTTATTCACTGCTTCGATGTGCTTCTGGTAAAGTTCTATAAATCGGTTCTTTAACTCCTTTAGCTTTTTGCAATTTTCTAAAATTTCAGGTTTTTCACCCTTATAATGTTCAAGTTCAACGATAACTTCATTCAAATCATTGTTGATGGAATTGGCTCGTTCTTTAAGAATATTAACTAAGGAGATTATATTATCACTCTGGCCCAGCGAACTGGCTCTTGTCTCCTGGGACCCATACAGAGTAGACCTGACATAGCCTATATATTCTTGCAAAAGTTTTCTCTTGTCTGATTCAGAAAGCGTACTGTCATCTCGCAGAGAGGAACAATAACATGCAAACATCATCTGTTCAATGTATAACTTTTCTGCGCCGGGAAGTTTACTCATCAAATCTACCGTGGCGTTCTTCATCTTTGTGGCCAATTCACCGCCTTTAACCGGCCCGATTTTGGCCACCTCAGTTTTTACATCAACCTCCCAATCTTTGCTGACCTGAGACGGAAATGGCGGGCATTCAATCCCCAAAGCAATGCTTTGATAGCAAATGACGCAAATCGAGACCAAGAGAAAATGACGAATAAATATCATTGTTCCTCCATGTGGTATTCGTTATGGCGAACAATAATCAGATTAATCCGCATAATAATCGGAATGCTGGTTTTTGGTCCGTATAAACAGCCTCTGAAATGGCCTGTACGAAGCGAAACTACCTTAATTTCATGGCCACAATATAGCATACCAAAGCAGGGTTTTATACAAATAATTCCTATAATGTAGGAATTACGATGGCATACGGAGTGATGCTTGCCGATATCTTGCCATTATCCGCACTCATCGATATGCTGCGATTTCGGACCGATAGCAAAGGG